>CAXXNI010000005.1:0-127221 GCA_963663285.2 Candidatus Limiplasma sp. | reverse complement strand
GATATTGGCAATGCTGAAAAACGGGTGCTGGAGGAAACGGGCGGCAAAGAATATCTGGGAAGCATGGAAAGCACATGTAAACAACAGTTTTCCGCATTGAAAGAGGCCGCGAAACGCGGTAAACGACGTATCGCTGCTTAGGGGCTATTCCGACCGGGCAACGGCGCTGAGGGATAGGATGCTTGCGCAGATATACGACGCTGAGCACGACGTTGAGCTTGAAAAAGCGAAAAGCGAAAAAGAAAAAGCGGCTGCCGTCCATCAGCCGAACGGACAAGCGCCCGCTGTTATCATGCCAAAACCAAAGAGAAGAAAAAGCGTGGCCATCCGCAGCGTGACGCATACGTCTTCATGGCGGATCGAAAACGAGGCGGATATCGACAGGTATGTCGGGGAACTGAAAAGCAGCCTTAAGGGACAGCTGGAAGAGAACACGATCATCAACATTGAGTTTTAGGCTCAGGTGCGTACACCAACGGATATACCGGCAATAATGGACGCTTGGAGAGAGATAGATGAACAAGACCGCCATCAAAAACTTTGCGATTTGGGCACGTAATAAACTGATTACAGATATCACCTATAAGCCGGTCTGGTCGGCATCACGAAAGACGGCATCAAGGCCCCGCTACCGCAATCCACAAAAGACATGGCGTTTTTTGATATCGGCATAACAAAGCCGTCCGAGGTGAGCGGCAAAGCCTTGGAGCAGCGCCGCCGCCTTGTAAAGCATATTGAAGATAAAGCAGCCGCATCCGGCTACAAAGCCGCTTACAGCGCCGTGGTTGAGGAAACCGCCCTACACATGGTTCAATCGGCTTATCGCGGTGCGCTTTATGGAGGTCAACGATTATCTGCCTTCCCACATTCGTGTGCTTTCATCGGGCAGCGAAACCAAGCTGGAGCCGGATTTGGTAACAACGCCGTTTGACGCAGGACTTGCGTTTACCGACGCGGATAAGGCGGACATACTGGCATTAAAAGAAGAAAACGACGTGGACGGCCTGTTTCGCATGCTCTTTATCAAGCAGTGCAACGCGCTTAACGCCATACTGCCCAAGCTGTTTGAAAAACCGAGGATTACACCGAGCTGCTGCTAAACGTATCCGTAACCGATAAGGATGGCGTGGTTGTACCGACTGGTGCATGATATACCGGAAGAGGATTTCAACATCCGCAACATTGGCGAGGATGGCAAGCCGACCGGGACAGGTGGAGATTATCGGATGGCTGTACCAGTATTACAATACAGAGCTGAAAGCGGAAACCTTCGCGCTGCTAAACCAGAACGTAAAAATCACAAAGGAGCGTAATCCCGGCAGTTACGCAGCTTTTTACGCCGGATTGGATTGTGCGCTACATGGTGGAGAACAGTCTCGGCAGGCTGTGGATTGAATGCAAACTTCAACAGCCTGCCGGGTTTACATTTCCAATGTCATTTCGACAACCTTGGATAACCGCTATGACCAGATCATACGATTAAAGAAGCTTTGGAAGTATTACCTAGAAGAAGCCAAACAAGAGCCGGAAGTACAGGAACAGCTTGCGGAGATACGGAAAAGCTATAAAGGCATGGGGCCTAAGACAATCAAATTCATCGACCCCTGCATGGGCAGCGGCCATATACTCGTATACGCCTTCGAAGTGCTGATGCAAATCTATACCGCCAATGGCTGGGATGCGCGCGACGCAGCGAAAGCATACTGGAAAACAATATATACGGTTTGGACATCGACGACCGAGCGTTCCAGCTTGCGTATTTCGCGGTTATGATGAAGGCGCGGCAGTACAACCGCCGCATATTGGACGGCGAAACGGTTGCCACGTTTATTCCATTCAGGAAAAGCAACGGCATTGACCGTAACCAGCTAAAGTATTTCGGCTCCGGCTTGAGCGGCATCGAAAAGAACGACGCACTGAACCAGCTTAACGGCTTGCTGGATACCTTTACGGACGCGAAGGAATACGGCTCCATATTGAATGTGGAGCCGTGCGACTGGGCGCTGCTGCGCCGGTTTGTGGGCACGTCTGAAAACGAAGGGCAGATAGAGCTGGGCTCCCTCGGGCTGGAGGAAACGAAGGAACGGCTCAAACTGCTGATTGATATCGGACAAGTCATGGCGCAGAAGTACGATGTGTAGTGACGAATCCGCCGTATATGGGTCTGAGTAACGGTGGTGGAAAATTAAACACCTATGTAAAAAACAACTATCCCGATAGCAAGGCAGACTTGTTTGCCGTGTTTATAGAGCGCTGCGGACAGATGACGGCTGAAAACCGTTATCAGGCAATGATTACGCAGCATAGCTGGATGTTCCTTTCCAGCTTTGAAAAGCTGCGCAAAAAAGCTGCAATTCACCAATACTGTAAAACATGGCGCATTTGGGGGCGAGGGCGTTTGACGAAATAGGCGGCGAGGTCGTGCAGACGACAAGCTTTGTTTTTAGAACAAGCAATGTTCCGAATTACAAGGGCGTTTATACCCGGTTGATTGAGCCGAATACACAAAAAGGCAAGGAAAATTTATTCCTTGCCTGTGAAAGCAGGTATACAATAGCGCAGGATAACTTTTCTAAAATTCCCGGAGCTCCGATTGCATATTGGGCACATGATGCATTTTTTGAAGCGTTCGATAATGAGAAGATTGGTAAATACGCAATTTCAGACGGGCAAACTAAAACCGGCAATAACGATAAATATCTTAGAATGCTTTGGGAAGTTGAGCGTAGTAAAATCGGCGAAGGGAGAAAAATGGGTCCTTCATGCTAAGGGCGGTACATTTCGCCGTTGGTTTGGTAATATCGACACTATAATAAATTGGTCTAGTGAAGCAAGATATCACTATCAATCGGATCACGTTGCAAAGAATTGCGCCAGAGTATATTTGGTTTAGAAGGGGGATATGTTGGACATTGATTTCAAGTAGTAGACAACACGGATTTCGATTGTTAGAAGAAAATTCGACATTTAATCTGGCGGCCCCTTCGGTTTTTTTTAATGATAATGAAATGATGCTCTATATACTTGGCTTCTTAAATTCTAAGTTCTGTGAAGAAATATTATCTATTCTAAATCCGACACTTAACACAAACATTAGCGATATTACATCGCAGCCATTAGTTTATAATGCCAAGGCACAAGGGGAATACGTTATTCGAATAGTAAAGGCGAATTTAAACCTATCTCATGGGGATTGGGACGCATTTGAAACATCATGGGATTTCGAAACTCATCCACTTCTAAATTGCAGGGTTGAGGCCGAACGTGAAATACCAGTTGTTAGGGGCAATGAAGACGGAACGTACCTTGATACCGGAACGGAGGTTTACGTTTCGCTTGAAAACGCTTATAAGCATTGGCAGCAAGTATGCAACGCCAGCTTTACCAAACTGAAATCCAACGAAGAAGAGCTAAACCGAATCTTCATCGAAATATACGGCTTGCAGGACGAGCTTACCCCCGACGTGGCGGAAAAAGACGTTACCGTCCATTACATCGCCGATACGAAGGAAACCGCGCCGGAAGGGCTGCGAAACAGCAATTATCTACTTACAAAGAAGGATGTTGTGATTAGCCTGCTTTCCTACGCCGTTGGCTGCATGTTTGGGCGCTACTCGCTGGATACGCCCGGCCTTGCCTACGCGGGCGGCGAATGGGAAGCAGGAAAATACACATCGTTTATACCGGATCAGGATAACATACTGCCGATTACCGACGAGGAGTATTTTCCGGACGACATCACAGGTCTGTTCTGCGCGTGGCTTAAAAAGGCCTACGGCACGGACACACTGGAAGAAAACATTGATTTCATTGCCGATGCCCTGGGCGGCAGGGGCAAAACCAGCCGCGAGGTGATCCACAATTACTTTATCAATGATTTTTATCAGGATCACTGTAAAACCTACAAAAAGCGTCCCATATACTGGCTGTTCGACAGCGGCAAACAGAACGGCTTTAAGGCGCTGATTTACATGCACCGTTATAATGAAGATACCATCGGTAACCTGCGCGTGGATTACCTGCACCGTATGGAGCGCGTGTATGAGAATGAGCTGACCCGTATGCAGGATATAATCGCCAACAGCGCCGACGCGCGCGACGTTGCCACTGCCACGAAGCGCAAGGAAAAGCTGCAAAAGCAGCTGAAGGAATGCAAGGACTACGACGAAAAGATCGCCCACCTTGCCCTTGCGCGGATCGCTATTGACCTGGACGACGGCGTAAAGGTAAACTATGAGAAGGTGCAAACCGGGGCAGACGGAAAGAAGTATGAAGTGCTGGGGAAGGTTTGAGGAGGCATATTGATGAGTAAAGAGTTTAGCCAAGAGTGGCAGGCGCTACTAAAATCCATAAGCGCTCGTCCTATGCCATGGGGTATAAAGGGCGGAAATGAATGGATTCAGTATAAGCAAATGAGTGAAACACAATATGCTGTACAAGTCTTTACACATGAGGGGTTTGAAAAGTACAAAGCACAAAAGGATGCTATCGTTCAATTCTTTTCTGACAAGGACTACGTTCTTGTGCAAGAAAACCCTGTTAAAGACATGGCGTTTGGTTACTGGAAACAACTTGATTTCATAAGCAAAACCGAAGCGGAGAGGCAAAGAGAAGAGGAGCGCACGCATGAGAGTAATTTAGCTCCGGTAAATATTAACACACAAATCAATGGTAACGTTGATACTGGCGGCGGAAACTTAAATTCTGCATCAAATGATATTACAGATAACAGTGAGCATTCCCAAACCGCTACCGATACGAAGTGGTTTCAAAAAGAGATTGTAAAAATGTTATTGTCTTTTGTTGGCGGTGTTGGCGCGACATTGCTTGCGCAATATATTATGAGAGCATTAGGTTGGATTGTATAGCAAAGCAGGTGGGAACTTGGCCGAATTGAACCTTAACCAGATAACAAATCGCCTGAATGCCGAGTTTATGGGAGAAACCCGTAAGCTGGTTTTCTGGTATGACGATAAAGCCGGTTTCGCGGAAGATATTAGTACAATGGAGCTGGAAAACGCGAAGATCCTTGTGCTGGAGCCACATAACCAGTTCCAGACCAAATACCTGCTGGAACGGCAGGATCAAACGACAAACTACCTGATCTACGCGCCCTTCCCCAAGCCGGATGTGCGGGATAACCACCTTGAGGACACGCTGCTG
Source organism: Candidatus Limiplasma sp. (assembly GCA_963663285.2). GTDB lineage: Bacteria > Bacillota > Clostridia > Christensenellales > Aristaeellaceae > CAXXOK01. The sequence goes on along the minus strand of CAXXNI010000005.1, from coordinate 122,058 downwards.
TATTCAAAACGATTTTTTGCTGACCGCACCTCTTTGCTTTGCGCTGATCTGGGCATCAGGGACAAGGATAAGCACGTCATTGAAGAGCATATTAAGTTTTTTGCCAATAAAGAGCGTACGAATCGTTTTTACGCCCTGGAAATAGAGAACTTCAACGAGGAGAACATCCTTACTGGCATCATGAGCGCCGTTTGCCGCGCAAGGACGTGCTCCTTTGATGAGGTGGTTCGCGTACTGCTTACGGAAGATGGCTTTGAAGATAACAAGTTCCTTGTTGAATTTGATAAATATAACCTGCTGTCCTCCTTCTGGAAATTCTGCGAGCAGCAGTTTGGCTATTCAGACGGGAAACCTTCGCTGGAAAAACTGGTTATAACGATGTTCGTTACCTATGCCAAAAAGTATATACAGGAACCCCTGCCGAAAAGCTGGCAGCCTTTTGCGTCCTATAAATCCGGCAATATCATCGCTTTCCTTGACGGCCTTATGAATAACTATCTCTACAGGAAGCAATACAACAAGCTTTCCGCGCATGTCGCCGCAAGCCTTGACGCCGCATCGGCACTCAAAGCCTTTGCCCCGGAAGCGCTTGTGGAATGCGACGCCTTTGCCGATATTGACAAGCTGATACTCGGCTGGATTACCAAACAACTGTTGAATGAGAATATCGGGGCAAAGCTTGGGGATCGTTCGATACCGGCCGTTTGCGATGTGCGCCGGAAAATGCATTTTGGCACGAAATTCAATACCGAATATGAGCTGCTCAGCAGCGCTTTCCGCGTAATATCCGTGGCAAACTACACATGCCCCGATGGTTTCGCGGAGGTTATTACGTGGTACCGCTCCGTTGATTATACAATCGACGCGGCGTACAGACATTTTTATACCTGCTATGACCGAATGGAAAATACCGGCGCTTACGAGAGCCTGCGCGATCTTGTGGAGAATATTTATACTAACGAGTATCTTGGCAAACAGCTTCCCAAGTGGAACGCGGGAATGCTGGAAACCGGCGCGTTATCCGCATTGCCGCTTCAGCGTAATTTCTTTACCAATCATATTGAGAATAGCAAGGAACGAACCGTTGTAATTATCTCGGACGCGATGCGTTACGAGGTTGGCGCGCAGCTATTCAATATCATGCGGGACGATCCCAAATGCACCGCCCGGCTGGATTGTATGCTGAGCACGCTGCCTTCCTACACGCGCCTCGGCATGGCGGCGCTGCTTCCGCACAGAAAGCTGGAGCTTACCGACGACGGCAAGGAGCTGATCGACGGGGTATACTGCAACGATCTTGCATCCAGGCAGACCGCCTTGCAATCAGCCCTGCCCGACAGCTGTTGCGTACAGTTTGATGATATCAAAAACATGAAGAAAGCGGATCTGCGCGCCATATTCACGGGCAAACAGGCGGTATATGTCTATCATGATCAAATTGATGTGCGTGGGGAGCACTCCGAGGATGAAGTATTTACCGCCTGTGAGGAAGCTGTAACGGAGATCGCGGAACTGATCCGCAAGCTGGCGGTGAACGCCAACACGCTGCATTTTATCGTTACAGCCGATCATGGTTTCCTATACAAACGAGACAAATTTTCCGAGAGCGATAAAATCGGCGGCATCAGCGAAAAAAGCGCTATCCTCAAACGCCGTTATATCGTGTCGGAACAGCCAGTTCACGAGATTGGAGTGTGCAGCCTGCCCCTCGGCCATTTGCTTGGGAATGAGGATCACAAGATCGTTTCTTTTCCTTCAGGCGTATGTGTGTTCAAAGCCCCTGGCGGCGGCCAGAATTATGTGCATGGCGGCTCCTCGCCGCAGGAGATGCTTGTGCCTGTGATCGATATTAAAATGGAAAAAGGTCACATGGAAACAAGGAACGTTAAGATCACGCTCGTAAGCTTGGTGCAGAAAATTACTAACCTTGTAACCTCGCTTGATTTCATACAGGCGGAGCCTATCAGCGACGTCATAAGAAGCACGACGTTCAGAGTATATTTCATATCGGAGGATAATGAGAAGATATCCAACGAAAACATATATGTTGCCGATAATCGTGATGAGAACGCACAGAAGCGCATCTTCCGTATGCGGTTTACGTTTAAAAACAAAAAGTATGACGGGAGCAAGCAATCCTATCTTGTTGCTTATGATGATAACAGCAGCCTGGAAGTGTTTCGCCACACTGTTATCATGGATTTGGCGTTTGTGGATGATTTCGGGTTTGGACTGTGACCGCCGGAGGAGTGCTAGCAATGATTGATGAAACCGCCGATGCCTTGGAACAGCTTCACAGCAAATTGTGGGACAGTTTTGCCGGCAAAATTGTTCGGAAAGACCTGACCAAAAAGATTAAGGAAGGCGCAAACGTTCCGGTCTACGTGTTGGAATATCTTCTTGGCATGTATTGTTCCTCGCAGGATGAAGATGAAATATCCGAAGGCATCAAAAATGTCAAGAAGATCCTTGCCGAGAACTTCGTTCGCCCTGACGAGGCGCAGAAGATCCTCTCTTCTCTGCGGCAAAATGGAAGCCATTCCGTAATTGACAAGATCACCGTCAGGCTGAATATTAAAGAAGATCGTTACGAAGCCGAATTCTCAAACCTTGGCTTAAAGACCATACCGATATCCGAGGATTACCCCACAATGTACGACCGGTTGCTCTGTGGCGGCATATGGTGTATTGTTCAACTGGATTACGAATATATCGAAGAGGACAAGAAGAACGGCACACCTATCCGCATCCGGCAGCTTAACCCAATACAGATGCCACACGTTGATATTGCTGAATTGAAGAGAAACCGAGCTAAATTCACAAAAGAGGAATGGATCGATCTTTTACTTCGTTCAACAGGCATGGAACCCTCCACACTTGAATATCGCGTGAAGTGGCTGTTGCTGGCGCGTATGCTCCCGTTGGTCGAGAATAATTTTAACCTTTGCGAGCTGGGCCCGAGGAGCACCGGAAAGTCGCATTTGTATAAAGAGATATCCCCAAATTCCATACTCGTTTCCGGTGGGCAGACGACCGTCGCTAACCTGTTTTATAACATGGGCAGAAAAACCGTAGGGTTAGTCGGCCTCTGGGATTGCGTTGCTTTTGATGAAGTCGCAGGCATCAATTTCAAGGATAAAGACGGCATACAGATTATGAAGGACTACATGGCCTCCGGCTCCTTTGCCCGTGGCAAGGAAGAAAAGGCGGCGTCTGCGTCGATGGTCTTTGTAGGTAACATCAATCAGAGCGTGGAAGTGCTGCTGAAAACCTCCAGCTTATTTGATCCTTTCCCCACGGAGATGGGCACCGACACGGCTTTCCTTGACCGCATACACTGCTACATACCCGGCTGGGAAATACCGAAATTCCGTCCCGAGCATTTTACCAACGATTATGGCTTTATTACGGATTATCTTGCGGAGTTCATTCGTGAACTTCGCAAGGAACAATACGGCGATGCGCTTGATAGATACTATCATCTCGGAAAAAACCTGAACCAGCGCGATACCATTGCCGTTCGCAAAATGGTCGGCGGATTCATTAAACTGATATATCCTGATGGTGTTTATACAAAGGAACAGCTAGAGGAAATATTGCAAATATCGCTTGAGATGCGCCGCCGTGTTAAGGAGCAGCTCAAAAAACTCGGTGGCATGGAATTTTACGACGTTAATTTCTCCTTTATCGACAACGACACATTCGAGGAACGTTATGTATCGGTTCCCGAGCAAGGTGGTGGGAAGCTGATCCCGGAAGGGATATGCAATCCCGGACAGATTTATACGGTATCTCCGGGCAAATCCGGCATGATCGGCGTATTCCGCCTGGAATCTCAGATGCTTCCCGGCAATGGGAAATTCGAGAGAACCGGCCTCGGAAATGATCGAGAGGCGAAAGAAGCCTCCAACACAGCTTTCAATTTTCTGAAAGCAAACAGGCGTAGAATTAGTGCCTCAATTAGCACAACAACAAAGGATTATATTGTTAATTATCAAGACCTGCAGGGAATCGGCATGACGGGGAAGCTGGCGTTGCCCTCTCTTGTCGCCCTCTGTTCTATAGCATTGTCAAAGCCAGCCATCAGTTCGCTAGCGGTTTTAGGTGAGATCAGCATTAGTGGCACGATAATTAAAACTGATGAGTTGGCCAATGCACTTCAGGTATGCCTTGATAGTGGGGCAAAGAAGGTTCTGTTGCCAGCAACCTCAATGATAGATTTCAGTACTGTACCACCTGATTTGATGAGCGCATTTCAATTGATCCCATATCAAAGTGCAGAAGATGCGGTGTTTAAAGCGCTGGGGGTGGAATGATAACGCCAACTTTTTTCATGGAAGGCTAGTATAATAAATATATTAAGCTTCCAGCGCTTTCACATCTTTTAAACAGGAATCTTAATCGCTGGTTTAATTTTTTGCATAATAGGTGTATATAGGTTAATGCTTATATCTGGCGTTTCTTCTCCCTCTTGAATGCCTTGACATCATTCATTCTAGCGGAGTACCAATGGCTTTGCCATTACTTTATGAAATTGTGAACTTCAGTATACTCGATCCATATTATCGCGATTAACAGTCTTTCTTTGAAAACATGCCCGTATAAATGATGTAATAACTGACCATATTATTCACAGTATTGACAAGATATTTCCTATACAATATAATATAGATTGCTTGAAACAAGCAAAAGAAACCTGCTTGGCGGCAGGCCCTTGCTTGGATGGCATTATCGATTTTATACCGACGAATGACGTCTCAATTAACAATGTCATTCTATAATATCGAAAATTGTTATGTCAAGCGATCAGATGTTCTATTTACAAATTTTTAGAGCATCAATCATAGCAATGGAGGTATTCTGAATGATGGAACACTTGATAGAATAAATTTATCGTAGTAGGTCAGCAAAGACATCGTCTCTGCTGTGCAAAATAATCTCGACCTTGTTTCTCGGTAGTCATTGATGTTGGCAATGGCTACGTACAAAATCGAATACAATTTTAAAGGAGTTTTTAGATGGAGAAAACATCCATACTATTTAGCAAACTTCAAAGCCTGGATATCTCCCCAACGATGTATCAGGAAGCCGTATCCCACTATAAAGCAATGGCTGCCACGCTCGATGCTGACAACATGAAAATCTATCCGCAAGGCTCTTTCGCGTTGGGAACTGTTGTCCGACCTTACCGGGAAGACGAAGATCAAGAATTTGACCTCGATTTGGTTTGCGAAGTTCAAGAGGATAAGAAGGCGATTTCTCCGCTTGATCTACGTAACAATGTAAAAAGCAGCGTTGAGGCACACGCCAAACGCTTAAAGAAGGACGTCATTGAGGACGATCGGTGCTTTACCCTGGAGTACGCAGAGTCTGGCGGAATTGGTTTCAAACTGGATATTGTCCCTTCTGTGTCCGAGGATCAAGAAGGCATCGATAAGATAATCCATGATGGGGTTGACCCGGAACGTTCGAGAATGGCCGTATCCATCGTTGAGGTGGATTCGACAAGAACTCGTGCAAAGTGGAAGCCCAGTAACCCAGCTGGATACGCAGCGTGGTTCAACGATATCAACAAACGCTTTGGTGATTTCGTTAAGTATGCGGAGCGAGAGAGAATACTTCGTGAAGGCAAAATGTGCTTTGCGTCCGTTCAAGATGTTCCACCTCAACTGGAACGCTCTGCTTTGCAGCGTGTTATTCAGCTGTTGAAACGACATCAAGCTGTTTTCTACAGTCGCGCACGTAAAAACAATCCCACCTCAGCAATCATAACAACGTTGGCCGCTAAAGCTGCCCAAAGCGCACCGACCGAGCTTAACCCTTATCAGCTTCTCAAACACGTGACCGAAAGAATCGCCTTAGCAAAACCGCTCATGGAAAGCAACTTCGTTGCATATTCGCTTGCTTACCAGGCAGATCTGGTGATAACACGAGAAGGCAACTTGTGGAAGCTTCCCAACCCAGCAAATCCTGCTGATAATTTAACCGATTCCTGGTCTGCCGATGACGCCAAATGGTTTTTCAAGTGGCTTGAAGTGTTGAAGAAAGATGTTCTTGATGAGACCATTTACTTTTCAGAGGAGTCTGACATTCGTAGGAACGTAGCAAGTGCCCTGGGTCTCGCCTATCATGAGCCCGAAGGTGATTCTGGCAGCGGTCACAGCAGCAACTACGGCGCACCTACGATAGTTAGGCCTGTAAAACCCTATCGCTCATGAGTACGACATTGGAAAACGAAGTCCAGGCTGTTTGTCGAAAACAGCCTGGACTACACCGGGTCAACTATCCTAGCGGGCTCAGTTGCAGGTTGGAAGGTGTTTTTCTACTCAATGCGCAGTACAAGAAAACGCTCATTCGGGATGAGTACAAATTACGCATTGATATACCAATATCTTATCCCGAGAAGGCGCCGTTGTTATATGAAATTGGCAACCGCATAACGTTACCGACGTTTGAGCACAGGAATTTGGATAAGACGCTATGTTTAGCATCACAACTAGAAATCCGCAACTATTACAGAAGCGATCACTCACTGAACGACTTTATCAAGGACTTTGTTGATAGTTACCTGTTTGGCTATAGTTACTTAGAGAAGTATGGCGTACTACCTTTTGGGGAACGAGCGCATGGGCCACAAGGTGAATATGAATTTCTGAGAGGCTTCCTGGGCATCCGGGACGACTCGAAAATCAAGCAATTCATTGAACGTGTTTGTGCCCCTGATTTTCTCTATGTACCATCATCAAAATGCCCCTGTGGCTCAGGAATGAATATGGGTTTCTGTCAGCATCGACGACTGCTAACCGATGTGTCTAATCTCAGCTTTCTGCACATATGCTTAAAATATCTGTGAACATAACACCAATTATGGAGGCGGAATACATGCCAATGGAACAAACAGTACAAACCCTAAAAAGATATCGGTGCAACGCAATCTTTGAGAAAAAGAAACATTTCAACGCTGCCAATCGAAAAATCAAATACAACAACGTAACCCAATGTATCATTATTTCCTTATCAGCTATCGCTGGTTCAGTACTTGTTGTAACCCTTAAGGAACAAGCAGCATGGGTAAGTTATATCATTGCCGGAATGAGCCTGCTTGTTGCAGTATTAAGCGCTATACAAAAATTCTACGAATGGCAGAAGCAAGCCGATAAGCATCAGGAAGTGGGGACGCAGTATCTTGAACTTGTCCGGCACATCAATATGTCACTTTCCCAATTGAACGACACGGGTGATGAGGCTTCCTTCTGTCAGGAAGCAGGAAAGATCAGGGATGCATATGATTCCGTCTCAAGACTTGCCAGCGCAGCCTCTACCAACAATCGGGACTATCAGAAAGCCAGGGACGGCATCGCAGCCGGAGAAGAAACCTATACCGATGATGATATGAAGATCGGTGAATAATCAACACAGAAAGGCCTCTAGCATTTTAGCTGGGGCCCTTTCTATTCGCTTTGCTTTTTCAACTTCCTGCTGTGTTCACTAAAAAGGAATTACTTCTTCCTTGCTGTCGTAATTCATTGCATCTGAAAACTTTCCCTGGATTTTGCTCAACGCAAACGCGTCGTCAAAAATGGACAAACGAAAACAAACCACTAAGACAAAAAGTATAACTAGGGTTCGGGTGGCGAATATAAACACTATCCATGGATCGTTTATTCCCCACGACCCGCCGAATAATTCCGCTTTTTCCCTCGCTTGCTCATCGGCTCCTTCAACAACCTAGACTTTCCTATGATCCGAAGAAATATCTCAAATTCGTCCTTGCTTATTTTTTCAAATGGGATTTGCATTTTATCACAAAATGTTTGGATGATTGCTTCTTCCTTGCTGTCGTAATTCATTGCTTCCGATAGTTTTTCCCGAATTTCGTTCAGCGCAGGCGCGTCATCCGCCGTAGTGGTATCTGTCAGATGATTTTTGCGAACATCATGGATGATTACGTCCAAATCTTCATGAACCACATAATCGAAATAATCCGTTTCCTGCACCTGCGCTACCTCAAGGGTACGCAGGTGCAAGTCATTTTCATTGGGGGTATAACGCGATATTACTTCCTGCCGCATTGCCTCCATAACGGTATTCATGTTTTGAATGCGCATATCTGCAATGCGGTCGACTACGATTTCAATGTCTGTCATCAGGCGGCGGAAGTTTTCGTGGGTTGCTATTTCACACAGCAGACGATTGTTGGTTTTTCCGCTTTGCAATAATACTATCATCTCGTCGCTCAAGTGTAGAGAAGCACATTCTGCATCTGGGTTCTTTTTGTTTTCTGTCAGTCCCAACAGATAATCGGAGGAAACATCATAAAACTGCGCTAAGGTTGCAATGGCGAAAGGGCTGATGTCCTTACAATCATCCGTTTCATATTTGCCAAGGGCGGATTTAGATAAATGCGTCTGTTCGGCCAGTTGCTCCAATGTCAAATGCCTGTCATTTACTCGCAAGTCTTTGAGCTTTTCTGCAATCGTAAGCTTGATATACACAGAATATCCACCTTTCGTGGAAAATCATATTCTTCCGAATTATATCATGATTTCCATAAGCTTGGAAATGATGCGGCTTTTCCCGTTTTTCCGATCTTTCGGATATACGGGAAAAAGCTCCGATTCCGGTTACCATTCGGGGTGCCGCAACACAGTGGCACCATACAAAGCGGGGTGTGGGGCACAGCGCTTTGTGCGGGTCAAGGGCGGCAGCCCTGCCCAGTGAGTTGATGCTTGCGTCAACTCGTACTGGGTATTACTTGACGCAGAATGCAGCAAGGAATCGGGCTCACGCCCTGATTAGCCCGGCAGATTCGCAAAGAAACGGAGGAAGCGACACTGAAACTCACCAGGCACAACGGACGCATCGGGCAAAACGGCGTATACAATCCCAAGCATAATGACCGCCGCTTCGACCTTGAAAACAGCAGCCACATCGATACCGATCGTGCGCAACGAAACATATTCTGGGATTGTTATCGCGGTTACACCACCATGCAAAACCGTGAAAACTTAGATGAGTATGACGCCACATTTGAAGAAATCGAGCGTGCTTATTATACCGAGCATTATGCAAACTTCGTCAGCAGGCAGAACGCCCGCAACGAGAAAACCCGTCACACGGAGCGCAACCGCACCATCGAGCAAATATTAAAAAATGACAAGACCTGTCCGGAGGAAACTGTTTTCCAAATCGGAACAATGGAACAGGCGGTGCAGCCTGAGATACTATTATCCGTCGTCTATGAGTTTACTAGGCAGTTCGAGGAGCGATTTGGTAATCATGTTCACATTCTGGATTGGGCGCTTCATTTGGACGAAAGCACGCCGCATATTCACGAGCGCCATGTGTTCGACTGTGAGAACCGTTACGGCGAAGTTTGCCCTCAACAGGAAAAGGCGCTGGAGAAATTGGAAATTCCACTTCCGGATCCGGACAAACCCAAAGGGAAAACCAACAATCGCAAAATGACCTTTGATGCGATTTGCAGAACGATGCTTTTCGAAATTTCCCGGGAATATGGTTTGCATTTGGATCAAGAACCGGAGTATGGCGGCCGCACGTATCTGGAAAGGCAAGATTTTATTCTGCTCAAGCAAAAGGAAAAGCTGATAAAGCAGGAGGCGGAAATCTCACAAAACACCGGGCATTTGGATAATCAGATGCAGAAAATCACAGAAGTGGAAACGCTGATCGACGAAGTTTCTTCTGCTGCGTATGACAAAGCTGTGGAGGTGGTGGCGGATACCGTACAGGCTGAAACGCAAAAAGCGGACATCGCGGAAATTGAACGTTATCAAAAATGGATCACATCGCCCGAACGGAAAATTCCTAAAAATATCCGTGAAGCTGTTGGTGAATGCCTGGGTGTCGTTCAGAAAAAACTCATGAACGCGGCGCAGAAAATCGCAGTCACGGTTCGTAAGGCACTGCTAACGCCCGAAGCACACAACGTAGGGAAAGCCCAGGTTAAGGAGAAAACCAGGGAATCCATCACAAGCATTTTGCAGCGAATGAAGATTGTCGCAGATCAGGCAAACCACGATAGGTTAAACCGTAAGTCTGTGGTTCATGCAAAAGGCGAAGACGACCGATGAATCTGTTTGAAGCAGTTAAGGACAGCGTCACTGTTCGGCAGGCTGCCGAGCGTTATGGTATCAAAATCCATCGCAACGGAATGGCGCTCTGCCCTTTTCATGACGATCATCACCCCAGCATGAAAACGGATCGCCGCTTTCATTGCTTTGGCTGTCAGGCCGACGGGGATGTTATTGATTTCGTCGGAAGGCTGTTTCAACTATCTGCGTTGGAAGCCGCTCGGAAGCTCGCAACCGATTTTTCCGTTGGGTATGAAAATCATAATGGGCATATTAGGAAACAGATCAAACCGAAGCTATCGGAAGAGCAGCGCTTCAGGCACGTTGAAAAGAAATGCTTTTATGTATTGACGGAATACCGGCATTTACTTGCACAGTGGCGGAAGGATTTTGCGCCGCAGTCAATAGACAAAGAATGGCACCCGTTGTTTACGGAAGCGCTGCAAAAACGGCAAGAAGTGGAAGAAATACTGGATGTGCTGCTGATGGGTGCCTTGCAGGATAAAGCCGAAATAATCATTGAGCTTGGAAAGGAGATACCGCGTCTTGAACAACGAGTTTCAAAGTTTGCCCGCGGAGATACAGCAAGCCGTGATGAGCACCGCAGACGCCATAGAGCCGAGCTTGAGCGTTGAAGAAGTCAAAGAAAAGCTTGCTCTCACAGACAAAGGTCGAACCGCGAATACGATCCTGAACTGCAAAACGGCTTTTCAGCTTGATTCGCTGTTGAAGGGTGCGATCTGCTTCAATCTGTTGACGGAGCGTATCGACATTGTGCGCAAGCTTGGTTGGCGGCGAAATACGGATTCCATTACGGATACCGATATGAAATATCTCTTTCTTCATATGGAGCAAAATTACGATCTTACCAGCGAGAAGAAGATCAACAATGCCTTGAGCATTGTGGCAAACGAAAACTGCTATCACCCGATCAGGGACAGGCTGAGCGCGCTTGTCTGGGACGGCATTCCCCGTATTCGTGACTGCCTGCGTTACTTTCTCGGCGCGGAAGCCAACGATTATACGGAAGAAATGTTCAAGCACTTTCTTCTGGGTGCGATTCGGCGCGTGTTTCTTCCCGGCAGTAAGTATGAGGAAATGCTCTGCTTGATAGGCGGGCAGGGAATCGGCAAATCCACGCTGTTTCGATTGCTTGCCATCAACGATGAGTGGTTCAGTGACGACCTGAAAAGGCTGGACGATGATAAGGTATTCACAAAACTCCAAGGGCATTGGATTATCGAAATGTCGGAAATGCTGGCGACCAGCAACGCAAAAAGTATTGAGGAAATCCGCTCTTTCATTAGCAGGCAGAAGGAAACCTACCGAACGCCCTACGAGGCCCAACCCAAGGATAGACTCCGGCAATGCGTGTTTGGCGGTACATCCAACACCATAGATTTTCTGCCTCTGGACCGTGCCGGCAACCGACGTTTCCTGCCCATTATGACAAACCCGATGCAAGCGGAAGTTCACATTCTTGCTGATGAAGCCGCGTCACGGGCCTACCTGCTGCAAGTGTGGGCGGAAGCTATGATGATTTATCGCAGCGGTTGTTATTCCATGAAATTCAGCAAAGAGATTCAAATGCAGTTGCTGGATAACCAAAAGGGATTCATGCAGGAGGATACGGACGCAGGCCTGATACTGGAATTTCTGGAACGATACGAGGGTGATAAGGTGTGCTGTCGGCTTCTCCACCGGGAAGCACTACACCTTTTTGATGAGCCGAAGAAGTGGAAGCTGCACGATATCAGCGAGATCATGCGGACGTATGCAAAGGGCTGGCAGCATTTTAGCAATCCACGTTCCTTTGGAGTGGAATACGGAAGGCAGAAGGGTTGGGAACGCATCGGCAACCAACATCCTGACAACTATGACAGATTCCCGCAATCAACGCAGGAAGAAGCAAAACAGCTACGTTTTCCCGGAGAATGAATGACCGGATTTTTACCGCCGGTTGTCGGGTGCTTTGCCGGGTGGTTGCTGGCTTGGTTGTCGAGTTGGCAGATCGAAGAAAGTGCTGAAACCGTTGACTAGTATAGGTTGAACAAACAGATTCGTCTGTCCTGACAACCAAAGCAACGAAGTTTTCCGGGAAAAGCAAAAGCTTAGAAATAATTGGATATCGTAATTACAGTAGTTTTTTACCGTTGGTTGCTGGCCTTGGTTGTCGGTAAATCCAATGAAAATCGCAATTCGAAATTTTGCAGAAAGGAAATGCTTTGAGCGCACAACCAGACAATTCACCTGATGCCGGGGCTTTCCTTATGACCCCCGAAATGTTAAAATCTGTGGTGCAGGAGATCAGCGGTGCTGTGGTTGAGCAGTGCCGAACGCTCCTTGAACCGCATCTTGATAACGGCACACTCTCATCGCAGAATTACATGCCATGCTCGGAAGGAGATCACGACATGGCACGTAAGAAAATAAAGATTGATCTTGGCGATGGTACGATCAGATGGAAAACAGGTGATTCTCTTCAGGAGATTGTGGATGCCCTGATTCCCGAACTCAAGCGTGTATGGGGTAGTCCGGCGCAGCCTACCGATGCCAAACACGTATTTCGGCAATATGCCGAAAACTGGCTAACCCTTTTCAAGGATCATAAACTGAAGGAAACCACGCTGCGTACCTATCGCAATTTATTGGATAAACATATCTATCCGTTTTTCGGAGAAATGCCGATTGAGAAGATTACGACGAACGACATCCAGAGTTTCTACAATCTGTGCGGCGATATGGCGCACTCGTCCGTTCGTCAGATGAAAATCATTCTATCGCAGGTGTTTACTTCTGCAATGGAGGACGGTTTTCTTTCGGCAGATCCCACAAAGAGCAAACGGCTTTCCATGCCTACAAAGGTAAACGCCCGATCAGCACTCAGTGCCAGTCATTACCGCGATATTATTGCCCATCTGCACTGCCTGAACCTGAACGACAGGCTGATGCTTGGCTTGCTTTTGTACACAGGGATGCGGCGGGGCGAGATGCTCGGTCTGATGTGGAACGACATAGACTTCGATCAAAATATCCTCCACATCACCCGCAATGTTACGTTTTGCTCCAACCAGCCTGTTGTGGGAACACCGAAAAGCAAAGCGGGCTTTCGTGAAATTCCCCTTTGCAGGGTTTTAAAAGAACTGTTGCACGGAAATCAATCCGGCACGTTTGTGATTGGAAACGGCGATATGCCCCTCACCGAAAGCACCTTCGACCGTGCATGGCAGCGCATTGGCAGAACCATCGACCTGCACGGCGCAACGCCGCATATCCTGCGACACACCTATTTAACGGAGCTTGCGGCGGCCAAGGTGGACGTAAAAACCATTCAGGCCATCGCTGGGCATGCCGACATCCGGATGACGATGGATAGATATGTGGACAAGCGCACCGAAAAAATCCAGCAGGCGGGCGAAACCTTCAATGCTGCAATGGTTGCGTGGGTGCCCCTTGACGGAACAACGGTGGAACATGCGGGGTAGGCTTGAAACCCTTGATTCATAAGGCTTTGATCGCTGTTTTTAACGGCCGTTTGGAACAAAACACGGAACATTTCATCAAAAAACGGGCTTTTCCCCGCAAAAAAGGTCAGACCCGTACAATAGCGAAAACCCTCAAACCGTTATGGTTCAAGGGTTTTCGTTTGGTGAGCCCGGCGGGATTCGAACCCACGACCTTTTGATTCGTAGTTATTATGTTGTATATTTATATATCCCTTGATATTAAAGGCTTCCGTTGGACTTCAATTCTGTTTGCACCCCGTTTTGCACCCCATCGTTTAATTGTTCATTTACTCTTTCACGAAGCAAACGCGCTTCTGCTTCTTCGCGTTCGGCAGTAAGATGTGTATAGATACGCAGCGTCATAGCTTGATCGGCATGCCCCATCCATTTTTGCGCTGTCTTTAGATCGATACCAGCATCGTATAACATGGTGCAATAGGAATGGCGCAGGTCATGCGGACGAATTGAAATGCTCTTCCAAGGTGGCATAGCATCGCGGTTTTGCCCGTTCCTGCGCCCATACCACCGTTTGCTATCACCATTATACAGGGCTTCCAAATCTGCAATAAAGCCCTCCCACGCACGATTAAAAGCGGTTTCCGACATCAGGCTGCCGGACGCGGACGGAGCTACCAGCCCATGGATACCCGACAGGCGAGCAGCAAGCACATCCAACATTGGAATGGTACGCGCGCCTGCTTCGGTTTTCGGATCGGTTATGATCGGCTGGTTAGATTCAAAACGAACAGCTTCGCGGATTGAAATCGTCATTGCCGTGAAATCCACATCCCGGTCAATATCCAGCGCCAACACCTCACCACGGCGCAGGCCAGCATACAGCATACACATAATAGCCGGGGCAAAGCGATGTGTGCTTTGCAATATCAAGTCCCGTTCCCATGGAAGGATTGCCCTGTGCGACCCTTCTTTTCCTTTTGGCAACTTCGCAGATAAACACGGATTGTGGAGGATCACGCGATCCGCAACGGCAGCTTTGAAAACACTATTGACGATCATACCAAAGATGCGTATATGTGACCGGCTGAACCCCTGCTGTTCATTATACGCAAGCTGGATATCCGAAGGGATCACATTTTTTATTGGCTTATCCCCCACCACTTTGACAAATTGATGCAGAACACGCAAATAATCATTATACGTGCGGGTAGAAACGCCGCCTTTATAAGTTTCTATCCATTTAGCGGCATACTGCGAGAAGGTAACGCCTGCCGCCTCGGCACGCAGGCCAGAAGCCTCTAGCCGTTTATATGCGTCAAGTTTTGCGTATGCTTCCGTTTGGGTAACCCCCATGAACTGGATACCCTTGTATTTGCACTTGTAGCGGCCATCCTTACGTTGTTTGAGTGAAGCGCGCGGCATATGACACAACCTTTACATATAATAGTAATCAGCGTTTATAATGCTTTTCATACTCCTTAATCGCATATGAATCCGTCATACCTGCGATATAATCGCAAATTGTTCGAACGAGCAATTTACGCTTTTTGATTATCATTTCGCGATTATTAACATCATCACATTTGATTGGATTTGATGTGATACGCGACCATTCTTGGTTCATCAATTTAGGTTGGCTTTCTCTAAATTCGAATACATCCTTAATACCATTATCTAAATAATACTTATATAACCTCCGCAAAGTGCCATCATGCAGAAGCATGGGATTTTTATAATAAATTTTGAATAACGAGTATACGATGTTTGACGCATTATCATCAAATAAAACAACCTCTACGCTATTTAAGACTTTCTTTTTAAGTATGTTTTCAATGTGCCCACTTAATCTTTTTCCAATAGGTGAAAAATCAATTAGTTGCTCATGAAAAAAGACATCTTCTCTCGTATCCTTTTTGCGTTCTTTTATTTCTTTCTTCATCGCCTGATCTGAACAAGCGACAACATCATTAATGAAGAAACTTACTATGCCTGCCGACAGACGAGTGTAGAGCAGTTCCTTTCGATCAGATGTGTACAATTCATCCTTACTTTTATTTTCCAAAGATTCGACTATTGTAGTTATTTTTTCGAATTTGGTCAACTTTAAAAGCTCTGCTAGTTCTTCAAAACTTATCAACGATGATGATAAAGCATCATCTATATCATGACTTCGTTGTGCTATCTCATCTGCAAGGGCAACAACCTGTCCTTCTAATGTTATCGGGTACTTGCTATCATTTTCAAATAATTCACGATATGTTGTAAATTGACTAATTTCTTGGCCTTTATCTGTATCCGTATGTTTCCATATGCCATCAAGTGTTTGAAGTGATAAATCCATACCTTGAATACCAAAATACGCATCTTCCAGACAAGTTGCAACACGTACGCCTTGAAAATTATGTTTGAATCCACCATATTGACACGTGCCATCTATCTCTAGCCCTTCGACAAGAAAATCGCCTTCCCCTTTTAAAATATTATCCAGCGTTCTTTCGCCTTGATGTCCAAAGGGAGTATGCCCAAGATCATGACCAATAGCAATCGCCTCTGTTAAAGCACGATTCAAATTCAACCGAATAGAGATACTCCGAGCAATTTGGCATACCATTAATGTATGTGTCATGCGAGTTCGATAATGGTCGCCCTTCGTGGAAGAAAAGATTTGTGCTTTATCCACCATTCTTCTAAAAGCTTTCGAGTATAAAATTCGATCATAATCGCGTTGAAATTCTCCACGCTCCGGATCAGCAAACCGGATGTTATGTTCTCTCCGACAATACTCATTTCTTTGTGCAAGGGGAGATAATTTCTTTTCACCATTAAAGATTGTATACTTTATAGGTTTAGACTGTTGATCAGTTTTTAGCATGCTTTTTTGCTTGCTTAATCTACCTTCCAATTCTTCGATTTTATCCGAACCAGATTGAACAATTTGTTCCTGTTCGTATATCGTGTTTAATAAAGAATTTAGATTGGCTTTTTCAAGTAAATGCATTTGCTTTAATATGTACTTTGAGTTTTCATATGTTAAGTAAGAATACGGTGTAAAATCAGCAAATAAATCAAAAGCTATACTAGATGCAAAACTAGTAATAACATTTTTTGAATTGGTATAGTATAACAAATCACAAACGATTGTACTATTATCATCACTAATAGAAGATTTAGCCCAATAAAGTTGTTTAAGCTCTTCTCCCTTTTCTGCTTTTGAATCAAAATCAAAAAGAACGCATCTGTATTCTTTGTTATTGTACTTCGAAAGTAAAATAGCGGTATTGGGATCCGCTCCAGATTCCTTTATTCTATATTCAGCTGGCTCACCACTCTGGCTCTTTAAAAGATCAGAACGAAACGCGTCTAATACTTTAACATCCTTTTTCAGTTTAATGATAATGATTGTATCTTCACCTATATCATGTTTGAATTTACTCTCGTTTGTCTGTTTATTATCCATAACACACCTCAATTATAAAATGTAAGTACATTTGATTCATTGTTCAAGTAGAATAATGCCGTACAGAAAATGGATTAACTTAATGCAGTCTAGTTGAGTTTTCTCTCTTTTTGATCGACCGTGTATAATCCAATGGCGATTAAGATTTTCAGGCTCATCTTCATCGAAAGGGGCGAATTTATAAAACGAAAGAGAAGTGGATCGAAATGTTGAATATAGAGAAATTTCCGCATATTCTGAATCGCTGATCGACTCCGATTCCTTTAGCTTTTCAAGTATTGCTTCAACACGGGGAGCCGGTTTATGTGTATTCATTCTACTCGCCTGTGATAGAACACTATCAATAACCGTAGTTAGACTAATCACAGCCAAATCATAATAACCATTCTGATAGGCAGTAATTGACTGAGTAAAAACCCTTTGAGACGGAACTAGATACGGATGATTTGCACATAGTGAAATGATTTCATTAGACTTGTGAAAGCTGTTTTCACCCTCATAGGCTAGCAATTCTTGATTTACATCAACAGCATCCAAAATTCTATCGACAAATTCTGATGTTATATACTCCCATAAAACATACTGGGTTTGTGCAATGGCTGAAATTGCATCAAAGGGGCGTACTGTGCGCTGCATGCTTAATACAGCCTCATGCATTCGACTTTTATAGTCAGCAAAGGCATCAGTTAGGGGGCGCATTGATTCAATATATTTCGACAATGCGTCAGACAAAGATTTTGTCATTTCTTGATATTTAGAAAGCGCTTCCGCAATATCCTTTTCTACTGTTACTATTGTTGATAAATCCACGTGTGTCACATCTTTCAGTTAATTTGAATGGTTTTCCAATGGGTTGCAACACGAATTTTTTCATGCTAACTCAACCGAAACAACGCCATAAACGAAGCCCCATAATTTATTCGCTTACCATCTACTGTTTTCCCACCACCATAGATACTTACCGCATTGGAATGATCGTAACGATGCCTGTTTTGATCAAAAAAAGGTACTAGTTCTCTTGGTACGTAACCAATCTGTTCATCATTAGCCCAAACTTCAAAAGTTGGTTCCCCCGCATATTCTTCTTCCTGAATGTATGTGTTAACTACGCCATCATAAGGTGGTTCTTTTAGATAAATTTTTCGAAGAATGGATTGCCTTGTATATCCGTCATTCATTTGTGTTACACCAACCACATGTACAGGTACTTTTTCCCATCCTTGATATATTTCATATCCGTTTATAGAATATTTCACATCAGGTTTTTTGATTTCGTCCCACTCACAACTAGGTTCTAATTTAACATATATTATACTTTTAAATTTGGTTATTTTATAAATCAGATATACTATAAGGCCAGAGACCGAAATGCATATTAAAAACAAAATTAAATTGTAATCGTCAACCCCGGTGACAAGCCAAAGTGCGAGTAGAATTATAATTGACAATGCAATTATTAATAGGCGAAACAGTGCTTTTTTCATCATTACGACACTCCGTATTTTTTATTAATTATAACACTCCCTTTATTAAGTATCCACCCCAGCATATGGGTGCACAGGTAATACATATACAACATCTTGAGCTTGACAGCAAACTATATGCGAGGTATGATACTTAATACAAGAACATTTGTTCTCATTTAATCGAAAAGAGGCTGATAAGCAATGCGAAAGACCGTTTACGTAAGCGTTCCCGGGAACCCAGATGTTGAAAAATTCGTGATGCTGGATCGTCCCGGTATCACCTACGTAAACACAGCCTGCAAAACCTGCAACAGTGTTGTACGCATTATCCCACCGCCGCAGCAACAAAAAAGTAAGCCATCGGCATAATCTAAAGTATATAGCAAAGCCCGCGCCTATGCGCGGGCTTCTTTTTTATCGTCCGGGCTGGCTTCGTCCGGGAGGGTAAAAGCAGGATTATCCCGCAAGGTTTGGTTTTCGTGTTCGGCCTGCTGATCCACAATGTCGCGGTACTCGTCGCCATCCTCTTTGACGACGGCAGCCACAATGGACTTAATATATTCCAATACGCCGTCCCGGTACCCCTCCGGCAGCTTTACGAACGTTTCCAAAACGGTCTTTTCCAATGGGCGCAGGTGATAGCGCGACACTAAATTATCTATTTCGGACGCATCCGAACGGGCGAACATTTCACCTTCGCCGGTGCGCAGCCATTGTTCGCTAACGTTAAATTCATAGCAAATTAGCTTTGTGAGTTTTTCGGTTAAACTTCTTTTCCCCGTCTCAATATTAGTCAGATAGGTTTGTGCCACGTCTAACCGCTCACCAAATTCTGTTTGGTTCATATGTAATTCGTTGCGAACCATACGCACGCGATCATTAATTGTCAATGGTATCACCTCTCACCGTTATGTTATCACGAGAATATTCAATATGCAATATTTTTTAGCCAAACCCATTGACTAATTATATAATATGGAGTAATGTAATATTACGTTAGAAGTATTCAATGATGAAAGGAGATGAATAGAATGGATGAAAAACAGCAACGTTACACCCTACAAATTGATGGTTGAACAATTACAGCAGCTACGCGCAGCATCAGAAGCTACAAAAGACACCGAAACGGTATACAGGCTATCAATTGCAATGGCTACAGTGTATGGGTGTTTGAAGTGACCGGCTGGCAGCAAGTTTTACTTACTTACGTAATTCTTTATAGCAGTCGTGAACAGATTTGTAGATGGTGTTGTAAATCTCGGAAACTTTATTCGCCATCGCTATAGATTTGTCTCCCGGCGCAGAATGCGCTTCGGTCTCAACATAGTTCTTAATTGCACTGGTATCAAGCAGCTTCAAAGTAATTTGAAGCGCAACGTCATTAAGGTCCATATACCCCTTTCCCCAGCCGGTCAATCTATTATAACACGCAATTTACAACTATTATGACATATTCATAATAATTGAAAGGTGGTGAATAAATGGAGAAGCATAAGGCTTATGTAGTAGTAGATGGTGAGCAGGTATTCACCGCTCATTTCGCATTCCAGCAACAACAAGCCACGGGGCGCCGTATCGATCGGATAAAGGCAATCACAATCTGTGCTGTACTGCTGACAATGCTATCTATCGTACTCACCGCAGTATTGCTGATAGTGCACTGATAACAAGCAGAACAATCGATGAAAGGTGGCACTTTCAATGAATAAATACAAACCCATCGAAACACGCGGCATTACCGAACTGATTGAGAGCACGCGCAGACGCTATTTGGACGACCCCAAAAAGCGCACCCGTTACGCCTTTGAATGGTTCGTGCGAGAACAAGACCTGATGTACTACCGCTGGGCGCTGGAAGAAATTAATAAATCCTGCGGTATGCTCTACCGCCTGTACAGAAGAATGATCGCGATTGCGGCAACAAGCGCGATCCTCTCCATTGTAGCTCTTACGATTGCTTTTCTTTGCTCGCTTTGATGGTTTCTAATACAAGCTGTTCCACATTCTTGACCGCTTGAATGAGTTGGTTTTTCCAGTTCGTCATCGGCTGACGAATGGAATATTTCATTCATCATTTCACGGCGGAACAATGCGACGATTTCCGTATCCTTCAATTTTACACCACCCCTTTTTCCCACATTATA
Organism: Candidatus Limiplasma sp.; assembly: GCA_963663285.2. Lineage (GTDB taxonomy): Bacteria > Bacillota > Clostridia > Christensenellales > Aristaeellaceae > CAXXOK01. Next base: position 101,433 of record CAXXNI010000005.1, on the reverse strand, counting down.
CCACAAGGAATGATGCACTATGCCGATTATCAACAACGTATATAAGCGGGCGCAACTGGAAGCGCTGGCCGCTCTGCTGGCAGATGTACCCGAAGAAAAGCGCGACATTGTAGCCGCCCAAGTGATCGGCACGATTAACGGGGCGATCCTCGCGGCGCAGATTGAGCGGGGCAAGCAAAGCGCCTGATCCGGGATGTGTACCCCCTTTCCATGAAACCAGCATACCACAACAGGAGGCGACCGGGATTGCCAGAATGCACCAATATTGACCTGAAAAACGCCAGAATGCGGCGAAAGCTGCTGCCGTGGCAGATTGGCGAACAGCTGGGCGTAAGCGAAAGCACCGTGCGGCGCTGGGAAAACGGCGAAGTGGAGCCGGGGCCGGATGATGTGGATCGTTTCGCGGATGTTGTGGGCGAACCCACATTGTGGTATCGCTGGATGCGTACCCACTACGACAGTTTCCGAAAAATGTTCCCGGAGATCGAAAGCGCAACGTTACCCAATTCCATTGCCCGCAGCAAGTACGAAATGCAGGATGTTATGCAGTTTGTTGACCAGCTGCACCGGGACGCGCTGGACGGGAAAATTGACGATCCCCAGCTAAAGGCGCGGTGCATCAAAGAGGCCAAGGAAGCGCAGGCCGCACTGGCCGACATGCTGCAACAGCTGGAAAGCGAACCGTAAAGGAGGTGTAACCATGACTGCATCCGGGCTGATGAAAATACCCGAAGCCGCCGCATACATCGGCGTGAGTGACAAAACTATACGGCGGTATATCGCTGCTAAGCTGATCGCATGTACCAACATCAGCGCCGGGATGCAAAAACCGCACTGGGCGATTCACAAAAAGGAGCTGGACGCGTTTTTGGAAAAACGCACTCAACAGCCCGAATACGGCGAACTGACGCTGGTTACACCGCCGACCCAAAAGGTACGTAAAAATACACGGTATGGATACCCCACACCCCCGCAGGGATTAGCCCCGAACGGGCTGCCGAACTACCGTAAAGCGGCAAACCCGAAACGGAAGTAAGACAAATACGAAACGCGAGGTAAGAACATGCGGAAAAAGATGATTCTTGTAGCACTGCTGATAGCAGTATCCCTATTGCTTGTTGGCTGTACGGAGGCAACAAAAGTATCCGCGAATATATCCAAGGAAGCGGATAACTTCAATGTCATCCGCCGATTGACCGTAATAAACGCTCGCAGCGATTCGCTTGTGTTTGAATTGGTTGGTGCTTTTTCCCTCTCCAATAGTCGCCAAAACGAACTTGTAGTTACTTGCGAAACGGGGCCGGGAGAGTACAAAAAACACTTTATCTACCTCAATTCGTGGACGATGTACGTTGTTGAGGATATTAGCGGCGCGAGCGTATCACCCTATAAATATGAAATCAACTACCTGCCGGAAAGCATTATTCCATTCACCGTAACCACCAGCCATTAACCGCCTAACTGGCGTTATGGATATATCGGGGTTTTGCACCCAGCCCGCCGCCGTGAAGTGCGGCGGCGGGAGGTTTGAACCATGAAAGTATACATTGCAGTAACGACCGACCAATACGAACTGCCGCTATGCGTTTGTGATACGCCGGAAGAACTGGCCGAGGCCCTAGGGGTTACCGTTAGCGCAGTGCGCTGCGCCTGTACACCCAGCAGAACACCGAAGCACCGCAAGCACGGGCACAAACGCCGCTACCGCATACTGCGCATTGAAATATGACAACCAAAGGAGGGGGCGCTAAATGCCATCCGAAATTTGCCTGCAATGTGACTATCACCGGCCATGGAAGCCGGAAGGGTTACAATGTTCCGCATTTCAGGCCTGCGTGACGAACAACCGCTGCGGCCTGCGCACCCCGTCTTTAACGGCGGCGGAGCGGCAACAGTACTATGGAAGCGAGGGCACAACGACCGTGAACAGCACGCAGGAAAAGGACTGGTTAATCATTCGCATTTCCAAACAGGCAGCCTTTACCGGAAAGGATTTGCTATTGCAGTTTTTAGACCGGTACGGGCTGCCGAATCTAGCACAAGCGAACGTGGAGCAGCTACGGGAATACTGCAATGCCGAGGGGGTGCAGGTGGAATGAATGGAATGAACGGCGTACTGATAACGGCCATCATCTGTTTGACCCTCGTTGCGCTGGTATGGATGGGGAAGAAAAAATAGCACCACATGCCGGGTAAAGGGCTGGCGCGGGTACTCCTACCGCGTGGCGGTTCGATTCCGCCGCCCGGCATTTTTACAAGCGAAAGGACGGTTGACCATGGCAAACACAGTAACCGGATGGATAAAACCCGGCGCGTTATGCACCTACCACCGCAACCCGCGTACGGTACTGCGCGTGGATAGCACGGTGTTTGACTATTCCGGCGATCAATGCGTATTGTGCCGGGAATGGAGCATAAAACGGCAGAAGAAATCAGGCCCGCAAGGCATGTACGCGGTTCGGGCGTTGAAACCGTATACCGAAAAGCATAAGGCGAAAGCCTGAAAATAGAAAGGTGGCAAACCGATGTACATAGGATCGAAGGGTACGACGATCAGCGCAGTAAAAGGATGATGGCAGCATGTTCACGATTCGCATTTACGATGAAGAAAACAACCAAATTGGTATGTTTGAAAACATCGTGGATGTACCGCGCGGGCTGATACTGGCCGAAGGGTATGTGGCAGGGTATCACGCCGGGATTGTGGAGGGCAACCGTTGCATGTACCAAAGGCGTATGCTCTGCAATGAACGTGGAACCGAATCAACAGACCCCTTGATAATATCGGGCGTGAGTGCGTACCCGATACCCCCGTAACGACATGGAGGTGGCAACCATGCAGGAAATCAGCACCCGGAGAACCATAGAACAGATTGAGGCAGAAATCAAAGCCCATACGCAGTATGTGACAGCCTCCATTATCGCCATTGGAAATGCGCCTAATTGAGGCGAAAGGGCAGCTGGAACATGGCGAATGGGAAGGTTGGCTGACGGATCGCGTCAACTTTTCGCAGCGGACGGCAAACAACTTTATGCGGATCGCGCTGCGAGATCGCCCCCGCTTCGAGCCTGTCTAACATGCCCTATACCAAGGTGCTTGCGCTGCTGGACGTGCCCGCAGAGCAGCGGGAACAGGTAGCCGCAGAAGTGGATGCAAACAACCGCAGCGCCGCAGCGCTGCGCAAGGCAATTGCTGGACCGCAAAAAGGCCGAGGCTGAACGGGACAAGGCACAAAAGGCTATACAGGCCGCCGAACATGCCCGCAACCGGGCACAAGAGCTGGCCGACCAGTACGCCGAAAAAATGGCCGAATCCGAGAACCGGCTCAAGGCGATGCAGGAACAGCCCATAGCAACCGTGAGTATCGACCCGGAGGACACCGACGAATACAAGGCCAAGGCAGCAGAGGCCGAAAAGCTGAAACGCCGTGCCGAGGAAGCGGAACGGTACGCCGAGGAACAGGAGGCCGCCGCCCGGAGAGCACAAAACGAATTGCGCCGGGTGGAGAAAGAGCAAATCGACCACAGCGCAGCCGCCGACGATGAACCATACAGCGCCGTGAGCATGGCCGAGGCGGTAAGGGCGTTCATGGGGGCTATGGGGACGATTCCCAATATGGGGGCGTACTTCTTTGGCCTATCTGCCGCTAAGCTGGAAGCCTACCGGCCTCACATCGCCATGATGCGGGCGTGGGTGGATGGAGCGGAAGCGGTGATCCGCAACGCGCAGGCCGAAAAGACCGGAGCAATCGACGTATGCGGGGAGGTGTAGGCTTTTGGAAGATAAAGCATTGATCATCACCGACCCAGCAGCGCTGAACGAATTAGCCAAAACCCAGCAAACCCAGGTCGCGCAGCTGACGAAGCTATGCGAAATGATGGCGCAGCTGGTGTATACCATGGATGCCCGCGTATCCTCCATGGAAAAGGCCATGAAAACCCGCGTCACAGTATCCTATACGCAATCCAAGGCACTACTGCAAGCCGCACAGGAGCGCAGCGCAGCGCTATGCAGTATGCACCACCTGCCGGAGAAAGAGGCAGGGCAAGGCGCTACGTGCGGCGATCTGGCGGGACTTCTGTCGCGAATACGGTATCCGCAACCGCGTTGATCTGCCGGAACTGTACTACGAACAGGCGCTAACCTACATCAACGGGGTGGACGAGTTTTGCGGCCATACGCCGCATCCGCGACAGGCTGGGGCTATAATCCCCGCATGGCCGGGCGCGACCCAACAAAGGGGTGTGCGGCGCTACGGTTTGCCACCGCCGCAGCGTGCGGGTTCACAACCCTGCACCGGCTTTTCTGGCTACTTTTAAGCATTGGGGGGCCTCTATATGGCGATTGTCAACTATGTAAAGGAAAGCAAAGCGTTTATTGCATACGCACAGCCGACAACAAGATCACGGCCAACGAATTTGTTTTATGGCACAGCGCTTTTTCATATCTTTAATCAGCCGCGCCACATCCAATGTTTGGCCCGATGGGTTTGTCCCTGTGAGCAATTCCAAGCTGCTTTCCTCTTTACGACATTTGGCTGCGGTAACAGTGCGCTTGAAAACGCTACGGAAATCGCGCGACAGGTTGATCCAGCGCGGATTGATCGAATACCGCGCCGGAGAACGCAACAAGCGCAACCCCATGTACCGGATTATTTTTTTTAACACTTCTGAAACTGCGGATTTTTACCCAAGAAAAATTGGACAACCCGCAGGGTAACCCATTGGGTAACATGCAGGGCAACCACACAGGGTAACCCGTTGGGCAATGTGGGGGACATTATTAATAAACTTATACGGGACGGTAACTGTATACCGAACTCCGTTCCCCCGTGAGGATGACGACGACCCCTACAAACGCGCGTACGAGCGTGCGCGCCAGGGAGGCCGATGGCCGAAATTTTCGCAGTTATTCGGCAGGATGGCGACCACGTCCTGAACTGGATCACATCGCGCATACTGCCGCAACTTGCGAAACAACGGCGCTGCTGCACGAAGCAATGGAGCGGGCGGCAGCTTATGGCGCTAAGAATCCGGCCATGTACGTTTGCCACGATCTGCGGGGGCTGGTACGACGAGGGAATCACCACCCGCAAAAGAGTTAGCCGAGTATGACATTCTGCGGGAATCCATCGAAGGGAAAACTGTTACCGGGTATACGCGGCAGGAGGCGACCGAAAGGCTGCAAGCCTTGCGGGAACGGCTGCACAATAAAAAAAGACCCCCGAGGCAAGGGGGGCGATCTGGATGGCCGCAATACCCTGCGAAGTTATTTCGCACGGTGGAATGGCATTTGCACCACGAAGCCGGGCTGGTGGTGGAAACCGCCCGGCAAGCACCGCAGGGAAACCATAGACAGCGCGTTTAGCCTGTGCGGGATGAAATGCGACGGGATGCCGCACGGAAAAGGCAGGCACAGCGACGGCCACAGCCGACAAGGCGCTTTTACTTGTCAACGCCAGCCGGGGAAGTGGAGCAGGCCCGCGGCATGGGTACAGGCGATCCGGCTGACGTATGATTATTTTGACGATACGCCGGTGTTTGTGATGGCTGCCGCCTATTACGGGCAGGATGTGAAACTGCGGCAGCTGGCAAAGGAATTAGGGATCAGCGAAGATAGCCTGAACAAGCAGCGCGACAAGTTTGTGAGCACCTGCGCACTGTTTGCGGCAGCCGGGGGGCTGCTAAAGATCGACGTACACGCCGACAGTAAGCTATACGGGAAATCGGCAGGCATGATAATTATTGACGAAACGTAAGGCGGAACAGAACCGAATGTAACGGCATTCGGTTTATGCCTTTGGGGTAGATTTTCCCTTTTTTAGACGTTATGGAAAGTCATATCCAACGGCGCAGGAAAGCCATAAAAAACGGGACTTACGCGAAACCCCGAAATTACACAATAAGCCCGCAAAAGGAAAGTCAGGGAGGGAAAAACATGAAAATCAATATGCGCGCCTATGAAAAATACATCGGGCCATATCCGTACTACAACACAGAGGAACAGAAGTCGTTTTCCAAAGAAACGAATAGCGATTTAGCCGTAATGCCCACAGAGATACACTACACAAGCAGCTTCAAAGTTGATAAAACAAATATACTTATCACGTTTTCGTTCAACAGGAAAACAGGGGATGGCATCAGGTGCGAAGTAAGCCCATGGCGCACTGCATCGGCGATTAAAAAATATACACGAGAGGTCACAAACGAAGTATCCCAATTTACTATGAGAATGATCGACGCGTTCAACAAACGCGGGCTGATGGAAATGTAAGAATCAGGGGAGGCATAAACCATGCGTGTACTGCCGATCAGGAGCGTTGAAGAATTGCACAGCATCGAACGGATGCTTGCGGAGCTGGACACCGAAAAGGGGCGGCGTGCCTATCTGCTGTTTGAGTTGGGTATTTACCTTGCCCGGCGCGTATCCGATATACTGCCGCTAAAGGTGGGCGATCTGCTAGGGAAGGAGTATTTGCAGATCAAAGAAAAGAAAACCAGCAAGGTCATTGAACTGCCGATACCAAAGAACCTGCAAAAGATACTGCGGCAGAGGCTAAAGGGCATGGATAAAGGCGACTACATACTCGCCAGCAGGCAGCGCGATAAACACGGCAATTCAAAGCCCGTATGCAGAAAGACGGCATTTAACTACATGAAGGACATTGCCGAGGCTGCCGGGCTGCCGTACAACGTGGGAACACACACCATGCGCAAGACCTTTGGTTATCACTATTACAAAAAGACGCACGATATTGCGCTGCTGATGTCGCTGTTTAACCACAGCAGCGAGAAGGATACAAAGGTGTATATCGGTATTGCGCTGGATGAGAAGCGGGAAGCGCTGGCCGAGTGGAAATACTAAATTTGATTTTTAGGAAAAAACAGGGACCCTCTTGACACGGAATCAGGGGTGTGCTATGGTATGTGCGTAAAGGTGTGACCGATAAAGGCACGCCTTTTCTTTATGCCTTTTTGCAGGTGGTGGATAAGAAAAGACGAGCCTTGCGGCTCGCCATTATATTAAGCCCTCACCGGGCGAAATCGTTGTCCGCCGTTCAGAGCAGGCGGTAGCTCGCTTGGTATGGTTATATGATAGCTTTGCAATGTTGCCATGCGGTGACCAGCTTATGAATAATTGGTGAAAGTTGCAAGCTGCTGATATATAGAGAAAACACCATGGAGGTTAACCATGGCACATCCAATCATTGAAAAGGCGATATACAAAACCAAACGCTGGCAGAAGTGCAGGGCTGCATATGTGGCAGAGCGCATGAGTATTGACGGCGCAATGTGCGAGATATGCCACGAAGCGCCGGGCGAGATCGTTCACCACGTAAAGGAACTAACACTGGACAACTACGACGATCCAATGATCGCTTTCAACTTCGATAATTTTCAATTGGCGTGCTGGTCATGCCATGAACGGACGAAATCAGGTAACGGCATTCCCATTCGGGCAGATATAAAATTCGACGACAACGGCAACGTTATACCAACAGGCAAGAGGATAGCAAGGTGACCAACGGGATACCCCCCGTTGCGACCCTTGCTTTTTGGTTTTGGGAGAGCGGAGCAGGACAACCAAGTAATACGCATGACGCGCATGACCCCCCTACCATGAAGGTGATGAATGATGATAAACGCAGCGAATAAAAACGATCCGTTTGTGAAGGACAAAAATAGGCGTATTAAGTCAGAAGTTAAAAAATTATCCGCGGTCATGAAAGACGTTCCGGAAGATATGATGATCGCTGCCGATGGTTTGATACAACGTGCCGCTTTTATGCGCATTTCGCTTGAAGATTACGAGGAAAACATAAAAGAATTTGGTCATACCGAGCTGTTTTCACAGTCCGATAAGACCGAACCATACGACCGGGAGCGCCCCGTAGTGCGGCTATATAATTCCATGGTTAAGAACTACAATGCCGTGATGATTAAACTTTTTGACTTCATCCCGGACAAGCCCGCAGACAACCCCGATCCCGCATATAATAAGTTTTTCGGCGGCAAAGGCGGGTAACCATTGCGCCACATTAAGGAGGCCGTACTCGCCCAGCCGAACTATGTTTTGCAATACTGGCACGAGATCGAGAGCGGGCGCGAAACCGTGTCCAGCCGGGTTAAGCAGCTATATGCAAAACTGGCACAGGAAATAGCAGAGCCGAAGCCGCCCTATGTTTTCGACGTGGAAAGAAGCCTGCGACCGATTGAGTACATCGAAAGTATATGCAGGCAGAGCAAAGGCAAATGGGCTGGGAAGCTGATACAGCTTGAACTATGGCAAAAGGCGGCCGTTGCGGCTGCCTTTGGTTTTGTGGACGAAGTTACCAGAGCGCGGCAATATACCCGCGTTGACCTGTTTGTTGCCCGTAAGAACGGCAAAAGCACCCTTGCAGCCGGGTTAGGGCTGTACATGCTGACCAGCGACGGCGAGGGAGGCGCAGAGGTATACAGCGTCGCTACCAAAAAAGACCAGGCAAAGATCATTTGGAGCGAAGCAAAGAAAATGGCGCAGCAATCGCCCATATTGCGCCGGTTAGTCCGCCGCCTTGTGGGCGAAATGATCTATGATAAGACGTTTTCGACCTTCAAAGCCCTTGCAAGCGAAAGCGATTCGCTGGACGGCCTGAATACGTCTTGCTGTTTCGTTGACGAGCTGCACGCCATTAAGGATAAAAACCTGCTGGACGTTATTATTGACAGCACGACGGCGCGTACGCAGCCGTTAATTTTTATCTGTACCACTATGGGTACGGTACGCGAAAGCGTATTTGACGATACTTACGATTACGATTGTAAGGTGCTTGACGGCCAGTTTGAGGATCGCCACACGCTGGCAATTATCTACGAACTGGACAAGGGCGACAACTGGCAGGATGAAAGCTGTTGGAAAAAAGCCAATCCGGGGCTTGGCACGATCAAAGACCTTGAAAAATTCCGCGCCAAGGTAAACAAGGCCAAGAATAAACCCAACGAAGTAAAGAACCTGCTGTGTAAGGACTTCAACAAGCGAGAAACGTCCGTCGAATCGTGGCTAACCTTTGAACAGCTGCACAACACCGCGAAATTTAACCCCGACGAGAAGAAGTTTGATTATGGTATTGGCGGCGCGGATTTATCCAGTACGACCGACCTTACCGCCGCGAAACTGTTGTGCATGAAGCCAAACGACCCGCATATTTACGTATTCCAAATGTACTGGCTACCGGAAGATTTGCTGGAAAGCCGCACGCGCGAGGATAAAGTGCCCTATGATACTTGGCACGAACGCGGCCTGCTGCGCACTACGCCGGGCAATAAAGTACATGCTGATTATGTAACACAGTGGTTTGTGGAAATGCGCGACAAGTACGACATATACATGCCGTGGTGCGGGTACGATAGATGGAGCGCGGATTATTGGGTAGAGGGTATGAAGAACGAATTTGGAGCCGAGTGTATGCAGGGAATTGCACAGGGTAAAGCAACCCTTTCCGGCCCGATGCAGCGGCTGGGGGCTGATCTGGAAGCAAAGTTGATTGTATATAACGAAAATCCGATTGATATATGGTGTTTATCCAATACCTGCGTTGATCTGGATGTAAAAAACCAAACCATACAACCCGCCAAAGGCCGCGATACAAGACGACGTATCGACGGCCTTGCTGCATTACTAGACGCATATGTGGCGCTGGAAAACAACCGCGAAAATTACCTGAATATGATTTGAGGTGGATAAAATGGCCGAAAGACGAAGCATGTTTCAAACGATAGCGCAATGGGTGCGCAGGCCGTTTGAAACGATCCGGTATGAACTCGTCAACGCTGGCAATTCCAGCTTTGCGCCGTATTCCGGCAATTTGTATGAAAATGACATTGCACGGGCGGCCATATGGACGATTGCGGAAGCGGCGGGAAAAGCCGAGTTTATCCACGTTCGTGGCGAAGGAACCGACATGGTTATCAACCCCGATTCGATGCTGCGTACTGTGCTGGAACAGCCCAACGAGCTAATGACCATGCAAGACCTGATTACCAAAATGGTCATTCAATTGCAGCTGCATAACAACGCATTCGCCCTCATATCGCGCGGAGCCAACGGGCGCGCCGTAGGGATTTACCCATTGGACTTCGCAACGGTCGAGCTGCGGGAAGCGAAAAACACGCATGAAATTTTCTGCCGGTTCCGTTTTCGCGGGGCTAACACGCTGGAAGTACCGTATGCGGATGTGCTGCACCTGCGGAAACATTTTAATGCCAATGATTTTTTTGGCGACGGCAACAAAACAGCGCTGTATAACGTGATGGAAACCATCAACACAACGGATTTGGGCATGGTCAACGCTGTACGCAACAGCGCCGTTATATCGTGGCTGCTGAAATTCAAACAGACCCTGAAAGCAGACGATATTAAGAAGTCTGTGAAAGAGTTTTCCGAAAGCTACTTAAACACCGCAAATAACGGCTGGGGAGCAGCCCCGACTGATCCACGCTATGATGCGGAGCAGGTAAAGCACGAATCCTTTGTGCCTAAAGCAACGCAAATGGACGCTGCCCGGCAGCGCCTATATTCCTACTACGGCGTAAATGACAACATCATCCAGAAAAAATATAACGAGGATCAATGGAATGCGTGGTTTGAGGGGACAATCGAACCCATTCTGATGCAAATTTCCAAGCAAATGACGATGAAAATTTTCACAGCCAATGAAAGAGCATTTAGAAACCGGATCATTCCCCAAAGTACAGCCATGGCCTACGCCTCCATGGCAACCAAATTGGGACTGGTCGCAATGGTGGATCGCGGGGCGCTGACACCGAACAGGTGGTGCGGGATTATGAATCTGCCGCCTGTGCCGGGCGGGGATGAACCATTGCGCAGGCTGGACACGCAGACCGTAAAACAGGCGCAGGGCGATAAAGCACCGGCAAGCAGCAAAGCAAATTCGCAATCAATTGCGAATTTGACGGACGAAACCACAGACGAACCTAAGAAGGGGGAAGATACCGTGCAGGATAACGAACAGCGTGCCAAACCGCAGCGGGAGCCGCGCCATGATTGGGCATTTGAGGTACGCGCCGCAAGCCCGGAAAGCGGAGATACGCAGGAAAACATTGTAGAGGGACGCGCTATAACGTTTGATACCCCAACCGTAATGTGGGAGTGCGACGGCGTTAAATATTACGAGGTTATCAAGCGCGGGGCGCTGGACGGCGCGGAAATGAACGACGTCCCCATGCGCTACAACCATTCCGAAAGTTTCATGATTGTGGCGCGCCATAACGCCGCGCGACCCAACCGCAGCAACCTAGATTTTACGGTGGATGCTTCCGGCTTGCTGATCCGCGCTGACCTATCCAAAACGGAAAGCGGGCGGCAGCTGTACGAAGCCATTGATGCGGGACTGATTGAAAAAATGAGTTTTGCCTTTACGGTGGCCGAGGAAAGCTACGACCAAGCCACGCATACCCGTACGATTATCAAAATTAAAAAGCTATGGGACGTAAGCGCCGTGGATACGCCTGCTTACGATTCCACGTCGATATATGCCCGCGACCGTTTTAAGGTGGAGGCCGAAAACGAGCGAAAGGCGGCGGACGCAGCCGAGCGGCGCAAGCGGCAATTGGCTTTGGAAATTGAAACGACATTAGGAATTTACGGAGGTGCAAACAATGACTAGGCAAGAAATGATTACCCGCTTGAAAGCGATTCAAACCGAAATGCGCAGCGAGGGTGCAGACATTGAAGCCCTGATGAGCGAGGCGACCGAACTACGCGCGAAGCTGGATCAGCTGGAAGCCCGCAACAAACTTTTTGGCGGGCTGCCCGACGATAACACGCCGGATACCAACCCGATCCAAAACCGGATCATTGAACTGCTGGAACAGCGCACGGCGTTGTATCCGCTGATTACCCGTTCCAACGTGCCCGGCGCGTTGAAAGTGCCCGTGGAAAGCGCAGGCAGCGCGGCAGCATGGAAAACGGAAAATGATGCTATCGCGGGAACGGAAGCGCCGATTACCAGTATTTCGTTTGCCGGTTACGAGCTGGTGAAGCTGGTAACTGTAAGCATCGCGGCCAAGCTGATGACCATTGATGCGTTTGAAACCTTCATCGTCAACCAGATTGTACGGAAAATGTCTATCGCCATTGAGGCTGCCATTGTATCCGGCAGCGGCGTTGGCGAACCGACCGGCATTTTGACGGGCGTTACCTTCGCTATCGATGGTGCTGCCCCCAACAAGGTTGAATTTACCAAGGACGGTGTACCCACGTACGACAACATCATGGATGCGCTGGCGTTGCTGCCGGGCGATTACCACGCAAACGCCGTATTCGTGTGCAGCAACAAGACCAAATACAAGTACATCCGCAAGATTAAGGACAACGACGGTCGCCCCTTCTTCGATCAGGGCATGATTGACGGTAAGAAAGTGATCGTCAACGACCGTGTGCCGGATAAGAAAGTGCTGATCTGTGACCCCAGCTATTACCAGATGAACGCGCAGAAAGAAATTTCTATCGACATCAGCGACCAGAGCGGTTTCCGCAATGCGCAAATCGATTATCGCGGCTATGCCGTGATGGACGGCAAACCGCTGCTAAAAGAAGCATTCGTGCTGATCGACGAGGCGGTTGCCTAACTGGTAATATCTAACATGTAAACACCACCTGAAAGGGGAATAGGGTATGAGCTATGAAAACACCGCCTTGGCGACAATCGTCAAAAAACATCTGCGCATAACGACCGACACCATGGACGACGAGGTGGCGGGGCTGATCGCAACGGCGCTGGATGATATGAAAATGCGCGGCATTGATACAGATACCCTATTCCCCGGCACGGATCAGATGGTAAGCGATATGAGCGCGCTTGCCGTCCGCGCGGTGGTGTATTACTGCAAGGCGAATTTCGGTATTGCGGTAGACACGCGGGAAAGCGACCAGTATATGACGCGCTACGACGGGCTAACCCAAAGCATGAGCCTGTGCGCGGATTATCGGATCGCACCCGTTATAGAAGAAACCGACGAAACCGTGTTATAAGGGGGCCCTACCATGCCCGGCATGAAAGAACAAATTACGCTGATCGGGGCGACGCTGGGAACCGACGCATACCAAACCAAAACAGCCGCCGAAAAAACGGTTTACGCCGAAAAAATGCCGAACTATGGCGCGGAATTTACCACGGCAAATGCAGGCGGGTACGACCTGCAACACACCATGAAAATACACGGCTATGAGTATTCCGGCGAAAAAAGCGTGCGGTATAACGGGCAGGAATACAAGGTTTACCGAACTTATCAGCCAAATGACGATTGGGTGATACTGTACCTTTCCACTAAATCCAAGAAAGCGGGAACGTAAAATGCTGCATGTAAAATACGACACCCATAGCATGATGGATAAACTATGGGCGCTGCAAGACCGTGTTGGACAAATCGACGTGGACGCGGCGGTTAAGGATGCGCTGGACGAAATAGCGGACTTCCTACTTGCGGAAATGCAAAAATCCGTCAAACGGCATTACCACCTAGGTAATGCCTACAAAGCCATCAAACGAACCGAGGTGCAGCGGAGCGGCAACTATCAATGGGTGAATGTGGGAGCTATGTACATCCGCTCCGAGGATAAAGAAGGTTTCCACGTGGTGTACCTAGAGTATGGCAGCCCCGGCCATACCAGCAAGACCGGAAAGCAGGCCGGGTATTTGGCTGCCGACCCGTGGCTGCGGCCCGCCATGGAAAAAAAGGCCAAGATCAACAAGATCATCATGGAAGCATTCAGAAAGCGAGGATTACCCAATGTTAAGGCCGCCTGACACCCCCATGTATGAATACCTGCAAAGCATCGTGCAGCCCATTGTACCCAATTGCGCGGCCATCGGCTACCAGACGGACGGTGAATTGCCAGACGCGTTCGCCGTGCATTATCTCGTTACCGGAAACCCCGAATCGTACTTTTCCGGGCGATACAGCCGGGAAAACGAACGCTATTCGGTTGTGTACTATGACCGTGACCGCAGTAACCTTGAACCGACCGCCGCAGCGATCAAAACCGCCATGATTACGGGCGGTTTTTTGTATATCGGGAAAAGTGCGGACACTTACCATGACAGCAGCGAACATTGGGCGCGCACGTTGGACTTCCGTTATTACGAAGAAAACAAGGAGGGATAACCCATGAGCACTATTAACCCCACGATTGTAGGCGAAGCAATTGACGTTTCCGACCTGTATATTGCCGCTATTACCGCAGATACCGAGGCGGCGTTTACGCCGGGCGCGCCGGAAGTGCTTGCCCCCGTTGCGACGATTGCGCGTGAAACCACCGTGAACAGCAAAACCCGCTATTACAGCGGTAAGGCGATGTGGACGGATACCAGCGAGGGCGAAACCAAACTGACCATCGCCATTCCGGGCTTGACGGTAAAAGGACGGGCTGGCCTGACGGGCAAGCCTTACGACGCGGCCTCTGGAAAAATGTATGACGACGGCGCGGCAAACGCACCATATTACGCAATCGGCTACCGCGTAAGCCGCCCGGACGGCGTATCGGAATTTGCTTGGCTGGCAAAGGGCAAGTTTGCGATACCCAAAGACGAAGCGGAAACCAAGACGGACACCATCAACGAAAAAACACTGTCCATCGAGTATACCGCACTGGTGACGAAACACCCATTCCAGCTTACCGCCGAGAAAAAGGGCGGCGTAAAAGCGGTATATGCCGATACATCCGACGCGGCGTTCACGGGTGCTGCGACGTGGTTTGATGCGGTGCAAACGCCGCCTGAAATTGCTGGTTAATCTGTACGACCTAACAACCAATAACAAGGAGGAACACAGCCCATGGATAAACTGACGTTTGCACCGGTGGAACTGACGCTATACGACGAAAACGACGAAGAGGTAAAGACCCTATCCAAATCCGTGATCCGCTGGGGAAACATGAAAAAGGCTATGAAGCTGGCCGCGCAGCTGGATAAGGATAAAAAGGATTTATCGGAGGAAAGCATTGACGCGCTATCCGCGTTTGTCTGCCAGCTGTTTGACGATAAGGTTACCCCGCAGGAGTTGGAGGACGGCGCGGATATTGGCGACGTAATGACCTGCTTTAAGGCGGTTGTACACCGGGCAAGTTCCATGGGAAACGTGTAAAGGGGGACGCGCAAGCGCCCCCCTCCCCTTACTGGCCCCAAGAACTGGAATACGAAATTTGCAAACTACTACCGGGAACAAGTCTAGCAGCGCTGGACGATACAGACCTTGAAACGCTGCTGGACTTTGTGCTTTTTATTAACCACAAAAACGAGCAGGAAAAAGACGCGGTGGTGACCATCAACGGCAAAACCTACAAAAAAGTGAGCCAATTTACCAATCGAATTTAAGGCGGTGAAGAACGTGCCGGAAGATATTAGCGGGAAAATGGGGCTGGATACAACCGATTGGAAAACAGGGGTTGCCCAAGTCAACCGTGATGTACGAGCCATTGAAAGCGGTTTTCGGGCGGTTGCTGCCGGGATGGACGATTGGAGCAAATCGGCTAAAGGGCTAAAAGAGCGAAACAAAACGCTTGCGGATGTGATCGACCAGCAGAAAAACAAGGTGTCTTTGCTGGAAGCCGGATATGAACGCATGAAAAAAGAGGCCGAGAAAAGCGGCGACACCACCGTGCATACAGCGAATGCGTTGCAAGAATTTACCATTAAAATCAACAGAGCCAAGGAACAATTGGCGAAAAACGAAACCGAACTACGGAAGAACAGCAAGGCCCTTAAAGAGCTAAAAAAGAATGTCGGCGATTCGGCCAAAAAGGTTAAAGACCTATCTGACAAGGAAACGATTGCCACGAAAGCCACGAAAAAGTTAAAGGAAGCAGCGGAAAATGCTTCCAATTCCATCAAAAACGGGCTGACGGTGACCGCCACGGCAGCAGGGGCTGCCGTGGTCGCCATGGGCGCTGCGGCGACGGCTACCGTAAAATCACTGTTTGACCTTGGCACCGAATCGGATAAGGCCCTTGGCACCATTGGAGCGAAAACCGGGGCGACCGGGGCGGAACTGGAAGAACTGGGCGAGATCGCCCAAAAAGTATATACCAACAATTTTGGCGAAAATCTGGAAGATGTGGCGGACGGCCTATCCACGGTAAAACAAAATACCGGGCTGGTAGGCGACGAGCTGCAAAAGGCTACGGAAAACGGGTTTGCTCTGCGGGATACGTTCGACATGGATTTGGCCGAATCGTCCCGGACGGTTGCGGCGCTAATGAAAAACATGAACATTTCGGCGGAAGAAGCCTATAACATCATCGCAACCGGGGCACAGAGCGGAGCCAACAAAAACGGCGATTTGCTGGACACGCTGAATGAATACGCCAACCAATACGACAAGTTGGGGCTAAGTGCCGACCAAATGCTGCAATCGCTGATTACAGGCGCGGATAGCGGCGCGTTTAGCATCGACAAGGTAGGCGACGCGGTAAAGGAGTTTTCCATACGTTCTGTAGACATGAGCAAAACCAGCGCGGACGCGTATAAGGCGCTGGGGCTAAATTCCGACAAAATGTTTGCTGCCTTTGCCGAAGGTGGGGACACGGCCAACGCGGCATTTTTTGAAGTAATATCCGCGCTGCAAAACATAGACGATCCATTGAAACAGTCCCAGCTGGGCGTTGCCCTGTTTGGCACGCAGTTTGAGGACTTGGGCGCGGGCGTGCTGCCGATATTGGCGAGCATGGAGGGCGGCATTACGGATACCAGCGCGGCCATGGATCAGATTAACGCCGTGAAATACGACAATGCCGAGGACGCGGCAGAAGGGCTGAAACGCACGATACAAGGGAACCTGCTGCCTATATCCAAAGAGGTATCCGGAGCGTTCACATCGTTTGCGCAGGACGCAACAACGGCCTTGCAAGACGGGTTTCAAGCAGACGATATTGCCGTAATTTTCGATTCTTTCCGGCAAAACCTGAAATCGATCATCGGACTGGCAAAAGAATATTTGCCGCTCATTAGTGAAATGGTGGGATCGCTTATAAGTGAAATTGTAACGATTCTGCCGGAAATGATTGAGCTGCTATTACCTGCGGCCTTTTCGCTGCTGCAAAGCCTAGTGGATGCGATTGTGCAAAACATTGATCCACTGATAACGCTGGCAGTATCGCTTATTACTATGCTATCGCAATTCCTGATTGAAAACTTACCGACGCTTTATACGGCAGCAATACAGATTATTAACGGGTTGGTGGATGGACTGATTACGCTGCTTCCAGAACTGATTCCCGCCGCCATCGACATGATGGTACAAATCGCGCTTGCGCTGGTTGAGGCGATCCCGGAGATTACGGCAAGGCTGCCGGAGATTATCAACGCGATCATCGAGGGATTAAAAGCGGTTGATTGGATGCAGACCGGTATTGACATTATTACAGCAGTCATTAACGGCCTGTTTTCCGTAGGGGAAACGCTGTGGACGACGGCAAGCGACCTAGGCGGGCGCATTTGGGACGCGATTACAAGCACCGATTGGCTATCGTTAGGGCAAAACCTGATTAACGGCGTTGTGGAGGGTATGAGCGGACTAGTAACGTCGGTTACCGAAAAGGTGACGGGGTTTTTCTCCAATATTTGGGGCGGCGTGAAAAACTTTTTCGGCATCCATAGCCCGTCCACGGTCGCAGCCGAGGACGGCAAAAACCTGATGGAAGGTTTTCAAACAGGCGCAGAGGATGCGCAGCCATCCGTGCTGGACAAAGTAAAGGGTGTATTTTCTGGCATATGGGATGGTATCAAGTCCATATTCGGGTTTGGAGGCGGGGGCGGCAACGAGAGCGCCGAAGCCAAGCAAACCGGCAAGGACGTAACCACGGCGGTTGCCGAAGGGATCAGCGGCGGCGGGGAGGAAGCCCAAGCGGCAGTAAAAACCACATCCGCTACAATTATTGACCTGTTCCGTACAGAGCTGGGCGTTTCAGAAGGAACCAGCACCGCAACAAAACCCTTTGGCATTGCGGCGGTACAAGGGCTGATAGATGGATTTGCTGAAACGATGCAAGCCGCCAAGACCAAAGCAACCGAGATCGCAACGGAAATACTGGCATCACTTACAGGCGCGTTAATCATCATCGGCAACACGTCCACGCTGACAATGGGATACGGGAAAAGCACGGTACAGGGCATTATCGACGGGCTGAACGAAATGTTGCCGGATGTAAAAACCGAGGCGCAGAACGTCGGAAGTGCTATATCTGACGGCATTACAGCGGGTATACAGGGCGGCGCCGGCGCGATTGCCACGGCTGCCCGTTCGGCGGCATCCGCCGCGCTGAAAGCAGCTAAAAAGCTGCTGGGGATCGCTTCACCGTCGAAGGTGGCCGCAAAGGAATTGGGGTTGCCGTTCGTGCAGGGCATCGCGCAGGGTATGGCGGCCAACATTGGTGTGCTGGCAAGCGGTGTGAAGGGCGTAACCAGTGGGCTAGTAGAAACGGCCAAATCCATTACCCCTATTACCCTACCTAAAAATCCGAACACAGGCGGGGGAACCACCATCGTTTCCGCTGTGCTGCAATTGGGCGAAAAACCATTCGGCGAATTGGTGGTTGAACTGGCCGACGCGGGGCAGGGTTTCGCGGCCAGCAACCAGCAGCGTATTGATATGGGGGTGCAACTGACATGATGCGGCTAAACGGGGTGTATCCGGCCTATGATGATTCGATCCTGCTTGTGGGACTGCAAAACAAAATTTTGCCGAACATCAACTATACATCGCAAAAAATACCGGGGCAGCAAGGCATTATCGGGATCAGCAAAACGCACGATGAACGGATCATCATACCGACCTACCAGCTGAACGGCAAGACCGAAGAAAAAAACATGGAGCTGACCGCTGCGCTGGCCTTGTGGGCGGAAAGCAACACAGCCGGGCAAATTGTGCTGGATAAAATGCCGGATCGCTTTTACATGGGGATTTTAACGAACACCACCGACCCGGAATACACGGAGGACTGGCCCGAAGTAACGCTGACGTTCACCTGTGCCAACCCCTACGCCTATTCCATAGCGCAGCACAGCGCCGCCGTGGGGGACGTGATCGACTACCAAGGAACCGTTGCGGTGTACCCGATGATTGTATTTACGCCGGAAAGCGACCTGACAAGCGCCCAGTGGAGCGATGGAACGCGAACGCTGATTATCAACGATGCGGACTATACCATGCAGGCCGGGCACAAAATTGTGATTGACTGCGCCAACCGCCTGATTACAGATAACGGCGTTTCCATTATGGCGTATAAAACGCTGCTGTCCGACTGGCTGTATATGGCACGGGGTATCAACACGATTACGGGGCCGGGCGGCACGGTGAAATGGAGGAACGTTTATCTATGATCCTACTGCTTTTTGACCTAAACGAACGGCTGATTGCCGAGGTTAGCGCCATTACCGCGTGTGAACACAGCGAAAACGCGGACGGGAACACCGTAACCATTACCGGGTACGGGATACCGCAGAGCGCGGAATACTGCGCGTTTCAGGACGTTGACAGCGATTTGCAGTTATTCAGGATCATGACCCGGACAGAAGATAAAATAAGCAAAGCCATAACGCTGTATGCTGAAAATGCCTACTATGAGCTGCTAACCGACAGTATGCTAATCGACGTGAAGCCCACGGCGGTAACGGCAGGCGTCGCCGTTAGCATGGCGTTAAATGGTTCCCGGTGGTCGCTGGGTACGCTAAGCACCGGGAGCCTGACCGCCTCCACACGATGGTATTATAAGCACCGCCTTGCTGCGCTGGCCGACCTTGCGGAAACATGGGGTATTCGGTATAAATTTCGCATTGAAGTATCCGGCGTGCGGATCGAAGGGCGCTATGTGGATATTTCTCCCGATATGCCAGTGTGGCGTGGGAAACGGTTTGAGATTGGCAAAGACATACTGGAAGCAAAATATACCGTTGACAAACGCAACGTGGTAACGGCCATTATCGGGCGCGGCAAAGGCAACGAAACCGGCGACGAATATGTGGAACGCCTGACGTTTAAAGACGTGGAATGGTCTGTTGCTAATGGTGATCCGGTGGATAAACCGCTGGGGCAAGAGTACGTGGAAATACCGGAAGCCACGGCGCTATATGGCGTGCTGGGGACGCGCCCATTGTTTACTACCAAGACATACAGCGATATTGACGACCCGGAAGAACTGCTGCAAGCGACATACAACGATTTGGTGACGGCCTGCCAGCCCACGGTATCCGCTGCGTTGACTGTGTATGACCTTGAGCGGATCGGATTCCCGCATGAGGCAGCCCGCTACGGCGACGAAGTAGCGCTGATTACCGATGATGTGCGATGCAAGACGCAGGTCGTAGGCGTAAAACGCGATTATGCAGACCGTGGGAAAGACACCTTTCAGCTGGGCGCGCTGGGTAGTTCGATGTACAAACAAATCGCGCACCTGACACGATCACTTGCCGAAACCGATGAAAAGGCGCTTGCCGGGGTGGCCGTAGTCAAGGCGAATCAATCGCTATTGCAGGGCTATATTGACACCATGGTAACCCGCATCCTCAGCACGGGAACGAATATGTACACTGACCCGGACGACGGCGGGTTAGTGTTTGTGAGTGACGACGAAACCACGGCAACCAAGATTACCGGGCGGGGTTTCCTGATCGCCAGCAGTCAATTAGTAGCGGGCGGCGGCTGGGACTGGTCAACAGCCATCGACGGGGCCGGGATCGTCGCCAGCATGGTTACCAGTGGTATTTTGCAGGCCAACCTAATTAAAATTGTCGGAACCGACCAATTCTATTGGGACGCGGGTAATATTGTCGCCCAAGACCCGACCGACACCAACCGGCAGCTGCGGTTTGGCTGCTACGACGGCACCAATTTAGGCATAGCGCTGACAACGGACGGGGGCACGACATGGACGGAAGCCATTACCTTTACGGGCGTAACCGCAACGCATTTGAACGCTGCAACCGGCACATTTACCGGGACGCTGGAGGCGGGCGGATGGACGTTTGACAGCGCCGGGGCGACCTACGAAGAAAACGGAAGCACGCTATTTCAGGTGCTGTTTGACAGTGTACAGGGAGCCATGCTTGCGTCCGACCTGACCAAACGCCTGTTTATACAGGGCAAGGATATTTACTTTTACAACGCCAGCACAAGCGGTTACGTGGTGCTGGGAAAAGACCCCGACGCGGGATATACGCAGCAGTGTTTTTTCCCCATCCAGACCCGGACGGGAAACCTTGGCACCCCATCGCACATATGGGATACCGCGAGTATCCGGGCGGTGTTCCGCGAGAGCGAGGGCGGACTATCCAGCCGGAAAATTAAAAAGAAAATCCGTAAGCTGGGGTGTGTTTCTAGGATCATCGACAAGCTGGAAGCCGTAAGTTTCATCTACCGCGCCGACCCGCGCCAGAAACGGCATTACGGCATGATTTACGAGGATACAGAGAAAGTGGCCCCGCTGCTGTGCGTGCAGCTGCGGGACGACGACGACAACCCGCGAAACCTAGGCATTGACTATTCCAGTTTAACCATCCTATTACTGCGCGAGGTGCAAGACCTGCGCAAGCGCGTAAAGGCCGTTGAAAGCATGTTTAAGGGAGGCGTAAAGCATGGCTGATATTAACGATTACAGCCCCATGAGCGGTATATTTATCGGGGCGGACAACCGGGCGTACAACATCGTGGAGCTGATCGGCGGCGGGCAGCCGGTAAACGACCAGATTTATGACATTACCAAATATGCGCCGTTTGGCGGTATCGTGATCGGCAACGACGGTCGCGCCTACGATATTACGCAGCTGATCCGCGACAAGGCCGTATCCGCCTATGAAATTGCGGTTGCAAACGGGTTTGAAGGTACGGTGGAAGAATGGCTGGTTTCGCTGGTGGGTGGATTAAAACTATTAGGAACCTATGCCACGCTGGGCGATCTGGAAACGGCTGTGCCTGCCCCTGCTGTTGGTGATGCGTACGCCGTTGGGATTGCGTCGCCATATGATATATATATTTCTGACGGAACTATATGGACAAACCATGGCGCATTGCAAGGCCCGCAAGGGCCGCAAGGCGATATTGGCCCACAAGGCCCACAGGGTGAGACGGGCACACAGGGGCCGCAAGGCGATATTGGCCCGCAAGGCCCACAGGGTGAGACGGGCGCACAGGGGCCGCAAGGCGATGTTGGCCCGCAAGGCCCACAGGGTGAGACGGGCGCACAAGGTGAACAAGGATTCGGATTGACTGTGATCGCAACCTACGCCACGCTGGGAGAACTGGAAGCAGCTGTGCCTACTCCATCGCCCGGTGATGCGTACGCTGTGGGAGCAGCCGAACCGTACGATGTATACATATCTGATGGGGCCATATGGACGAACCATGGAACGATACAAGGCCCGCAAGGGCCGCAGGGTGAAACAGGCCCACAGGGGATACAAGGCGAAACGGGCGCGCAGGGTATACAGGGTGAAACCGGCCCGCAAGGTATACAAGGCGAAGCGGGCGCGCAGGGTATACAGGGTGAAACCGGCCCACAAGGTATACAAGGTGTCGCGGGGCCGAATGAAATATCGACATCAACGACAACCGCATTAAATGGCCTTTTCAAGGGAAATGGGGCAAATGCTGGTGTCGCCGTTGAGGGTACAGATTATATTGGTGTCGGGTATACCGCGGTAAGCGACTCGTCCAACGTGTTCGCCTGTGACGTTGGCAGCAAAAGAGCCAAGAGTTTTGCTTTCACAGTTGCAGACACTACCGCCAAGACGATCACGTTCTCAAATGTTCCTGCCGGGCGCTGCGAAGTGTTCTTGGAAATCACAGTAACAGCCACGGCGGCGATGACATGGACATTAAATAGCGGAACCGTAAACTGGAACAACGGCGATACTGAACCTGCACTGAATAGCGGGTATATCTATCGCATTATGTTGATTACGAACGACGGTGGTTCCACGTGGGATGCGTATGCCGCGGAGGGGATCGACTAATGGACAAGTATAAATTTTTTTCATCCATGCTATCCAATATTCCCATTCCCGATATGTGGCTGGATGCAACAGCGCTCTCTGGATTATCAGATGGCGATCCCGTTGCTACATGGCCGGACAAGAGCGGGCATGGAAACAACGCCACACAGGCAACACCTGCTAATAGACCATCGTTGGAAACATTATCTTTTAATGGACGTAAGTCCGTCTATTTCGACAGTGCAAATTCGGAATACATGCTGTTGCCGACAGACATTATTCGTGATGTTCCCGGCTGTTCGGTATTTATTGCTTTCCGACAAGGTAGCAGCCTACCTTCCGCCGAGAAACTGTTATATATCGCACCGTCGTCAACGCAATCTGCGTTTTTACAAGTCGCAAAACTAGGCTCCCCTTATTATTTATATAGTTCTGCGACACGAGTTACCACCGATGCGGCTACTATTGTTAGCACCGGTACTGATTTATCCGCAGATGCCAGTTATATACTATCAGCTGTAGCGGATTACAGCAACGCGCTACTGAGTACGTATGTAAACGGCACGGGAACTGGAAGCGATAGTTTACAATCATCCGGGAACACGGAAGATATAGCTTTAAACGCGCCGATGATGGGCATTATGCGAGATGGCGTGAGCGACCCGCTGTTAGGGTATATCGGAGAAATCATGCTCTATAAACGCACGTTGACCGCTATTGAGATTTCATTGGTGCATAACTACCTTAAAAATAGGTGGGGGGTATCGTGATGTTAGGAAGGGTTGTTGGAGGTAAGTTAATTATCGGGCTACCAACGTACGGGAAACTGAACGATGGCACATCGGTTAGTAACTATCATTTGCTACCGACAGAAACATTAGCCGATGAAGGTTGGAAAACAATCGAAGAAATAAAGCCCACGATCGGTGAAAGCCAGCATCTGGAACGCAGCGGTTATGTTGAAAACGATACAACGATTACCGTATCCTATGTGGCTGTTGACAATCCAGCAACAACCCCAGATGTGGAAGAACGACTGACGGGAGTTGAAACCACCACCAGTGAAATCGTTGATACTCTCGCCTCTGCGCTGGGGGTGACGATAGAGTGAACGCAGCGGAAAAGGTGAAAAAGCTGACCGAAAAAATGGTTGAAAAGCAGCAGAAGGAAATGAAGGCTAGGGAAGCTGCAAAAACCGAGTATGCAGCCTGTAAGACCCTAACACAGAAATTGGATTGTTTGGCCCGTTTTAATGGAATTTTAACGGATGAATCCGACGACGCAACATTAACGGAGGAAAAATGAGTATGGACAAACAGCTGCAATTCAGCACACCGCAGAGCGGGAACTATATCGCATCCAACGGGCAAGTATACAACATTGTTGATCTGCTGGGCGGCGGAACCCCGGTAAACGCGCAGGTTTACGACGTGCGGCAATATGCGCCTAAATGCGGCCTTGTGCTTGGCAGCGACGGGCGCGTTTACGACCTGCCCGCGTTGCTGCTGGCTGCCGCGTCGCGGGAAAGCGTGCCGGTAGAAGCTGAACTGAAAGAGTATACCCCAACCGCCGAGGAAACCAGACAGCAATTGTTGCGCGATAGTGACACCGCTATGGCTATTGACGGGTTGGGGCTAACCGTACCAGAGGGCGCAACCTTCAAGGCGTGGCAGCCGTTTTTAGAGGCGTTAGGGGCTGCAATTACGGGGGAAATCGCCCAATACCGGCAGGCGCTGCGTGACCTGCCCAAGCACCCAAATTGGCCGAACCTGCAACCGGAGGACTGGCCGAAGCCCCCGGAAGGATTATCCGCAGAGTAACCACACAAACGAGAGAAAAACCGCCGCAGGCATTTGCTTGCGGCGGTTTTTGCTGGGAAGGAGGATATATGATACAGGAATATCCTATCATCGTTGATCTGTTCACGAATGCGAAATGCTATAAAACAACCGCCAAATGCAGCCGCGAAGGGATACAAGTACATTCGATGGGCTGCAAGGGCACCAAGGCGGCACGCTGGAAGAAATCGTGGAATACACCCACGGCAACCACCTGCGGTGGCTACATCATCGATACGGACGGAATTACCCAATGTTTGGAGGAAGGGGCGAAATGCTGGCTTTCCGGCAAGGGCAACAATGGGAACGCCAATAGCACCCACCTTGGCTTTGAAATATGCGAACCGCTAACGCGCCTAGATACCGAGGAAGTAGCCGCCGACCTCTACGGCAAAACGCTGTACCTGTGTACGTACCTGTGCCAAAAATACGGGATCAACCCGGCAAACGTACAAGCCCACTACGAATTGCACGCGCTGGGGCTGGCCAGTAACCACGCCGACGTACGGCACTGGTGGGGCAAAAAGGGCACGGCATGGGAGCAATACACCATGGACAGGCTGCGCAGCGACATAGCGGCAGAGCTGGGCGTAGCGCTGGAATACAGCACCACGTTACGCGTGGAATGCAGCGGGGCCGCTGTTACCGTGCTGCAAACGGCATTAGCCGCAGCCGGGTATGCAATAAAAATCGACGGCGATTTTGGCGAAAAAACCGAAGCCGTACTGATTGCCTACCAAACAGCAAAAGGGTTGACGGCAGACGGGATTTGCGGCCCGAAAACATGGGATGCAATCTATTATTCCAACGGGGAAGCAATCACCGACGCAGAAGCGGAGAAGATCGAGGATTCCAACCCGGATGAAAACGAACCCGTTACCCTGTACAGCGATATGCCGATGCTGCGCCGTGGCCTGTGCGGCGACAATGTAAGAACGTTGCAAACCGCCCTGAATGCTGCCGGGGCAAAGCTGGAGGTTGACGGCATTTTCGGGAAGCTGACAAATAAGGCCATACGCACATATCAGAGCGAACACGGGCTGAAAGTGGACGGCATTGCAGGCCCGAAAACGTGGGGATCGCTGGCGAAAGCATAAACGGATCGGGAGGCAAATAGCGCTGAAAGGGGGTGAAAATATTGAACCTAGAAAGTGCGTTGTCCCTGCTTGAAATCTTGGCAATGCTCCTGATGATGGCGGTAAACGCAAGCGTATTACGTGGGCGCGGGGACAACAAAACGGCGGCGTTTACCGAAATGCAGGTGGATATTAAGTACATCAAGGAAAAAATCGAGGGTGTGGAGGATGTGCGGGACATGGCGACCGGGGCCAGTGAATCCGCAAAAAGCGCGCACAAACGGCTTGACGAGCACTTGCGGTATGACCATCACCGGGACACACCAAGCCATGAGGATTAAGCCAAATTCGCAATCAATTGCGAATTTGAGCATTGAAAGGATGTATTATAATGAAGGAACGTTTGCAATCTTGGGCGCTGTGGTTGGCGCTGGCGGCGTTGGCCGTATTTGTAGTGATGAATATAACGGGGCTGGACATCAGCGAACCGGTAAACGCGATTATGGCGCTGCTGCTGCCGGTGCTGGTCGCCTTTGGGGTTATCAACGATCCTACCGTACATGATAAACTGTTCAGCGCCAGCGGGCAAAAGTGGTATGAAAGCTGGGCGGTATGGCTGGCACTTGCGGCGCTGATTACCTATTGCGTACGGCTGTTTACCGGCTTTGACGTGGGACCGTTGGTTGATAGCCTGATGAATGTACTCTTGCCCGTGATGGTGGCGTTTGGCATTGTGAACAACCCGACTAGCGCGAATACGATATAATAACTAGCCCCGTATGCGATGTGCGTACGGGGCTGGTTTTTTGTGTTCATGTATCATATGATTGTGTATACGTACACACCTTAACCAAATATAATTATTTACAATTTTGCACCCCGTTTTGCACCCCATGTACAGGCTATATAGGGGTATAATGGGGGTGTCGTGTCCTATTTTGTCACAAAGAAAAACCCTTGCAAACTGTTGATTTGCAAGGGTTTTTACTGGTGAGCCCGGCGGGATTCGAACCCACGACCTTTTGATTCGTAGTCAAACACTCTATCCAGCTGAGCTACGAGCCCACATGCGCGACCATTTCTGTTCCGAAGCGCTCAATAATTATAGCAGGCGTTTGCCCGAAATGCAATACTCAAATCGACATTTTTTCATTTTCTCAAAAATGTCTTGTAAAATAACGCTTTGCGCGCGTCCGGCAGCCATCTAAACGACCGGAAAACTCCTTTTCCCCTGTTATTACTATCGCGAGGGACCATTCCACTTTGCTGCGGTTCCTTCACTTTTTCATTACAAATGGTGTAATTTACCGGAGAGCAGATACTCCGCCCACGCGTCATACACCTGCCGGCTGGTCAGCCTTTCCCGCAGGCTGCCGGCATTGCGTGCCAGCCGTGCGGAAAGAGCTGGGTCGCAAAGGCTTTCCATCGCCGCTGCCATGGCATGCGCATCGTGCACGGGTACGAGCAATCCGTTTATGCCGTGCTCAATCAGCTGCCGCGGCGCGCCGGGCGGGCAATCGGTCGCGATCACAGGCATGCCCATGCACAGGGCTTCCAAAAGTACGTTGGGCATCCCCTCTTCGGCGGAGGAAAGCACGAACATTGCCGCGGGGTTGATGGCGCGCAGTAAGGCATCGCTTCTGCCGGGCAGCTCTACCGCATTTTGCAATCCAAGCTGCGTAATCAACGCTTCCAGCGCCGGGCGCTGCGGCCCTTCGCCGTAGATGCACAGCCGAAAATCAGGATGCTTCTCCGCAAACAGGGAAAAGCTGCGAATCAACAGCGGAAAATCCTTCTCCGGCGAAAGCCGCCCCGCTCCCACAATCACCTTTTCCCGCTCTCCCGTGTAACAGGGCGGAATCCTGCCCGCGTCCACGGGATTTGCCAGCACAACGCACTTCTTGCGAACCGCCCGCGGGAAAAAACATGCGGGCTTCCTCCGTCTGGCAGATGATACCCTTCGCCAGCGGGTAAACCAGCCTGCGCATCCACCGCAGCAGCGGCTGTCGGGGCATCGTCCACGGGTTATTGCGCTCGGATACATACACCGGTATGCCGCAGCCCAGCAGTGCCGGAAGCACACATATGCCAACTTCCTCCGGCATGGCAAGCACTACATCCGGCTGCTTCCGTTTCACCAGCGCCCGCAGCGTGCGGCAGCGCCGCAAAGCGTCCACCACACGGCAGCGGGAAAGCCGCCCGATGGACAGCACCTCAACCGCCTGATCCAGCGGATAATCAATTTTTGCTGCATCCATTGTAATAATGGTGCAGCGCAGCCGCCTTGCTGCAAAATCGCTCGCCAGCTGGGTAAGCACCCGCTCCGTCCCGCCGCCGCAGAGGTTACGGGTCACAAATACAATGCTTTTCATGGGCATTCCTCCGGTCCTCCTGTTCCCCTCATTTCACCGCACGCAGGCTGCTCCGGCACCATCAGCCTGTTACAATCCAGAAGTCATAACACATGGTGGGCAAAAGGGCACCGACAGCGCGTTTACATGTGAACCCCCTGCCGCCCCGCAGCTGAAGCGCTGATTGGCCTTTGGCAATCTACGGAAGCCTCCCGCTCCCTTTTCCCGATACGCAAAAGACCCCCGGAATGCACCGCAGGGGCCACGCTTGCGCCCCATTGGGCGAAGGCTGTTAATCTTTTTGAAACAGGTCGCGGGTGTACACTTTGCTGCGTACACTATCCAAGCAAGCATCGTACCGGTTGGCGATAATCGCGTCGCTCTGGCGGATAAACGCGTCTAAATCGTTCACAATCCGGCTGCCGAAGAACGTTTCGCCGTCCACAAGCGCCGGTTCATACACGATCACATTGGCGCCCTTGGCTTTGATGCGCTTCATTACACCCTGAATGCTGCTCTGGCGGAAGTTATCCGACCCGGATTTCATGGTCAGGCGGTACACCCCGATGGTCACGGCCTTTTCCTTGCCGACGCTGAACTCGTTATCCTCTTCATAGCCGTAATACCCGGCCATTTGCAGCACACGGTCGGCAATAAAATCCTTGCGGGTGCGGTTGGCCTGCACGATCGCCTCAATCAGGTTTTCCGGCACATCCTGATAGTTTGCCAGCAGCTGCTTGGTATCCTTGGGCAGGCAGTAACCGCCGTAGCCGAAGCTGGGGTTGTTGTAGTGGCTGCCGATGCGCGGGTCCAAGCATACGCCCTCGATTATATGCCGCGTATCCAGCTCCTTCAGCTCCGCGTAGGTATCCAGCTCGTTAAAAAAGCTGACCCGCAGCGCCAGATAGGTGTTGGCGAACAGCTTAACGGCCTCGGCCTCAGTAAAGCCCATAAACAGCGTATCCACCGGGTCTTTTTCCGCGCCCTGCGCCAATAGCTCCGCAAAGGTATGGGCGGCCTGCGTCAGGCGCTCATCCGCAAGATCGGTGCCCACAATGATGCGGGAAGGGTGCAGGTTATCGTACAGTGCCCGGCCCTCGCGCAGAAATTCGGGGCTGAACAAGATGTTGCGGCTGCCCGTTTTTTCGCGTATGGCCTGCGTGTACCCTACGGGCACGGTGGATTTGATGACCATTACAGCTTCGGGATTGCTTTCCATTACCAGCTGAATCACCGTTTCCACGGTGGAGGTATCAAAATAACTCAGTTTGCTGTCGTAGTTGGTCGGCGCGGCGATCACCACAAAATCCGCCTTGGCGTAGGCTTCGCGGGCGTTTAGGGTCGCGGTCAGCTCCAGCGGTTTTTCCGCCAGAAACGCCTCTATCTCCGGGTCGGCAATCGGCGATTTACGCTGGTTGATCAGCTCCACCTTTTCCGGCACGATGTCCACGGCGTATACGGTGTGGTGCTGCGCCAGCAGCGTAGCAATGCTCATGCCCACATAGCCCGTACCGGCGACGGCAATGGTATATTTTTTCATAATAACAGGACTGTCTCCTTTTATATGCGGTGTAGGGCCTTGCGCCTACCGCCCGCTGTACATCCGTTCGTAATAATCCCGGTATTCGCCGGATACGATGGCTTCCCACCACGAGCGGTTGTCCAGATACCACTGGATGGTCTTCTCGATGCCGTCGGCAAACTTGGTTTCCGGCAGCCAGCCCAGCTCCGCATGGATTTTCGCCGGGTCGATAGCGTAGCGCATATCGTGGCCCTTACGGTCGGTTACATAGGTAATCAGGCTTTCCGGCTTGCCCAGTTTATCGCAGATGATTTTGACGATGTCGATATTGCGCATCTCGTTATGGCCGCCGATGTTGTACACCTCGCCCACTTTGCCGCTGCGCAAAATCAAATCGATCGCCTTGCAGTGATCCTCCACATACAGCCAATCGCGCACGTTCAAGCCTTCGCCGTACACAGGCAGGGGCTTATCGTTCAAGGCATTGGCGATCATCAGGGGAATCAGCTTTTCGGGGAATTGATAGGGGCCGTAGTTATTGGAGCAGCGCGACAGGGTCACCGGCAGGCCGTAGGTACGGTAGTAGGCCAGCGCCAGCAAATCGGCACTCGCCTTGCTGCTGCTGTATGGGCTGCTGGTATGTATAGGCGTTTCTTCGGTGAAAAACAGCTCCGGCTGATCCAGCGGCAGATCGCCGTACACCTCGTCGGTAGACACCTGATGAAAGCGCGTCACCCCGTACTTGCGGGCAGCGTCCATCAATACGGCGGTACCCATGATGTTGGTCTGCAAAAAAATACCGGGGTCCTCGATGGAGCGGTCCACATGCGACTCCGCCGCAAAGTTGACCACCACCTCCGGACGTTCCCGGTCAAACAGTTCGTCCATCGCCGCCCGGTCGCAAATATCGGCTTTCACAAAGTGAAAATGCGGATGCTCCATCACAGGCGACAGCGTGGAAAGGTTGCCCGCGTAGGTGAGCTTGTCCACACAGAGAATGCTATCCTCCGGGTGTTTTTCCAGTTGATAGAAGATAAAGTTGGAACCGATGAAGCCCGCGCCGCCGGTGACAAGTATTTTCATATCTCTATTTCCTTACCTGTTTTTTTCAGGGGCACGCCCTGTATTCCTGCGGGTATTATAGCACAACGCCGAAAAAGAATCCATCTGCCCCCGCAGGGGGGAACCGCCCAAACACAGGGCGCCGGGAAAGTTTGCGGCGAAGCTGCCCGCGTCGCATTGCAACGCATCACCAGCACTTTAGCCAAGGGGTGGCGTTCCTTACTGCCCACCGTTTCGGGATTACATTTTACATCCGTTGCTGGAATCCGGCACAGGCGGAAAGCAGTGCAGCCCTGCCCCGCCATGGTTTTCCGCCTCCGCCGCTTATGCAAACCAAAGCAAGCTATGCGGTGGCAAACACAAAACGCACCGCCCCCAACGCACGCAAACACGCCGGATGCAGCAGCATCCGGCGTGTGGGATAACGTTTATTGGGTTTCGCGGGTCAGTTCGCGCGCTCCTTACCCAGGAAGCAGGCCGCCACAGTGCCCGGCCCGCAGTGCGCGCCGATTACGGGGCCGACAAAGTACTGTTCTATCCCCTTAACGCCCGGCACACGCTCACGGATGAGCGCCTCCAGCCGGTCGGCATCCTCCTTGGCGTCGGCATGCAGAATTACCACATCCTGCTCTTCGGGATTTTCGATGTTTTCCGCCGTCTTATCCGCCAGGTAGCGCAGCGCCGCCTTGCGGCCGCGCACTTTATCCACGGCGCTCATGCCGCCTTCACGGTTTAAGATGATAATGGGTTTTAAATCCAGCATCGTACCCATGGTGGCAGCAATTGCGCTGATGCGCCCGCCGCGCTTTAGGTACTTCAAATCGTCCACCGTCAGCCATGCGTGGGAGCGCAGCTTATTGCTTTCCACCCACTGGGCAATCTCTTCCATGGTTTTGCCTTCGGCATACATCTGGTAGGCTTTGTGCAAAAGCAGCGACATGGGCGCGGAAATGCTCAGCGTATCCACCACGAGGATGCTGCGCTCCGGATACTTAGCCAGCATTTCTTCCCTTGCGGCGTAAATATTGTTGATCGTAGAGGACATTTTGCTGGAAAACGCGATGAACAGAATATCGCGCCCCTCTTTGAGAATCGGCTCGAAGTATTCCACATACACGGGGGTCGGCAGCAGCGAGGTCACCGGCGCTACGCCCTTGCGCATGTTATCGAAGTACTCTGCCTGCTTGCCGCCACGCCCCAGATCGTCCAGGTATTCCACCCCGTCGATGATATAGGGCATATACACCATTTTCAGGTCGTACTGGTCCACATACTGATACGGCAGGTCGGAATCCGAATCGGTCATAAAGACATAGGAATTCATAATGGCCTCCTTTTGGATGATGACAAATAATGAAGATAAACGCAACTGTATTACCCAGCTATTGTACCTTGTTCGGGGTGGATTTGCAAGCGCCGCAAACGCACACGCAAAGCAGTGTATACAAGGTTTTTGCCCCGCAAGCCGCTATGGCATACTTGCATTCTCTACGGGGCGGCGCGGCAGCTTCTTACTGCATGCAGCGCCAACCCCAAGCCGGGTATAGCTTAGCGCATTCTCGGTGCTGTTTTGCAGGAACGGTGCGGCTTGTGCAAGAGGGTAACATTATCATGAGGCCAGCACGGCAAGGGGCTAAGCTTACAGTTTTGTAAGCAGCATTTTTACAAGCCGATAGTTGCTGCCGCAAACCGGGCTTATTGGTAATGCAAAGCCATGCCCGACT
This sequence comes from Candidatus Limiplasma sp., assembly GCA_963663285.2. Taxonomy (GTDB): domain Bacteria; phylum Bacillota; class Clostridia; order Christensenellales; family Aristaeellaceae; genus CAXXOK01. The sequence goes on along the minus strand of CAXXNI010000005.1, from coordinate 68,878 downwards.
TGGACATGGCTTTGCGCCGCGCTGCGATGCGCTAATACAACTCCTCCTGCTCCCGCACGATTTCCACATCCTTATCGTACCGTTTGCCGAGGATACGGCTGGCCTTGCGGTTTTCCACAGTATCGAAGATGACGGAAAAATCATAATCCGGCGGGTACAACTCGGCGGCAGGCACGCGCAGCACCAAACGGGTATGGCGCACCTTGCGCTTTACGCCCTTTACCTGCACAATCACGTCGCCCTGCTCGTCGGCAGGCTTGTAGACGATGCCGGGCTCCTTTTCGGGCAGTACAATCACGCTGTCGCCCATGGTAAACTTGCCTTCCAAATCCTTTTGGGGTTTTTTCACTTCCAGCCGCACCAGCTTGCTGCGCGGGGCTTTGCTTTGGGGCGCTTGCGTTTCTTTCTCCGGCGCACCGCCGTATACCGCGCGGCGGGCGCGCGCCAGCAGGTGCGGCGCAAGCCCCAAGCGTCCGGCAATGTGCAGTGCGCAGCTTTCCCCGCTTTTGCCCATTTCCAGTTGGTAGAGGGGCGCGAGACTGCTGCTGTCAAACGCCATGCGCGCGCTGGTCACCTCCGCGGTTTCCTCGGCGTAGGTTTTCACCTGCGGGTAGTGTGTGGTTACCAAAAACATGCAGCCGCGGCGGCGCAGCTCATCCAGCACGGCGACAGCGATACCCTCGCCCTCGGCCGGGTCGGTGCCGCTGCCCAGCTCGTCCAGCAGCACGAGGCTGTCGGGGCTGGCGCTTTCCAGAATGTGAATCACGTTGGTCATGTGGCCGGAAAAGGTGGAAAGGTTCTGGGAAATATTCTGGCTGTCGCCGATGTCGCACCAGTACCCATCCTGCATGGCGATGTAGCTGCCCTCCCCGCAGGGAATGTGCAGCCCGCACTGCGCCATGGCGGAGAGCAGCCCCACGGTTTTCAGCGTTACGGTTTTGCCGCCCGTGTTCGGCCCGGTGATGATAACGCCGCGCGTATCCTCCCCCATGGTCAGGTTCAGCGGTACGCAGCTTTCCGGCGCCAGCAGGGGATGCCGACCGTTGCGGATGGAAAGCCGCCGCTCGCTGCCGATCACTACGGCGCGCGCCTTCATCGCCTCGCTCAATTTGGCTTTGGCAAACAGCAAATCCAGCGTTTCCATGGTTTTCTGGTTGCGGGTGATGGGATTTACATACTCCGCCACAAGCGCGCTGAGCGTGTAGAGAATGCGCCGTTCCTCCGCGTCCGTGTCTACGGCGATGGCAGCGTATTCCGCCTGCATCGCCGCGATGGAATGCGGTTCCATAAACACCGTCGCCCCCGTGCCGGAGGTTTCGATGACCGTGCCGCCAAACTGGCTTTGGTAGCGCTTTTGCACGGGCAGCACGTAGTGCCCGCCGCGCTGGGTAATGTACTTATCCGCCAGGTACTGCCTGCGGCTTTGCAGAATCTGGTTCAGTTTTTCTTTGATCCGCCCTTCCAGCAGCTCCATCTTTCGCCGCAGGCTGCGCAGGGCGGGGCTTGCATCGTCGTATACGCTGTCTTCGTTTACGCAGCGTTCAATCTCCTCGCGCAAATCGCAAAGCGGGGTCAACTCCTGCCCGTAGCTGCCAATTTGCGGGTATTGCGCCGCGCCCCGCTGCAAATAGGCGGCCAGCCGCCTGCTCGCGGTGGCGAACTGGGCGACGCCGCAAAGCTGATCAGGCGTCAGCATCGCGCCGATTTCGCTGAGCGCGACGGTTTCAGCAAGGTTTTGCATCATCACCAGCGGCGGTGCGCCAAACGTATCCAGCATGCTTCGCGCAACCGTCGTTTCGGCCATGCGCTGCAAACAGACCGCCTCGTTCATCGCCGGGCGCAGCTCGTCTATCTTCTGCCGCGCCGCGTCCGAAATGGCGCATTCCTTCAGTTTTTCCAAGATCGCGGGGAATTCCAGCATCTTCAAATTCGTATCCAAGGGTATCGCTCCTCATGTGTCAAGCCCGCCCGGGGCTTTATGATACGCACGAGCAGGGGTACAGGCCGCTGTTTCACACAGGGAAGAAATTTGTCTTTTCCGTTTGGTTGTGCCGTCCGGCGGCGTCTGCCCATTCAAAGAACGGATAAGCAGAATTGCCGGATGCGTTTTCCGGCAAACGAAAAGACATAGCGCTTCACTATGCCTGCGATCATCCTATTGTATAGGGGTGCAGTCATAGTTCCGTATGAAACGAGTTACGTAAATAAGCGATCATGCGGTCGCTTTGCATTCATCAATACGTAACGCGTGCCCTTACGGAACAGTTAACAAACACACACCTCCAAAATCTTCCTACCGCTATTATAAAACAGCGGCGCGGCTCCGTCAAGAGCGCGCCGCTGTATGTTTCTTTATGCCTGCGGGAATCTGCCCATCGCAAACCGGCGGTTTAGGCCGCCAGCTTCGCCCCCGCCTTCTGCTTTTTACGCTTCATCATCACCACGACGACCATCATCACCACGGTCACCACATAGGGCGCCATGCTGGTAATATCGGAGGGGATGTATTTTTGCAGCCGCATGCCCAGCGCGTCGATAAAGCCGAACAACAGCGCCGCCAGAAACACGCGGGGCGGGTTGCCGCCGCCGAAGATAACGCACGCCACGGCTACGAACCCGCGGGAGGCGCTCATGTTTTCGGAGAACATGGTTAAATACCCAAGGCTCAGGTGTGCGCCGGAGAGCGTGGCCAGTATGCCGCACAGCACCGAAGCCAGCCGTTTCATCCGCTCGGGGCTGCGGCCGCTGGCCCGCAGCGCCTCGGGCGCTTCGCCGCTGGCGCGCAGGTGAAAGCCCAAAGGCGTTTTGTACAAAAACAGCCAGCTTACCAGCACCAGTATCCAGCTGATGTATACCAGCAGCGTATTGCCGCTCAAAATGGGGCCGATTACCGGGATGGCCGCCAGCCATGGAATGTTGATGGTCGGCAGCGGCACAATGCCGGGGCCGCTGAACGAGCCTTTCACTCCGAACAGCGTACGCAGCAGGAACACCGTAAGCCCGCCCGCGAGGATGTTCAGCGCCACGCCGATGATGAACTCGTCGCTTTTGAATTTAATGGAGAATACATAGTAGAAAAGCCCCAGCAGAACGCCCAGCACCACGACAAACGCAATGCCCATAAGCCAGCTGCCAAACAGGTAACTGCCCAGCACGGCGAAAAACGCGCCCATCAGCATCATGCCGTCCACGCCGATGTTCATAATCCCCACCTGATCGGTCATCAGGCAGCCCAGCGCGCACAGCACCACGGGGGTAGCGGTGCGCAGCGTGTTTTGCACCAGCAGTATGTTGAAAATATCACTCATGCGGCAGCCTCCTTTTGCGCTTTGCGTGCGGCGCGGCGCACCCGGCGCGCCGCCGCGCGGTTACGCGCCATTTCGCTGATGCCGCCCTCCGCCGCCATAAAGAAGATGATTACTGATTGCACAATCAGCATAACCTCGCTGCTGATGCCCGCGGATAGTTCCATGGCGCTGCCGCCGATGTTGAGAATGGCGAAGAAAAAGCTCATCAATATGACGCCGACAGGCTGGTAGCGCATAATCATCGCCACGAGCATCCCGTCAAAATAGAACTCGCTGCTGATGGTGGTCATAAACCGGTGCTGGAGGCCGAACACTTCCAAAAGGCCTACCACGCCGCAGATCATGCCGGACAGCGTCATGCCCCACAGCGCCAGACTGTCCGCGCGGATGCCGCCGTAGCGGGCAAAGCGGGGGTTGGTGCCGGTCATTTTCATTTCAAAGCCGATGGTGGAGCGCTGCATTAAATACCATACGAAAAGCGCGATCGCCGCCGCGTAAAAAACGCCTGTCGTTAAATTGCTCAACCGGATCAGCGCGGGGAACTGCGCATAGGCCGCAATGCTGTCCGTGCCGCTGGCAATGCCGCGCTCGGCGGTTTTCAGCGGGCCGTTGGCCATGTAACTGCAGAAGTAGATGGCCGCTGAGTTAAGCAGGATGGTGGTAACCACCTCGTTTACCTTCAGCTTCACCTTCAGCACACCGGGCAGCCACGCATACGCGCCGCCCGCCGCCATCGCCGCCAGCAGCGAGGCAATCACGATGATCCACGCGGGCAGGCCGTCCAGCTGTGCACCGACCACCGCCGCCGCCAACGCGCCCAGAAACAGCTGCCCTTCGCCGCCGACATTGAAAATGCCCGCCTTAGCCGCAAGGCTCATCGCCAGACCCGTAAGGCACAGGGTAACGGTTTTCGCCAGCGTATTGCCAAAGGCGCGGGGCTTGCCCAGCGCGCCTTTAAACAGCGCCGCGTAGCAGGTAACCGGGTCGTACCCGCATAGCAGCATAATGCCCGCGCCTACCAAAAACGCCAGCGTCACCGCGATGAGCAGCGACAGCAGGTATTGCGCGGTCAGCTTTTGCTTGGGTTTTAAGGCGATCAGCGCGCGAACGCTTTGTAAAAATCCCGTACTCATGCGTCCTGCGCCTCCTTTTGCCGCCCGCCGGTCATGTAATAACCGATCTGCTGCTTATCAATCTCTCCGGCGGCAAACCGGCCGGTAATGCGCCCCTCGTATAGGGTCACCAGCCGGTCGGACAGGCGGAACAGCTCGTCCAAATCCGCACTGACCAGTAGAATCGCGCAGCCGTCGTTGCGCTTTTCCAGTATTTTTTCGTGGATAAACTCTATCGCGCCGATGTCCACGCCGCGCGTCGGCTGGCTGATGACCAGCACCGGCGAATCGAAGCTGAACTCGCGGGCGAGGATGGTTTTTTGCATGTTGCCGCCGCTGAGCGACCCCATCGGCAGCTCCAGCCCGCCGGAGCGGATGTCGAACTCCTCCGCCAGCTTCTGCCCGTAGCGTTTGGCGTTGCCGCGCCGGTAATGTACGCCGAACAGGCTGAACTCCGGCCTGCGCTGCTTGCCGACCAGCAAATTCTCCGTTACGGTCGCCTGCTGGCTCAGCCCCGTACGCAGGCGGTCCTCCGGGATCCAGCTTACGCCCATGGCGCGTATCTCGCGCGGGCTGCGCCGGGATATGTTCTGTCCGTTCAGGCTCACGCTGCCGCCCGCCTGCTCCCGCATGCCCATGATGCACTCGGTCAGCTCGCTCTGGCCGTTGCCTTCCACGCCGCATACGCCCACAATTTCGCCTTCGTGCACGGTAATGCTTACATTTTTCACCGCGGGCAGCCCCCGGTCATCCAGCGCGGCAAGGTTTTCCACGCGCAGTACCTCGCGTGTGCCGGGCTCGCCCTCGCGCAGCTCGTCAAAAATCACGTCGCGCCCCACCATCATGGCGGCCAAAGCGCGCTCGTCGGTATCCCGTGTGTTCATCACGCCCAGCAGCTTTCCGCGCCGCATTACGCCCACACGGTCGCTCAGCTGCATTACTTCCCCCAGCTTGTGGGTAATTAAAAGGACCGTCATGCTCTTTTCCGACACAATTTTGCGGATGACGGCAAACAGCTCGTCCGTTTCGTGCGGGGTGAGTACGGCGGTCGGTTCGTCCAGTATCAATACTTCCGCGCCGCGGTGCAGCGCTTTTAAAATTTCCACGCGCTGCTGCAAACCCACGCTAAGCTCCCCCACGGTATCCGCAGGGTTCAGCGGCAGGCCAAAGCGCGCGCACAGGGCGCGTATATCGGCGTTTACGCGTTTCTGGTCGTAAAATACGCCGCGCCGTTTGGGCTCCATGCCCAGCGCGATATTCTGCGCCACGGTAAAGCTGGGCACAAGCTTAAAATGCTGGTGCACCATACCCACGCCCATCGCCATGGCGCGCAGGGGATCGTGGTGCGCACCTACCGCCTTTTCGTTTACGAAAATCTCGCCAAGCGTCGGGTGCAACAAGCCGTAGAGCAGGTTCATCAACGTGCTTTTGCCCGCGCCGTTTTCCCCCACCAGCGCGAAAACCTCGCCTTTTTGAATGGAAAGGCTCACATCGTCGTTCGCCAGTACACCGGGAAACTGCATGCTCACATGCTCAAAGCGTACGATGGGCGCGCCCTCGGTCATCTGCTACACCTCATTCCATCCTTTGCACACGTCAATCCAGCCCACGGCTTTACTGGCGGTTTCCAGCTCGTCCGGGGACAGTTTAACGGCGCTGTGGTCGTCGCCCGCGGCGGGGTACACGGTGGCAAAGCGTTTTAAGGACTCATCCAGGTAAACGGGCGCGGCTACCGCAAACGGGCACACGCCGCCCACCTTCAGCCCCAGCTGCGTTTCCACCTCGTCGCGGGGCAGCATGGCCGCCTTTTGGTGAAACAACGCCTTGTATTTGGCATTATCAATCTTCGCATCGCCCGCCGCCACAATCAGCATGGCGCCTTCTTTGGTGCGAAACGAAAGGGTTTTGGCAATCTGCGCCGGTGCGCAGCCCACGCAGCCCGCTGCCATCTCCACGGTGGCGCTGCTGTCTGCAAACGTCATTACCCGGTGCTGCAGGTCAAAATCCCGTAGGTAGTTGGTAATCGTATCCACGCCCATGCGGGCACCCCATTTCTTCATTCCGTTTGCCCTATTATACTCAAAAAAGGGCGAAAAGCAAACCACGCAACGCCCTGAAAAACAGCCGAAATACCGCCGCGCCGCCCGCTTGACAGCCCGGCTCCCCCGCCCGTATAATTGGGGGCGAACGGAGCGCGCAAGGCGCGCCGGTAAAGGAGACCCCATGAGCGAAACGCAAAAACGCAGCCGTCTCAATTGGAAAAACATCCTATCCACCGCCTTGTTTTTGGTGATGCTGGGACTGCTGAGCTGGTATATCTACCACCACAGGGTTGAAATGGCCAAGCTGCTGGCACTGTCACCCAGCACCATCGCGGCGCTGCTGGGGCTGGGGCTGATGAGCTGCGTGCTCAACAGCCTGTACCATCTGCTGATTTTAAATACCTTCCGGCTGAAACTGAGCCTGACGGACTGGATGGGCGTGGTATGCGTAAGCAACTCCATGGCTTTTGTGCTGCCCATGCGCGCCGATCTGGTTTTCTCGGCTACCTATTATAAACGGGTCAAAGGGCTGGCCTACACCAAGAGCGTCGCCATCACCGCAGGCAACGCGGTATTCGGGGTGGCGTTTTCGCTTATACAAATCCTGATCGCACTGCTTTGCATGGGGCTGATCGACGGCGTTTGGCCCGCTTTGCTGTGGACCATTCTGGCCGTAGGCACCGCGGGGCTTTTGTTTTTCCTGTGGCTGTCCGTGCGGGCGGAAAGCAAGCTGCGCGCGCGGCTGGAAAAATACAAGCTCGTCAGCGACGTGATTGTAGGCTTCAACGCGCTCATCCGTAACCGCGGGCTTTTATGGCGGCTGCTGCTGTGCATGACGGGCAGCAATCTGGTGCGGCTGTTCATCAACATGGTTTGTTTCAACGCCGCGGGGCTGCCCATTACTTTATATGAAGCGCTTTTTTACTCCAGCGTTTCGTGGCTGGCCAGCGTCGTGGCGGTCGTGCCGGGCAATGTGGGCCTGCGCGAAAGCGTGATGGGCGTTGCCACCCTTGCGCTGGGCGCGCTGTTTTCCGAAGGGGTGGCCGCGTCGCTGCTCAACCGCGTTACGATGATGTTTGTGTACTTCGCCATGGGGCTGGTTTTCGCCGTGCCGGTACTGCGCAAGTTTAACCGCGGCAAGGGGCACCTGACCCGCAACGAGGAACCGGAGGACAGCGCCGTATACGCAGCCGAACCGCCTGCCGAAAATCGATGATTTTTAACCGTTTAAAAGCGGTTTTTGCGTAAATTTTACAATGGATTTAGGTCTTCTGGTGCCTTTTTGTCCTTCTCTTGACAAACAGGCACCAGCCGTATACAATGTTACCGTCGGCTGATTGGGGTTTATCTCCCGAACGAGACGCCCCAGCTGTTATTGGAATAGATTTCCACGAATCGGCTTCTCCGCAACACTTACAGGCCCCTTTGCCTGTCGGCGTGCCGGGTTACCGGCGGCGGATTTTTACGCAGGCGGTGGATTGCCCCTGTTGTAGATTGTATATTGTTTTGAGCGTCGATGACGCCTGTGCTGTCGCGCATCGTTTCGTTGTGCCATTGTATCGGCGCGCCCCATATGTGTCGGAGCCAAAGCCATGTCGCCATTCTTGGAATATGAAAATACAGCAGCCGCGCGGGTGTGTTCCCGGGGGCTTTTTCTGTATATCGCCGCAGCCCCGGCCATCCGCCCCAAAGATACGAAATTTAGACGGAAAAAACACAGAGGGAGCGAAAACAATGAGTCCCATTATCGCCATATTGATTGCGCTTTTCACAGCGTTAATCGGTATACTGGGCGGCTACGCCTACCGTAAGCAGGCATCCGAAAAGAAAATCGGCCGTACGGAAGAATACGCCCGCAATCTGCTGGACGACGCCATGCGCAAAGCGGACGAAAAGAAAAAAGAAACCATTTTGGAAGCCAAGGAAGAAGTACTGCGCCTGAAGACCGAGCTTGACCGTGAGTGCCGCGACCGCCGCGCCGAAGTGCAGCGCAGCGAACGCCGCATTATCCAGCGGGAAGAAACGCTGGATAAAAAGATGGACTCGTTGGAAAACCGCGAAAACCAGCTTAACAGCCGTGCAGGCCAGCTGCAAAAGGCCGAAAAAATGCTGGAAGACAAGAGCCATAAACAGGACGAGGAACTGGAGCGCATCGCCGGGATGACGCAGGATGAAGCCTGCCAGATGCTGGTGAGCCGCATCCAGAAGGAAGCGTATCACGACGCGGCCGCCTCGGTGCGTGAAATCGAATCCAAAGCGCGTGAAGAGGGCGAAAAGAAAGCCCGCAACATCATTGCGCTTGCCATACAGCGCTGCGCGGCCGACCATGTGGCCGAAAGCACCGTATCTGTGATCACCCTGCCCAACGACGATATGAAGGGCCGCATCATCGGCCGTGAAGGCCGCAACATCCGCGCGCTGGAAACCGCAACCGGCGTAGATTTGATTATCGACGATACGCCCGAAGCTGTTATCGTCAGCGCGTTTGATCCGGTACGCCGCGAAATCGCCCGTATCGCCGTTGAAAAGCTGATTGTGGACGGCCGCATCCACCCCGCCCGCATTGAGGAAATGGTGGAGAAGGCTAAAAAAGAAGTGGATACCCAGATGCGCGAAGCCGGCGATCAGGCTGTGTTTGAAACGCATCAGCACGGCATCCACCACGAGCTGGTCAAACTCCTTGGCCGTCTGCGCTACCGTACCAGCTACGGCCAGAACGTGCTGAAGCACTCCATTGAGGTCAGCCATCTGGCGGGCATCATGGCGGCGGAGCTGGGCGCGGATGTGGCGCTTGCCAAGCGCGCAGGCCTCCTGCACGACATCGGCAAGGCTGTTGACCACGAAGCCGAAGGCACACACGTTACGCTGGGCGGCGAGCTGGCACGCAAGTACCACGAAAGCCCGGATGTTATCCACGCGATTCTGGCGCATCATAATGATGTGGAGCCCCAGACCATCGAAGCCGTGCTGGTGCAGGCTGCCGATGCCATCAGCGCCGCGCGCCCGGGCGCACGCCGCGAGAGCCTGGAAAACTACATCAAGCGTCTGGAGAAGCTGGAAGAGATCGCCAACTCCTTCCAGGGTGTAGATAAGTGCTTCGCCATCCAGAGCGGCCGCGAGGTACGCATTATGGTGAAGCCCGACGATGTGACCGACGAAGGCACCAAGGTGCTCGCCAAGGACATCGCCAAGCGCATCGAAAAAGAACTGGAGTATCCGGGCCAGATTCGCGTGAACGTAATCCGCGAAACCCGCGCCTCGGAATACGCAAAATAAAAATTGCAGGGCCGCCGCATTGCGGGCCGTCTTGCCAGCCGGAAGGGTTCCTACGAACCCCTCCGGCTTTTTGTTTGCCCGGTATTCGCAGCGGCTATGGCGTGAGGGTTCCCCGCCCAAGCCATCCGCGGCAATCCGCTTTCACATGCGCTGTCTTTTTCCAGGCACCTTGCGGGTAATTGTTCTCCCAACTTTCTATTCCCATAAGGAACAGCAGCGCCGCCCTGCGTGCTGCCCCCCGCCCGTGCGCAATGTTGCTTCGCCTGTTTACCCCATGGTATAATCCGTTCATAACATGCTTGTAAAGCGCCGCATACCCGCACTAGGGCGCGTACTCCGCACAATTGAAAAGCCCAACCTCCCTCTGCCTGCCCGTTCCCTTGCCCGCTACGGAGGTGCCGAAATGGAATATCAACAGCTGCTTGCCCAGAGCGAGCCATGGCTGCAATACGCAATTCGCCTAAACCTGCTCCGCCAGCCCAAAACGGAGCTGACCGCGCTGCGCAATGAAGCGCTTGCCGATGAGAAGATACAAAGCTTTTTAACCGATGTTGCCCATTACCACAGTATTCTGGTCAGTAACCATAAAAACGCGGCCCTGCCGGTTCACAAGCTGTTGTTTTTGCTGGATTTGGGGCTGGATACCGGCGTGCCCGAGATTCGCACGGCGGTGGACGCCATCCTCAGCCAGAAGGACGAACAAGGCGTGTACCAATCGCTGTGCAACTTCCCCGTGCACTTTGGCGGCACAGGCACGGATATGTACAGCTGGTGCTTGTGTGATGCGCCGCTGCTGCTGAAGGCGCTGGTACTGGCCGGGGTGGATGAATCGCAGATACTGCCGGGCGTACAAACCCTGACCGCGCTGGTGCGGGACAACGGCTACCCCTGCGCTGTTTCGCCGGTACTGGGCAAGTTTCGCGGCCCGGGCCGCAAGGACGATTGCTGCCCATACGCAACGCTGATTATGGCCGATCTGCTTTCCTACCTGCCCGCCTACCGGGATACCCCTGCCGCCCAAAACGCCGTAAACGCGCTGCTTGCGCTGTGGGAAAACAGCCTTGCGCAGCACCCCTATATGTTTTACATGGGTAAGGATTTCCGCAAGCTCAAAGCGCCGCCGCTGTGGTACGATATTGTCAGCGTTACCGGGGTGCTCAGCCGCTACCCCGCCGCACGCAGCGACCCGCGTTTTGCCGAAATGCTCGCCATCCTCCGCGATAAGCAGGATGCAAACGGCATGTTCACCCCCGAATCGGTTTACCTGAAGCTGAAAGCGTGGGATTTCGGGCAGAAAAAAGCCCCGTCCCCCTACCTTACCTATTTGTGTTTACGCATTTTGCAATCGGCGCAGCCCGGTGAAACAATATAAACATAAAACATTAAAAAGGCTATGTTTCCCCTTGAAAACATAGCCTTTTGTAATTGTTTTGCTTCCCTTGTGCCATGAAAGCTTTATTCCTCGGGATAAACCCGAGACCGCTTGATTTTCTGGCAGCGGGTTTTTGAAGATTGATCCGTGTTCCGCTTCATCGTCAACCAAAGTTGACCGAAACGCGAATCGTCCCCCGCCGCCTTACAGCGCCAGATGGTAAATTGCCGTTACATCCTCCCGCGAAAGCCGCATAAAGCCTGGCAGCGGCTCGGCTTCGGCCTCGAACAGGTGCGATACCAGCTGGGGAATGTCCTCTTCCCTCGCGCCGATCTCAGCAAAAGTAGCGGGCATGCCGATGGAGGTGAGGAAGGCGCGGAACCGGGCGATGCCCTCCGCCGCGGTGATTTCGGGATGCGCAAAGTTCATATCGCACCCCCACACACGCACCGCAAACTGCGCAAAACGGTTTACATCGTGGGTCATCACATGCTTCATCCACGAAGGCATAATCACCGCAAGGCCCGCGCCGTGCGCCACATCATACAGGGCGGAAAGCTCGTGCTCAATGCGGTGGCTGTTCCAGTCCTGCGCGCGGCCTACGCCCACAATGTTATTGTGCGCCACCATGCCCGCCCACATAATGTTGGCGCGCGCCTGATAATCATTCAGGTTATGGATTACCTTGGGCGCTTCCTCAATTACGGCCTTCAGCACGCCTTCGCAAAGGCGGTCGGTGGTTTCCACATCGGGGGTATTGGTAAAGTACCGCTCGCATACATGCGCCATAATGTCCGTAATGCCGCACGCCGTCTGGTAGGCGGGCAGCGATTGGGTCGATTCGGGGTTTAAAATGGAGAATTTCGGCCGCATGGCTTCGCCCGTCGCGCCGCGCTTGAACATGCCCTGCTCATGGGTGATCACGGAATCGGGCGAGCCTTCGCTGCCCGCAGCCGCGATAGTCAGCACCGTGCCGACCGGCAGAGCTTCGTCCACCGTTTTGCCGGTGCTGTAATAATCCCAAAAATCCCCGTCGTAGGGCACACCCGCGGCAATGGCCTTGGCGGAATCGATGGCGCTGCCGCCGCCGACCGCGAGGATAAAATCAATCCCCTCCCGGCGGCACAGTTCAATGCCTTCGTATACCAGCCCGCTGCGGGGGTTTGGCTGCACGCCGGACAGCTCCACAAAGGGCACCTGCTCCGCCCGGAGCGATGCGACCACCCGGTCATATACCCCGTTGCGCTTCACAGAGCCACCGCCATAATGCAGCAGCACCTTGTGGCCGCCGAAGCGTTTTACCAGCTCGCCGATGCTTTGCTCACTGTCCTTGCCAAAGCAGAAATACGTGGGCGCATAAAAACGAAAATCCTCCATACCGGTTCCTTTCCGCCTACGCAAAAAAGCGCGGGCTATCGCGTAAGATTCCTCTTTTTTCCAGTATACCGCATCCCAAGCGCCCCTTGTCAAGGCCGGAGGATGATTTTTCCACGCCCAACAGCGTTTTTTACACGCCGTGCTTTACGCGGTCGCGTTCCTCGGCGCGCTTGCCATTGTTAAAGCGATCCAGCGTTCCCACCAGATACCCGGTAATCCGGCGGATGCGGTGGAAGGGCTGGGCAGCAAAGGCGTAATGCAGCTCTACTTCGTCGCCATCCACCTTCATATCGATGTGCTTGGGCTCCCGTCCGTATTTGTTCGTCGCGCGGGCAATATAAGCGTCGATCTCGCTTTGTTCCATGTGGCCGCCGGTCACCTGTACTGTGCAAGGCATCACAATCGCTCCTTTATAATAAGATTTATGTTTGACATACCCAACATTTAGCGATTGAAAACACCTTTTCCACCATAGAGAGTGTTTTTATAAAATCTCATTTTACAGGCCATTGCCAATCCACTCATAAAAGCTCAAAATACCGGAAAGCAAAAATGGCCTGAGAATGCTATTTCCAATACGAGCAATGCCGAGCGCAGCATGCTAAGAAGCGTAGATGTCAGGAAACAAGGGTGGCTTTAGAATGAGCTTACCCATGCACAAAACACCCGAGCGCAGCTTGCTCAAAGTTGACAACGCAGATGGGTCTTTTTCAGCAAGCTGAAGCCCCGTTCCTTGCGGAAACGGGGCGCGTACTATTCTATACAGGAAAGCATTACAACGTAACAATCAGTTCGTTTTCCGCCAGCAGCTCGTCCTCGCGGATTACGCCCACGGGGTGCGCCTTGCCGTTGAGCGTCAGCCCGCGCACGCCGCTTTCCCGGTGCGCCGCGTTATCCACGGTGACCAAGATGGTTTTGCCGCGAAATACCTTGCGCATGGTAAAGCCGTCCCACGCTGCCGGAATCGAAGGAGATACCAGCAGCCCTTCCGGGGTGGGGCGCAGACCGAGGATGCCCTCCACGCAGCCGACCATGACCGTCGTCGCCGTACCGGTAAGCCAGTGCACGTGCGCGCGCCCGAGATGGGGGCTTTCCGCGCCCTCGATAAACTGCCCATGCACGTAGGGTTCAATCACGCGCAGATCGGCGCGGTCGTTGAAGCTGGCGGGTGAAGATTCGGCAAAGTAGGCAAAGGCGCGCTCGCCATGCCCCTGCAATGCTTCGGCCAGAATCGCCCATCCCTGCGGCTGGCAGAAGATACCGCCGTTTTCCTTGGTGCCGGGGTTAAACAGCAGCATCCGCGCGCCATCGAACGCCTCATAGCGGTAGGAGGGGTGCATCACCTGCAAGCCGCAGGGGGTGTTGAGCAGGTCGTGCGCCGTTTGCAAAATCGTATCGGCCTGCGCCCCCGTCGCTCCGCCGCTGATAACCGCCCAGCTTTGCGGATTGAGCCACATGGAGGCTTCCGCATCGGCTTTGCTGCCGATCACCGCGCCATCTTCGGTAAAGCCGCGTACAAAGCGGTCGCCCTCAAAGCATTCGCCGTTGAGCACGGTAAGCAGCTTTTCGCTTTCTGTTTGCAGGTAGGCGCAGTACGCCGTATCGCCTGCGTCCAGCTCCATCAGCAGCCGCATGGCGTAATACAGCTGGAAGGCGACAAACGTGCTTTCGCCCTTTTCGCCCAGCCGCAGGCAATCGTTCCAGTCGGCGTGAAGCCCGGCAGGCATCCCGTGGGGGCCAAGGTGCGTCATGCTGAACTGGATGGCGCGCCGCAAATGTTCCAGCACCGTACCCTCCTCACGGTCGGCATAGGGAATGACCTGCGTAAGGTAGCCGGTATCGCCGGTTTCGGCGATGTACTTGTACACCGTCGGGAACAGCCACAGCGCATCGTCCGCACGGTAATGCGGGTGCCCCGTTTCCTTTACGTAGCTTTCCTGCTCCGGGGTATCCTCATGGCCGGGGTTGTGGGTGTATTTTACCAGCGGCAGCCCCGCGCCGTGGTGTACCTGCGCCGAAAGCATAAAGGTTATACGCTGCTTAGCCAGCGCCGGGTCCAAGTGGATAATGCCCTGAATATCCTGCACGGTATCGCGGTAGCCGTAGCCGTTGCGCTGTCCGCAGTAGGTAAGCGAAGCCGCGCGGCTCCACACCACGGTGGTAAAGCATTGGAAAGCGTTCCACGTGTTGACCATGGCGTTAAAGTGTTCATCCGGCGTTTGCACGTGCAGGCGGCTTAGCTTGCCGTGCCAGTAGGTTTGCAGCGCGGAAAGCTCTTCGGCCGTGGTATCTTCCGGCGCGGCGGCGTACGCGTCCAGCAGAGCGCGCGCCTGCGCCTGCGTTTTTTGCCCCAGCAAAAACACCAGCGTGCGCTTTTCGCCGGGTGCAAGCGTCAGGGAGGCGCGCAGTGCGCCGCAGGGGTTGCCGTTGTAGCATTGGCTGCCGTCGCAGCGCCCGTCCACGACCGCCTTGGGCGCGTCAAACCGGCTGCGGCCGAGGAACCCTTCGCGGCTGCCGGTGCAGTCGGAAACCTTCGCCCCCGCCAGCCCGAAGAAACGCTCCCGCCCGTTGGTGCCATCCTCACGGCGCTCCCAGTACTCGTTACTGCGGTGCAAAATGTAATCACCGCAATCCTCTGTGCGGCTGATGAACTGCGTATACTGCAAATTCACCAAATCCTGCTCGTAATTGTTATCGTTGGTAAACTCGCAATAGCCGTACGCCGACAGGGTGCGCGGCGCATCGCCCGCGTTTTCCACCGTCAGCCGCCACACCTCGTGCTCCGCGTCCATGGGCACGTAATACAGCGCCTGCGTGCGTATGCCCGCGTACTCGCTTTCAAACACGGTATACGCCGTGCCGTGGCGGCATACCGTGTGGTACTGCGCAAGCGGCTTGGCGACCGGCTTCCACGTGGCCGACCAGTAATCCCCGCTTGCCTCATCGCGCAGGTACAGGTAGCGGCCCGGCTCGTCAAACTGGTTGAAGGTGTAGCGCAGAATGCGCCCTGCCGCGCCGGATTTGACAAAGCTGTACCCGCCCGCGTTAACCGAGATGATCGCGCCGTACGCCGGGCTGCCCAAGTAGTTCGCCCACGGGGCGGGCGTATCCGGACGGGTGATAACGTATTCGCGTTTTTGCTCGTCGAAATAGCCGTATTGCATGGTAATCCTCCCAATGAAAACGTTTTCGTTCCCGGATAAAAAAACACACCGTTCATTATGCGGGCTTGTTGGGGCTATCTTAGCATAATCCATCCGCCTTGGCAAGCCGGGCAGCGTGTCCTTACCGGTGCGCACCCCGCCCGTTTCCTGCGCGCCATTTTCCGTGAGGAACAGGGCAGCCTCCAGACACCCGATGCCCCATCCGGTATGTTTTGCGCTATTTTACACATCCTTTACCCGCTTTTTTCCCAAACCGCGGCACCTACGCTGGCACAATCGTTTCCGTGCTTGACAGCTTCCGTTTTACCATTGTACAATATTTTGTTTGGACACCCATTTTACCCACCGAAGCGGAGGCAACAATCGGCATGACCCAATTATCCACCACCCGAATTCATCAGGCGCAGATCGAGCAGCGCCGTACGTTCGCCATCATCAGCCATCCTGATGCGGGCAAAACCACCCTTACCGAAAAGCTGCTGCTCTACAGCGGCGCTATACGGCAGGCCGGCAGCGTAAAGGCCCGCAAGGCCGAACGCCACGCCACCAGCGACTGGATGGATATTGAGAAGCAGCGCGGAATCAGCGTTACCTCCAGTGCAATGCAGTTTAGCTATAACGGCTTCAAAATCAACATACTGGATACCCCGGGCCACCAGGATTTCAGCGAGGATACGTACCGCGTACTGGTCGCCGCGGACGCGGCCGTGATGCTCATTGACGCGGCCAAGGGCGTGGAAGCCCAAACCATCAAACTGTTTAAAGTTTGCCGTATGCGCGGCATTCCCATTTTTACGTTCGTCAATAAAATGGACCGCGCCGCCAAAGACCCCTTTGCCCTGATGGAGGACATCGAAAATGTACTGGGCATCCGCACCTGCCCCATGAACTGGCCCATCGGCGTTGACGGGGATTTTCAGGGCGTATACCTGCGCAATTCCGCCGAAATCAACCTGTTCAGCGGGGGCGAACATGGCTCGCGCCGCGCCGAGGAAACCGTGATTCCGCTGGATTCTCCCGATGCAGAAAAGCAGTTGGCGGGCCATTACCTGAGCCGCCTTAAAGACGAGATTGAGCTATTGGATGTGGCGGGCGATCCGTTTGACCTGCAGGCGGTGCTCAGCGGGCAGCTTACGCCCATGTTCTTCGGCTCGGCCATTACCAACTTCGGCGTGGAGCCGTTTTTGGAATCGTTTTTGGATATTACGCCCCCGCCGCTCTCCCGCAAGAGCGATCTGGGCGAGGTGACCCCGCAGAGCGATTTTTTCAGCGGTTTCGTGTTCAAGATACAGGCGAACATGAACCCTGCGCACCGCGACCGGCTGGCGTTTATCCGCGTGGTCTCCGGCGAGTTTAAAAAGGACATGAACGTGTGGCTGAGCGGGGATGAGAAAAACATTCAGCTCAAGCAGCCCCAGCAGTTTATGGCCAACGAGCGCGAAGCCGTGCAAACCGCCTATGCGGGCGACATCGTCGGGCTGTTCGACCCCGGTTTTTTCCATCTGGGCGATACGCTTTCCGATGGGCCCAAGCTGCACTTCAGCTCCATACCGGTGTTTGCGCCGGAGCATTTTGCCCGCATTCGCCCGGAGGACAGCATGAAGCGCAAGCAATTTTTAAAGGGCGTTACACAGCTTGCCGAAGAGGGCGCCATACAGCTATTTAACCGCAACGAGACCGGGTTTGAGGAGCTGCTTTGCGGCGTGGTGGGTATGCTGCAGTTTGATGTGCTCACCCACCGGCTAAACGCGGAATACGGCGTAAACATGCTGATGGATACGCTTTCCTTCCGCTTTGTGCGCTGGGTTACAAGTAGCCCTATGCCGGTAGATAAGCTCAAGCTCACCTCCACCAGCGGACGCGCCAAAGACGGCGACGGACGCGACGTGCTGCTGTTTGAAAACGAATGGTCCATCCGCCTGGCGACGGAGAACAACGAGGGGCTCACCCTCGCCGAAACCGCCAGCCGTGTGGTGTACGAGTAAGCCGCGCGCTTACGCAAACCCCGTTTGGGGAAAAAGAAAGGAAGTATGAATCGAATGATTCGTAACGATATCCGTAACATTGCCATTATTGCCCACGTTGACCACGGCAAAACCACGCTGGTGGATAAAATGCTCAAGCAGGGCGGCGCGTACCGCGAAAACCAGCAGGTGGTCGACCGCGTAATGGACTCCAACGATATTGAGCGCGAGCGCGGCATTACCATTTTAGCCAAGAACACCGCCGTGCATTACAACGACACCAAAATCAACATTGTGGATACACCGGGCCATGCCGATTTCGGCGGCGAGGTGGAGCGCGTGCTGAAAATGGTAGACGGCGTGCTTTTGCTGGTGGACAGCTTTGAAGGCCCCATGCCGCAGACCCGCTTCGTGCTGCAAAAGGCGCTGGGGCTGAAGCTGCCCGTTATCGTCGTCATCAATAAAATGGACCGCCCGGATGCCCGCTGCGATGAAGTGGTGGACGAGGTGCTGGATCTGTTTATCGATCTGGGCGCGGACGAGACGGCGTTGGACCGCCCCATTGTGTACGCTTCCGCCCGCGAAGGCACCGCCACGCTGGATATGGATAAGCCGGGCGATGATCTTGTGCCGCTGTTTGAAACCATTCTGGAGCACATTCCTGCGCCCGAAGGCGATATGGAGGGCCCCGCGCAGGTGCTGGTTTCCACGATCGACTATAACGAGTACGTGGGCCGCATCGGTATTGGCCGCATCAACCGCGGCACGCTGGTGACCAACATGAGCGTGGTCAAAACCAACAACAACACCAAAACCGTCAGCCAGCCGCTGCGCCTGACGAGCCTGTTCACCTTCGACGGCCTCAAGCGCGTGCCCGCTGAAAGCGCCTCCATGGGCGACATCGTTGCCATGAGTGGTCTGGAGGATATTCAGATCGGCGATACGGTGTGCGACCCGCAAGCGGTGGAAGCGCTGCCGTTTGTCAGCATTACCGAGCCGACTGTAACCATGACCTTCAGCGTCAACAACAGCCCCTTTGCCGGGCGCGAGGGCGACTATGTGACCAGCCGCCACCTGCGCGCCCTCGGCCTGCTCAAAGAGCTGCAAACCGACGTAAGCCTGCGCGTGAATGAGACCGACAGCCCCGACGCCTTCGAGGTGCGCGGCCGCGGCGAATTGCACCTGAGCATCCTTATTGAAAACATGCGCCGTCAGGGGTACGAATTCCAGGTGAGCAAACCGCAGGTGATCTACCGCGAAATCGAAGGCAAAAAGTACGAGCCGGTCGAGCGCATGGTTGCGGACGTACCGCAGGCCTACGCAGGCGCTGTAATCGAAAAAATCGGCCGCCGCCGCGGCACGCTGGAAAGCATGCACGGGCTGGAACGCGTACGGCTGGAGTTTCTCATTCCCTCGCGCGGGCTGTTCGGCTACCGCAGCGAATTTATGACCGATACGCGCGGCGAAGGCATCATGAGCGCCGTGTTCGAGCGTTACGAGCCCGTAAAGGGCGATATTCCCCACCGCAACGTGGGCGCGCTGGTCTGCTTTGAAACCGGCGAGGCCACCAGCTACGGGCTTTTCAACACGCAGGAGCGCGGCACGCTGTTCATCACCCCGCAGACCCCCGTCTATAAGGGCATGATCTGCGGCCAGAACGCCCGGCCGGACGATCTGGTGGTGAACGTATGCAAGCAGAAGCACGTTACCAACATGCGCAACGCCAGCTCCAGCGAGGACAGCCTCCGGTTGGTGGGCATCCACCCCATGACGCTGGAAGAATGTCTGGAGTTTATTGACGACGACGAGCTTTTGGAGGTTACACCCAAAAGCCTGCGTATGCGCAAGCGCGAATTGAGCCATCAGGACCGCGCCCGTGCCGCCGCCCGCGCCAGAACCGAATAAATTCGTGTCGTTGGCAGGAATTTGCCAAGGATAACCGTTGTACAGTTGTATGTCGCCCTATGCGATAAAGGAGGTTTTCCCATGAAGCGATCCATCTGGTCCCGTTCCTTCGCAGTTCTGTTGGCGTTTTGCCTGTTTGCGTTGCCTGCCGCGTCTTTGGCGGATACGTATTTACCCGATGGCGAAGTAACCCATACGGATTTTTCGCTGAACCTATCGCTGCACGCGGACGGTTTTCCCGCCGGCAGCAGCGCGCACCTGACAGACTGGGAAACCTTTTTGCAAAAGCTCAGCGTAAGCGGCGCCATGGATTCGCTGGCAATGTTCACGCCCAACAGCCGCGTGTACCTGAACGGTGCGCTCAACCTGAACGGCGAAGAACAAATACCGTTTGTGTACGACGGCTACCACAGCTACCGCTACCTTTCCTCCCCCGCCTTTAACGATGAGACGTTGTTCTTCCAGATGCACAATTTTCTGGAGTTCATGCTCAAGCCGTACTACTATATGGAACTGCCCACGCAGTACCTGGCGCTGCTGATGTACCCCGACGCGGCCTACTGGATCGGCGACAGCTATTACACCCCCGTAGTGGAAACGCTGGAAAACGCCAAGGCCGAGGCGCTGGCAAGCGCGGCAGCAAACACCGCAGCAGCCGTGAACAGTGACGCATCGGCATCATCCGGCACCGCCGGCGTAACTGCCGATGACGGCGGCACCCCAAACGAAGCCGCCAGCATCGCCATTATCGGCGGCGCGGACGGCCCCACCGGCATTTTCGTTGCCAATGGCGAACAGCCTGACGGCAGCATCACCTACACCGTCCCCTATGCAGATTTGTACGAGTTGAGCGAAACGCTGGATTTGATCGTCAACGACGATAACGATCTGTACCGCGCTTACTATTTCTTCACCTGCCTGCTGACCGATCTGTACGCCAGCGATATGACGCTGGATATGCTGGGCAATCTCGAATACGAACTGGAAGCCGCCGATCCGGACGAGCTGGATATGGTCGTTACCCAGAGCGCCGAGGGCATGACCGTTTCCATCGGCGATCAGGTGCTGTTTGAAAAGCATGTGGACGGCGACGCCAACGCCTTTACCCTTACCCTGCCGACCTCCGAAGGCTACAGCGTCACGTTTGATTATGCCTGGACGCCGCAGGATGTGGGCGCGGCGCTTTCGGCTACGCTGACCGTAGCGTTGGACGGCGAGGACGCAATCGTCCTGACGGCCGAGGGCACAGGCATGCCCTGCGAGGGCGACCTCGGCGGCGAGGGCAACCTGACCCTGACCGCCTCCGGTTATACCTTTACACAGGAAGTACAGCCCCTGATGTTTGATTTTAACTGGACGCGCGACGCAGCCGAAAAACCTTACGCGCTGGATTTGCATGTGGATTGGATTCATCCCGAGACGATG
This sequence comes from Candidatus Limiplasma sp., assembly GCA_963663285.2. Taxonomy (GTDB): domain Bacteria; phylum Bacillota; class Clostridia; order Christensenellales; family Aristaeellaceae; genus CAXXOK01. The sequence continues at coordinate 47,933 of CAXXNI010000005.1, read as the reverse complement.
CTACCCGCGCTTTCGCTGGATTTCAGCGGTACGCTTTCCACCGTGGATAAGAGCGTATTTAAAGAAGGCACCTACGAGCAAAGCGATTTCTTCAACCTCAACGAGACGTTCCTGGAGGAATACAAGGCGCGGCTGATGCCTACGATGATCCTGAAATTAGCGCCTATCGTGCTGGAGATGCCTGCGGGCGTGATCAATGATATTTATCAATTTTCCTACGATACAGACATCCTTGTCTCCTTTATGGAATAGTCCGGCGCGCTGACTGCGGCCCAAATATAGGTTTATACGGCGTTTGCGTTGCCGTTTCGCAACTTTTACGGTATACTGTATCTGGTTGCCGGGAGGTGAACGTATGACGGACGCAGCTTTGGAAAAAGGAAGCTCCAACCCGCTGTATCAACAACTGATGCGGCACTTAAAAGATGATATTATGGCGGGCGTGTATCCCGCCGGCGGACGCATACCCAGCGAGCAGACGCTTTGCCAGACATACGGCGTAAGCCGGGTGACTGTACGCAAGGCTTTGCTGGATCTGGTGCAGGAAGGGCTGCTGGTGCGCAGGCAGGGCAAAGGCACCTATGTGGCCAGTGCCCGCTTAACGCGTGATCTGGGTCACATTACCAGCTTTTCGGACGCTTGTACGGCTATGGGGCGCAGCGCCGCCAGCCGCATAATCGATTGCCGCCGCGAGCCCGCCGCGCCGGAGGACCGTAAACGCCTGAACCTTGGCGAGAATGAGCAGATCATTGAAATCTGCCGTCTGCGCCTGTGCGATGACGAGCCGGTAATGCTGGAGTATAACCGCTTCCCCACCTCGCTCTCCTTTTTGGAGTACGAAACGCTGACCGGGTCGCTGTACGGGCTTTTGCAGGCACACGGGTTAATCCCCAGCCGCGCGATACACGATATATCGCTGGGGCACAGCACGCCTGCCGTCAGCCGCTATCTGGGCACCGCGCCCGGAGAGGCGCTGCTCTTGCTGGATGAAATTGTGTTCGACCAGCACGACCGGCCCCTGCACACCAGCCGGCAATGGATTCGCGGTGATAAATTCACCTTCCGCATATAAGCGTACATAAGCCCGTTTCCGTCCGCAGGCGCGGACGTTCTTGCATTGGCTTATACTGAACCCTGCTATTTCCCAAAAACGCTTAGCAAAACAGCATCACGCTGGTAAAACCCTTTTACACGCAACTTTGCACTTTACGATACGACCATATGAAAGAGGAGATTCCCCCTGGAAACAGCGAAATTCGCTTTATTTGTAGACCTGGAAAACTGCGGTGCCAAGGTATCCACCCTGCTCAACGTTCTTGAAAAGGTAAAAATCCGCGGCGACATCCTGCTGGGCAAGGTATACGGCTATACCGACCAGTACAGCGACTTGAAAGAGGTGCTGCTCAGCAACACCTTTACGGTCGTGCCCAGCCTGCGCTACGGCATCAGCCAGAAAAACAACGCCGATATCCTGCTGGTAATCGACGCGCTGGAGGTAGCCTACACCAACCCGCTCATCAACAGCTTTTGCATCGTGTCCGGCGACAGCGATTATACCCCGCTGGTCGGCCGGCTGAAAAGCATGGGCAAGTTTGTGCTGGGCATCAGCCGCAGCGAAGCCGCCAGCAATATTTTTATCAACGCCTGCAACGAGTTTCAATTTCTGGAAAACGTCAGCGGCCGCGCCCGGAAACCGGAAAGCAAAAAGAAATCCGCAGCCGCCGATAAAGAGCCGCTGGACGAGCAGGAACTGAATAAACTGATTGAAAATATTTTGGACGAGCAGACCGATAAGGACGAGCTGTATGCCAGCGAGCTCAAAGGCATCCTGTTGCGCCTGCGTCCGGACTTTAACGAAAAGGCGTTTGGCTGCACCACGTTTTTAAAGCTTTTGGATAAGCTGATGAAAACGTACGGCAACCTGCGCATCCGCAACGATAATTTCAACGTCATGGTATCGCTGGGCACGCCCGCCAAAGAGCCCGCCGCCCCCAAGATTACCAAGGACAACTGGAAGGACGCTTTCCGCGAGCAATTGCAGCGCTACAAAGAGGATGGGTTTGACCGCATCAACCCCAGCATCCTCAAGGCGGACATCCAATCCTCCTACCCGGATTTTGCCGAGCGCGCGCTGGGCTACAAGCGTTTCAGCGATGTGCTCAAAGCGCTGGAAAAAGACGGACTTTTGCAGGTGGAAATGGACGACCAGAAAACCATGCTCATCAAAGTGCCGTAATACGGCCTTTCCCACCATTGCGCGCCCGCCTATACAGGAAAAGCGCAATGGCATAAGCCCCTCGCGGGCCGTGCCCGCGGATACCGGCCCCAAGTACCGCCGTGTTTACGCCGCAATCCGGTGCAAGCCGGCTGTGCAGGCCGGGTTTTAGCAAGAAAGGGGATCATCCCGATGCCGAGCGATTTTGCCCGTGTCGCCGCTGCGAGCCTGCCGGTGCATTTGGGCGATGTGCAAAAGAATATCGTGGAAATCCGCCAAAGGATGAAAACCCTGCAGGCGCAGGGCGTACAGGTGGCGGTTTTCCCGGAATTGTGCCTTACCGGCTATACTCTGGGCGATCTGCTGGCGCACGAGCCGGTGCAGCGCGCCGCGTTTGCCGCGCTGAAAACCCTCGCCACCGAAACCGGGGATATGGCCGTTATCGTTGGTCTCCCCATTAACCAGCGCAGCCGGCTTTTTAACTGCGCGGCGGTATTGCAGGGCGGCAAGGTGCAGGGTATCGTACCCAAGCTGTACCTGCCCAACGGCAACGAGTTTTACGAAACGCGCTGGTTCGTCTGCGGCACGCAGGCCGACCCGGTGCTCCATCAGGACGGGGTGCATTGCCCCTTCGCGCCCGATTTGCTGTTTGAAACCGGCGGCTTCAGCTTCGCCGTGGAAATTTGCGAGGATTTGTGGACGCCCATCCCCCCCAGCTGCCGCTACGCGGTGGAAGGAGCGGATGTGATACTCAATCCCAGCGCCAGCAACGCACTGGTAACCAAGCATGCCTACCGCCGTCAGCTGCTCAGCCAGCAAAGCGGACGGTTATATGCCGGGTATGCCTACGCGGGTGCGGGCTTTGGCGAAAGCACCAGCGATCTGGTGTTTTGCGGCTATACCGGCGTGTTTGAAAACGGCCGCGCGCTGGCCGAGGGCAAACGCTTCGCCTTAACGGGCGACAGCGCCGTAGCGGATATCGATGTGCAGCGCCTGCGCTACCAGCGCCAGCGCAACGGCAGCTTCCACCAGGTGGAACGCGCACCCAAGCCCATGACGATCATCCCGCTTGCCACCCAGACAGAGCCGGAACAAGGCGAATTGCTGCGCTACATTGCGCCGTTTCCCTTTGTGCCGCCCGAAACCGAGAAAAACGAGAATCTGGAAGAGATTGTGCGCATCCAGTGTACTGGCCTCGCTACGCGCCTGAGCGCTATCCACTCCGGGCATCTGGTCGTGGGCGTTTCCGGCGGGCTGGACAGCACGCTGGCGCTGCTCGTCGGCGCGCGCGCGCTGGATATGCTCTCCCTGCCGCGCACGGGGCTGTACGCCATCACCATGCCGGGCATGGGTACGGGCAAGCGCACCAAATCCAACGCCGATCAGCTCATGGAGGCGCTGGGGGTAACGGCGCTGGAAATCGGCATCGGCGACGCCGTGCGGCAGCATTTTGCCGATATTGCACACGATGAAAACGTGCACGATGTGACCTATGAAAATTCGCAGGCCCGCGAACGCACCCAGATATTGATGGACTACGCCAACAAGGTAGGCGGCATCGTGCTGGGCACCGGCGATATGAGCGAGGCCGCACTGGGTTTTTCCACCTATAACGGCGACCATATGAGCATGTACAACGTCAACTGCTCTGTGCCCAAAACGCTGGTGAAAAGCCTGGTCAAGTACATCAGCGAGCATGATTTCGGCGGTGCGGTACAGGCCGTTTGCCGCGATGTGCTGGATACCCCCATCAGCCCGGAGCTTCTCCCCGTGACCGAAGGAGAACTGAACCAACGCACCGAGGACATTATCGGCGATTATACCCTGCACGATTTTTTCCTCTACCATATGCTGGACAGCGGCAGCGGACCCGACCGCCTGAAGCGTTTTGCCATGCAGACCTTCGCGGGCGTGTACGACGAGGCCAAGATTGATAAGCAGCTTGCCACCTTCACCCGCCGCTTCTTTGCCCAGCAGTACAAGCGCAACTGTGTACCGGACGGACCCAAGGTAGGCAGCATCAGCCTCAGCCCGCGCGGCGACTGGCGTATGCCTGCCGATATGAGCGGCGCACTCTGGATGCCGCACAAGACCGATGTTAGGAGGGACCCTGAATGAGTACGAAACCCTGCCCGCATTGCGGAAAACCCCTTGAACTGGATAGTGGAGCCGCCTTCTGCCCGTATTGCGGCGGCGCGCTGGCAGTACCAAAAGCGGAAAACGAAGCGGTGGAGGCTGTGCTGAAACAGGTCGCCGCCCTCACAGACCCGCGCAAAAAACACGAGTTGCTGGAAAAAGCACAAACAGAGCATCCCGACAGCCTCGCGATTGCCGAAGAAATCCTCATGCTGGGGCGGCTGTACGATCGCAACCCCAAAGTGTTTGATTTTTCTGTAATCAAGAGCTATCTGCTCATGATCTATCTGGATACCGATGCACTGTCCGATGATAAAATCGCCGCCATGCGCACGGAGTTGTTCTTCCACCCCGATCTGGCCAAGTGCCTCTCCCTAGCGCCGGATGCGGATGCGTTCATGCGCCATTATCTCACGCGGCTCTCGCGCGAGTTTATTCAGCTGTTCCTGTTTGGCAGCAGCAAGTATATGCGCCGCTACTTCGGCTTCGGGCTGGACAGCCGCGCCCCCAAGCTGCTGGCCGATCCCGCTATACGTATGCTCTCCGCCATCAGAACGGACAAGGCGCTTCTGCCCGAGCAGCGTTCCCTGCTGATGCAGGCGTTCTACGCGGGTTTTGCCCAGCAGCTGAACAACACGCAGTATCTTGATCAGGCGATGGCGGCCATGGGCTTGCAGCTGAACTAAAGCTCTGCACTCAAACCGCCGGGAGGATAACCCCCGTGGAAAAAGGCGGTATCCCGGTAAACTCCGGCGGCAGTTATACCGATGCGGTACGCGATGCGGCTGCCCGCGCCCTCTGGGAAGTGGAAAACGTTCTTTTCTGCGTACCGGACGAGCTGTGGAACCGCGCCTATTGCGAAATGCCCATCTGGAAGCACGCATACCATATGCTCCACTCGCTGGACCAATGGTACATCAACCCCATGCGGTATACGCAGCCCCCGTTTCACGAAAAAGACCTGCATAATCTGGATGCACCCTCCGGACGGCAGCTCAGCCGGGCGGATGTGATCCGCTATTTGCACGGCGTAAAGGCGAAAATAAACGCCTATAACGCCACCCTGACCGACGCCATGCTGCTGGAAGCACCGCCGGATTGTGAATGGACGCGTTTTACGCTGATCCTGTCGCAGTTTCGCCATCTGCATAGCCATATGGGCATGCTGATGGGCTTCATCATCGCGGATACCGGGCAGTGGCCCGGTGTATTGGGGCTTACCCGGCCCATACCGGATGGGGAGTTCGGCACGTTCTTTTAGCCCGCCGCCTGCCTCAAAACGCAAGCAGCGCCGCAAACCGGCCGGATGGCCGTAGCCAAGGAGGTACCTTTTGCAAATCCGTCGTCATTTTGCGCAGGGAACGCCGCAGGATTCACAGCGTAAAGCGCCCGCAGGGATGCCCACCAGCGTCCCGCCCGCCAAGCCTGTGATCGGGCGCACGCCGCCCCGCGACACCCTGCCTGCGCAACAGCCTGTTACCGATGATCCCACGCCAAAAAAGCCCGCGCGGTGGAAGCACATTGTCAAACGGGTGCTCACCGTAATCGGCATTATCTTGGCGCTGGCGGTCGTCTATCTTTTTTTGCTCATCGGTGAACCCGGCGAGGATGATCAACTGCTGACGCAAAGCACCCCGCAGGAGGAAACGATCCGCGTGCCCATCTCCGGCACAGAGGCCGAGGGCAATGTGAATATCAACGAGCTGGCAACCCGTTTTGGCGAGCCGGTGCTGGCGCTTTATAAAAGCAGCCTTACACTGCAAAAAACAACCTTGTTTGATACGGCATTCCGGGGCGGCTATGCGCGCCGCTGTGTGCTGCAATACACCTTCGCCGACGGGCAGACCCTTACGGTGGAAAGCATCCGCCCCACCGCCGCGGTGGCCCTGCTGGGGAGCGACGGGTACAGCCTGAACCTGAATACCCTGTACACCCTCGCCGGTATGGACGCCGTACGCATGGATTCCACCGATGCCACCATGCTGGTTTCGCGCGGTTCGGGCGCAGCCTATGCCATCATCTGCCCTGCGGAGCACGTAACCGAGCTGGGCTCGTTGATCAAGCAGGCTACACTGGCCAAGGAAGGCGTATAAGGCAGCGGCCTTTCCGCCCATCCGGGGCGGTTCTTCCCGCGGCGCTTCGGCCGCGAATCCAACCTGTTACAAATGAATCCACAGGCGGCGCAAACCGCCTGTCTACATTGCATAAAAGGAGTAACCATGGAACAGCAATCCATACGGACTATGAAGACATCAGCGTTGCTGAAACGTTTCATTCCTTATTATCGTAAATATATTCCCGTACTGTTATTCGATTTGCTTTGCGCATCGCTTACTACGCTTTGCGATATTGTACTGCCCCTGATTGTACGCAACATTACCCAGATCGCGACGACCGATCTGGCGTCGCTGACGATGGAATATGTGCTGCGGCTGGGCTTGATCTATCTGGCACTGCGGGCAATCGACGCCGCCGCGAGCTTCTACATGAACGCGCAAGGCCACATTATGGGCACAAAAATTGAGCGGGACATGCGCGCTTCGCTCTTTCAGCACTTGCAGCAGCTGGGCTTTACCTATTACAGCACCGCAAAAGTCGGGCAGCTGATGAGCCGCATTACCAACGACCTGTTTGAGATTACCGAGTTTGCCCACCACTGCCCGGAGGAGTTCTTCATCGCGGGCATTAAAATCACCGTTTCCTTTATCATCCTGTTCGGCGTAAACCCCACGCTGACGCTGATCATCTTCCTTGTGCTGCCCGTGATGCTGGTGAGCACCCGCTACTTCAACCACAAGATGCGGCAGGCTTTTCAGGAGCGCCGCCACCAGCTGGGCGAGATCAACGCGCAGGTGGAGGACAGCCTGCTGGGCATCCGCGTTGTGAAGAGCTTTGCCAATGAGCCCATGGAAATCGAAAAATTCCAGCGCGGCAATGAGGAGTTTGTACGCATCAAGAAAAAGGCGTATTACTACATGGCGGGCTTTGCCACCACCACCCGTGTGTTTGATGGGCTGATGTACATCCTCGTAGTCGTCGCGGGCGCCGTGTTCCTGATTAACGGCTCCATCACCACGGCGGATTACATTGCCTACCTCTTGTACGTGAGCACGCTGCTCACCTCCATCCGCCGCATCGTGGAGTTTACCGAGCAATTCCAAAACGGTATGACGGGCATTGAGCGCTTTGCCCATATTATGGATCAGCCGCTGGATATACAGGATGCGCCGGACGCAAAAGACCTTAGCGATGTAAAGGGCGACGTAACGTTCGATCATGTCAGCTTCCATTACAGCGACAATGACAAATCCGTACTGGCGGATTTGAACCTGAAGGTGAAGGCGGGCGAGCGTGTAGCGCTGGTCGGCCCCAGCGGCAGCGGCAAGACCACGCTATGCAACCTGATCCCGCGGTTTTATAACGTAACCGGCGGCCGCATCCTCATCGACGGTAAGGATATTGCCACCCTCACCCAGCGCAGCCTACGTGAGAACATCGGCATGGTGCAGCAGGATGTGTACATGTTCAGCGGCACCATCTATGAAAACATTGCCTACGGTCTGCCCGGCGCTACGCTTGCGCAGGTACAGGCCGCCGCCGAAATGGCGGGCGCGGACGGTTTTATACAGGAGCTGCCGCAGGGCTACAACACGTTTGTCGGCGAGCGCGGCGTAAAGCTGTCCGGTGGGCAGAAGCAGCGCATCTCCATCGCCCGCGTGTTCCTGAAAAACCCGCCCATCCTGATTTTGGACGAGGCGACCAGCGCGCTGGACAACGAAAGTGAGCGGTTGGTGCAAAACTCGCTGGAGAAACTATCCGTCGGGCGCACCACCTTTACCCATCGCCCACCGGCTGACGACCATCCAAAACGCCACGGTCATCTGGGTGCTTACCGAAAACGGCGTGGAAGAACAGGGCACCCATAAAGAACTCATGGCCAAGGGCGGTCTGTACGCCCATTTATACGCCATGTATACGGAGGCGCTGTAATATGGATTTTTCTTTGGTGCAAAAGCAGGATTTACCACAGGTATACGCCCTATACCAGGCCGCAATTGACGATATGTACGCCCGCGGACTGGACCAATGGCTATGGGGGCGCTACCCCAGCAAAGGGCTGCTCGTCGATGACGTCGCCATAGGGCAAGTTGTACCGCATGGATGTGGACGGCGTCATGGTCGCCGTTTTCGCGGTGTGCGTCGGAGAGCCATGGCCGGAGTATGAAGACATCCCCTGGCATTACGGCGTAAACCCTGTCACCCTGCACCGCCTCGCGCTGGACCCTGCCAAGGGCGGCAAAGGCTACGCGCGCGCTATTATGGATTTTATCAGGGTCAAAGGCTTGGAGCTGGGCTGCGACAGCCTGCGCGTGGATACCTACAGCCACAATACCAAAGCGCTGAAGCTTTTTAGCGCGACTACCGTGCGCACGGCGGGGTACTTCAACATGCCCACACACCCGGACCGCTTTGTCTGTTTTTGAATCGCCCCTCACGGACGATTGCCCCCTGCTGCCCATGCGCATGCACCCCGCCTACCGCTACGGCGAGATGACCCCATGGGGCGGCGACGCGCTGGGGCGGCTGTACGGCAAACCCATCCCCGATCCCCGCACGGGCGAAGCGCTGGAGATCAGCTGCATTCCCGGGCTGGAAAGCGCGGACGACGTTGGCGAAACCCTGCCCGCGCATCTGGCGCGCGAAGGCGAAGCGGCTGGCCGGCAAAGGACACGCCAAGCCGTTTCCCCTGCTATTGAAATTACTGGCCGCCGACAGCAACCTGAGCGTGCAGGTACACCCAAATGACGATTACGCCCGTTGCCCACGAAGGCAAGCTAGGGAAAACCGAAGCATGGGTAATACTGCCATGCCGAGGAAGGCGCGCAGCTCTGCTACGGCCTCAAGGAGGGCGTTACCACCGCCATGCTGGCCGAAGCCCTGCACACCGGCGGCGATGTGGAGCCAATGCTCTCCTTTCTGCCTGTTACCCCCCCGGCGATGTGCTCTACATGCCCCAGCGGCATGGTGCACGCCATCTGCGGCGGCGTAACCCTATACGAGATACAGCAATCCAGCGATGTTACCTACCGCCTGTGGGATTATCACCGTAAAAACGCACAGGGGCAGGAGCGCCCCCTGCACATTCAGCAATCGCTGGATGTGGTAGATCCCGCTCTGCGCGGCCTGCGCACCCGCCCCTGCCAGAGCAAAAGGAAAACGGCGAGCATACGGTGTTATCCGTACCCGCCTTCACCCTTTCCTGCCTGAATGTGAACGGCACGCAAACCCTGCCGCCCTGCGAATACAGTTTTCGCATGCTAACGGCGCTGGCGCCCCTCACCCTCCGCTGGGAAGGCGGCAAGCTGGCCCTCGCCGCGGGCGAAAGCGCGCTGCTGGCCGCGCAAAGCCCGCAAATCGAAGTGGATGGAAACGGACAGGCGCTCATTTCTTCCGCATCCTAAAGAGATAAAACCCAAAGGGCTTTGCGCTCGCCCTTTGGAAACCTTCGCGGTCGCCATTCTACACGGCGGGACGCACAGAGTCACACTTGAAGTACAGAAAAGTCGTCCGCTTCCGCCTTTGGCAGCGCGTCCGACAGGACTGTACTTCTGCGTTGTGACTCTGTGCGTCCCGCCTATGTGTTTCTTGGCGACGGAGGAAAGCAACGAAGTGTAAATTGGGTTTTCCATCAAAAAACAGATTGGAGAGTAATCCCAACTTTCCCGTCGATTATGCACATTTTTACGTTTGTTATGGGTTTGATTAATACAACATGAGTATTATTTCCTTTGCAAACACCGAAGTCGTCCGCTTTCGCCTTTGGCATCGCGTCCGACAAGACTGTACTTCTGCGTTGTAACTCTGTGCGTCCCGCCTATGTGTTTCTTGGCGACGTGGGAAAACAACGAAGTGCAAATTGGGTTTTTCATCACGAGGTGGATTGGGAGAGGGTAAATCCCTCGTCTGCAGTAAAAAGAGAACCAAATAAACAGCATGCACATTTACAGCCCGGAAAGCCGGGCTGTTTTTATGTAGCAAAAGGAGCTGTCCATGGTTTCATCAACAGGTTTGTTTTTATAACGGCCGCGGCTTAGCCGCTATGCTGGTGATCTGTGCTGCTTTTGCACCGTTTGTGCTGCCGCAAGTGAAAGGAATACATATGCCCTTATACACCCGGCGATTACCGGTGCTTACGTTTCCAAGTCCAGTTCAGCAAAAACAGAATGCCGATGAGCAGCGCGGGCGCGGCGATCGTAAAGCTCCAGGAAAGCGCGATATACCAGGGTTGATCCGAATGAAACACGTTGGTGATCATCAGTGTGATATACAAAAGACCCGCACCGATAAAAGCCGCCGCGCCAACCCATTCTCTTTTCCACGCGATGATCAGCAACACCGTAAGCACAATCGAAGGAATATTGTGCATCAGCAGCCCCACCACAATTTCCCACGGGGAGAGCTCCATCTCAAATACATCCAGCGAAAACATGGTTAAAAACGCGATAAAAGCGATCGCCAATACCCTTGGCGACCAATACAGCCACTTATTTATGCTTTTCATATTGTGCCTCCTCCGGCAAAGCCCTGCGTCACAACCTATGGTAACAGGCGGGTTTCAGCTTATTCTCAGCCGCTTTGGTTTGCGTTGTACGGTAAGGGAGAACACATGGCAGGCGGTTCCTTCTTCTCCCTGTATTGTACCACACCGCGTATGCCAATGCCACCGGCGGAGCAACCGGCACGTTCCGCATGCGTTGCGCATTTTTAACAGGCACGGTTTATGCTGGCGTGTTGTATCCGGGCAAACCATCGCATGATACTGTACACGCTTTGCGCCGAATGTGCTATAATGGAAATACAAGAGGTAGTAAACCCTACGATGACCGATCTGAAAATTTCACAACCCTACCGCACGCCGCAGCAAGGCATCCCGGACAGGACGAACAAAACAATATTCCATTGTGCTGTAATCAAGGGGGGCTGACAAGGCAAACGCGCCGCACCCGTTCAATACCGGAGCACGCGCCCGCGAGCGCGCAGCTCATGTGTTTGATGCACCAATACGACCGTACATGCAACCGACAGGGAGGGTATGGAAGATGGCATATCAAATCGCAAAAGAGTTCCCACACGATATTCTTTTTGAACAGCAAGGTCCGTTCGTATCGTTATACCTGCCCACCACCCGCTATGCGGCGGAAAAAAAGAAAGACCTGATTGTCTATAAAAACCTGCTGAAAACTGTGGAGGCATCGCTGGCGCGCCGGTATTCCGCCAAGCATATCAGCGTGATTATGGAGCAGCTGACCCAGCTGGAGGAAGATAAAAAACTCTGGGAAAACACACTCAGCGGTATGGCGGTGCTATGCAGTCCCGCAACCTGTGTGGTTTACCTGCTGCACGACACGGTAAGTACGCTGGCAATCACTGCGGACAGCTTTCACACCAAGCCGCTGATTCAGGCATTTCAGGCGTTGGATCAGTACCAGCTGCTGGGGCTGAACAGCCGCGAGTTCGATCTGTTTCAGGGCAACCGCAACGGAATCGATCAACTGGCCCTTCCACCCGGCACGCCGCGCACCATTACCGAGGTATTGGGCGATCAGTTGTCCCACGCGGAACAGATGCACGTGTCCGCAAACAACGCCGGGCAAGGCTCGACCTTCCACGGCTATGGCGGCGGAAAGCCCGAGATCGACAAGGATACGGAGAAGTTTTTCCGCTTTGTGGACCGCTTTGTAAGCGACAATTATTCCAAAGCATCCAAACTCCCGTTGATATTGGTTGCCTTGCCGGAGCATCACCCCACCTTTGCCAAGCTGAGCAACAACCCCTATCTGCTGCGGGATGGCATCACGGGGGATTACACGGCTTTCACCGTCGCACAGCTAAAGGAGCAAACCCGGAAGATACTGGAGGCTTTCCACCATACCAAAGTGCAGAATATCACGGAGCGCTTTGAGCAGGCCAAGGCCGGCAAAACCGGCTCGGACAGCCTGACGGTGATCGGCAAGTCCGTTGTGGAAGGCAAAGTGAGCCTGCTGCTGATCGACGCGGATAAAATCATCCCCGGTAAGGTAGACCCCCTGTCGGGAAAAATCACCGACCGTTCGCTGGACCACCCCGACACCGGAGACGTGCTGGACACGCTTGCGCAGCTTGCCATGAAGAGCAAGTGCGAAGTGATGGTTTTGCCCTCCGCCGATATGCCGTGCGATACGGGCGTCGCGGCCATTTTCCGGTTCTGACGGCTATCTGTGCATAAATAGAGAAAACGCCTGCGGTTCCATTCCGCAGGCGTTTTCTTATTTTCTTTTTTACCCTTGCAGGCCGTTTTCCTGCCGCTCCATGTTTTCCACAACCACATCGTAAATATCGCCCAGTGTGGAGCAGTACTCCAGCACCCGCCACGGCGTATTGGTGTGGAAGTGTACCTTAATCAGCTCTTCATCGCCGACCACCAGGCGGCAATCGCCTTCGATGTTGTTATCGATGTATTCGGCAATCGCGTCCTCGTTCAGGTTTTCGCCTTCGATCAACAGTTGGGTATCAAATTTAAATTCGAGCATTTGGTAACTCTCCTTTTTTGTTCAGTGCGCGCCCATCATAGCGCAAAATGGGAAAAAATGCAATGTTTGCGGGCATGTAAAACAGCGTATGTATTGCCAAAGCGGCCGCATGTAAGCCCGCCCCGCCCCGTTCCTGAAAAACGTTCAAAATATTGACATCCCTCCTTTTCATCTTCTATAATAAGGCGTTGTGCCGTAAAATAGCGGCAGCGAAACCGCAATGCTGTTTCCAATCCGCCATGCACAGGCAACGGGCCTTTGCGGGCGCAAAATTGGAAAATGATTTTTAAGGAGAGAACACCATGAAGCCCACCACCGCCGCCGAACTTCGCACCATGTTCCTCAAGTTTTTTCAGGATAAAGGGCATGCCGTTATATCCAGCGCATCGCTGATACCGGAAAACGATCCTACCGTACTTTTCACCACCGCGGGCATGCATCCGCTGGTGCCGTACCTGCTGGGCGCCAAGCATCCGGCGGGTACGCGGCTGACCGACGTGCAGAAATGCGTACGTACCGGCGATATCGACGACGTGGGCGATTTCAGCCACCTGACGTTTTTTGAAATGCTGGGCAACTGGTCGCTGGGCGATTATTTTAAAAAAGAAATGATTCCCTGGAGCTGGGAGTTTCTCACCAGCCCGGACTATCTGGGTCTGCCCAAGGACAAGCTGGCTTTTTCCGTGTTTGCAGGCGATGAAAACGCCCCGCGCGATGAAGAAAGCGCCCAGCTCTGGCGCGATTGCGGCGTAGCGGACGACCATATTTTCTTCCTGCCCAAGGAAAACAACTGGTGGGGCCCCGCCGGGCTCACCGGCCCCTGCGGCCCGGACAGTGAAATGTTCATCATTACCGATCAGGAGCCTTGCGGCCCGGATTGCTCGCCCGCCTGCTCCTGCGGCCGGTATCTGGAAATCTGGAACGACGTTTTCATGCAGTACAATAAAACGCAGGACGGCACGTACGAGCCGCTGGCGAAGATGAATGTGGATACCGGCATGGGGCTGGAGCGCACCATCTGCGTGTTGACCGGGAAAAAGAGCGTGTACGAAACCGACCTGTTCGAGGGGATTTTAGGCAAGATCGCCGAACTTTCCGGCAAGCAGTACGGCGACAGCCCCGCGATTACCAAGGCGTTCCGCATCGTGGGCGACCATATGCGCACCTCCACCTTCATTCTGGGCGACGACCGCGGCATGGGCCCCTCCAACGTGGGGCAGGGCTATGTGCTGCGCCGCCTCATCCGCCGCGCGGTGCGCTACGGTATGGAGCTGGAATTGCCCGAAGGCTTCACCGGCGAGGTCGCCAAGGTGATCATCGCCCAGTACGAATCGGTCTACCCCGAACTGCGGCGCAACGCGGAATTTGTGCTGGAACAGCTCTCGCTGGAAGAGACCCGTTTTGCCAAAACCCTCAAGCAGGGCAACCGCGAGTTTGAAAAAATTGTGCAAAAGCTGGAGGGCAGCGCAATCGACGGCGAAAGCGCCTTCCACCTGTATGATACCTTTGGCTTCCCCGTGGAAATGACGCTGGAACTGGCCAAAGAACAGGGCCTTACCGTCGATATGGAGGGCTACGAAGCCTGCTTTAAACAGCATCAGGAAAACAGCCACGCGGGCGCGGAGCAGATTTTTAAAGGCGGTCTGGCCGACCATAGCGATCAGACGGCGCGCCTGCACACCGCCACCCATTTGCTGCACGCGGCGCTGCGCCAGGTGCTGGGCGACGAAGTGGCCCAGAAGGGCAGCAACATTACCGCCGAGCGGCTCCGCTTCGACTTCTCCTTTGGCCGCAAGATGACCAAGGAAGAGATTACCGAGGTGGAGAAACTGGTCAACGAAGCTATAGACGCCAAAGCGCCCATCACGTGTGTGGAAACCACCGTGGAGGCGGCCAAGGCGGAAGGCGCCATCGGCCTGTTTGAAAGCAAGTACGGTGAGAAGGTAAAAATGTACACCATGGGTGATTTCAGCAAAGAAATCTGCGGCGGCCCGCACGCCGAAAACACCGGCGATCTGCTCTCCTTTAAGATTCAAAAAGAAGGCAGTTCCTCCGCAGGGGTACGGCGCATCAAAGCAGTGATCGGCGCCAAAGCCGAGTAACTTTTTCACAGCCTTCATCTCAACGTCACGCGGACTTCACCGCGTGGCGTTTTTCTATTGTAGGGATGCTTGCAACATGTTACAATATCACCTTGTATGCACTGGAGGATGCGAACCGCAGGCGGTTTGTGGTATAATACAGCTACTATGGCATAAGGAGGCGCGTGCATGGAGCAGCGCAAGGCCCGGCGGCGCGTGCCGCCGCGCTGGTGGGCGGTTGCCGCAGCCGTTTGCACCGGCCTGATCCTCCTGCTGGTGCTTTTACCGCATCCGCAAAGGGAGCTTGCCGCGCCCGCACCCGGCGAAACGCTGCTTACCGCCGCCGAGGGACTGGATGAAATCACCATCGACGCGGTATTTGATCCGGTTTCCCGCACGCTGGCGACGCAGCAAACCCTGGCGCTGCAAAACCGCACCGGTGCAGCGCAGCGGATGATCGTCTTTCGCACCTACCCCAATGCCTTTCAAAGTGAAGATACCTCCCCAGCAGCTACCACAGAGCTGTATGACGCCTGCTATCCAAACGGTTTTTCCGTCGGGCGGCTCACTTTCAGCGCCATGAAGCTGCTTACGGCGGACGGCGCAGCGGAAGGCTTGCCCTACGCCTACGGGGACGACGCCCATACGGAACTGCGCGTTTCCCTACCGGCGGACTGGCTGCCCGGGGAAACCGTAACCCTGCGTATGGCCTATACCGTGCGTGTGCCGCAGCTGGCTTACCGCTTTGGCGAAAACGGCGGCGTCTGGGCTCTGGGCAATACGTTTGTCATCCCCTCCCCATGGGTGGACGGCGCGTACCGCACGGATGAATACAGCTCCATCGGCGAGCCATTCATCAACCAGTGCCGCAACTACACCGTGCGTATCACCGCCCCGCAGGCATATATTGTCGCCTGCACCGGCACTGCGGCGAGCGAAGCCGCGGCGGACGGGCAGACTCTTACCACAGTCAGTGCTCCCGCCGTACGGGATTTTGCCCTGTGCCTGAGCACCGGCTACCGGCGTGCGCAAGCCCTGCAAAACGGCGTGCTGGTGCAGGCCTATGCACGCACGGCAAAGGATGCCGAAGCAATGCTTGCCACCGCGGGCAAAGCGCTGGAAATTTACACTGCGCGCTACGGGGCATACCCATACCCCACCCTGTCGCTGTGTCAGGCTGATCTGCCCTTTGATACCGCTACGTACCCCGCCCTTGGCATGATCGACAGCGATCAGCTGGCGACGGGCGGTGATGCGCTCACACGCACCATAGCGCGTGCGGTCGCCAAGCAATGGTGGGCCGCCGTCGTGGGGATAGACGGGTTCAACCAGGCGTGGCAGGGTGATGCGCTTGCCGAGTTCTCCCTGCTGGATTACTGGGAAACCCGTAACGGCGCATCCGCCCGCGCGGATTTACAGTATTCGCTGGTGGATTCTTCCCTGCGCGTCACCGTTGCACGGGGGGTAACGCCGGGCAGCCCGGTGGACTATTTCAGCGATTGGAGCGAGTACAAGCTGGTGGTTACCTCGCGCGGCGCGGCGGCGCTGTGCGCGCTGGATACCGCGATGGATGGCGGACTGGATGCGTTCCTTGCGCACTACTACCAAACCTACGCCTTTACCTTAGCCACGCGGGATGATTTTGAAACGCTGCTGCGTATGGATACAGGAGAGGACTGGTCCCCGCTGCTAACTGATTATCTGGATACGTACATGAACACCTAACCGTCTTCACCTGCACGGCAGGTTTCACCACGGCAGCCATCTACGGCCGCTGCCGCTATAAATGCCAATCGATGCGATGATTCGCTACGATAAAGGAAGGGAAGTTACAACATGCCAAACGCCCCCGCAGCGGATGTAGCTGTACTGATTCCCAGCTACGAGCCCGACCAGAAACTGCCTCCCTACGTGGATGCGCTTCTAGAAGCCGGTTTTGGCAAAGTCGTCGTTGTGGACGATGGTTCCGGCGAGGCCTATGACGATATCTTTGAATCCTTGAGCCACGACGGCGACGAGGGTGTACAGGTGATCCGCTACCTGCCCAACCACGGCAAAGGGTACGCGCTCCGGCAAGGGCTTGCCTACCTGCAGGCCGAATGCCCGCAGTGCCATTACGTTCTTACCGCTGACAGCGACGGCCAGCATACCGTGCAGGATGCTCTGCGCATGGCCGAAGCGCTGCGCGTGCAGGAGGAAGACGCGCTGCTGCTGGGCAGCCGGGATTTTAACCAGCCCCACGTGCCCTGGAAAAGCCGCAAGGGCAACCACATTACCAGCACGGTATTCCGCTTGTTGTACGGCCAGCATGTGCCCGATACGCAAACGGGGCTGCGCGGCTTTCCCCGCGCGCTGCTGGAACGGTTTTTGCAAACCTCCGGTGACCGCTATGAGTATGAGATGAACCAGCTCATCGATTGTGCGACCGACCGGATTCCCATGCGGTTTCTTTCCATTGAAACCGTATATGAAAACAACAACGAAGGCAGCCACTTTAACCCCGTGCGCGACAGCTGGCGTATTTACCGGGTCATCCTGTCCCGTTTTTTCCGGTTTATTGCCGCATCGCTGCTCAGTTTTTTGGTGGACTACGCCATTTATCTGCTGCTCAACAACCTGCTGCGCGCCTACGCCCCCGGGCTGGATGTAACCATCGGCCTTGCGCCGTTCCGGTTTATCGCGCGTATCGGGCTGGCGGCAGGGCTGGCGCGCATCGTCAGCTCCACATTTAACTTTTTGGTCAACCGCAAATATGTATTTGCCAGCCGTATGCGCATCGGCGCATCCTTCTGGCGGTACGCCGTTACTGTTGTCGTCATTTTATGCCTGTCCGCATGGCTGACCAGCAGCCTGCACGTATGGTTCGGCTGGAGCGATAACTTTATCAAAATGCCGGTGGATATTGTGCTGTTTTTCCTCAGCTACTATATCCAGCGGCGCTGGGTGTTCGGCGGGCACAACCAACTGCCTGCGCAGCCCTGAACCCTACGGAGGCGAATCATGCGCAAACTCGTAACCCTTTTCCTTTCGGCCTGTCTGCTGCTTAGCGCGGCGGCGGCCACAGCGGAAACGCTGCCGCTGGATCTTTCCCCCGCGCCTGCCGCAGGCGAAAGCGGCTACCTGAGCGACCATGAATATATGGATGATACCCTGCACGTATGGATTGAGGATATTGTGCAGGACGACAGCATTTACCACGTAGCCCATGTGGAGATTGCGGACGCGAGCCAACTGCGCACAGCGCTGTCCTGTGAGCCGGGCGAAGACGGCAAATCGGTCGCCAGCCTGATCGGGCGCGCGTATAACGCGGTGGTTGGCATCAACGGCGATAACTACCTGTACCGCAGCAAAGGCTATATAATCCGGCAGGGGGTTACCCTGCGCAAATCCACGGCCACATCGCTTGACTATCTGGTCATCGATACGGACGGCAATTTTCATGCCGTGCGCAAACCCACCTCCAAAACGCTCGCTTCCGTGCTAACCGCCTACACGGTCGCCCAGTGCTATTATTTCGGCCCCGTGCTGGTGATGGACGGCGAAGTGCAAACCGTATATAACGGCTACGGCTTCGCCCCGCAGGATCGCAGCCCCCGCAGCGCCATCGGCCAAGTCGGGGAGCTGAGCTATGTGCTGGTCGTGGTGGATGGGCGGCAGGATGAAAGCCGCGGCGTAACCCACAAGCAACTGGCCCAGTTTATGGGCGCTCTGGGCTGCGAAGTCGCCTATAACCTGGATGGCGGCGGCAGCAGCACGCTGCTGTTCCACGGCGAAGTGTATAACACCGTCAGCGGGGACAGTGAGCGCGACATCAGTGATATCCTCTATTTCGGCACCGGAATTGCCGGAATGTAAACGGTTAAGAAAGGCAAAATACGGGTATATCCGTTACGTATGCTCTCCGGCGGCAAGCATCCGCCTGATCCCCACACGCCGCCCGTCCCTGGAAAGGAGTGTCGCTATGCAAGCCCGATCCCTTCGCATCACTTTATCCATCCTGCTTGCCTGTGTACTGCTCATTGGCTCCGCCGCCGCCGACGTTACCACGTCCGTTTCCCCGCTGGACTGGGACGATTCGCCCGGCTACGCCCCCAACCCGGAAGATTATACCGAAACCGGTTATTATGATTCTTCCCTTCGTATTGATATTTCAACCGTCCGCCGCGCGGACGCCAATTTCTTCGTGGCGGATATTACGCTGTCCCACCCCAGCCAAATCCGTACGGGGCTGGCCACCACGCTTAACCGCAGCGGCACCAAAATTACCACCATGGCGAAGTACTATAACGCCGTACTGGCCATGAACGGGGATGATTACATCCAGCGGGATTCCGGGCTGGTGATCCGGCAGGGCGAAACCCTGCGCGCCAAAAGCAGCAGCCTGTATGATGTATTGCTTATCGACGCCAACGGGGATTTCCACATCGTAAAGCGCGATAATCTGGAGATGCTGGATTTCTATCTGGCGGGCGCCATGGACATCCGCAATGTATTCAGCTTCGGCCCGGCGCTGGTGATCGACGGTGAGCAGCAGGAAATACCTGAGAAGTACAGCTTTGCCCCGCATTACTTAAACCCGCGTTCCGCCATCGGCCAAATCAGCGAATTGCACTATGTATGCGTGGTGGCGGATGGCCGCAGCGACGACAGCGCCGGCGTTACGCTGGAAACACTGGCCGGCTTTATGGCCGATCTGGGCTGCACGCAGGCCTATAACCTGGATGGCGGTAACAGCGCTACCATGGTGCTGAACGGCCAGATTTACAACGATAAATCCGAAGCCAACGAGCGGAGCGTAAGCGACATCCTCTATTTTGCCACAACGATCGACCCGATCAATTGGTAATAAAAAACGGCGCTTGATGCTTTCAAGCGCCGGAATGTTTCGATAGCAGGTTTATCAGGCGGGCAAGGCGGGTATACCATACTTCGCAGGTGTCACCCGGTTTGCCCGTTTGGGCAGCCGAAGGCACATGCACAGCGTTGTATGTGTATTTTCCGCACCAGCCTGCGTCAGCAGGGTTACGCTTTTGCGTGGCGGCAGCTCAGGCAAATATCCTTTGCATGCAGGTGCATACGCACCACATCGCCCTCTTCCCCGGCGGTAAAGCCGTAGCGGGCGAAGAAAGCCACGCAGTCTTTGGGGCTGAAAAGCGCCACGCTCTGCGCGTTATGGGTAAGCGCCTTGTACAGCAAAAGGCGCACCAGCAAATCGCCATAGCCCTGATGCCGGTACTGCGGCAAAACGCATACATCCCCCAGCATAAACACGCCGTCGCTCCACCACAGGCGCGCGGTACCCGCGGGCCTGTTTTCGTGGTATACTACCACCTGCTGAGCCAAATCATCCACCGCGTCGCGGCCGCGGCCCAGCACCGTCTGGCGGATCGCCAGCGGTTTTGCAATGTCGCTGCCCTGCGCAAACCATTTACCCTCAACCATTCCCCATTCTCCCTTCTGAAAGGAGTCCCTATGGAACACGAAAAAATCCTTCGCATTAACGAATTGGCCCGCTTAAGCCGGGAACGCGATCTGACCGCCGCCGAAAAGGACGAGCAGGCGCTGCTGCGGCGCGAGTACATTGCCGGTTTCCGCGCCGGGCTGGAAGAAACGCTCAAATGCGTCTCCATTCGCGAGGCAGACGGCACCGTGCACCCCCTGCGCAAAAAGACCGATCCGCCGGAAGCCTGACCGTTTTTTCGGTTTCCGGCTCCAAAGCATAAGCAAAGCCTCTGCACACAAACCGGCTGAACCGGCAAGGGCGAGGCACAAACGACGGGGAAAAACACCCCAACACATTAATGTTACCACTTCCGCAAGGCAAATTCAATAGTAAAATCTTCCGCAAAAGGGTTTACGAATCCGGCCCGTTCGGGTATAATGACAGTACCGGAAGGGACAGGCAACCAGCTTGATCCCCATCACGCAGGTACCCCGGATGATTGCAGGATGTTTTGACACGGCGACTCCGGCAATGGGCGTGATGCGCACGGTGCAAGGAATACGCCGCGGATAGCCTTCCGGCGCACCGAGCGGCGTAAGGGTACGGCGGTCACTAAGCCGTAAAGACGGAACGGTGAAACCGTATTGCAAGCGTGATACGCAGATCAGAAAGTGGGGCGATACCATTGTACAGTGATGAAGAACAATCCCTAGGTGGTTCAGCCGCAGAAGACATGGAAGGCCAGGATTTCATCGAGGGTATCGATGAAGATGGCAATAAAGTGCTTTTACAAGTCGTTCGCTATTTCTTTTACAACGGAGAAGAATACGTTGTGTTGGGCGACGCCCAAGCTGAGGACGAATGCGGCTGCCACTGCGGCGAGTGCGAAAGCTCCTGCGAGGATGATGAAGAGCCTGTGAACCTCTACATCATGCAGGTTGTAGAGTCTGAGGAAGACGAGGAAACGGAAGAGTTCGTACCCGTTGAGGATGAGGAACTACTCGAAAAGCTGATCGAGGTCGTTCAAACAGACTTTGAGAAGGAAGCGGAATTCGACGACGAATGACCCATAGAAGGTTCCAGGTTGTGGTTATCAAAGGATTTCACGGTTTGGAGCACAATCCCATCAGGAAGTGAGGCACCCAGCCTCGATCAGGAGTGGGAAACCCTTTAATTGAATAGTTCACCTACCCAGCCGGGCGGCCATGAGCCGTCCGGCTTTCATTTGGTTTGGGCGCCTTGGGTATACGTAAAAGCAGGTCGCGAAAGCGCGCCACGCTCCTGTGCCGGAAGATCTCCGCTTTACGGCTACATGCCAGTGCATTGAAAAGATCCGGGTTACTGGGAAGCAACGTTATCAAGGGCTGATCCTTCTCGTTCATCCGTAGCAACCCTTTCCCTTTCGCCGCTGTCAGCGTGAATGGGGCTTTGGGGCAGGTTGGCATTCCGTTTCAATCGTCCGAACTACAAAAGCAATGGCATCTGAACATACTCGTTTGTAAGTGATACGTCTAACCTGCCGCAGCTGTCAACACAAAAGTAGGCCTTTGGGGCAAGCAAAAGCGGGGCGCATTTCGCGCCCCGCTTAATAATCGCTTTGCGGTCGTCCGGCGGCTTATTCAGCCGTATCCATTTCGGCCGCAACCTCGTCGTAGCTCTTCACCAGACCGGTGTATTGAATGTCTGCAGCTTGCTGCCAGGCATCCATCGCTTCGCTCTGCTTGTCGGAAAGCAGGCTTGCGCGAATGCTTTCTTTCAGCTCGTCGGTCAGTTCCACAGCGCCGGCGGGTACATCGCCCATGTACTTAACAATGTGTACGCCGTAGTCGCTTACGTAAGGCACGCTGACATCGCCAATTTCATCCACGGAGAAGGCGGCAGCCACAAATTCCGGTACGTAGCTGCTGGAAGCCAGCGCCACTTCATACCCCTGGGAATTTTCTTCGCTGGTCATGCCGGGATCGGTCGCATTGCCGTCGGCATCGACTGCGTACTCAGCAATCAGCGCATCAAAGTCGGCGCCTTCGCTGATCTTGGCGTAAATCTCATCGGTCTTATCCTGAATGGAAGCGAGAATGTCGGCTTTGGCATTGTCCACATCCGCTTCGGTAACCGGGGTTTCCTCGGTCGTATCGGCGGCGTCGGCAGTCGTATCCGTCGTATCGTCTTCGGCGGCGGCTTCCGCTTCCATCTGCTCTTCCAAACGGGCCTGCAGATCGGTGTAAGCGGTCAGCAATGCATCATCGACGTTCAGCAGAATGTGCTTAACGTAGCGGTAACCGGCGGGATGATACCACGGTTTTTCATCCGCGTAATTATAGTTGTACAGCATCATCTGATTCTCGTAGGAATCGACATCGTTCTCATAAAGCGCTTTATCGCTTGCCACGTTGGCGTCATACTGCGCCTGCACATCGGCGTCGGTTACTTCCAACCCCTGGCATACAAAAGCGAGAACGCGGTCGTAGGTTTCGCTGTCCACGCTGCTCTGGCGCAGCATTTCCTCGCTGTACCCCTGATCGCCGTAGTAGGCTTCGGCTTCGGCATACGCGGCGGCCTTTTCCTCATCGGTGCTCTCATCGGTCAGCGAATAGTAGTAATCCACGTAACTGTCCAGAGCGGCTTGCCACTGCGCGTCGGATTCGGCGTACATCGCATCCAGCTCATCCTGGCTGTAATTGGCCAGATCGTTGTTAGCCGCGGTAATATCCACCAATTTCAGGATGACGGCCTGTTCCATGGCAACGGCCTTGTACAGGTCCACCATGTCCGCTTCCGGCTCGCCATAGGAGCTCACCAGACTCTGGTAATAGTAGGCGACGTCCGCCCAGGTTACATCGCTGCCCTCAACGGTGGCAACCACATCGGTATCGGCCAGTTCGGCGGCGGTGGTGGCAACTGCTTCCGTTACCTCACCGGTGCTCTGGGTCGCGTCTTCGGCCAGCGCCAGCGAAAAGCTCAGGCAAACGCTAAGCAGCAGGGCCAATACTCTGCGAAACTTGTTCATTCTTATTTCGTCCTTTCCTTTGCTTTGTTATCAAAGCAGTTTGTTGAGAATACGGTAATCCCGTTCAATATTTCCACATGTTTTCTCACAAGCGGCCATATGCAACGCTTATTTTATTATGACACACGCACACCCCGCGCGCAAGGGTTTTGCAAAGGGTTTACAGAATGTTGCAGTATGTTCAAATTTGCGGAGGAAGAAGGCGGGCGCGCTGTGCGGGTGGTTGTGGAAAAGGCGAACCGGTTGCTTATGTTATTTAAGGACGGGCGCGTACTGCTGCGCGCGCCGGTGGCGCTTGGCCGCGTGCCGCAAGGCGCAAAAACGCGGGAGGGCGACGGCCGCACGCCGGAAGGCGTATACACCGTCTGCATGGTAAAAGCGCAGGGGAAGTACGGCAAAAGCCTGGGTATCAGCTACCCCGGCGAGCGGGACGCGCAGCTTGCCTACACGCAGGGCGATATTACCGCCGAAACGCGAGACGCCATTATGGCCGCCCACCGCGAAGGGCGCAGACCGCCGTGGGGCACGGTGCTGGGCGGCGAGATTTACCTGCACGAAGGTCCGGTGGATACGGACTGGACGCAGGGCTGCATCGCGCTGCGTACCGCCGACATGGCGGTGCTCTTCGATAATTACGCGCAAATTGAAAGCATCGACATCCGTCCCTGACGCACCCGTCCCAGCCGTTTGATACAGCAAACAGAGCGTTTGAAGTTTTTCGTAACTCCTCAAATGAATATAAACCCAATATACGCAGAGCACCCTGCTTGTGCAAAAAGGTGCAGATACGCGAAGCCAAGCCGCAGATAGGCAGAGCGTGCACAGACACGTACATGACCGCCTATTGCGGTGCCGGTAACAAAGCAGATGCGCTTTTTGGGGCAAGCAGAAACGCCGCGAAAAATTTTCGCGGCGTCTTAGCTTTATCAACCTTGTAAAAAGGTTATTCTTCGTCCTCGTCCTCTTCTTCCATCAGCTGCAGACATTTCTGGAATACCTGCTGGTACTCGTCCTCGTCCTCAATGGTGGCGTACACATCGTCTCCGGCTTCGTCCTGTTCAATCCGCAGAATGATGCTTTCGCCCTGCTTGCAGTCTTCCATGTCCTGCTGCGCTTCCAGCAGAATGTAGTGGCTGCCGCGGTATTCCACCGTGGCCAGATGGTCGAAGTTCAAATCGTTGCCGTCTTCATCCTGCAACGTCACCGTTTGCATCAGCTCTTCGGAATCATTTTGCTCCTGATCCTTCATACAAGTCGCTCCTTTGCCTTTCGGCTGCGCTATGCTTTGGGGGGCGTTTCCCCGCCCGCCAGATATTGCTCCAGTATAATGGTGGCGGCCAGCTTATCCACATGCTGTTTGCGGCCGTCGCGCCGCACGCCGCCTGCGATCAGCGCATGTTCGGCGGTAACGGTGGTCATCCGTTCATCGGTATACAATATGCGCAGGCCCAGCCCGGCCAGCACATCGCCAAAGGCCTGCACCTTTTGTGCCTGCCCGCCGCGTGTGCCGTCCATATTCAGGGGCAGCCCCAGCAATACGTCGGTGGTTTGGTACTTGTCGCACAGCGCCTGTACATAACGGCTGTCCGGCCCAAAGCCGACGCGCTTATACACTTCCAGCGGCTGGGCAATGGTGCGCGTAGGGTCGCTGACCGCTACGCCGATGCGCACGTCGCCCACATCCAGCGCGATAATCCGCCGGTTATCTGTCACGCGTCCAGCCCCTTCACGTAGGCTCGCACGAGCTCTTCTACAATTTCGTCGCGTTCCAGCCGGCACACCATGCTGCGCGCCTGATTATAGCTGGTAATGTAAGTGGGGTCACCGGAGATGATATACCCCACCAGCTGCGTTACCGGGTCGTACCCCTTGGCCTGCAGCGCACGGTATACATGCTCCAGAATATCGCTGGCACGATCCGTGCCCTCCACCACAGGGGAGAATCTGGTTGTACCGTTCATTTCCGTAGCCACTAGCCTCACTCCCTCATTGTGATTATCCTCATTATACAACAACCCTTTGGATTTTGAAAGGGGACGGGCGGCAGCCGGGCGATGTTTTTACGTAAGAATCACGCCGCACGCAGCAGGCAGCCGCACGCAGGATGATTTGTCTTTTTTCTGTGCTTCGGGCAGCAGGGTCAGTCGTTTTCGTCGTCTTCCTGTAAAAACGCTTCCCGGATGGTCACGTGAAACGCCTTGGCGATGGCACGCAGATCATCATCGGATATGGTTTGCAGCAGGGGCGCGCCGGAGGACAGCACCTTCATGTAGACTTCGGCGGCTTTCTCAATGGTGTGCATCAAGCCAAAAGCCGTATCCAAATCCGAACCGCTGACAAACAGGCCGTGGTGGGCCCAAACGACAGCGTCATACTGCTTCATCAGTTCGCTGGTTGCCAGCGCGATTTCCGCCCCGCCGGGCACCATCCACGGTACTACGCCCACGCCGCCGGGAAACACCACGGGGCATTCGGTCGCGCTTTTCCACAGCGCCCGGGAAAATGCTTTGGCCGTCAGCGGCAGGATGTAGGTCATGGCAATTACATTCGGGGTGTGCGCATGGTAGATGACGCGGCTTGTGCCGCAGGAGGCTGTTTTGCACACACTGTGATTCAAAAAATGGCTGGGAAACTCGCTGGTGGGCACGCCGCCCTCCTCCAGCCCCCATACGATGCGCCACGCGTTGCCCTGCTCGTTAATTTCCAGAATGCACAGGTTGCTTTGCGGCACCAGCGATACGTTGCGCATAAACCGTCCGCTGCCGGTGGAAATAAAGTATTCCCCCGCCAGATTTTGCGCTGTTACCTCCATCGCCGTCCACTCGCCGGGCTGCGCCGCCAAAAACGGCTTGCACTGCTCCACTTCCGCCGGGGTCATGCGATAGGTCAGGTTACCGCCGTTGCGCTCGTGCCAGCCCTGCAGCCAACCGTCGTTGCAGGTGCGCACTACCTTTTGGATGGATTGCAGATCCGTCATCTTCATCGGTTTTCCCTCGCTTTCAAAACATCGGCCTCGCAGGCGGTTGCTATGGTAAACCATGGGTTTGCGGCGAAAACGGCCGCGGCCGGCAATCTATCTCTATCATCATTTTAAAAGGCTTGGCAGGCACGCTTTCCGCCGTTTGGCCAAGCACCCAAAATACCGCGGCAGGAACCTATGCGGTGCATAAAACCCGGCAACGGACGCTTCCCGCCGTTTGCGAAAGCGCTTTCATAAAATGCGAAACAACAACACAAAATAAAACGTATCCTCATACTTCATCCGTAGTAAACAATTCGCTTACGCGTTCCGTTTCCCTTTATTTTCATTGCTGGAGTTTGCAGCGTCTTGCGGTATTCTCCGTTACGTGGTATGCACTTGGCTGCGCAGCTTCTCCATCTTCTGTCCCGTACCGCATCACAGCCGAAACAACGCCGTTTTCCGCGCAATTACGGCAAACGGCCCTCTTTTTTCCGTATATACGAAACACAGGAGCTTTACGCTCCTGTGTTCTCGCGTTTTCTTTCAGCCACCTGCATGGCCTATTCAAGTTGAGGCTTTCGCGCAACCCTACGGTGAGCTCCACCACCTACCGGAACTTGAATCGGTACTGGTTTCGTCGCTCTAGATGGGATCCTCTCCCATCTGTACTATTATACTATCACAAATCCATTGTTTTGTCAAATATTTGCATGTATCCGTAATATTTCCTCTTGTGCCGTGCAGGTATTGCACAAGGCTGAAAAAGCGGTTGAAAAATTGCTTGTAAACCCTATTTTTAAGGGATTCTCCGCCTATTCCAGTAAAAACATTTGCCTCAGCTTGGGCTGTGCCCCGGTCGCGGGGTCCATATCCAACTCCAGCACCGGCTGCATGTACGCATTCCAGCGGTCGACTACCGGGCTGCCCGCCTGCGCTTTTTCGGCATACGCAATGCCGTTTTCACACTCGTAATAGCCGAATACAGTCTCCCCATCGCTCCAGATGGAGTAATTGCCAATGCCTGCGGATTTGAGCAATTCCTTCATTTCCGGCCATATTTCATCATGCCGCCGTTTATACTCCGCTTCCATTCCCTTTTTAATGCGGCCCTTCCACGCAAAACGTTCCATCGTTTCTCCTCCTGTGCGTTTTTCCTTGCGTTGGCTCTTCCCAACTCCCCATGGTTCTGCCTGCAGCGCCATGGTTTGCCCTGTATACTCTTTTTCAGCCGCCTGCTTTTATCCTCTATTTCCGGTTGATGGCTCCTATAAAAAACCTGCGCATTTTAAGCATGGTTTTGCCCCGTTTCGGCGTTCTATGGCTGAACACGGCAGCTCACCCACACCGCATGGATGCACTAAACTACCGGAAAATATACGAAAAGTGGCGTTTATGAATGAAAAACCTTCCCTCCCGATCCTTTTCCCGCTCCCTGGTTACCGTCCTTTTGGTGTTGCTATTTCTCTTCCCTGCCTGTGCTTTTGCCCAGCAGGAAACCCCTACCCCCAAGACTGTAATGCAGGCGTACGCGGCTGTGGTGATGGATCAGCAGCCCTATCTGTTATACAACGAGCCCGATAGCCCCTACGGATTCGTACACGAACTGGCTTTTTCGGATACGGACAACGAATGGTATGCGGAGGTGTTTGGCTCCTTTACCACATTCAGCCGTTTCTGCGTGATGGATTTGGACGCCGACGGCCTGCCGGAGCTGATACTGGAGCTGATTGACGCCGAAGGCTACCCGGAATATTATGAGATTTTTCATGATAACGCGGGTACCGTTCAAGGTTTTGGCCTCGGTTTGCGCGCCATGGAGGATGTAACGCTGGAAGGCGACCTGTTCGGCTCCGACGGGGCTATGGATAACGGTTGGTATCACATCCGGTTTGGAGAGAACCAGCTGGTATGGACCGATACCTGCCACAGCCATAGCAGTGGCACGGACGTGCTGTATGATATCGGCGGTCAAACCGTTACCGAAGCGGAATACAACGCCTTTACCGCCGCTATTGAGCAAAAAGACCGCCCTACGTGGTTTGCCTTCAGCACCGACACCATCTGTGAGATTGCCGCGAAATTCTAGTAGAAAGCCGTAAACTTAGGTTCATACGGCAGGACAGGATAAGAAGCGGATTGGCCTTTCCATGCATTGTGCAAGCCAATCCGCTTCTTTTTGCTTTGTCTTGTTTCATGCCGTGTTCGCGGCGGCCGGGGCTATACCCGCAGCGTCGCCCGGAACCCTCTGGCGGCATAGTACGAGTCCGCGCCGTTGTGGTACGTAAACACCTGCCCGTAGCGGCGGTCGCAGAACAGCGCGCCGCCCAACGCCCTCACCTCCGGCGGTGTAAGCACCCAGCTGCTGGTTTTCTCGTCAAACGCACCCAACTGCTGCAGGTCGCGGTACCCAGCCTCCGTCATCAGCTCCACACCCATTTCCTCCGCCATAGCGACGGCGCTGTTTTGCGGTTTATTCGCCTTGCGGGCGTTCAGCGCCTCGGCATCATAGCACAGGCTTCTGCGCCCTGCGGGCGTTTCCGCAGCGCAATCAGCAAATACAACTTCGCCCGTGTACGGTTCCAGCCCGGTTACGTCCGGCTCGCCGCCGGTTTGCTCCATGGCAAACAGCGCCGCCAGTTTATCGGGCTGCGTTTCCAGCCGACCGCGCACGTCATCCCATTCCAAGCTTTCGTGGCGGGCGGGGTTTTGCGCAAAACGCGCTTGCAGGGTCGCAAGCAGTTCATCCTTCTGTACATCCGTCAGGGTATTCTTTTTGGGCATCTTACTGCGCCTCTCTTTCTGATGGGCGGTCTTAAAGTTTCTATATCCGTTATCCGTATTACCCAATAGCGGTTTGCTATCGCGGCCTGCATTTCACCAGCAGTACCAACCCCAACACTTTGGGGTTTTGTCCAGTGGTATGCGCTCATCCCGCCGCCGTATCGCGTTCTTCGTGCGCCGCTTGCCGCTACCGCCAAAAGGCGTTTGCTCCGTCTGGTTACGCCTTCCATGTACACGGATTGAGCCGTATTGAAACATCATCGCTTGCTGTTCAAAATATGCGTTTTATGCTAGAATAAGGGGGTAAACTCACACTCAAAGGGGACAAATCCACGAATTTCGCCTTGTACCCGTTGACGAACAACCGCCTTAACGCACTATAATAGGCTTAGAAAATGATCGATAACATAGGAACTCTCCGTGGCCTGCCCGGTCACAGCCTCCTGCTGCACACGACCCCCCGGGAAAGGAGGATGCTTGATGTTTCAAGCGATTATTGCCGACCGTGATCCGGCGGAGATCAACAGTATCTGCCGCATTTTGGATTGCGAACGCTTCGGCATCGAAATTACCGGCCGCGTGTCTACCGGCGCACAGCTGCTGGAGCAGATACACACCAACCGGCCGGAGCTGGTGATCACCAACATTGCTTTTGCGGATATGACGGCTTTCGACGTGATCCGCAAAATATCGGACGGCGGCGTAAACACACACTTTTTAATCGTCAGTGAAGATACCACGTTTGCAAACGCACGCTTGGCCGTACAGCTGGACGTGGAAGATTTTATTCCCAAGCCGACCAACCGGCCCGAGCTGAACCGCGCTGTGCGCTCCATCGTCAGCCGGCTACAGTTCAACGGCAGCGAGTACGCCTCCTACTCCCGCATCATCGCGATTGCCAAAAGCTATATCGATTTGAATTTCGACCATAACATCACCCTTGCGGATATTGCCGACCGCGCTTACATCAGCCCATCCTATCTGGGTACGCTGTTTCGCCGGGAGCTTGGGGTGAATTATAAGGATTATCTTACCCGCATCCGCATGCGCGAAGCCTGCCGGCTGCTGAACAACTACCGCTATACCGTAAAAGAAGTCGGGGCGATGGTAGGGTACAGCGACGCCAAGTATTTTCGCGAGCATTTTCAGCGCCACACCGGCATGACCCCCGCGGGATACCGCAGGCGGTAAGCCCCCCAACCTATGGCAAATGGCAAGGCCGCTCCTCTCTGCCCGGCGGGCAGGGAAGGCGGCCTTTTTTGCGATGATTTTTTTGTGCCGGGCCGCGCGGCGTTGGAGGGGGCGTAACACAGCAGCAGCGGGCGGTTTTCCGCCGGTTTATTACTTCACTCGCTTGCAGCAGCCGTCCACCCGTTCAAGGATAAACAACTACGCCGTTCCATTTTCCGGCCACGAAAACGCAAACCGGAAACCCAGCCGCCGTTTACCGAAGCGGCAGGCCGAAAATACGCTCGCCGTCCTCTTCGCCCAGCGGCGTAAAACCCAGCTTTTGCAGCAGCGCGATCGAAGCGGCATTCCCGCTTTCCGCCCCGGCCTTCAAGTAAGCCGTTCCCGCTGCCGCAAGCTGCGCAATCAATCCCGAAACCGCCTCAAACGCATAGCCCCTGCGGGCATACTGCGGCGCAATGGTATACCCGACCCAGCAAGTATCTCCGTCCTGCTGCAAATATACATCGCCCAGCAGCGTTCCTGTCTGCCGGTCGGTCACGGCCAGCTGCGCGCCCTGCGCAAGTGAAAGGGGCGCAAGCAGCGCGTTTTCGTACTGCTCACGGCTCAGCCCTTTAAAGCCCTGATAACGCATCCATTCCATATTGTTGCGATAGGCCATAAACGCTTCCATATCCTCCGCCCGAAACGGCCGCAGGGTACAGCGCTCCGTTGTAAACTGCATAAGGTTCCTCTGCTTCTGTTCAAGGATTGCGGCGGTTCCCGTTCCATGCCGCGCGCAGCGGTTTTACCGGAGCGGCGCGTATATCTTCATTTCTGTCGTGCTGTTACAGCCGCCCGTCCTCTTTCAGCCGGGCAAAACCGTACAGTCCCGCGCCCTTTACGCCGTTTTCGCTGCGCTTTTCAGAAAAGATGATTTTCAGGTTCGCCGCCGGGTAGGGCTTGCGGGCATGGTAAAGCACCTGCTTTTTCAGCAGCGCGCGCGGGAAACCCTCCATTTGAATCACCCGTCCGCCCAGAATCAGAAATTCCGGGTCGATAATATTCAGCTCCGTGGCAACCGCCACAGCAATTGCATCAATCAGCGCGGTAATCTCCGGATCGTCCGAATGCTCCAGAAATATCTTCTGGTTATCCGGCTCGCCGTACCATTTTTGCGATATTTCCTGCAAGCGGTGGCCGGACGCCAGCATTTCGATGCAGCCGGTATTGCCGCATACGCAGGCGTGGTCTTTGCCCAAAATGGGGATATGCCCCAGCTCCGCCGCCGAGCCATTGTGCCCGTAAAGCACTTTGCCGTAGATGGAGATAACGCTGCCAAACCCGGTGCCCACATAGCACCCGATGATAATGGAATCCACCGGCAGCTGGTAATTAAAACGGTCGTAGTAATACAGCATTACGGAATCGCGGTCGATATACACCGGGCACAGGTGTAAATTGCGCTCCAGCAAGCTGACGATGTCGGTATTGTTAAAGCCCGGCAGGTTGGGGGTGGACTGCAATCGCCTGCGCGAGCGGTTGAGCGTGGAGGGAAAGCCGATGGACAGCGCGGCGGGCACCAGATGGTTCTTTTCCAAATACGCGCGTATCAGCGCTTCCAGCTTATACAGCGATCCGTCGCCCGTATCGGCGATCTGCGAAATAGGCACCGTTTCATAAGCGCTCAGCAAACAATCCTCATTTACCATGCCGAACTTGATTTTGGTTTCCCCAAGGTCGATACCCAGCACAGCACCGCGCATGAAATCCCCCGTCTCCCTTGCTGTATCGCTCCCGGTAAAGCGCAAAAAACTTTCTGCACAAAGTATAGCAAATAAATGTCCGGCAAGCAATTTGTTTACCAGTTTTTACCGGCTTTTTGTCTTAAAAAAGGGGGCATTTCATCACTTATGGGGGTGGAATCCACGATTCTGGTTATTTTTCGTTGCGTACGGCGCGTGAAGAAATATAATGAGTACACAAGCTGCCGATGTGGTGGATATCTTGCCGGATTTTCCATGATCTGCAAATATCCCCGCAATAGCGCTCCAACCGAACCAATCACACCGGGAAGGTGTGAATATGAAAAAGGAGGATCCCCATGAAAAAGATTATCTCTCTGGTGCTCGCCCTCACGCTTTGCCTGGGACTGGTCAGCTTTGCCTCTGCCGAGTCCAGCGACGCGGAAATCGCCATTATCCTGAAAACCCTCGGTAATCCGTTCTGGGAGACCATGAAGACCGGCATCGAAGCCAAAGCCGCCGAGCTGGGCGTAACGGTTGATATTTTCGCCGCGCAAAGCGAGGACGATGTAGAAGGCCAGCTGACCATTCTGGAAAACGCCGTCAGCAAGGGCTACAAGGCCATCGGTGTTGCGCCCCTGAGCCCGACCAACCTGAACAACATGATCGCGCAGGCGATGCAGGAAGGCATTTACGTTGTCAACATCGACGAGAAAGTTGACATTGACGCCCTCAAAGCTTTGGGCGGCAACGTAATGGGCTTCACCACCACCAACAACGTAGCCGTTGGCCGTCTGGCCGGCGAAGACATCTGCGCCCGTCTGCCCGAGGGCGGCGAAGTCGCCATCATCGAAGGCAAAGCCGGCAATGCTTCCGGTCTGGACCGCCGCAACGGCGCTCAGGAAGCTTTCGACGCGCAGGAGAACATCACCCTGGTGGAAAGCCAGCCCGCCGATTGGGACCGCACCAAGGCGTATGACGTAGCCACCAACTACATCACCAAGCATCCGGAACTGAAAGCCATCTACTGCTGCAACGACACCATGGCCATGGGCGCTCTGGAAGCTGTAAAAGCGGCTGGCGCTGACATTATGGTGTACGGCACCGACGGTAACGACGACGCGATCGCTTCTGTGGCCGCGGGCGAACTGACCGGTACGGTTGCACAGGATCCCGCCGGCATCGGCGCTCGTGCGCTGGAACTGCTGGTTGGCTACATCAACGATGGCGCCGCGATCGACCTGGAAGCGGATGTGCCCGTTGAGTACGTACCCGCCCAGTTGATCACTCTGGACACGATGGAATAAATCACTCCTTGCTGCCGTGCCGGACCTCTGGCCCGGCACGGCAGCACTTTCTTTACGGCAACCGGCAGTTTCGTCTTTCGTGTACAGCCCCGCAGGCGCGACGCTGTACACGGCGGATGCAACATCAACCGTTTGTAAACATACGGTTTCCGAATCGACCAGCGGAACGCCAAACACTGGACGCAACCAAAGGCAGGTGGCAAGCAATGGATGAACATTTAGTAGAAATGCGGGGCATTACCAAGAAGTTCCCGGGCGTAACCGCCCTGCGGGACGTCAGTTTTTCCCTCAAACCCGGCGAAGTGCATGTGCTGCTGGGCGAAAACGGAGCGGGCAAAAGCACCCTGATGAAGATTCTCTCCGGCGCATACGAGCCTACGGAAGGCGAAATTGTCGTCAACGGACAAACCTTTTCTTCCCTGACGCCGAAAATTTCCCAGCAGCTGGGCATCAGCATTATTTATCAGGAACTTTCGGTCATCAACGAACTAAGCGTACAGGAAAACATTTTTCTGGGACGGCTGAAAGAAAGAACGCGCTTTGGCGTTACCGTGGTGGATAAAAACACCATGATGAAGGAAACCGCCGTGCTGCTGGACGCGATCGGCCTGCACTGCAAGCCGCGCACGCAGGTGGATACCCTGCGTATCAGCGAAAAGCAGATGGTGGAAATTGCCAAGGCCGTTGCCTTCAACAGCGAAATCATCATTATGGATGAGCCGACTTCCTCCCTGACCGAGGAAGAGATTAACCAGCTGTTCACCATTATCCGCCGCCTGAAAAAAGCGGGCAAAGGCATCATTTACATTTCCCATAAGCTCAAGGAGATTAAGGAAATCGGCGACCGCGTAACGGTGCTCAAGGACGGCGCATACGTCGGCACCCATAACGTGGAAGACGTGACCATCGACGATCTGGTCACCATGATGGTCGGCCGCGAGCTGCAAAACAAATACCACTCCACCAGCCACGAGCACGCCACTGCGGGCGAAGTGATACTGGAAGTGAAAAACCTCACCCGGAAAGACGGCTATGTGAAGGATATTAACTTTCAGCTGCACAAGGGCGAGATACTCGGTTTCTCGGGATTGGTCGCCAGCGGGCGCACCGAAACCATGGAAGCCATTTACGGCGCTGTGCCCGTAAGCCACGGCGAAGTGTGGCTAAACGGCGAGCGTTTGCACATTCATAACACGTACGACGCGCTGAAAAGCGGCATCGCGCTGGTAACGGAAAACCGCCGCGAGACCGGGTTTTTCCACAATTTCAGCATCAAGCGCAACCTGGCCATTGCCAAACAGCTCAAGGACGGCAAATGGGGCGGCCTGTACGGTATGCTCAACAGCAAGCAGGAAAAGCAGATCTGCGACGAGCAAATCAAGGCCATGCAAATTAAATGCGCCTCGCCGGAACAATCCATTTCCGAGCTGTCCGGCGGCAACCAGCAAAAGGTCATTTTGGGCAAGTGGATGGCCGCCGACAGTAAAGTGATTATCTTTGACGAACCCACCAAGGGCATCGACGTCGGCACCAAAAGCGAAATCTA
This sequence comes from Candidatus Limiplasma sp., assembly GCA_963663285.2. Taxonomy (GTDB): domain Bacteria; phylum Bacillota; class Clostridia; order Christensenellales; family Aristaeellaceae; genus CAXXOK01. The sequence goes on along the minus strand of CAXXNI010000005.1, from coordinate 12,973 downwards.
CAAGCTGATGCGTAAACTGTGCGAGCAGGGCGTAGGCGTCATGGTCGTCAGCAGTGAAATGCCGGAACTGCTTTCCGTATGTGACCGCATACTGGTGTACTACGACGGGCACATCAACGGCGAATATACCATAGACGAGGCAACCGAAGAAAAGCTGGTCTATTCCGCAACGGTGGACCAAGCCCGGACCACCGCGTAAATAACAGGAGGAAGCATCCATGAGCGATAAAGTGATACTGCGTGATGAAAATACCAAAAAGAAATCTTTCAGCGATTACTGGTCCAGCTATTCCACGGTTGCCATCATGGTTTTGATGATTATCGTATTCAGCATTTTGCAGCCGCAGGCATTTATGTCGGCCAAGAACATGCTGAAGATTGTGGAGCAAAGCTCCATTACCATTTTGCTGGCCTGCGGTGAGTTCTTCGCCATTTTGCTGGCGGGCATCGACCTGAGCGTCGGCTCCACCATGGCGCTGACGGGCGTGGTAAGCGGCCGCCTGCTGGAAATGGGCTGGAACACCTGGCTGGTCGTGCTGGTCGGCATCGTCGGCATGGGCGCGCTGCTGGGCATCATCAACGGCGGCCTGATCAACCTGACCAACCTGCATCCCTTTATTATCACGCTGGGCACGCAGGCCATTTTCCGCGGCCTTACGGTGATTATCGCCAACAGCCGCCCGGTCGCCGCCACCGCGTTTGCCCGCACGTTCGGCACACGCATCGCGGGCGTACCCATCCCCATCCTGATCGCGCTTGCCATGGCTGCGCTACTCACCTTTTTTACCACCAAAACCAAGGCGGGGCGAAACCTGTACGCCATCGGCGGCAACAAGCAATCCGCCTGGTTTGCGGGCATTAACGTAAAACGACACACGATGCTGGCCTTCATCATCTCCGGCATTTGCGCGGGTCTTGCGGGCATGGTCAACATTTCCCGTCTGGCCTCGGCCGAACCCGCCGCGGGCACGGGCTACGAAACCTACGCCATCGCCTCGGCCATTATCGGCGGCACCAGCTTCTTCGGCGGCATCGGCATGATTCCCAAGGTCGTGCTGGGCGGCTTGATTATCGGCATCATCAACAACGGCATCAACATGGTGGGCCTGTCCAGCTACTATCAGCAAATCGGCATGGGCGCGCTGATCATCATCGCCGTTACTTTGGACCGTTTCTTCGGCGCAAGCAGCAAAAAACGGTAATCCCCGCCCGCTGCAACGGGCATATCCCATACGCTATGGAATGATCGAAGGAAGCGAGTGACTCTTTATGAAATTTGCGCCATCGCTGATGTGCATGGATTTTTTGAAACTGGAAGAGCAACTGAAAGTACTCAACCGGCGCGCCGATATGCTGCACGTAGACCTGATGGACGGGCATTACTGCAAAAATATCACCCTGTCCCCGGATTTGATACGCACCTTTGCCCGCGTAGCCACCCTGCCGATGGACGTGCATTTTATGACCACCCAGCCCTCCGACTGGCTGGAGGTCTGCGCGCAGGCAGGCGCAAAAGTCCTGAGCCCTCACGCGGAAACCATCAATGTGAATGCGTTCCGCACCATGAACCTGATTGAGTCGCTGGGCTGTAAAAAGGGCGTCGTGCTCAATCCCGCCACTCCGCTGGATACGATCCGCCACTACATTGAGTATGTCGACATCCTCACTATTATGACGGTGGACGTTGGTTTTGCGGGTCAGCCCTTTATCCCGCAGATGCTGCATAAAATTGAAGAAGCCGCCGAGCTGAAAGCCAAAAACGGCTACACCTACGAAATTCAAATTGACGGCAGCTGCAACACGCGCACCTACAAACGCCTGACCGACGCGGGCGCCGAAATCCTGATCGTGGGCTCCTCCGGGCTGTTCACCCTGCATGAGGATTTGGATACGGCGTACGATATGATGCTGGACGCTTTTACCAAAGCAACGTCCGTGTAAGGAGATGCATTCCATGGGCAAGAGCATTTTAGGCATGGACATCGGCGGCACCAACCTGCGCAGCGGCTTTGTGGATGAGCAGTACCGGCTGACGGATTTCACCATCACCTCCAGCGGACGCATCTGTGGGGAAAACGCCCCCGCCAAACTGGAAAAGTATATCCGCGATATTCTGCACACCACCGGGCACACGCCGGACGCCATTTCCATCGGGTTTCCCTCCACGCTGGATAAAACCCGTAAAAAGCTGCTTTCCACCCCCAATCTGGACGGCTTTGATAATATGGACATGGTGGATTATCTGGAAAACGCGCTGAAGCTGCCGGTGTTTATCGACCGCGATGTAAACCTGCTGTTTTTATACGATTGCCATGCCCATAAGCTGACCGGCGATATTATGATCGGCTGCTACATCGGCACCGGTCTTGGCAACGTAGTCGCCATACACGGCGAAATTTTAATCGGTAAAAACGGCGTGGCGGCGGAGCTTGGGCACATCCCCATGCGCGGGGTGAAAAGCAAATGCTCCTGCGGCAACGTCGGCTGTGTGGAAGTTATCGCCTCCGGCAAAGCCCTGCACGAAATGCAGGCGAAGCTGTACCCAAGCGAGACGATCTATGAAATTTTCCAGAACCACGCCGATGATGAGCCGGTCGTCACCTTTATTAACGACTTATCGCTGCCCATTTCCACCGAGGTGAACATACTCGACCCGGATGTGGTGATTCTGGGGGGCGGCGTAATCCAAATGGAAGGCTTCCCCAAGGAACGGCTGGAAAACGCCATCCGCTTCCACGCCCGTAAGCCTTACCCCGAAAAGGGGCTGCGCATCTGCTATTCTACCGAGAAGCAGGAAAACGGCGTGATCGGTGCGGGCATACGCGCCCTGAAAAGCATGTAAACAAAGGAGATACACCAAATGATAGCGTTAGCTTGCGACCATGTCGCCATCCCCCTGAAGGAAGAGCTGAAAAAGCTGCTGGACGAAATGGGCCTTTCCTATAAAGATTTCGGCACCTTTACCCCCGAGCGCACCGATTACCCCATCTACGGGGCGCGCGCAGCCAAAGCCGTCGCCAGCGGCGAATGCGACCGCGGCATCATCTGCTGCGGCACGGGCATCGGCATTTCGCTGGCTGCCAACAAAGTACACGGCATCCGCTGTGTAGTCTGCTCGGATTGCTATTCCGCCAAGCTCAGCCGCGAGCACAACAACAGCAACATGCTCTCCATGGGCGCGCGCGTCGTCGGTGTGGATTTAGCCAAGATGATCGCAAAAATCTGGCTGACCACCGATTTTGAAGGCGGACGCCACCAGCGCAGAATCGACCAGATCGCGGCGCTGGAACGCGGCGAGGATATTGAGCCCTAATAAGGTGAACGAACCACCTTTACCTAACCCATACCTTCTTTTCACCCCGCCGCACCGTTTGGTGCGGCGGGGCTGCTGTTTGGCGCCGGCTGCGCAGCAAGCAATGCCACCCTTCGCCTTCTGCTTAACCTTAGGGTACTTGCGGCGGGGCATACGTTGGGTAACGCAGAATGGGCTTTTTAGCAAGCAAAGAACCGCGGTCATGACCGCGGTTCTTTGCGATATACACTTTCTTTCCGGAAGTATCCGCCTGCTTGCATCATGCCTGCCGGTTGTTGGCTTCCCCGGCGAGTATTATCCTGCAAAGCGCTATCGCGCGGTTTTATTCCCCAGCGGAGTGCGTCAGGCTTCGGGATTTGCTATGTCGATCAGCACTTTCATGGTGGTTTCACGGTTCTCATCAATATAGCGGTACGCATCCGCATAGGCGGCAAACGGGAAATGCCTGCTCATCAGGGGTTCCAGCTTCACCTTGCCCTCGTTAACCAGCCAGATAGCCTCCACATAATCCTCATGGCGGTACATCATGCTGGTGTTCAAATCCAGCTCATGGTCGTTCAGCACCGCCAGATCCACCTTGGCAAGCCCTGCAAACACCGCTACAAGGATGATCGTGCTGCCTTTGCGCGCCGACTGGATCGCCTGCTGCATGGTCGTGTCGTTCCCGGCGCAATCGAAAATCACATCCGCCTTATCCGGCCCGAAGCTTGCGACCAGCGCCTCCTGAAACGGTTGATTCCGCGTGTTTACCGTGTAATCCGCACCGCACTGCGCCGCAAGCGAAAGCCGGTAATCGCTGATATCGGTCACCAGCACCTGCTTAGCACCCAGCGCCTTGGCGCTTTGCGCCAGCAGGTTGCCGATCGGCCCCGCGCCGAGTACCGCCACCTTCAGCCCGCGCACATCCCCCGCGCGTTTTACGGCATGCACGGTAACGGCCAGCGGCTCTATCATCGCGCCCTGATCGTAGCTCATGGTTTCCGGCAGCGGGGTAATCTTTCCCGCATCCACGGCAAAGTATTCGCTGGCTGCGCCTGTCGTTTGAAAGCCCATCACCTTGAGCGCTTCGCACAGGTTGTATTTGCCATGGGTGCAGGGATAACACTGCCCGCAGTACACCTGCGGCTCGATGGTTACCTTTTGCCCTACGGTAAGCCCCTGTACCTTCGCGCCCAGCGCCTCGATACGGCCGCTCACCTCGTGCCCCTGCGTAACCGGGTAGGAGGTAAAGGGGTGTTTGCCGTGGTTTACGTGGATATCGCTGCCGCATACGCCAATGCGCATCATTTTCACCAGCACATCATTCTCCGAAAGGGTGGGCACGGAAACCTGCCGGAACGTAATCTCGCCCGGAGCCGTCATAACCTGCTGCAACATACCTGTTTCTCCTTGCTGAAAAGACCTTTATTTTTTGTCTGTCCGGCGCATCGCACCGCGAAAAGCCGCGCGGGCAAACAGTACCGACCATAAACGAAATAGCATAAGGTTACCCATCGTAAAAAACTATGATTCGGAAAATTTCGTTTGGAAAAAGTGATCGCTCTCAACCTTACAAATCCGTATTTGATAATGAGTATACCAATGCTCTTTCCCCATTGCTTTGGCTTCTGCGTGGAGTACGTTGTTTTTCCATGCTTGAATGCTCTCCATTGCATCCCAGTAGGAAATCGTGATACCAAAGCCGTCTTCGTCCCTCACGCTTTCCACGCCCAGAAACCCTTTCTGTTTGGAAACAATCCGGGCAATTTCATCGCCCATTTTCGCATACCCATGGCCTCCCGCCGTCCTGTCAGAAGTAAAAATAACAGCATAGTAGGGCGCTTCCGGTGTTTTCGCGATTGCACCCATGCAAAACCCTCCCTAACGGAAAACGCTTCCGGCTCACCAGTAAAACATCCGCCTGCCGTATCCGGCGTACGGATACTACTGCTTTTTCTGTACAACCTCTAAAAATGCCGCAACAATGCGGGGGTCAAACTGCGAGCCCGCGTTCCTTTTAATCTCTTCAACCGCCATTTCATGCGGCATCGCTTTGCGGTATGCCCTGTCCTCGGTCATCGCATCGTATGCATCGGCAACGGCAAGGAGGCGTGCGAGCATGGGAATGCTTTCCCCGCTGATCCCCTGCGGATAACCCTTTCCATCCCAACGTTCATGGTGACAGAGTATGTTCTCCGCTACCGGTATCAGCTCCGGGGAAGAGACGGCGATCCGGTACCCGATTTCGGGGTGCCGTTTCATCTCCACCCATTCGGTATCGGATAGTTTGCCGGGTTTCGTCAAAATTTGATCGCTGATGCCCACCTTGCCGATGTCATGGAGTGTCGCAAGCAGTTCCAGCCGATCCTGATCGGACTGCGGCAGCCCCAGTTGCGCCGCCATGGCACGGGTCAGCTTTACCAGCCGTTCCGCGTGCTCCTCCGTTTCGTGGCTCTTCTCCAGCATGGTCGCCTTAATGGAGGCTACGATAGCGCTGTGGGAGCTGGAATGCTCCAGCAGTTTTCTTTGATACATATACTCTTCCGCTGTTTTAATGGTATGGTTGATATCCTCGTTCATGGTTCTGCGGGTGGCAAACCCCAGCGAGACGCTATGGGTGAACCGGTCGTTCTTCGCCTTCCCCACAAACTCCTTAATAGCGTCCTGAATTTTCTTCAAAATGCTGTAAGCGGTATCCCCGTCGGTATTGGGCATGAGAATCGCAAATTCGTCTCCGCCTGTACGCGAAACAGTATACCCCGGCTTGCAGCAGCTGCTGATCAACCTTGCGCAGTCAAAAATAAGGCGGTCGCCTTCCGCATGGCCAAAAGCGTCGTTCACCAGTTTTACGCCGTTAATATCCGCAATGATAACGGATAGCGGCAGCCTGCCGGAGGTATTTTGCCGGTTCATCTCTTCTTCAAAAAACCTGCGGTTATAAAGACCCGTCAAATGGTCATGGTAGCTCATATAGATCAATTCGTTTTCGATGCTCTTTTGATCGGTAATATCATTGGAAAAGCCAAGATATTTCCCGTCCGCAATTTTCACCGCGTTTATCGACCACCAACGCTTTGTGCCGTTTTTGTGGATAAACTGAAATTCCGTGTTCACTTTTCCTGTTGTTTTCAGCGTTTGAAAGCTGTTTACCGCATCCTGCATGGTTTCCTGCGCGGCAAAAGCAAACGCTGATTTTCCATCTAGTTCTGCTTTGGTATACCCAGTAATGGTTGCGGACGCCTGATTGGCTTCCGTAAAAATACCATTCTCGTCGACCACCCATACCGCATAGGGAGCATTTTCGATATAATTGCTGTATTTCTTTTCACTTTCCTGCAGCTTCTTCTCATTCATCCGCTGCACGGTTATATCCTGCAAAATGCAGTGCGTTTGCCGAAACTCGCCGTCGCTTCCGTAGCCCACTTTCCCGTCAAACGCAATCACAACCGTTTTGCCGCTTTTATGCAGCATTTCAAACTCGCTGTGTATATTCCCCTGCTTTTTGAGAAGGGGAAACCGCTCGCGAAACGCGTCTTGGTACGGCGGCGCTGCGAAATCGCCGAACCATTTCCCTACGACTTCCTCTTTGGTATAACCCAGCGTATCCAGCCACTGCTGGTTCACTTCAATAAAATTACCCTCGGCATCCAGCGATTGATACCCCAGCGGCGCGTTTTCAAACAACGCTTTAAAGCGCTCCTCGGATTGCGCCAGTTGAGCCTGTACAACTTTAAACTGTTTTTGCCTTAACAGTAAAAGGCTGAGCAAAACCGAAGCAATCGGATACACCAGCATCACCGGCTCGGCAATGGCACGGATCACGATGGTATTCTGCGGGTAGGGCAAAAGCAGCATGCACAGCAGCATCACCACATGCACGGTAATGCTCATCAGATATACGTTCAGCGTTCTCCATTTGATTACCTTGGAAATGATCAGCCTCTGCCAAAGCAAGCCGATTGCGGCGCTGGATACGATGACAGCCACACCGGGCCATGCGCCCGCACCCCCGGCGCTGAGCCGGAACAGCGAAGCCGCAACGACGGTGATCGCCGTTGGGATAAAGCCGAAAATCATGCCGGTCACGCTGATAAGAATCGAGCGCGTATCAAAAACCACACCGGGTATCAACGTAAAGGGTATTCCCATAATGACAATGCAAATCGACGCGATCATCGCGCCGCTGATATAGGGCTGCCATTTTTTATATTTTGCAGGCAGCATATACGTAACTTCAAAAATAATGGATAGCACCAGTAATGTTGTTGCATTGCTTACCAATGCTTTCAACACCGTCTGATCCATAGTGCGTCCTCCCATCCCAACAGCATATATGGCAAATCCGCATTTATCTCTGAAAGGAGGTATCGCCCCTCCTGTAACCGCGCCAAACTGTTACCAGTAAAAAGTATATCAAAGACGAACACGCTTTACAACATTTCCGCCCGTGTAATTCACGCCCGGCCTGTTGGCGGCACATACAGCCCGGTAACAGGCGCCCCGGCTTATCTTTTACCAGTATATTGTCACCGGTAGTTTTAAATTTTTAAGCCATCATAATAATGCTTTTTCAGCGAAGAACCAAAACGTATTGTTTCTGTTGCGCACAAACCATAAAAGATAAGCGTTTATAAGGCGGCGCGAAGCGACAAACGCAACCCTGCGCCTTTTTCTTTTTCGCGCGCCGCACAGTAAAAACACAGTTAGCATCCACGGTGCTGCCACCCGGAACCGTATCATCATTATTTACTATTACCTTTATTTGTAATATTTTTCATTCTCTGCATTCCACGATTGACAGGGATACAGGCGCATGTTATGATGAAATCAACAAAGAAAGCTTTCCAAAAGACCGACGGTATGCGACGTTACAACTGAATAAAGAGATGGAGGAATCACTTATGAAGAAATTTCTCGCTATCCTTCTGTCCGTACTGATGCTGATGAGCGTAACGATGACGGCTGTCGCCGAAGAGACGGTATCCTTACTGGTCTGGGTCGGCGATGACGCCGATCAGGCTTGGATCAGCGGTGTCATTGAAAACTTCAAGGCCGCCAATCCGGACACGATGTTCGATATTCAAGTTGGCATCCAGTCCGAATCTACCGCCAAGGATACGGTGCTGACCGACATTACCGCCGCTGCCGACGTATACACCTTCGCGGATGACCAACTCGGCGAGCTGGTGCTGGCCGGCGCGCTGCAGCCGGTAGCGCTGAACCCGGAGGATATTATCGCCCGCAACAGCGCCGGTTCCATCTCCGCCGCTACGGTGGATGATGTGCTCTACGCCTACCCCGCCACGGCCGATAACGGCTACTTCATGTTCTATAACAAAGCATTCTTCACCGCTGAAGATGTGATGTCGCTGGATACCATGCTGAGCGTAGCCGCTGCCGCGGGCAAATACGTATCCATGGAGATGAGCGGCGCATGGTACATGTACTCCTTCTTCGCGGGCGCCGGACTGCAAATGGGTCTGCTGCCCGACGGCGTCAACAACCAATGCAACTGGAACGCCACCGATACCCCCATTACCGGCGTACAGGTTGCCGAAGCCATGCTGGCCATCGCGCAGAACCCGGGATTCATTAACCAGGGCGACGGCGAGTTTGTCACCGGCATTAAAGACGGCTCCGTTATCGCGGGCGTGAACGGCGTTTGGAACGCCAATGCCGCCGCCGATGCATGGGGCGAGGATTACGCCGCTACGAAGCTGCCTACCTATACGGTAGCGGGCGAGCAGGTGCAAATGGCCTCGTTTGCAGGCTACAAACTGGTCGGCGTCAATGCTTACAGCGACAATGTAGGCTGGGCGATGATGTTTGCGGATTACATGACCAACGAAGAAAGCCAGGTTTCCCGCTTCGTCATGCGCGGGCAAGGCCCCTCTAACCTGGTTGCGGCCGCTTCGGATGAAGTGCAGGCAGCACCCGCCATCGCGGCGCTTGCGCAACAGAGCGCTTATGCTACCACCCAGCGCGTAGGCGGCAACTACTGGTCGCCCGCTGCCACCTTCGGCGCGGTGATCTACGGCGGCAACGCCGACGGCACCGATTTGCAAACCCTGCTGGATAACATGGTTGCCGGCATTACAGCCACGGTTGAATAAACAACAGGCGTAACCGGTTCTACACGCCCGCGCGCTCTCATGGGCACGCGGGCTGTTTTTTCAGCGAAGGGGAGGGGATGGCCATGGATGCACGCGAACCATCGGCAGCCGCCCGCGTGGGCAAGACGCTGGGTTCTTTGTGGCACGCGATTGCCTCGTCTGTCGTGCAATTTGTCAGGGATATTAAAGAGGGAGATGTGTGGGTTCGCCTGTCGCTGATTCTCTTTGGCGCGGGCTATTTCGGGCGCAGGCAATTTGCCAAAGGCTTTGTAATCACACTGCTGCAAGCCTTTATTTTCATCTTTTATCCACAAGCGCTATGGCCGAGTTTAAGCAAATTCGGCACGCTTGGCACAGTCAAGCGCGCAGCGGTGTTTAACCCTGCAACCATGAAAAACGAAGTCAACGATTATGATCATTCTTTTATGATTTTGCTGTTCGGGTTGATTGCCATTATCGTACTGGCCGCGGTGGTTGTATTCTGGTTTCAAAACATCCATAACGTACGGCGTATGCAGGTATTGCAGGAAAGCGGCAAGAAAATCAACCGCTTTTCGGACGATATTCGCGACCTGCTCAACCGCAAATTCTATATTACGCTTTTAACCCTGCCCAGCCTCGGCGTCATGCTGTTTACCATTATTCCGCTGCTGGTGATGATTTGCGTCGCCTTTACCAATTACGACCAGACCCATATGGTGCCGACCAACCTGTTCACATGGGTGGGGTTGAACAACTTCCGCACATTGTTTACCCGGTCGCAAACCATTACCTTTGCGTATTCCTTTGGCAAAGTCCTTTCGTGGACGCTGCTGTGGGCGCTGCTGGCGACGTTTTCCACCTTTATATTCGGTACGCTGATGGCCATGTTTATCAACAACCGCAACACGCGGCTCAAGCGTATGTGGCGCACGTTCCTGGTCGTCACCATCGCGGTGCCGCAGTTCGTATCGCTGTTGCTGGTACGCAACTTTTTCGCCAACACCGGCATCGTTAATACGATCTGCGCCCAAACCGGTGTTACTGAATTTTTCAAACACATCGGGCTGCTATCGCCGAGTTATGCCTACATCCCCTTCCTGACCGATCCCGGTTGGACCAAAGCGATGATTCTGCTGATCAACTTATGGATCGGCGTTCCCTACATTATGCTGATTGTTACCGGGATTCTCATTAACATCCCCAGCGACTTGCTGGACAGCGCGCGCATTGACGGCGCAAGCACCTTCCAGAGCTTCAGAAAAATCACGCTGCCCTACATTCTGTTTGTTACCGGCCCGTTCTTAATTTACTCGTTTACCAACAACATTAACAACTTCAACGTGATCTACCTTTTGACCAACGATGTTTTCGTCACCAAGGATCAGCTGCTGGCCAACTCCAACGCGCAGGAGATCGATTTGCTGATTACCTGGCTCTACCGCCTGACCCAGCATTATTACAATTATAAAATGGCGTCCGTGCTGGGCATTCTGATCTTCATCATTTGCGCTGTATTCACGGTTTTCGCGTTCCGCAGGCTGATCCGGGGCGACAGAGAGGAGCGGTTCCAATGAAGATATTCAAGCAAACAGTGCGGCACACGGTGCTGACCGCTCTTTCGATATTCTGGCTGATTCCCATCATTTGGCTGGTAGCCACCTCCTTCGGCTCCGATACCGGCCCCAATATCCGCTCGTTTTTTCCGTCCGAGCTGACACTGGCGCACTATCAGGCGCTGCTGTTTGGCATGGATGATGTGGCGCGCTTCCCCAGTTGGTTTCGCAATACCCTGATCATTGCAATTTTCACATGCCTCATCTCCAGCATTTTCGTGCTGATGGTCGCCTACGCCATGAGCTGTATGCGGTTTAAAGCACGGAAGGGATTAATCACGTTTGCCAGCACTTTGTCGCTTTTCCCCGGGTTTCTGGCGATGATTGCGGTGTACTTTATCATGAAATCCATCGGACTGACCAACAGCAACATCGGGTTGATCCTCGTTTACTCGGGCAGTTCGGGGCTTGGGTACCTGATCGCCAAAGGCTTTTTCGATACCGTACCCAAATCCATGCGGGAAGCTGCTTACATTGAGGGCGCTTCCGAGTTTGTGGTATTCGCCCGTATCGTACTTCCGCTGTCCAAGCCCATCATCGTCTACACGGTCATCAGCGCGTTTCTTGTACCGTGGATGGATTTTATCTTCGCCAATATTATGCTCAACTCCGGCCTTTCGGAAAACAAAACTGTTGCCATCGGCCTGTACGCCATGGTGGATAAGGTACGCATCAACGGATACTTTGGCCAGTTCTGCGCGGGCGGCGTACTGGTTTCCATCCCGATTTCAATTCTGTTCGTGATTATGCAAAAGTTCTATATCGAAGGCGTTACCGGCGGCTCGGTAAAGGGGTAATAGCGGAGGTTTAGACTCCCAAATGATTTTCGGTGCTCAAGCTCTTTGAAAGCCGCATCTCCTGCCACACAAAAGAGACCGCAAAAAGTTGCGGTCTCTTTCCTATTATTTGCTGATCTATACCCATTCATCGTCATACCACACAGCTATTCTTTACACGCAGCATTATAACTATCTGGTTCTTCATATTTACAAGCCAGATGCATCGAATAGATGAATTTACCTTATTACCCGTTTGTTAATTGCACCTTTGTGATCAGGACAATTGAATAGAAAGAAAAAGCACCAGAGAATGCTCTCGGTGCTTCTCGCTATGATAGCAGTGACTACCGCGCGTATTTTGCCTTTTCCTGCCGCAGCGCCGTATGGAACTTCCAACCATTGTCCTTCGCCGCTTTTTTCACGGCTTTAGCAATATCGCCAAGGTTGATTGTTTGCTCTACCACTTTACCCTCCGGCCCGTACTCAACAATTTTCACTTTTCGCATTATGGTGCCGCCAGCCTGCGTAGCGCTTTCAAACCCGCCGCTGAAGGAAATGCCAGCACTGCTCTCAATGGTCTTTTGCCAAAAATATACCGCCTTCTCGCTCTCATCCAAACGGATAAACGCATCGTAACGGAACTTTTTCTTCCCCGTGCTCCAGCCCGCGTTCACAAACTCGGTATGGATTTCCAAATCGGAGGCTTCCTCCTGCGTAAAAGCGACGCCCAGTGCCGTAAATGCCTGCGTAATTTGCGCCATCATTTGCTGCTTGTCCATCGGGGTGCTCCTTCCCCGCCGTGTGGCGGTGTTTCTTCTAAAATCAATGATGTTATCTGAAAGAATTTCTATTGGTATGGGAATCTTGTGGTGTACCTAATTCGCCGCAAACAAAAGATTTCCCTTTGTGTCCCCTTCCGAACGGGTTTGCACCAATCCCGATATATCCTATATTTCTGATCAAGATTGTGTACAACTGTGGGGTTGTTCTTTCATCTGAATGTCTAAGTAATTTTGTTTCCTCCTACAATAAATAGGAACGGAAAACTAAATAGCAAAGGAGAATCTGCCATTTTTACAACAAAAAAGCTGCTGCAATTTCTTGCAACAGCTTGCGTAGTGGCTCCCCAGGTAGGACTCGAACCTACAACCCTTCGGTTAACAGCCGAATGCTCTGCCATTGAGCTACTGAGGA
>CAXXNI010000004.1:0-1348450 GCA_963663285.2 Candidatus Limiplasma sp. | reverse complement strand
TGGTTTCCCAAACCAACCGGTATCAGGCGCTGCAAAAACGACGCAAGCGGGTTGCAACCGTCTTTACTGTTTTTACGGTATGTCTTGTCTTTTTTGGTCTGGTCGCAGGCTCCATCACAATTTACCATAACGTTACGGACAGCGCCGTAGCCCCGGATTTGGTAGGTCTTCCCCGTAGACGAAGCGCTTACGTCGGTAAAACGGTTGGGCCTTCAGTTGCAGCAAACGCAGATTAATCACGATAAAATACCCGAAGGTACCATAATTGCCCAAACGCCGGATGCCGACGAACCCATGCGCAAAGGCGACAGCATTGTCGTTACCGTGAGTCTTGGACCCGCACGATTGCTTACCCCCAGCGTAACCGGACTTACCCGCGACGAAGCTTCCGCCAAGTTAAAGGAAAAAGGACTTAGCATGGTCGTTTCCAAAAGTCCCTCGACCGAGCCGGTAGATACCGTAATCGCGCAAAATCCGGCGGCGGACGAACCTTGCGTAGCAGGGCAGGAAATAGAAGTAACGCTATCCGGCGGCAGCACACTTGTACCGGATGTAACCGGGCAATCGTACGAAGAAGCTGTGCAACTGCTCAGCCAAAACAGCCTGTCCGTCGGAAAGACCGTCTATGCGGATGCTGCCGAAGCCCAAATCGGCACTGTGCTTTCGCAAACTCCGGCTGCGGGCACCATGGCAATATTGGACACACAAATCACCCTTACCATCGGCGCGCAGAGCAAACCATATCACGCCGAAATCAACATCAATATTCCCGCAAACAACGAAAGCGTTCCGCTGCGTGTAATATTAATAGAAAACAATATGGAAGTGGAACAATACAGCGGCATGACAACGGAGGGCGGCGCATACTCGGTGATTATCCCCGTTAGCTCCAGCATAAACGGCCCGCTGGTTTGCCGTGCATACCTTAACGGCGAGCTGATTGTGCAGCAAGAGGTGGAGCTGCAGTGACGACGCAGATGCAAACCGGTATTATACTAAAGGGTGTCGGCGGCTTATACTATGCGCGCGGCAAAACCGATACGGTGTATGTGTTGCGCGCCAAAGGCGCATTTCGACGGCAGCATATTACCCCGATTGTGGGCGATCAAATCCATTTTACACCCGGCGAAGGCGAAGAACACGGCTGGATTGAGGAAGTATTACCCCGTAAAAACCAGCTGATCCGCCCCCCGGTTGCCAACATCGGGCATTTGATTTTTGTACTTTCTCCCCAGCCCGAACCCGATTTATTGCTGCTGGATACTATGCTGATCATGGCTCGGGAGCAGCATATCGACCCGGTGATTGTGGTGAATAAATGCGAACTGTCTCCCGCTCTGGGGGATCAAATCCGGGCAGAGTACGCGGGTGCGGAAGCCCAGGTTTTAGAGGTAAGTGCGGAAACCGGCTACGGCCTTGACGCACTGGCCGCCGTACTGCGGGATGGTATATGCTGTTTCGCCGGGCAAAGCGGCGTCGGCAAAAGCTCCCTGCTAAGTGCCATCACAGGCCTTGCGCTTACCTCCGGCGAAATCAGCCGGAAAATTGCGCGGGGGAAAAATACGACGCGCCATGCAGAACTGCTGGTTAAGGATGGCTACCACGTGCTGGATACGGCTGGTTTCAGTTTGCTGGAGCTGCCCTCCCCCATGGACCCCGTCACCCTGCGGGAGTATTATCCGGAATTCGCCCCCTACGAGGGGCAATGCCGTTTTCAACCATGCTATCATGCCAGCGAGCCGGATTGCGCTGTAACAGCCGCAGTACAGCGTGGCGATATTTCCCCGGCAAGGGTAGCACGGTATCACCTTCTTTTGGAAAAAGTCAGATTAGCATGGAGGAACCGATATGAGTAAGATTGCCCCTTCGATACTGGCCGCCAACACCATGCGCCTGGGCGAAGCTGCCCGGCGTATCGTTGATACCGGCTGCGACTATGTTCACTTTGACGTAATGGACGGCGTTTTTGTCCCCAACATTTCTTTTGGGCCCGCTATCCTTCGCGATATGAAGGCGGAATTTGACGCCGTGTACGATGTGCACCTCATGCTGATTGATCCGCTCAAATACGTAGATGTGTTTGCGCAAAGCGGTGCAAACGCAATCACCGTGCACGTGGAAGCCAACCACTTTGCTGAGTCCATCGCGCGCATCCGGGAGCTGGGGCTTACGGTTGGCGCATCGCTGAAGCCTGCCACCCCCGCCGATGAACTGCGCCCGTACCTTGCGCAGCTGGACCGTATCTTAGTCATGGCTGTGGAGCCGGGTTTCGGCGGCCAGAAGCTGAACGAGGATATGTATTATAAAATCCGAGCCCTGCGGGAAATGTCCTTCACAGGAGACATTGAGGTGGACGGCGGCATCAACCTTACAAACGCGCCGCTGCTGGCACAGGCAGGCGCCGATACACTGGTGATGGGCACCTCCTTTTTTACCACCGATGACCCTGTCGGATTGGTTCGGCAGGTACAGGCGCTGTAAACATCACGTCAAGAATAGCAGCCGTTTTACCACATCAAACAACTGTATAAAAACACTTCGCCTCCCGCTTGCGCTCTACGTACGCAAACGGGTTTTTTTACTGTATTGCCGCAAGCTGCCGCGTTGACAAGGGTCTACCGCTGCTTTATAATACTTGCATATGCGTCCTTCCCATATACAATCCTGTTGACACATTTTCCACAGCCTTTCCGCACCCGGTTCCCAGTTTGGCACCGAAGGCAATTATAAGGCCGTATCCTTTTGTGTCAGGGCTTGCCGTTGGCCGGACTCCGTAATAAATCCGCAGGGAGGCACACCCATGGTCTTAACCGATTTTCTGGAGAAAAACGCGCGCATCCGCCCCGACGAAGTCGCGCTGGTCGAAATCAACCCGGCATTACAGCCGGATCATACTGTAACCTGGCGGGAGTATAACCTGATCGAGTCCGCATCAGGCGGAAAATTCCGCCGGGAGATCACCTGGCGGGAATTTGACCGGCAGGCTAACCGGTTTGCGAACCTGCTGCTTTCCCGCGGTGTTAAAAAAGGCGACAAAGTTGCCATTTTACTGATGAACTGTCTGGAGTGGCTGCCTATTTATTTCGGGGTGCTCAAGACAGGCGCGCTGGCCGTGCCGATGAACTTCCGCTATACGGCGGAAGAAATCGCCTATTGTCTGGATTTATCCGACGCGTCCGTGCTGATCCTCGGCCCGGAATTTGTCGGCCGTGTGGAGCAGGTAAAACCACGGCTGGATGCGATTCGCCATTACTTTTTTGTGGGCGACGATACGCCTTCTTTCGCCGATAATTTCGAAAGCTATATCGGGTACTGTTCTACCACCGCGCCCGCTGTAGAGCTGCTGGAGTCCGATAACGCCGCCATTTATTTTTCATCCGGCACCACGGGCTTCCCCAAAGCGATTTTGCATAGTCAGGAAGCGCTGGTCAGCGCGTGCCTGACGGAACAAAAGCACCACGGGCAAACCAAGGACGATATTTTTCTGTGCATTCCGCCGTTGTACCATACCGGCGCGAAAATGCACTGGTTCGGCAGCCTGATTACAGGCGGCAAGGCAGTATTACTGCGCGGTGTAAAGCCAGAGTGGGTTTTACAGGCCGTATCAGACGAAAAAGCCACCATCGTATGGCTGCTGGTTCCCTGGGTACAGGATATACTGGATAGTCTGGAGCGTGGAGATATATCGCTTAATCACTACAATCTGGAACAGTGGCGGCTAATGCACATCGGCGCACAGCCTGTGCCCCCCAGCCTCATTACACGCTGGCAGAAAGTATTCCCCGGCCAGCAATATGATACCAATTATGGTTTAAGTGAATCCATAGGCCCCGGCTGCGTGCATCTGGGCGTTGAGAATATACATAAAGTCGGCGCGATCGGCAAAGCAGGATACCTGTGGGAAACACGCATTGTGGACGAACAAATGCAAGATGTGAACCCAGGCAATGTCGGCGAACTGGCCGTGCGTGGCCCCGGCATTATGAAATGCTATTATAAAAACGAGCCAGCCACCGCCGAGGTACTGCGCGAAGGGTGGCTGTGCACCGGCGATATGGCGCGCTACGACGAGGATGGTTTCATCTTTTTGGTCGATCGCAAGAAAGACGTCATCATCAGCGGCGGCGAAAACCTGTATCCTGTACAGATTGAGGATTTCCTGCGCGCCAACCCGAAAATCAAAGACGTTGCGGTTATCGGTATGGCTGACGACCGTCTAGGCGAAATTGCCGCCGCGATTATCGAAGTAAAGTCCGGCGAAAGCATGACGGAATCCGAAGTGCAGGATTTCTGTTTGGAAATGCCGCGTTATAAACGCCCCCGCAAGATCATTTTTGCGCCCGTACCGCGTAACCCCACCGGCAAGATCGAAAAGCCAAAACTGCGTGAGCAGTACGGCGCCGGTCACTTAGTAGAAAAGCAATCCACCAAGTAAAACGGATGCCCTACACTTGATTCTAAAAACGACCCCGGTTCCATGCCTGAAAGGGCAAGGACCCGGGGTCGTTTACTGTACCATGGTGTCAAACAGACGGCTTACTTTCTAACAAGGATTCCGCTTTTCTCCCACAGGGCAACCCAATCTTTCAACCGGGCGAGAAAATCAGCGTTGGATTTGGTTTTATCCATCATGCCGATCAGCTGGGACAGCGCTTCCTGATTGGTCGTGGAAGCCAATACCGTACGGATCGCCCGCAGACCTTCCACTTCCTGTTCGCTCAGCAGCATATCTTCTTTTTTTGTGCCGCTGCGCTGCAGATCGATCACCGGGAACATCGGGTCGTTCCCCTGCGGAATATCTAGCCAGAGTTCCATATTGGCGGTGCCTTTGAACTCTTCAAAGATAATATCATCCACACGCGACCCGGTTTCAATCAAAATGGTCGCAATCATCGTCAGGCTGCCGCCGTCACGGGTGTTTCTGGCAGCACCAAAGAACCGTTTGGGCCGTACCAGCGCCGCCGGGGTGACAGTGTTGGTCATCGCGCGGCCGCCCTGTGTCAGCGTCGCCTGATAGGCGCGCGTCAGCTTGGTAAGGCTATCCAGCAGAATTACGACGTTCTTACCCTGTTCCACCAGCCTCTGTGCACGTTCCAGCATGGTTTCGCTTACCCGCGTCTGGCTTTCGGGCGACTCGTCAAAAGTAGAAGCGAACACTTCCGCGTCCTCGCCTACCACATCACGTATCTCGGTTACCGCTTCCGGCCGCTCGTCGATCAACAGCATCATGACCAGCGCGTCCGAATCGTTTTTCTTGATTGCCTTGCACATTTCCCTGAGCAAAATGATTTTGCCGGTTTCCGGCGGCGCAACGATCATCGCACGCTGTCCAAAGCCAATCGGCGCGATCAGGTTGGTAATGCGCATCGGCCAGTTATGGCTGTCCTGCTCGCTTTCCAGCACAATCCTTTTGGTGGGATATACAGGCACCAGTGTTTCAAAAGACAGGCGTTCCACCGCTTCTTCCGCGTCGCGCCCATTGATTTTTTCCACATACATCAGCGCTGCAAATTTATCCGTATCCCGCTGCGGGCGAGCCTTGCCCTCCACCATGTCGCCCGTACGCAAATCATAACGGCGAATCGTTGCGGAGGATACGTAAAAATCTTTTTTGCCCGGCAGCAAGGTTTGACTGCGCAAAAAACCATACCCGTCCGGCAATATCTCTAAAATCCCCTGTGCGGGGGTGCCTTCGCCCACCATTAGCGCATCCGGAAGCGGCTGGCCGGGTTTGTACGGCTCGCTGAATGCAGGATCACGCGTCGGCTTATACGGCGAATCATTATAAAAGCTATCGCCGCCATGCCCGGCAGGTGCGTTGGTATGGGAATAGCCTTGTTGCCCATATCCACTGCCATACGAACCACGGGAATAGTCCCCGCGCTGCGGCGCACGGTACCCGCTGCGGTAATCCTGTCGCCCATAATCACGGGCGGGCGCGGCGCGATACCCCAGCTTGTAGCCATCCACCGTCTGCTGTGGGAAGTTTTGCCGTTGCGAAGCAGCGGACGCATCGCTGTAACGGGATTCGTCCATGGGCCTTTGGGCAGGCTGTGCCTGCGGCGCGACCACACGCGGGCCAAACCTGGCCGGCCCGCTCTGATGTGTCTGCTGCCAGCTGGGCTGCCGCAGCGGCTGTTTCAGCGACATGTTTTGTTTTTTCTGTAATGCCTGACGGTACATAGGTTGATAATCTTCCGTACCATCCTGTTGATTGCTTTCCTGCCACGGCTGGGGATGCATGGGCTGCACGGATGTTACATCCGCTGAAAGCGGGGCTGCCTGCAATTCCTCATGCCGTTCTTCTCCGGCGTCTGTTGCCGCTTCTGTAACCGGCGGCAATTCGGGCGTAACGGTTTTTTCCTGTTCATCATCCGTCGTCCCCAGCGCAACGGACAAGCGCTGCACAATTCCAGCCTTGTCGATCCCCGCGCTGAGCTTAACGCCGTTAGCGCGTGCCAGCTTGCGCAGATCGACCACCGTCATGCCATGCAATTCACTTGTCAACAATGGTATTCCTCCCTGTGTGGTGTGCGTTTTGTTTTTGAACCTTCCCAATCGTCATCCATACCACGATGTTTTCTCCCCCTTGGCTGCCGCGGGCGGCTTCTCGCCGCAATGCGATTGCTGTTTGGGGTTTGTTGTTTTCCTGTTTCACTTAGCGCAGTGCAATTACCATGTCCCGGTTTACCGCCTGTTCCACCCAATGGGAAAAATCCTGAAAAGGGGGTTGAACCAGCGGCGTAAAGCCTGCATTTTGCAACGCGTTTACCAGTGCTTCCCGTGCCAATGTGTACGTATTAAAGGATAGCGCAATCGCGCCTCCCGATTTCAGCGCCCGCCGATAAGCCGGCAGCGCCTTGTGCAATAGCGTTTCTACGGGGGTTGCGCCGCGCCCTTCCCGCGGAGCATGCTGAACGCCATAAGGCAGATCACCGATAATCAAATGGCAGCTTTGCACACCTGCAATTTCATCCGCCTTTGCGGTATCACCACAAACCATGCCAAGCTCCCGGACGTCGCCTTTTTTGTAGCATTCCGCATCATTGGACAGCGTGAAACGGTATTCTTTTACCGAACCGCCGCTTTTCAGCGTCAGCGACCGCTCTTCGCGCCGGTGTTTCAGGCGATGGTATTGCAAGTAGCGTTTTAAATATACATCCGCTTCATGCAACGCTTTATCGTCCACATCGATCCCGATCGCGCAATCGCCCTCCTGTAATGCACAAAACAGCGATGTTCCCCGTCCGCAAATCGGATCCAGAACACGCAACGGCGTTTTGGACAGCGCAAACGCAGACGCGGATCTGGCACAATGCAGCATCATCGCGGTAAAATCGGCGTTCGTTTTGCCCTTGTATTTCAGTACCTGCGAAAGATCAGCCTCCAAATAAGCCGCTTGTTGCAACATCAGCGGCCGCAGGCATTCCCCTTCCCGTTCGGCCGCAAAAGCAATGCCGGAGTGCCGGGAAAGATACGCCCAACCTTCGTTGTTCAGCGCGCTGGATTCCACAATGATGAAAGGCGCGCCGCCCAACCATTCCATCGTAACCTTTGCCTCCACGTTAAGCGCATGAAGCAGGCATTCACACTCAAGCGTCGCCAGCTTTTGCAGCGACTGTGCGTACCGTGTATTGGCATGAGGTTTAACAAGCAGAGCAAATTGCACGAGATGCCTCTCTTCTGATGAACAAGATGCAGTAGATGAATCGTTCGCTCTTGTCGGTATCATATCATAAAACCACCGTAATAGCAATGCTCGCAGCGCTAAAAGACTGCAAAACAACCTTTTCACCGCTATGCCATGCCGCGAAAATTCTTTTTACTTTTCATCTTTCTTTTAATGATTTGGATGAAATTCTGTTTTCCAAACCGCCTCCCGCTAAACGCCGGTAAACGAAGCTTGTTTACCATACAGGCGGGCGCATTACGCCGGGTAACAACAACCCCTCTCCGGTAAACCGGAGAGGGGGAGCATTATTACCACTTGCGCTTGCGAGCAGCTTCTGCTTTCTTCTTGCGTTTCACGCTGGGCTTTTCATAATGCTCGCGCTTGCGAGCCTCTGCCAAAACACCTGTGCGAGCACATTGACGTTTGAACCGCTTCAGAGCGCTTTCCAGGGATTCGTTTTCGCGGATGCGTACCTCGGACACTGTTATCCCTCCCCTCGCTCATTTCGCTGCCGCCCGTTCCCGCTTGCACGGAATACATAAGGACATACAACGACCGTAGGAACATTATATCGCGAAGTTCGTCACGCGTCAACAAGAATATCATATTCTATCCGCTTCCAACGGGTTTTTGGCAAATCAAGCCATCCGTTCGGATAGCGGCTGACCGCCTATAACGTGGAAATGGATGTGCTGTACGGTCTGGCAGGCATCCTTGCCGCAGTTGTTCACAATACGGTAGCCGCTCTCTTCCACCCCAAGCATCTTGGCTACAACCGCGCAGCTGCGCAGGCAAGCTGCCAGTTGATGGTCGCTCAGCGCCGCATTGTGCACCATATCCGGCACATGGTGTTTGCTTACCACCAGCGCATGTACGGGCGCCTGCGGGTTAATATCGTAAAACGCGTAAGTTTCTTCATCCTCGTAAATCTTTTTAGATGGGATTTCCCCTTTGATAATTTTACAAAACAAACAATCGTCCATTCTCCAGTTCCTCCTTCGTGATTATGTAACAATTAGCAGGCGTGACTCCGATGCCGCAAGCGTTTAACGCGGATTCACATTATTGCTTGCATTCCACGCGTTCTCCCGTCATTCCTGCTTTGGTCAGCGCGGTTAGCCGCAGATTCACAATCTCTCCGGACTTGCCTCCGCTGCAGGTAACTGGTACATATTGCGGTGTATACCCGCGCATTTGCCCTCCGCGTGTTTTTTCCTCCAGCAACACAGGCTGTATCGTTTCCAGCAGGCTCTGCCTGTACGCGGCGGACAGCGTATCTCCCAAGGCAATCAGTTTATGCACACGCTGCGCTTTTACCGCTTCGGGCACTTGATCCGGCATCACCGCCGCAGGCGTCCCTTCGCGGGGGCTGAACGGAAACACGTGAATTTTCAAAAAGCCGATCTCTGCACAGAATTCCATAGTTTGTGCAAACTCCGCCTCCGTTTCGCCCGGGAACCCGACGATCACATCCGTCGTCAGCGCCGCGTGCGGAAAGGCAGCGCGTAGTTTTTGCACCGCTTCGCGGTATTGGGCGGTGTTGTAACGGCGTTTCATGCGCCCAAGCACCGTATCGCTTCCGCTTTGCAGCGCCAAATGGAACTGCGGGCACAGTTTCGGCATATCTGCTGACGCCTGCACAAAAGCATCGGTCACCACCACCGGCTCAAGAGAACCCAGCCGGATGCGCCTTATGCCCGGTACATCATGCGCGGCACGAATTGCATCGGCGAGGGTAGGGCGCTCCGGCAAATCACGGCCGTAACTTGTGAGGTGAATGCCGGTCAGTACCAGTTCGCTGAATCCCACCTGTGCCAGCGCCTGCGCCTCGGCTTGCACTTCCATCACAGGGCGGGAACGGATTCCCCCCCGCACCGAGGGAATAATACAATACGTGCAGCGGTTGTTGCAGCCTTCCTGTATCTTCATCACGGCGCGAGTATGCCCCGCGTGCGCATGGATGGACAGCGCTTCAAACGGCGCGCTGGACAGCGATTTTACCGCTACCAGCTGGCTTTGTTCCTCCACTGCGCGGTTGAGCAGTTCTACCACCTGCCCGCGGTATTGAGTGCCCAATATCAGCCGCGCGCCGGTATCTCGCAGTTCTTCTCCCAGCCGCTGCGCCAGGCAGCCGGTTACCACCAGCTCGCCCTGCGGGTTTTCCCGCCGGAAGCGCCGTGCTGTTTGCAGGCTTTTCTGGTCGCCGGTGCCGGTAACTGTGCATGTGTTCACCACGTACACGTCCGCCGGCTCGCCCGGCTGCGCGGTGGTATAGCCATGCTGCAAAAACTGTTCCAGCATCGCCTGACTGTCGTATTGGTTTACCTTGCAGCCCAGCGTATAAAACCGTACGGTTTTGGGCATATCACATCTCTCCAAGCGCGCTCATGGTAACCGCCAGCGCGCAAAGCCCGGCTGTTTCCGTGCGCAAAATCCTTTTCCCCAGCGTAACACATTGCCCTCCGAAAGCCTGTAAGCGCTCCACTTCGGCGGGGGTAATGCCGCCTTCCGGCCCGATGACCAGCGCAATGGCACCCATCTCCGGTTTTTTCGCAAGCTGACTTTGCACCGCTGTGCTGAGGCGGTTTTCGCCTTCTTCTTCCCAGGCGATGAAAACCGCGTCATATTCCGCGCTTTCCAGCGCCTTTAGTGCATCCTTCCAGCGGCAAGCCAGACGAACCTGCGGCACATGTGCCCGTCCGCTTTGTTTGGCGGCTTCCAGCGCGATACGGTTCCACCGTTCGTGTTTCTTCGCTTCCTTGCCATCCAGCCGGGTCACCGAACGTTCCATCTCCACGGGCATTATATCCCACACGCCCAGCTCAGTGGCCTTCTGGATAATCCACTCCAGTTTATCCGCTTTCGCCAGACCCTGTACCAACGTAATATGAACGGACGCTTCGGGCGAGGGCAGTTCTTTCAGCACACGCACCGTCGTTTGCGCGGCATCCACAACGGCAAGTTCCCCCGTATACAGCTTTTCAGCCGCCAATAGCTGCACTGCGCTGCCCGGCTGCATGCGCAGTACCCTTGCCACATGCGCGCTTTCCTGCGGGGACAGCGCCACCATTTCGTCAATCGTCAGCGGTGCAATTTCGCCAAGCCAGCACCTATGCATTCTGTTCACCGTTTGCAAAGCACAAGGCAACCCATTCGCCCTTCGTAAGCCTGTCGGCAACGGTATACCCTACTTTCAGCGCGGCGTCCAGCACATCCTGTTCCCGCTCGCGGATGATCCCCGAGCAGATGAACAGCCCACCCGGCGCCAAATGCCGGGTCAAGGGGCCGGCCAGCATGCAAATCGCATCCGCGACAATGTTCGCGACCGCCAGTTCGCAGGGCATCACTTCCCCTTTGACCAAATCGCCCTGTATGATGCGTACCTGCCTTTCTACGCTGTTTTTCAGCACATTTTCAGCCGCAACCTTTACCGCATCGGGATCAATATCCACGCCCAGCACCTTCTCGGCGCCCAGTTTTGCCGCGGCAATGGCAAGGATGCCACTGCCCGTGCCAACGTCCATCACGCGCATCCCGCTTTGCAGGTGCTTATCCAGCATTTCCATACACATGCCGGTCGTTTCATGCGTTCCGGTACCAAACGCCATGCCCGGGTCCAGTTCCACAACCAAATCTTCCGGTTTTGCGGCATAGGTTTCCCACGACGGTTTGACCACCAGCCGTGTACCGATGCGGAAGGGTTTATAATACTTTTTCCAGTTTTCCGCCCAATCCTCATCCGCCACATCCTGAAAATCCAGAGCAAGAGTACCGAAGTCCAGCCCGTCCGCCTGTGCAGCCAACCCCGCAAGCTGCTGGCGCAGATTGGCAAGCACATCGTGTGTATGCTCATCCTGCGTAAACCAGCCTTTGACCAACACATCCTCCGGCATTGCGGCCAGCATTTTGGGGTCATATAGCTCCCAATACACGCCGGGTTTGCTGGGGTCCGGCACATCGGCACGGTCGATAATTTCCGTACCTACCGCGCCAAAACGCATCATTACATCACTGACAATATCGCTGCCTTCGCTGGTCGTATGCACGACCGCTTCACACCACTGCATGGAGGTTCCTCCTTCGTCTACCGATGGCAAAAGGGCTTTCCGCAGGGAAAGCCCGGATTTTTCCTACTGAAGCATACCACAGAGGCAGGCACGGCGCAAGATGATGCTCCCGTTTGGTGCCTGCGCCGTGGAAACAACAGTCTGCAAACAGCATGCGGGCTTCCGGCGGCAAAGATGCAGCCGGAAACCCGCATGAACGAATCCATTGCTTTTGATATTACGGGAACATGCTTTTCAGCTTATCCAAAAAGGACGTTTTGCTCTCGTACTCTTTTCCCGTCAGGCTTTCCTCAAACTGCCGCAACAGGTCTTTTTGCTTGTTGTTCAGCCGTTTGGGGATTTCCACCTTGATGTGGATCATTAAATCGCCCGTCGTATTCCCGCGCAAACTTGGCATACCATACCCTTTCAGGCGGAATTGCGCTTCGTTTTGCGTACCTTCCGGTATGCGGTATTTCACCGGGGATTTTAAGGTCGGCACGTCGATTTCCGCACCCAGCACAGCCTGCGCGATGGTGATAGGCATATCCAGATGCAGCGTAGTATTCTCCCTGCGGAACAGTTTGTGCGGCAGTACGCGTACCCTTACGTACAAATCGCCGTTGGGGCCGCCATGCTGGCCGGGCTCACCCTGCCCGTGCATCACAATGGTTTGTCCATTATCTATGCCGGCGGGAATTTTAATCGTCGCGGTACGGCGCTTGCGTACGCGGCCGGAACCGTTACAGGTTTCGCATTTCTCTTTTACAATTTTACCTTCGCCATGGCAGGTGGGACACGTGCGCACCGTTACCATAAAGCCGCCGCTCTGGCGTATCTGTCCCGAACCCTTACAGGTGGGGCAGGTCTGTGCCTTGGTGCCGGGTTTTGCGCCCGATCCTCCGCACGTTTCACAATTTTCGTTGCGAATAAACTCAAACGTCTTTTTCGTGCCGTTTGCGGCTTCTTCAAAGGTAATGGTTACATCGTGACGTAGGTCGTCGCCCTGTGTGGGGCCGTGCCTGTGCGCGCCGCCCATACCGCCCATACCGCCGCCAAAAATGGAATCAAATATACTGCTGAAATCGCCGAATCCGCCAAAATCACCCGCGCCGCCGGCACCGCCAAAACCCTGCATGTTCGGCCCGTCAAAGCCGAATTGATCGTAGCGCGAACGGCGCTCGGGATCGCTGAGTACTTCGTTGGCTTCATTCAGCTCTTTAAAGCGTTCCTCGGCGTCCTTATCGTCATGGTTTAAATCGGGATGGCAGAGCTTGGCTTTTTTACGGTATGCGCTTTTAATTTCGGCGTCGGTGGCCGTTTTGGATACACCGAGTACCTCATAATAATCACGTTTTGCCAAAAACTCACCTGCTTTATTCTCAAGCGTATGTCTACGCCGTTACATAGTTACGATTCGGGTTTAAATCACCCACAGACAAACCGCCGCGCAGAGCATATAGATGCCCTGCGCCGGGGTCTCCGCCCGCCCGGAGGCAGAAAGCCTGCCGGGCGCTTGGAAACGGGGTTATGCCTTATTCTACATCGTAATCGGTGTTTACCGTACCATCGTCATTTTGCACCGGCTGCTCCGCGCCCATATCCGGGGCGGCGCCTTCGGGCGCGCCTTCCTGCTGGTAGAGCTTGCCGAAGATCGCATATACCTTCTGGGTCAGGGCTTCCATTGCGGTCTTGATCTGCTCCACATCGTTGGTTTCGCGCACCTTTTTGAAGTCAGCGATCTCGTTTTCAACAGTCGCTTTATCCTCTTCGGAAAGCTTATCCGCATTGTCCTTCAGCTGCTTCTCCAGCTCGTAGATCAGGCTGTCGGCGTGGTTTACGGTTTCCACTTCTTCTTTGTGCTTCTTGTCTTCCTCGGCGAACTGCTCGGCTTCTTTCACGCGCTTGTCGATCTCTTCCTCGGTCATGTTGGTCGAGGCGGTAATGGTGATCTTCTGCTCGTTGCCGGTGCCCTTATCCTTAGCGGATACGTTCACGATGCCGTTGCGGTCGATGTTAAAGGTAACTTCGATCTGCGGCACGCCGCGCGGTGCGGACGGAATGCCCGAAAGCTGGAAGCGGCCCAGGGTCTTGTTATCATACGCCATGGGGCGTTCACCCTGCAGCACGTGGATTTCTACCGTAGTCTGCCCATCGGCAGCGGTGGAGAACACCTGCGATTTGCTGGTGGGGATGGTGGTGTTACGCTCGATCAAGCGGGTGAAGATGTGGCCTTCGGTTTCCAAGCCCAGCGAAAGCGGGGTAACATCCAAAAGCAGAACGTCTTTCACTTCGCCGCCCAGCACGCCGCCCTGAATGGCCGCACCGATGGCAACGCACTCGTCCGGGTTGATACCCTTGAACGGGTCTTTGTTGGTTACTTTCTTCACCGCCACCTGTACCGCGGGGATACGGGTGGAGCCGCCCACCAGAATGACCTTGTCGATCTGATCGGTGGTGAGGTTGGCATCCTTCAGCGCCTTGTTCATCGGCTCGATCGTCTTTTCCACCAAATCGGAAGTCAATTCGTCGAACTTGGCGCGGGTCAGCGTCATATCCAAGTGTTTGGGGCCGTTCTGGTCGCTGGTGATGAAGGGCAGGTTGATGCTTGCGCTCATCACGCCGGAAAGGTCGATCTTCGCCTTTTCAGCCGCTTCCTTGAGGCGCTGGTAGGCCATACGATCCTGCTTGAGGTCGATGCCGTTTTCCTTCTTGAAGTTATCGACGATCCAGTTGATGATGCGCTCGTCAAAATCGTCGCCGCCCAAACGGTTGTTACCATTGGTAGCCAGCACTTCAAATACGCCGTCGCCGATTTCCAGCAGACTTACGTCAAACGTGCCGCCGCCCAGATCGTATACCAAAATCTTCTGGGTGCCTTCTTTATCAAGGCCGTAAGCCAGCGAAGCGGCTGTCGGCTCGTTGATGATGCGCAGCACTTCCAAACCGGCAATACGGCCGGCATCCTTGGTCGCCTGACGCTGGCTGTCGCTGAAGTAGGCAGGCACGGTGATAACCGCCTGGCTAACTTTCTCGCCCAGATAGGACTCCGCGTCAGCTTTGAGCTTTTGCAGAATCATCGCGCTGATCTCCTGCGGGGTATAGCTCTTATCGTCAATGTTCACCTTATATCCGGTGCCCATTTCACGCTTAATGGAAATAACGGTGCGATCCGGGTTGGTTACCGCCTGCCGTTTGGCGATCTGCCCAACCAAACGCTCGCCGTCTTTGGTAAACGCCACAACGGACGGCGTAGTACGCGCGCCTTCAGCATTGGGGATTACAACCGGTTCGCCGCCTTCCAGCACGGCAACGCAGCTGTTGGTCGTGCCAAGGTCAATGCCAATAATCTTGCTCATATCAAGTATCCTCCTCATAGGTCTGCATGCTCTCGCATGTCGTTTTTTTCTTCGGAATTTATATATCGGAAGGGAACAAGTCCCTTACCTTTTCACTAAGCGTTCCTTTTCTTATTCGGGAACGACTTTCACCATCGCGTGGCGCAATACGCTATTGCCCAGTTGATAGCCTTTCTGGAGCACTTCGCATACGGTTCCGGGTTCGCCGTCCTCCGGCACACCCTGCAAAACAGCATTCTCCAGATTGGGGTCGAATTTCTCCCCCTTGCGGTCAATCGGGGTTACTCCCCGCTTGGTCAGCGCTTCGTCAAATTGGCGGTAAACCATCGCCACGCCTTCCTTCAAATTCTTATCGGTGCTGTTCTCGGCTGCGGTAATGGCACGCTCCAAGTTGTCAAACACCGGTAAAAGCGTTGTAATAAAGGCTTTAGCGCCATCCTCAAACGCATCGCTGCGCGTGTTTTGGGTACGCCGGCGGTAGTTATCAAAATCCGCCTGCACATGCTGGGCAAGGCTTAAATACTCGTCCGCCTTTGCATTGGCGGCTGCCAGTGCGTCGGCCAATTCGTTCTCTACTGTTTGCGTTTCCGCCTCCAGTATTTCATCTTCTTCTACAGCCGGGTCACACGCCGCTGCGGCGTCCAGTTCCCCAGCCATCGTTTCCAATGCTTCCAGATCGTTGTCCACCGTCTCTTCGGCGGTGTTGCGTTCATCTTGCTTAGGCTGCATGGTTGGCTGTTGTCCCCCATTCTTTCGGGTTTTCTTTTTAGCGGCCATCATTGTCACTCCTTATCCTGCGAGAACAGGCGGGTCAACTGATCGCCCATGGCGCTCAGGGCGCTGAGTACGCGCCCGTATTCCATGCGCGTCGGCCCAATAACACCGATTGTACCGTGTGTGTGATCCCCTAATGAGTAGGTGGCCGTTACCAGCGAACAATCTCTCAGTTCCGGCACGCCCGTTTCAGGGCCGATGCGTACGGTAAACGCTACGTTTTGGTGCTGCTGCAGCAGCCTTAGCAGGGTATCCTTGCTTTCCAGCAGCGACAGGAAGGCTTTCGCTTTTTCCACATCGTTATACTCTGGAAAGTTCAGGATTTTGCTGGGGCCGCCGAATGCAAGCCTCGTCTTCGCCTGTTGGTTCTCTACTTGCGCCACCTGCTGGGCAATACCGCCAAGCACTGTCTTCTTTTGAACAAACTCCCGGCTGATGCCTTGCAGCATCACCAGCGCTTCGGTCAGCGTATGTCCGCTGAGCCGCTCGGTCAACATCCGGCTGAGGGCGTACAGTGCATCCGTATCCAGCTCGCTGTCCACATGGATGACCGAATCCCGCACAATACCGCCGCTGGTTACAATCACCAGCAGCGCGCTGGACGTGGTTACCGGAACCAGCTGGAGCGTGCGAATCGTAAGTTCGCTTCCGCTGGGGGTCAGCACCAGCGAGGTGTACTGCGTAATGGAGCTTAGTACCTGCGCGGCACTGTTGATTACATCCTCCATCTTGCCGGTGCGCTCGCTGAAGTGGGAGCGAATGCTCGCCGCATCCAGTGAATCGATCTTCCCGGTTTGCAGCAGCTGATCCACATACAGCCGGTATGCTTTCGCGCTGGGGATGCGCCCCGCGCTGACATGCGGCTGATCCAGATACCCCAGTTCTTCCAGATCGCTCATCTCATTGCGAATTGTCGCCGAGCTGAGCCCCATTTCGTATTTTTTAGAAATGGTCCGGCTGCCCACCGGGATCGCCGTTAGGATGTAGTCATCAATAATCGCCTGCAATATGCGAAACTTGCGTGCATCCATCACTGTGCGGTCACCTCCCCCGGGCTTTCGTGGCGTCTCTGTCGTCTTTCTTGTTAGCACTCGTTTGCCGTGAGTGCTAACATGGTCATATCATATGCCTGTTTTGCGGTTTTGTCAAGCATATGGAGGGTCGAATTAATGAATTATTCACAATTAAAAAACCCTTATAATATAAGGGTTACAATCACTATCTGACTATTTCTGACCAAATTTTCTTCCAGACTTTGTGCAACGTTGTTTGGAAAGCAGCACTGTTACGGCTGTTTGGACGGCATAAAAGCCATCATCGCCGTATTTTGCAGCGCCAATCCGCGCCGTGTTAGCGCAAGCCGCTTCTGCACGCCCTGTGCGGGTTGCAAAAGCCCCTGTGCCGTCAGTGTACGAATCGCATCGCCGTATACCGCCGTAAGCGGCGTGCCGTAACGGCTAAAAAAGTCATCATACCCTACGCCCGCTACCGTCCGAAGCCCCAGCATAATCGTTTCAAACATCGCTTCCCGCTTACGGATAGGGGTTTCCTCCGCCACAGGCAGCCGGTTTTGCGATAGCAGGTGTACATACTGATGCATATCATCCGTGTTCTGCCTGCGAATGTAACAAACATCCCCTTCGGTTTTTTCCGGCGGCAATAAACTCGCTGCGGCAAGGCCAAGCCCAAGATAGGGTTTTTGCCGCCAGTAACCGAGGTTGTGTTTGCACGCATAACCGGGTTTGGCGAAGTTGGAAATTTCATAGCGCTCGTAGCCCAGCGCCGCAAGCCTGTCTACACCGCTTTCCAACATGTCGGCCGTCGTATCTTCGTCAGGCAGCACTGCGGCTCCTTGCGCGATTTGCGATGCCAGCGGCGTACCTTCCTCCACGATCAGCGAATAGGCGGAAATATGCGTAACATCCTGTTCCGCCAGCGCATCCAGCGTTGCCATGTAATCCAATAAGGTTTGCCCCGGCAGGCCGAACATCGCATCCGCGTTCAGGTTGGTAATGCCGTGGTTTCGCGCCATGTGCAGCGCTTCCTGTGCCTGCTCAAATGTGTGAATGCGCCCAAGCGAGGCCATTAAATGTGGCTGTATCGCCTGCACGCCGATCGACAGGCGGTTTACCCCTGCGGCTGTTACCGCATCCAACCATGCATCGGTAATGGTGCCGGGGTTCGCTTCGCTGGTGAACTCTGCACCCGGTAAAACAGTAAAGCAGCTGTGCAGCGCAGTAAGTACATCCTTCATCAGCTCCGGCGGTAAAACCGAGGGCGTGCCGCCGCCTAAAAACACGGTATCTACCGGCATATGGGCATACTGTTTGGCAGTCAGGCGAATCTCCTGTTTCAGCGCGGCGCAGTATGCTTCCATCTGCGAATATTTACCGGGAAAAGAGCAAAAATCGCAGTACGCGCATTTGCGTACACAAAACGGGATGTGTATATATAATGAAAGCACGCATCGTTCGCCCCCTGTTATCTCTGTTCTGTGTCATCATAGCACGATCCCGCATGTTTTTCCATGCCCGCCGATGCCGACCCGCCCGGTACATGCGAATACCCGATTTACAATCGACGGAAAATAAGGTATCATACCCTTTGAAATCAAACTTTACAGCGATACGCTTATGCCTGCCGCGCCACCGGGCGTTTGCCGGCAAAGGAGGACCACTTTGCAGAACGAACGTCTTTCCCACATCCGAAATTTTTGCATCATCGCGCATATCGACCACGGCAAATCCACTCTGGCGGACCGCTTATTGGAGATGACCGGTGTGTTTGAGCACCGCGAAATGGTGGAACAGATACTGGACAGTATGGAGCTGGAGCGCGAGCGCGGCATTACCATTAAAAGCAAAGCCGTCCACATGACCTATAAAGCGCAGGACGGTGAAACCTATACCCTGAACCTGATCGACACGCCGGGCCATGTGGACTTCAGCTACGAAGTCAGCCGGGCGCTGGCCGCCTGCGAAGGCGCGCTGCTGGTGGTGGACGCCACGCAGGGTATCGAGGCGCAGACGCTGGCCAACGTCTACATGGCGCTGGAACACGATTTGGAGATCGTACCTGTTATCAACAAAATCGACTTGCCCAGCGCCGAGCCGGAGGTTGTGAAAAAAGAGATTGAGGACGTCATCGGGCTGGATACCGAAGGCGCTCCCAGTATATCCGCCAAAACGGGCATGAACTGCGGCGATGTACTGGAGGCCATCGTAACCCGGGTACCGCCGCCCTCCGGCGATGAAAACGCACCACTGCAGGCTTTGATTTTCGACGCGTATTATGATAATTACCGCGGCGCAATCTGCTTTGTGCGGGTGATGCAGGGCACCATTGCCGCCGGGATGCGTATGCGCCTGATGGCAAGCGGCGCTGAGTTTGAGGTGGTAGAGGTCGGCACCTTCCAGCCAGGTTATTTGCCCTGCGATACACTCAAAGCCGGGGACGTCGGCTATGTCAGCGCTTCCATTAAAGACATTGCCGATACCCGCGTAGGTGATACCATTACTAACGCCGAGAAACCAGCCTCCAAAGCCTTGCCGGGCTACCGCACGGTAACCCCCATGGTATTCTGCGGCATCTACCCTGCCGACGGCGCGGATTACGATGCGCTGCGCGACGCGCTGGAAAAGCTGCGGATGAATGACGCATCCCTCTCCTTTGAGCCGGAAACCTCCGTCGCACTGGGATACGGCTTCCGCTGCGGCTTTTTGGGACTGCTCCACATGGATATTATCACCCAGCGGCTGGAGCGGGAATTCGATTTAAACCTCATTACCACCGCCCCCAGCGTTATCTACCGTGTGTATAAGACCGACGGTACCATGGTGGTCATCGACAACCCCACCAACCTGCCGCCGCTGGGCGAAATAGAGCATATGGAAGAACCTTTCGTGCTGGCAACTGTGTACACCCCGCAGGAGTATGTGGGAACGCTGATGGAAGTATGCAAGGAAAAACGCGGAATCTTTTTAGATATGCAGTATGAAGGCGGGCGCGTAAAGTTAACCTACAATATGCCGCTGAACGAAATCATTTACGATTTCTTCGACCAGATTAAAAGCCGTTCCCGCGGCTACGCCAGCTTCGATTACGAGCTGAAGGACTATCAGGAGAGCGATCTGGTGAAGATGGATATCCTCTTAAACGGCGATATCTGCGACGCGTTCACCATTATCGTCCACCGGGATAAAGCCTACAACCGTGGCCGCGGCATTGCCCAAAAACTGGTGGACGTTATCCCGCGCCAGCTGTTTGAAATTCCCATTCAAGCGGCCATCGGCGGCAAAGTTATCGCCCGCGAAACCGTTAAAGCCATGCGTAAAGACGTGCTGGCCAAGTGCTACGGCGGCGATATTACCCGTAAAAAGAAACTGTTGGAAAAGCAAAAAGAGGGCAAAAAGCGTATGCGCCAGTTCGGCACGGTAGAAGTACCCAGCGAAGCCTTTATGGCTGTGCTGAAAATGGAAGACAAAAAATAAATCACAGCCTGACCCGTTTTATCGGGTCAGGCTGTTTCGTTTTTCGCTGTATATAGTCACGTTGTTTTCCACAGTGTTTTAAGCTCCTCGGATGCTTTTCATATCGGCCATTCTGTGCTAGAATACCTGTGTGTGCGCACATGTAGCGCTATTACACAGGCCGGAGGCGTTCCTTGATGACGAATCGCAAACCCAAGCTGAATTCCACTCTTCGCACCGCGTTGTGGATGTTGTTGGACGTTCTGCTTTGCAACACCGCCATGATTTTGGCACAACAACTGCGGTTCGACGTGCAGATTCCCGGCTTGTTTTACCAGCGGTACCTGAACATTGCGCCGGTCATGACGCTTTTGTGCCTGCTTTCATTCTGGGCATTTGGACTATACCGCAATATGTGGCAATACGCCTCTGCCGACAGCATTCCGCAAATTGTAATGGCAGCGCTGGTAGGCGCTGTGGCGATATACCTATATTCCCTGATCCGCTATACATTTACGCAGCCGGAGAATTACCATTTGCTGCACCGTACGGTATACCTGCTATATTGGGTGATGCTTACAGTGCTTACGGGCGGTTCCCGTTTTGCCTACCGCATTTTCCGCACGCGTGGGCGTTATCCCTTTAAACGCGGTGCACGGGAAAGTGTGCGCCGCACAATGGTCGTCGGCGCGGGCTGGG
This sequence comes from Candidatus Limiplasma sp., assembly GCA_963663285.2. Taxonomy (GTDB): domain Bacteria; phylum Bacillota; class Clostridia; order Christensenellales; family Aristaeellaceae; genus CAXXOK01. Next base: position 1,327,431 of record CAXXNI010000004.1, on the reverse strand, counting down.
CAGGCGCGCAGGTCATCCGCGATATGCTTGGCGGCCGCTACGCAGGCGCCGTGCCGGTGATTGCCGTGGATGATGACGAAAGTCTTGCGGGTGCCAGTCTCAGCGGCGTGCGCGTGCTGCACGGCACCGACCGCATTGCCCAATATGTGAAAGACTATGCCATTGACGATATCGTCATTTCCATTTCCGCTTCCAACAGCGGTCTGAAAGCCCTGATCGAAGCCTGCCTGGCAACCGGCTGCCGCGTGCGCCGCACCAGCGCGCTGGAGGATTTGCAAAGCAGCGACCGCCAGAGCGAAGTGCGCGATATCGACATCGGCGATTTGCTGGGGCGCGCGGAAGAACAGCTGGATATGCGAGAAACCGCTGCTTACTTCCACCAAAAGACTGTTTTAATTACCGGAGGCGGCGGTTCCATCGGCAGCGAGCTCTGCCGCCAGTTGATCGCCTTTCAGCCGGCAAAACTGGTATTGTACGACATCAGTGAAAACTACATGTACGACCTGTATTTTGAATTAGAAGAGCATTATCACCTCGACTTATCAAATACGCTGATACTGCGCGTCGGTTCGATACGCGATGAACGCCGCTTGACAGAAGTTATGCAGGCATTCCACCCCGATGTGGTGCTGCACGCCGCCGCACATAAGCATGTGCCCCTCATGGAGGATTGCCCTGCACAGGCAGTAAACAACAACGTGTTCGGCACCTATACCGCCGCCACGGTTTCCATTGCCTGCGGCGTCAAGCGCTTTGTGATGATCTCCACCGATAAGGCCGTCAACCCCACTAATGTGATGGGCGCTACCAAGCGGATGGCCGAAATGGTGATACAGATGCTCAACCAGCAGCATAAAACCGAGTTTACAGCCGTACGTTTTGGCAACGTACTCGGTTCCCACGGCAGCGTTGTGCCGAAGTTTGAACGGCAGATACGCGCAGGCGGCCCGGTAACGCTGACGCATCCGGACATTATCCGGTATTTTATGACCATCCCCGAAGCGGCGAGTCTGGTATTGCAGGCCGCTTCCATCGCCCATGGCGGGGAGCTGTTCGTACTGGATATGGGCCAGCCGATGCGCATAAAAGAGCTGGCAGAGCGGATGATACAGCTGTACGCCGCGCAAGGCGGGCAGCAGAAGGTGGATATTGTGTACACCGGCCTGCGCCCCGGCGAAAAGCTGTATGAAGAACTGCTGATGGATGATGAAAACATTGTGCGCACAAGCTTGGACAAAATTTTTATCACCAAGCCAGAAATCGTTACCCCACAAGCCGTGGAAGAAATGTTGGATACGCTGCGCACCTGCCTGCGGGAGGATGGCGACATGCGCGCCTGCATGCACTCCCTTCTGCCGACATTCCACGAACCCGACGAGGTAAACGGCAAAGCCGAAGCATTGCGCAAGGCGCAGAAAGCAGCGCAGGACGCCGTATGAACCAGCACGAGTTTTACATGCGCATCGCGCTGGAAGAAGCCGTAAAAGCAGCCGCGGAAGGGGAAATTCCCGTCGGCGCGGTGCTTGTGAAGGATGGCGAAATTCTCGCCTGTACGCATAACCTCCGCGAACAAACACAGGACCCGACCGCGCATGCGGAAATGCTTGCTCTGCGGGAAGCCTCCGCCAAGCTGGGAAACCGACGTTTGGATGGCTGCACGCTGTATTCCACCCTGGAACCCTGCCCCATGTGCGCGGGCGCAATGGTCATGGCGAAACTGGGCGCTTGCTATTTTGGCGCTGCCGATGAAAAACAGGGTTGCTGCGAAAGCGTATATGCGCTTACGAACGACCCCGCTTTCTATTGGCGGGTACCCTGTGCGGGCGGTTTGCTGGCAGAGGAGGCACAGGCGCTACTGACCGCATTTTTTCAGGCACGTAGGTAAGCATACCCCTATTTAAACATGAAGGAGTTTTTGATTTTGCAAATAGACGCCATCGTGACTGATTTAGACGATACGCTGCTTTCCCCGGAAACCACTATTACTCCCTATACGCTGGAAGTTTTCCAAAAAGCCATGGCACGAGGAATCCGTGTAATTCCCGCCAGCGGCCGGACGCCGCCCAGCATGCGCCCTTTTGTAACCAGGCTGAATACGGGGCTGCCCTATATAGCCAGTAACGGAGCAGAATTGGTAGATGCGGAACATAATGTAATCGACGCTGTCGAGTTTATGCCGCAGCAGGCGCAGGAAATCGTTCGTTATCTGAAGAAGGAAGGCTTTTACGTACAGTGCTATTATGGCGAGAGCTTCTATTACGATGAAGAATGTGGTTCCAGCGCATCGTATAAGCGTTCTTCCGGCATGCGCGGGCAAGCCGTTGGTGATTTAGCATCGTTTATTGACTTCCCTACACCCAAGGTGCTCAGCGTTAGTACACCGGAAGAGGTTGCGCGGTTGTATCCCATTATTCAAAAGGATTTTCCGCAGGCTTCCTTCACCGTGAGCAAACCATATTTTCTAGAGGCGGAACCGCTGGGCGTCAGTAAAGGCGCCGCACTTATTAAACTGGCGGAGAAGTTACAGTTGTCCCCGGAACATACGCTGGTATTTGGCGACAGCTTAAACGACCTTACCATGCTGCAATACGCTACCCATAGCGTAGCCATGGGTAATGCCCGCGACGAGGTAAAACAAGCCGCACGCTATGTATGCGGCACCAACGCGGAGGATGGCCTCGCACGGTTTATTAATGAACACGTATTAGGCAATCAAGCCTGAGGGAGTGATTCTGAATGATTAAAATCGCCGATTTCATTGAATCCCTGAATCTGGAAGTGCTAAGTCCTTCCACACGGGATGAAATGGAAATCAACTCGACCGATCTCAACCGCCCCGGTATGCAGTTTTTCGGATTTTATGAGTATTTCGCCTACGAGCGCCCGCAGGTGATCGGCAAGGTGGAAATGACATATCTGGAATCGCTGGAATCGGAAAAACGCCGCAGCATTCTGGAAGTATACATGGGCTATAAGCTCCCCTGCATCATTGTATGCTGGGGTATGATTCCGCCCCGGGAGCTGATTGAGCTGGCGCGCCAGCAGGATATTCCCGTTTTCCAAAGCAACGCCAAGACTACCAAATTTTCGCTGCAGGCGATTATGTACTTAAACCGCTGCCTTGCACCGCACGTTACACGCCACGGCGTACTGGTGGATGTATACGGCGTCGGGGTGCTGCTTACAGGCGAAAGCGGCGTCGGTAAAAGCGAGGCGGCGCTGGAACTGGTGAAGCGCGGCCATCAGTTGGTTGCCGACGATGTAGTGGATATCTGCCGTGTAGCCGATGACCGGCTCATCGGTGAAGCGCCGGAAATGGTGCGCCACTTCATGGAAATCCGCGGCATCGGCATTATTGATATCCGCGCCATGTACGGCGTCGGTTCGGTCATCATCTCAAAGTCGATCGATATGGTCATCCATATGGAAAAATGGGATCAGAACAAGGAATACGACCGGCTGGGCCTGACCGAGGAAACCGTAACGATTTTAGGCGTGAAGATTCCTTTCCAGATCATGCCGGTTCGCCCCGGGCGCAACCTGGCCATCATTATTGAGGTGGCTTCGCGTAACCTGAGCCTGAAACGTCTGGGGTACAGTGCCGCTCACGAGCTGGACCGCCGTCTGAACGAGATGATTGCACAAAGTCAGGATTCATCAAAGGAAAGCTGATGCGGCTTTAGCAGCCGTTAAAGAGATAGTAGGGGGACAAACCATGGTTTATTTGGGTATCGACGTGGGGGGCACCGGTATCAAAGTCGGTGTGGTAGACGCAAACGGCCACATTCTGGCGCAGGGGGAAACCGCAACGCTGGTGGGGCGGCCATATGGAGAAATTGTTCATGATATGGCGATTTGCGCGCTGGATGTGCTGGAAAAGAGCGGAAACACGCTGGACGATCTTGTATCCATTGGCATCGGCGTGCCCGGCGTTGCCGAGCAGAGCACGGGTACGGTTGTTTTTTGCACCAATCTGGATTGGCACAACATCCCCCTTCGCACGGAAATGCAGAAGTATATTGACAAACCTGTTTATATTGATAATGACGCAACTGTCGCTGGCTATGCCGAAAGCATCTGCGGCGTCAGCGCGGGTTGCCACTCCAGCGTATTTCTCACGCTGGGCACAGGGGTCGGCGGCGGCATCGTCATCGGCGGACGTCCGTGGAGCGGCTTTCACGGCATCGGCAGCGAAATCGGCCATATTCCCATGGATATTGAGGGCGAGCCTTGCACCTGCGGCAACAACGGTTGCCTGGAACGGTATTGCAGCGCCACCGCTATTATCCGCATGGGCAAACAAGCAATGCTCCAGCACCCGGACAGCGAGCTTTACGCTGCTTGCGGCGGCAACGCAGACAAGGTAACCGCAAAAATCGTTTTTGACTGTGCCAAGGAAGGCGACGACGTAGCGCTGAAGGTATTCCGCCGCTATGTAAATTACCTGTGCATGGCGCTGGATACGGTTATCGCCTTTTTAGATCCGGAAATTATCATTCTCGGCGGCGGCGTAAGCAAAGCAGGCAATTTCCTGCTGGATGCGGTGCGCCAGCGGCTGCCGCGGTATTTGTTGTTTAAATCCATGCCCTCCTCCCGTATCGAGATCGCCAGACTCGGTGCGGAAGCTGGTATTATCGGTGCGGCGCTTTTGGGCAAAGAACCCGTCAAGGAGGCATAACCCCATGGAAAACCTTATTCTGGACGACCTGTTTACCAATCCTCCGACAGCAGATATCCCCAACTGTACGGTTTCAGGCTGGGTGCGCACCGTGCGAGACAGCAAAGCTTTCGGGTTTATGGAAATCAACGACGGCACATGTTTTTCAAATCTGCAAATCGTTTTGGAAGACGGTATCACCAGCCAGTTTGCTGACGTTATTAAAACCACATTGGGCAGCGCTGTGCGCGCCACCGGCACGCTGACACTCACGCCGGATATGAAACAGCCGTTCGAACTGAAAGCCGAAACGGTAGAAATCCTCGGTGCGTGTGATCCGGCGTATCCGCTGCAAAAAAAGCGGCACAGCTTTGAATACCTCCGCACCATCGCCCACCTGCGCCCGCGTACCAACGCGTTTTATGCAGTGTTCCGCATCCGGTCGCTGGCGGCGCAGCTGATACACGCTTTTTTTGCGGAGCAGGGTTTTGTATACGTACACACCCCGCTCATTACCACCAGCGATTGTGAAGGCGCGGGTGAAATGTTTCAGGTGACCACGCTGAACATCGACCAGCCTGCCCGTACACAAGACGGAACCGTGGATTATTCGCAGGATTTCTTCGGCAAGCCTGCCAGCCTTACAGTCAGCGGCCAGTTGAACGTAGAAACTTTCTGTATGGCGTTTCGCAATGTATATACCTTCGGCCCCACCTTCCGTGCCGAAAAAAGCTACACGCCCCGCCACGCAGCAGAGTTTTGGATGATCGAGCCGGAAATCGCCTTTGCTAATCTGTTTGACGATATGGTGCTGGCGGAAGCGATGCTAAAATACGTCATCATCAATATTCTGGCAAAAGCTCCGGAAGAGATGTCCTTCCTGAACCGGTTTGTTGACAAGGGGCTGATCGACAAGTTAAGCGCTGTCGCGGGGAGCGATTTCGCGCGCTGTACTTATACCGACGCCATAGAAATTTTGCAAAAGAGCGGACAGGAATTTGAATACCCTGTCTCCTGGGGGATGGATTTACAAACCGAGCACGAGCGCTACCTGACCGAAAAACACTTCGGCCGCCCGGTATTTGTATATAACTATCCTAAAGACATCAAAGCCTTCTATATGCGTATGAATGACGATGAGAAAACCGTCGCCGCAGTCGATATGCTGGTACCCGGCATTGGCGAGTTGATCGGCGGCAGCCAGCGTGAGGAACGGCTGGAGGTGCTGCAAGCCCGTATGCAGCAAATGGGGCTTAACGAAGAACAGTACGCTTGGTATTTGGATACGCGCCGCTTTGGCACTGCGCCGCATTCCGGCTTCGGGCTGGGTTTTGAGCGTTTGGTAATGTACCTTACGGGTATGACCAACATCCGCGATGTACTGCCCTTCCCCCGCACTACCGGCAGCGCAGACTTTTAAGGGCACGCCCAGTAAAGCCATCCTGCTTTTCGTTGCGATAGAAGGTTGCACTCTTACAGGAGGGATATAATGACCGATGCCTTTCGGCAGGATATTCAGCAGCTGTATCTGTTGGCTGATGCCTCTGCCACGCTTGCGGATTTCATACCATCGCTGACGGTGGTGCTCTCCCGTAACGAAGAATCATTAAACGGTTTTAGCTATGCGTACCGTATTGTAGCTACCGATACGGAATACCGCTACGCCTTTGCGCTTACGCAGGGGCAATTCAGCGAACTGACGCCCGCTTCACCTGTGGATGTAACCGTTTCCGGGAAAGATATCCATTTGCTGTCTATTTTTCAGCGCAAAGTAAGCCCTATGAAAGCGCTGTTGCTCGGACGCGTGCGCGTGGAAGGCAATCAATCCGCCTTGTTGCAGCTGGCAAAATTCCTGTAATCATAAGAGTTTCACAGCTTTTACACAATTTGTGGAATTCATGTATAACCACGCGCCGCCGTTTCAGAATAGAACGGCGGCGCGTGGTTACATTCATTGATTTCAATTCATGATCTACGTACAATCCAATTGCCAGGATGCAATTGGTTCGACATTTTACCCGGGTTTCACTTTCAGTCCGTAGTATGGTAGTCCATAACTTGTAGAAAAGTGACCTGTTTACGGCATTCCCCACAAATTACTGCATTTTTCTGTTTATAATCCAATATTATCTATATAACAAACCTTGTTTTGTCATTTTTCACAGGGCTTCTATGCAAGGCCTCGTCCCGATTTTCATTTTCAGATGAGTTACCCACATTTCCACCTTTTTATGTGGAAAACGTAAATTGTTACATGAATAAGCTATATTTATCCACAATGTAACCATTTATTCACATAGTTAATACATTGTTAAGGTTGTTTCCATGGTTTTTCCTTGTTTTCTCCACAACTGCGCTTGTACATCAGCTTTTCGTATGTTACAATAATTACGTCATAAATTCGTTCGGTTTTCGATTATTTGTCTAAAATACCCTAATGAAAGAGGCGACCTCTCATGGACAGATCGATGCCGTATTTCGTAATCGCGCTTATCGGAATCGCCGCGATCGTCTATTTGTTGATTTTCGATCATAAGCGCATGCGTATTCAGCGGCTCCGAGTTAAAAAGCTATACGCGTCCCCGATTTTCGATGCCATGCGGCCAATACTTCGGCAAGCGCACAAGTATGCCATCGAAAGCCTAACAATCGACAAAACAGGTTTTACACTGCAGTTTCTCAATCCCTTCGGGCATGAGCTTACCTTCACGATGGCGGATTATGGCTACCCCAATTTGACCATCGAAAAGCAGGAAGCGCTGCTTCTATTGCTGGAAGAAGTCGTACCAAAACTGACGGTGCATAATTGCTATTCGTTCCGCTCCAAGCGTATTCGCATGCTGGATGGCCGGGTGGAATACCAGTACCGTTATATAATCCAGATCGACTATAAGAACATGCTCATTCGCGCGCCATATTACGATGGTTCCTTACAGAGCCAGATGTGGTAGCGTCAATCATGGGACCCTCCTTATAAAAGAGAGCCGTTGCGGCAGACCCACTGCCGCAACGGCTCTTGATGTATCTTCACATATTCATTTTTATATGATCTATTGCGTGGTTCACCCCAGCGCCACATCCAGCACCATCATCACGGTAAAGCCAAACGCTACTCCAAGGGTACCGATATTGCTGTGCGGTTCCGCCTGCGCTTCGGGTATCAGCTCTTCCACCACAACGTAAATCATCGCACCCGCGGCAAACGCCAGCATATACGGCAGCAGCGAAGAAATGACAGCTGTCAGCATGATGGTCAGCAGCGCGCCAATCGGTTCCACAATACCGGAAAGGAAGCCAAAAACAAAGGATTTACGGCGGCTCATGCCAGTGCCAACCAAAGGCATGGAAATAATAGCCCCTTCCGGAAAGTTTTGTATCGCGATACCAACAGCCAGCGCAAACGCACCCGCCATGGAAACAGCAGCATTCCCGCTCAGTACGCCTGCAAACACCACGCCGACTGCCATTCCTTCCGGGATGTTATGCAGCGTTACCGCCAGCACCAGCATGAAAGACTTGCGCACTTTCGTATGTAAACCTTCCGGTTTTTTTGCGTTCATATGCAAGTGCGGTATCAACATATCCAGTCCAAGCAGAAAACCTATGCCCGCCAAGAAGCCCACGGCGGGCGGGACCCACGCAGTTCCCCCTGTTTGCTCCACCATTTCTATTGCCGGTATCAGCAGCGACCACACAGAAGCAGCAATCATAACGCCGGATGCAAAGCCCAGCAACAGCTTTTGCAGGTTTGTGCTCATCTCCCGCCGCATGAAAAACACCATTGCAGCGCCCAGTGTTGTCCCAGCCAAAGGGATCATCAGGCCATAAAAGGTCATCAAGCTTGTGTTCATCCGTATCGTCCTCCGTTATGGTTTATGGTTTCTTTTTCCCCTGCCCGGCAACTTTGCGCATTTTCGCCGCCACAATCATCGGATCGCCTAAGTATGCCTTGCTTAGCACTTTCCCCGTCGCCGATAAATCATATACCAGCGGAATACCGGTAGGAAGGTTGATTTCCATAATTTCTTTAGGCTTCAGATTCTCAAGGTGCATCATCAACGCCCGCAAGCTGTTGCCATGCGCCGCAATCAGCACCCGCTCTCCACCAGCTACATGGGGCCAGATTTCCTGTTGAAAATAGGGAATCACGCGGGCTACCGTATCCTTGAGGCTTTCGCATAGCGGCAGTTCCTCCGCAGGTATGCCACGGTATGCGGCTTGCAACGCCGGATTGCGCTCATCCTCCGCCGATAACGCAGGGGGGCGCACATCGTACGAGCGCCGCCATATATGCACCTGCTCCTCGCCATATTGGGCGGCGGTTTCTGCTTTGTTTAAGCCTTGCAGATTGCCATAGTGGCGTTCGTTCAATTTCCAGCTCTTTACCACCGGCAGCCATTCGCGGTCCATTGTTGCCAGCGCATAGTTCAGCGTATGAATAGCGCGCTTTAAATAGGATGTATAACACAGGTCAAAATCCAGCCCTGCATCCAGCATCAGCTGCCCGGATTGCTGGGCTTCCCGTTCGCCGGCGGCGGATAAACCAACATCCATCCAGCCTGTAAATAAATTCAGGAGGTTCCACTCGCTCTCCCCGTGGCGCAACAACACTAGCTTCATCGTATTCCACCCTCACTCTTTCCGTTTGGCGGTCAGTCTTAAAAACAAATCAGCATGCCATGGTATTTTGTGGATGTCGATATTGGATAATTCGTTTTTCATAACCATGTTTCCTGCCTTGTTTATGCGTTCACCGCCGATTGACAGCCCCTTTGCCGTGTGCTATCATCAGCGGGTATCGACGCATTGATCGAAAAGAGAGGCTTTAATCATGAAAGTACCTTTTTTTAATTTGGATCGGCAATACCGCGCATTAGCGCCGGAAATGGAACCCAAGGTGTTGGAATGCCTTCGGGAATGCGCTTTTATCGAGGGTTCTGCCGTTAAAAAGCTGGAAAGCGCGCTTGCGGAGTATTTAGCTGTCAAGCACGTCATTACCTGCGGCAACGGCACCGAGGCGCTTCGCCTTGCTTTGCGCGCCTGCGGGGTAAAAGCGGGCGATGAGGTCATCACTACCCCCTTTACCTTTTTTGCATCGGCAGAAGCCATCGCTTCCATTGGCGCAGTTCCTGTCTTTGTGGATATTGATCCCATCAGCTATAATATCGATCCCGCTCTGATCGAAGCCGCTATCACCCCCCGCACAACCGCAATATTACCGGTTGATATTTTCGGCGTGCCCGCGGATATGGATGCGATCAACCAGATTGCAAAGCGCCATCACCTTACCGTTGTAGAGGATGCCTGCCAGGCAATCGGTGCGCAGTACCGGGGCAAACAAGCCGGTACGCTTGCCGATGCGGGTTGCTTTTCTTTTTACCCTACTAAGAACCTTGCTGCCTTTGGCGACGGCGGAATGATCGCCACCGACAGCGACGAGATCGCCTTGCTCTGCCGTGCACTGAAGGCCCATGGAAGCGGGAAAAACGGCTGGAAAGCTGCTGCGCTGCTGGGCGAGGACGCCGGCGAACTGGCGCTGGAGGAGCAGGAGCATAGCAACGGATTGTACGATCCGTATAAATACTATAATTTCCTGATCGGCGATAATTCCCGGCTGGACAGCGTGCAAGCCGCTGTTTTGCAAGTAAAGCTAAGCAAACTTGGCGAATTTACCCGCAAGCGTACCGAGAACGCTATCCGTTATACGCGGGGGCTGATGGATACGCCATTGCAGTTGCCGCCGCTGACTCCGGAAGGCATCGTTCCCTGCTGGCACCAATACGCCGTTTTGGCGCCGGATAAAGCCGCCCTGAGCGCGGCACTGCAAGAAGCACAAATTGGCACCGGCGCGTTCTACCCCGTACCCCTGCACCTGCAAAAAGCGTTTCATGGGCTTGGGTATCAACCGGGCAGTTTGCCGGTCGCAGAGAAAACTTGTAACAGCTCCGTTTGCCTGCCTATCTTCCCAGAATTGACTGCGGAAGAAGTAGACTACATCATTACCACCATCCGCGCCCACTACGACATGGTATAAGAGATTCGGCAAATGTGATATATGGCATTTTATTAAGGGCCTACACTGCCCATATGCAGGCATGGTAAAAAGTTAAGCAACCATATTTAAGCGCTGTCTCTCGTCATCCTGTAAAAGGATAACACAAACGAACTTTATAGCTAAAACCGCCACGAATAATACGCGGCGGTTTTTCATATTCATAAATCATCTACTATACGTAAGAAAGGCAAATAGAAAGAATATCCATTCCACCTATAAGAGCGCAGTTAAAATAGGTTTGGCTGAATAGCGCTGCATGCTCCTGTCAGGGTCTTCGCATAGAGCAGCAGATGGGCTGACCGCTCTTCTTCATATATTCCGCTCCCCAGTCGTACATGCCAAACAGAATCGGGCGGATGCTTTGCCCCAGCTCTGTCATGCTATATTCTACTTTCGGGGGTACCACGGGATAGACCTTTCGAAGGATCATTCCATTGGCTTCCAGCTCCCGCAGTTGCTGGGTCAGCATTTTCGGGGTCGCGTTTGGTATCAACTTTCGCAATTCCCCAAACCGCAGCGTGTTTTCCAGCAGATGCCAGAGTATCAGCGCTTTATATTTACCGCCGATCATTTTCAGCGTAGTGTCCACCGGGCATTGCACTGTATCGTTACACTCCATTGCCATTATTCCTTTCGTTTTAATAGTACCCATATGGGTAGTATAGCACAGAAAAGTACATACTTGTAATATTAACCCTATGGTCTACAATATAATTACGGCAGACCATGCCGCAATGATTGATTTTTTTCTCCTGACCGAAAGGAGCAGACCATGAAAAACACTGTATTTGCCATCAGCGGCATGAGCTGCGTGATGTGTGCCCATAGTATCGAAACCATGGTGAGCGATTTGCCGGGCGTAACCAAAGCCAGTCTGAACTTCGCCAGTGAAAAACTGTTTGTAACGCATGATGAGGCGCAAACCGACACAGCCGACATCGAAAGCGCCATACACCGCTTGGGTTATGAAGGCCACGCTATTAACGATAGCCAACAGGTTACCATTCCCATTGGCGGGATGACTTGTGCCGCCTGTGCCTCGCGGGTGCAAAAAGCAATTTCCGGGTTAGATGGCGTACAGGATGCATCGGTCAACCTGATTACCGAAAAAGCAACCGTCACCTATCAACCGCAGGTAGTGCGTTTATCCGCCATACGCCACAGTATTGAAAAAGCCGGATACCAAGCCTTGACGATTCAAACATCCAGCGCGGCGGATGATCAGCGGGCGCGAAAGCAAAAGGAAATTCACACCATGTGGACGCGTTTTATCATCGCGGCGGCCTTTGCCCTGCCGCTTCTATACCTTGCCATGGCGCCGATGATCACCGGCGTTTCCCTGCCGATCCCCGCAGCACTGCACCCGGCGGCGCATCCGCTGGCGTACGCAATAGCGCAGCTTATTCTGGTTCTTCCCATCATAGGCGTTGGATACCGCTTTTACACGGTAGGTTTTCGCGCATTATGGCAGCTTGGCCCGAACATGGACTCGCTGATCGCTGTCGGTACGACCGCCGCGTTTGGGTACAGTTTGTACAACGTACTCCAGCTAGCAGCCGGCAACGCCATGGCTGTTCATTCCCTTTATTTTGAATCGGCAGGCGTGATTATTACGCTGATTATGCTGGGCAAATCCATGGAAGCCGTATCCAAGGGCCGCACCAGCAACGCCATCCAAAAGCTGATGGGTCTTGCACCGCGCACCGCTGTAATTTTACAAAACGGACAGGAAACGGAAGTCCCCATCGACGAGGTGGAACTGGGCGATACCGTTGTGGTTCGCCCCGGAGCCAGAATCCCGGTAGACGGAGCCGTACTCAGCGGACACACCGCCATTGATGAATCGATGTTAACCGGCGAAAGCCTGCCCGTAGAAAAACAGGCGGGCGATATGGTGTACGCCGCGACTGTTAATACTACCGGCACGCTGCGTTTCCGGGCGGACAAAATCGGCAGCGATACGGCACTGGCACAAATTGTGAAGCTGGTGGAGGACGCTCAGGGGCAAAAAGCGCCGATCGCCAAGCTGGCGGATGTTGTAAGCGGCTATTTTGTGCCTGTGGTCATGGCTATCGCACTGGCCGCGGGTCTTGCATGGTATTTCGGCACCGGTGGCGACTTGAAATTCGCGCTGACTATCTTCGTCTCCGTACTGGTGATCGCCTGCCCGTGCGCGCTTGGGCTCGCTACGCCCACTGCTATCATGGTGGCTACAGGCAAAGGCGCAGAGTACGGAATTCTTTTCAAGAGCGGTGAAGCCTTGGAAACAGCCCATAAACTGAACGCTATCGTGTTTGATAAAACCGGCACCCTAACCCGCGGCGAACCTGCCGTGACGGACATATTCCCCGGTGACGGAATTACCGCGGAATCGCTGCTGCAACTGGCCGCCTCTGCTGAAAAACCTTCCGAGCATCCACTTGGGCAAGCCATCGTCCGCCGTGCCGCAGATCAAAAGCTGAACGTGTCTACCGCATCAGGCTTCAAAGCCATTGCCGGACAGGGCATACAGGCAAACGTTTCGGGAAAAGCCATCCTAGCCGGAAACCATAAGCTGATGGAAGAACGCGGCATTACACTGGATACATTTGCAGAGAAAGCCGCTTCTTTATCGGGCGAGGGGAAAACGCCCATGTTTATCGCTATCGACGGTCAAGCCGCCGGGATGATCGCCGTAGCGGATGTGGTAAAACCCACCAGCCGCGCCGCGATCGAAGCACTTCAGGCGCTGGGAATCAAAACCATTATGATGACCGGCGATACCGCCCAGACCGCTGCAGCCATCGCGGCGCAAGCCGGAATCAGCGAGGTTTTATCCGAGGTATTACCGCAGGATAAAGCGGGCGAAGTGCAAAAACTGCAACAGGCTGGTTACAAAGTCGCTATGGTCGGCGACGGCATTAACGATGCGCCCGCGCTAGCGCAGGCTGACATCGGCATTGCCATCGGCTCCGGCACCGATGTCGCTATGGAAAGCGCGGATATTGTACTGATGCGGTCCGATCCCGCGGATGTTTCCACAGCCATTGCGCTGAGCCGCAGAACCATCCGTAATATCCGGCAAAACCTGTTTTGGGCCTTTGGGTACAACGTGATCGGAATTCCCATCGCCGCGGGACTTTTGCACCTGTTCGGCGGGCCGCTGCTCAACCCCATGTTTGCAGCCGCCGCAATGTCGCTCAGCTCCGTTTCCGTCGTTACCAACGCTCTTCGGTTGAAACGGTTTAAACCACTGCAGACAGGGCAGAAAACAAACTAAACCATACCATATGGAAAGACCCGCCTTCCCCTTACAGGAAGCGCGGGTCTTTAATATTTCTCTGTTGCAGGTAAGCCCTCATACCGGGCCGGTTTGGCTGGAAAAACGCATCCGGCAGCGCATCAGGCGGGAAGAACCGCAGTTCGTCCACTTCCGCCTCCTGCCGTTTCAATTGTCCATGGTATGCGCGGCAGATATATACAATGTCCACATTGCTAACCTGATCCCCGTTTGGGTACACAAAGCGCATCTCTTCTCCGGAGAAAACACCCATTACGGTCAGTTCATCCGCAATTAAGCCGGTTTCTTCCGTCAGCTCCCGCGCGGCGGCATGCTCTACACTTTCGTATAGCTCCACCGCGCCCCCGACATAGGACCAGTCTTTGGTATCCGCGCGCAGTTCCAGCAGCACTTCGCCGTTTTCGTTCTCCACAATCACGGATGCGCCGCATTGCAGCAACGGTATGCTGCCTACCCGGCTGCGCATCTCGCGCATATATTCGCCCATGCTGCCTCCGTTATGCTTCCAGGGCTTGCAGCAGCGGCGACATATCCACATCCGGCTGTTCGCCCAGCGCGGCGGACAGTTTTGCCAGAATCGCCTTCACACCGCCCTGTACGTCGCTTTCCACATTCAACGGCAGCACCGGATCGTGTACGGAAAGGCGCAGCAGGAACCACCCGTTGTTCAGTCCGCCGCTAAGGTCAAAGCTGATTCGCACCCCTTCGCGGTTGTCCGGGGCCATGTGCCAATCAGGATGCTCCGTCGCGTATTCCATCACCTGCTCGATCAGCGCTTTTCCGGTCTGGGCAAAATCCTTCGTACGGATTTTCATGCGGATCTCGGTGCTTTCCACAGGCTCTTTCAGCCCATCCAGCAAGGTGCCCAGTTCCTGTCCCTGCTGCTTCAGCTGCATTGCTTTGATCAGCAATAGCGTAACCAAATACATACCGTCGTCCAGAAAATGATTATCCCGCAGCGCTGCGTGCCCGCTGGTTTCGATGGCAAGCGGGCAGTCGATGCCCGCTTCGTTCAGGCGTACCGCTTCGTCAATCACGTTGCGGTAGCCACGCTTATAGCGGTAATGCACGCCGCCCCAGTTTTGGATAAACTCCGCCAGTCCGGAGGAGGTAACCGAGTCGGTTACAATCGTCGCGCCCGGGTCATCCTCCAGCAGGATCGCGCTGATCATGGCAATCAACCGGTTACGGTTAATCTCCTTGCCGGTATGCTCCACGATGGCAGCCCGATCACAATCCGCATCAAAAATCACACCAACATCCGCGCCTACGCGCAGCACAGCCGTCGCCAGCGAATCCATTGCTTCCGCATTTTCCGGGTTTGGTACATGGTTGGGAAAATGGCCGTCCGGCTCTAAAAACTGGCTGCCTTCAATCCACGCGCCCAAGCTTTTTAGCATATCGGCATAAAAGCCGCCCGCGCCGTTGCCAGCATCCACAACGACATGCAAGCCCAACAGCGGTTGGGATACATCCGGATTCACGCCTTTGATAATCAACTGGCGCAGATGCTCAATGTAGCGGGGTAAAAACGGCTTCTGTTCGACCATGCCGGGTACAGCGCCATCGGTTTCGGGCAGCGCCTGCGCCATTGCCAGCAAATCGTCCAGCTCATGAAAGCCCAACCCGCCCGCTTCGGTAAAAAACTTCAAACCGTTCAGCTTCCACGGATGATGACTGGCGGTAACCATGATCGACCCGTCCGGCTGAAAGCCCTCCGTTAAAATCGCCATATACATTGACGGCGTTGTGCACATGCCATAATCATGCGCGTCGGCTCCCGCCGCGGCAATGCCCTGCGCTGTCGCAGCCAGTAAATCGGGGCCGGATACGCGGCTGTCTCTACCCAGCGCAACCGTAATTTGGCTTGCCGGTACATTTTTCCGTTTCGCCAGAAAGGCAACAAACGCTCGGCCAAGGGTGTGGGCTACCTCTGCCGTTAATACGGCGTCATCCCCAATTGCAACGCCACGTACATCCGAACCGCTTTTTAGTACCGAATAATCCATAAATGCTCCTTTCGGGTTTCCCTTTTTCCCCATCGTTCTACTGTAAAGCAAGCCGACAGGCAATTGTTTATGCGTCAAGCGATGCTCTGCCCAGATCTACCGCTTCCTTAAGCAGCGTATAAAGAGGTTTGAGCCGCAGTATATCCTGCGAGCACAAGTCCACAATTTCCGGTGTGTAGGCAACGGATAAGGGCACATTGGTACGTTTCACATGAATCTCTTTCAGCGGATAAATCTCCTGAAGCACCTGGGGTAATTGCTGCGGTACCGCCATACGCGCATACCTGTCCCCGTATATTTGCAGGTTTTCTGCCGGTACACGCGCATCCCGAAGCACTTTCAGCACCGTATCCGGTTTATTGAGCATACGGTCGCGCAGCACATTCATCGCAGGGCGGTTATAATCCCAAAAGCCCAAGCCCCAGTTCACAGTTTCCGGCGATAGCTCAAACCAATACATTACGCCCTTTTCGCGCGGTTCCCCGGCGCGCTTGAACAAAAGCCACAGGTGATCGCGATAGGGCGATTTATCACGGCTGAACCGGGTATCCCGCCGGATGCGAGCCAGACACTTATTGGGCCGTAGTTCCATATCATCCGCAATTTGCGATACAGCGGGCGCCATCGCTTCAATAAATGCATAGAAAGGCTCACGGACGCTTTTTTCATACCGGTCCCGGTTGGCATTAAAAAAAGCGGCGTCGTTATGAAAACGCAAATCCAGAAAAAAGCGTATCGTCTCTTCGGGAAATCCTTCAAACATCCGTACATTCACCCTCTCACTCTTTATGCTATTATACAGGGCTTTCCAGCCAAAAACAAGCGGTAACCCATTGTATCCTTCCTCGTTTTCCGGCAATGATTTGTCCGCATTTTTGTGTTTTATCTAGCGATGCCAGCAGGAAAAAACACCGCCCGTCCTGCGAACGCAGGCGGGCGGCATAAGTATTTAATTCTATTTATTCCTGAGGTTCGTTCTCACTGCGGCGGCGGCGGTGTGCGGCAGTTCTGCCCGCCCTTGCCGAAGTATCCGCAGCGCTCTGCCGCGGCGCTTTTTCATCCGGGTAGCGCTCATCATAGCTCTGGTCGTAGGGATCGTTCTCCCCATACGCATCGGGCGCATCGTCGTATCCTTCGCTTTCCGCATAGTCATCATATGCGTCCTGCGGCGTATAGCCTAAACGATCGTCATACGCCGGCATATCCTCGGCATATACATCCGGGTCAAAGCCATCTTCATCCGTGTAGAACTCACGCTCATCGGCATATGCCGCGCCGCCCTGACCCGGATAAGCGGCATCATCGCCGTATCCGTCGTCTGCGCCTTCATTCTGGCTGGGACGGGCATAATAGCGGTGCAGTTCCTCCGGCGCAGCCTGCGTACCTTCCGCCTCATCGTTATAGGCATCGGTATCATAGGCGGCTTGCTTGCCATATTCCTTACTGGCTGCGGTCCGCTGGTATGCGTTACGAACGTACTTCATGTGTGGCAGTTCAACGTCGTTGGACGGTATCTCTTGTTGTAAAGGGTTGGTGTCCCGCTTCGCCTTGGGTTTTTCTTCCGTTTCCCCGTCCGGGGTTTCTGGCTGCGTTTCGACCGCCGCCAGCCCATCCTCCGGTTCATCGCCAGGCGTTACATAATCCCTGCGCTTGGGCCGATCCAGATGATCCAGCGCCGCTTCGGAAGCACGCTTATCCAGCATGCGCTTACGCGTAGCAAAAATCAGCAGGATAATCGCCGCACCCAGCAATATGGCACTGACAATCATCAACGGGTAGAAGAACGCGCGAATCAGTTTCGGCGTTGTACCTACGCCCGGGTCGGAAATCGGTGCATAGGTCAGCACCGCATAGGTCGGCTCCGGCGTAATGACCGCCGCAGGCGTTACCGCCGGGGCGACTGTCGGCGTATAATAGGCAATTTGAATCTCGTTGCTGGAGAAGGTATTGGTATTATCCAGCGCGTCCACCGTAACTGCCGTAAACTGGTATTTACCAGCCATACTCAGCTTCGCGTCGCGCGTCAGCTTGCGGGTCTCTCCCGCCGGGATAGAGGCAAAGGTGTACAGTTCCGTGTTGCCTTCATACACGGCTACTTCGCCAGCGTCGATCGCGCTGTCGTTTTCAATCGTCAGGGTAAAGCGCACAACGCCCGGATCGGAATATACTTCGGTACGGTCGGCTGCGGCGATCACATTGAGATGCACAATGTTATTCGGGTCAACAGCCGTTACAGTCAGCATATCGGTTGCCAGGCTCACCTCGGTGCCCGTATTATCGATCGCGGTAATGGTGAACTGGTAATCGGTTGTTTCGGTAAGGGTGATCTCTTTTTCCAACGTCAGGGTTGCGCCCGCGGCCAGTTCCTGATTGGTAAACACATCGCCCAGCGTTTCATCCGTTACACGAACGTCTGTATAATCCACCGTGCCTTTGTTTTCCAGTTCCAGCGTCAGGGTTACCGTTTCGTTAATGGCGACGCCTTTGGCACTTGACGTCAGCTTAGCAGTCATGGCGGCTTCGCCGTAATGTATTACCTGTTCGTCAACCGTTTCGGTTAATACCGTATCGTCGTTCCCTGATGTGTAGGAAACCGTTGCGCTGCTGGTCAAATCTTTGGTGCCCATGGTTACGGGGAACTTAACTTGCGCAGTTTCCCCCGCCTTCAGCTCATCGACCACGGCAACCGTTTTTTCATTAATATCTTTATTCTCTTTAATGGTAATACTCTTGAGGGATACCGTACCGGTATTTACAATATCGTACTTCACCGTAACGGTCTGCCCCTCGCGCGCGGTACCGGGGCTGATGGTACGCTTTACCTCAATGGCCGACTTCGCTTCCGACTGTTCAATTGTCCCGCGAATCGGCTGGCTTTTTACTTCGCGTTCGCCGTCATCATTAAACAAGGCGTATTTAACAAAGAAAACAATCTGGCCGTTATCCAGCGTATGCTGGTTTACATCCCAAGTACCGGTCCATGTTTTCACTTCTCCGGCTTTCAGGATAACCGAACCCTCGTCCCCAAAATCCGAAACCACTTCGCTGGTGGGGCTGTACAGGGTAAGCGCTTCCTGCATATCCGTATCGCCGGAATTGGAAATAGTGATGGTAATGTTTACTTCACCGGGCTGGCTGATAGCGCTTGGGGAAACCTCCATCTCACAAACGATCGGATCGGTTTGTGCAAGCGCCACGCTGCCCAGCAGCAACACCATCAGCATCATCAACGCTGCCAAAAGCAGTTTTCGTTTCATCATTTGCTCGGGCGTTCAGGGTCACGCCCTACCTCCCTTCGGCGGATCATGGCCGATCAACTTTTACATGCGGCGCTACACTCCGCAGCGCCGTATGGCTTGGGGTTGGTACCCTTTCATGTCCAATTTCTTTTCGTAGTCAGACGGTTGCAAACACAAGGCGTCCGCGCCGGATGCCGACGAAAAGACTCTCACCATATTGTAGTTCATCCGTAATGACGTGTCAAGCAAAAACCCCTTTGGTCCGTGGCGCAATCCGCTTCCGGCAACGTTTTACAGGTATAACGCCGCCGCGCAAACCGGCAATCGCATGTTTATACCCTCCAAACCTATATGTTTTGGGTTTTTCCGGCTGTGCGGCGAAGTTGCGCCGTGTTTTTACGCCGCTAGGAAAAGCTGAGGGGCTATGATATAATATGGTTGATTTTTGCCGGCGCTTTTCGCCGCAGGGAGGGAATACCGCATTGTACCAGCCCCCATATGAACCGCAAGAGCAGCAGGGGTACGATCCCGCTTATACCGTAGATGGCGTTCCCGTGTCTCCTTACGAGGAAGACCCCGCCTACCGGATGCCTTCCGAGGGCGACGACTTGACGCCCCGTAAATTCAGCATTCTCAAGCCGCGCCTTTCCAAGCCGAATTTTATTCTTTCGGTACTGGTCAACACCGTACGGCTGATTTTGATTGTCGTGCTGTTGGCCGGTCTGGCCGGAACAGGCGCTGTGATCGGTATCGCCAAAGCCTATATGGAAACCGCGCCGAATCTGGATTTGGCAAAACTGAGCGAGCAGGATAAAACCAGCTTTATTTACGATGCTTCCGGCAATGTGATTACCGATTATAAAGGTACGGAAAACCGTGTAATGGTCAGCATTACACAAATGCCCCAAACCTTACAGTACGCCTTTGTGGCTGTTGAGGACGCGCGTTTTTACACCCATAACGGCGTCGACCTCAAGCGTATTGTTGGTTCGTTTGTGAAAAACTTCGTTTCCAATACCAACGAGGGCGGTTCCACGATTACCCAGCAGGTGATTAAAAATACGCTGCTCAGCAGCGAGCTTAGCTATAAGCGAAAAATTCAGGAAGCCTATCTGGCTATGCAGCTGGAAACCAAGTACACCAAAGCGCAGATCCTGGAATGTTACCTGAACACAATTTATCTGGGCGAAAATTACTATGGTGTGGAAGTGGCTGCCGAAGGCTATTTCGGTAAAAGCCTTTCGGAGTTAACGCTGCGGGAATGCGCCATGCTTGCGGGCTTGACCAACAGCCCCTATTATTACAACCCGCGCCGCAATTTTTACATACGCCAGTCTGATACCACCGATTACCCTGAAATTACCAACGACCGTACCGATTATGTGCTCAAGTGCATGTATGAGAACGAATTTATTACGTATCAGGAGTACCAAAGTGCCTTAGACCCCGCTACCGCAAGCGTGCTGGAATCTTCCACCACTGAAGGCGAAGGGATGTACGAGTACGCTCATTACGTAGAGTATGCTATTAAAGAAGTAGTAGATGATTTTCTGGAACTATACGGGCTGGAAGACACCAGCGAGAACCGCGCGAAGATGGAAGATGAGCTGCGTACCGGCGGGTACCACGTTACCCTCGCCATCGATACGGAAATACAGGAAATTGTCGAAAGCACGCTGGAAAACTGGGATAAATATCCAGCGCTGCGCGACCCCAGCGATAAAATATACCGCGCTAAAAACAGCGACGGCAGTTATACGGAAATTGTGGAACCACAAGCTGCCGCCGTGGTGCTGGATTACCGCACCGGTGAACTGAAGGCCATTGTCGGCAGCCGTACCAAGCCCACACAGCGCAAAACCCTGAACCGCGCCACCGATATGAACATGCCGGTTGGCTCGGCTATTAAGCCCATTTCTGTCTACGCCCCCGCTATTGAGCTGGGTGCATCACCGGCAAGCATTGCCTATAACATGCCTTTGCCCATCAGCGGCTGGACAGATGAGGATGGTAAGGATACCTGGCCGCTGAACTACGGCGGCAGTGGGTATACAGGCCCCACCACCCTGCGCAAAGCACTCAAATACAGCCAAAATGTGAGTGCGGCCTATACCCTGATGAACATGGTCGGTGTTGACCGCTCACAGGATTATCTGCTGAAACTGGGTGTCGACAGCGACCATATCAACGCGACTCCCTTTGGCCTAGCCTTGGGTTCCAGCGGCATTACCCCCGTGCAGATGGCTGTGGCATACGGTACACTTGGCAACGGCGGCGTCTACCAGGAACCGATTTCCGTGCTGGGTATATCGGACAGCGACGGGAATGTCGTATGGGACAGCCACCAGCAACAGGAACGGCGGCAGGTATTCCGCGCCTCTACCGCGTGGCTGGTGGTGGATATGATGAAGGATGTCGTCAGCGGCGGCACCGCCACGCGTGCCAAGATCAGCGGACAAACCGTAGCCGGTAAAACCGGCACCAACAGCGACCAGCGCGGCATCTTTTTCTGCGGTATGACCGGCTGGTATACCTCCTCGCTGTGGATTGGCCATGATAACTATAAACCGCTGTCCTCCAAAGCCTCCGGTGGCAACAGCGCAACGCTGTTGTGGCAAAGCTATATGGCCGCCATCCATAAAGCTAAGGGGTTGGACAATAAAGATATTCTGGACGGAGACCCATCCAGTTATGGCCTAACAAAGGTAACCACCTGCGCCGTAAGCGGTCAGCTGGCAACCGATGCCTGCCGCAACGACGCCATGGGCTACGGCACGGTTACCGATTACTGGTACACGCCCACCGTACCCACCATGCAATGCCAGATGCACCAGAAGGTGAGCGTTTGCACGGAAAGCAATATGATCGCCTCGCCTTACTGCCCGTATACGACGCTCAAAGGCGTAGTAGTGATCCCGGAGGGACACCCGCTGTATAAATTCATTAACGATTCCAGATACGGCAGTGTAATCGCCCAGTACCTCGGCTCCGCATCCACGCTGTGTACGCTGCACACCTCGGTGTCCAGCGGCGGCGACACGCTGGTGCAAAATACGCTGATCCCGGATGCGCGAACCCTGATCCAGAGCGCGCAGAGCCTGCTTGGCGGGATGGACAGCGCCAGCGAAGCGTACCAAAACATAGCCGCCGCCATTCAAAACCTGCAGTACATCATCGACAGCGGCTCCCCCTCCAGCGCCGATGTTGCCGCGGCTATGGCACAGTTGACACAGGCAATGGCATCGGTGTATTAGTGATGAGACAGCCGCAGAACATACATGTATACCTGTACCGGCGCGGGGAAAATGGTATTTACGAGTATGCAATTTTTCAACGGTCCGACAACCCTGCGTATTGGCAGGGGATTTCGGGCGGAGTGGAAGAAGGCGAAACCCCTGCACAGGCCGCCCGGCGGGAAGCCAATGAGGAAGCGGGCTTACCTTCCGGACTACCTTTGTACCCACTGGATACCGTAAGCTGTATACCCGCCGATCTCTTTGCCGAGCACCGTATTTGGGGCAAGGATGTAGTCGTATGCCCCATGTACTTCTTCGCTATGCCTTACGAGGGAGACATCGTTTTATCCTCCGAGCACTTAGCCGTGCAGTGGCTTCCGTTTGAAAACGGGTATTCGCTCGTGTACTGGCACGACCAGAAGACTGCGCTTTGGGAGCTGAACCAGCGTTTGCTGCGCGGCAACCTGCAACGCGGCACTGCCGGCCAGCCAGAACCGGTTTGCAAGAACAAATTGTAAAGCTGAATATAGTTACTCCATAGGGATGCAAGATTCCAAAAAACAAGCCCCCGAATGTACCATGTGTACCATTCGGGGGCTTTATTGGTTATTATTTAGTCGCCGGATTTAGCCGTTATTCAATGCCCAGTGTGGATAATGCGCGCGGCAAGCTCTCCAGTACCGGTTTTAAAGCCTGCACATTCAGGGTGCGGGTACGGATGAGCGGAATGATCCAGCTTAAAACCGCAGCATCCGCCGCCGCCAGAAAGCCGCCGCGCAGTACTGAAGCCGCAGCGCCGATAAACAAGCGCATCTGCTGACAGGTAATGGCGGATAAAGGCTCGTCCTGCTGGGCCAGCGCGGTTTCCAGCTCGCTCATCCACGCTTCCCCCTGCGATAGCAAGGGAGACGCATCCTCGCATAAGGTTTCAAAGGTTTGCAGCGCCACAGGCTGCTGGGGCAGCATTACCTGGATTTCATGCCCGTTGGGCTTATATTGCGGCGCGGCCACCACTGGCAGGGCGCTGTGTGCGGCAGTTTGCATATCCATCAGACGGATGGTTTTATGGCCATACGGGTTGAGTTTTTCACGGTTTGCAGAGCATACCTCCACCGTCGGTGTACGCAGTCCCCTATCCGGCAGCACACTCGCCACAACCAAGCGCGTATCCGCGTGGGTGAACGCCGTCACTTTGGAAAGGCCCAATCCCTCCAGCATCGCACGGGCGCACAGCTCCGCCACAGACTCCGTAGCGGCTGTAAGGGCAAACTCGTCAAAGAGGGTGAAAAACAAGAGCAATTCGCGCGCATCATCCTGGGTGCAGGCAAAGCCATGGCTGGTCAGCGCCATACGCACCGTATCGGAAAGCTCGCTGCAAGTGCGCTTTTGCCCCCGGACAGGTGCAATGACAACTGTATCCCCTGCGCTTGCGCAGAATTGTACGCCATTTTCCACCAGCACTTCCAGCGCATTTCCCCGCATCGAATCTTCCATTGTCTTTAGCATATCGCCGATTGTATCATATTCTGCCTGCGCCGTAGCAATCCGGCTGGTGATCGCCGTCAGCTCTTCTTGCTTTTGTCTGTTCAGTTCGGATAAAAGCTTCTCCCGCGCGGCTTTTTCGTCGTTCTTTAACGCATCGATCTGCACCAATAGCGAAAGCCGTTCCGCCTCAAGGTCTTCCAGCTGCTGTTGCGCGGCGGACACCGCGTTTTGCATTTTACCACAGTGGCGAAGGCGCCGTTGGAAAGCATCGGCAAAGGTCGTATTGGCACACAGCGAATCCAGTACCTGCTGCTGTCTTTCCGGAGAGCTCCACGCCGCATCCAATGCAGCATTGATGTTTTCCACCGGATTTTCAACATACGCAAAATCCGATGGATAAGCATCCGGCATTTGATGTACGACACGAATCTGGTTTTCAACAACCTCGCGGAAGTTTTCGCCGTTACGAACCGGCACGGGTATCTTGGCCGAAGCCTTCACCAGCGGCGTACCGCTGAAGTGTACGGGTTTTTCCGGCTCCGTACGCAAGTGGGCGACAATCGGCGCATGCTTGTGAGACAGGAGGTTTGCATCGCTGGATAAAGGCTGATCCAACTTGGAAATCTGCTCTTCAAACGAAATGGAAGCATCCAATATATCCAGTTTGGTGCCGATCGGTAACGCAGTGTCTCCCGGCGCATCGTCATCCGCTTCGGCTAAAATGGGCGCAAAACTCTGTTCCGGCTGCGTATACTGCGTCTCTTCTTCTGTTGTTTGTTCGGGCGCATCCTGCATCCGGGATGCTTGTCCTTCGGGTGCGGCGGCAATTTCATCGTCACTTTGCATGGACGAAACGTCCCGTTTCCCCTCGCTATGGCTCTTCATCCGCCGTAAGGTGCCCCGCCTCTGCCGCCAGTTTATGGTTTGTTCCGGATTCCAGTAGAAGCAGCGGTGTTCTCCTTCTACAAGGGTCACGGTATGCAACAAATAACTGTCGTTGCCAAAGGGGTGCAACTGCTCCCAATCCGGTGTGTCGGTTTTTTCAACCGGGCCGTAGAGCACCTTACCGCGGCGCAGTAAAACACGGCTGGAAAGCGCGCCTGAAAAATCGCTGTCTTCATCAAACACTTCAAAAACGCCATCGTCGGCAAATTCGCAAACAACATCCGAATAAATCGCAAATTGATTGCATTCTCCCTGCCCCGGATCGTAATTTCTGTTTTGACGTACCTTGGTAAGTTCTTTTCCTTCACTGCACAGGTGGATAGCGCACAGACAACCCATGGAACGCATCCGCTCTTTAAATGTGCTTTGTTCCCGTTTATCCGGTACAATACGTAAACTTCCCTGATCTGGAAATTCCGATTTCTGTGACTGAAAAATCAGCCCTTCCCGTGTACACAGGGGGACGACACGAAAGATCACGCGCTGCTGGTTGTCCTCCTCCAAAAAAGACAGCGTGACCGTACCATTTAGTTGCTTCATAGAACTACAAAAACCTCCAAAATATTCCATTCATTCCTCATTTTTAAACGATCGCAAAAACAATCATAGCTTAGTTTAATATCTCACAACGTTTTCGTCAATAGTTTCAACGGTTGCAAATGCAATTATTTCCACCTTTGCTTCATATTGTTCGCATTTGCTACCGGTTTCACCGTGAAATCGTATCAATTTCGTATTGACAATTTAACAATTTTGTAATACATTGTACGCAGCGATTGAAATCGCATTCCCAAGGAGGGTGTTTCATGGTTACACGTAATTCCGTTGCTCCGGCTCCGTTTAATTGGCGCCGGTTGATCTCCATAACACTGATGCTGACGATGCTTTTTTCGCTTGTCAGCTTCTCTGCCGCGCACGCGGAAACGACTGGTACGCTTACTGCAACTGTGATTTTACGCAAGTCTGCCAGTACGGATTCCAAAGCGTTGCAAACCCTGCCGGAAGGCGATGAGGTGGACGTACTTTCCACGTCCAGTACATGGTACAAAGTCCGCTACGGCATCTATACCGGCTATGTAATGAAGAAATATGTTGACGTTGCGGAAAACACCGTAGTTGCCAACGCCTCCAAAATTGAGGCGCTTGGCGACGTGCCCGGCGCGCTGCATTACGGAGATGAAGGCAGCGACGTGAAAAAGCTGCAAAAAGCATTGAAAATTTTGGGATACTACAAGCTGGGTACGGACGGTGTATACGGCGACGGTACGCAGCTGGCCGTAGCACTATACCAGCAGGATACCGATTTAACCGAGGACGGTATCGCAGGCAAGCAAACCATTACATCCATTTTTGGTTCCTGCGCGAAAACCGCTGATATCACTGTTTCCGGCGAAGATAAAGACAGCAGCGACGATACCGACACTTCGTCCTCCTCTACCAAATCATCTTCCTCCAGCAGCAAATATGCGTCGGTATCCAGCATTGAGGAAATCGGCTCCGCGCCCGATCCGACCGAGGAGGGCGACAGCGGCAGCGATGTGGTGAAATTACAGCAGGCACTGAAGCTGCTTGGTTATTATAATGGAGATATCGATGGGGATTACGGCGCCGCAACCGTATCCGCTGTCAAACGGCTGCAAAAGAACCGCAGCATGAATGCGGACGGCATCGCAGGCGCTTCCACCATCCGTATTCTGTTTGGCAGCACGACTTCCAAAACGAGTTCGTCTTCCAGCTCTTCCTCTTCAAGCAAGAGCTATGAAACCGAGGTACTGGATTGGTTCGCGGATAACGTAACATCTGTCATTCCGAAAAAAGCCACCTTTACCATTAAAGATGTCCGCACCGGTAAAACCTTTACCGCCAAACGCTGGAGTGGTGTTAACCATTTGGATGCCGAGCCTCTGACGGCCGAGGACGCCGCCACTATGAAAGCTATCTTTGGCGGCTCATGGAGCTGGAACCGTCGCCCGATTCTCATTTTATACCGCGGGCATGTGTATGCCGCCTCTATGAACGGCATGCCCCACGGTACTTCCACCATCAGCGGCAACGATTTTGACGGGCATTTCTGCATCCATTTCAAGAATAGTAAAACGCATGGCACCAAGGTCGTGGATGCGGCTCACCAAAAAGCCGTCACCGCCGCCAGCAAGGCAACGTGGTAACAGCTTCGTGGCCACTCCACAAACAGACTGTACGCAAATCCCCTGTGTTTTGGCACAGGGGATTTTTGATTGCCTTGCTATTCCTTGACAAGCAGTTTGTATTACCGTTTATCGTCCTTCTTCTTCTCCCGCAGGATGAAGCGCAGTGGCGTTCCCTCAAACTGGAAGCTCTTACGGAAGTGGTTTTCCAAATACCGTTCATAGGCAAAGTGCATCAATTCCTGATTGTTGACAAAAAACACGAATGTCGGGGGGCATACGGCCTGCTGGGTCGCATAATAAATCTTCAATCTGCGTCCCCCCTGCATGGGCGGCTGCAAGCTCAGCTGTGCATCCGCCAGTGCTTCGTTCAAAACCCCGGTCGGAATGCGGCGGCGGTAATTTTCAAACACGGTTTTCACCGCGCCAAACACCTGATTTACGCGTTGTCCGGTCAAGGCCGACAGGAACAGCACAGGCGCGTAGCTCATGAATTTTAAATCGCTCAGAATTTGCTTGCGCATCTCTTCCATGGTGTTGGTATTTTTTTCAATCGCGTCCCATTTGTTGACCACTACGACTACGGACTTACCCGCGTCCAGTATGAGCCCGGCGATTTTCGTATCCTGCTCGGTTACGCCTTCCTGTGCGTCCACCAGCAGCAAAGCGACGTCACAGCGGTCAATGGCAGCGATAGAGCGCAGCACGCTGTATTTTTCGAGGCTTTCATCCTCAACCGCCCTTTTCTTGCGCATCCCGGCGGTATCGATGATGTTGTAACGCGTTCCATCCTGCGTAATATAAAGCGTATCGATCGCGTCGCGTGTTGTGCCGGGTATATCGCTAACCATGGTGCGTTCCTGGGCGAGCAACTGGTTGCACAGCGAGCTTTTCCCCACATTCGGCCGGCCGACCACCGCCATTTGGATGGTGTGGTCGTCCTCTTCCTGCTCGTCGGGCGTAGGCGGCGGCAGCAGTTTCACAATAGCTTCCAGCAAATCGCCCAGCCCCAGCATGTTTGCGCTGGAAACCGCAATCGGGTCTCCCAGACCCAGCGTGTAATATTCGTACAGGTTTTGCTCCAGTTCCCGGTGGTCTATTTTATTAATGACCAGCAAAAGCGGTTTATGCGTTCTGCGCAGATAATCCGCCACTTCCATATCTTCATTGGTCAGCCCAGTGCGTCCGTCGCAAAAAAAGCAGATTACATCGGCAGTATCCATGGCAATCTGCGCCTGATGCCTCATTTGGGAAAGGAGCACGTCGTCGCTGCGCATATCAATACCGCCGGTATCGATCAGCGTAAAGGCGCGGCCCATCCACTCCACATCGGCATATACGCGGTCGCGCGTAACGCCAGGCGTATCCTCCACGATGGAGATGCGCCGCCCGGCGATTTTATTGAAGAAAGTTGATTTGCCCACATTGGGGCGGCCTACGATGGCTACCAGCGGTTTGGCCATGTTTGATTCTCCTTTATGGTCATTCATCCCCGGCGGCGCGGCCGCGCAGTGCCAGGTACAGGTCATATCCATCCTCCACGATGCGCACGGGCACCGGCAGGCGGGCGGTAAACTCGTCCAAGGTCATATCATCCAAAAAGCGGTCGCGCTCATGTCGCAGCATATTGTGGCTAATGAGCACGGCATCCGCCCCGTTCAGCAGTTCCGGCGTTAGCTGGCTCAGCGTATCTTCGCCCGTCAGCAAGCCGGTAACCGTTACGGTCTCGCCGAAGAAGTGGTTGGTCAGCTTTGCGATTCTCACGGTAACGTTAGGCGGCGCGTAGCGGTTTGTCAAACCAGTCAGGAACGGTGCGGCACTTACCCCGGTGATCAACACATAGGTACGCGCAGGCGCGGGCTTTTCGCCATAGAATCGTTCGTCCTCCTGTGCGTCCGCCATTTCCTGCGCCATCTTCGCCAGCATGCCAACGCCGTTTTCAATCTGCGCAAATCCTTCGTACCATTCCGCCGGGGGCACAGGCTCCCCACTGAGTGCATAAAACTCGTCGCTGGGGAATGCAAATGTCGTACCAAAGCGCTCGCGGCATTCCGCCTGGAAAGGTGCGAGCTGTGTAAGCAGCGCTTTGGCACTCTCCCGCGTAAACAACGTAAGCGGTTCCAGCCCTTCCCGGAATTTCGTAAGTCCAACCGGCACAATCGCAACCGACTGGGTCGCCGGTATTAAGTTACGCAGATCGATCAGGGTTTGCATCAGCTTCTCCCCATCGTTCCAACCGGGCACGCAGACAATTTGGCAATGGTAGCGGATGCCTTCGTCCTTCAGCCGTTTCAAACGTTCAAGCACATCGCCCGCGAAACGGTTGTTCATCATCCGGCAGCGCAGTTGCGGGTCCGTCGTATGTACGCTGATATACAGTGGCGACGCGTTCCTGCGGATGATCCGTTCAAACTCGTCGTCGTTCACATTGGTCAGCGTGACAAAGTTGCCCATCATCAACGAGAAGCGCCAATCATCATCCTTTATATACAGAGGATCGCGCATATTCGGCGGCAGCTGATCAATAAAACAGAATACGCACTTGTTGCGGCAGGCGCGGGGCGAAAGCGTCATGCTCTGCCCAAAATGCAGGCCCAGCGGCTCCCAATCCTGCTTATCAACGGTGACGGTGCGCGTTTGCCCGCTTTGGTCTTCCACTACTATGGTTAAACGGGTTTGCGCGATCAACGCCTGATAATCAATTTCATCGATCATCGCTTCCCCGTTGATGGTCAGGATCGCGTCGCCTTCGCGCAGGCCGTGGCGGTATGCAACCGACCCGTGCTCCACCTCCGTAATCACATGTTTCATTCCCTGTTTCCCTCCGTACCGCCGTATCGGTATACGGCGGTACTATTATCCTTCGTTTGCGCCGGGAAGTCAAGCAAAGCCTTTCCTCCGGCGAAAATCCGGGAAAATACCGCAACTGCCCAACCGTAACAAAATGCAGGGAATACTGTACTCCGGTTGACCCCGTATGCTATAATAGACTGTCATGGAGCTGTTAACGGAAAGGAGAGATGCCCCCGGATGGAAACGTCACTATCAAAAGCACGGTTGATACTAGCTTCCGGCTCGCCAAGAAGACGCGAGCTATTGGCTTATTTTGGGCTTCCCTTTGCCGTCATCCCCGCTGAAGCAGAAGAAAATGCCGTGGGTTCCGGGTTGGAACGGGTTGCAACCCTCGCACGCCAAAAAGGGCAGGAGGTTTTTAACCGTCATCCGGAATTGCCTGTATTATCTGCGGATACGCTGGTCTGCACGGACGATCTGGTTCTGGGTAAACCTGCGGACAGGCAGGATGCCTGCCGGATGCTGAATATGCTCTCCGGACGGTGGCACTCGGTACATACCGGCGTATGCATGCACATGCCTAACGGAGTGCTGTATGAACGGGTTGAAACCACGCGGGTTCGTTTCCGCAGGCTCTCCCCGCAGGATATTGATTATTATGTAAACAGCGGCGAACCAATGGATAAAGCGGGCGCTTACGCAGTGCAGGGTATCGGCGGTATTTTCGTAGACCGTATCGATGGCAGCCCTTCCAACGTAATCGGCCTCCCGCTCACCGTTGTGTCCGCTTTACTCATGAGCGCAGGCTTCCCCCTCGGCGGGGATGAGCCTCTTTAACCTTTATCCCCGCGTAAGAATGGATACTTTTATGTACAGCAGAACGGATGTGTAAGGAATGGCTTTCGTAGCGCATGATCTGGGCATAGACCTGGGCACCAGCAATACGCTCGTATATGTAAAAGGAAAAAACATCGTCGTCAACGAACCGACCATCGTGGTTGTGGAAAGCTCCAACGAACGCAAGGTGCGTGCCGTGGGTGACGATGCGAAAATCATGCTCGGCCGTACTACCGAAGGCGTTATGGCGGTTCGCCCGATGCGCGAAGGCGTTATTACAGATTTTGATATGACTCAGATCTTGCTGCAATACTTCGTACGCAAGGCGATTGGTTCCAGCTATCTGCTCAAGCCAAGGCTGTTTCTCACCTATCCCTGTTCTATCTCCGGCATTGAGCAGCGCGCCGTTATGGAAGCCGCGCGCTACGCAGGCAGCCGCAAGGTGTATCTGATCGAAAAACCCTTCGCCGCGGCGCTGGGCAGCGGGCTGCCGGTGTTTGAACCCAGCGGCTGTATGATTGTAGATATCGGCGGCGGCACGACAGACGCGGCGGTCATTTCTCTGGGCGGCGTTGTCATCAGCCATTCGATCCGCGTGGGCGGCGTGAAGATGGATGAAGCAATCATCAACTTTATTAAGCGGGAATTCAACATATTAATCGGCGACCGCACCGCCGAGGAGGTAAAGCTGGACTTGGGCGCGGCACTGCCGATTCGTGAAGAACGGCGCGCGCGTATCCGCGGCCGCGATATGGTTACCAATCTGCCGCAAACCACCGAAATTACCTCCACGCAGATCTACCAAGCCATACACGAACCTTGCTCTGCCATTCTCAGTGCGATCAAATGGGTTTTGGAGCGCACACCTCCCGAGCTTGCCGCCGATATTATGCACAACGGCATCTACATCACCGGCGGCGGCGCGCTGCTGTACGGCATGGACCAGATGATCGCCAGTGAGCTGGGCATTCCCGTACTGCTGGCCAAAGAGCCCATGGATTGCGCAGCGTTGGGACTAGGCAATATTATTGAGAATTTTGAGCTGCTCCAGCATCTGGGCAGAACCAGTTTCTTAAAACAGATTTGATTTTTTTGCTGTTGCAGCGTTAAGATCGTACCACCTTT
Source organism: Candidatus Limiplasma sp. (assembly GCA_963663285.2). Classification (GTDB taxonomy): domain Bacteria; phylum Bacillota; class Clostridia; order Christensenellales; family Aristaeellaceae; genus CAXXOK01. The sequence goes on along the minus strand of CAXXNI010000004.1, from coordinate 1,295,623 downwards.
TAAACCGGAGGATCGTCAATGAATCCACAGGAACCCATCACAGAACGCAGAAAGCGAAAAAACAGCCGAACCAAATCCATTTTGCGCCGCATCGTGGCTACCCTTGCGGTCATTGCGCTTTTGGGGCTTGGCGCTTTTCATTTGTTGGGGTTGATTACGGGCAACGAAGTCTACGACACGCCAGAAAACGCAGTCGCAACCGCATTAACTCCGATACAAGCGGGTTTTTCAAGCGTTGTGGAAACCGTCGTCAACTACCTGTATAAAATTAAACTGCGTGCCAACTTGGAAACGGCCTATAACGAGTTGAAGGATCAAAACGAGCAGCTCGTCTATCAGGCTATGCTGGTGGACGAACTGGAGTATAAGCTTTCTGTATATGAGGATCTGTACGATGAAATCTCCGTAAACGAAAGCATGAATCCGCTGGTTGCCACTGTGATTGACCATGATTCCAGCAACTATTTCTCCGTATTCACCATTAACAAAGGCGCAAACGACGGTGTGGAAGATTATATGGCCGTCACCATGGAAGGCGCGCTGATCGGCTATACCTATAACGTAACCGACACCAAATCAAGCGTGCGTACCATTATCGACAGCGAGGCCAGCATCGCGGCTTTGATTTCCTCCACACGTGATCAGGGTACTGTGCGCGGCACGCTGGGCGTGGACGGCACAGCGCTTTGCCGTATGTATTATCTGCCGGATGATCACCTCCCGCGCCCCGGTGATACGGTAGTCACCTCCGGCGTAGGAATGTCCTTCCCCAAGGGCATCCCCATCGGCACCGTGCGTGAAAGCACGCGCGGCATGGAAAGCAACAAGAGCTACATCGTTGTGGAGCCGACTGCCGATTTTGAGCATATCGAGTACGTTATCGTGCTGCGCTATCAGCCGGAAGCGGAGGCTGTGGAAGGCCGCGCCAGCAGCAGTGATTCACTTACCTATACGCCGCTGGATACTGAGCAGCCCATTCCCACCATCCAGATCGGTTCCGATTTCTATCAGCTCGCGCCTACGCCCGAGCCGACAGCTACCCCCACGCCTACCCCGATCAATGGTGATATTCTGCTCACAACCATCACCCCCGATCCGGACGCTTCGCCGTCGCCTACACCTTCCGTAACCACAAATAATTACGAGTATCAGGTGCCCAGCGGACAGGCTACGGCTAATTCCTACGGCTTTACCCTCGCGCCTACCGCAACCCCCTCGCCTACGCCGCCCCCGCTTGATATTTCCGTGGAGGATGATCAATAGTGCTGAAAAAGGGGCTAAAATTCGCAATTCTTACACTGCTTTGCTACCTGCTGCAATCCTCTGTGGCCGGGTATCTCAGCATCGCTGATGTGGCGCCTAACATCGCCCTTGCGATCATTTCCGTTATTACGGTTGCCATGGGGCGGAAATACACATTTATCATGGCTTTCACCGTCGGCTACCTGCTGGAGATTATGCTCCCGGCGCTGGATTACATCAACCTGATCCTCTACCCGATTTGCAGTATGCTCGGCGCGCTGGCCTTTGCGGATAAAAGCGAGCGCAAGCTGGAAGAAGCGCGAACCATGAACAAGCAGCGCGGCAACCTGCCTGCACACCTGCGCACGCTGCTGTGCGCGCTGCTGAGCATCTCCATCTTCGAGCTGGTTAACCTGCTCTATATTTACTTAAACGGCATTACGCTAACGTCCGTCAATTACGAGCGCACTGTCATTTCCATTCTTTACACCACCATACTGGCCGGTGTGCTGCAGTTTCCCATCCGTTGGTGGCTGGGCGTTTATAAGCTGAAAAAAGCACATTGACGCGCCTATCCACTTTGACTTCTCTTCTTGCGAAGCGCCCGTTTCCCCGCCGCTTTTTTCTACGGCTCACGGACGCGGAAAGGAGTACGTATGCACGGTTTCTCCCAAAACCGGCTCGACCGGAGAACTTATAACCTCACGGCCCGGTATCTCACATTTTTCTTTATCGTTTTGGCGATGTTCATCTATCTGGTAATCGGATTGATCAACTTGCAACTACAATCCGGCGAAGATTATTCCGCCAGTGCCGAGAACCGCCGTACCACTAAAATAACACTGCGCGGCAGCCGCGGTATGATTACCGACGCCGATGCCGTCATTCTGGCAAAAGATGAAATGATCTATAACGTCACCTTTTACCGTGACGCGTCCCAAAACAGTAAAACCAAATATGCGGCGTTTACTCAATCCATTTCCGACGCCATTGATATTATCGAATCCAACGGCGGCGAGCTCAGCGTGAGCTTTGTGATTGAGCGCAATGAAGATACGAACGAGTGGCAGTTCAATTTCGGCTCCGGTGTCAGCGAAGCCGTGCTGCAGACCCGCGAAACGCAGTGGCGCAACAATAACTATTACACCACCTCCAGCGTACCCACCGCTGCCATTGCAATTGAGAAGTTAAAAAGCCGTTATCAGATTCCGGAAGATATGTCCGAAGAGAGAATGCTGCAGGTCATGGCCGTATATTCGGAAATGCAGATGAACCTGTATAACTCCCAACCCATCGTAATTGCCGAGGACGTACCCTACGAAACCGTAATCGAAATCGAGACCCGGTCGATGACCCTGCCGGGTATGGAAATTGCCGTAGGCACCAAACGCATTTATCCGCGCAGCACGCTGGCGGCGCAGGTTATCGGCTATATCGGCGCTATTCCTTCCGTAAGCAAGTGGGAAGAGTTATCCGAAAAAGGCTATAAATACAGCGACGATATCGGCTTGGACGGCATTGAAGCCTCCATGGAGGACTGGCTGACCCAAAACAGCGATGCCCGGCAGGGCTATAAAATCGTCGAGCGCGACAGCGTAGGTAAAATCACCCGGGAGCTTAGCTATGTGGAGCCGCAGGACGGCAACAATGTTAAACTCACCATTTACGCCAGCTACCAGCAGCAGGCCGAACGCGCTTTGGCGGAAAACGTAGCCACCACGCGCGCCTCGCAGGAAACCAAGCTGATGAACAGCACCTGGCTGGAAAGCAACAAGAGCGATATCGAAAGCCGCAACTGGGAAAAATATCCCCTTTCGCTGGCCGACCGTGCCGCCATGATGGTCATTGATATGGAGGGCCGCGTGCTCGCCATGGCTAACTACCCCACCTACGACTTGAATGCGCTGGTCGGTGCCGGCGAGGAAAGCATCGATATTCTTACCGACGACCGTAACGTATTGATGAACTATAACATACAGGCACGCGGCACACCCGGCTCTATTTTTAAGATGGTTTCGGGCCTTGGAGCCCTGATGGAAGGCGAACTGCTGACCGACGAAATCATCAGTGACGCGGGATACTTCACGCTGTACACCACAGACCTTTCAACCGCGCCTAAATGTTGGATCAGCGAATCCAACCGCTACAAGCATCAAAACCAAACGATTGTCGAAGGTCTTTCGCATAGCTGCAACTACTTTTTCTATACACTTGGCGCACGGCTGGGTGAAACCCGCCTGTACCAATATGCCTCCGAGTTCGGCTTGACCAGCAAAACCGGCATTGATCTGCCCGGCGAGCAGCGCAGCGTCGTCGGTTGTCAAACCAGTTTGTACGACCCCGATAAAGCGATGGACGAATCTTCGCAGGATACAGCCGTTCCGATCATCGTGTTCAACTCCATTAAAAAGCACCTGCGCAACCAAGGCGCCATTCGCAACATCACCTATGATGACGAACACCTCAACCGCTGCATCAAGCGCCTGATGGATATGGCCGTCAACACCGCGCAGACCGACTGGGTTGTGAGCATGCGCCCCATTCTGATGGAAGAATTGAATATGACGCGCCAAATGGTTTACTTACAGTCAGTAATCGGCGATCTATACAATTACCTCAACGATATAAAATGGGGCGGCGCGCAGACTATTCAGGTGGCGATCGGGCAGTCCATCACCACGGTTACGCCGGCCGCTATCAGCCGGTATGCGGCGGCACTAGCCAACGGCGGCACCGTATATAACCTGATGATCGTCGATAGCATTACCTCACCGGAAGGCGACATACTCAGCCAGCGAACCCCTTCGGTGCTCAACCAGTTTGAAGGCGAAAATGTGGACGAATACCTTTCCCTTCTGCTGAAAGGGATGAAGGGCGTTGTTGACGAAAGCGGTACTGCGGAGAAGTACTTCCGCTCCTGGGACTATAAAAACGACATCTGCGCAAAAACCGGAACGGCTGAAGTTACCACCATCGACCTGGAAAACAACGCATGGTTTATTATGCTAGCTCCGTATGACGACCCGGAAATCGCCGTGGTTGTATTCATCCCCAGCGGGTACAGCGGCGGTGAAGCCAGTCTGGCTGCGCGTGAGTTTGTCGGGTGGTATCTGGATCAGAAAAACCTGCGTACCGACAGTGATATCTTCCCCGGCGGTAATATGCTCGCACCGTAAAGCAGGGTAAGACATTTACGAAAAAATCACAGTTGAAACAATATGCGCTTTCAATTTAACCAATTGCGGGGTGGACCGCCGCCCGGAAGACGGCATTCGCCCAAAGATACAGGAGGTAGCACATGAGTCAGTCCTGGATGGTTGCCTCCGGCAAAGGCGGGGTTGGTAAATCCACCGTTACAGCCGCTCTGGCGGTAGCGCTGGCGCAAAGGCAATTACCCACCGTCGCTGTGGATATGGATATTGGGCTGCGAAGTCTGGATATGCTGCTGGGGCTGCATAACAACATCGTGTATGATGTTGTGGATGTTGCCAACAAGGATTGCAAGCTGAAATACGCGCTTGTACAGCATCCGCAAACGCCTGCGCTTTCGCTGCTGCCCGCTTCCCAATTGGGAACATCGGGCGATTTAACCCCGGAGTTGATGCAACGGGTCGTAAAGAAATTGAAAAAGCGCTTTTCCTATGTATTTCTGGATGCGCCTGCCGGGTTGGAGCACGGGGTGATCAACGCACTGGAAACGACCGACCATACGCTGCTTATCGTCACCCCGGACGATGTTTCCATCCGGGATGCCGAGCGCGTCATCTCTCTTTTAGAGGCAAACCATAAACCACGCCCCATGTTGCTGGTAAACCGCGTTTCGCCGGAGCTGGTCGCAGAGGGGGTAATGTACAGCCCACAGGTTGTTGCCAATGTGCTTGATATCCCTTTACTCGGTTATATACCGGAAGATAAGGCAGTGCAGTATGCCCTGTCCAGGCATCAGTCCGTTATGGCTGAAAGCAGCCCCGCGCAGCAAGCATTTATCCGGATCAGCCAGCGCTTTGTGGGCGAATATGTCCCCATGCCGGATTTAGCCCGAAAACGCCGTTTTTTCGGTTTTCGCCGCTGACGGCGCAACACACGCAGCCGCCCATTCGCTGCGCTGACACCATGGAAGGAAGTGACCGCCTATGATGCTGAACGAATCGCGCCGTTCCAAGGCGCATTTTGATTATACACTCACGGCGCTCGTGTACATTCTGGCCGCGTTCGGGGTTTTATCCGTTTCGGTCGCCACATTCTCCACCTCGTCCAGTACCGAGGATACACTGCTGAACTATATTGTCGCCTCTCACTACGGCTTGCGGCAAGCGATCTTTTTTTTAATCTCGCCGATCGTCGTCGGCGTTATTACCGTATTCCCGTACGAGTTCATTCGTAGACGATCCCAGATGTTTTACTACTTTGCCTGCTTCCTGCTATTGATCGCTCTTGGTGGTAGAGCAGCAGGTGTAAAAGCATGGATCGATATCATCTGGGGCTATACGCTTCAACCTTCGGAGTTTGTTAAGCTGGCATGTATCATCGTAACCGCCAAGTATCTGGAAAAGAATACAGACCCCATGGGCACATGGAGCAGCGCCATTCGGCTGGCGCTGCTGGTAGGCATTCCCTGGGTGCTCACGCTGGCACAGGGCGAAATGGGTTCCGTGCTGGTGATGATTTTCGTTTTTGGCGTTATGATGTTTTTTGGCGGTATCCGGCTGAAGATTTTAGGCGGCATCATCGCCACAGGCGTAATCGCAATTGCCGTATTATACGCAGTCACAGTCGCCTCAGGTACCGATAACTACCGTATTACTCGTATCTTGTCCTTCGTTAATCCCGCATTGGTGGATTCCAGTGCTACCTATCAGGTTAACAATTCTAAAATGGCCATCGGCTCCGGCGGTCTCAACGGCGTCGGCACCTTTATACAAGGTAGTTTCAGTCAGTTGGATTATGTTCCGGAGGATTGGACGGACTTTATTTTCTCCACCATCGGCGAAGCTTTCGGGTTTGCCGGCAGCATGTTCGTCGTAGGAATGTATTTGCTGATCGTTATCCGCCTGCTGTTTCTGGCGCGGTACACGACCGATCGCTTCGGACAAATGATTATTATCGGCGTTATGGGAATGATGCTGTTCCACGTGTTTGAAAACGTAGGCATGACTACCGGACTCATGCCCGTCACGGGCATTCCGCTTCCCTTCCTCAGCTATGGCGGCAGCAACCTGATTACCAACATGGCTGGCATCGGACTGGTTCTTAACGTTGTGCGTAACCGCAGTGTTACCAGCACCGAAATGCTCACCCCGCAAACGCGTATCCGCGGTAAATATATGCGGTAGTCAAACACTAACCTGTTTGCGAATAAACAACATTGGCCGTACCGGCAGCCTTTGCACCACTATGAAAAATACCCTGCCGGAAAACCCGCCTGCACAGAGGCAGCAGACAGTAAAAGAAACGTTTCTGCTTATGCTTCATATATGCATACACAGCCCGGTGCCTTTTTAGCAGCGCCGGGCTGTTTGTTTATATATTATAATCCATGCCGGGGTTTCCTTAGCCTATGCCCATTTTGGAGTGCCGCCCGGTTTACGAAAGGGAACTTCTCCTATAAGAAATTCCCTTCTACTATTGTAAAAACCGGCTGATCGCCAGTTGGTTGGTTTTCAGATTCGGTACCAATACATCCATACCGCTTACTCTTGTGCTTTGGTATCCGTCGCTTACAGGTATGGTGAGGCTGTCCCACGTAACATTTCGCAGGGAAAACAGCACCGGTACCAAGCTGGCAGCATCCGCTATCGTCAAATTCGTTTTCACATCGCCATATGCCTGCGTCAGGATCGACATCAGCGTAATCGCGTCCATCTCCCGTATTCGCGTATAAATAGCTTCCATCACTTTCCGCTGGCGGCTGACACGGGTAAAATCACTATCAATTTTCCGGATGCGGCTAAAACACAGCGCTTGCTTGCCGGTAAGGCGCTGCGAACCGGATGCTTCCAACACTTCATCCATTTTCGGATAGCCGTTTTGCGTATTATAATATTTAAGAATCGAATTCAACTGTTTGCGTTCCTGCTCGCTCACCTCAACCGTTACGCCGCCCAAACGGTCGATTACCTCTACCATGCGGGAGAAATTCACAGCCACCCAGCCGTCTACGGTTACGCCAAAGTTATTCTCCAACGTATCTACCAGCAAGTCTGCGCCGCCGTAAACATAGGCTGCATTCAGGCGGGTTTTTCGGTATCCGGGAATGGCAACATATAAATCGCGCAGGAATGATACCATCTTAATCTGCTTGCGCTGCGTATCCAACTGGGCGACAATCATGGTGTCGCTGCGGCCGCTGCTGGCGCTGGTGTAGGAATCTGTGCCAATCAGCAGAATGCGGATGCATGTCTGCTCCCCCAGCAGTATCTCTTCTCCGGCTTTATCGGCCTGCGCGTCATGCTCCAATATCGATTGCACTGTGCTTAGTGAAGATACCGGCATTTCCGGTTCTTCCGTCGGCAGCGCCTCTTGTACCTGTGTAAGCGAAGCGGGCGGCATTTCCTCCGCCCGCGTTAAAGCACCCATACCGCAGGGCAGATTGCCGCTAAGCCATAAAAGCGAAACCAACCCAATTCCTGTGATTCGCCTGCCTATGCCCATTGGTCTCCCTCCCGCGGTGCGGTTTACAGCGGTTCAGGTATAATCCGTATCAAACTGAACGACGGTTTCATACCGTACATCCAGTGTTTTAGCATACTGCGCCAGTTTAGCACGCAGCCCTTCCTGGTTGGAATAACCATCCGGCAACATACAATCAAATACCAGATTCACCTGCTTTTCCCCCGGCACCATGCGGAAGTCATGCAAACTAAGCCGCTGGTCTATCGAAGCCAGATACGCATTCATCTGCGCATGCACCCGGTTCACTTCCGGGTCGTCGGTTACGGTAGGGTCCATATGGATACAGACCGTAATGCCCAAATCGTTTTGCAGGTCACGCTCTGCCCGGTCGATCGTTTCGTGTACGGCTACAATATCCCCCGTGGCACTGACTTCCGCATGTACGGAGGCTACGCAGCGGCCGGGGCCATAGTCGTGCACTACCAAATCGTGCACCCCGCTGATGTCCTCGTAGGAAAGTAGTTTTTTCTTAATATCCTGTATGACGGACGGGTCCGGCTTTTTCCCCAGCAAACGGGTTATGGTGCTTCTGGTAACATCAATCCCCGTCTTGAGTACGAACAGCGCAACCAGCACACCCATGTAGCCGTCAATGCGCCAGCCAAACCACTTTTGCAGCAGTACGCTCAGCAGTACCGCGCTTGTTGCTACCACATCGCTCAAACTGTCCTTGGAAGCGGCAAAAAGCGTTTCGCTGTTAATGGCTACGGCAATCGTGCGGTAATAGAAAAAAAGCCATAGTTTTGTAAGTATGGATACGAGCAGCAGAATAATCACCAGCAGGCTTACCGCCAGTACCGCGGGTATCACAATCCCGGATATGCCCTCTTCCAGCAGTTTAATCCCGGCGCTGATAATAAGCACGCCGATCGCCAGCGCGCCGATATACTCCATGCGTCCGTGCCCGAAGGGATGTTCCTTATCGTTTGGTTTACTTGCCATGTGAACCGAGATCAGCGACATGATGCTGCCCGCCGCGTCCGATAAGTTATTGGCAGCGTCCGCCGTAATCGCCAGCGAACCGCTGATGATTCCCAAGACAAACTTGGTCGCCGAAAGCAATATATTGACGATAATGCCCGTAACTGAACCTAAACGGCCATATTCAGCCCGGACTTTCTGATCGGTAATCTCAGTATGGTTTTTTACAAAACGGCGAATCAACCATTGTGTCAAAAAAGTTTCCCCCTCCCGGGCCGCGCTTTCCGCCCGTAACAACATCCGGTGTTTATTCGGTTTCAATGCTTCTCCGGACGCTTTCATATATTATAACAGTTTTCCTCTCCCTTGTGAATGATTATCGCGCTTCTGCCCGTTCTATTGCTAAATAGAAGCCATACACCATCTTCTGTCCGGCAGGCGCATGTGTGTTCGGTTTTTGTTTGCCCCGTGCATTGACGAATGGTCTGCGCCGCCTTATAATAGAACGGAAACTGTAAATGGCTAATCAGCTTAAGAAGGAGACTCCATGGACGCGATCGCTACCCCGGGCATGTGGAAACGAACCCTGTGGCAAGGCCTCGCGTTTGCCGCACTTTTACTGAGCGCTTATCTGTTTGTACCGTTGGCGCCGTTGATTGCGCTTACGCTTCCGTTGGTGGTATGCCCTGCCTATGAGCAGGGAGATGAATGGTTTGCACTGGCGCTTCCGCTGGCTCCCGCCATCGCCTTTGCCCTGGCAGGCGGAGATTTAGTCATCAGCGTGCTGCTTTTGCTTTGTCCATATTTATGCTTGTTGTTTGCCGCTCTTGGTCGCCGCAGGCGCATGACTTTTCATACGGGCATCGTGCTGGCAACCGCCGCTTTTTTACTCAGCGCGCTTAGCCTGTTGCTGCGGCTGACTGATTTGCTGGGCCGCCCGCTGTTTACCCAGCTTTCAAGCGCGGTAATCACGACAATACAGCAATCTTCCACAAGCAGCAGCATTCTATACCGGTTGGCACAGGTGGGTTTCCTGCCGATTCCGGACGCATACGCCAATAGTATCGCTTGGCAGTTTGGCAACCTGATCCTGATCGATCCAGCGCTAAAGCAGGAATTGCTTAATATGCTGCGGCTCCGCTTAACCGAAGGATTTGCCACGCTGATTCCATCTGTTCTGATACAGGGTGCCCTGATTATTGGGCTTTTTACTGCTCTGCTTACCGCGCGGACAAGGGCGCGCAAGAGCGAAAAACCGACGCTGGCACCTGCTTTTCGCGCGTTGAACCTGTCCCGGCGTGAACAGGGCTATATGCTGCTTCTGTGTGTAATTACCTTGTTTACAGCGTTTTCAGGGCAGTCTTTCAATTCGCTCCTGTCCTCGCTTGCCTACGCAGGTTTTACAACCGTTTACCGGCTGCTGGGTGCCGCGGTGTTTATGTTCTTACTTTCACGCCGCCACCCGGAAAGAATTGTTTTATACGGGTTTTTGGCCGCGCTGCTGTATCTGGCAATGCCGATCGTACTGTTCGTACTCGGGGTGACCGACCAGTTCATTCACCTGCGCGCTATTCGCCCGAATTATCATAAGGAGGAACCCTGATTATGAAAGTGATTCTGCTTACAGACGTAAAGGGAACTGGCAAGAAAAGTGATATTCTTAATGTGTCGGACGGCTTTGCGCGCAATTACCTTTTTCCCCGGAAATGGGCCATGGAGGCAACGCCCTCTGCCGTGAAGGAAGTGGAGCGCAAGCATGCGCTGGATGAGAAGATGGAAGCCGAGCGCCGCGCCGAAGCCAACCAGAAAGCTGCCGCGTTAAAGGGGAAAACCATCCAGATCACAGCCAAATGCGGTGATAAAGGCCGCCTGTACGGCAGCATTACCACACAGGAAATTGCTAACGCTTTGCAGGAACAGCATGGCGTGGAAGTGGATAAACGCAAAATCGACTGTGCGGCGATTCGTCAAACCGGCGAATATGAAGCGACGGTATCGGTATACACCGGCATATCCGCTAAAATGAAAGTAGTCGTAACCGCCGGACAGTAAACTGCCGGAGGGTTGCAGTGCTTTGCAAACCACATTTATCTCCCGCGCCTTAGTCTGGGAGGATGAAGGAGGCGAACCGGCATGAACGAACAGGAGCTGATGCGTTTAGCTCCGCCCAACAGTGTAGACGCGGAGCGTTCCGTGCTGGGGGCCGTTTTGCAGGATTCAGGTGTTGCGACCTATGTGTTTGAAACGCTTTCCGCTGAAGATTTTTATACTGCCGAACACCGCGAAATTTTCGACGCGATGCATACACTGAACATTTCCACATCGCCGATCGACCTGATGACCGTCGGCAACGAACTTTCACGCCGCGGCACGCTGGACGGCGTTGGCGGTACCGCCTATCTGCTGGAATCCTACCGGTATGTGCCGACTACCGCCAATACGCGGTCTTATGTGCAAATCGTGCAGGAAAAAAGCACCCTGCGAAAGCTTATCGCCGCTTGCCGTAAAATCGAGCAGCAATGCTTCGGGCAAATGGACCCGCTGGCGGATGTGCTTAAGGACGCCGAGCGGGTGATTTTTGAAATCATCATGAAGCGCGGCGGCATGGAAGCGCTGCAGCCCCTGAACGCCGTGCTGGTGAACACCTTTGATAAAATCGAAGAGATGAGCCGATTAAAGGGGAAAATTGCAGGCGTTCCCACCGGATTATATGATCTGGATCGAACCCTGACCGGCCTGCACGGCGGTGAACTGGTTATCGCCGGGGCCCGCCCCGCTATGGGTAAAACAGCGCTGGCGCTTTCCATCGCGCATTTTGCGGCGGTTAAAACCCGCAAATGTGTTGCTATTTTCAGCATGGAAATGCCGCGCGAGCAAATCGGCATGCGTATACTCAGCAACGCTGCCAGTATTAACATGCAGCGCATCCGCAACGGCATGCTCAGCGATGATGAGTGGATGAAACTGGGCGACTGCCTGAACTACCTGAGCACCTGCCGCATCTTTATAGACGATACACCCGGCTTGACGCCTTCGCAGGTGCGCAGCCGTTCGCGGCGGTTGATGATCGAGCAGGGGCTGGATTTGATTGTGATCGATTATCTGGGGTTGATGAACGCGGACAAACGCGTAGAAAACCGCCAGTTGGAAGTAAGCGAGATCAGCCGCGGGTTAAAATCCACCGCGCTGGAGCTGAAAATACCCGTTCTGGCCTGCGCGCAGCTTGCGCGCGCCAACACTAACCGTGCCAATAAACGCCCGCAGCTCAGTGACTTGCGTGATTCCGGCAGCATCGAGCAGGATGCCGATGTAGTGCTGTTCATCCACCGCGAAGGGTACTACCAATCGGAAACGCAGGAAGAGAATAAAGCGGACGATACCGCCGGTGAAATCATCGTCGCAAAACAACGTAACGGTCCCGTGGGTACCATCAACGTAGAGTGGCAGGCCGAGTTCGCCCGCTACGTTAACCTGCCCGGCACCCGTGTGCCGATGTATGCCGACGACCAACAGGAATGAGGAACAAAATGCAGCAGGAAACAATCGGTGCTTTACAAAAAGATACGAAATTTGAAGGCTTTTTACTCGTCCGTTCCAGCGACCAGCGTACCGGCGGGAACGGCGGTAAATACCTGGATATGACGCTGGTCGACCGCACCGGCGAGGTAAATGCCAAAGTGTGGGATGGCAACGTACCGCCGCCCGCACCCGGCAGCGTGATTAAAGTACGCGGCACAACGCTGGAGTATAACGGCCGGCTGCAATTGCGTGTGGAAAAACTGCGCGTACTGGAACCAGCCGATGACGTAGATATGTCGCTGCTGACCCCCTGCGCCCCCGACAGCCCGGAGGATATGCTGGCGGAGATTAAAACAGCGCTGGAGACCATGCAAAGCGAACCGCTGAAAAAAATCGTGCGGGAAATGCTCAACAGCTGCCATGAAAAACTGGTTTATTTCCCGGCGGCACAACGAATCCACCATGCGGAGCGCAGCGGCTTACTGCACCATACCACCGGAATGCTCCGGCTGGCAAATGCCATCCTGCCGATTTACCCGCAGCTGAATGCTGATTTGGTAATTGCGGGCGTGATTGTACATGATTTGTGTAAAACCGCGGAGATGGACAGCGATGTGTTAGGCGTGGTGAAAGACTACACCGAGGAAGGGCTGCTGCTGGGGCACATCGTGATGGGTGTTTCACTGATTAACGAAGCCGCCAAGGCGGTGGGTGTATCCGGCGAACCGGTGACTCTGCTGTGCCATATGATGCTCAGCCACCATGGTGAAGAAGCCTATGGCAGCCCCAGGAAACCGATGTTTCCCGAAGCCGAGGCGCTGCATTGGATTGATTTGATGGATGCCCGCATGAACGAGATGCAGACCGCGCTGGATAAGCTGCAGCAGGGCGTTTTCAGCGAGAGAATCTGGTCCCTCGAGCGCAGGTTGTACCACCCCCGGTATGAAGAGCTGACGCCGGAAGGTTGACTGCTATTCGGCAAGATGATACAATGACGATGCAATAAAGATATAATATTGTATTACCCATAAAGTAACCGGTGTATACCCCAACGTGTCAGAATCGGAGGGAACGAATATGAGGCGCAAATGGCTTGCGGTGCTGTGTCTGCTGGCGGTCGCGGTGCTCCTGACCGGTTGTAACGGGCAGCAGGATAGCGGTACGCAAACTTTTACCGAAGTAACGCAATACCTTGGCCCAACAAATACGGCAACGCCCTCGCCCACTGCAAACACAAGCAGCGATGGCAATAGCGACAGCGTTTTTTCCAATAACCCCTATATGGTAGACAATACCGCCGCTGATGCCGATGCCGACTTTACGGCTGCGGATGCGCTTGGCGAAGAAGACAGCCAGGACAACGGCGTTTACGACGATACGACTATCGTTTATGGTCAGGCGGACGCAGATGCGACCGTATACCCCTATGCGGGCAGCACACCGATTCCGCTGTTACCGATCGATGCGCCCACGCCTACACCGCGTGCACCGCTTTCCTTTACCTACGTAGCCTATAATGTACCTTCGCTGGGTCTGAGCTTTGAAGGCCCCGCCGGCTGGGTTGCCGACGCCAGTGTGGATGGGATTTATACCCTCACCGAGCCGGAACAGCAAATGAAGGATAATCAGCTGGGTATCGTCACTCTTTCCGCTTCCCCTGTTACCGCAAACTATTCCGAAACGGAGCTTGGCACCGAAATCAAATCGCGTCTTAACAACATCAGCGCGACAAATTTTGTGGAATGGAAACCCAGTTATACCGCGACACGTTACCTGATGGGCAGTAAAGGCGTATATGCCAATTACAGCGGTACGCTGGCCGACGGTACGGAGATTGGCGGACGGCTGCACGCCGTTACGATTGATAAGGTTCTGTATTGTATTGAGATTACATATCCGTACGGCTTTAAAGACGACTATTTGAATATCTTCTCCAAGGTTCGCGAAACCATCTCGCGGACCGGTAACTGATTAAACTCTTTATAGACGCGTGCGGCTTTCGTTGTCGGCACGCGTCTTTTTTAACCCCGGCAAGGTTCATCCACATCGCTATCCGATCCCGCTTCCTTCATTTGGCCAGAACCAGTATGGAGACTCATTACTCCTTATTCCAGTCCGATTGTTTTACTTGCTTTCACCATGTAGGATAATGCATCCGGCTATCAATGCAAGGCGCTTGTTTCCTTACTGTAGGTAAAGAAAAAACGCCTCCCCCGAAGGGGAAGCGTTTTACACACCTAATGGTGTGTTATCTTAGTACTGATTGTTCTGACGAACACGCTCGTAGCAGTCACGGCAATATACCGGACGATCGCCACGGGGCTGGAACGGCACCTGGGTGGTGGCGCCGCAACCGTCGCAGATTACTTCGTACATCTGACGCTCGCTGCGGTTGGGGTTCTGAGAAGCGCGACGCGCAGCACGGCAGGCCGGGCAGCGGCTGGGCTCGTTCTGGAATCCCTTGTCCGCGAAGAACTGCTGCTCGCTGGCGGAGAATACGAATTCCACGCCACAATCGCGGCAGGTCAGCGTTTTGTCTTGATACATGATGGTTCCCTCCAAATCGTTAATCTGTGTCCCAGGTCTCCAGTGATTCGGGTGTGGGTTTCCAATCATTCGGACAAAGATGAACGAAGGCGGAAGAACCTAAACCGCTTTACTTTGGCTGGGTCAACGTGAGTATTATAGCATGATGGCAGACATTTGTATACCTCTTTACGGAAATTTCTTGTATCCAATTCCGTTAAAACTCTTTAACTGCTGGAACGATTACCCATAATCATACGTCTGGCAACAATCACGTCCAACAGACACTTTTCAAATTTCAGGCTATCCTTTATAGTAAAATGTGTTTCATACTTGACGATTTTACTGAAAATTTTTACGATTTTTATGAGGTTTTGTTATGGATTACATTGATCTGGGCCGTAGAATACGCAAACAACGCACGCTTCATGGCTGGACGCAGGAAGCCCTGGCGGAACGCGTGAATGTTTCCACGTCCTTTATTGGGCATGTGGAACGCGGTACGCGAAAAGCCAGCCTGGAAACCCTGGTCGCGATTGCCAATGTGCTGGACGTAAGCTTGGATTATTTGCTTTCCGGCAGTATTAACAACAGCGTTATCGGGCCTATGCCCCGTGGGTTAAGCAGTCAGCAACGCTCAGCGTTAAAAGAGATCCTTTCCACCATACAGGATAATCTGTCCGAATGGGAAAAGGATGATTGATTGCGCTATCTTTTTCATCCATACAACATAAGCGAACCGCCGGTATTAATACCGGCGGTTCTTTTGCATTGAAACGGATTTATGCTTTTACCCGATCATCTCTGCCACAACATCCTGCATCGTATAACGCCCTGCCGGTTTCCCCGCCAGGAAGCGGGCCGCACGCAGCGCGCCCTGCGCAAATAACGCACGGCTCTCCGCCCTGTGCGTCAGTAAAACTTGTTCACCATTACCGTAAAAGCCCACTTCATGTTCACCCGTTACTGTACCGCCGCGAACCGCGTGTAAGCCGATCTCCTCAGGTTTGCGTTTCGCATCCCGGCCATACCGCCCGTATGCCGGCTCCACAGCTCCGCCCTTCGCCAGTTTGACCGCATCATACAGCATCAGTGCCGTACCGCTGGGGCTATCCAGTTTCCGGCGGTGATGTTTTTCCACAATCTCAACATCAAAGCCATCACCCAGCGCAGCCGCTGCCATTTCCGCCAGTCTGCGCAATACGTTTACGCCCAGGCTCATGTTGGCGCTTTGCAAAATCGGCAGGGTTTGTGCTGCTTGCGCAATGCTGGCAAGTTCCGCTTCGGTATATCCGGTCGCGCACAAAACCAGCGGCATCTTTGCTTGAACCGCATAAGCCAAAATTCCGGCAAGGCTATCCGCGCGTGAAAAATCCACCAATACATCCGCCTGCGCCGTAATCTGCTCATAACTGGCAACCATGGGAAAATCCGACGGCTGTCCCTTATAAGCCACATCCACGCCGCAAACGGCGGTAATGCCTTCTTCCGCCGCGATAGCAGCCAACTCATGCCCCATGCGCCCCATCGCGCCGCCAATAATGATATTCATAACCAGCCTCCGTTCGTCTGAAAAAGAAGCCGGGCATACGCCCGGCTTTTATCATCGGTATTATTGCCGCACCGTAACGCCAAGATCGATCAGTGCATCTCTGAGTTTACTGCGGTTTTCTGCGCTTACCGGAATCAACGGCAAGCGCAAGTCCCCGCTGCAAAGCCCCATCATTTCCACAGCCGCTTTACAGGGAATGGGGTTGACTTCCGCAAACAGTGCGCGGATGAGCGGGAGCAGCTTCAGCTGCATCGCAAGTGCTCTATCCGTATCCCCTTTCAGGTAACTCTGCGCCATTTCCGCCATCTCTGCCGGAAGCACATTGGCCACAACGGAAATGACACCCTGCGCGCCAAGCCCCATCAGCGGTACAACCATATCGTCGTTACCGCTGTATAGCGCCATCTTGTCGCCCAGCCTGCGTACCTTCTCCATTACGTACGGCAGATTGTAGCTGCTCTCCTTGAGCGCAATAAACTTATCGCACTCCACCAGCCGTTCCAACACTTCTGGAGAAATATCCATTCCCGTACGGGAAGGTACGTTATAAATCACTATCGGGAGCTGCGTATGCTCGGCAATCTCCATGTAATGCCGGTACAGCCCTTCCTGCGAGCTTTTATTGTAATAGGGAGTCACCACCAGCTGTGCGGCGCAACCCAGATTCTCGTACCGTTTTGCCGTATCAACTACTGTTTGTGTGCAATTACTGCCGGTTCCCGCAACCACCGGAACCCGGCCGTTAACGGCTTTGATCACCGTGCGAACAGTCAATTCCCGCTCATTCGGCGTCATGGTTGTCGGCTCGCCAGTTGTACCGCATACGATGATAGCCGCTGTTCCAGCATTAAGCTGCCTGTCTACCAAGCGCTCAATCGCTGTCGTATCTACCTTACCGTCTGTAAAGGGCGTTACCAACGCAACCGCGCTACCTTGAAACAAAGTTGGCATAGGGTCGACCTCCTCCCAAACTGCCCGTACCCGGTGCATTCAGACGTATATGCCTGCCACCGGTAGCGGGTCGTTCTCCTGTCGTCTTGGCTAATGAGCCAATTGTCATTTGGGTTGGATGTAGCCCTGTTTACACAGGTATTCCGCGCTGAGTACGCCGCCGCCCGCCGCACCGCGCAGGGTGTTGTGGCTTAGGCAAACAAATTTGTAATCAAACACCTTGTCCTCGCGCAGCCGACCGATGCTGATGCCCATACCGTTTTCAAACTCACGGTCCAGGCGCGTCTGCGGGCGGCTGGGATCCTCAAAGTATTGCAGGAACTTTGCGGGGCTGCTGGGCAAGCCCATGCCCTCGGTGAGGGGATGGCAGTTTTCCCAACGCTCCAGTATCTGCTCAATGGTGGGCTTTTTGGCAAACTTCACGCTTACCGCAGCCATATGGCCATCGGAGCATGCCACACGCAGGCACTGCGCGCTGATGTCCGGCGTAGCAGCGTTCACAATCTGCCCATCTTCAATATGTCCGAAAATCTTCATCGGCTCACGTTCGCTCTTCTCGTCCTCGCCGCCGATATAGGGGATTACATTATCCACCATCTCCGGCCAGGTTTCAAACGTTTTGCCTGCGCCGCTGATCGCCTGATAGGTGCATACAATCACGCTCTGGGGTTCAAAATCCAAAAGCGGCCACAGAGCGGGCACATAGCTTTGGATGCTGCAGTTGGGTTTCACAGCGATAAAGCCGCGTTGGGTACCCAACCGTTTCCGCTGCGCGGCGATGATTTCCGCATGCTCGCCGTTGATTTCGGGGATCAGCATGGGAATATCCGGCATTAAGCGGGTTGCGCTGTTGTTGCTGACCACCGGCGTTTCCGCTTTGGCATAGCTTTCTTCCAGCGCAAGAACCTCGTCTTTTTTCATGTCCACAGCGCAGAACACAAAATCTACCTGTGCAGAGATTTTCTCTACCTCGGCAGCGTCCTGCACGATCATATCGGCGATCGTCTCCGGAATGGGGGTCGAGGCAAACGCCCAGCGTTTCTGTACAGCCTCGCGATACGGCAGACCCGCGCTGCGGCTGCTGGCTGCCAAAACGGTTACCTTAAACCAGGGGTGATTGTGCAATAGCAGCACGAAACGCTGCCCTACCATGCCCGTTGCTCCAATGATGCCGACACGATATTGTTGCATACCGAAAACCTCGTTTCTATTTGGGCGGCGGCTTTGCATCAAAAAATGATGGAAGCCGCCTGCGTATACCAGCAAAGCATACCATGATCGACATCGCTTGTCAAACCATGTAGCGCTGGGAAAACCCGTTATTTTTTTGTCGTTTTTTATGCCTTTTCAGAGCCTTTTGCCTTTTTGCACAAGGGGTGTTTCCCGGCTGAAAACTACTCTGTCAACGCCTGATGCAGCAGCTCCGCCAGCCGCTCTGGGTCTGCTTTGCCGCGTGTAATCGCCATCGCTTTGCCCATCAGCGCTTTTTCTACGTTCACCTTGCCACTGCGGTAGGTTTCTACCATATCGGGGTTAGCGTCCAGCGCTTGCTTCACTGCTTCAATCAGCGCGGTGTCATCGCCAATGGTAAACAGCTTATGCTCCTCTGTATACGCAATGGGATCCTGATCCTGTGTAAACAGGGCAGCCAGTATCTTCTTGCCGGTAGAACTGTTTACACGGCCTTCCGCCATCAGGTTGGATAGCTTAGCAAGATTGGCAGGCGTTATCGGCAGAGATTCACGGCCTTCCAGCGATGCTTCTCCGTTTTTCTCAGCTTCGGTTGCCCGTGCACTCATCAGCGCGAAAACCTCACCCTGCAACAGGTTGGCTACATGCACCGGTGCTTTGGCAAGACTGGCTGCTTCCTCAAAATACTCCGCCAGCCATCGTTCCGCGGTCAGCTGCTCGGCCGCATAAGCCGTCAGGTCGTACTGGCTGCGGTACGCCTCGCGCCGCGCATCCGGCAGCACCGGTATCGCATCCTGTATCGCCCGCATGTCTTCGTCCGTCAGGCGCACTTCCGGTAAATCCGGATCGGGAAAATAGCGGTAATCCGCGCTATTTTCCTTGCGTCGCATGGTATAGGTTTTGCCAGTTTTCTGGTCGTAGCGCCGCGTCTCCTGCACAATCTCCTCACCCGTCTCCAGCGCCGCAACCTGCCGCTCAAACTCGGCTTTAATCGCGCGTTCCACGCTCTGGAAGGAGTTGAGATTTTTCATTTCCGTTCGCACGCCAAACGGCTCGCCCGGATGGTGGATGCTCAGGTTCACATCGCAGCGCAGGCTGCCTTCGTTCATGCGGCAGTCACTCACATTGATATAGGTAAGAATCGCCCGCACCTTGCGCAGGTATCCTACCGCCTCCTCCGCCGAACGGATATCCGGCTCGCTGACAATTTCGATCAGCGGCACACCGCAGCGGTTCATATCCAGCATCGTGCCATGCTCGTTGTCGTGCAGCAGTTTACCCGCATCTTCTTCAATATGGATGCGTGTAATACCGATTTTCTTTTCGCCGCCTACGGCTGTTTGCACAGTCAGCCAGCCATTCTCGCAAATGGGGCGGTAAAACTGGCTGATCTGGTACGCCTTGGGCAAATCGGGATAGAAGTAGTTTTTCCGGTCAAAACGACTGCGGTGGTGCACATGGCAGTTGAGCGCATACCCCGCCATCGCCGCATGGTGCAATACCTGCTCGTTAAACACCGGTAACGCTCCGGGCAGGCCCATGCAAACCGGGCAAACATGGGTATTGGGCGGCGCGCCAAAATCGGTTTTGCAGGTGCAGAATACTTTACTTTTCGTGTTCAGCTCCACATGGGTCTCCAGCCCGATGACCATTTCCCAGCTCATGCCTTGTCGCCTCCCTTGCGCAGATGTTCATAAGGACGCAGCCCCGCATTGGGCTGAACGGTTTTTTCGTAGGCCGATGCAATGGAGAGCAGCTTGGGCAGGCTATCCCGCGCGCCCAGCAAACTTATGCCGACGGGTAATACCGCTTCTCCGTCCCGGGCGATGCCACACGGCACACTTACCGCCGGTAACCCTGCCAGATTCGCGGGTACCGTGAATAAATCGCCCATGTACATTTCCATCGGGTCGGTCGTTTTTTCCCCAAGGCGGTAGGCAAAGGTCGGCGCAACCGGCGTAAGCAGTGCATCGCATGTACCCAGTGCTTCGCCAAACTCATACCGGAGCAATTCGCGCGCCTGCTGCGCCTTTAAATAATACTGATCCTGATAACCGCTGCTCAGCGCAAACGTGCCCAGCATGATCCTGCGTTTTACCTCAATGCCAAAGCCTTCCTCGCGGCTTTTGCGGTATAGCGCATCCAAATCAGCATACTCTTTGGCACGGTAGCCATAGCGTACACCGTCAAACCGCGCCAGATTGCTGGATGCCTCGGCGCTGGAAAGCACATAGTACGCCGACAGCGCATAGGGCAGCGACGGAATGCTGACCTCCACGACCGTAGCGCCCAGCGCACGCAGCTGTTCGGCCGCCGCTTCCACCGCGTGGTACACCGGCATGGAAAGGCCTTCGCCAAAGCATTCTTTCGGCATCCCGATAGTCAGCCCTTCCAGAGAACCAAGGCCTTCCAGCGGATACTGCGGTGAAAGCGCCGCGTCGCTGGTAGCGTCATGTGTATCATACCCGGCGATTACATTCATCACCAGGGCTACATCCTCCGCTGTTTTCCCCAGCGGGCCGATTTGATCCAGCGAGCTGGCAAATGCCACCAGCCCATACCGGCTGACCGCACCGTAGGCGGGCTTTGCGCCGACCACGCCGCAGAAAGAGGCTGGTTGGCGGATGCTGCCGCCCGTGTCGCTGCCCAGCGTTACCGGCGCCATGCCCGCCGCCACCGCCGCAGCCGCGCCGCCGGAAGAACCACCCGGCACATGGGCTGTCGACCAGGGGTTGCGGCACAAGGTGAACGCACTGTTTTCGGTGCTGGAGCCCATGGCAAACTCGTCCATGTTCAGCTTTCCCAGTATCGGCATGCCCGCCTCCTGCACCTTGATGACCGCCGTTGCGCTATAGGGCGACACAAAATCGGCAAGCATTTTGCTGGCGCAAGTGCATTTATGCCCTTCCACCAGCATATTGTCCTTGATTGCAATGGGGATGCCATCCAGCGGCGAAAGCGTTTTGCCTGCTTTCCGGCGCTCATCGCTTTTTTGCGCTTCTTCCATGGCAGAAGCCGTATAAACTTCCAAATAAGCGCCAATCGTATCGTTTTGGGCGGCGATGCTGGTGAGGTAGGCCTGCGTGATCTCCGCAGAGGTCATTTCGCCCTTCTCCAGCGCGGTTACCAGCTCGCGCACCGTAAGTTTACAAACATCGGGATAGGCTCGCATAGCGGGGCTCCTTTCCAATCGGGGACAGCGTCCCCCGGTTTATGGCACATAGGCAGCCAAGTGGCAACGGTTACGCTTCGGCGCCGGAATCAAACGTTTCGGGAACGGTGATGTACGGCCCGCTGACGGTTTTTGCATTCAGCAGCACTTTTTCAAGCGGGAAGCTTTCCCGGGCAACATCCGGGCGCACATTCACACTGCGTTCATTTCGCGGCCGCGGTGCCTGCGGCGCCTGCCTGTCCAACGCGGAAAGCTCGCCCGCGAAATCCACAATACCCAGAAAATCCTTATCCATCGCCTGCTCGTCGCTGGCGGATAAGCTGAGCATACTCAGCAGCGCCGTATTGCGCACGGTTTCGCGCGTCATCTGTTCTTCGTGCTCGCGCTTCATTTCTTCTGCTACGTTTACGCCCAGCTTCAATTCCTCAAGCTGCTTGGGGTCTACAAAATCCGGCGCGTTGGTCATGGGGCAGCTTGCATCCTTGATTTTCGGAAAGGCAATGACATCCCGCAGGGAGCTTGCGCCGGTCAGCAGCATGCACAGCCGGTCCAATCCGAAGGCAAAGCCCGCGTGCGGCGGTGTGCCGAAGCGGAAAGCCCCCAGCATGAAGCCAAAACGTTCCTTGGCTTCCTCTTTGGAAAAACCAAGCGCGCTGAACACCTTGCTTTGCACGTCCGCCCTGTGGATACGAACGCTGCCGCTGCCAAGCTCCACGCCGTTGAGCACCACGTCGTACGCCTGTGAGCGCACCAGCGGTTTGGTGGCGTCGTCCTGCATCAGGTCGATGTCCTCTTCAAACGGCATGGTGAAGGGATGGTGCATCGCCGCATAGCGGTTATCATCCTTCTTATACTCAAACATGGGGAAATCCGTCACCAACGCGAACTGGAAAGTGTTTTTATCAATCAGCTCCATCAGTTCGCCGCAGCGCACGCGCAGCCCGCTAAGCACTTTGCGAACCAAATCCAGCTGGTCAGCGCAGAACAGCAGAAAATCGCCGGGTTGTGCATCCATGCTTTTTTCCAGCTGCGCCCAGCTTTCCTCGCTGAAATACTTGGGCAAAATGCTGTTGATCTCGCCGTCCGCCTTATACAGTATCCACGCCATACCCTTTGCGCCCAGCTTCTGGGCATAGGTCGTCAGCTGCTCGATAGTGGTACGGGTAAGGCGGTTTCCGCCGCCTTTTACATTGATGCAGCGCACTACGCCGCCATGCTTGATCGCGTC
Source organism: Candidatus Limiplasma sp. (assembly GCA_963663285.2). Lineage (GTDB taxonomy): Bacteria > Bacillota > Clostridia > Christensenellales > Aristaeellaceae > CAXXOK01. The sequence goes on along the minus strand of CAXXNI010000004.1, from coordinate 1,272,649 downwards.
GGTAAACACCCCGAAGGACGATTGCTCCGCCACCCCGCTTACATCCACAATCGGCAGATCAAATCGCAAATCCGGCTTATCGTTGCCATAGCTGTCCATCGCTTCCTGCCAAGTCAGGCGCTTGAAGGGCAACTCCAGCGGCCGTTTCATCACACGCTCATACAAGGTGGTGAACAGGGTTTTCAGAAACGAGAGAATATCCTCCTGTTCCACAAAACTGCATTCCAAGTCCACCTGCGTAAACTCCGGCTGACGGTCGGCGCGCAAATCCTCATCGCGGAAACACCGCGCCACTTGATAGTACTTATCAATGCCGCCCACCATCAACAGCTGTTTAAAAATCTGTGGGCTTTGCGGCAGGGCGTAGAACGTACCCGGATGTATACGGCTGGGCACCAGATAATCGCGTGCGCCCTCCGGCGTGGATTTGGTGAGAATGGGCGTTTCCACCTGTAAAAAGCCCTGCTCATCCATAAAGTTCTCCGCTTCCCGCTGAAGATTGGCGCGGAAACGAAGCGCTTCATACATCCGTGGCCTGCGCAAATCCAGATAACGGTAGGTAAGGCGCAGTTCCTCGCGCACAGGCTCGTCATCCGTCAGGGAAAACGGCAGCGCCTCGGCGGCGGACAGCACTTCCATGCCGGTTGCAGCCAGCTCGACTTCTCCGGTCGGAATGCTGGGATTGTAGGTACTTTCATCACGCAGGCGGATTTCTCCCGTAATGCGCACCACACTCTGGTTGCGCAGGCGTTCGGCCGCGGCGAAACTTTCCGCGTCCACGATGGACAGATCAAACACCGTTTGCAGTGTGCCCTCGCGGTCGTGCACGTCCACAAAGATCACGCCGCCCATATCCCGGCGGGTAAGCACCCAGCCGCAAACGGTCGCCTGTTTGCCGATGTCCTCACGGCGCAGTGCGCCGCAGTACTGTGTACGATACATTTTGGCTTCCTCCTTGCTTGCCCGGCGGGATATAGAAAAAACGCCTCCCGCCCCGATTCCTCCGGGGCGGAAGACGTACATTTTACGCTTCCGCGGTACCACCCGCATTGGTCATATTGTTGACCCGCTCTTTGACGGAAACTACGCTGTCCGGCGAAATCCGGCTGCGAAATCTCCCTCCGCTGTATCGGGCGTACCCGTCCGTGCCTACTGCGCCGCCAAGCGGCTTTTCAGGCGGATGCTCAGGGTTGTTCTTCGCTCCGTTGAATCTGCCGCGTTTTCAGCACCGGCGGCTCTCTGCAAGATTCCGTGTCGGAGGTACTCCTCCCGTCATAGCCTTGCGGGAATTATACAGTCACAGCATGCGCTTGTCAAGCCGAAAACAGTAAAAATACGGTTAGATTATAACATGTGCACACTGGAAATCTGTTACATATTCAGCGCCGGTATACCTTGACGCTCCTTTGGGCAAATGCTAAAATGGTTGAAAACAAAGCACTTCAAGCCTTTAGGAGGTTTTATGAAAAAACTGGTGACGTTATTGCTCTGCCTGTCCCTATGCCTGCCGCTGGCTGCGCTGGGCGAGGACTTCCTGGTTGGTTCCTCTTCTTCATCCGGTAGTTCGGCAGCCTTTCAGGCGGCGTTGGCCTCGTTAAACGAGGGCAGCCTGCTGGATGCCATTAACGCCTTCGCCGGCATTGGTACGCAAAGCGATGCAAACCGGTATGCCGATTACGCCCACGCACTGCTCTACATGCAGCGCGATAACCCCGTTGAAGCGAAAAAGCTGCTTGCCGATCTGTCCGGCTTTCTGGACAGTGATTACCAACTGGCACTAGCCGAAGCCATGCAATTGCATCGCTTCGCGCAGAATGACCAATTCGGTTATGTGACTAGCAGTGGAGATTGGCAAATCGCACCTCAGTTTGACTGGACTGAACGGGTTTTCCGCAGTGAAAGCCTGCTTTTGCACGATCGTGATACCACCACATTCACCGCGGAGGACTTGTACATGGTCGCTGCTGTGTTCAGCGGCACGACCGAGTTGGATGATACCGATATACAGCCGCTGGAAGGCACCTATGGGCTTGTACGCAACGATGGCACGCTGGTTGTACCCACCATTTATACCGAAATTCTTTGGACGGTGAATGGCGTTGCCGCTGTAACAGACGGCGAAAACAGTTATCTGTATAACCTCATCACCGCAGAGCCTATCGGCGGCGTCTACGAAGAGATCGGCGCTTATAAAAATGAATATATTACTGTAAAAACGGATGGGCTGTGGGGATATCTCAACCCTGCTACCGGCGATTACCTTGGTGACGGCTGCATTTGGGAAACGGCGCTGCCTTTCAGCGAAGGCTACGCGGGCGTATCGCTGGACGGCGATTACGGTTTTATTGATGAAAACGGAAACATCTCGATTGATTTACAATACACCGGCGTTGCCTCCTTCAGCGAAGGCTTGGCCGGCGTACGGATTTCCAAACGCTGGGGATTTATCAACCCGCAAAATGAGCTGGTGATCAAACAGACTTACGCAGCCGTGCAAACCTTTCAAAATGGAGCATGTGCCGTCAAGAAAAGCAGCAGTTGGGGCCTCATCGATACCGAAGGCAATGTGATACTGCGAATCAAATACAGCGAAATTACCGATTTTGATCCCATTTACCACCGTGCATGGATACGGCAGAACAAGCTGTGGGGGCTGGTCGCAACCGATGGCACCATCATTATCAAGCCCACGTGGAGCATTCGGGACGATTTTAACAGCAACACACTTTGCCGTGTTGCATATAAAAACAAATATGGGTTTATCGACGCCAACGGAAAACTGCGTATCATCAACGCCTATACAGACGCATCGCCATTTAGCGCATCCTACGCCGCTGTAGAAGACAAGGATGGCAATATCACTTACATCAATAAAACCATGCGCAGTTTCACCATCGATACAGATGTTCCGGTTGAATGCCGCTACGGGTTCATAGAAGGGCGGAAGTTCATTACGACGGAGCAAACGGTTACCACCGAGGATGGTGAAACGCAAACCCTTACGGAGAAACACATGCAATACGCGCTGTACGACCAAATCGGCACTCCTATACCGGTTGCGGAATATTCAGCGCAATCATAATTCCATTCCTGCACAAACAGCCGCAGGCAAATGTCTGCGGCTGTTTGTGCACATGTGTGTATATCAGCGTTTGCTTTGGCCTTTCGACACCAGATTGAGTACATACAGCAGTAAACGGAGCAGGGTAACCACAAAGTCCAAAATATATTTAACAATATAATACCGTTGAAGCTTGGCAAACGCTTCGAGTTCTTCCGTGTTCATCAAGCCTTTTTCACGAAGGGCTTCCCGCGCCGTTGCGCCTGCTTTTTTCTCGGTCGTGATGGTAAACAGCGTATACACCGTCGCCGCCAGATAATACAGCAGACCTATGATTGACGAAATCGTAGTCCATTGCCCGATGCTATGGCTGACAAGGTAATCAATTCCAGCGCCTACGATGAGGATGATAATGAAGAACACGGGCGCAAACAGGAAGATGCCCCGCAGCGACTCCCGCACGCGGAATTGCGGATCGCCTTCCTGATCCAGCAGGGCCAGCCCCGTTTTCTGCGTTGCCACACCGACAGCCGTTATGCTGTTGCGGTTTGCGATGTTTTTCCGCAGAAAAACCGTTTTGGCACGGCGGCTGTAATAATTGCCGTATACCAGCGCACGCAGGAAACCGGCGGGTTTCACCTGCACATCCGCAAGTCCGCTTTCATCCAGCAATTTACGCGCTGTTTCCATGCCGGTGAGCCCACTTTGTACCGGCTGACGGTTATACTTCCAATATTTCAGTCCCAGTACCAGCGTCATCACACCTGCGATGACAACCGCCAGCAGCAATAACCCCAGCAGCACCAGCGCGACTCCCATCAGTGGATCGTTCCATGCGATTGTCGGGTTGCTTTGCAAAACGTCCGTAAACTCGTTCATTCCTGTTCCTCCTCGTCCGCATCCATTCGTATATACTTATTTTGTTTTAACGGCTGATTTTTCAATGCAACAACCGCGCTCGTTTCCAATAGTAAATACATACCAGCGCCGCCACCAGCACGCTGCCCGCCAGTACGAGTATATTGTTCGTCGTCGCCGCGTTTGCCACAGCCGATCCTGCGCTTACCACGTCCATCAGAAATCCGCATATCAACAGTGTTACACCCAATACACGCCTTTTGGCCAGCAATATTTCCGCCAATAGCGCAAACAGAAACGCAAGCCCAAGTGCAATGGTAAGCCCCATCAGCAGCGAGCTTCCAATCAAGTTCGGCACGCCTTCATATTGCAGTGACTCCGCCGGTATTACTTCCGCATTGAGCAGCAATACAAGTGATAGCGCTGTTAATACGCCCAGTACGATAATCTTAATCGGGTTGAGAAAGTACACATAGAGGTTGTGGAATTTCATGGGTACATGTTCATCCGCTGTGTATTGCTTCATTGGGATACCGCCTTTCTGCGCTGTTGTTATTGAAAATGGTCTGCTTGCTTCTGCCATTTACACCACAAAACCAATCGGGATTCCCAATCTTATATACATTTTTTTAAAGAGAATAGATATACTATTGAATTTACAATTCTTACAATATAATATAGTTGCATTATAGCACAGTCCACATCCCGGAACAATCATCTTCCCCGCGTTATTTACCAATGTGTATTTGGTTCCAGCAAAAACACGAGAAAAACACCCCCGCCGTGTTCATCTTTTACACAACGGGGGGTGTTTTATTCTTTTTCAGGATCGCGTTACTGCCGGGCAGCCGTCTCCGGTTTATAAAGCTGCAGCCATCCATCGCGTACCGTATCCCAGGCATATTTTTTACCCAGCATGGCGCGCTTTTCTTTTTCTTCTTCACTCAGTTCCCGCCCGATCAGCTGTTTCAACAGCTCTGGCACTTGCGTAAGATCCGTAAAGGTTACGGTTTCAATGCCAAGCTCCTCCAGCTGTGGATACCGTAGCCAACTGGCGCGCAGCACTTGCGTACCGGCATATAAATACTCCTGCAGGCTCGCGGAAAAAGCGTCCGTAGGAATTGCCAGTACGAACGCATCCGCCGCCAATCGCAGATAGGCGCTCTCGGTTCCGTCCATAAACTCGGTCAATATCAAGGTTTTGCAGGGCAGGGCATCCGCCGCTTTCCGTACCGTTTCAAAATAGCTGTCGTCAAAACTTCCGTAGGTCATCTGCAATACCAATGACCAGCTTTTCAGCGTCTCTTCGGGCAAGGTTTGCAATCCTTGCAGCAACTGCAAGTGCCGGTGCGTCGGCGATGCGTTGTACCCAAGGCAAATCACCGGTTTTTCCGGTGGCAGTCCAAAATGCTCTTTGCAGGCGGTTTGATCCGCCATGGCGCGCACACGGTCAATATCCGCAAATACCGTTTGCCCAAAATACACCAATGCCGTCTTGGCGGCTACGCTTTGGCCAAACACCTTTTCAATACGCTGAATATGCAGCGCCGAATGCACCGTTACATGGTCGCACGCCAGCAGATAGCGTTTCATCCGTTTCAATTCCAGCCCGGTTGACCGCAGCAAATCGCTGCCCCAGTAGCTGCACACCCATTGCGCCTTTGGAAAAGCACGGTGCATGCGTTTCCCCAGCGCCAAATCCCGTTGGGACAGGTAGTGGTTGTGAATTGCATCAAAAGGTCCGTACTTACGCAGTGCATGCGCGTTAGCCGCAATACGCGCCCACATGCGCAGCCGCGGAATATGGCGTACTACCGGCAGCGTATGCGTATCCCGGTATACCGTTATCCCATGTTCCCGGTAATACGCGTCAAACTTACCTTCCGGTTCCCAAATGGGAAAAATCACGACTTCCCAACCATCCGGCAGTAATAGGTTTTCAATATAACGCTTCGTCCAGAAGCTTCCGGCATCCGCGATTAAGAGAATCCGCTTACTCATTTGTGTTCTCCTTTATCGGTGTTTTGCTTTCCCCGTTTTTTGAGTGCTCCGGCGCCAGCTTTCGCAATTTGCCGAACCGTTTCCCACAGCATAGCTATTTCTTTACGGAATAGGAAGAGTGCCAAAGCATAGATTACCGTTAAAAGCGCATACTTCGCTGCCATGTTCCCGTCCAGCCAGTAATTGCCGAACGACGCCGCTAGCATCAACCCAACCGCAAATCCCAAATATCGGTACTGCGAGATTGCTTTGAAGTATTTTTCTCCAATAGCGGTGCGTACCAATAGCGTAATAACGGCTGCTCCAGCCGATGCCATCGCCGCGCCCGTTGCACCCAGCCAGGGGATGAGCACAAAGCAAAGCGCTACATTCAGTATCGCAGAAAGGCTGAAAATAATCGTGTTCCAATAGCTTTTTTTAGAGATGCCAATGCCCATCCCGGTCGTTTCGCCCAGACAATAGCATATCGGAGCCAGAAACAGGAAGGGAAAATAGAGGATGGAACTGCGGAATTTCGCGCCCAGCAGCAGGAAAATGATTGGCTGAAATAGTATAAATGTTAGCCCAAAACCAGTCAGTAATGTAGCCATCAAGCGGTGTACCGTAAAAAAGCGGCTGCGGTCGTCGCTTTGGTAATGCTCATACACATAAGGTGCCCAATAGGTATTAAAACCCGTCTGCACCACGTTTACGGTAGAAGCCAATCCCAGCGCCGACGTAAAAATACCTACGGCGGCTTTATCCATCAATACATCCAGCGAAAGTGTGCTTACATACCCATTGAGGGTGGAAATAATTGCAATTGGCATCAGCGGCACCGCAAAGGCGGATATTTCCTTTAAAAACGGTTTATCGACTTCTTGCACAAAATCCATGGTATAGCGTTTGCGTTGTATCAGCGTAAATATGAGGGTAAAAGAACCCATCAGCACCGTCAATAGTAAAATCGCCGGTCTGGCCTGCGCGCTGTGCAGTGCAATGGAAAGATACGCGATCTTTGTAATGAGCACTTGTAAAACGCCCTGTATTGTATACAGTTTCGCGTTCTGCTCCATCCTGTAGTTCAGCGATAAAAAGCGGAACTGTACCAGACAGAAGCTGTACACGCACAGGCAAATAAAAATGCCGAAGTCCGGCGTATCCATCACCCGGCCGCTGATGCTTTGCCACATCAATAGAAGTGCGAAAGAGGAAAGCAGGCTGAAAGCCAGCGGTGCCGCCGTGCAGAAGGTAAACATACCCTTGCGCGTACTTTTGCCCGGAGGCTCCCGGAAAAAACGCACATACGCCTGATCCAGCCCCAGATAGGCAATGGAAGCAAACAGTGCCGCATAGGTGCTGAACATATTCAGCTTACCCATTTCATCCGGCAGGAACAGGCGTGTAGCGATCGGCGAAGCAATGAGCCCGATCAGCACGGAAATCCACGAGGTCATGGAAAAGCCTACCATATTTTTAAGAAAGCTTTTCTTTGCTTGCTGCATGCAGTATTGGCCCTTTCACGGTATTTCAGCGTTTACCGCTGTTAGCTGTTTTTGGGCAGCGTTACGCAAAAACAGGTTTGCTCATCATCACTTTTGCAGGTGATGGTTCCATCCGCGTTTTCCAGCGTTTGCCGTACGATGGACAGCCCCATACCGCGGCCTTCCCCTTTGGTGCTCACGCCCGCCTCAAAAATCCGCTCCCGCATTTCCGGCGGGATGGGTCGCCCGTTATTGGTAATGGAAAAGGTATAGGATCGAATATCCTCAGCAATGACCAGGCTGATTACCGGATCGTCTACTGTTTTTACCGCATCAATCGCATTATCGATCAGGTTTGCCAGCACCCGGCAAAGCTCCCAGGAAGGCATGGGCAAACCATCCAGCGATGAGCGGATATCCATCTGCATCGTAATGCCACGCTCTGCGCAAGCGCCTGCTTTCACCTGTAAAAGCGCATTGACGGCAGTGGAGTTGGTACGCAGAAAGGTTGCTACCGAGCGGATTTCTCCATATACCTTTTCCAAATAATCCGTCGCATCGCCGTATTCACGCATTTCCATCAGGCTGTATACCACTTGCAGATGGTTTAGAAAGTCGTGCCGTTGGGCGCGAAGCGTATGGTTTAAGGTATCCATTTCCGTATTGGTTTGCTCCAGTGCCTCGATCACGCGCAGGCGGCGGCGTGTTTGCAGCGCTTCGCGGATGTCCAGAAAAGCGCCCCAGCTGGCCATAAGCCCGCCGATAATTGCCAAGGCCTGCACCGCGCGCTGATTCTCCACCGTCACATTCGTTACCGTTATATAGAGCACAAAGCCCATCAGCACGGTAATTTCCATAATATTTACGATTAACGCATACAGGGAAGCTTTCCCAACGTCAATCTGGCGGGTTGGTCTTCGGCTCATGCCTTTTTGCCCCTTCCAAACCTGCGTTCCAAACGCGCTTTCAGTTTCGCTTCATTGCCAAGGTCGCCGGGCTGGTAGTAAACACGGTTTTCATACCCGGCGGGCAGATAGGTTTGCTTCACAAAATGGTCAGGATAGTCATGCGGGTACCGGTATCCCTGCGTATCTTTATGCGTAACGGCATAGCTTTGATCCCGCAGATACTCCGGTACCGCAGAAAAACCACCTTTTTCCGCATCTGCCAGGGCTGCATCGACCGCATTTACGACGCTGTTGCTCTTCTCCGCCATGCAAATCGCGATAATTGCCTGCGCAATGGGAATGCGCGCTTCCGGCATGCCTACCGTTTCCAATGCGCCCGCGGCGGCATGCGCCTGCAGCATCGCGGCAGGGTCCGCCAATCCCACATCCTCGCTGGCGTGCACGATGATGCGGCGCACAATCAGCTTGGGGTCCACACCCGCATACAACAGCCGTGCAAACCACAGCAGTGCCGCATCCGCATCGCTCCCCCGCATGCTTTTTATAAAAGCCGAAAGCATATCGTAATACAAATCTTCATCCAGCTTGAGCATAGGTTTTTGCACGCTCTCCTGCGCTGTGAATAGGCTGATAAAACGGTATGGTTTCGGGTGCTGCTCATTAGTCGTTTCGGGCGTGGTTAAAAACGCTAGTTCCAGCGCGGATAGCGCTACGCGCACATCCCCATTGGCGATCTGCGCTATATAACGCAGAGCGCCCGGTTCGCATTCCACCATGTGGCGGCCATAGCCGCGTTCACTGTCGGCCAGTGCCCGGAGCATGGCATCTTCTACGTCGGCAACGCTTAACGGTTCAAAAGCAAATACACGGCACCGGCTTACAATAGCCGGGGTCATGCTTGCCATCGGGTTTTCTGTAGTGGAGCCGATAAAACGGATAAGCCCGCTCTCAATTGCCGGGAGAATACTGTCGCTCTGCGCTTTGGACCAGCGGTGGCATTCATCCAGCAATAGATAGGTTGCCTTGCCATAGCGGATGCGGCGCTCTTCGGCTTCCTTAAGCACTTTGCGCACATCCGCAACGCCGCTGGTGACTGCATTCAGCTTTTCAAAGGCGCTGCCCGTGAGGTTTGCCACAATCCCCGCCAGCGTCGTTTTACCGCAGCCAGGCGGCCCCCAGAAAATACTGCTTTGCAGCCTGTCCGCCATAATGGCACGGCGGAGCAGCCGCCCTTCCCCCACCAGTTTCTGCTGCCCGATAAACTCATCCAGCGTACGGGGCCGCATCCGGTCAGCCAGCGGCGCCTGGGTTGGGTGCCCTTCCATTGTGCTCCATAGCGTTTGCTGGTCAAAATCACTCATCATAGTTCAATCGTCGCACGTAAGCCGCCGTCTTCTAAGGCAAATTGAGCAGGCGTGCTGCCAAGCGCCAGCAGGGCATGGCTCATAGCAATTCCCAAATCCAGCCGCTGTGCGGCGCGCGGTACAGAAATGGAAAACACATTCTCGTCCTGCTGCAGCATCCGCCAAGGCTGCAGGTTCATCGCACTGGGTGCACTGCGCACGTACTGCGCTACTTCTTTAAATACGGAAGGTAATTGATCGTAATGCAAACAGAGGTCGGCAAGTTCCTTCCGTTTGCGTTTTACCGGCAGTACCGGTACAGTCTTCGGCTGTCCCAGCGGAATCAGCGCGACTATTTTCTCGTCAGTCCCCAAACGCAAGCCGACCTGCCCGCGCTTATACGTACCGGATACCCAGCAGCCGCCAAGTCCCAGTTCTACCGCGTGCAACAGAAACATCTCTCCGCTGATCCCAGCATTGACAACGCTTTTGGGTTGGCCATCCGTTGTGATCACCGCGGCAAAGCGTTGCACGTTTTCAAACTTCATCAAAAGCCCCATCAGAGGTTGAAACAGTGATGTTTCGCACATGCCCAGCGCAATCCGCACACCGGGCAGCGCCAGCGCATCGGCAGCCTGTAGCAGTTCATTCCATTGCTCCGTTGTCGGTGCGGCCAGAAAAGCACGGCAGCTTTCCCGCCGCTGTGCCGCTTCATAAATCCCGGTTAATTTCGTACTATCATAAAAGCCATTGAGTCTCCAGTTGCTGGCCATATTATGCCTCCAATTTCCGTGTACACCGCCTGAAACCTTATCATCATCAGCTTTCCTACTATACTCTTTTTCCATGCGGTTGGCAAGATACGCAGGCAGCACCCCCACTGCTATCGTATACCATCTCTCTTCGTCTATAAGAGTCTCTTTACGAAGATGCGGGATACCCACGGGAGCAGAAAACGCCCCGGCTGTGAAAGCCGGGGCGTTTGTAAACAGAAATTTTAGGTAGCTTCTCAGCCCAATTCCGCGAAATACTTGATGGTGCGAACCATCTGGCTGGTGTAGCTGTTCTCGTTGTCGTACCAAGACACGACCTGCACCTGATAGGTGTCGTCGTCGATCTTGCTGACCATGGTCTGCGTAGCATCGAACAGGGAGCCGTACTTCATGCCGATAACATCGGAAGATACGATTTCATCGGTGTTGTAGCCGAAGCTTGTGTTCGCAGCAGCCTTCATGGCGGCGTTGATGCTGTCCTTGCTGATGTCTTTGCCCTTCACAACCGCGATGAGGATGGTGGTGGAGCCGGTGACAACCGGTACACGCTGGGCAGCGCCGATCAGCTTGCCGTTCAGATCGGGGATAACCAGACCGATCGCCTTGGCAGCGCCGGTGGAGTTGGGCACAGTGTTCATGGCGCCGGCACGGGCACGACGGAGGTCGCCTTTACGCTGCGGGCCATCCAGAATCATCTGGTCGCCGGTGTAAGCATGCACAGTGGTCATGATGCCGCTGACGATAGGATAGTTATCGTTCAGGGTCTTGGCCATGGGTGCCAGGCAGTTGGTGGTGCAGGAAGCGGCGCTGATGATCTTGTCCTCTTTGGTGAGGATATCTTCGTTTACGGAGAACACGATGGTCGGCAGGTCGTTGCCGGCAGGAGCTGAAATAACAACCTTCTTGGCGCCGGCTTTGAGGTGCGCTTCGCTCTTGGCTTTGCTGGTGTAAAAGCCGGTGCACTCCAGCACAACGTCAACATCCAGCTTGCCCCAGGGGCAGTTAGCCGCGTCTTTTTCAGCGTAGATTTTAATTTCATTGCCATCTACGATGATGCTGTCTTCCGTGGATTCCACGGTGTGCAGGTTTTCACCGATTTTGCCGATGAAGGGGCCCTGGGCGGTATCGTACTTCAGCAGATGCGCCAGCATCGCCGGGCTGGTAAGATCGTTGATAGCAACGACTTCGTAGCCTTCGGCAACAAACATTTGGCGGAAAGCAAGACGGCCGATACGGCCGAAACCATTAATCGCAACTTTGACCATTGTGGTATCTCCTCCTGATAACAAATCTCTTTCTATTTTGGCACCTTACCTATTGTACCTAAAACGCAACGTCAATGCAAGGGTATCCATCAGATTTTCAGTTGTTTTGTTAAATTCTTGTCAAATTTCTCCCATTATTTCAACGCATCCGGGTTCAAACATTGCAGTTTCTCCGGGATAAACAATCCGTCTTTCCTGATCAGTTCATCGTCAAACCAGATTTCGCCGCCGCCATATTCCGGCCGCTGGATGCAGACCAGATCCCAGTGGATGTCGCTGTGGTTGCCGTTGTCGCACTCATCATAGCAATGCCCCGGGGTAAAGTGGAAGGAACCGGCGATCTTCTCGTCAAACAGCGTTTCCTGCATAGGCTCCATTATATACGGGTTCACGCCAAGGGCGAACTCACCCACGTAGCGCGCTCCTTCGTCCGTATCAAAAATTTTATTGATGCGCTCGGGCTGGTTGCTGGTCGCCTCTACAATTTTCCCGTCTTTAAACGTTAGGCGGATATCGCTGAATTCCGTGCCGTTGTAAAGGCTGGGCGTGTTGTATGCAAGCACGCCGTTGATGCTGTCTCTCACCGGGGCGGTAAACACTTCGCCGTCCGGGATGTTGATTTTTCCATCACATTTAATCGCGGGAAGTCCCTTGATGGAAAACGTCAAATCGGTTCCGTTGCCAAGAATATGCACGCGGTCGGTTCGTTCCATCCGCGCCACAAGCTGGTCCATCGCGACGCTCATCTTGGCATAATCCAGCGTGCAAACGTCGAAATAGTAATCTTCAAATGCTTCTAGGCTCATTTTTGCCGCCTGGGCAAGTCCGGGCGTAGGATACCGCAGCACCGCCCAGCGGGTATGCGGTACGCGGATTTTACCATGTACAGGGCCGGAATAATGCTTTGCATAAAGCGCCGATTGTTCGGCAGATACATCGGAGGTTGCAAATCCGTTTTCCGGCGAACGGATACCGATATAAGCCTGTACGCCGCGCAGAAGTGCAGCGTCGTTTTCCGCTTCAAACTTCCATTTGTTTTCCGAACCGCCCAGCAGCAGCGCACGCTGCACCGAAGCGTCCCTAATGCGTACAATTGGTTCTGCGCCAACGGCGTAGGTTTCTTCAATCAACGTAGTGACCAGCTCAGGCTGGTGGCCAAACATTTCAATCAGTACCCGCTCGCCTTCTTTGAGCGCGCAGGCATAATTCACAAGCTGTCTGCATAGTTTTCGTACCCGGGGATCTTTCATGGTTTTATCTCTCCTTATTGTTTCAAGGTATGCAGCCGCACCTTTTTCAGCAGGCGGGAGGCGGGCTGTTCCAGTCCATAGGTTACCGCCATAGCTGCAAGAATCGCAAGGGAAAAACTCAGTAGCGTAAAAACAATTTTTAAGGACGCGTCCTGATGCAGTGTGGATGGAAACAGCCCCGCCGCCAGCTGCGTCCCAATCACTTGATGCCAGATATACAAGTTAAAGGAAATTGTCGAAAGAAAGCGCATCAAGCGGTTATCCAGCAGCTTTTGCAAAACACGGGGCAGAAAAGCGGCTGAAAGCATCAGGGTTACGAACGTCAGCGCCAGCGGCAGCCGCAGCCGCCATTGGGAGAGATGCAGCTGTGCTGTGTCGATCAATCCATTATCAGTTTGAATGTGCATCAACGATAGCAGTGCCCAGCACCCCGCCGCGAAAAGCAGCGGCGCAGCCACAGCTGTTATTCTGCGCCACAAACTGTGCGCAGGCGCTTGGGCAATTTGACGGTCCAGTTTTACAAACAGGATCGTACCCAGCATGCCCAATGCATACACATCCAAAAAAGCAGGCAGCTGATTCACCCACATTGCCAGTCCGCTTACCGAACGCGCCACAACGAAGCGGAACACCACACCGGCAAAGCCCAGCGCACACAGCACCAGCGCCGGTCTTTTCTGTATGGCTTTTGCCAGCCACGGGAAAAGGATGTAAAACTGTACTTCTATGGCTACGGTCCACAATACGCCGTTGAGCGGAGTGAACAAATAGGTTTCCGGAAAAAACGTGAAGGTAAACGTAAGATGTGTAAGAATATCCCGGTTTAGCGTAGCCGCATCTGAATACGCCTGCTGCGGCAGCGCAATGCAAAATAGCACAATCAGCACCGAAGCAAGGTACGAAGGCACAATGCGCGCCACCCGGTTCCAATAAAAACGAAGGACATTGGGCACCGCCGTACCATATTCCGTTTGCCGCGCGTAGGGCAGGTACAGCAGAAAACCACTCAATAGCAGCATTCCATCCACAAATAAGTAGCTGGAACGGGTCCAGAAATCAAAATCGATTCTCGTGCCAAACAGCGTTACATACTGCCCCAGCCACCCCCGCTGCCATATGTGATAGTTACATACAAACAGCACCATCAGCGCGCGAAAACCGTATAATACACCGATGGCTCCTTGCTTATTCGGTTCCCGTACGCCCATCACTCGCTGTCGGTCGCATCCGGCGACACGGTAGCGGTCGGTACAGCCGTCGGCGCGGCAGTTGCTGTAGCGGTAGCGGTAGAAGTCGCCGCAGGCGTATTGCTGGGCTGCGGCGTAGCCGTTGTGGTTATCAGCAGATCGGCCGCAGCCGCATCGCCCGTACGTTCAAACATATAAGAAGTGCTTAGGCTTTCATCCAGCACGCTGAGGGTAAGCAGGTCATCCGTAATCGCCGTAATCTCATATGCCGCGGTCATGGCATCTGCTGTAAGATCCGTGCTCACCGTTTGATCCTCCACCGTGAAGAAAAGCGTTTCTCCCAGCAGCGTGCAGGTGCCGTCGGATCGGAACACAGCACTGTTTTCGCCGTCGCTGCTCTCCCAAATCCCGAGAATCAGGTAGCAGCTGCGCTGCAGCGCTACCGTGGAAACATTGCGGTATTCCGGTATACGCCGGTAGTACGGAAGTGCTTCGTATACTGCGCCCTGCCCGTACAGCTCTTCGGCGTAGCGGTAACAGGCTTCCTCATACATACCGACCAAATCCTGATACGCCTTGGGTAAATCGTTCGTGTCGAAGTTTTCCAGCGTATCAATCACTGTTTTCCAGTCTTTATTTTCGTAGGCAGTAAGTGCCGGAGTGGCATATTGCCCATAGGCTTCCTCTTCGCACTGCTTAGCCAACGCTGCCGCATCCTCATACTCGCCCAATGCCGTCAGCAGCGTATAAGCCGCACGGTAATCCTGCGCGTTCATTTTTTGAATCCCGAGTTGGTACTGGCAAGCTTTATAATACTCGTCGGCATGGTTATAATCGCCCAGCGCCAGATACAGCTCGCTCGCTTTTTCCAAATCGCCGGAGGCTTGCGCTTTAGTCGCCTCACCCAGCATGATTTCGCTGATTTGCTCCCGCGCGGCGGCGTTATCCGGCAGGGATTCCAACAGGGAGATTGCTTCGTCCGTATCGCCGGAGGTTTTCAGTGCCAGTGCCAGCGCCAGCGTGGCGTTAGCCGCCTGCACCTCGCTATCCTCATAGCTTCCCAGCGCCGTAAAATCCTCAATGGCGGCGCGGTACTCCTCCGCCGCCAATTCGTCCGTCGCTACGGCATATAGGCTTTGTTTCCACTTGGTCAGGCTGTCCTTATATTTGCCAAGCACCCCGTACAGCGGCGCGGCTGTTTTATAATCTCCGGCTTCATACGCCGTTTCCGCCATAGCATACCGCAGAATGCGCAGCTGCTTTTCGCTGTCCTTATAGCTGCCCAGCGCCTCATACAGTTCCGCCGCAACGCTGCTATTGCCTGCTTCCGCATTCTGTGCAGCCAGCTGGTAGCGGCTCTCGCTGAGTAAATCGTTCGCTTTCTCATAATCAGGTATAGTCAGCAGTAAATCAATCGCCTGTTGGTAGTTGGCGACATTCACGGCGATCAGCGCTTTTTGATAGATACATTCCCAAGACAGCGCTTCGCTGTCCAGATAAGGCACGATACCCGCAAACAGCACAGATGCTTTTGTGTAATCCTCATTGTTCATGTATTGCTTGGCAACCTCGTACAGGCAGCTGTTGGCTTTCAGGGCGGCGTCCTCATAATCGCCCGCCTGCTGGTACAGCGTCCCCGCTGTTTCGTAATCGCCCTGCTGCTGAAGCATCTCCGCCTGTTGATAGCATGCGGTTTTCAACAGCTGCGGAGCATCCACGTAATCGCCCGCCGCCGTAAACATATCAATCGCTGTGGCGTAGTTTTCCCTTTCCATAGCGTCGACCGCACTGCCGTAATAGCAGGCGAGCACTTTTTCCTTCGCATCTTTATACGTGCCTAAATCGTCAAACAGTATCCGTGCAGCAATAAAGCTCTGGTTATCCAGCAATTTTTGCGCTTGCAGGTACTGCACTTCCAACAGCTGTTCAGCACTGTCTTCATAATTCCCCAGCGTTTGGAAGGCGTCCGCGGCGCGGTCGTAAACACCGCCTTCCAGCAGCGTTTTCCCCATGGCGTAGAGTGTTTGATGGTAAAGTGCACTGCTATCCTGATAGGTTCCCAGCTGCTTATACATATCTACAGCCTGTTGCTGCATAGCCGTATCTTCGGACTGCGCCCATTCCCCCGCTTGCCGGTAATCGCACTCCAGCAGCAGTTCTGCGGTATTGCCATAGTCATCCATCGCTATCAGGGCGGTGCGCGCGTCATCATACCGGCCATCGTTGAGCAGAGAAACCGCATTGGCATACCGCAGCGCAGGTACGCCCCACAGCATCGCGGCCGCTCCGGCCAGCAGCAGGCATACAACAGTAATTACAGTGCGCCGGACAGCACGCTTTTTACGGTTGCTCTTTTGTTGGGTTTTCTCCCGCGCCTCGTTTAAGCGGCTGGCATCCTCGCGCGCGGCACGCGCCATATGCGCCAGTTTTTCTTCATGAACAGCGTTCAGCTGCTCCACATTTTCCTGCGAGCAGGTGGCAAATACAGTGTCACGCCTGCGTTCACACCGGCAGCATCGGTCACTGTGCAGAGCGTTTGGCCGTCCGCAAACGCATACCCATACATGCGCCTGCTCCTGCGGGTACCCTTCCGCATCCGCCCCGGCGACAAAGCGCAGCTGATCCAGCTTGCGGCCCTGCGGCAGCGCGTTGCTTTCGTAATCCGTCAACGGGGCGCTTCCGCGCCGCCAAATGGTAGCGTCGTCAAACCAGACCTTCTCAATGACCAGATCAATCGTCTTTACACCTTCCCACTGGGTCGGTACCAGCGCAATGCTGAAACGCTCCCCCGCACCCGCATGCAGGCCCTGCACCCGCTCAATCTGCCGGGACAGCTGCTGGCCGTCCTCTCCGTAGCAGATCAGCGTCGCCTGTACGGAGGTTACGACCTTGGCGCTGAGGTTGTTCAGCACAAAGCCGCATTCCGGGCTGCTTTCCGTGGGAGTGGTGTATTGCCACAGCTCCACAGGGCAAGTAAGATCGATCTTCATAGGCTATCCCTCCAAGGCTTTCCTGCCGTTAAAACGTATATAGCATCCATTCCGACAGTATTCCATCGGTGAAACTGATATGCAGTATCATTTGCCGCGCCGCGCCTTTTGCATCGGTAATCACGGCCGTATAACGCAGGGTCGCATCATTTCCGCTTTGTTCCAGCGTACCGAACGGCGTGTTTTGCCCATCGCCGTAGAGCAATGCCGCCGCATCCAGCGTTTCCCCTGTACCGTCGCTGCGGAACAGGGCTATTACGTCACTAAGTCCCATGCCCGTAACCAGCCCGCGCGGGCCGGTCATACGCGCATCGGTAACCGCCATTGTTTCCAGCTGTGCGTTTTGTTTATTCGCATCGGTCGTAAACACCAGCGATGTACTGTTATAGGTAATCATATGCAGCCAAGCGCCTGTATCGTCCTGCGCCCAGCTTTCGGATACCGGCTGGCCGAAAATCGCCGCTGCCTCCGCATCGGTCAGGGTGAAAAAGGCAATGCCGCCAAACTCCATATCGCTTTGCCCGAAAGCCTGCGCGGCGCTCACCAGCGAAACGCCCTGCGTTTGTGCTGTATCGCCGTCTATTTCCCCGCCCACCGCCTGCAGATTGTTTTCCACATCAGCGCGGGTAACATAGGTGTTAAGCCCATAAACACGGATGCTGGTTACGGTTCCCTCCATTACGGTGTACAGGATGCCCGCATCGGTGTATCGGTCCTCCCCCGCAAAGGCATGTATGGCGCACTGCACGCTTTGCAGTTCGCTTCCGCTGTGCTGGGCCAGTCCCCAGTATGCTCCCTGCGGTAAATGGTTCAGCACATACAGCGTTGCGAAGCTGCCTTCACCCGCCAGTTCCATATTCATCCAGCCGTAGGCTTCCATCAGCGCATCCTGCGGCACGCCAAGGTTCACGCCGCGCGGCATGGAAAGGTTTTCATCAGTTATGGCAATTGCGTTGAGTACACTTTGCGCGTCCAGTATAGGCTTATTATAATAAAAGGTTGCCATATCATATATAAAAGCATATCCGTCTTCGGTAAGCGCTTCTTCGCCAATCGGGGCATTCATCGGCTCTACCCCCGCGGTAGATAACAGCAAACCGTTGAGCCATTTCCCCAGTTCCGTTTCGGTTAGCACCCCGGCTTCATCGGCCTGCGCAGGTAAAGCACACAACAGCAGCACCGCCAGCAGGACGAGCAGGCAGACTCGTTTCACCTTCATCGCTCCTTTTCGGCAGAAAGACCGGACGGTCAAACATTCATCTTTTATTGTACATGAAACGGTGAAATCTGTATAGCCTTTTCGTGTAAATTTGCAGTATACAGCCCGTTTGCAAGGATGCGCAAACCTGCGGATTATGGTATACTGTTCCTTGCGCGGATGCGCCGGCGGCAAGGCGCGTACCGCTGTGCAGGTGCGCCGCAGCGCGGCGGGAGGCGTTATGGATTACCAACGGGATTATATTCTCCGGCTTATTCATATGCTTGGCGATATGATGCGCCGGCTTTTTGACCTGCTGGATGATCACCAGCGCTTTCGCCTGCTGGATAAAACCTGCCGCGAGCACTGCGGAATGCCGTTGGAAACCGCCGAGAGCCTGACCACAGAAAGCCTGTTTTCCCTGCTCTCCTCTATGCCACGCTTTGTGCTCAGCGAACTGCTGGCAGCCAAAGCCGAAGTTGCCACCCTGCCCATCGGCGAAGCGGAAACGCTGCAATACCGCGCGCTGGTGCTGCTGGCTTCTCTGCATGATGAAACGCAGTTGTGCGATTTGCGCGCGCAGAAGCTGATTGCTTTAAAGCGCGCCGTATTCCCCCAACTTACTCCGCAGGATCTGATGAACTGCGCCCATTTCTTCGCCACTGCCGAGCAGTACGATGAAATGGAGGACGCGCTTTTTCAGGCAATTGCGCTGGAAACAGGCGAGAGAAGGGCGCAAGACCGCATGGAAGCTGCATTGATGCTGCGCCGCGCGGCCAAGGCTACGTCGCGCACTCTTGCCCTATGCCGCATGACGGCCGATGAATTGCGTTTATCCGCCCACGAGCTGGAAACACAGTCGAATCCTCACGAAAGCGAGAATCCCCAATGATCCTGATCTCCGTAGAAAATGTACAAAAAAGCTTCGGCGCGCACGAAGTACTGCGCGATATAACCTTCAGCCTGCAAAAAGGCGAAAAAATGGGCCTGATCGGCGTAAACGGCTGTGGAAAAACCACGCTGATGCGAATGCTCAGCGGCGAAACCCAGCCCGACGGCGGCGCCATCCATAAAAGCAAAGACCTGCGCATCGGCTATCTTGCGCAGATTAACGATATTGCCTTGTCCGAAACCGTCTGGGGCGCGATGTTGGCTGTGTTTGAGCCTGTGATCGCCATGGAGCGCCGCCTGCGGAGTTTGGAAGAGGAATTGGCTAACCATACGCACGACGAGCAGATGACCCTGCGCCTGTCCGCCGAGTACCAGCGTCTGACCGAGGCATTTGTGCAGCAGGAAGGGTATGCCTACGAGGGCGAAATCATCGGCGTACTGACCGGGCTTGGCATTGCGCGGGAAATGTACGATCGCAAACTGGAAACGCTCTCCGGCGGCGAACGTACGCGCGTATCGCTGGCGAAACTGCTGCTGCAAAAGCCCGAGCTATTGCTGATGGATGAACCGACCAACCACCTGGACTTGGAAGCCATCGAATGGCTGCAAAATTATCTGGCCGATTATAAAGGGTCGCTGCTGGTGATCAGCCATGACCGTTATTTCATGGATCATGTCTGCACTACCATGGGGGAAATGCTGGGCGGCCGCGTGCATAAGTTTACAGGCAACTATACCGAATATCAGAAAAAGCGCGCCGCCGACTTTGAAGCCCGCATGAAGGCTTACAATTTGCAGCAAAAGGAAATTGAGCGCGAGCAGGCCATCATCGCCCGTTACCGCAGCTTTAACCGGGAAAAGAGCATTCGCGCCGCCGAAAGCCGCCAAAAGCGGCTGGATAAAGTGGAACGTTTGGAAAAGCCCACCGAGGAAAACCAGATTCGCTTCTCCTTTGATGCCCGCCGCCGCATGGGCGAGGACGCGCTGCTGGTAAAAGATTTAGCCAAGAGCTTTGAAGGGCGCACCGTTTTCCACGATTTGAATTTCAAATTGCGCTCCGGCGACCGCGTTGCGCTGATCGGCCCCAACGGGGTTGGCAAAAGCACGCTATTCAAAATTCTGATGAACAAAATGGCGCCGGATAAAGGTGCTGCGACCTTTGGCACGAATGTGGATATTGGGTATTACGATCAGCACCAGCAGGAGCTGAACCCCAACAATACCGTGCTGGACGAGGTATGGAATGCTTTCCCTTCGCAGGAGCAAAGCCGCATACGCGGAGCGCTGGGCTTGTTTTTATTCTCCGGGGACGATGTGTTCGCCCCCATCTCCTCCCTCTCCGGCGGCGAACGCGGCCGGGTTGCGCTGACCAAGCTGATGCTGCGCAAGGATAACCTGCTGCTGATGGATGAGCCGACGAACCATCTGGATATGGACAGCCGCGAGGTGCTGGAAGACGCCCTGTATGATTTTCCCGGCACGATTCTCGCCATCAGCCACGACCGCTATTTTATCAACCGCTTTGCCGACCGCGTGATGGTGATGAACGAGGATGGCGTAACTGAATACCTGGGGAATTTCGACGATTATCTGGAGAAGCGCGACCGTCCCGTACCGCCGCAGCTGGAACCGGACAGCGGCATTACCAAAACATCGCTGGCGCGGGAACGCAAGCGCGACCGGCAGCAAAGTGCCAAAAGGCGAGAGCTGAAAGCAGCCGTTTCCAAAGCGGAGGCAGATATTGTCGGCAGCGAAGAGCGCATCGCCGCGCTGGAAGCGCAGCTTGCCGCCCCCGAAACCTATGCCGATCAAGCGCTTATGTTGGAACTGACCCAACAGTATCAGCTGGAACAACAGCAGCAGGAAGCTTTGTACGATGCACTGGAAACAGCGGAAACCGCCTATACGCAAGCAGAGGCGGAAGAATAGAAAGCACTGGCAACTGTTCAGCATATTCTAGGTCACGCCGTAAACGTGGCAGGGTGCTTACTTTATTACTTGTAAACGATGACCCATACCCCTTTTAAACAGCCGCTCAACTCATATCATTTGAGTCAAGCAAAGCCCTGCCGCAACCGGCAGGGTTTTATGTTTATCATCCGCCGGATGCGTGTATAAAGAAATCACCCGGTCAAAGGCAGCTGTCTTCAGCTTAGCGCTTTTCCGGGCATATTACACCTTCTGTTTGAAGGATAACGGCGCAATTTTACTGGCGCAGCGTTATTGGGGCAACAAAGTTCAGCCCCGACTTGCGCGCCTGCGAAAACTGGAGCCTCCGGGGAATGGTATAGATGCGCCCGTCCTTTTCAAAGCGCGCGCCTGTCTGCTTAAACCAGAAGGAAACCCCCGCCTGTACGCATTGTGAATGTACGCTTTTTACCCAGTCATACCGCATCAGGCGAGCGTCGTTTCCGCTCTCGCCGCCTACGACCACCTGCTCGATCTGTTTTTGCAGGTATGGCCGAAAATCAACCGCCTCCAGCATCGGTTCGCAGATTATGGTTTTGTGCTGTACCGGAAGGCCGAGGAAGTACGGCAGGCGTTCATCCGCCGCCGCCTGATTTTCGCAAGTCACCCCGATGGACACATTCGGGTATCCTTCGCCCCAGTCCTCCGGCAATTGTTCCTGAAACCGCAAAATGCGTTTGGTGATAAAGAAAAAGCGTAAATCGGCACGGATTTTCATCATCCGCCACGCTTCGGCGCGCCAAGGGTCTGCTTGATCCAAAAAGAAGTCGGAGGTAAAGCAGGTAAATACATCATCCGGCCCTTTGAGCTTATAGGTACCATCCCGCAGGCGGCGCAGGGGCAAATCAAACGCTGCGTTTTTCCGCACAGCGCTTGCATCCAGCTCATATTTGGCATCCCGGCGGTACACATAGCAATGCAAACAGCCTGCACTGTATTTCTTGCAGCCATGCCATGGATTCCACTCCGCCATACTTATCGCCCCTCCCGCGAATAACAGTATAGCGATTTCGTACGGTTTACGCTACAATTTACAGGTAAATTCCGCTAAACCGTTGAAAAAACACACTTATTTTGTTACACTCATCCAGAAAGGAGAACCGCTGAACAAGCGGTTGTAAGATATTATGGTAGATATTGCGATTGTCGGCAAAGGCCCTGCGGGGTTGAGCTGTGCTATTACCGCGCGGATGCGCGGATTGGAAACATTGGTTATTGGCCCATCCAACAACACAAGCTGGTTGGCCCGCACCGAAAGAATTGATAATTATCCCGGCCTGCCGGAGGTTTCCGGCGCCGTACTATTGGACACTTTTAAGAAACAGGCGCTTTCAGTAGGCGCTACCGAGCAGGAGGGGCTGGTTCGCCAGATTCTCCCGTCGGATACCGGCTTTATGCTGCTGGTGGAAAGCGAAGTCATCGAAGCAAAAACCATCGTGCTGGCAATGGGCGCCGCCCGCCCGCGTCTGCTTCCGGGCGAGGAAGAGCTGCTGGGCATGGGCGTAAGTTATTGCGCCACGTGCGACGGTATGCTTTACCGCGGTAAAAAGCTGGCCGTACTCTCCGAATCCGATGAGGGCGCGGAAGAAACATTGTTTCTGGAAAAACTCGCCGCAGGCATCGACTATTACTCGCTTAAAAAGCATGAAACCGAAAAGCTCCCCGCAACTGTACGCATTATGGAGCAAAAGCCTGCGGAACTTGCCCGTGTGGACGGAGGCATCAGCATAACCACCAAGGAAGGCAGCCAAACGTATGACGGGGTATTCATTTTCCGTAATGCCGTGTCGCTGGGCATGCTTCTGCCAGATCTAACGGTAGACGGCAGTTTCATCCCCGTAGACCGTACCATGAAAACCAACGTACCCGGGGTTTTTGCCGCGGGCGACTGCACCGGGAAACCCCTGCAAGTAGCCAAATCCGTTGGAGAAGGCAATGTTGCCGCTATTTCGGCGGCGGAATATCTTTCGGCTCGTGGATAAATCCGGCTCTTTCAAACGTACTATGTGTGAACAAGCCAAGTAACGGCGGGGAAAATCGCCGACATATTGGGAGGCATCCGTATGAAAAAATCCTTTACCGGCAGGTTGTTTGCTTGGATGATGGTACTTTGTCTGCTGCTGGGCGGCGTTTCTTTCGCCGGCGCTGAAGATGCGGGAACGTCCGATTTTGAAGCGCTCACCCCGTTTATGGATCTGGTAGCCGCCGCGGCGATGAGCACCGGCAGCGAGGATCCGGAAGTAATCGGCAATGAGGAAACCACGCTGGGCAATGCGTTTATCGAGGCGCTGTTCACCATCGGCCAGACCGCCGACGCTTCGCTTGGCATTACCGCGGACATGCTGGCCGATCCGGCACAGCAAGCCGCATACCTCGCCAAAACCTTCGCTTCGCAAGTGCCCGCGCTGACCGCCATTACACCCAGCAGCGGCATTGGCAGCTACATCGGGTTTCAGCCGGTAACCGTAAATACAGGTGATGACAGCGATGTGCAAATCATCGGTGAACTATACCAGAGCGATAAACCCATGTCACAGATGAGCGATACGGAATACAAAAACATCACCTGGCTGGATCGCGCCGTCTATACATTCCGCGAAGACGCAGGCGCAATGAACGGCTACCTGCTCACCGGTTTTTCCGTCGGGTCGGAGCTGAACATGGAAGCAGCCATGCAAACGTACACCGAAACCATTTTGGTGGAATATATCAATACGTCACTGGGCTTTTCCATCCTTTACCCCAGCGTATTCGACGATGATCTGCTGGTGGAAACTACCGACGGCGTATCCGCTACCCTTCCGGACGGGAGCGTAACCTTTTTCGTACGGCGTACGGAAAACACCTCCAACGCCAACCTCTCCGATTACATCAGCGTTATCGCCAATGGCATCGAGGGCTCTGTATCTACACTGTATGAAGAGTTCAGCGCAGCGACGGTCTGTTACGATACGGCCGAGGGCAACACCGTATTTGACGCTTACATCGTAACGGATAAATATATTTACGAAGCCGAGCTTTCCTACCGGCAGGATTTGGCTTCCACATACAGCATGTACACCTCCTACCTGGAAAATTCCTTCGCGGTAGATTCCGTTAGCGTAGGTTGAAGAATGCAGCGGGAGGCAGCGGCATGAAACGCTTGCTTTGTATCGTGGCAGCACTGTGCCTGTTGGTTACCGGCAGCGCGCTTGCGCAGCCGGCCACCGAGGCGGCGCCGATTAGCGGACAGCGGTTTTACCCGGATTGTTCCGATGCGGATAGCGCTGTATACACGTTCCGCTACGCTTGCCCGCAGTTTACTGTGCAAACAGAAGCGGATGAGGCGATGAACACCTATTTCGCTTCCCTGGCCTCTGATTTAAGTGCATCTCCGCTACCGGATACCGTAACCGAGGCAGAGTTGCTGCCGATGAACGGTTATACCTACTATACGCTGGTCGCCTATCAAATTACCGCCAATACCGATGAATACGTCAGCGTATTGCTCACCAACCGGCAATTCTTAGGAATTACAGAAAGTGAAAGCTGGACCGCAGTCGTATTTGCGCGGGATGGCGTATACGCCGGGCAGCCGGTATCGCTTTCGCAGGCCATGGGGCTTGAGCAGGATGAGAACGCGGCAGACGCACAAAACAGCTACGCATCCGGGCTGGTGTATGAGCTGGTATGGCAAATCATACTGGAGCAGCGTTCCACGTTGCAGCGGGAATATTTCCCCGATTTGACCGAAGCAGCGCTGGAAAACGTGTTTAGCCCGGAAAGCGATTTCTACTTTGATGCAAACGGCAACTTTGTGTTCTTTATCCAGGCCGGGCAAATTGCCAGCGAAATGGAAGGGATACTCACCTTTCCTTTCTCTCTGGCAGAATTGCTCAGCGCCGTGCAATAGCGACCGGTAAACCCTTGTTTAGCGGCATGGAAACCGCCGCAAAAAAATACAGCCGCCTATTGCCAAACCATTCGAATGGTGATAGAATAGTAAAGCTGTGAATAGATTTTAACGACTCTCCCGTTAGGAGGTGTAGCAAATGGGCAAGTTCTGTGAGGTATGCGAAAAGGGTAAGCTCAACGGCAACAACGTGAGCCACTCCAACCGCAAAACCCATCGTACCTGGGCACCGAACGTGCAGCGCGTCCGCGTGGAGATGGACGGTCAGGTAAAACACATCAACGTATGCACCCGTTGCTTGCGCAGCGGCAAAGTACAGCGTGCGTTGCCTTCCACCCAAATGGAAGAAACCGCTGTCGAAGCCTAATTACCGGCTCCGCAGCGAATAGCATATTGTTGCTAACGCAGAGCATAACTGTTATGATGCTTCTGTTTTCAAAAAAGTGGCTAGGCCACTTTTTTGTTTTGCCTTTTTTCTGCCCATCCTGCACTCCTAGCCCGATAAACCACCCAAACACAGTGCGGCTCATACATTCGTATATCTCTTTGTTCCGCACTTTTAAAGATGCAAGTTCCAGCAGCAAGCAAACACAGGTTGCACAGCAGGCGCAGCTTCGTAATAAAGAACAAGGCACGATTATTTATTTGTGCCTGTTGATTCATTTCAGCGGATCTGTTTGCATATTCCTTCGCTTTTCAGACTGCTGTGTGTACAAACACGCACTTATTTTGCTCACACCTGACATTTGTTATTCAGTCTTACATGGTACTTATGCCCAGCAGCATGAGAGCCGCTGCTGAAAATCATTTCAGCCGGGTATCCGGTGATCGCTTTGCAATCGATCATTACATCGTTTCCTAAATACACTATCCGCCAGAAATAAGCATCGGTCAGACTGGATTGCTGTACTTAACCGTTCCTCGCATAAAAACCGCACGGGAGAAGTTGCCTTCTTCCGTGCGGTTTGTGTCAGCCAAGTCTTGTTTTGGGTTATTCTTCCGTTCTTCCACTTAGTCTTCCGGCGGAATTCTGTATAGCCTTTCCACATTTGCTGTGGTTTGCGCCGTCAATTCCTCCACCGACACGCCGCGCAGCTCTGCCACTTTTTCGGCAATATAGCGCACATAGGCGGGTTCGTTACGCTTGCCCCGCATGGGAACAGGCGCAAGGTAGGGGCTATCGGTTTCCACCAAAAGGCGGTCTGTGGGCACATAGCGGGCTACATCCTGCAAGTGATGCGCATTCTTAAACGTGACCGACCCGGAAAATGAGATATAGAACCCCATGCTCAGGTATTCACGAGCGCTTTCCACGCTGCCTGTATAGCAATGCAGCACACCCACAGGCAGGCAGCTGCGATGGGCGCGAAATACATCCAGCATATCCCCATGGGCATCCCGCACATGGAATACCGCCGGAACTCCCTTTCTAAAAGCAAAATCCAGCTGCTGCACAAGAGCATTCTTTTGCGCGTCTCTGGGGGAAAAATCATAATAGTAATCCAACCCGATTTCGCCAATACCCACAATACGCGGAGCCTTCAGCATCTGTTCCAGCTGCGTAAGCGTATGCTCATCAAAGCGCTTCGCTTCATGCGGATGCACGCCCACCACGCCGTATACATTCGGGTGCCGGGCTGACAGCTCAGCAATGCGCTCGCTGCTTTCCACATCGCTGCCAGCGAGGATGCAGCGGGTTACCCCGGCTGCTTCCATGCGCTCCAGCACTGCTTCCACCTCGCCGGTAAAGCGTTCATCCTCCAAATGGCAATGCGAATCAAACAGATGCGCGCTCATCGTACAATCGATCCATCCTCGGTGCCATCGTCTACCGTGACGACTTTCAGCGTTGTATCGCCCTCATCGGACGCGAACAGCACCATGCCCTCGCTGACAACGCCGCGCAGCTTGGCAGGCTTCAGGTTGGCGACCAGCACCACCTGGCGGCCGGTCAGCTGCTCCGGCTCGTAATACTTCGCTACGCCGCTCACCACCGTGCGTTCCGGTTCGTTTTCGCTCAGGCGCAGGCGCAGTTTCAGCAGTTTATCGCTCTTCTCCAGCTTTTCACAGGCGATTACCCGTGCCACCCGCAGCTTGATTTTGGCAAAATCGTCGATGGTAATCAGGCCGTCGTCCGTTTTACTTTCCTCTTTCGCCGCCGGTTTGGGCTGGGGTTTTTCAGCCGGTTTTTCCTCCGCTTTAGGCGTGGGAACAATATCCGCAAGTTCCTTTTGAATGTCGATACGCGGGAAGATCGCCTCGCCCTTTTGCACATGCGTTCCAGCCGGAAGCGCGCCAAAGGTTTGCAGCGATTCCACCGTTTTCAGTTTTTCGTCTGCAACGCCCAGCTGGTCAAATATCTTCTGCGGCGTGCGCGGCATGGTGGGAGCAATAAGTACCGCTACCACGCGAATACACTCACACAGCACGTACATTACGGTTTTCAGGCGCTGTTTGCCTTCCTCCGTTTTGCCCAGTACCCACGGCGCCGTTACATCGATATACCGGTTGCACTCACCGACCAGCGTCCATATATCGCTTAAAGCCAGCGAATACTGCAACTCATTCATCTGTCCCTGCACCTTGGCGGGCGTCTCCTGCGCAAGAGTAATCAAAGCCTGATCTACCTGCTCGTATGCACCCGGCGCAGGAATCTCTCCGCCGAAGTATTTCTCCACCATCGCAACAGTACGGCTGACCAGATTGCCCAGGTCGTTAGCCAGATCGGCGTTGATGCGCTTAAGCAGCGCTTCATAGCTGAACTGCCCGTCGCTGCCAAACGGCATTTCGCGCATAAGGAAGTAGCGGATCGCATCGCTGCCGTAACGGTTGCACAGCACGACCGGGTCTACCACGTTCCCCAGCGATTTGCTCATTTTCATTCCGTCCAGCACCAGCCAGCCATGGCCAAATACCTGCTTGGGCAGGGGCAGCCCCAGCGCGTGGAGCATAATCGGCCAGATGATGGTGTGGAAACGGACAATTTCCTTGCCTACCAAATGCAAATCGGCGGGCCAGTATTTGCGGAACAGTTCATCCTGCTCGGTGCCGTAGCCCAACACAGTAATGTAGTTGCTAAGTGCATCCAGCCATACATATACCGTATGATTCGGGTCAAAATCCACCGGGATGCCCCATTTGATGGACGTCCGGCTTACACACAGATCCGTTAAGCCCGGTTTTAAGAAGTTATTCAGCATCTCGTTTTTCCGGGATGCGGGCTGGATGAAGTCCGGATGCGTTTCAATATAATCGATCAGCCAATCCTGATATTTGCTCAGTTTGAAGAAATAGGCTTCCTCACGCGTTTTTTCCACAGGGCGGCCACAATCCGGGCAGCGGCCGTCCTTCAACTGCAACTCGGTAAAGAAGCTTTCACAGGGTGTGCAGTACCAGCCTTCGTAATATCCTTTGTAAATATCGCCCTGCTCGTACAGCTTGCGGAACATCAGTTGTACCGCTTTAATGTGCCTCTCCTGCGTGGTGCGGATAAAATCGTCATATTCGACGTCCATCAATTTCCAAAGGCTTTTAATGCCCATGACGATCTCGTCCACATACTGCTGTGGCGTAACGCCTTTATCCTTGGCTTTCCGCTCTATCTTTTGGCCGTGCTCATCCGTGCCGGTTACGAAATAGACATCGCAGCCTTCCTGCTTTTTAAAGCGGGCCATCGTATCGGCAGCCACGCTGCAATACGCGTGCCCGATGTGCAAATTGTCACTGGGATAGTATATGGGTGTGGTGATATAAAATGGTTTTTTCTCCGCCATGTAAATTTCCTCCTAAGGATTATTCTGGTTTTACCGGTTCCCTGCCGCTTCCGCCTGCGCGGCCCCGGGCATTCGCCTATATAAGCATGCTTTTTCCCGGTATATCATGGGTATAACACCTTCTCCAATAAAAAAACCGCCGCCTTCCTGCGAAGGGGCGGGAATTCCCGCGGTACCACCCTTGTTTTAACTCTATTTACGGCGGATAACGGTGCCTAGCCGCCGCGCACTACATATCGGGCACGGACGCTCCCGGACCATGTTCCCCATGCCGGATACGCGCCGCTTTTCAGCTGCCGCGGCTCTCTTTGGCGTTCGTGCACAGGTACTCTTCCGCTCGTTGCGTATGTATATTATACAACATTTATACTGCTTGTCAACGCAGCGGAAAAGCACGGTATCATGAACAAAATATGAATAAAATGTCCGTAAAGAAAACATTTGCCGTTTCCCGAAAATTTTTAACGAAAATTTTCCCGAAAACATAACCGAAACGTCCATTTTCACAACCATCATAAACGAAAGACCCCGAAACGCCTGTAAAATCGGGCTTTTTCAATTCCTGCACCCGTGCCTGTTTCGCCCACTTGTGACATTGACATAATATTGGGGATTCAGTAAAATTATGCCGTTGTACTGTATAAATCCATAGGAGGCTAATCATGATGAAATCAACCGGTGTTGTACGAAAGCTCGACAATCTTGGTCGTATCGTTATCCCCATCGAACTGCGCAAGACGATGGATATTGCGATTAAAGATACACTTGAGATTTTCACCGAAGGCGACCAGATCATTTTAAAGAAGTATCATCCTGCTTGTATTTTTTGCAATGATGCTCGCGACGTGAACCTTTTTAAAGGCAAGTTGATCTGCGATAAATGCCTGGAAGAACTGAAACTTCGTACCGAGAAAACCGCCCGCTGAGTGTAAACTCTCCTTTTGCGGATTCGGATCGTTCGCAGGCTGCAGTTCGTTTTAACCGGACGAACTGCTTTTTTATTATGCTCTTCTTTCGTAAACAGGCAATCATCGCTAAAGCGATACGCGCCGCAAATCTCCACAGGGAGGAATGCGGCGCGTTTTTTATTTAGCGCATTGCTGCCAGTATAGAAATTTAATCCGTTGTCGCTTCTTCCACCGCCTCGGCAGGCATCTGCGCAGGGGCTTCGCCGTCCATAGCAGGCATATCCTGCGGCATATCCTCCGCCTGCGTATCCGCAGTCAGCTCTTCATCCGGTTCCTGTTCATCCTCCGTCGTACTGACCAGCACGCTCATCCCCAAACGGATGTTATTATTCGGGGTGAAGTCAATATAGGCCTCATACGCCACATCGGACGAGCTGGATGATGTGCTGACATGGGATATCATTGATACGGTACCGTAACACATGCTATCGTCCGAATCGTCATAATTAAACTCCATCAGCACCTGATCGCCCTCGTGAATATCCACCAGATCGTACTCATCAATGTCGATCACAACCTGCATTTCATCCTGCGGATACACTGTAAGCAGCGTATCCCCCTTGGTAATGGTGCTGCCGGCTGAGATGCTTACCGATGCAATAATGCCATCCACATCGGAAATAATTTCGTTGCTGGTGGCATACAGGCCATCCAGCGTACCGGTGACAGTTTCAAACAAAAGCTGTCCGCGGGTGACTGTGTCGCCGTCGGCTACGTGCATATACAAGATGCTGCCGCTGCCGCTTACCGCCACCTCCGCCGTACGGGATACAGTGCCCTTACCGATGCGGCTAGTGCTGGAATAATCCGAATCACGGAAAATATATACCGATTCTTCCATCAGCAGTTCACCGGACGTTGTTTCCACCGTATAGGAGGTATCGTCCGTCGCAGTGATGATGCCGACCGCCGTATTGCCATTGCTGGAATAATAGCTTTTGATATACACGGTTTCGCCGATGTTGACATATTTCGTATCGCTGCTGCTGTACGCTTTTTGAATATCGGCGGTAATGGTGTATTTGTTGCTGGGTTCAATATAGAGCACAGCGCCCACGCGGTTGACTACGTCATCTACCGCGTCGCCGGACTGACCGAAAATACCGCTAACCACACCGTCGGTGGAAGCATATACCTTCGTGGTAGCCACCTGCGCGATCACGTCGCCCGTGTTGATTTCATCCCCCTCCCGGAGATGAAAGGACGCGACCGTGCCCCCGAAGGGCGCCGTAACACTGACCGATTCGTTGGATACCACCGTGCCGTCGAAGGTCGTTTCCGCCAGCGCGGGACTGATGAGTCCAACGCAAAGCGCAAGGATCAGCGCCACGAACAGGATGTTTTTCTTCATCGTTCTTCCTCCTTCGGTTACATACGCCTGAGCGCGTCGATTGGGTTCAGGTTGCTGGCCTTGCGCGCAGGCGACCAGCCGAACAGGATGCCGACCGCGGCAGAGAAGCCCACGCCAAGCGCGATGGCGCTGTATGACAAGGTAAAGGACGTACCCATCACCTGGCAGAGTATCGCCGATAGTGCAATCCCCAAAATAACCCCCATAATGCCTCCGATCATAGATAACAGGAAGGCCTCAATCAGAAATTGAATCTGGATTTGCCCCGGTTCGGCCCCAATCGCTTTTTTCAAGCCGATTTCCACAGTGCGCTCGGTTACGCTGGTAAGCATCATGTTCATAATGCCGATGCCGCCTACAATCAGCGATATAGAGGCGATGCCGCCCAGCAGCGCGCTCATCATCGAAAGCATACTGTCCATCGTTTCCTGTATGCTGTCCATGGTCGTGATTTCGTATGTATCATCTTCATAGCTGAACAGCGAATCCAGATAATTCCCAATCGTGGTCTGTACCTCGTCGGACGCATCCGCATCATCAATATAGACGGTAATGGAGGTAACCAGCGTTTCGCTGTTCATCTTAAGCACCGTGGTATACGGTATGTAGATGTCGCTGGCACCGGAAACCATTTCCGATATAGATTCATCATCGCTGGTATCAATCACCCCGACAACCGTGAAGCTTAAGTTGTTGATATACAGGTTTTGCCCAATCGGGTCTACCCCGTAAAAGAACTCGCTTACCATATCTGCATCGATCAGGCACACACGAGCCATGGTATCCATATCGATCTGGTTAAACGCGCGTCCGCGGGTAATGGAATCGCTCGTTGCAAAATAATAATCATTTTTGCCGGATACGGAGATGGAGCTTTCGTAGTTGCTGCCGCGCGCCACCGTAACCGTCGCCGATACGCTGGGCGTGACCCCCGTAATATGATCCAGCTGTGTAATTTCATCCATGTTAGCACTGGTCAGGCCGCCCTGCATATCGTTACCCGTAACCGATACCGTCATCGTACCCGCGCCCATGGACGTAAAGGAATCGGATATGGATGTGGATACGCCGGAAACCGTTGTAATCAGGGCGATAACAGCCGTAACGCCAATCATAATACCCAGTATGGTCAGGAAAGACCGAAGACGGTTCTGCGTAATGTTGCCAATGGACATGGATACGCTTTCCGTAAACATATAGAAACTGCCAAACAACCGGTGAAAAAACCGTTTCACGCGAACGTCGCCTCCTCTACTTCCGTCAGCTCGCCATCAATAATATTCACAACGCGCTTGGCGTTTCTTGCAACGTTCAAATCATGCGTAATCATAATAATGGTATGGCCGTCGTCGTTCAGCTGCCGGAACAGCTCCATGATCTGGTGGCCGGTCGTCTGGTCCAATGCACCAGTCGGTTCATCAGCCAATAGCAGGGTTGGGTTGGTTACCAGCGCACGCGCAATGGCGACACGCTGCTGCTGGCCGCCGGACAGCATGTTGGGCCTGTGGTGCAAACGGTCGCCCAGCCCTACCTTTTCCAGCATTTCCTCGGCGCGGCGGGCACGTTCGCGCGGGCGCACACCCGCATAAATCAGAGGGAGTTCAACGTTTTTCAGTGCATCCAATTTCGGCAGCATCTGCGAATTTTGGAAGATAAAACCGACTTCTCGGCTGCGAATCTGCGCCAGTTCCTTTTCGTCCAGATCGTCAATTGCGCTGTTATGCAGAATATATTCACCCGAAGTAGCTTTATCCAGGCAGCCGATAATGTTCATCAGCGTGGATTTGCCGCTTCCCGAGGGGCCGAGTACCGAAAGGTACTCGCCCCGGTTGATATCCAGGCTGATGCCTTTAAGGATGGTGATTTCGTCTTCTCCCAGCGGGTATCTTTTAATGATCTCCCGCATCCGGAAAAAGATCTCATTGTTTTCACTCATGTCGCGTCATCCTCTCATCAAGGCATTCCGCCGCCCATATTGCCGCCCATACCACCGCCGCTGAAGTCGCGGTTGCTGAAATTGCTACCCATATCGCTGGGCATTCCGCTGGTGCTGGATGTGGAAGTAGTGCTGCCGGTGAGCGACGAGAACAGGCTGGCCAGACCGCTGGACGATGTAGCCGTGTTTTCCACTACGACGTATACCACGTCGTCCTCATCCAGCCCGCTGGTAATTTCCACATAGCTGTCGTTTTCCACGCCCAGTTCCACGGCGACCTGTTCCATATCGCCATCGTCATTTTTCATAAGCACGTAAGCGCTGTTGCCATTGGTAAAGCTAAGGGCGTCCTGGTTAAGTACAATCACGTTGTCCGCTTCCTCTTCCGGTATGGTTACGGTTACCTGCATACCGGGCAGCACGTTTTCTGTTCCGGAAAACTCCGCCGTAACGGTGTAGTACGCCGTGGAGTTGCCGCCGGAGGAAATGCGGTTGATATGAGTGATCGTACTGTCAAACGTCTGATCCAGCGCCGTAACCGAAATGGTGCACGCCTCGCCGACTGTCAAATCCGTAACCGAATATTCATCCACGCGGATGGACACCTTCAGGTTGCTGAAATCCACAATCTCAATCAGGCTGGCGTTCGCGCTGACTTCGTCCCCCTCTTCCACGGATATCTCATTGACTTCCCCATCGAAATCCGCTTTGAACACTTCACCGTCGGACAGGCGAATCAGCTTATCGCCGGCAGAAACTGCCTGCCCTTCTTCCACGTAGATTTTACGCACCGTCGTGTCTGACTCCGCAGTCATGGTTTCATCGTTCACAACGCTGATGGATCCGCTGAAACTAAGCGAATTGGATATGGTTCCGCGCGTCGCCGTATAACTATCATACGTGGTGGTAGCGCTCGCGTTGAGATCCGGCAGGACAAACAGGTAAAACGCTCCGCTCAGCAACGCCAGAAATACCAACCAGCCGATCAGCTTTTTGAACCGCTTGGCACGCCTTTTCTTTTTGATTTTCTTGTTCTTTTCCGCCTCGGTCATTGTGCTTCACCTCATCCATTGCGCCCGTCGTCAGTATCGGTTTGACCGCTTTCCTGCCCGAAGGGGTAATCCAGCATATCCATCGTACCCATATACAGGTCGTAATAATAGATTTCGCTGGTCTCGTCATCCGTCATCGTATAGGTTTCACCATCTACGGTTACCTGCATCTGCATTCCGCTCTCGCCCATACGTACCGTGTAGACGAACGACTTGCTGGATAACCCCGCAGCGCGATACATGTTGTAACGCAGCCCAGCCGTAAACCCTGCCGTAGACAGTGCCATCGCGCCGTCCCCATCGGAGAATACGAGGTAATCAATGCCGCTGGCAGCAAGTTTTTTATAAACAGAACCGTCAAAGGTCCATTCATAAGCATAATCGGCATCCTCGGACGTTTCCGCGTCCGAAGCGGTCAGCACCAGCGTATCCATATCGTTGTCGTCTTCCGCGTCGCTGGTTGTGGTTCCGCTGCCGTTCCAATCGGCAAAGCTTGCGCTGAACACCGGCTGGTAGCTGGTATACACAACACCGGAATCACTGTCAAACAGCTGCAAAGTCAGGTTTAGGGTCTGGTCGCCGATGGTCAGCGCGGACATATTGCCGTTCTCCACCACCAAATCGACGCCATTATACGGGGTGACCGTATCGTCATCGGTATTGGCGGCATAGTATACCGTTCGGGATGTCGTAGCAGAGGAAGACCCGCCGCTGCTGCTCATCGAACCCCCGCTGCTCATAGTGCTGCCGCCGCTTATGCCGCCGGTAGCCGAGATGATAATATCCTCGCCCCAAACAGCAATATTGCCAGCCTTGTCCCGCACCCCAAGTGTGCCCGCCGGGATGGTGCCTTCACCGCTGTATTGGATAACCGCGGTGTACACGCCCTGCCCGTATTCCGTGAGCAGTTTAATCCAGGTTGGCGAAGCTTCACTTGCGGTCACGGTTACGTTGTACTCCGCCGTGCTGAAACCGCTGACATCGTCGCCCGCGTAGAAGTTAAGGGTATTATCCGTACCCGCTTTACAAAGCAGTACAGGCGCATCGTTATCGACATACACATAATA
Source organism: Candidatus Limiplasma sp. (assembly GCA_963663285.2). Classification (GTDB taxonomy): domain Bacteria; phylum Bacillota; class Clostridia; order Christensenellales; family Aristaeellaceae; genus CAXXOK01. The sequence continues at coordinate 1,237,454 of CAXXNI010000004.1, read as the reverse complement.
AATACTGGAAACAGCTCTGTTTGTGGAGTCGGCTGCATCGTTGACACGAAACACCATGCTGTACGGTGTTGTGCTGGAGGATAACCCGAGGCTGTCCAGCGTAAAGCCACCGCTCAGCCCCGTTGCCGCGAAAGTAACACCTCCGTCGGTAGAAACATCGTACGTGTAGGTGTTGTCGGTCTCCGTATCGCTAAACACAATGGAAACCGTGCCGCCGCTGAACCATACATCGTTACTAGCGCTTTCAGGCAGTGCCGTGCCGCCAACGCTGACTGAAGTAATGGTAATCGTAGAGGCTGCGGCGCTGGGCAAAGACGTATCCAGCAGCATACCGACCCATACATACGCATCATCAGCCAAAGCACAGGGCGCGCTGGCTGCCAGCAGGCAAAGCGCGAGCAGCCATGCAATAGGTTTTAAAAATCTCTTCATTGTTTACTCACTCCCCGTCCGGATCATCCGCGGATACAATCACACAATGATCGGAGCCAAACACGTCCGGGTCCGGCGCCAGATTGACGGAACTCAACTTGGACGCGTCGCTCAATTCAATGACGTCAGATGTAAGCAGATAGATCGTCGCGCCGCTGTCCGCCTGCCGAAGCAGAGATGCCAGCGTACCATACACCTTTACACTGCCCACCTGCATCCACGCTTCGTTGTTGCCAGACGCTTGCGTAAAATCAAGCACCGTGTGGTAGCTGCTGGAAGCTGCCACTGCTTCACCGTCCGCATTGAGGATGTAAAACACCAGCGTATAATCGCCGCTCTGCGTTTGCGCATACAGGTTGGAAACCAGCTGCGCAATTTCGCTGCCGTTAATGGATACGCCGTATGTATAGCCATCTGCTGCAAATGCACCGGTCAGCTCAAAAGAAGGCGTTACCGCCGAAAGCACATCCGCCGAATAGTCATAGGCGCGCACTGTAAGTTCCGGGCCTTCTGTATCCGCAGGGGAATCGCCCAGAGTTACACCGTCCAGCAGATCATCCGCCGTCAGCACAGCAGGTTCTTCCGTCGCGTCCGGGTCAACGGTGGCTTCTGGTTCTACCGCAGCATCCGGGTCAACGGTGACCTCCGGTTCTGTTGTCGCGTCCGGATCAGTGGTGGCTTCTGGTTCCTCCGTCGCGTCCGGGTCAATAGTAACATCAGGTTCCACTGTGGCATCCGGGGTAGTCGTGGCTTCTGGTTCTACCGTAGCATCCGGTTCGCCAGCTGTTTCCGGCGTTTCGCTTGCTGCGGGCTGCCCGGTTGTTTCCGGTTCGGTGCTTGCGGCAGGTTCCGTGCTTACTTCCGGCTCTTCGGCTGTAGCGTACAGAACGTCAAAGGCCATTGAGCGCGCCAGCAGCGTGCCGGACGCATCTAAAACCGCAAAGCGGTATTCACCGGACGATGTCGGTTGGTATGTATTCCCGGCAATAGCCGAAGCATCTCCGCCATCTTTAACGACCGCAAAGGTCTGTCCGTCGCTAAGCTCCGGGTAGGCTGTAAGAGTAAAGCTGGGGGTACACACCTCGCCGGCGGTAAACCCTGCAGCATCTACCATGATTTCAGTTTCCAGCACTTCCTCATCGCCGGTTAAATCCACCGCATCCCCAAGCGCATCGGCTGCGGATGGAATGTCCGATGCTTTCCCGACCCATATATACAGAGTATCTTCGTACATGGAGCCGCTTTTGCTGATGGCGGAGATAATAACGGTTTTTCCATCACAATAATCCTCACCCAGCGCATCCTCGTCAATCCCGAAACCGACCGAACCCAGCTCGCTTGCGCTGTAATTGGTCAGCTTGATAACGGAGGTCGTGCAGATGAAGATCGTATCATGGTTCAGCATTGCGATCGGCAGCAGCTCATCCAACTCACCATAGCGCCGATGCGCGCCTTCTGTGATCCATACAGGGCCGGAGCCCACGTTCGGTTCAGCCGTCGGTGCAGGCGTTTCCGTCACTTCCGGCGTTACGGTTGCATCCGGGTCCAGTATTGCTTCTGGATCAAGCGTTGCTTCCGGATCTACAGTCGCGTCGGGATCGACAGTCGCTTCCGGTTCCGCTGTCGCGTCGGGATCAAGCGTTGCTTCCGGGTCGGCTGTCGTTTCCGGTTCTGTTGTTGTATCGGCCTCTTGCGCAGCCGCCGGCTCGACAGACGCCTCAGGCTGGGGCGTTGTTTCACTTTCTGTTTCCTGCGTTGCCGGTGTTGCAGTCACCTGCGGCGCAGGGGTTGCTGTCGCCGCCGCGGCCGTTGTGCTGCTATCGGCTACAACAACAGATACCGTCGTAGCCGTCTGCTGGGGTGCAGGTGTGGCAGTAGCCTGGGTAGAAGCAGCAGTCTCCTGTGCCACCGATTCCGCTATCGCATTCACCAGTGTAAACGGGCTCCCAAATGTCGCCATCGTAACCATCATGCAGAACGAAAGCGTGCAAGCGATGATTTTCTTCATGATTGCTCCCCCCGATTATTCATCAATCGTCGATATCGTTACGCTCATGCCAAGCCGCACGGTATCGTCCGGCTGAAAGGCAATGTAGCCAGTATATTTTGTCGCGGACGATGTGCTGGAACCCCCGCTTTCGTCCGTTGTGCCGGAAGAAGAATCCTCACTGATGTAGGATATTCCGGTCACCGTACCTTGGATGGTTTCGCCGCTGTCTTCCTTCCAGTTAAAGACGATATTGACCGTATCGCCCACCTGAACCGCCGTCAGCAGGTCTTCGTCAATGCTGAACTCGATCTGGTAACTATCCGGCGTATACACGGTCATCAGCACATCGCCCTTGGATACTCTCTGTCCGGCCGATGTATTGATTTCCGCGATCACACCACTAACGTCGCAGGTAATGGTATCGCTGTATGCAGCCAGCGCATCCAGCGTGCCTTCCACCGTTTCGCACAGCAGCTGCCCACGCTCTACTTCCTCGCCGTCCTGCACGTAGAGTTTCAATAAACTGCCTGTGCCGCTGATGGACAATTCCGACGTACGGCTTACCGTACCGCTGCCAATGCGGCTGTCGGTGTCGTAATCCGCATCGCGGTAAATGTATACGGTATCTTCCATATACAGTTCACCGGCGCTGGTTTGCACCGTATAACTGCTGCCGTCCACCGAGGTAATGGTGCCGACCGCCTCGTACGTGCCATCCCGTTTATTTTTGATATATACGGTCTCACCGATACGCACATATTTGGTATCGATGGAATCATATGCTTTATCAATCGTACAGCTAATGGTATATTTGCTTACCGGCGCGATATACATGATCGTTGCATTATCGACCGAATCACCTTCTTGGGCAAATATCCCGCGTACGGTGCCATCCTCCGGCGCCAGTACCTTGGTTGTCTGTATGGTTGCCACCGCATCGCCGGCGTTAATCAACGCGCCTTCGCGAAGTGAGATGGATTGAATGGTTCCGCCATAAGGCGCGGTAACCGTAATGGTATCGCCCGCTACAACGCTGCCCTCCAGCTCTTCCTCCGCTATGGCAAACGCAGGCAACAGCATTAACAGTGACAGCCCCAGCGCAATCAGTTTTTTATTCAACATTGGCGCTCCCCTCCTCAACGTTCGTTGTCGGGCTTTCGGTCGCGGTTGTCTCCTGTCCGCCGCTATCCGCAGTGGTGGAAGCCTCCCCGCTTGGCCCCTGTGTTGTCCCCGTATCTGTTTGGAAGTCGGTTGCATCCCCAGTCTGGGTTTCATCAGCCACCGACTGCGGCCCGCTGCCGCCCATACTGCTCATATCCGGCATTTCGCCATCCATGGTGCTGAAGTCCGGCATTTCGCCGTCGGTGCCGCCCATACCGGGCATCCCGCCGCTGGATCGGCTCATATCGTTGATGACAACGGTTTCTCCAACTATGCTTTTGTAAATGTCTTCCAACGTCACCGTGGCGCCAACGCTTTCTGTGCCCGCTTCCGCGTACACGGTTTGCCCCGGCGTAAGCCCGGAGACGATTTCCACATTCATACCGTCGGTGATACCGGTTTCCACGTAATTCTTATCGTAAGTGCCGTCGCTTTGCTGCAAAAGTACGTACGCGTTTCCATTACCATCAAAGGCAAGCGCCGCCATATCCACCAGCGTTACATTCTGCACCGAGTCCGAGGGGATGGTAACAGTGGCTTGCATGCCAGGCAGTACGTTCTGCGGCACCGTCAGGTCGCAAGTGACGGAGTAAAACGCAACCGATCCGGAGGATTGGGAAACGCGGTTGATATGCGCGATCGTCGTATCAAAATCGATCCCCAAAGAAATCACCGTTACCGTGCAATTCTCACCCAGCGTCAGCTCTTCAATATCATATTCATCCACATCCATGCTGACTTCCAGATGCTCCAAATCGCAAATCTGTACAACGGTGAAATTCGGCCATACCCAGTCGCCAACATCCACGCGAATCTCGTTTACCACGCCGTCAAAGCTGGCGGCAAACAATTCGCCTGTGGACATCAGGATCAGCGAATCGCCTTCCTGCACCTCGTCGCCGGACTGTACGTAAATCTCCTTTACCGTTGCTTCCTCAGCGGAGGCAAAGGTTTCGGATTTTTTTACGCTCAGGCTGGCGCTGAAACTTTTGGTTGTGCTGATGTCCCCGGTTGCAACCGTGTAACTGTTATACACCGTTACGGCATCCGCGGTAACCATCGGCACCAGATAAATCCAGGCAGCCAACGCAATTACGCAAACGATCACCAGCGCGAGTATGGTTTTCAATACCCGCATCATTACTTTTTTCCTGTGTTGTTTCTGATCCGGCATCGTGCCATCACCTTTCCAAAGGAAACTGCCGCATGAGTCGTGCCGGCGCGGTATCCAGCGGATTATTGCTATCAGGCGTCAATCAGACGCTCGATATCTCCGCCGGGCTTACTTCGGCTTGCTTAAAGCGGCACATAAGACCTGCTTTTTCGGTCCTTGGAATCCACAGGATCATCCGTGCTTTTTACCCCCGACCCTGTTTCCGTTGCCAGTATAGCGAGGCAAGCTGAAAATAACCTGAAAAAAAAAGGTAAATATTTTCAGCTACGTTTCAGGTTTTACAATTATGATACTTTCAGCGGCAAAGCGCGTTACTTTGTGGTACACTGATAGCGCCGGGAGCCGCGATGACCGGTATACAGGGAGAGGGGCGGAGCAATGCGCATCCTGATCATTGAGGATGAAGTACGGTTGGCAGGCACACTGGCCGACATGGCTGAAGAGGACGGCTACATCACCGATGTGGCGCACGATGGCGAAAAGGGATTGGATAACGCGCTAAGCGCCATCTACGACGCCATTGTGCTGGATGTGATGCTGCCCAAGCTGGATGGCTTTGAGGTGCTCAAACGTCTGCGGCAGGATGGGGTGCAAACACCGGTGCTGATGCTAACCGCCAAGTCGGACTTGGTGGACCGTGTACATGGGCTGGACCTCGGCGCAGATTATTACCTGACCAAGCCGTTTGAAAATGCAGAGTTTTTAGCCTGTCTGCGCGCCATTATCCGCAGGCAGGGCGAAATCACCCCCGAGCGGCTCACCTTCGGTGATCTGACGCTGACCCCTTCCATGGGCGCGCTGCGCTGTAAAGAGCGGGTGTTGACCCTAAGCGCAAAAGAGCTGGAAATTATGCGGTTGTTGATGATCAACCAAAGCGCCATCGTTTCCAAGGAAACGCTGTTGGTAAAAATATGGGGATACGACAGCGAAGCGGGCGATAATAATGTAGAAGCGTACATCTCGTTTCTGCGGAAAAAATTGTCGCTGCTCCGTTCTGCCGTCTCCTTAAACGTCGTACGCCGTATGGGTTACCGGTTGGAGGAAAGTAAAGCATGATTCAAAAGCTGCGGAAAAAGCTGATCTTTGCGCTGATGGCAGTCGTCTGCCTGTTTCTAATCGCAATTTTGGTCAGTCTTTTCATTACATCGAAAAACGATTATGAACGCAGGAGCATAAACTCCTTTAATTTCAACGATCCGCGCCATGCCGATAATAAACTGCCGACGGATTCGTCCAGTCAGGATGATACGGCAACCGTCGAAGTGACCCCGGAGGATACGCCGCCTGCCGATGAAGCGCCTGATGAAGCCATACCCAACACCTCCTTGATGGGTGTTCCAACCGCTATGGTGGTCATCAGCCCCGAAGGAGACGTAAGCATTATCCGTAATCAAATTTATTACGTTACCGACGATGAGCTGCTATCCATAACCGAAGCACTAACCGGGCAAACCCAAAACGACGGCTTAACGTCCGATTATAATCTTCGCTACCGCAGGATGGTGAACGACGAGGGAAAGACCACGTATTTTTTCTCCGATACCTATGTGGAACGCAACTCCCTGCGCGCACAGATAATCTATTCCGTCATTATCGGGCTGGGCGCAATCGGGCTTTTCTTCATCGTCAGTATGTTATTGTCACGGTGGATGGTAAAACCGGTGGAAAAGGCGTGGGAAAAGCAGCGCCAGTTTGTTGCCGATGCATCCCACGAGCTGAAAACACCGCTGACAGTGGTGCTTTCCAACACCGATATGCTCATTGCGTCCGGCGTGGTAACGGATGAGAAGAACAAGAACCGGCTGGACAACATCCGCGCAGAATCACAGCGAATGAAAGGGCTGGTAGAAAACTTGCTGGCATTGGCCCGCTCGGACAGTACCCCGGTGCTCGCAAGCCGCGTGCCGGTAAACTTCAGCTATATTGTTACAGGAGCAACCCTTACGCTGGAACCCACTGTTTTTGACCTGGGGCGCACCATGGATTGCCAGATCGACGAAAACCGCACCGTCCTTGGCGATGGCAACAGGCTGCGTCAACTGGTTGATATTCTGCTGGATAATGCGATGAAATACAGCAACCCGGGTTCGCCCATCCGCGTACGCATGCAGGGGCTTAGTAAGCGAGAATTGCTGCTGACCGTTACCAGCGAGGGTACCCCGCTGCCGCCCGAAGAATGCAAGAGCATTTTTGAGCGTTTCTACCGTTCGGATCGTTCCCGTGGGGAGGAAAAAGGCTACGGGCTGGGGCTGGCCATTGCACAAAGCATTGTGGATGAGCATCAGGGCCGGATTTGGGCGCAATCAGACGGGATAAAGCTTAACCACTTTTTCGTGCGTCTCCCCTGCATGGACAGCGAGGATACCGCCGCACAAAACCAATAAATTCACGCGTACAGCATAAAAAACCGCCGCACGGACACATTCCATACGAATGGCGTGCGGCGGCTGTTTTCTATTGCATTATAAGGCGATCATTTCCCCCACCACCGGATGGCTGAGCAGCTCGGTGGTGTTTTCCTGCGCCAGCGCCCACATCAGTTTGGTGGCTGCCGCTTCGGTCGTCATATCCCGGCCGCTGTGCACCTGCTCGCGCATCATACCGCGGCCCACCTCATATACATGTAAATCCGCTTTTTCATACAGGCATTGACTAACTACCAGCACGTAAACACCTTTTTCCGCCAGTTCGCCCAATGCGGCCACCAGATTCCGGCGGATATAGTGCAAACCGCCCATACCAAAAGCCTCGATCACCAACCCGCGGTATCCGGCTTCACCCACAAAGCGCAGCACATCCGGCGAAGTACCCGGCACCAGCTTGAGCAGCATCACACGCGGGTCCAGCTTGGCACGCAGGCGGTACCCGTCTTTCGCGCCGCTGTCCGGCGTAAAAAGCTGCGGGTGGTCAAAATGCACGCCTTCCGCGTCAAAATACCCCGCCAGCGGCGCATTGATGCTGGAAAACGCATCCATCGCCGTGGTATGGGTTTTCACACTGCGCACGCCGGAAATCAACTTATAATCAAACGATACATATACCCCCGGCACGCCTTGCATCGCGGCGACCAATGCGCGGCGCAAATTACCGCGCGCATCCGTAAGGGGGTGCACCAGCGGCAGCTGTGAGCCGGTAAGGATAACCGGCTTAGGCACGCCCGCCAGCATGTAGGTCAGCGCCGAAGCCGTATAAGCCATCGTATCTGTGCCATGGGTAATCACAACACCGTCGCAATGCTTCAGCGCTTTATCCACAGCTTTGGCCAGCTTACTCCATTCCTCCGGCTGCATGTTGCTGGAATCCAGACAAAACACATCCTGCGGCTCGACAATACAAGGCAGGCTATCCTGAATGGGCGCCAGCAAATCGGCGGCGGAAAGGGTAGGCACCAGTCCATTTTCGGTTTCCGTGCAGGCAATGGTTCCCCCGGTAGCCAGCAGCGCAAGGCGTTTGGGCATCAGGTTCGCTCCTTTTCATGCGTCTTTCTCACGTGAGAGGGCCGGGCATAATGCTTAGCACCATTCAGGCGGTTCATACAGCGTAACGACACCGCTGGCACGTGTACGTGCAAGGTCAATCAGGCGCTGGTTTCGGCTGCCACGGAATTCCAGCTCCAGCGAACGCTCCGCCAGCACAAAGGGGCCGTCCACCAACACATCGGTCTGCGCAAGCAACTCCGTTACCGCAGGATTCTCCTGCGCCATCTTGAGCAGTTTCTCGTATGTATACCCCGTGTAGGTCCAAACATTCAGCCCTTTTTGATGGGCGCGCTCTGCCAGTGCGGCACAATCATCCGGCTGTGCAAAGGGCTCTCCGCCGCTAAGCGTAATGCCGGACAGCAACGGGTTGCCGGTAAATTTCTGCTCAATTTTACCCAGCGCCCACACCGTACCGCCTTCCGGGTTATGGCTGTCCGGATTATGGCAGCCTGGGCAGTGATGCGGACACCCCTGCGTAAAAATTGCGGTTCGATACCCCGGCCCATCCACAATGGAATCAGTTACCACGCCGTATAAGCGCAGGGAATCAGTCATGTTTGCTGCCTTTCTTCTCCACATTGCTTTGTTCATGGCAGCGTCCTGCGTAGGGGCAGCTGCCGCAGCCGCCGCTGCAGCCAACGCCTTTTTTACGGTTACGAATCAGCCGAATCGCGAGCCAAACACCGTAGCCGATCACCACCACCGGAAGTACGATGGATAAGGTGGTTCCCAGCATATTCATTCTCCTTTACCAAAAGGTCCTGTCTTTAAATTTCCAATCAAACTGTTAACCAAGTCCCAGCAGCCGCCCAACCTGGTACACCACCGTAGCTACCACCCATGCCAGAGCCGTTTGGGAAGCCACCGTTGTCAGCGCGAACTTGCCGCTTTCCATTTCCCGCCGCATGGCGGCAAACGCCGCAACGCAGGGCATGTATAGCAGTATAAACAGCAGGAAGGATACCGCCGCCAGAGACGACGGGAATACCCCGCGGATCGCCGTGAGCATTTGCGCACTTTGCGCATCCACCCCGCTGATGACCGCCAGCGTGCTTACCACGCTTTCTTTTGCCATAATACCGGTGAGTACCGCAGTGGATGCGGCAACGTTGCCAAAGCCTGCGGGTACAAAGACCGGCGCGATCACCCCGGCAATGGAGCCCAGCATACTGGCTTCCACCGTAGGCGCAGCCTCCAAACTGAAGGTAAAGCTTTGTAAAAACCATACCACCAGCGTCGCCAGAAAAATGACGGTAAAGGCACGTTTAACAAAATCGCTTCCCTTATCCCACAATTGCCGTCCCACGTTGCGTATGGTGGGCAAGCGGTATTTCGGCAATTCCATCAGGAACGGCGAAGCGTCGCCGTGGAACATCAGCTTTTTCAGCACCAGCCCGGCCAGAACCGCCATCAGGATACCGACGAGATAAAATATGCTCATCACCAGCACCTGATTGCCGCCGAAGAACGCCCGGGTAAACAGTGCGTAAATCGGCACCTTCGCACCGCAGCTCATAAACGGCGTAAGCATAATGGTAAACCGGCGATCCCGTTGGGTATTCATGCTGCGCGCACTCATTACGGCAGGAACCGTGCAGCCAAAGCCCATCATCATGGGGATAAACGCGCGCCCGTTCAAACCGATTTTACGAAGCGGCTTGTCCATTAAAAATGCCGCGCGCGCCATATAGCCGCTATCCTCCAAAATGGAGAGCAGTAAAAACAGAATCAGGATGGTGGGCAGGAAGCTGAGCACGCTGCCCACACCGGTCAGCACGCCGCCAACCAGCAGGTTTTGCACCCATTTCGCCACATTCCAGTTCGCCAGCGCCACCGCAATTCCATCAATCCCCGCGTTGACCAGCGCGGCAAACCCGTCCGCCAGCCAAGACCCGATAGGGCCGAAGGTGATGTAGAAAACAAGCAGCATCATCAGCAAAAACACGGGAATGGCAAAAACCTGATGTGTCAATACGCTATCAATGCGGTCGCTTGTGCTGCCCTGCTCATCACCGCCGGGTACTACGCAGGCAGCCAACAGCTTTTCAATGAACCGGTAACGGGTATCCGCCATTACAGCCGCCCGTTCCATGCCCAGTTCCTTTTCCATGGCAAGCAGGATTTCATCCACAATATGGCGGGTTTCCGCACTCAGGTTCAGCTGTTCCACCATGGGCGCATCGCCCTCAAACAGCTTGGTCGCCGCATACCGCGGGCGTACATCCGCAGCGATTGCCTGCGGCTCAATCAAGTGGCGAATAGCGTGCAGCGCTTTGTGAGCCGCACCGTCGCAAATATCCAGCCGTTTCGGCGGCGTTTTATTTTCCGCCAGTTCCATGGCACGCCGCACCAGCTCGTCCAATCCTTCCCGTTTCCGGGCGGAAATTGCAACCACCGGCACGCCGAGGATTTCTTCCATCTTCGCCAGATTGATGCTGTCACCCCGGCTGCGCACCTCGTCCATCATGTTCAGGGCTACCACGGTAGGGCGGCCCAGCTCCAGCAATTGCAGGGTTAAGTACAGGTTTCGTTCCATATTGGTGGCATCAACACAGTTGATCACCACATCCGGTTTATCTTTTACAATATAGTTACGGCTTACGATTTCCTCCAGCGAGTAGGGGCTTAAAGAATAAATGCCCGGAAGATCAACAATCTTTACGTCCGTATAGGTTTCCGGCAGACCCTGCAGTATGCCGCTATCGTCTTTATGCATGCCTTTTCCACTGCCGTGAGGGCCGTGGCCATCCCGCAGCGGGCCGTGGCCGCCGCCCGACGGTTCTTCCTGCTGTACACTGTGCCGGTAACGGTGTCCTCCCAGCGAGGGCAGGCCGATGTGCGCCTGCTTGCCATGATGGTGGTGTATCATTGTACCGGTTTTCTGCGCAACCGTCACACCAGGCCAGTTGCCTACATGCTGGTTACTCCCGGTCAATTGGTTAAACAGGGTTGTTTTACCGCTATTCTGGTTCCCTGCTAATGCGAAGGTATAGCTCATTCCTGCTCCTTGCCTTTCCCGCTTGCATCCCGGATGCCGATTTTTTTGGCGTCGTCAATGCGCAGTGTCAGCGCATAGCCGCGCAAATGAATCTCCAGCGGATCGCCCATGGGCGCTGTTTTTTGCAGCAACACCTTTACGCCGGGCGTTAAGCCCATGTCCAGTAAACGCCGGTGCAGCGCATCGGCACCGCCTATGGTATCCACCACGGCGCTTTCACCAGGTTTTAAGTCAGCAAGGGTCAATTTTTGGTCTTTCATGCTGGTAACCTACCTTCTGCAGTCGTCATACTGCGGGTCGGGGCTGTCGGCGCGGTCTACTGAACACGCTTGTGCCTTAGTTTATGTTTACCCCGCCTGTATCGTTGTGAACCATGGCGCTTAACCCGCTTTCGTTCGCAACAGGCTTCGTATTCCGCCGGCCAGCGTTCCGCTTCGCGCAGGATAATATCGGCAGCGTTACCGATGCCGTTCTCCGCACGCAGGCGCTTGCCGATTCGCTCCGCCGCAACCCGGTATTTATCTTCCGTGGTCAGCCGGGTCAGCGCCTGCGCCAGTTTCGCCGCCGTCAATTTCTCCCGCCGGATGGGCTTTGGCCCCAAGCCCAATAGCCGTACACGCAGCGCCCAAAACGGCTGGTCGCCGCCAAAGGGAATGACAAGCGTTGGTTTTCCGGCGCACAAGCCAGAAGCCGTCGTGCCTGCGCCTCCGTGGTGGACTACCGCACTGACACGGGTAAACAGCCAATCGTGCGGCACATATTGCCGCATAACATACACACTATCGCAATCCTCGGTTTCGCTGTTGCTCCACCCGGTGGCCAGCACCGCCCGGATACCGCTGCGCTTTACCGCCTCAAGAACGATGCCAAGCGTCTCCTGCATGTCTCCGCTGGTCATCGACCCAAACCCGATGTATACCGGTTTGGGCTCCGCCGCTAAAAAGGCAGCCAGTTCCGGCAACGGCTCATATTCCGTTTCCTGCTGATCCAGCCAAAACCCCGTCATATAAATATTATCATCCCAATCCGCCGGGCGGGATACCAGCAGCGGGCTCATGGCATACAAAACAGGCACACGGCATCCGCCGATCTGGTTTCTGGGCGCGCTTCGCAGCCTGCGTGCAGGCATATCGTTCCCTCTGCGCCAGTTCTTGAGATAGTACATTTCCAGCGTACTGACCATTAAATAAGCCAGCATGTAGCTGGTACGGTTCCATACCCGGCCCATCCGCAGCCCCGGAGCAGATGAAATGGGCATCTGCGCGGTCGGGTCCATGGGAAAGTAATGGGTTTTAATAAAGGGTACGCCCTTTTGCTCCGCAATAGATTGGATCACTTCACCAAAATAGGTGGATACAATCACTTCGGCATCAGTGCAGGCAGCCTCCAGATCGTGTAAAAAGGGCGATAATATCTCCAGAAAAATGGAGCGTATCTGTTTTAAATAAGAAACGCCTTTCGTGCCGGGCTTCATAATGCTGCTCATAAAAGCATGCACGTCCCCTGATAACGGATAAAAACGCAGGCCGTTTTTCTTGGCCAGCGTTTCAAATTCCGTAAAGGCGCATATAGCGACATCATGGCCGCGTTTTTGCAATTCGTTTCCCAACAACACATAGGGTTTTACATCGCCGGTGGAACCGATGCAGATCATCGTAAACCGCATTCGCTTCGCCTCCCCTGCGCGCTCTTATCCACGGCATAGTATAGCGCACAGGGCGTGGAATTGCAACCGTTCCACGCGCAGCTGCTGCGTTTTAAGCGTTTTGTTTTGCACAAAACCACATCAAAACGTCGAAAACATGCAAACTACAAAAGCGGTTGTTCCTCCTCGTGCGCTTTCATGGTCAAAGCGATAAAAACAAGTAAGGTTCCCTCCGCAACCGTCACTTCCGCAAGGGGGGCTTCATACTCGTTGCTGACTCCCAGCGGATGGTCGCAGGTCAGCGTTGCGTCTAAAAGCGGGAATTTGAGTCCCCGCAGTGTAACGCCTGCGGCCTTTGCGCCATGGCAAAACACGGAAACAATGGTTCTTTTCTCCCGCGGTGGCAAGGAAAGCGTACCATTTGTAACGGTGTAAATATCGTAGGTACCGCATACCATTCGTGCATGCGCGCCCCTGCGGCTTAGCCCGCCCAGCAGTTGCAGGTTCGCCACCGTGTGGTCCATCCGTCCGCCATCCGCGCCATAAAACATAAATTCCCGGTATCCGCGCACCCAGCCTTCGTTCAGCGCAAGGCCCATATCGGTATCATCTTTTTCAACAGGAAATGTATGCGTGGGAACATCCGGCGGGCAAGCGCCAAGCGAATCAAAATCCCCCACCAGCAAATCGGGCTTTACATCCATTTTGCGCAGTGCGTTGTAACCCGCATCCGCAGCGATCACAAAATCATTCGCGCCGGGCGCAAAGTCCCGCGCGGTAAACGTACCCGCCCCTACCAGATAGCATACCGGCATACGCGTACCTCCCCCTGCCTATAAGCAAAGGGAGCCGTCCGCATTCCGGCGAACAGCTCCCCAATTGTGTCGATATTCCCGTTGCAAACGGTAAAAAGATTAGCGCTTGCTGAACTGGGGTGCACGACGCGCGGCTTTGAGGCCGTACTTCTTACGCTCTTTCATGCGCGGATCGCGGGTCAGGAACCCGGCCTTTTTAAGGCTGTCGCGCAGTTCGGGATTGGCCTTGATGAGCGCGCGGCTGATGCCGTGACGGATCGCGCCCGCCTGACCGGTGAGGCCGCCGCCGGTGACGGTGACCAAAATATCCATTTCGCCACCCGCCTTGGTCAGTTCCAAGGGCTGGCGAACGGTCATCTTGAGGGTCTCAAGACCGAAATAGTTATCCAAATCGCGTTTGTTGATGATGATTTTTCCGTCGCCTGCGACCAGACGGACGCGGGCAATCGCCTTTTTGCGACGACCTACGGCATTATATTCAACCTTAGCCATGGTAATCTAACTCCTTTGCGTCCGTTTACTTCAGTTCCAGCATCTCGGGTTTGCAGGCTGCATACTCGTGCTCGGAACCCGCGTATACGCGCAGCTTCTTCGCCATCTTGCGGCCCAGAGGTCCCTTGGGAAGCATACCGATGATCGCTTTTTTCACGGCGAACTCGGGTTTGTCTTCCATCAGGTGACGGTAAACGGTCTCGCTGAGGCCGCCCGGGAATCCACTGTGGCTGTAATATACCTTCTGATCCAGCTTTTTACCGGTCAGCACCACTTTTTCCGCGTTGATGATGATTACATAATCGCCCGTATCCACATGGGGGGTGAAAGTGGGTTTGTTCTTTCCGCGCAGCACCGATGCGACCTGCGAGGCAAGACGACCCAACACAACGCCTTCCGCGTCTACAACATACCATTTACGCTGCACGTCCGCGGCTTTGGCCATGTACGTTTTCAAGTTGATTTCCTCCTTCAAGGAATGTAAGCTATCGCTCTTTGCGGCGTTTGATGGTCAGCAAACGCGCGCCTGTCCAATAAACGTTCCGGGGCTGGCGGAGTTTATTGATGCCAAAAAAGATAATACCAAAAAAAACGGTCGATTGTCAAGTAAAAACACAATAAATTCGGCGCTGCGGCATCACCCGTACAGATGTTGCCGCAGCGCCGTTTTAATTAGCCTTGCACTTCTTCCAGCGTACCCAGCGCATAGCGCCGTTCCGCCTCTGCCATTATGGGTTCGGATGCGGATACGCCGCAGCGTGTCGCGCCCGCCGCGCGAACTGCCAATACCATATCCAAATCGCGAATGCCGCCAGAGCCTTTGACCTGGCAATTTTCTGGCACGCTTGCGCGCATCAGCTTTACATCCTCCACCTTGCAGCCAGCCGAGCCGTACCCTGTGCTGGTTTTTACCCAGTCCGCACCGGCAGCGGCGGCCAGTTTGCAAACGCGCACTTTCTGCTCGTCGGTCAGGTAGCAGGTTTCAATGATTACCTTCACCTTAGCGCTGCGGCTGTGCGCCAGATCACAAATATCCTTGATCTCTTTTTGCACATAGTCGTCTTCTCCGGCAATCAAACGGCCGATGTTAATAACCATGTCCAGTTCTTCGCAGCCGTCGTCCAGTGCCGCTTTTGACTCTGCCAGTTTTATCTCCGGCAGGTGGTTGCCGTGCGGAAACCCGATGACCGTGCACACGCGCACATCGCTGCCCGCCAGCATTTTCGCCACCAGCTTCATATCGGCGGGGCGGGCGCATACGCTTGCGGTGTCATATTTCAACGCGGTTTCGCAGCCTTCGCGTATGTCATCTTGCGTCATAAACGGTTTCAGGGTGCTGTGATCCAGCATTTTGGCAATATCATGGGGTGTCAGTTTCATGGTGTGTTCCTCCTTGTATTTGTTATTTATTGCGAGTTTCCCAGTTTAGCGGTTATTGTTTATGCGCCATAGCGCTTCATACGGAAATAGAAAGGCAGGGTTTGGAAGGTCGCCACGATGCTTTCACCCGTCTGCAAAGTGGCCAGTTCCTCGTCCCCAATCAGGTATGTATCCGGCTTGGTATCCAGCCGTACCGTGCCATACAGCTCTTTGACGAATGTACGTGCCGCACCCTCGTGCAGCGCAAATGCAACAACGGTGCCAAACGCCGCCAGCAAGTCCTGCGCATCCGTTTCACCGTACCGCCCGGAAAACTGCGCAGCGCCGCGGGCTGCCAGCATCAGCCGCAGCCCTTTGGCACGTCCGAATTGCAACGCAGCCTGTAAATAATGTAGTTTCGGTAAAACACCTATATGGTCCATCAGCAGGTAGACGTTACCTTCATTCTCCGCGCGGAAAAGAACTTCCTGCAAGCATAAATCCAGCAGGGTAGCATATACTTCACCGCCAGTTAAACCGCTGTCGCCGCAAATAAAAACCGTCTTGCCTTTTTTACGCCGCAACGTCCGCCGGATTCCCAGCGAACCTTCCGCGCCAAACCGCCCTTGCAAAAGCTCGCGGCCCGCTTTTTTTAATAGGGCGATGACACTTTGTGTTTCCATACTTTCCGGCGCTTTCAAATACATGCCCGTCGTGCGCAGCTCCGGCAGGCTGTCCAGAATCGCCAGCATGCTTTCCGGATCAAAATCGTCGATCAGTGCGCGCAATGTTTCGTTGTTGCGCAGTGTCGCATCCTCCTGACGGCTGAGATACACCATCAGCGCCAACAGTAAATCCCGCGCCGCCGCAAGGGTTTTGGCACTGCTTGCCTCCGTATTGGAATCCGGCAGAAGCGACACACAAAGCGCCGTCGCATCCTGTATCAGGCGATCATCGTCCGTCAGTTCCGTAAACAGGTTCCACTGCCCCTCGCCGCTGCCGTCGGATGCGCGTTGGTCATTGGCAAACACAATATCGCCCTGCTGCCCGAACTGCGAAAAATATTCTCCCGAAGGGTCAAAAACCACCAACACATCTTCGTCGGTCAGGTTGACGCGCAGGTTGCGAAACAGGTGGAACATCATATTGGTTTTGCCTGTGCCCGGCGCACCCAGCAGCAGCAAATGACGGCTGAGCAAGCTGTCCCCCATCGGCAGGAAGGCGTTTTTACCATTGCCGTCCGCGCCTACCAGCGAGATAAACGCACTGGGATCACGCAGGGTAACCTCCCGGGCAATTTGCTTGCCGCGAGTATTGGTGGTTTGATACATGGTTGCTCCTTTCGGCGCAGGGCATGCGCCGTAACACTGCCTGTATAGGGTTTAAGAATCTTGTTTTTTATTGAGAAGCGATGTCATCCGGTTCGGTGTTTCCTGCCCGTTTGCTTTCGGTGGAAGGGGCAGGGTTTTACCCGGCTTTACTTGCAGCTTCCCTGCCAGCTCCTTCATGCTGACCGCAGGATGCCCTTCCCCGCCGTGCTTCGTCTCTTCCGGCTGAGACGCCGCGTCTGTTTCCGGTTCCGCCGCCTCCGCTGCCTGCGGCTGTTCTTCCAGCTCCGCCTGGCTTTCTGCGGGTTGTTCGTCCTCCGTTGCAGAAAATTCTTCACTTGCGGGGGCAGCTTCTTCCGTTTTTTTTGGCGCGGGCGCTGCGGCAGGGGGTTCCCGGTCTGCAATTTCAGCCTTATTGTCTTCCACAGCAGATGTATCCACTTCGGTTATCGGTGTACTTCCATCTGTTTCATTTCCCGCGTTCACATCTGGCTTTTCCGTAGATACAGACTCGTCATTCTGGCCAACATCCTCCGCCGCTAATACGAATGTCTCCTGCGTTACGGTTTCTGTTTCTTCCTCTATAACATCCGAATTTCCCGTTTCCGTTTCATCCAATGCTTCCTGCGGTGCTTCGACCACAGTTTCCACGGGTTCATCATCCGTCTCCACCGGAATTTCCGCCGCAGGATTCTCAGCCGCTTGATAAGCAGCCTTTTTCGACAGCAGTTCTGCCAATTCGGTCTCGTCCGCTTCCTCAAAGTCCTCCGGCAGGGTTTCTTCGTATCCGTCGTCCACGTCCGGCTCACGTCCGGACAGGGCCGCATCCGGCGCGTCTTCCTCAACGTCCATTTCGATCATCAATTGAAATTCTTCATTGGGCAGCACCACCAGCGTGTATCCCTTATGCACCGTATTCCCGCGCATGGCATAGCCACTTTCGATGCTTTCTTCCCGTTCCGCATCCCGCGGTTCCGTAATCTTGCTTTCCCGTCCGTCCCGTACGCGGCGAAGATACGCGATATCCGCATCGTATCCATTACCCGTAGCGGTATCACGCTGCGCGGTTTCCCACCGGATTAAACGCTCCAGCTTCTCAACGCGCAAATCCAGCAGCTTTGCCGCTTGCGGATATGCGGAGGCTTTCGGATCGATTTGCGCCAGTATCGTCTCCCGCCGGTACATCGCGTCAATCAAGCGGCCTTTACGCTCCTGCAAGCAGGCTAAACAGAGCATTTTGCGGTATTCCTGCGCGGATACCGCGTGGTTTACCGTTACGATTGCGCATTTCTCCAGCGCCACCTTGCGCTGGCGGATCATCTCGGCGCTGTCCGGGATGCAGATTGCCCGGGAAGGCTTACCCGTTCCGCTTTTTCCATAGGCGGAATTGTTCTGTGCGAAACTGGTCAGCAATCGCAGCGTTACATCCCGCACCGTGGCAACGCGCACCGTATCCGGGTATAGGCCGCCACCGGTTTGCGCATCATAGCGTGGCGCGATCTGGAACCGCGTGCAAAAGGCTTTAGCGTCCAGCGACAGGGTTTTGGAATCGACAAACGCGTATAAATCGTTATAGGGTACCCATAAATCACTGATAAAATCGTTCTCGGCAAAGCACAGCTGCGCCAGCCGCTTCGTTCTGCGTTCTTCCGGTTCTTCGGTAAAAACATCACACGCATAGCGCATGGGTACGTATTGGTTCACACGCCGCGCACGGCGCGCAATTTGCGTATAGTAGCGGGCCGCCGCCGTATCGCCATGCAGGCTTTTCAGCAGCGAAAGCTCCTGCAAGGCACGCGCAATATCACGCTGGGTCAACGTTACGGGCGGCAAATCCCGATCGTCCAGGTAGGCGGCTGCAAAGCTCTCCGCATCATACGTATCCCCGGCTGCAACGCGCCCGCGTACATAGCGCACGTAATCCTCCGCGTGTTCCGATATGCCCAGCGATTCTTCCATCGCAGCCAGCATACCGCCCCCGCGCGGGTACACGCTTTCAGGAATAGCCACCGCCTGTGAGCCTCCGCCAATGAGGTAGATCGCCAATTTGTCCCCAAGAAAGGGATGATACTGCGGGTATGCCTCCGCCCAAACGGCGTCCACCGTCATCGCGCCACGCCCGATATAACGGCCGTCGTAGGAGAAATTACGCAAGTAATTATCCCCGGTAAACAGTTTTGGCTGCTGCTCATACAATTTGCGGAAATACTCGGTGGGGTCTACTGAAAAACCGCTGGACGCGATTAACGCGCCGCGGTCAGCGCGGCTCCCAACATATTCCATATTTTGGATCAGTTCCACCGGAAACAGCGGCAAAAAGGTATCAAAGCGTACGGGAACAGGCGGGTCCGCCTGCGCAAACAGCGCTTTTCCCTGAGATAGCAACACGTCCGCGGAAAGACCCGCGTAACCAATGATGCCGCTGGCAGTCAAATCCATGAGAAGCTCCTTTTACACATCCGTATCAAAGCAGCGAAGGGACATTAGAAATCGTACACAAATTGCAGCTTGGGCAGTAAACGGTCGACCGTAAGTTTACAGTACAGGGGTTGCGCATCCTGATCGGCACGTTTCACGAACATTTGCCCATCCTCGGCTTGCAGCAGAATCAACAGGGGCGCTCCGCCGTCGCACGTTGCGGCCATACAGTAGGCCAGCGGTTCCTCCGGATTCTGGCGGTTATATAAAACAGCCTCGTCAAACGCCTGGGCAGGCGGTGTGGTATCGGTATTCTTGTAGGTTTCAAACACCCTGCCGTACATAAAGCTAAGCGGACTGTTCATCGGCGCTACCGGCAATTGAAAACGGATCTCTAAAAACTGGCACATGGAAACGTATTCGATAATGGTTTGATGAAACAGCCCGGCGTTTTCCCCCAACGGCACCTGACCGTCCGTCCACGCGATCGGCTGCCAAAAAACGTAGCCCGGCCGCTGGCAGCCCGATAACACCAGTTTCTCATCCATAGGCGTCCGGCTATACGTAAGGGGTCTGCGCCCCGTTTCCTTAATGGCGTTTTGTTGAAAACGGATTAAATAATCGCGCATGATTGGCGTTAGTTTGCCCTCCATGCAGTTCCCTCCTTGGTGTTGCGGAACAAGGTTCCGCGTTTTTGCGGTGCTTTGCCATGCCTAACGGTAGGTTAAGCGGAGCATTGCATCGCCGCTGTGCGGATCGGTTGCCACCATCACCGTGCCGAACAGGCAGCGCAGAATGACCGCGCGCTGGCTGTCCCGCGCCGGGTCGACCGCCCGCAGACATTGAAATAAAAAAGCGCGCTGTTGTGCGGCTGTGCAGTGCTTTCTGCGCCCCACAGCCACCACCGACATTTCCACCGCGTGTAGGGTGCCGCCGCGTAAAAAACAAACGCAGGCGACCCTGCCGCCCGGCACCTTTGCCTGCGGTAAAAACAGTATCGCTTCATGAGGCGGTTCATCCGTCTCAGTGCATGCTTCTTCTACCCAGTCATCACCGTTGTGTAAGGCCGTTTGCGCCTTTTGCAACTCCGGTTGCGGCATATGGGCGTACAGCCGCACAGCGCGGCTCAGTTGGAGTGCGCCGCTCGTTTCATCCCACATCGGCATACGGCGGTCCCCTTTCCAAAAGAGCGGGAAATCCCGCGTGAAAAGCACAGTGGCAAAGCGTTAATAAACAACAAGCCGCGCGGCGAAGCCACACAACTTTCCCTTCGTAAGTCTATCATCCGGGGTGGGTACTGTCAATCGTTTCCGCGGCGGCACCAAGATTTTTGCAATTGCAAAGAAATCGATTTACCTCCCTGTTTTCCATGCTTCATGCGCCTTGCGGCTATAGCGTTATTATGGTAGGATAGCCCTGCCGGCTGCCCGCGTTACTACGGGCCGAAACCTATGCTTTGCCGGTACAGGAGGCACACTATGCTGCGGGTACATCAACTCAAATTATCGCTGGCGGAAGCAGCGCAGGAAAGCGACGCGCTGTACCGGCGGTTAGCCGCAAAACAGCTGCGTCTGCCGGAAAGCAGCATACAAAGCGCTCAAATGGCGAAACGCAGCGTGGACGCACGCGATCAAGGCGACGTGCATTTTACCCTGACGCTGGATGTGCGCCTGGAGTCCGCCGCTGCCGAAGAAGCGCTGGCGAAACGTTTCCGGCCAAATCAAGCTGCCTATCTGCCGGATGATGCCGTTGAAAACCGCGATGTATTTACCCTCCATCCGCCTGCCTACCCCGCCGACAGGCCGCGCCCGGTGGTGATCGGCGCCGGTCCGGCAGGGCTGTTTTGTGCATTGGGGCTGGCCGTACGCGGCGCAAAGCCCCTACTGCTGGAGCGCGGAAAACCAGTGGAAGCACGCACGGCGGATGTAAACCTGCTTGCCAGTCAGGGTATTTTGGACCCGGAAAGCAACGTGCTCTTTGGCGAGGGAGGCGCAGGCGCTTTCAGTGACGGCAAGCTGACCTGCGGGTTAAACGATCCGTACATCCGCCTTGTACTGCGCACCTTCACCGCCTGCGGTGCGCCGAAAAGCATTTTAACCGCGGCCAAGCCCCACATCGGCACCGATGTGCTGCGCCTTGTACTGGTAGAAATGCGCAAACGGCTGCTGGAGCAGGGGGGCGAAGTATTCTTCGGCCATAAGGTGACCGGCTTTACAGTTGCCGGCGGGCATATTGCGGGCGTTACCGCGCAAACCTCCGCCACTGCCGCACCCACCTATTTCCCTGCCGATACGGTCTATCTGGCCATCGGCCACAGCGCGCGGGATACATACGCCACGCTGCACGAGCTTGGCGTGCCCATGCAGCCCAAACCGTTTGCCATGGGGGTGCGCATCGAGCATCCGCAGGCGCTTATGAACCGCGCGCAATACGGCGCCACGGCAGGCCACGCGGCGTTACCGCCTGCCGAATACAAGCTGAACGTGCACACACCGGATCAGCGCGGCGCTTATACGTTTTGCATGTGCCCCGGCGGGCAGGTGATTAACGCCAGTAGCGAAACGGGCGGATTGAACGTAAACGGAATGAGCCTGCACGCACGCAATGGGGAAAACGCAAACGCGGCGCTTCTGATTGGCGTGCATCCTGCCGATTTTGGCAGCGATGGGCCGCTTGCGGGCATTGCACTGCAGCGGCAGATTGAGAAGGCTGCCTTCCAAATGGCGGGCGGGTACCAAGCCCCCTGCCAGCGCGTCGGCGACTTCTTGACTGGAAAAGCTTCCACCAGCTTTGGCGGCGTGCGCCCCAGCTATCAGCCGGGGGTTGTGCCAGCTGATATTGCCAAATGTCTGCCAACCTTTATTACTGATAACCTGCGTTTTGCCCTTCCACGATTCGGGCAGCGTTTGCGCGGGTTCGACCACCCGGATGCTTTGCTGACCGCACCGGAAACCCGCTCGTCTTCTCCCGTCCGGATTGTGCGGTATGAAAACAGGCAGAGCGCGCTTGCCGGGCTTTATCCGCTGGGCGAAGGCGCCGGCTATGCGGGCGGCATTGTCAGCGCGGCGGTGGATGGGCTGCGCGCCGCGCTGGAAACCGGACTGTAACCCGTTACCCAACAGATAGGAGGAAACTGATGATACGCGGAGTTTTATTCGACATGGACGGCGTACTGTTTGATACCGAAGCGCTTGGTATTGAAGCCATGCGCCAGATCGGCACCGAAATGGGGTACAACATCGACAAGGCTTTTTACCTGACGACGCTGGGCTTTCCCAACTCCGAAACCATCCACATTTACCGCCGCGCTTTTGGCGACGATTTTCCCTACGACGAGGTAATGCGGCGTTTCAAGGCGTTTTATTCCGAGTATAATCAAAACGGCTCCATCCCACGCAAGCCTGGGCTGATGGAATGCCTGACGGGGCTTAAAGAACGCGGCTTGAAAATCGCGCTGGCAACCAGCACCAAGCGGCCGCTGGTCACCGAGTATTTTGCCGCCATGCCGGATATTGCCGCATGCTTTGATGCGTTGGTCTGCGGCGGCGAAGTGCCAAACGGCAAGCCCGCCCCGGATATCTACATTGCAGCCGCATCCGCCGTGGGCTGTACGCCCGGAGAGTGCATTGGTGTGGAGGATAGCTTCAGCGGTGTGCGGGCAATACGCGCGTCCGGCGCGCACTGCGTGATGATTCCCGATTTGCTGCCGTTTACCACACAGTTTACACCTTATGTAGACCACTGCCTGGAAAGCCTTCATAAGCTTTGTCCGCTGGTGGATACGCTCAATAAAGCTGCTCAATAACCTATACTTTAAAAGCCGCCCGAACCTTTTTCAGGTTCGGGCGGCTTTTGGATTGCTGTTTATGTATGCACGCGCTTTGTTATTCGGTCAGTGTTTCCTTTAAAACGATGTTCTTAATATGCCACTGGTTATTTTCCTTTACCAGCGTAGCGGTGTAGCGCCCGGCTTGCCACGTTGGCGGGGATTCGTAGTTTTCCCCAAAAAGCGCTTTTGCCGTCTCGGTATATTCGGTATTCAGCCGTCCGTCGATACGCGGTATCCGCTCCACAAACTCGGCGCGGGCGGTGGTATCCCACGGCCAGCACCACATGGACATCAAATCCAGCCGGTGGTCAATACCGCGAATCGTATAGCACAGGTAGGGGCTTTCGCCTTCCTCGGCTTGCAACAGGTTTTCATCGCGCTGCAAGTAACTGCTTTGAAAATACTTGTTCAGTTCTGAAACTTCCTCATCCATCAGCATAATCACCTGTGCACGCTTGGCCATGCCGTCCTTGATGACGATGAAGATATTCGTTGCGTTCATCGCATAGTAAAACGTAACGGTGCAAAGACCCAGCAGCACCGTAAGCAGCAGCAGGCGGCTTGCCAGATACCAGATAAAGCGGCGCAGCTTTGCCATGGCGCGTCCCTCCTTTGGGCATAGGCGTGATCATCACTTGTTATAGCCAACAAATGTATACGAACAATGGTTTACAGCTGTTCAAACAATGCGCTCATCAGCTTTGTGCCGGGGTCCAGCACGGGCTCGGCCGCAAATTCTTTTTCGCTGAATTTCCGGCTGGGCGCAGGCTTCCCTTCCGCGGTGGCCTTGGCCACTGTGCGGCTATCGTATATCGCGTAGGGCACGGGCGAACCGTCGTGGGTGCGGGTTGTAAGCAGCGTTGGGTGATCGCTCAGCAGCAGCAGGCGGAAATCTTCTCCGCTTTGGGTCAGCCGGTCCAGAAGCGGGCCAACCACGCGGGTATCCAGCCTGCGTATCGCTTCCAGCTTTCGCTCCAGACTGCCCGCATGGGACATCTCATCCGGCGCTTCCACGTGTACAGCGGCAAAATCGTCCCCCTCGGCCAACAGTGCGGTCAAGGCACGCTCCACTTTGCCTTCATAATTCGTATCCAAGTCCCCGTCCGCGCCCTCCACATGCGGGGTTTTCAGCCCGCCGAGTGCCGCAATGCCCCACACCAGCGGTACGG
This sequence comes from Candidatus Limiplasma sp., assembly GCA_963663285.2. Taxonomy (GTDB): domain Bacteria; phylum Bacillota; class Clostridia; order Christensenellales; family Aristaeellaceae; genus CAXXOK01. The sequence continues at coordinate 1,213,165 of CAXXNI010000004.1, read as the reverse complement.
CGCTGATAACGGTGCCGCGCTTGTGGTATTTTTGCTCGAAGCTTTCCAGCTTCATCGCCGTTGCCGCGCCCCACGGCCAGATCATATTGGCGGGCAGTTTGCCCTCCACCATGCGCTTGATGTTGATGGGATGCTCTTTCAACACTTCGTAGCTGATTTCCATCAGCGTCTTTACATCCGCACACAGCTTGCGCGCTGCGGCGTCCTGCGTATCGGCAATCAGGTGCGGCAGATAAGGCGCAATCGGCTGCTCCAGTACATTATGCGGCTCGGTCAGCTTTACGGCGTCCAAATCCTTGGCCGGGCTTACCATCACGCCGATGTGGCGAAATGTATCCGTAATATGAATCGTCAGCCCCGCGGCTTCCATCTTCGCGGCAAAAGCCGGGTGCGCCACCAAATCGTGCATCAGGCTCAGCGCTTCCTGCCCGTGGATGTTACCGCCGTTGTGGCTGTGAATCACCAGCCCGTCCTCGGTATCCTCTACAGCGCACAGGTTTACACGAAAGCTGATGCCGTTTTCCGGCAGGGTAATGCCCATACCGGCGGCTTCCAGAACGCTGCGTCCGGTATAACAGGTGCGGGGATCGTTGCCAAAAATGCTCAAAATAGCTGTATCGCTGCCGGGCGCAAGCCCCTGCGGCACGGTGAGCGCACGCCCGCAGGCGCACCCCGCAACACGGTCGAATGCCGGTAGGGTCAGCGATTCCAGCGGAGTTTGTCCATTCAGTTGCGTAAGCTGCGTATCCGCCATTCCATCGCCGATCACCAGTACATATTTCATGAAGGCCGTCCTCCTTTTTCTTTGCCTTGCCAGTATAACGCGCCCCGCTGCCCAATGCAACCGCAATTCCCGCATAGGAGGTGGAAATCCTTGCGCTTTTCGTGTATACTGTGGCGGAGCCTGAAATCCGTGTTTTTACCGTAGTAACGTCTTATCATGACTTATACGGAAAAACGGCGGTGCAGCCGCGTTGCGCGGTATTATAAATTGTTACATTCTGTATAAAGGAGCGCGCAGCCAGACACATGAAGCGCATTGTATTAACGGGCGGCGGTACCGCCGGCCATGTAACCCCGCATTTAAGCCTGATTCCCCGCCTGCAGCAAGCCGGGTACGAAATCCATTACATCGGCACCGAACGGGGCATCGAGCACGATATGATTGCCCAAATACCGGGCGTTACCTATCATGTAGTGAAGAGCGGCAAATTGCGCCGCTATTTCAGCCTGCAAAACTTTACCGATCCCTTCCGTGTGCTGCACGGAGCCATCTCTTCCGTATTGCTCATGCGCAAGCTGAAGCCCGACGTTTGTTTTTCCAAGGGCGGTTTTGTCAGTGTGCCGGTTGTCATTGGCGCGCGGCTTGCGCATGTGCCCACCGTTTGCCACGAAAGCGACCTGACCCCCGGGCTGGCCAACCGCATCAGCGCAAAATTTGTAGATGTCGTCGCCACGACCTTTCAGGAGTGTGCCGATTCGATGTGCAAAAAGTCCGTAATGACCGGCACCCCGCTAAGGCCGTCGTTATTTCAGGGCAGCCGGGAGAAGGGGCTTGCCATGGCGGGCTTTAGCGGCGATAAGCCCGTGCTGCTCATGACCGGCGGCAGTCTTGGAGCGCAAAGCGTAAACCAGTGCCTGCGTGAGTGCCTGCCGGATCTACTGCCGCATATGGATATATTGCATCTGTGTGGCCGCGGCAATTTGGATGCAGCGCTACAGGATTTACCCGGCTACCGCCAGTTTGAATTTCTGGGCGATGAAATGGCCGATGCGCTGGCCGCAGCAGATATTGTGCTCAGCCGTGCGGGCAGCAACACGCTGTGTGAGCTGCTGGCACTGAATAAACCCATGCTGCTGGTGCCCTATCCGCTGGGAGCAGGGCGCGGCGACCAGATTGAGAATGCCGAAAGTTACCGCAAGCGCGGCCTTGCGCGCGTGCTGCCGCAAGAAAATATGAACCGGCAAACCATGACCGGGGCGCTTTTGCAGCTATTGCACGATAAGGATGAACTGCAAGCCGCTATAGCTGCCTATCCGGTGAAAGACGGCACCGAAGCTATATTACAACTGATTGAGAAGGTACAAACACACACATGACCCCAATGCGCCCAAGGTTGAAATATGGGGGCTTTGGGCGTATACTGTTTGTAAACATAACGAATGGAGCGTAATTCTATTTCGCCTGCGACGGCTTGGTTCACAGGCGCTTCATTCGCCATGCTTCCGCCATGCGGCGGTCAAGACCCCCTGAACAATAAGGAGAGATTAACATGGCTCGATTATTCGGCACCGACGGCGTGCGCGGCATCGCCAACACGGAACTGACCTGCGATTTAGCTTTCCGGCTGGGGCAAGCCAGCGCGTCTGTGCTCGCAAGCGATGTGCACCGCCCGACGATTCTGGTGGGCCGGGATACCCGCATCAGCGGTGAAATGCTGGAGAGCGCTTTGGTCGCGGGCATTTGCAGCGTTGGGGCGCGCGCAGTACTCATTGAGGTAATGCCAACGCCCGCCATCGCTTACCTGACCCGTTATTACGAAGCGGACGCGGGCGCGGTGATCAGCGCCAGCCATAACACGGTGGAGTACAACGGTATTAAGTTTTTTGATAAAAACGGCTATAAGCTGCCCGACGCCATCGAGGATAAAATAGAAGAAATCGTCGTAAACGGACTGCCCAAGGAATTTGATATGCCCGTCGGCGAGCGCGTGGGGCGTCCTGTACGCCAGCGCAACGCAGCACGCCGGTATATCGATTTTGTCAAGGGGACGACACAGGTGCGGATGGATGGTTTGCATGTGGTGCTGGATTGCGCACAGGGCGCCAGCTACGACGTTGCCCCCGCCGTTTTCCGGGAGTTGGGCGCGCAGGTCAGCTGCTATTACCACGAGCCGGACGGTACGAATATTAATGACAATTGCGGTTCCACCCATCCGCAGCGGTTGTGCGAGCTGGTGCGCGAGCTGGGCGCCGACGTTGGCTTTGCCTTTGACGGCGATGCCGACCGGTTGATCGCCGCTGACGAGCGCGGTCAGATCATCAACGGCGATCAGGTTATGGCGCTATTGGCCGTATACATGAAAAACAAGGGCTTGCTAAAGCAAGATACGCTTGTCGCCACCGTGATGAGCAACATGGGCTTGGAAATCGCTATGAGAAAAGAGAACATCCGGCTGGAGAAAACCAAAGTCGGTGACCGCTACGTGCTGGAAAAAATGCTGGCCGACAGCTACAGCCTTGGCGGCGAGCAAAGCGGACACGTGATTATGCTGGATTACAACACGACCGGCGACGGCCTGGTGACCGCCGTACAGGTGATTACCGCCATGGTGGAAAGCGCCGCGCCGCTGAGCAAGCTGGCAGGCATTATGCAAACCATGCCACAAAGCCAGTTCGCCGCGCATGTAACCGATAGCAAGAAATTCGATTTTGACCAGAACCCGAAAATTAAAACCAAAATTGAAGAGCTGGAAAAGAAGTATGCAAAAAAAGGCCGTCTGGTCATCCGCGCCAGCGGCACCGAGCCGTTGGTACGCGTAATGATCGAAGGCCCCGACCAGCGGGAAATGGATAAAGATGTGTACGCACTCTCCAAGCTGATCGAACGGGAACTGGCGTAAACAAAGCAAAGCGATTGTATGAACCCCCGCATTAGCCTGATAGATTGCAGGCCAATGCGGGGGTTTCCTGTTTATTTGGATGTATCTGTTTCTAAGGCTGGTATCCGAAACGCCATCGCTTCATCATACGTTACAGCGTCCAGTGGCACAAAGGCAAAATAGTAGCTGTTCTTTTCCACCTCGATGGAGCAATACAGCCACGCTTCCTCCCGATCGATATAAGGGGAAGGCACGCTAAACTCCACCTCATCATAGGTGCCCATTACATACAGCCGCGCACCCGCTGGCGCAGTAATCTCCCACGGCTGCAGGCTGGTATTTTCTCCCGCGGAATAATACAGCATCTGGCTCTTTTTCAGCGTGCCCTCCGCGCTGGCAGCACGGTCAATCAACTGCACCGCAACCCGGTCGACATACCGGTACCTTTGTCTGCCCGTGCCTTTTGCAAGCTGCACACAATAGCGTGAATCTACCAACCCCAGCACAACCATTGCTTCCCCGGCGTCAACACTTCCCGTGGGTTCCTGCGTAAAAGCCGTATCATAGAGCGGGGTGCCGTCAAGCAGCGCATAGGTCAGCGGCGGATACACCGGGTACGAGCCGCCCGAATCATACGACAGGTATTCATCCATAACATATCCAACCCGGTCGGCAATCCGTACGCGCGTCCACCCATCCAGATTGGGGGAATCATCCAGCAGGCAGTACACCTCGGTACCGGCATAGTAACGCCCCAGCGAATAAGCCGCCTGCTCCGGTTTCTCCCGCAGGTTGAGGCGGTTTTCCAGCCTCTCGCTGGTAATGCGCGCTGTGTTGAAAGGCTGCGGCAGGCAAATATCCCTGCTGAAAGTATATCCCGTAACGGTTTCGCCATTTGGCAGTGTGCAGCGTACCTGCGCCCAATCCTCGTCGATCGTGCCCAGTACCGTAAGCCAAAGCGTGTTCAATTCCGCCAGTACCGGCGAACTATTCGATGGCAGCGTATACAGCGGCAGCGGCGTCTCCTGATCCGCCCGGTACAGCATGCAATCCAATCCTTCATCCGCAGCAGTCTGCGTGGTCAGGTATTGCCGCATCATATACCCTTCCCGGTTCCCGATGCGGATATGCGCCCAACCGCTGGATTCGTCCAAAACCTCCGCCTGCACGCCCCGGAAGTACTTGCCAAGCACCGTTGCCTGCGGGGAAGGCTTCTGCCGCAGCTTTACACGGTCCAAAGCATCGCCTTCACAGGTAACGCAGGCTGTTTGCGCTAACGCAAACGCCGGAATCAACAGGCATAAAAACAGAATCGTCCCCCAAAAGCCCCGCCGCCGTTTCATGTACACCGTTCCCCTTTCGGTTCGATCTACCTAAGTAACGGCGCTTAGCTTCCAATTATTCCCGTTTCATCCAATTCGCACTGATCACAAAACAGGGCAGCCCATTGCTGTCCCCGCGCAGCACTCCCCGGTTGTCCTGTTGCTGCAAAGCCAGTGCCACTTCCGCCCCGGGTGTAATTTCACGGTCATAATGAATTAATACATCGCTCACCCGGCAGGTTTGATGGTGCTCCATCGGGTAGCAATCACAATACCAATCCAAATACCGGGCGTTGTTCACATGCCCGTTAATATCCAAATCGGAATACCGCGCAACACGGCTAAAGCTTTCCACCGGCGCAGTAAGCGGGGGCACGTTGCCCGGCAGCGGCAGCGGCGGGGTTAAATCACAAGTTAACTCTTCGTTGCCGCCAAGCCACGGTTTTGCCATCCGGCGCGTCGTAAGATCGAGCTGTGCATACAGCATCGATGCGCAGCCAGCCGGCTTGCCATCCACATCAAATTGGTAATAACGCGGAAAAAAAGCATGTTTCGGCGGTTTAGGCCAGGTGCGAAGCGTTACCTTCTGCCCCAGGCGCGGTGTAACATCCAGGTGCAGGTGTGCACGGGTGATAACCCACGCCAGATTCTGCGACCGCATGGCGTTGATTCCCAAATTGTGCAGCTCGCACTGCTCCCCGCCCGCCTCCTGCATGGCGATAAAAATATTACCGATTTTCCACTCGGTATTCGCGTCTACATCCTCGGTTCGCAATATCCGTTCTTTCTCCAGAAAGCCGTTCAAGGCAACCCCATCCTTTCGGTTGGCATTTCCGTTTTTCTTTCGCGTTTTCCTTCCGTTTCGTTGTATTTTTACCGCACGAATTTCGCAGTGCCTCCTCCGGTACGGCTTGAAAACCTGCGCGGCTCATGCTATGCTGAACGCGCCGGAATCCCGGCCAGGAGGTACCCCATGAAACGGATTTTATTTTTTGCAATCGCGCTGCTTTTTCTGCTTCCCGCAAGCGCCTTTGCATTGACCGGGCAGAGTTTTCCAACGTTTGAAACGTATTATCAGGCTGATGTAACGTTCATCAACGATAACGACAACCGCCACCTTTTGCCTATGGTGCTTTCCCAGCGCAGCAGCGGCACAAATGATGGCAAAACCTACTATGACCTATACGGCGACGTGCTTACGGTTACCGTTGTAACCGACGTAACCGGCGTGATCGAAACATGCGATATTACGCTTACCGCGCCCGCCAGTATGGAATACGGCAGCAGTACCTACAACGATTTTGCCATTTCCGGCTACCACAGCTACGCCTTTTTAATGGCGATGGTATCCAGCGCCGAACCCGCTACGCGCTATGAACTGGTCACCGATGTGGTGCAGGGCATGAAAGACGGCGAGGGCGCATACACCCGGCAAACCGGCGTATATACCCTCACCTGTATGCGCAGCGGCAGTACCGCGACCCTCAGTTTTGTCAATAACGGGCTGGCGGAAATCACTCCCACACCAGACCCGGACGCAACGCCCGAACCCGTGACGGACGACACGGATGATTCGGACGGCTACATCGGGTAGTCATCAAGCCAGCGCTTCACCCACCAACTGGTTTACCAGCCGTCCGTCAGCTTTGCCTTTCACCTTGGGCATCAGTGAATTCATCAACTTACCTTTATCCTGCGGCCTCAGGTTTCCGCCAAGCTCCGCAACGGTTTGCGTTATGATGGCGCGAATCTCGTCCTCGCCCATACGCTCCGGTGCAAACTCGCTCCAAACCCGGATGCGCAGTTTGCTTTCCTCGATAATCGCAGTGCGGTCGGCAGGCGTGGAATCCAGCGTTTCCTGCGCCTCTTTGATTTCCTTATAGACAATGGCGTTCTCTTCTTCTTCCGTCAGGTCGGCGCGTTTATCAATCCATTTTGCTTTCAGTGCCGACAGCAGCAGCGATAGCGCGTCCTTGCGCGGCTTATCGCCGGCTTTCAGGGCTTCCATCATCGCTTTACGTACAATATCAATTTTGCTCACAGGGTTCAGTCCTTTCTTACTTTAAGGGGCAACTGCGTTTGCTTACGCGGGCGGCGGGTAGAGTGCCAGCGTCACCGTAAGCGAATCGCCATGCTCCGTTAAAAAGCCTTCGATTGCCTTGCGGGCGACCGCAAGCGCTTCCTCCCGGGGGTAGCCGTAGATCCCGGCAGAAATTAACGGGAATGCAATGGTTTTAACACCGTTTTGCATCGCCAGCGCAAGCGCGTTCCGGTAACAGGCGGTCAGCTGCTTCTCCTCGCCGTATCCGCCGCCCTGCCAAACCGGCCCGACGGTGTGGATTACATAGCGCGCAGACAGCGCAAAGCCCGGTGTTATCACTGCTTCTCCCGTTGCACAGCCGCCGATGGTGTCGCAGGCGGCCTGCATTTGGGCGTATCCCGCCGCGGCGAAGATTGCGCCGCATACGCCTCCGCCTGCTTGCAACGCACCGTTGGCGGCGTTGACAATGGCGTCCACTTGCAGGGTAACAATGTTTGCATACTCTGTTTTCAGCGGCATATTCTCGCCCCCTTACACGGTCATCATAGCCCTTTGCGGGCGCTTCGTCAACGTGTTTTCCCCTTATTTTACTGCTAAGGAGTTGCTTTACCGTATGCCTGTGGAAATCACTTCCGACTTGTTTGACCCTCAAAAAATTATGGATAGCGGGCAATGCTTCCGCATGGTACCGCTTAAAGGTACAAACAGCATAGAAACGATTGCGTCCGGCCGCCGCGCCGTAATCACCCCGCTGGGCGAAAACCGCTATGGGTTCGACTGTTCAAAGGAAGAATTTGATGGCTTCTGGAGAAGCTATTTCGCGCTGGATGTGGACTATCAGGCTATCCTTGCCAGCGCGCCCGCAGATGATGCTTTCCTCACAAAGGCGCTGGAAAAAGGCCGGGGGCTGCGGATTCTCCAGCAGGACCCGTGGGAAACGCTGTGTGGTTTCATCATCAGCCAGCGTAAAAGCATAAAAGCGATCCGTACTTGCATGGAAGCGCTTTGCGATGCTTTCGGCGACCCGATACCGGGCACAACGCGCAAAACATTTCCCTCTCCGCAGCAGCTTGCCGCAGCGGCAGAAAAACCATTGTGCGCCTGCGGGCTTGGCTACCGCCTTTCCTATATCCGCAGCGCCGCGCAAATGGTCGCCTCCGGCGCATACAACCTTGCCGCGCTTGCCACCCTGCCGGACGAACCTTTGCAAAACGCGCTTAAAGGCATCCACGGCGTAGGGGTTAAGGTGGCTGATTGCGTAATGCTGTTTGCTTATAGCCGCTATGCCCGCGCCCCTGTGGACGTATGGATACAGCGGGTCATCGACGAGTATTACGATGCTCACAATCCGTTTCCCGGTTACGGTGCCTATGCGGGTATCTTCCAGCAGTACCTGTTTGTGCTGCGCCGCGACGAAGGGAAGCACAAGGTAAAAGCGCCGCAGTGCAGCAAAAAAACAACCACAAAGCCAGATTCCGCACATGGCGAATAGACCGTTTTCTCTGCACGAAATCCTTTTATTTCATCGTTTCCATGTTCTTCCGGCAATGGATGTATATTCATGCAACCCAAGCCGGAAACCAGCATTTCTTTGTTGCAATGTTCGTGTTTTGATGGTACAGTATAATCATCGGACAAGGGCGTTCGGTTGATACGTTGTGCCCAAAAAGGCACGGCGACAACATAATAGTAATGGAGGGTTTCAACATGAGAAAGTTTTTTGCGGTTGTCCTTTCTGTGATGATGCTCGCGAGCCTGATCGTGCTTCCTGCGTCGGCCGAAGAGGCGGTAACGCTGGATAACATCAAAATCGGTTTCGTGCATGTATCCGATCCCAGCGACATGGGCTACACCTACAACCATGATCTGGGTACCCAAAAAATGCAGGCGGACCTTGGCTTGCGTGATGATCAAATCATCAACAAGTACAACATTCCCGAATCCGACGAGTGCGCGGATGCCATTCAGGAACTGATCGATGATGGCTGTAACATCATCTTCGCCACCAGCTTTGGTTTTGAAAACTACATGATCGCCGCCGCCGAAGAGAACCCGGATATCGAGTTCTGCCACGCGACCGGTTATCAGGCTGCCGGCACCGGTTTGGCCAACATGCATAACTATTTCGGCAAAATCTTCCAGGCCCGTTACCTCAGCGGTATCGTCGCCGGCCTCAAGAGCCTCGAAACCGGCAACAGCGTGCTGGGCTATGTTGCGGCCATGCCGTTTGCCGAGGTTATCAGCGGCTACTCCAGCTTCTACCTTGGCGCCAAGAGCGTGAACCCCGACGTAACCATGAAGGTGATGTACACCAACAGCTGGAACGATCCTACCGCCGAAGCGCAGACCGCGCAGGCGCTGATCGACGCAGGCTGCGGCATTGTAAGCCAGCACTGCGACTCCACCGCTACCGCCACCACCTGTGAAAATAACGGCGCTTTCCACGTTGGCTACAACTCCTCCATGATCTCCGTGGCCCCCAACGCCTCGCTGACTAGCGCGGTTTGGGATTGGTCCAAGTACCTCACCTACGCGGTGGACTGCGTTGTGAGCGGCGAAGCCATCGCGACCGATTGGGCAGGCGATCTGGCCAGCGGCATGTGCGACATCAGCGAGCTGAACGAGTCCATCGTTGCCGAAGGCACCGACGCGGCTGTGGAAGCGGCTCGTGCGGCTATCGTTTCCGGCGAACTGGAAGTGTTTGCCGGCCCGCTGACTGATGTGGATGGTAACGAAGTAGTTGCCGAGGGCGATTACTTTGACGAGTCCGGCTCGGCTTCCGCGCCGTCTTGGGCTTACATCCTTGAAGGCATCGAGGTCATCGGCGAATAATATCCCTATCGTTTCAGGGCTGCCATCGCCACGATCTCTTTCGTGTGCGTTGGCAGCCCTCTTCTTTGTTTGCCAGACCGAATCGACGATCGGGCGCCCACCCGGGCGCGCAGCCGTCGGTTCAGTACGATCCCTATGGCGGTATTTTTCCTAAGCAAAGGAGTGACAGCAGCGTTGGACAATAACGTACAATCTCCCGAATCAGCCGTGGAAATGCGAAACATCACCAAAACCTTCGGCCCCGTGGTCGCCAACAACAAGGTCTGCCTGACGCTTGAAAAAGGTGAAATCCTTGCATTGCTGGGCGAGAACGGCAGCGGTAAAACCACGCTGATGAACATGCTCTCCGGCATATACCTGCAGGACAGCGGCGAAATACTGGTTTGTAATCAGCCGGTCACCATTCGCTCGCCCAAAGACGCGTACGCGCTGGGCATTGGCATGATTCACCAGCATTTCAAGCTGGTGGATGTGTTAAGCGCCGCAGAAAACATCGTTCTTGGGCTGGCCGGAAGCCGCAAGCTCAACCGTAAGCTGATTAACCAGCAGGTAGCGGAAATCGCGGCGAAATATGGCTTCGATCTGGATCCGTCCAAAAAAGTATATGCCATGTCCGTCTCCGAAAAACAGACGGTGGAAATTATCAAAGCGCTGTACCGCGGCGCGGAGATATTGATTTTAGATGAACCGACCGCCGTGCTGACGCCGCAGGAAACCACCAAGCTGTTTGCGGTGCTGCGGATGATGAAAGCGCACGGGAAGAGTATTATCATCATTACGCATAAGCTCAACGAGGTGAAGGAGATTTCCGACCGCGTCGCCATTTTGCGTAAAGGGGAATATATCGCAACGGTAAAAACCGCCGATTCCACCCAGCAGGATTTGACCGAAATGATGGTTGGCCGCCGTGTGGAGCTTTCCATCGACCGGCCGGCATGCCCGCGCGGAGAGCGGAAGCTGCACGTATCGGATTTAACCTGCATGACACGCGAAGGCGTTATCAAACTGGACAGCGTATCCTTCGATGCGTTCGGGGGGGAAATACTGGGCGTTGCGGGCGTTGCAGGCAGCGGCCAGAAGGAACTGTGCGAAACCATTACCGGCCTGATGCAAAGCCAGAGCGGAAGCGTTATTTACCGCTACCATAAGGGCGACGCCACCATTGAGGAGAACATTACCGGCATGCGCGCCGATCAGATTGCCCAGCGCGGCGTGTCACTCGCGTTTGTGCCGGAGGATCGCCTCGGCATGGGACTGGTCGCCAATATGAACATTGTGGATAATGTGATTCTGCGCAGCTATCAGGATAACCGCGGTATGATTATCAACCGCAAAAAATACCGGCCTGTCTGCCAGAACATGGTGGACGAGCTGGACATCGTCACGCCGGGGTTGAATACACCGGTCCGGCGCCTATCCGGCGGCAATGTGCAAAAAGTACTGCTTGGGCGCGAGATACTGTGCCGCCCGCAGGTATTGATTTGCGCTTACCCGGTACGCGGGCTGGACATTGTCAGCTCCTACCGTATTTACAGCCTGCTGAACGCCGAAAAGGAAAAAGGCAACGCCGTCATCTTCATCGGCGAGGATTTGGATGTGCTGATGGATCTGTCCGACCGGGTTATGGTGCTCTGCGGCGGACAGGTAAGCGGCATCGTCGATCCCCGGAAGTGCACCAAAGAAGAAATCGGGCTGATGATGACACGCGTAGGCGAAAAGAAGGCAGGTGAAACCGCATGACCCAAGCCCACGAACCTTTTGTGCGTGTGGTAAAGCGTACGCACATTGCACAGCGGAAAGCCATTTTATACCGAGTATTGGCGCTGCTCAGCGCGTTGCTCGTCGGCGGGCTGCTGGTTGCCATGTTGGGATACGACCCTATTCAAATGTATTCGGACATGGTTTCCGGCGCATTGGGCAAAACGTTGATTGCAGTTAATAAAAAAGGCGTGCTGGAATTCAGCTCCTCCTCACAGGCAACGCTGAAAATCATCACACTGCTATTGGTAACCTCGCTGGGTTTAACCATGGCATTTAAAATGAAGTTTTGGAACATCGGCGGCGAAGGCCAGATATTGGTCGGCGCTATCAGCTGTTCCTACATTGCGATTCACTTCGGCGATACCTGGCCGCAGTGGCTGCTGATTGTTGCCATGCTGATCGCCGCCTGCATCGGCGGCGGCCTGTACGGCTTGCTCCCCGCCGTGTTCAAGGCAAAATGGGGCACTAACGAAACGCTGTTTACGCTGATGCTCAACTATATTGCCATCAACTTCATCACTTACCTGCAATATCAGCCGGCCTGGCAGCAGCAGGGCACCACATTCCCAAAAATCCGAAACTTTGCCGATGCAACACGCCTGCCCGAAGTGCTGGGCGTACATATCGGCTGGATCATCGCACTGGTGCTGGCGGTGCTTGTGTACCTGTACTTCGCCAAAACAAAGCATGGCTACGAAGTGACAGTCGTCGGCGAGTCCTCCAACACGGCGCGCTACGCCGGTATGAATGTTACACGCATCATTCTGCGTACCATGTTCATGTCCGGCGCGATCTGCGGCTTCGCGGGCTTTTTGCAGGTGTCCGGTGCCAGCGGCACCCTGACCACCGATACGGCGGGCGGCGCGGGCTTTACCGCCATCACGGTCGCGTGGCTGTCGGCGATGAATCCGCTGCTGATGATCGTTTATGCCTGCTTCATCGCAGTCTTGGAACGCGGTTCCAACCGCATTCAAACCACGATGGGCATTCCCAAATCCGCCGCGGATATGTTAATCGGCATCATCTTATTCTTTATGCTGGGCGTGGAATTCTTCATCAACTACCGGCTTGTGTTCCGCTTTCGGAAAGCACGGGAGGAGGCGACAGTACAATGACCGGTTTGAATAATATCCTCAACTTTGTGAATATGGCCGTGCTGGCCAGCGCACCGCTGCTGCTGGCAACACTGGGCGAAATATTAACGGAAAAATCCGGCAACCTGAACCTCGGCGTCGAGGGCATGATGTTCATGGGCGCTATTGCCAGTCTGGGCGCTGCCTACAGCTATGAACAAGCCGTTACCCTCGCGGGCGGTACCCCATCGGCTATGGTTGCAACCATTATCGCCGCTTTAGCAGCAGCAGGTGCAGGCGCGCTGGGCGCGTTGATTTACGCGTTCCTTGTCGTTACGCTGCGAGCCAACCAGAACGTAACCGGTCTTACGCTGACCATCTTCGGTACGGGCTTTGGCAACTTCTTCGGCGAGCTGATCGGCAAAAATGCGGGCGGCTTTGTACAGGTTTCCGCCGCCACCAAAGCCATGTTCTCCAACATCGAATTTGGCAGTTTGTCCGAAATTCCCGTCATCGGCCCGCTGCTGTTTAACTATAACTGGATGGTTTATTTCGGGCTGCTGGCTATGCTGATTATGGCACGTTTCCTCAGTAAAAGCCGTCGAGGCCTGAACCTGCGTGCCGTTGGCGAAAATCCGGCGACCGCGGACGCTGCCGGGGTAAACGTAACGTTATACAAGTATGTGGCAACCGTTGTCGGCGGCGCTTTATGTGGCTTGGGCGGCATGTATATATCCATGTCCTCCACCTCCTGCGCCGGTGTTTGGGTGCACAACTGTGTAAACGGCTACGGCTGGCTGGCGGTCGCACTGGTTATCTTCGCCATGTGGAGCCCGGCACGCGCCTGGCTGTGCGGGCTGGTATTCGGCGGATTGCTGGTGGTTCGCAACTACTTCCCCATTCCGGGACTGCCGATGCAGATATACTCCATGTTCCCTTACATTGCCACCATTCTGGTGCTGGTGTTCGCCAGCATCCGGCAGGTGAAAGAACATGCACAGCCCGCGAGCTGCGGCCTGAACTACTTCCGCGAGGAACGGTAACGGAAAACCCGAAAGTTGCATCCCCTACCTTACTTGCTGTATGTGAAAGCCTCTTCCAGTGAAGTTATAGTTTTTCGGCTTCACAGCAATGTATAGGCGCCATCGTTTCAGCATATGGCCGGCCAGCGGCATTGCCGCCGGCCGGTCTTTAATATTGCCAAACATAAAAAGCCTGCGGTTTATAACCACAGGCTTTTTGCTGTAATCGCTCTGATAAAATACCCCGGCAGCCCATAAAACAATCAAAAGAGACAACCATGTTCGTAAGCGCTGCCCTATGTTATTCCAAAGCAAACGATATAAACCGGATATTCAGTAAAACCGCATCTGCGGCTTTCATCCGCTTGCTTTCGTGCTTCTCTCGCCGTACGAAACTCTATGCACAGGTTTTCGTTTCACAGCCAATAGCGCTTCCAGATCGGTCAGCATGGCTTCTTTCTTTAACGGAAACCACATCCATTTGCCATCATGGTACACCTTCGCTTCTTCATAAGCGGTGCGCACCGGCTCGGATAGCGTTTCCGGCGTTACCTTCTCCCGTTCCTTCGCGCCCATCACAATCAGACAAATCACTTCATCCGGGCGGTATAGCAAGGTACAAAGCGTTCTGCCGCCACGGCGGTAACGGCACTGATACACAAACTCCTTCCATCCGTCATCCCACACGGGCTCCAGCTCGTAATGGTCATCCAGATAAGCACGCATTTTATGCGAAAGGGTATAGCCGGCATCCCCGACCAACTGCTGCAAAGACTGCTCGCTTGGCTGTTCTGCGTTCATCGCATATCCTCCATGACTGGTCAAGGCTTGATTACAACAGGACGCTCAAATCCTTTGGCAGCGGGCTTGCCCGCTCAATTATACCGTGGTGCAGCGTCTGTACCCGTAAAAAACAACTATGGAGCGCAAAACGGTTTGGCAGCGCCACATGCTCCCGTCCGTATAAAAAATCTCCCGTCACCGGGCAACCCAAAGCTTGCATATGCACCCGGATCTGATGGGTACGCCCCGTATCCAGCCGCAGCCGCAACAGGCTTCTGCCTGCCCCGGTTTGCAGCACTTGATAATGCGTGCGGGCTTGTTTTCCCTTTTCGCTCACAATCCGCCGTATGGTTGCGCCATCTTCTTTCATAATAGGCATATCTACCAGCCCTTCCATCTCTGGTGGATACCCGTCGCAGATGGCCAGATATTCGCGGATGAAAGCATCGGAGTGAATTTCCGCCTGTAAAAACTGCTGGGCATGGGCATGCTTGGCTACCACCATAAGGCCGCTGGTTCCCTTATCCAGCCGGTTCACAGGACGGTACAGGAAATGATCGGGGCAGTTGAAATAGGCGTACACCACATTTTCCATCGTCATTACGTCACGTTTGCTGGATGCCACCGACGGCATGGGAGCGGGTTTGTCCACAATCATCAAATCGTCATCTTCATAAGCGACTACCAAAGGAATATCAGCGGGGGTACATCCTTTCCCCAGGCGTTGCGGCAAACAAACCTCCAGCTTCTGTCCGGCTTGCGCCTTTTTATCCGCATGAACCACTTGCCCATCCAACAATAATATGCCGTTGAATTTCGCGCTTTTAAATTGTCCATAAGACATATGTAACCGTTCCAACGCTAAACGCCGGATTGGTAAACCGTCATCGCCTTGCGAAACGATCATACAAAGTTTCTGCATGTTTAAGCCCTCGAAAGAATACATTTTATTTATTATAGCACAGATGTGTTTTCAGCACAATATTCAGACCAATATAATACTTACAGTCCACGTGTTTGGGTTACTGCAACCTTCATCGTTTTGTTTATAAACGGTAACTGTTTTGTGTCATGATTCCATTGGCTGATTGATAAAGATAAGCATGTAACGCAAAATGGCAGAGCCTTGCCTGTTTTTCCCGCATCCGTTTACGAAATTCCCAAAGTATGCTACAATGTCCGCATCAGCGCTTTGCTCGGATGTCATGAAGGCATCGCACTCCCAGAAGGGAGTCAAGGCCGCCATCTACATACGAGAGGATGCGATTTTCTTTGCGCAAAAATGATGTTTACCGCCTTACGCTAAGCGCACTCTTCCTTGCGCTGGCGCTTGTTATGCCATTTCTGACAGGGCAAATTGCCCAACTGGGTTCCGCGCTATTACCGATGCATTTACCTGTATTGCTGTGTGGTTTTGTCTGCGGATGGCCCTGGGGGCTTGCCGTCGGCTTCATCGCGCCGCTGCTGCGTACCGTGCTGTTCGGCATGCCGCCACTGATGCCTACCGCCATTGCCATGGCCTTTGAACTGGCCGCCTATGGCGCGTTTGCCGGTCTGCTATACGCACGGCTGGGTGCTGGCTTCAAGCAATCTATCATCGCACTGGTTGGCGCAATGCTACTGGGCCGCCTTGTATGGGGTATCGTCAGCTGGCTGCTGTACAGCCTGTTCCTTACGAAAGCCTTCACGCTTACGGCTTTCTTTGCGGGTGCGTTTATCAACGCATGGCCCGGTATCTTAGTACAGCTGGTATTGGTGCCGCTGGTGATCGCCGCGCTGGAGCGTGCAAGACTACTCCCCCTGCAAAGCAAGGCGTAACAACCGCTTGCTTCCCTGAACAGCTATAATAAACGGAGTATGAGATGAACTCAAACTTTCTCCTTCAGCAGGTGAAGGCGCACCCCTGCGCCGAACCGATTGACACGATTAAATTTCTCTATCATAACGCTTTTGGCTGCGGACACTTATTGCCGGATGAACCGGCATGTGTCCGTGGCATTCAAGCTGAAATCGATCAAACCACCGCCCAGCCGGATGCATCGCCTATGGAGGCAGTGGGCAATGGTCTTTGCCGTATCAACTTATATCATCCGCAGGTTCGGGCTTTGTCGCCGGAGTGCATCGCTGCCATGATGCGGGTAACGCAAGCGCAGTTCTCCCCTTCCCGACAGCGGTTTTTGCATGGTTTGTCGCTATTGCAGGATTTATGCCGGCAATACGGTACCGATGCCACCCCGTCCTCTGCCGCTTTCCGCTTGCCCTATACAAGCCGGGAACTAAGCGATGCAATACAGCCCTTTTTAAAACCGGATGCCCCGTTGCCGCGGCACAGCGAGCGTTACCACAATGCCTACCAGCCTGCGTACCGCGTCGTGCTGCGCCGTTTTGCCGATGCGCTGCCTTTGCTGTATGCCATTGAGCAACAGCTGCAAACCAAAGGCAGTGCTACCGTCGTACTAGACGGTTATTGCGCCTCGGGAAAAAGCACACTGATCGCGCTTCTTTCGCAATTATACAACAGCGCCGTTTTCCACATGGACGATTTCTTTTTGCCTGCTTCGCTGCGCACGCCGCAACGGCTGGCGGAACCCGGCGGAAACGTCCATTATGAGCGGTTTGCCAATGAGGTTTTATCCGGTCTGCTGCGAGGCGAGCCATTTACCTATGGGCAATACGATTGTAAAACAGGTAAGGTACACGCTGTGGCTGCCGCGCCTGCCAAGGTGGTATTTATCGAAGGCAGCTATGCGCTTCACCCTGCTTTTCAGGCTGCATATCATAAGCTTAATGCGATTTGTACCTTTATGACGGTTTCACCCGAAGCACAGGAGCGGCGCATCCTTACCCGCAATGGCGAAACGATGCTGAAACGTTTCCAAAACGAATGGATACCACTTGAAATTCAGTACTTCAAGGCGTATCATAAAACCTTGGAAGGGCTAATCGTCCTTTCCAGCGAACAGCACCCCGAGGATGAAACGGAGGATATGCGCCTTTGAAAGTGTTGGTAATCGACGGGCAGGGCGGCGGCGTGGGTAAAGCGCTGGTCACCGCGCTCAAGAACCGGCTGCCCGGCGCATCCCTGATCGCGCTGGGTACCAACGCCACCGCAACCACAACCATGCTGCGTGCGGGCGCACCCCAGGGCGCTACCGGAGAAAACGCAATTTGCTACCAATGCCGCTCGGCGGATATCATCGTCGGCGTCATTGGCATTTTGCATGCCAACGCGCTCTTGGGGGAGATTTCTCCTGCCATCGCATCGGCCATCAGCCGCAGCGAGGCGCGTAAAGTGTTGATACCGCTGGAACGTTGCGGGCTATACGTCGCTGGCGTAGCCTCCAAAACGCTGGACGAGCTGATTGCCGAAGCGGCCGATACGGTTGCCGCTTTCGCATCTCCCGGCCAATAATCCACCCGGAAAGGAACAAAATACATGAGTGAAACTTGTAATCACGATTGCGGCAGCTGCAGCCAAAGCTGCGATTCCCGCAAACCCGAAAGCCTGCTGGAAAAACCCCACGAGCAGAGCCACATTCGCAAAGTCATCGGTGTATGCAGCGGTAAGGGCGGCGTAGGGAAAAGCCTGGTTACCGCACTGTTGGCTGTGCTGGCACAGCGTCAGGGGCTGAAAGTCGGCATTCTGGATGCAGATATTACCGGCCCCTCCATCCCCAAAGCGTTTGGCTTGACCGAGAAGGCGAGCGGCACCGATTACGGCATTTTCCCGGTACGCACCAAAACCGGAATTGATGTGATGAGCCTGAACCTGATGCTGGAAAACGATACCGATCCAGTCGTATGGCGTGGGCCGATTATCGCCGGCGCAGTCAAGCAGTTTTGGACGGATGTTATCTGGGGCGAAAAGGATGTGCTTTTCATCGATATGCCTCCGGGAACCGGCGATGTCATGCTAACGGTATTCCAGAGCATTCCTGTGGATGCCGCCGTATTGGTGACTACCCCGCAGCAGCTGGTCGGCATGATTGTGGAAAAAGCGCTGAAGATGACCAATATGATGAACATCCCCACGCTGGGCATTGTTGAGAATATGAGCTATGTTCTCTGCCCCAAATGCAGCGAGAAAATCGAAGTCTTTGGCGACAGCCATGTGGAAGAGCTGGCAAAAACTTACGACATTCCCCATGCTGCACGTGTGCCGATGGATCCCAAGCTGAGCGCCGGTTGCGACCGTGGGCTGATTGAGCTGTTCTCCGGCGACTGGCTGGATGAGTTGACCAACGCTTTGGTCGATCTGCAGCCCCGCAGCCACGAGTAAGGATCAGCATGGACAAAAGAACCTATGTTGAACGTGCCAGCGATTATTTTAACAGTGGTTCCAGCTGCGCTCAATCTGTGTTTACCGCCTTTCATGAAGAAATGGGCATGACGGAGGAAGCCGCGCAAAAGCTGAGCGGTTCTTTCGGCGGCGGCGTAGGCGGATTACGCGAAGTATGCGGCGCTTTTTTAGCCATGACTATGGCACTGGGCGCACTCAAAGGCTACCTGCCCGGCGACCAGGAGGCTAAGGAAAAGCACTATGCGTTGATACAGCAAAAGGCGGATATTTTCCGCTCGCAGTTTAAAACCATCATCTGCCGTGACTTGCTGTTATCGCACGGCATCACCCCTACAGCGAAACCAGCGGTTCGCACTGCGGAGTACTACACCCAGCGTCGTCCCTGTACCGCTTATGTGGAGGCCTGCGCAAAGTTTGTGCAGGATGAGTTGGAGCAGATGCAAGAGTAATAAAGCCTCCCATACAGCCAATATCGAGCATAACGGGGCATTCCAAACATTTGGAATGCCCCGTTTCTTTTTATTTTGTTTACACAGCTATCAGGTTGGAACTTCTTCGCCTTTTTCACAGGCTATATCTTGAGTTTCGGATGAGCCTAAATTACCATCCATCCAGTGCTTGCGGCACAGGCTTGTGTAGCTTTCGCTGCCTCCCAGCACAATCTGCTCGCCTGTTTTGGCAACCTTCCCATCTACGATACGTGCGTTGCAAGTTGCTTTTTTCCCGCACCAGCAGATGGTTTTCACCTCTTCGATCGTATCCGCCCAGGCCATCAGCCACTGACTGCCCTCAAAAAAGTTTCCACGAAAATCTGCGCGCAAACCATAGGCGATAACTGGAATATGCAAATCGTCCACAACGTGAACCATATACTCCACTTGTGTTTTGGTCATAAACTGCGCCTCATCCACGATGATGCAGTCATACGCCGTTACATCCATCTGCTCCAATTCTTCCACATAGTTGCACTCGCATTGCAAACCGCAGCGCGAGGCGACCAGATTAGAGCCATCCCGTTTATCCAGCCGCGGCTTGAGCATCAGCACTTTCTGGTTGCGCTCCAAATAGTTATGCCGCACCATAATTGCGTTGGCTGTTTTGCTGGAGCCCATAGCCCCATAGCGAAAATACAGTTTTGCCACGTTTCACCCTCCCGCAGGAATCTGTAAGCACAGCATAACACAGGGATGGCAGGATGTAAAGGCGGCAGATTCGGCTAAAAATGCTATATCTGCATGCCATCACATTGACACAAGCGCCGGATTCTATTGGGCAGATTTCACCACCTGCCAAAAGCACGTTTGCAGCGGCGCAGCTTTCCAAACACACTGCCGAATTAAAACAGGACTGCTTACAAAGGGAAAGCAGTCCTGAATAGAGTGGTATATGGTTAGCCGCTGCTTGGTTATTTCCGGCCGATCCTTTTTCCGCTGCAGATCATATCCACTAATTTCTTCGCCATCGCTTCACCCCGCTCTGCCGACAGCAGATACCGAATAAAGCTTTCCGCTACATTGCGGGTCGGCAGCAGCAATTCTACCGTAAGACTTGCTTTCTTGCCGGGTAAAACAAGCATTGCCATGTATTCGGATGCGCTATGCTCCACAACCGCATCAGCGGGCAAAACCTGCTCTGCGGTATCTGCCTGCGCTTGCTGTGCCTGAGCAGCTAAATTATAAAGGTATGTCGTTATGGCGGCAGCATTCTGCCCAAAACGGTGAATCGCTTTGGTCGCCAGTGACCGGCTGGCTGTTTCCATATGCAGCCGTATGGTCGGCAGCTCCCCTTCCTGCACCGCCAGATTCAGGCGATAATCTCCGGGGCTTGCCGTTTCATAAGCGGCGCGCACTTGCTGGCTCGTCATGATCCGCGCACGAAATTCCGGTGCAGCAATATGAACCCGCATCGTCACATCGTTTGGCAAGCGGGAGCCAAACAGCGTCAGCGCTTCGCGCCCGCGCTGCGTGATAAACAATTGTTCCTTCAGCGCGCCTGCGCCTGTCTCCAGCTCACCTGCGGTAATCAACTTATGCAGGCAAAGCCGCATGGATACATAATCCATTACTTCCTGCTCGGCGACAAAGGTCCACAACTGCGAAGCGGACACCGTGCCCAGCACATCGACGCACAGCAGGAGCCTGAGCATATTTTCCGTTTCCGATACCTTGCGTGGGGGAGATTGAATCGGCATAGCGCCTCCTGCATAAAACAACGGGGCAAAGCATTGCTTTGCCCCGCACATGACCCGCTAGGGGCCGGAATTGTGAATCAGAATGGCCCGCGTAATCGCGGTGCCGGTTTGTCCACCGCTGCATCATGGTTTCGATCAGCGCATTACACGCATGGATTAAACCTTCTGAAGAGGGTGGCGCGTCATTAAGCCATGAACGGCTTAATATCGCCGAGGAGATCGTCGCAGGAATCGGAGTAAATCTCCATCGTAATGGGTTTGCTCAGATCGAGGCTGAAGATACCCAGAATCGACTTCGCATCTACCACGTGGCGTCCAGCGCGAAGATCTACATCGTAAGGATAGCGATTGACGATGTTCACAAAGGACTTGACGTTCTCCGCCAGGCTCAGCTTGATGTTAACAGACTTCATTGCATAAAGCCTCCTTTCCTTATCAGGCTACGAACCTATTATACAGTAGCATCATCTGAAATGCAAGAACGTTACGCGAAAAATCCAGAAATAATCAAAAACCTTATACAATAAGGGTTTTCACCGTTTTTTTCTATCTATACAAACGTTTGCATTTCAACGGAAAACCCACTTTTCGTCGAAAACATATGTATATTTAGGTATATATTTGGTCATATTATACTACTTTTCGTTTTAAAAAGCCGAAACCCGGCCCGTTTTTACGTTTTTCGTACGTTTCATACCGTCTGATTTGCCTATGCCCGGCAAGCCGTGAGGACTGTTACGCTGTTGGCGCCGGCCTTTACCAATACTTTGGCGCATTCTTCCGACGTGGCTCCGGTGGTGTAAACATCGTCGATCAGTAAAATTGTTTTCCCGACAATTTGCGCGGCGGCGTCCGGTACTACCACGAACGCGTTGTTGATGTTCCGCAAGCGCTCTTCCCGCCCCTGTCCCACCTGCGAATGGCGATGATGCCTGCGCATCAGCACATGGGTTTGTACTGTAACGCCCGTCAGCTGTGCAAACGTCTTTGCCAGCACCTCCGCCTGATTATACCCGCGCCTGCGCAGCCGTTTCGGGTGCACTGGCACAGCTGTACATACCTGCGCCTGCCGCAGCTGCGGAAGCGCCGCGTAAAGTACCGCCATCCCTTCGGCCAGCGGTTCTGCCGCGGTGTAATCCGCCTGAAATTTAAGCGCTTTAATCAGCCATGCTGCCGTACCCTGATAAGCATAGGCGGAAGCGGCAAACCCTACATATACACCCGGCAGTGCAGGCGCACCTTCTACCGGGAAAGCATACTCACTCAATGCCTTAGCACAGCTGCTGCAAAGCAAGCCTTCGCGTTTATGCAGCGGCAGGCCACAGCCATGGCATACCATACGCTGCGGAAACAGCAAGGTGAGCAATTTGTAAAACGGTTCCCTCATACGATCATTGCCTCAAGGCGCGCCCGCAGGGTCGTATACCGCTTGACTACATGGTTGTTCGCTACCATCTGTCCAATCACTTCTTCGCGCCCTACCAGCACCACCAGCTGCCGCGCACGGGTCAGCGCGGTATACAGTAAATTACGCGCCATCAGCATCGGCGGTCCGCCCACCACAGGCATCACGACCACGGGAAACTCGCAACCCTGGCTTTTATGCACCGTCAGGCAATACGCCAGTTCCAGCGCATCCAGCTGTTGTTTTTGATAGGTCACATGGCGCTCCTCATCAAAGCAAACCGTAAGCAGATGTTCAGCAGGGTCTACCGCCTCTATGTACCCAACGTCTCCGTTGAACACCCCTGCGCCTTCTTCCACGCCGGTTGTAGTTTGCCGTAAAAACGCCAGCTGGTAGTCATTTTTCGTCTGAATTACCTTATCGCCGACGCGGAACTCCGTTTCTCCGTGCAGCAGCGAGTCCACCCCCTGCTTTTCCGGGTTCAGCGCCGATTGTAAAAGCCGGTTCAGGTTCAAGCTGCCACAATCGCCCTTCTTGGTTGGGCTAAGCACCTGTATCGCGCGGATTGCCTCCTGCTGCCAGCTTTTTTTGGGGAAACCCAGGTATTTCGGCAGACGGTTTTTCAATAAAGCACAAATCGTCTCCGCCGCCTCGCTCTGGGACACTCTGCGTTCAAAAAAGAAGTCCGCGCCTTTGGCATTGAGGGTAGGCAACTCTCCCTCGTTGATGCGGTGGGCATTCACCACGATCATGCTGCTTTCATCCTGCCGGAAAATATCGGTCAGGCGCACACTGGGGATCACATCGCTTTGCAGCAAATCGCGCAGCACATTACCCGCTCCTACGCTGGGCAGCTGATCGGCGTCGCCGACCAGTATCAACCGGGTACCGGGCAGCACTGCCCTGAGCAGCCCGCGCATCAGTGATACATCCACCATGCTCATTTCATCCACGATCAGGCAATCCGTTTCCAGTGGATAATTCTCGTCCCGTACGAAAACATTCTCCTCGCCGCCGTATTCCAGCATACGGTGGATGGTTTTCGCCTCCACGCCGGTTGCCTCGGTCATCCGCTTGGCAGCGCGCCCCGTCGGCGCGCAAAGCAGAATATCGTTCTCATCACCCAACAGCCGCAGAATACAGCGGATGATGGTGGTTTTGCCTGTGCCGGGGCCGCCGGTGATAATCAGCACCCCTTCCTGCACGGCACTCTGCACCGCTTGCCGCTGCATAGGGCTAAGGCGTATATTCAGCTCCGTCTCCAGCGCAGCCAGCCGCTGGGAAAGGCCAGTCACCTTTTTATAGGGCCGCGACTCCATCAGGTAATGCAGGCGTGTGGCTATTTCGCTTTCCGCCTGAAAATAAAAAGGCAGGCAAAGACAATCCTCCTCCTGATCCGGCAGGCGAAAGCCCATAAGCATCTTGGTCAGCAACGCCTGCGTGAGTTGGTTTTCCACCAAGCTCTCCTCTACCCGCAGCATTTGCACGGCACGCTGCGCCAGAAGCGGTTTTGGCAAGTAGGTATGCCCGCCGCTCATCGCCGCATCCGTAAGCAGGTAATACAGCGCCGAACGCACCCGGAACTCGCTGTGCGGGTCCAGCCCCATGCTCAGCGCAATCCGGTCTGCCGTCAGAAAACCCACACCTTCAATATCGGTCACCAGCCGGTAGGGATTTTGCTTTATCAGGTCAATGGCTGCTTCGCCATAATATTTCGCAATTTTTGTCGACAGGTTTGGGCTTAGCCCATAGTTTTGCAAAAAGAGCATTACGCGCCGCATGCTCATCTGCTCGGTATAACTTTCCAGTATCATCGCCGCTTTCTTCGGGCCGATACCGGTTACTTCGGTCAACCGTTCCGGGTGTTCATCCAAAATGCTGATCGCATCCATCCCGAAATGCTTCACAATCAGTTTTGCCGTTGCCGGGCCGATGCCGCGGATAAGCCCTGACCCCAGATATTTTTCTACTGAAGATAGGGAATCCGGCGGTGTAATCTCACAAGTTTTCGCGGCAAACTGCTTCCCATATACGGAATGCTCCGTCCAATCCCCCTGAAACGTCACGTTTTCGCCGGAGGATAGTTCCGGCATGGAGCCAACTACGGTTTGCTGACTGCGTCCCACCGCAACATGCAGCACCGAATAACCGTTATCCTCGTTGCGGAACACGGTTTCCAATACGGTAGCCGTCAGCTTTTCCATGTTGCTCTCCTCCGTTTCTTATGGATTATAGCACGTTTCCCGCCTGCCGTACAACGGCGGACAGCGAAACCCCCGAATGCGAAGCTAAACGGGCTTCGATTCCGGGGGTTTGGTTATCAGGTTCGCCTATCTTTCTGGCGGCGTTATCATCATCTGCGGACGTACATATACCAGCGAAAATATTACTATTTTTATTCCCTTTTAGCGGAAAAAAATATTTTTTCGCTGCCCATGAATATACGGCTATCCTTACCATTTATGCATCGTAGGCGGTATCCCCGGCTCCTTGAGCCATTCAATATAGCGCTGCTGCGGATAGATCTTTTTAATCATTGCGATGAGAAACGCATATTCCTCCACCGTAAAAAACTTCTCGTATTTCTGGTATAGTACGCGTAGCACCGAAAGGCTCTCCTCATGCAGCGCATAGTCGTTCAGCCGGGTAAAATTTGCGGAAAAGGGCGTAAGGCTGTCAAACACCAGCCCCATCACATCATCCGTCATATATGTAATGTCTTTTAAAAACAAACGTCTGGATGAATAATCGTCCAGTACAACACACATACTGCCGCGGGTAACCTTGCTGATGCCGACCAATATATCGTGCTCCACCTGATCTCTCAGGTTATATAACGTTTGCCGGTATGGTGCAAATTCTTTTAACACACCCGTCACTTGCCCGACGATGGGCGTTGCGGTAAGGAGCATGGAACCAAGCCATGGCTGAAGCACCCGTTCCACATCCCTGGCGTCCACCGGTATGGCCACAGTTCGTCCCCCTACCCTTCGCTTGTCGGCTGTTCATCCGGCCGTATGGCGCTTTCTATTAGTCTACCATTCTACAAATCCGTTACATTTCCCTTGTATTGCTTCACAATTTCATTACATTCCAATGTGAAAAATCTGTAAAGCCATGTAATCACTGGTTTTCCAAATTCATAAAAAAGTTATATTCACATCATATGTATAAATATTCATTATATAGGAAATTATTTCCTTTTTGTGCATAACTTTTCTCCCCCTCACCGATTTCTAGCGTACTCGCTTACAAGTACTACTACCGCTAGTAGGTAACCGGTCATTTTACTGGTTTCCTATTCATTTCAAGCCCCTAGCCGCACGCTTGTCAAACGGGTTCGATTCTGATATGATAAAGACCGTCTTAGAAATCACCCAACAATTATAAATGGCAGGGTTCCCCACACATGCGACAGACACTTTTCGTTTTTTTCTTTGCGTCGCCAGTCGCTCTGTGATTGTATAATATTCACTTAACGGAAAGGTTGACATGATTTGCTAAACGCAGAAGAGATTTGGAGCAATGCCTGCAAAATACTGAAGGAGGATATGAACAGCGTTTCATATGAAACGTGGATTAAGTCCGCCTTGAAGCCTTATGCAGTCATTGATAACAGCTTTCTGCTCGAGTGCGTCAACGCGCTGATGCGTGATTTTGGCGTGGATCGTTATTTAACGAAGATCCAGAACGCGGTGACTACCGCTGCCGGCCGTGCGCTGACTGTGGAGATTTTAAACCACGACGAGCTGCAAGCCCGAAAAACCGAGCTGACCGCTAAACAGGCAGACGTAAACCCCTGCCTGCTCAACCCCAAATATACCTTTGATACCTTTGTTGTTGGCGCAGGCAACCGTTTTGCGCATGCTGTTTCGCTTGCCGTTGCCGAAGTGCCCGCCAAGGCGTACAATCCTCTTTTTATTTACGGCGGAGTGGGACTGGGCAAAACCCACCTGATGCATGCTATTGGCCATTATGCCCATGAGCTGTACCCCGAAATGAAGATTCTCTACATCACCAGCGAGGATTTTACCAATCAACTCATTATGGCGATGCAGAATAATACCAACCAGCAATTCCGCGACCGTTTCCGCACGGTGGATTTGTTGATGGTGGACGATATTCAGTTTATTGCAGGCAAGCACAGTACGGAAGAAGAGTTTTTCCATACCTTCAACCACTTACGTGAAGCCGGAAAGCAGATCGTCGTCACCTCCGACCGTCCTCCCAAAGAAATCAACAAGCTGGAAGAACGTTTATGCAGCCGTTTTGAAGGCGGGCTTTTGGCGGATATTCAGCGTCCTGATTTTGAAACCCGTCTTGCCATTTTGCGGAAAAAAGCAGAGTATGACCACTTACTCATCGGCGACGATATTTTATCGTTGATCGCGGAGAAAGTAGATACCAACGTACGTGAGCTGGAAGGCTCCCTGACACGGCTTACCGCATACAGCTCGCTCACCCGACGCCAGATTGATATGCAGCTGGCGCGCGAAGCGCTGCGCGAACTGTTTAACCATAGCGAATCCCGCCGGGTAACCACGGATGGCATTCAGGACGCGGTGGCGACATATTACGGTATTACGGTGGATGATATAAAAAGCCCGCGCCGCAACCACGAGATTACCGTACCGCGCCAGATTGCCATGTATCTCACACGGGAAATGCTGGGGCTCAGCCTTACAAAAATCGGCGATGCCTTTGGCGGCCGCCACTATACCACCGTCATGAGTTCCATCGATAAGGTGGAAGAATCCATCAAGCAATCCCCCAGCCTCGCCAGTCTGCTGGACGATGTGCGCAGACAGATTAAGGATGGTAAATAACCAATTCAATACGATTATTTATCCCCTGTACGCGAAAGCTTACAGGGGATGTTTTGTTTTTACAGGTAAACCTATGTTTCTTGGCTCGTCGCTGACGAATCAGCTCGTATTTGCTGCTTATATCTGCCAGACAGATATATTTGATAACCCGATTGACGCATCTCTGATTGTTTTTCATCAAACGTACGCCAATCATGCCCCTTTTTTACTCTTCCACAAATACTGTAACGCTGGAATGTATGAAGAGTACAATCCGTCGCACATTCACCCTGTTTCCCGTATTGCTATAATACATGAAAAGAGGGCTTGCACTCTGTTGTTTTCAGAATGCAAGCCCTTGATACCCCATATTCAGTTCACAGTATCTATGCTCTTCTTGCAGGTAGCCCTATTACTCGTCCAACAGCGCGAGATCCGGGTCTTCCTCTGCTGCGGTATCCACAGAATCCTCTACATCTTCATCGGTGGCATCGTCGCTTTCGGGGCTGTTATGGGCACTCATCTCCGCCATGGCTTCTTCGCGGAGGATTTTATCAATCCGGTCGGCAATATCAGGATTATCCTTGAGGAACTGGCGCGCATTTTCACGACCCTGGCCGATGCGCTGATCTTCAAAGCTGAACCATGCGCCGCTCTTATGGATCAAATCACGGTCAACCGCCATATCCAGCAAGGTCCCCGTTTTACTGATGCCTTCGCCGTAGATGATATCCACCTCCGCAATGCGGAAAGGCGGCGCGACCTTGTTCTTGACAACTTTAATTTTCGTGCGGTTACCGATGACCTCGGTACCGTTTTTCAGCTGCTCACCGCGGCGGACATCCAACCGGATAGTCGAATAGAATTTCAGCGCACGGCCGCCGGTTGTGGTTTCCGGATTGCCATACATCACGCCGACTTTTTCACGAAGCTGATTAATGAAAATCGCTACGGCGTTTGTTTTGCTGATGATACCAGTCAGCTTACGCAATGCCTGACTCATCAGGCGCGCTTGCAGACCAACGAAGCTATCGCCCATTTCGCCTTCAATTTCCGCTTTGGGTACCAGCGCCGCAACCGAGTCAACTACGACGATGTCCACCGCGCCGGAGCGTACGAGCGCTTCGCAAATTTCCAGCGCCTGTTCACCCGTATCCGGCTGGCTGATGTAGAGATTATCAATATCCACACCCAGTTTTCTGGCATAAGTGGGGTCCAGCGCGTGTTCGGCATCAATAAAGGCAGCAATGCCGCCGGCTTTTTGCGCTTCCGCCACACAGTGCAGCGCAACTGTCGTTTTACCGCTGCTTTCCGGGCCGTAGATTTCCACCACACGTCCACGCGGCATACCACCCACGCCCAGCGCCAGATCCAGCTTCAGGTTGCCTGTGCTGATGACCTGCAGGTTCTGCACTGCCGCAGAGTCGCTGAACTTCATTACAGAGCCTTTGCCATAGGCTTTGTTTAATTGGCTCAGCGCATTTTCCAACGCCTTAATCTTCTCTTCTTTCAGCGCCGAATTATCTCCGCCGTCCGTCTTCGTAACAGCGATTGTTTTCTTTGTCGTCGTTTTTTTAGTAGCCATGAAGCGCATCCACCTTTCCAATCAAGCTTCAAGAGTTTGTATCAGCATGGCGAGCGCACTGGCGACGGTTTGCTGCCGCACTGCCTGCCGGTTTCCCATAAACTGAAAACGCTGCACCTGTACACCTTGCTCTGCAGCGCAGCCGATATAGACCGTCCCGACCGGCGTATCCTCCGTGCCGCCTGTCGGCCCGGCGACGCCTGTGGCGCTCAAGGCAATATCCACATGCAGTGCATTGCGCGCACCCAGCGCCATTTGCCTGGCACAGGGTTCGCTTACTACGCCGATGCCGTCGATAATGGTTTGCGATACACCCAGTAACTCATGCTTTACCTTGGGATCGTAGCTGATGATGCCGCCCATTAAAACGGCAGAAGCGCCGGAAATATCCGCGAGGGTCGCGGCAATCAGACCCGCTGTCAGGCTTTCGGCTGTACCGACGGTTTTCCCCGCCTGCTTTGCCAGCTGTACCGCTTGCTCCGCCAAATCCGGCAATCTATCTTCCATCGGATCACACATCCTGCTTGATCACAGCAATATTACGGATAAAATAGTCGACGCCAGACCATATGGTCATGGCAACGGCCAAATAAATCAGCACCTGATCCATGGGGAAACTTCCAAACGGTGCATTATTGAGCAGCACGACTACGATCGCTGTCATTTGCAATGTTGTTTTGATTTTGCCCAGCTGTCCCGCGGCAATTACTTGCCCGCGCTGCGCGGCCACCAATCGCAGCCCGTCCACGGCCAGTTCCCTGAACAGCACAATTATGCATACCCACGCCGGGAAGCGGTCCAATCCAGTCAGCGCGATCAAGGTAGAAAGCACCAGTAGTTTATCAGCTACCGGATCTAAAAATTTACCAAAATTCGTCACATGGCCATGCTTCCGGGCTAAGTGGCCATCCATCCAATCCGTGAAAGACGCGAGCAGAAAAAAGACCAGCGCCAGCACGTCCGCGTGCAATTGCAGCGAAATCACAATAAAAGGAATCAATATTACACGTAACAATGTAAGCCTGTTCGGCCAATTCATCGTATCACTCCTGCCAAGTCGTAGCTTTCGGCGCTGGTAATGTGACCGGTAACAAAATCACCCGGATGCACATGCTCCGCCCCGCTCAGGTAAATAAGTCCATCCGAATCCGGTGCTTCGGCCGCACTGCGGGCAATGGCCACGCCATCATCCCGTACGCTTTCCACCAGCATCCGTTCTGTTTGCCCAACGCGCAGTTGGTTACGCTCCAGTGAAATTTGCTGTTGCAGCGTCATTATACGATCCAGCCGCTCTTGTTTCACCGTTTCCGGCACCTGATCTTTCATTAAAGCCGCAGGCGTATCGTCCTCAATAGAATAGGCAAACGCGCCCAACCGGTCAAAACGGATTTCCCGAACAAAATCCAGCAATGCTTCAAACTGCTGCCCGGTTTCTCCCGGGAAACCAACGATCATCGTTGTGCGCAGCGTAAAGCCCATATCCCTTGCTTTGCGTAAAAATCCGCGAACCTTATTCATATCCCCGCGCCGGTTCATGCGGTGGAGCATTTCGGGGTCGGCGTGCTGAAGCGGCAGGTCGATATACCGGCAAATGTTGGGGTGAGCCGCCATTACCTCCAGCAGGTGTTCATCTACCTCGTCTGGATAGCAGTATAAAACACGCAGCCAGGTTACACCTTCGATCTGCGCCGCTTGATCCAGCAAATCAGGCAGCAGCGAGCGCCCGTGCGTATCCACACCAAAACGGCTTGTATCCTGCGCTACCAGCACATGCTCCCGCACTCCGTTTTGCGCCAGCGTGCGGATTTCGCTTAGTATTTCATCCATCGGCCGGGAACGGAAACCGCCCCGGATCAGCGGTATGGCGCAATACGTGCAGCGGTTGTCACATCCGTCTGCAATGCGGATATATGCCATATACGGCGGCGTCGTCAGCACACGTTCACCGGAGAGAATATGGTAATCGTCCTGACAGTAGGAAACGCGTTTCCCTTGCATTGCCTCAGCTATCGCTTCCGGCAGGCGTTCGTACTGGTTCACGCCAAGCAGTAAATCCACTTCAGGCAGTTCCTTTAGTAAATCCTGCTCATACCGCTGTACCAGGCAGCCCGTAGCAACCAGTAGTTTCAGGTGGCCGCTCTTTTTATATTGCGCCAGCGACAGCAGCGTATCGATACTTTCTTCCTTCGCCGGATTGATAAATCCGCAGGTGTTGACGATCAGCACATCCGCTTCTGTTTCGTTCTGTGTTACCGTATATCCGTTTTGAGTCAGGATGCCCAGCATCAGCTCCGTATCAACACGGTTCTTTGCACAGCCCAGCGATACAACGCCGACCTTGACCATTCCTTCGCCTCTCTTCAACCGTTTTTCAACCTTTTGCATTATATCATACCCGCCGGGCAAATAAAAGCGGCATCCTGCTTTTCAAAAATTGCCCAACACCTTGTAAAATAAGGATTTCGTGTTTTACTTACCTTAGCATCTTTAGCAAGCGCTATAACAGCAATTAACGCAGCTTTTGCAGCGTCCCGGTAAAATCTTCCGGCGGCGGGGCGGTGAAGGAGCATTCTTCTCCTGTACGCGGATGGGTGAAACGCAGCGTATGTGCATGCAGCATCAGCCTGGGCACGTTTATGCCATGTTTTAACCCGTAGATCGGATCCCCGGCAACCGGATGCCCAACGCTTTGCATGTGTACACGGATTTGATGCGTCCGCCCCGTTAAAATATGCACATCCAGAAGCGTTGCAGCTTTCAGTGGCTCTAGTACTCTCCACTCCGTTTGCGCATCCCTTGCAGTGATAGCTCCCTGACTACCAAAGTGAAATGATTGTTTCGGAAATACCGCCATTTTCTTTCGATCCCTCGTGCTGCGGCCAATGGGCTGATCAATAAATCCCTGCGATTCTTTCATTAAACCTTCGACAACAGCCAGATAATGCTTCTCCATCGCGCGGTCTTTCAGCTGCTTGCTTAGTGCCACATGCGCCGCATCGTTCTTGGCAATCAGGATGACGCCGCTGGTGTCTTTATCCAAACGGTGAACAATACCCGGCCGTTTCACTCCGCCAATACCGGATAAATCATCCATAGCATACAGAAGTGCATTCACCAGCGTACCTGTTTCATTACCGGCGGCGGGATGAACCACCATGCCACAGGGCTTGTTAACAACTGCAATGTCTTCATCCTGATACAGAATTGAAATGGGAATTTCTTCGCCAGTCACTTCGGATGCAACCACTTCCGGCTGTTCAACTTCTGCCCTATCACCTGTATGTACTGCAGTACCAGCTTTCGTGCAGACAGTTCCGTTTACACTGCAATATCCAGCTGCAATCCACTTTGCCGCCTGCGACCGGGAGATATCGCAGCATTGCGAGACCCATACATCCAAACGGCTATCCTCTGCCGCCGTTAACATGCGCTTCATGCAGTACCTCCCGCGCTTTTACGTACCCAATCTTTCGGCCGGAACAGCAAACTAATTGCCAGCATCGCAACACCAATGGTGATGGCAATATCCGCTACATTACATACGTACCAGGGCATCCACGGGAAAAAGACCATGTCCGTTACATACCCGAGCTGAATCCTGTCCAGTAAATTCCCTAAGAATCCACCTGTAATCAAAGCCGCTGCAATTTGTATATACGCTGTGCGTTGAAACATCCGTAATACAAACCAGCCCACTGCGATCACCGTAATTGGAAGAATTGTATTTACAATCCTACTACCCGCCAGTATCCCCAGCGCCATGCCCGTATTACGCATTAATCGGAAGTGCAAAAGTCCGGGAAGGGCGATGATCGTTTCCCCAGCAAATAGATTTGTAATGGAAAGCCACTTTGTCCAGCGGTCCAGCAGGAAAACGATGGGGACAATCAGGAACAACAGCGCAGCGTGTTTTATGTACTTCTTATCTATGGGTTTTCCCATCGTTGCGCCTCCTACATTGCTGCTACGTAATACTGTATTCTCTACCATCTTTGCCTGTGTAGCTTGCCCTTGTTAGTGCAGATAACTGCATCAAACAAAGGTATCATACCATTACCTATTCCTTTTTGCAATGATTTACGAACATTTGTTTCCTTTATATTTATCCATCCATGATTATCTCAAATCTTTTGGAAAAACAAAAAACAGCCCTCCTTGTTTTACAAGGAGGGCTGACCTATGGCCGTGAGATTAGATAATCTCAATCAGGCACATTTCGGCGGCGTCGCCACGACGGGGTCCCAGTTTGTAAATGCGGGTGTAACCGCCGGCGCACTTCTTTTCTTCGTTGCGCTTTTTAAACTTGGGGCCGTAATCGCGCAGGAGCTTTTCAACGACAGGATACTTAATCCCTTCCGTACGCTCCTTGTAATCGTCCTTATCCTCGTCCTTTTTACGCACGTCTTTGAGCTCGTACAGATAGCTGAGCATCATACGGCGGGCGGCCAGACGGGAAGGCATATCGTTGGTAACGGTCAGAGAAACGATCTGACCTTTTTCGTTATGGGTTTCCTTGGTGGCCTCCACGGTGTTATCACACTCGTTCACGGCCAGTGTAATCAAACGCTCGGCGGCGCGGCGCACTTCTTTAGCGCGGGCTTCCGTCGTCTCAATACGGCCATACCAGATCAGGTTGGTTACCTGATTGCGAATCAGCGCTTTACGCTGATCAGCTGTACGGCCAAGTTTGCGTTGTGCCATGTCGGTTTCCTCCTTAGTCGGACTAATCGCTTGCAGCTAGAACGCAGTGCAAGCGGACTTTCATTACTCGTCGCTGGGACGAAGCGAAAGGTTGAGCGCTTCCAGCTTCTGTTCCACTTCTTCCAGGCTCTTGCGGCCCAGATTGCGAACCTTCATCATATCTTCCTGATTCCGCTGCACCAGCTCGGCCACTGTATTGATGCCCGCGCGCTTCAAGCAGTTGTACGCACGCACGCTCAAATCCAGCTCCTCAATGGTCATCTCGAGCACTTTTTCTTTCTTGTCATCTTCCTGATCGGTAAATGCAATCGGCATTACCTGATCCGTCAGGCTAACAAACAGGCTCAGATGCTCCGTGAGAATTTTAGCTGCGGTGGAAATGGCCTCATCCGGCATCACAGTGCCGTTGGTGATCACTTCCAGCGTGAGCTTGTCATAGTCGGTAATCTGGCCGACACGTGTGTCTTCGATGGTATAGTTCACCTTACGGATCGGCGTAAAAATGGAATCGATCGGAATCACACCAATAGGCATATTGGGCGATTTGTTCTTGTCCGCACTCACATAACCGCGGCCTTTTTCCACCGTCAGCGTCATTTGCAAATGCGCGTCGGCGTTCAAAGTGGCAATGTGCAGTTCGGTATCGATCATTTCCATTTCGTCATCCATCGGGATATCCCCGGCTTTTAACTCACAGGGGCCGGTAACATCGACGATCACGGTTTTCGGCTGATCGGTGTACATTTTGAAGGAAAGCTGTTTGAGGTTCAGGATAATCTCCGTCACATCTTCCACAATACCGGGTACGGTTGTGAATTCGTGCTGAATCCCCTCAATGTGGATGCTCGTAACGGCTGCTCCGGGTAGGGAGCTGAGCAGTACGCGACGCAGCGCATTGCCAAGTGTGTTGCCAAATCCGCGTTCCAGCGGCTCCACAATAAACTTGCCATATGTGTTGTCTGCGCTCATTTCCGCACATTCGATCCGCGCTTTTTCGATTTCGATCATTGGGTTTACCCTCCTGTTCAAACCGGTTGGTTGAGGTTAGCTTAGCCTCAAGCCTAACGAGAGTAGAACTCGACGATCATGTTCTCCTGCAAAGTAAGATCAACATCATCGCGCTGAGGAAGAGCGGTAACCGTGGTCTTCAAGTCGGCGGCATCGGTGGTGAGCCACTTGGGAATCACGCGGTTTACGCCCTCTTTAACGATCTTGAAATGTTCAATGTCTCTGCGGTTGCTGCGAACGCTCACAACGTCGCCAACCTTGGTGCAGAAAGAAGGAATATCAACCTTCTTGCCGTTCACGGTGAATAAACCGTGACAGATAAACTGGCGAGCCTGTGCACGGCTGTTAGCCAGACCGCTGCGGTATACTACGTTGTCCAAGCGGCGCTCGAGCAACGAAAGCAGGTTCTCACCGGTAATGCCTTTCATGCCTTCCGCCTTCACAAACGTGCGGTGGAACTGGCCTTCCATCAAGCCGTAAGCACGGCGGGCTTTTTGTTTTTCACGAAGCTGCAGTCCGTATTCAGATGCCTTGCGTGCACGAGCCTGACCATGCTGACCCGGAGGGGTCGGCCGTTTGGTCTGCGCGCACTTGGCGGAGAAGCACTTTTCACCCTTCAGGAAGAGTTTGGTGCCCTCGCGGCGGCACATACGGCATACGGAATCGGTATATCTTGCCATAATGTTGTACCTCCTCGATTTCCTTACACTCTTCTACGCTTGGGCGGACGGCATCCGTTATGCGGAATGGGTGTAACGTCTTTAATCATATTTACTTCCAGACCGGCGGCCTGCAGGCTGCGGATAGCGGCTTCACGGCCGGAACCCGGGCCCTTTACGTAGACTTCTACGGTCTTCAAACCGAATTCCATCGCGGCTTTCGCGGCGGTCTCGGCAGCCATCTGCGCGGCGAACGGCGTGGACTTTTTGCTTCCGCGGAAGCCAAGCCCGCCGGCACTTGCCCAAGACAGCGCGTTACCGTTGGTATCGGTCAAGGTAACAATGGTGTTGTTAAAGGAAGAACGGATATGCGCGGCGCCGCGTTCGACAAGCTTCTTCTCCCGGCGTTTGCGCGATACCTTCTTCATCTTCTGCTTAGGTGCCATATCGTTTCATCCCTCCATAGATGCGGTTACGATCGTGCATTTTTACCGGGTCGCTTTTTTCTTGCCGGCAATGGTACGCTTGGGACCCTTACGGGTACGCGCGTTGGTCTTGGTTTTCTGGCCGCGAACAGGCAAGCCACGTCGATGACGAACACCACGATAGCTGCCGATTTCCACCAGACGCTTGATGTTCAGTGATACTTCGCGACGCAGGTCGCCTTCTACTTTTACGTTGTGCTCGATGTAATCACGAAGTTTGCTGACTTCGTTCTCATTCAGGTCCTTCACGCGAGTGTCGGGGCTGATTTCGGTAGCACTCAAAATCTCCTGAGAGGTTTTCAGGCCGATACCGAAGATATACGTCAGTCCGATCTCCACACGTTTTTCTCTGGGCAGGTCAACGCCCGCAATACGTGCCATGTATGTTTTGCACCTCCATTGAATGTAGGGAACCGTGCCCTCTTGGGCGAAGGGTCTCTTGAAGTTGGCTAACGTCGCGTAGAGTTGCGATGCGTCGCCCAAGACCCCGCACACAGTCGAACAATTCCTTGTCCATGCGCGCTTTGTCAGTGTTGATAGACCGTTTTTACGCCCGTGGTCGCACGCGTTTTTGCGCGCACGCAGCCGCCCACGGCTCGTCGCCTAGTCTAACTTCCGAATTATACCATATATTTTCTTTCTATTCAATGGCTTTCCCTGAATTTTTATGGATTTCTATAAAAAGATTCTCGGAAATAGAACTGCTGAACATTCAGGCCAAAACGGTCACTCAACCTCTCAGCTACAGAAGAGAATACTACAGAGGTACTCAAAACTTTGTTTGTATTTTAACGGCAAAACGCCGTGCCGGCCAACTTGCCGCACGACGTTTTTATAAGCCATTACCATACGCCTTTCAGTGTAAAGCAAAAACGCGGAGAGGGAACTCCGCGCTGCTTTAAGGGTAATCAGCTCAGCCCTGTTTCTGCTTATGCTTGGGGTTTTCGCAAATCACCATTACGCGGCCTTTGCGCTTGATGATCTTGCACTTTTCGCAAATCGGTTTTACCGAGGGACGAACCTTCATCTTCATTTCCTCCATTCATACGAGCGGCCGGCAACGCGACCGGGTTAATCAGCCTGTTAGTTTTTGCTGCGCCACGTAATGCGTCCGCGCGTTAAATCATAGGGCGAAAGCTCAATCGTGACTTTGTCGCCGGGATAAATACGAATGAAATTCATGCGCATTTTCCCCGAAATGTGTGCCATGATCCGGTGTCCGCCGGGGAGCTCCACCAGAAACATTGCGTTGGGAAGCGCCTCAACAACGGTGCCTTCCATTTCAATGACGTCACTTTTGGACAAGTGCGCATTCCTCCTTGTTTATGTTCCTATCGGCTCCCTGGGAGCCTTGTAACTGCTGATCCGTATATACCTTGATGGCTTTTCGGACAGCGCTGTCTGCCGTGCCTGCACCTACCTGCGCTGTGCTGACCGCCTCGGGAACGGCGTAGGGCACCGTGCGTAAGTGCTTGAGTTGCTTCTTCTTGGGATGGGCCATTTTACGGGTTTCCCCGTCGGCAATCATCACATAGCGGTCATCAACAATTTGAACAACGAGAAACCATCGTCCCTTGTCGTGCCCCTGCGTGGAAACTACCATCCGGCCTATCACATACGGATCTGCTTTCACTGCCTGGGTTCCTCCGTCAGCACATAGCCCGGAAAAGTAAGCAACTCCGGCAAACCCTTTTCATTCACAGCAATTGTGTGTTCGTAATGCGAGCATACGCTGCCGTCGTCTGTTACGATGGTCCAGCCGTCTTCCAACTGACTGACGTGATAATCGCCCATGGCAATCATCGGTTCGATCGCCAGCGTCATGCCGGGCCGCAGCTTAACGCCATGCCCCGGTTTGCCGTAATTCGGTACGCTTGGATCTTCGTGCATGTTGCGCCCGATCCCATGCCCGGTTAGATCGCGAATCACTCCGTAACCATAACTCTCCGCATAAGCCTGGATCGCATGCCCGATATCGCCCAAATGGTTTCCGTCAATTGCCTGCCGGATGCCTTTGAAGAAGCTTTCTTCTGTCACATCTATCAACTGACGGTTCTCCGGGCTGATCGAACCCACACCGACGGTAAAAGCGCTATCCGCCTGCCAGCCGTCCAGTATCAACCCGCAGTCGATGCTGACAACATCGCCGTCTTTTAAAACAACATCTTCAGACGGAATGCCATGCACCACTTCGTCGTTAATGGATACGCACAGCGTAGCCGGATACCCCTCGTAATTGAGAAAAGAAGGAATCGCTTTATGTTTGCGAATCAGCTGCTCCGCGTATACATCCAGTGCCGCCGTGCTGATATCCGGCTTTACAGCCTCTTTCAGCCGGCAGAGTACATCGTACAATAACGCGCCGGATTTCCGCATACGGTTAAGCTGTTCCACATTCTTCAGGTAAATCATTAGTTCGCCCCTAGCGTATCGGCAATAGCCTGAGTGACTGCATCCATACCGACGGAGCCGTCCACTGTGCGCAGCTTGCCTTCCTGCGTATAGTAATCGATCAACGGGGCGGTTTTACCGTGGTAAACCTTCAAACGGTTAAGCACTGTCTCGGGTTTATCGTCATCCCGCTGAATCAGCGGGGTGCCATCAACCGTGCACTTGGCTTCTCCGTTCATCGTATCCATACGGTACGGTGCTCCACACACCGGGCATACCCAGCGGTTGGACAAGCGCTTTACCAACGCTTCATCACTTACGCTGATGTTGACGACTGCGTCAATATCGGCAAAAGTACCCAGCGCTTTCGCTTGCTCTACCGTGCGGGGAAATCCATCCAAAACATAACCGCTTTGGCAATCTTTTTCCGCTAACCGCTCTTTTACGATGGCTATAACCACTTCGTCCGGCACCAACTGTCCGGCATCCATAAAAGCTTTCGCTTTTAAACCGGTTTGTGTGCCCGCGGCGATAGCAGCCCGGAGCATATCGCCGGTGGATATTTGAGGAATCCCCATCTTTTGGCACAGTCTTTGGGCTTGCGTGCCCTTACCCGCACCCGGAGGTCCTAAAAAGATAATATTCATACGTTTCCTCCCAATCGCGCAGCGTATCATACGCGTTTTCCATTATAACACATCAGACCGTAGCCTACAAGCCAGCAGCAGGGAAAGCCGGATGATCAAATGAATACGTATGAACGCTCAAAGCGCAGGGGGATTGCTCCTCCTGCTGCTTTGAACGCAAGAATCAGGAAATCTTATCGTAGTTACGGTTGATCAGCAGATCATCCAACTGGCGCTTCGTCTCCAGAATTACGCTTACGGCGATCAGCAGGCTGCTGGCGCCAAAAGGCAGAGACTGGGATGTGCCGCGTGCGAACATGGTAGGAATCGTCGCCAGCAGTGCCAGGAAGATACCCGCAAACAACGTAAGACGATTGTTGATGCGTTTCATATAATCAGCAGTCGGTTTACCGGGGCGAACCGAGGGGATCGCGCCGCCCTGCTGCTGAATGTTCTTGGCCATATCATCCGGATTGAACGAAATGGACGTATAGAAGAACGTGAACGCGAAGATCAACAGCGCCGTTACCAGCTGATACCACGGAGACGTGCTATACATGTGCTGCGACCACCACAGGCCAAAGCCGGTGCTGGTGCCGCCTGTCAGCTGAATCAGCGTGCTGGGGAACGCCATGAAGGAGTACGCGAAGATCAGCGGCAGAACGCCAACGGAGATCACCTTCAGGGGAATCACCGAGTTCTGACCGCCATACATCTTCCGGCCGGTTACGCGCTTGGCGAAATGTACCGGAATACGGCGAACACCCATGTCGGCCCACGTAATAACCGTGATCATGAGCAGCGATACCAGCAGTACCGCCAGCAATGTCAGCCACGGATTGAGGCTCTCAGCGCCAATCGCGCTGCCGGTGAGGCCAACGATACCGTTAAACAGGTTGCTTACGATACCGGCGGTGATCAACAACGAGATACCGTTGCCGATGCCCTTTTCGGTAATACGCTCGCCGATCCACATTGCAAGGGCAGAACCGCCCGCCATGCTAACACCGACCAGCACGTAATTGTACCAACCCGATTTGATAACGCCAACGCTGGATACCAGACCGATCGCCTGGAAAAGCGCAAGACCCACCGTTACATAACGGGTGATCTGCGCAATGCGTTTTTGGCCTTCCTGGCCGCTCTTTTGCAAACGCTCCAGAGCGGGAATGGCGATGGTCAGCAACTGCATGATGATGCTGGCGTTGATGTAGGGTGTAATACCCATGGCCATGATGGTCATGTTCTGGAAATTGTTACCCGTCATCATGTTTACCAGATCCAGCAGCGGCAGATCATTGGATGCCATTTTGCTTTGTACAAGGCTGTAATCCACGCCGGGGGCGAGGATTACACCAACAAGACGGAACAGCAACAGCATCATGAAAGTGTAGATGATCTTCTTGCGAATGTCATCTACCTTCCATGCATTGCGAAGCGATTCCCAGATGGAGGGATTATTTCGATTACCCTTTCCCATCTCACTTCACCTCGGCTTTCCCGCCGAGGGCTTCGATCTTCTCTTTCGCACTGCCTGTAAACTTAACCGCTTCTACGGTGAGCTTCTTGGTCAGCTCGCCGTTGCCCAGGATCTTTACGCCGTCCATGACCTTGGAAATCAGACCGGCTTCCTTGAGCGTTTCGGCCGTCACGACAGTTCCATTTTCAAAGATCTCAAGTTGCCCAACGTTTACTGTGGCATATTCAATACGGAACGGATTATGGAAACCGCGTTTCGGAACGCGGCGGTATAACGGCATCTGGCCGCCTTCAAATCCGGGGCGTTTGCCGCCGCCGGAACGCGCTTTGGCGCCCTTATGGCCCTTACCGGAGGTTTTGCCCAATCCGGAACCAACGCCCCTGCCTAGGCGCTTTGGTGCGGTGGTGGAACCTGCGGCGGGACGCAGCTCGTGCAGTTTCATTGGCAATTCCCTCCTCAGTCGCTAATCTCTTGAACGTCGATCATGTGCTGTACCCGGAAGATCTGCCCGCGAATGCAAGGATTGTCTTCCTTAATAACCGTCTGGCCAACTTTACGCAGACCCAGCGCAGCCACGGTATCCTGATGCACTTTCAGGCTGGAGATCGGCGACTTCTTGAGCGTGATTTGCAGTTTCATATCAGTCGTCCTCCTTAGCCGAGAATTTCTTCAACGGTCTTGCCGCGTAATTTAGCGACCTGCTCGGCAGAGCGGAGAAGTTTGAGCCCCTCCAGCGTCGATTTGACCGTGTTGATGCGATTGTTTGTGCCGTAGCACTTGGTACGAATATCCTTAATACCCGCCAGTTCGAGCACGGCGCGAGCCGCACCGCCGGCGATAACGCCGGTACCTTCGGGAGCCGGCATCATCACAACTTTGCTGGTACCAAAGTAGCCAGTTGCTTCGTGTGGGATGCTGGTGTTGTCCAAAGGAACGGTAACCAGATGCTTCTTGGCGTTATCCACGCCTTTACGGATCGCCTCGGAGATTTCCGCAGCCTTGCCGATACCGGCGCCGACGCGGCCTTTCTCATCGCCTACGACGACCAGCGCACTGAAGCGGAAGTTGCGGCCGCCTTTAACAACCTTGGTAACACGGTTGATGGCCACAAGCTTCTCTTTGAATTCGCTGACCTGTTCCATGCGTTGCATGCGTTTTCCTCCTTAATCAGAAATCAAGTCCGGCTTCACGGGCGCCTGTAGCCAACTCCGCGACGCGGCCTGTGTACACATAACCACCGCGGTCGAAAACCACCTGCTTGATGCCCGCGTCCGTCGCACGCTCGGCGATCAGCTTGCCGACGATCTTGGCGGCGCCTTTTTTGTCTACGTCCTTAAGCTGTTCCTGCACCGCTTTCTCCACAGTGGAGGCAGCTGCCAGCGTAACGCCTTTGGTATCGTCGATAATTTGCGCGTAAATGTTTGTTAAGCTGCGGTATACGCAAAGACGCGGCATTTCCGGGGTGCCGCTGATTCTTTTGCGCACGCGCGCATGGCGGATAACGCGGTCTGCGTTACGATCACGCATTTTATACATGTGCGTTCACTCCCCTTTCTCTTACTTGCCGGACTTGCCTTCCTTGCGGCGGATATGCTCGTTGTCATACTTGATGCCCTTGCCCAGATAAGGCTCGGGTTTACGAATGGCACGGATATCAGCGGCAAGGTTGCCTACCTGCTGCTTGCTGATGCCCTTGACCACGATGGTGGTCTGATTGGGCGTTTCAAATGTAATGTTCTCCGGAGCATCCAGCACCACAGGGTGCGAAAAACCAATGCTGATATTCAGCTTTTTGCCGTTTTCCGTCTGCGCGCGGTACCCGGTGCCTACCAGCTGCAACGTTCTGGAAAATCCATCCGTTACGCCAACAACCATATTATTTACCAGGCTGCGGTACAAACCGTGTTTGGCTTTATGCGGTTTAGCATCGGACGGACGCTCCAGCGTAAGCACGCCGTTTTCCTGTTTCAACGTGATATCGGGATCTACCGCCTGTACCAAAGTGCCCTTGGGGCCTTTGACCGTTACGGTGTTGTCCGCGTCCACATTGACCGTCACGCCCGCAGGGACAGTGATCGGAAGTTTTCCGATTCGGGACATTGTCTTACACCTCCATTGCGTGTCGGTTACCAGATGTAGGCGAGCACTTCGCCGCCGATCATTTGCTTACGGGCGTCTTTATCCGTCATCAGACCCTTGCTGGTCGAAATGATGGCGATGCCCAATCCACCCAATACTTTGGGCAGTTCGCCGCTCTTCGCGTATACGCGCAGACCGGGTTTGGAAATCTTTTTCAAGCCTGCGATAACAGGCTGTTTGCCGCCGACGTATTTAAGCGTCAGCTTGATGCTGCCCTGAGGGCCGTCTTTGATAAAATCGACGTTCTTCACATAGCCTTCGGCCAGAAGGATTTTAGCGATCGACTTCTTCGCGTTGCTCGCGGGGAGGACGACCACATCATGCTTGGCCACTTGGGCGTTGCGGATGCGGGTCAGCATATCGGCGATGGGATCATTCATTACCATGATAGAACCTCCTTCCGTTCTTTCCCGCTTACCAACTGGCCTTGCGGACGCCGGGAATCTGGCCTTTGTAAGCCAGTTCTCTGAAACAGATACGGCAAATGCCATACTTGCGCAGCACCGAGTGCGGACGTCCGCACAGGCGGCAGCGCGTGTAAGCCCGAGTGGAGAACTTGGGGGCTCTTGCCTGTTTGATCTTCATGCTTGTTTTAGCCACTGTATTTTCTCCCTTCTACTTACTGCGCGTACGGCATGCCGAGGAGGCGCAAAAGTTCCTTGCATTCCTCGTCGGTTTTGGCCGAGGTGACGAAGATGATCTCCATCCCGCGAACCTTATCTACTTTATCGTAGTTAATTTCGGGGAAGATCAACTGCTCACGGATGCCCAGAGCATAGTTGCCACGTCCGTCAAAAGCCTTGTTGCTTACGCCGCGGAAGTCACGAACACGGGGAAGCGAAATGCTCAAGAGCTTGTCTACAAACTCTTCCATCCGCTTGCCGCGCAGGGTTACCTTCGCGCCGATGTTCATGCCTTCACGAAGTTTGAAGTTCGCGATTGATTTGCGGGCCTTGGTGATCATAGGCTTTTGGCCGCTGATCTGCGTCAGCTCGTCCACCGCGAGTTCCAAACCCTTGGGGTTGTCCTTGCAATCGCCCAAGCCCATGTTGATAACCACTTTGTGCAGCTTGGGGATTTCCATTACGTTCTTGTAGCCGAATTTCTGCTGCAGGGCAGGTACGGCTTCATTCAGGTATTTCTCCTTAATGCGCGTTGCCATCTGGCCGTACCTCCTTACTCAATTTCCGCGCCGCAGCGTTTGCAGACACGGACGTTCTTTTTTACCATTGCACCCTTTTCGTTTTCAACCTCGATCAGCTTGTGGCCGGTACGGGTTGCTTTACCGCATTTGGGGCAGATGAGCATTACATTGGAAGCATCCAACGCACGCTCTTTCTGGTAGATACCGCCGGACATATCCTGACGGCGGGATTTCTGGTGCTTGCTGACGTATGCAACGCCTTCCACAATCACCTTGCCGGTTTTAGGAAAAACGTTCAGAATCTTGCCCTGCTTGCCCTTAATGCTTTCGGGGCCGGAGATGACAACGACCTGATCGTTCTTTTTCACGTGAACCTTCGCAATCATTTGTCAATCCTCCATTACAGCACTTCGGGAGCGAGCGAAACGATCTTCATATAAGCCTTTTCGCGCAGCTCACGGGCTACAGGTCCAAAAATACGGGTGCCCTTGGGCATCTTTTCATCGTTGATGAGCACGGCGGCGTTGTCGTCAAAGCGGATATAGCTACCGTCAGGACGGCGCTTCTGCTTGCGAACACGCACAATAACGGCTTTCACCACGTCGCCTTTTTTCACGGCGCCACCGGGGTTGGCGCTTTTGACGCTGGCTACGATCACATCGCCGATACTGCCGTCGCGGCGGAACGAACCGCCGAGCACGCGGATGCACATAATTTCCTTGGCGCCGGAGTTGTCGGCTACCTTAAGTCGCGTTTGCGGCTGGATCATACGGTTTTCCTCCTTGCTGGGATCGGATGGCTACTAAGCCGTCCGCATTAATGTTTCGGAGCGCCCATCGGCGGCGGTCTGTTGCCGACGAGGGCCGGGCGAAGACCAACGCGTCTCGTTGTGCCTCACGTGCGCCGGATACGGCGTTTGGCAGGCGAAACGGAAGCGGTATCTTCTTACTTGGCTTTTTCGACGATCTTTACCAAACGCCAACGCTTATCCTTGCTCATCGGACGAGTTTCCATGAGCTTAACGGTATCGCCGATACCGCACTCGTTGTTCTCGTCGTGCGCCTTGAGCTTTTTGGTCTGGTTGATGATCTTGCCGTAAAGCGGATGACGCACGCGCTCTTTGATCTCAACGACGATGGTCTTATCCATCTTGTCGCTTACGACCATGCCCACGCGGGTCTTGCGAAGTCCTCTTTGTTCAGACATTGAAGCGGCTGCCTCCTTCATTGTGAGTCAAGCTCATTACTGAGCGTCATTCTGTTCCAACTGGCGAAGGGCGGTCATGCAGCGTGCGATATCGTGCTTTACGCCTTTAATGACCATCGTGTTTTGCAATTGACCAGTCGCGAGCTGAAAACGAAGGTTGAACAGCTCTTCTTTCAGATCCTTGACTTTGCCTTCCAGCTCGGTTCTGTTTAACGAGAGAAGCTCGTTTGCCTTCATTTTGCTTCACCACCCGCTTCGATGTTGTATTCCTCGCGCTTTACGATCTTCGTCTTGATGGGGAGCTTATGCC
The DNA here is from genome assembly GCA_963663285.2 of Candidatus Limiplasma sp. Lineage (GTDB taxonomy): Bacteria > Bacillota > Clostridia > Christensenellales > Aristaeellaceae > CAXXOK01. The sequence continues at coordinate 1,168,294 of CAXXNI010000004.1, read as the reverse complement.
CAGCCAGACGGAGCGCTTCGCGAGCCATGTCCTCAGCCACGCCCGCTACCTCAAAAAGTACGCGGCCGGGTTTTACGACAGCCACCCAGTATTCCGGAGAACCTTTACCGGAGCCCATGCGGGTCTCGGCGGGTTTTTCGGTTACGGGCTTATCCGGGAAAATCTTGATCCATACCTGGCCGCCACGCTTGGTGTAGCGGGTCAGGGCGATACGGGCAGCCTCAATCTGCTGGCTCGTGATCCAACTGGGCTCGAGCGCGACCAGGCCATACTCACCGTAGGCAAGGAAATTGCCACGATGGGCTTTGCCCTTCATGCGACCGCGAAAAACGCGGCGACGCTTGACTCTCTTGGGCATCAACATAGTTTATTTGCCTCCTTCGGTTGCGGCGGCGGCCTGCACTTTCTTGGGCTTAGGCAGGCGCTGGCCCTTGTAGACCCACACCTTCACACCCAGGCGGCCGTACGTGGTTTTTGCTTCGGCGAAGCCGTAATCGATGTCGGCACGAAGCGTCTGCAGCGGAATGGAGCCCTGATGGTAGTGCTCGCTACGCGCGATATCCGCACCGCCCAAACGGCCGCCAACGCTGCATTTCATGCCCTTGGCACCGGCTTTCATGGCGCGCTGCATGCTCTGCTTCATCGCGCGGCGGAAGCTGATGCGCTTCTCCAGCTGCTGGGCGATGTTTTCCGCCACCAGCTGCGCGTTCGTCTCGGGCACTTTGATTTCCATAATATTGATGTTGGCCGGCCGACCCAGCATGGCGTCGATATCCCGTTTGAGGGCTTCGATGCCCGCGCCGCCGCGGCCGATGATCATACCGGGCTTAGCAGTGAAAATGTTGATGGTGATACGATTGGCGCTGCGCTCGATATCAATATGGCTGATACCGGTGGCGTAGTACTTCTCTTTGAGCATCTTACGGATTTCATGATCCTCGATAAGATTGTTCGCAAAATCCTTCTTGCCGGCGTACCAGCGAGTGCTCCAGTTGAAGATGACGCCAACGCGAGCACCATGGGGATTAACTTTCTGACCCATTACGGTACCTCCCTACCTTACTTCTGGTCCAGCACCACGCTGATGTGACTGGTGCGTTTGAGCATCGGGGACGCGCTGCCGCGCGAGCGAGCGACGAAACGCTTGAGCGTGGGACCGGGATTGGCATACACTTCCGCAATGTAGAGGGATTTGCGATCCAACTCGTTGTTGTTCACGGCATTGGCAATGGCGCTGTTCAGAAGCTTCAGCACCACAGGGGATGCCGCCTTGGGGGTGAACTGCAAAATCGCCACCGCATCGTCCACAGATTTGCCACGAATCAGATCGAGCACTAGCTTGACCTTCCGGGAAGAGATGCGTACGTATTTGGCGTGAGCGGACGGACGAGTGTCACGGGCCGCCATATGGGCCTGCGCCTTTTTCTGGGTATTGGTTGCCATGTGTTTAACTCAACTCCTTCCGCTTACTTGGACGCGGCTGCCTTCTCACCGGCATGTCCGCGGTATGTACGGGTCGGGGCAAACTCACCGAGCTTGTGCCCTACCATATCCTCCGTGATGTAGACCGGCACATGTTTGCGGCCGTCATGCACGGCGATAGTGTGACCCACAAAATCGGGAAAGATGGTGGAGGCGCGAGACCACGTCTTGACGACCGTCTTTTTGCCCGAGTTGTTCATTTCCATAACGCGCTTCATCAGCGCGGCTTCCACATAAGGGCCCTTTTTAATCGAACGGCTCATGGGTTGGTTTCCTCCTTCCTGGTTGCGTTAGGCTTACTTGCCCGCGCGCTTTACGATCAGTTTGTTGGAATACTTCTTGTGCTTGCGGGTTTTCAGGCCCAATGCGACCTTACCCCAGGGGGTCACAGGTGCAGGCATACCAACGGGGCTCTTGCCCTCGCCGCCGCCGTGCGGGTGATCACAGGGGTTCATGACAACGCCGCGAACCGTGGGACGTACGCCCATATGGCGTTTGCGGCCCGCTTTACCGATGCGTACGTTTTCATGGTCGGAGTTGCCTACAACACCGATGGTAGCCAGCGCGTTGAGCGCTACTTTACGCAGTTCGCCGGAAGGCAGGCGGATCAGGCCGTAGCCGTTTTCCTTTGCCATCAGCTGTGCGCTGTTGCCGGCGGAGCGAACCATCTGGCCGCCGCGGCCGGGCTTGATTTCGATGTTGTGAATCAACGTACCGACGGGGATGTTCTCGATGGGCAGCGCATTGCCGGGTTTAATGTCGGCAGTGGGGCCGCTGATCACCTTATCGCCAACTTTCAGGCCGTTAGGAGCCAGAATGTAGCGTTTTTCGCCATCCGCGTAGGTCAGCAGCGCGATGAAAGCGCTGCGGTTGGGATCATACTCAATGGTGGATACCTTCGCGGGGATGTCAAGCTTGTTACGCTTGAAATCGATAATGCGGTATTTCACCTTGTTGCCGCCGCCCTGATGGCGAACGGTAATTTTGCCCTGCTTGTTGCGACCGGAGTTCTTTTTCTTGTACTCGATCAGCGACTTTTCAGGCTTGTTGGTGGTAATCTCCTCGTACGTCAGCACCGACATAAAGCGGCGGGCGGGCGAGGTTGGCTTGTATAAACGAATCGCCATTTTATCTTGTCCTCCCTGCTTTATTCGGCCATGCCCTCGAAGAACTCAATGGGCTTGGAGTCCTCCTTAAGCGTTACGAAAGCCTTTTTGATCTCGGGGGTGCGGCCCTGCGTTTTGCCCTGCCGCTTCATTTTGCCCAGCGTGCGAGCGGTGTTTACGCTGGCGACCTTCACGCCCTTAAAAACGCTTTCCAGCGCGAGCTTGATTTCGGTCTTGTTCGCCTTGGGATGTACCACGAACACATAACGTTTGTCGGCAAAGCCTTCATATGCATTCTCGGTCAGCACCGGGCGGATAATTACATCGTGCGGATCTCTCATGCGTAAACCTCCTCTACGCCCTTGAGGGCCTCCTGCGTGATGATGATCTTGCCGGCCTTGAGAATATCGTACACGTTCAGTGTGTTGACATACTCGGTCTGCAATTTCGGGATATTGCTGCCGGCACGCAGAACGTTTTCATCCCGGCCAGGCAATACCAGCATCGTCGTGTTGCTGAGTTCGAAGTTCTTAAGGAACTTAGCCATCAGCTTGGTCTTGGGCTCGTCGAAAGCGAGTGCATCAATTACGATGATGTCGCCGTCGTTTAGCTTGCTGGTCAGCGCGCTCTTGAAAGCGAGACGGCGGACCTTGCGGGGTACCTTGATCACATAATCACGGGGCTTGGGTGCGAACACCACGCCGCCGTGCCGGAACTGGGGCGCGCGGTTGCCGTGATGGCGCGCGTTACCGGTGCCTTTTTGGCGGTAGATTTTCCGGCCGCCGCCGCGAACTTCGCTGCGGGTGAGGGCGCTTTGCGTGCCCTGACGCTTATTGGCCAGAATGGAGCGCACGACCAGATGCATGGCGGCGACGTTAACAGAAGAGGCGAAGATTTCCTCGCTCAGTTCCACTTCGCCGATGGCCGCGCCTTCCATATTATAAAGTGCAGTCTTAGGCATGGATGTTTTCCTCCTTCATTCGAGCCGTAAATCAGGCGCCCTTAATGGCGTTGCGCACCAGCAGCAGGCCGCCGTTGGGGCCGGGCACCGCGCCCTTGATGAGGAGCAGGTTGCGCTCGGTATCAATCTTGACAATTTCAAGGTTCTGCACCGTCACGCGCTCCACGCCGTAATGGCCGGGCATGTGCTTGTTTTTGAAAACACGGGAAGGATCGGAGTTGGCGCTCATGGAGCCGACGCCGCGGTGATACTTGGAGCCGTGAGCCATGGGGCCGGTGTGCTGGTTCCAGCGGTAAATCGCGCCGGTGAAGCCGCGGCCGCGGGTTACGCCGCTCACATCGATGATGTCGCCCTGGGCAAACTGCTCAACAGTCAGTTCGCTGCCCACTTCCAGTTCAGCTGCATTATCCAGCCGGAACTCGCGCAGGTAACGCGTGGGGGCAACGCCCGCCTTTTTGAAATGGCCAGTCTGGGGTTTGCTTACCAGTTTCTTAGCGCGGTTTTCGGCGTACGTGTCAAACCCGACCTGTACGGCTGCGTAACCATCGCTTTCAACGCTCTTTTTCTGCACTACCTTGCAGGGGCCTGCCTCCACCACGGTCACGGGGACGAGGCGGCCGTCATCGGTGAAGACCTGCGTCATGCCGATCTTCTTGCCTACGATCGCTTTTTTCATGATAGCTACCTCCTGCTTAATTGTTCAGCTTGATTTCGATCTCGACACCGGCAGGAAGATCGAGCTTCATCATGGCGTCCACGGTGCGCGGGTTGGGATTGAGGATGTCAATCAGGCGCTTGTGGGTACGCATTTCAAACTGCTCGCGGCTATCCTTATACTTATGCGGCGCGCGAAGAATGGTGACGATTTCCTTCTCGGTGGGAAGGGGGATGGGGCCAGATACGCGGGCGCCGGTCCTTTTGGCGGTTTCCACGATCCGCGCGGAAGACTGGTCGATCAGGTTGTGCTCGTAAGCCTTCAGCTTGATCCGAATCTTTTGGTTGGCCATTTTTGTACCTCCTTGACTCTCGTCTCAAGTACACCGTTCCGGGCGTGTCCATCAGCTGCTTTTCAATCGGCGAGATTTGCTCTCGCCGCGTTGCGTTGTCCGCGAAAGCCAACCGAAGCTCACGCTTGCGGTGCCTCAAGTCCGTCGCCCGATTTTCCGGGCTGGTCCACGATAATTACCCGCCATGGCCATGGCGGCAACTTATCGCTTCATTCCTAAACAGACAGCCTCGTTATTATAGCGAAAGTCAAGGGGAAATGCAAGCCTTTTTTCAACTTTTTTCAGAATTTTTTTCAATAAAGATGTCGCGCAATACGCTGCAAAATGGCGGTTTTGCGGTTTTTAATTGAACACGCACGCGTGTGTGTCTATCACATTTTCTCTTTCATCCCGCATCTGAGAGCACTATTTCCCAAACGCCGAGCATAAAACGCAGCTAAAACAGCTTATTCAGTCTCTCTATCCTGTCTCCACAAAGCAAAAACGACGTCTTTATAATAGATCCCCAGTATATCTTTCGCGTACAGCCATAGATCCTGTATTCTCCACGGATAGAAAACAAAATGGTACTCGCCATTCTTTCGTCACCCCGCCGCGCCGCTACATCGAGGCACAACAGCGCGTAATAATCCACATCGAACACCAACCCATCATCTGCTCCCACAAATTCCGCCAGTCAATAGGACGGATTAATAGAAAGAGCGTTAATGGTAACGCACCATTACTCCGAATAAGAAAAATTGTTGTGCCGCTGATCGCCACCTGCAATCTCCGAAATTTCCAAATTGCCTGTTTTTATCCGTAGCATGATTGCTGTATGCCAAGCAGCAAACACCGTAACAGCCGCCGATGGCTCAGTGCATTGTTTCATCTCTGCCATCACAAAGATGTTTCGCAGGTCATTCAACGGCAAGGTCATGCCTTGTTTACTTTCACGTGCGAAGCTGACAAGTCAAACACTACATTGAGTGTTGCTGATATCATCATCCAGTATTCATCTTTGTCTTCATCCACACCACGCACACCTGTAAATAGAGCGTAAATTCATTATTACTCTTATAGGTTTCTAAAACAATTGTATTAAAAACCAATTCAGGTGTCATCACACATCGTTCATCCAACGTGAGGCGCGTTCATCTTCTCGATGCCGGACTGCGAATGCAACAGATTATCTTGAACATTATCATCTCTCGACAAAATTTCTTCTATATATTTGCGGCATGTTTTGAAAACACTTGCTTACCAACATTTTAATCCCTGCAAGACATACATCAATCCAGCTTTCCCCGCTGTCGTCATAACCATTTTTCTCTGTAAACCACCACAAATACGAAGCATACAGGCAATATCATGTCTCCCACAAACTTCAAGTGAATTTTATCACTCCCCGCCTCCAACCAGATATAGATGGAAGAGAGTCATGCATCGCAAAAAGCTCTACTCTATTGTAATCTCCGATGCACATTTTAAAAGCTATACAATATAATATCAACATCCACTGTACAACAGAACGCAACTCATTTTTCGATCAGTAGTGTCGCTATTCTCTGTAAGCCTACGCGTACACAATCTTCTGGCACTATTACCATCATCAAACGCGCGCTACACATACGAAAAACCCACCGGGAGCAAATGCTCCCAGCGGGTTTATACTTTGATGTTCGGGTTCTTATTCCATAATCTTGGAGACAACGCCGGAACCAACGGTACGGCCGCCTTCGCGGATAGCGAAGCGGAGGCCCTGCTCAATGGCGATCGGCGTAATCAGGGTGATTTCCATGTCGATGTGGTCACCCGGCATAACCATTTCCACGCCGTCCGGCAGCTTGATGTTGCCGGTAACGTCGGTGGTGCGGAAGTAGAACTGCGGACGATAGCCGTTGAAGAACGGAGTATGACGGCCGCCTTCTTCCTTGGTCAGTACGTATACCTGACCCATGAAGTGCGTGTGCGGGTGGATGGAACCGGGCTTGGCCAATACCTGACCGCGCTCGATATCGCTGCGCTGTACGCCGCGAAGCAATGCGCCTACGTTGTCGCCGGCTTCCGCGGAATCCAGCGTCTTGCGGAACATTTCCAGACCCGTGATAACCGTGGAACGCGGTTTCTCCATCAGGCCTACGATTTCCACAGTCTCGCCAACCTTGGCAATACCGCGCTCAACACGGCCCGTGGCTACGGTGCCGCGGCCAGTGATGGTCATTACGTCTTCTACCGGCATCAGGAACGGCAGATCCGTCGCACGCTCAGGCGCGGGGATGTAGCTGTCTACAGCGTCCATCAGCTCGAAAATGCATTTGCACTCCGGCGCGTTCTTTACGTCCGTGCCGCCGTTTTGCAGGTATTCCAGCGCTTTGAGCGCGGAGCCCTTCACAAACGGGATGTCGTCCGCCGGGAACTCGTACTGCGCCAGCAGCTCGCGGATTTCCATTTCCACCAGCTCGAGCAGTTCCGGGTCGTCCATCATGTCGGTCTTGTTCATGAACACGACGATGTATGGCACGCCTACCTGACGGGCCAGCACGATGTGCTCGCGGGTCTGGGGCATGGGGCCGTCCGGAGCCGATACGACCAGAATCGCACCGTCCATCTGCGCGGCGCCGGTGATCATGTTCTTTACATAGTCGGCGTGGCCCGGGCAGTCTACATGCGCGTAGTGGCGGTTCGGGGTCTCATATTCCACGTGCGCGGTGTTGATGGTGATACCACGCGCCTTCTCTTCCGGCGCCTTATCGATATCCTCATACTTCATCGGTTTCGCTTCGCCCAGCTGCGCCAGCGTCATGGTGATCGCCGCGGTCAGCGTCGTCTTGCCGTGGTCAACGTGGCCAATCGTGCCAATGTTCACGTGAGGCTTGGTGCGTTCAAAATGTGCCTTAGCCATGGATTGTTCCTCCTTATTCGCTTCCGATTGTTGTCGGTTCGTTGCATGCGGTTGGAGCGGGTGATGGGAATCGAACCCACGTAGCTAGCTTGGGAAGCTAGAACTCTACCATTGAGTTACACCCGCACGTCCGCACAGCTTCGCCCCAAACAAAGCCTATTTTATCGGTTTTATCCCCTGTTGTCAACTCATTTTTCTAATCTATTGCGTTCTTTACGATTACTGTGCACCCATCCGCCTCAAGCACGGAAATTGCCCGCTCCAGCCGGTCCTCTTTTAACAGCCAGTAATCCGTATCAAACGTGGATAGCGCAAACACCGATATATCCGCCTCCGCCATCAGCCGGGTAATATAGGCCAGTACACCCACCATAGAAAAGGCCAGCAGCCCTACAATGCGCATAGCGCGCCATCCGTCCTCCCGGTAGCGGGTGAGGGATGGCGCCGTTTCACTGGGACAAACCAGCGAGCACTCATTATCCGTCCATGCGGAAAAGCTAAACGGTGAGGCCAGAGTAAGCGCGGACACATCCGCAACCTTGCAAACGGAAAACTCTTGCGGCAAAACTTCAATCGTCATCCCATTTTCTCCTTTAGCATCCGCCCCGCAACGCCTAGATCAGCGGCGGTACTGTACACGGCTGGGATCATAATACCCGCGGCTTGCGGGCTCTTCATCCGCAACGCCGACAATAATCAGCGAGAACGGAACCGCATTGCGGATATCCAAAAGTTTTGCCAGCGCGTTTGCGCGCTCCATATCCGGGTATACGCCGCACCAGCAGGTGCCATAGCCCAGCTCCCTGGCTTGCAGCATAATGTTTTCCGTTGCCGCTGCGCAGTCCTGTGGCCAGAATCCCTCACCCGACGCGGGCAATCTATCCTTGGGGCGTCCGCAAACCACAATTGCCAGTGACGCATCCGGCAACGACCGGCAGTAAGGATGGATTTTCGTAATCTCCGTACGCAGCGCCGCGTTTTCGACCACGACAAACTCCCACGGCCGCGCGTTGTTCGCACTGGGGGCGTACATGGCTGCTTCCAAAATCACATCCAGCTGTTCCTGTGGAATGGTCTGATTTTTTTGGTATTTGCGTATGCTTCTGCGCGCCCGTATCGCTTCGGTTGTATTCATAAGGCAAATACTCCTTTTTTGTTTTATCGGTGTATTCCTATCATACCACAACCACACCCTAGATGAAAGCACGGATTGGTTTTGACGTATGGAAAAACAGTCCGCTTACCGCGTATACGTCTACTGTCTTTCGCTTTCTCTGTCAGCATTGTCTTTTTGCTTCCATAGCAAAGCTTCGCAAAAAGCAGCCCGATTCAGCCGCACACATACCGGTGGGTATGCCTCCGTCCGAACCGGGTCTGCCGGTTTACCGTTTATTATATGATTCTCCGTCTTTATACGGGGGAGGCTCAGCCCTTGATGGCTTTTTCCACCTTATCCGCAATCTGATCCGCGCACAGCCCATACTCACGCAATACATCCATGGGCTTACCGGACTGTCCGAAGCGATCCTCTACGCCGATTTTCATGAACTTGCAGGCTACGTTGCCCGCAAGCGCCGAAGCCGCCGCATCGCCCAAACCGCCGATCACGTTATGCTCTTCCACGGTAAAGGCATTTTTGCATTTGGCCGCGTAGGTGCGAATCAACTCTTCGTCCAGCGGTTTAATGGTGTGCAGGTTCACAACCGCCGCATCAATGCCCTTCTCTTCCAGCATCTTAGCCGCATCCAGCGATACTTCCACCATGGTGCCGTAGGTAAACAGCACAGCGTCCTTACCTTCGCGAATCACATTGCCCTTGCCGACGGTAAAGGGCATATCATCAAAAATCGCGGTAGGCAGGCGCGCAAGGCGCAGGTATACAGGGCCATCAATCTCGGCTGCGGCCATAACGGCTTTGCGGGTTTCGTTGGCATCGCAGGGCGCAATCACCGTCATACCGGGCAGAACCCGCATCAGCGCGATATCTTCAATCGCCTGGTGGCTGCCGCCGTCTTCGCCGACGGTCAGACCCGCATGGGTAAAGGCCAATTTCACATTGTTGTGCGGGTAGCACACGGAGTTGCGAATCTGCTCAAAGCAGCGCCCCGCAAATACCGCAAAGGTGGAGCAGAAGGGCGTAAGGCCCATCGTGCTCATACCAACGCCCAGGTCGACCAAGTCCGCTTCGGCAATGCCGCATTCAAAGTGGCGGTCCGGAAACTCCTTGCGGAAGTATCCCGTCATCGTGGCAGCTGCCAAATCGGCGTCCAGCACCACAATTTTATCGTTTTGTTTTCCCAATTCTACCAGCGTTTCGCCGTAGGCAACGCGGGTGGCTTTCTTTTCACTCATGGGTTACGCCTCCAATTCCTTAAGCGCCTGCATGCGCTGCTCGTCGTTCGGGGCCTTGCCGTGCCAGCCAACCTGATTTTCCATAAAGGAAATGCCCTTGCCCTTCACAGTGTGGCAGATAATGCAGGTCGGTTTGCCTTTTACGGCAGGCTGATTCAGCGCATCCAGCACCTGCTGAATATCGTTGCCATCTTCCACCGTAACTACGTTAAAGCCAAAAGCTGCAAATTTGGCGTGTACATCGCCAAGGCTCATTACCTGGTTGTTGCTGCCGTCAATCTGCAGGCCGTTGTTATCCAGCACAAAGGTCAGGTTATCCAGCCCGTAGTGCGCAGCTGCCATGGAAGCTTCCCAAATCAAGCCTTCCTGGCACTCGCCGTCGCCCAAAAGCGCATACACATGGCAGGGGTTGCCGGTGCACCGCGCGCCCAGCGCCATGCCCGTAGCAATGGAAGCGCCCTGCCCCAGCGAACCGGTGGACGCGTCTACGCCAACACATTTTTTCATATCCGGGTGACCCTGCAGCATGCTGTGCAGCTGACGGAAGTTTTTAAACTCCTCCACAGGGAAATAACCCCGGCGGCCCAGCACGCCGTACAAACCGGGCGTTGCGTGGCCCTTGGACAGTACAAAGCGGTCACGACCCTCCGCATGGGGATTTTGCGGGTCGATGTTCATTTTAACAAAGTAAAGCGCCACCAGTATTTCCGTGGCGGATAACGACCCGCCGGGATGGCCCGAGCCGGCGTCGGCGGTCATGTTGATGATATCGCGCCGAACCTGCTTGCACGTAGCCTCAAGCTCTTGGATGGTCATGATTTTTCTCTCCTTACTCATTGCTGGTAAACGCGGCGGTGCGCCGCATTGCTTCCCGCTTCCTGCCGCTGTCCCCATCCATCCGTGCCGCCGGTAAGGCGCAGGGGATGCTAAGCCGCAAAAAACGTGCCTTTCGCCTCCATCCCGCTTACGGCGGCAACGGCGGACGTTGGCAGCATGCAAATATTCGTACCTATTATAAAAGTACATCATGGCGCTGTCAAGTTTGATTCTCCAACAAAGGCTTGCAATATAACCATCCACATGCCACGCCTGTACAACACGCCAAGGATGTTTTTTCCTGCCTTTGCAGGCTTCAAGCTTCCTTCCTCCATCATGTACGGACATATTTAAAACCCGGTGCTTGGCTGCGGCGAACGGATTTCACCTGCCTTGCCAATTCATTTTTACAGTCACTTTTGGGGGAAGTTCATACGTGCTTGACAAGTGTTGCGGAACACGGTATGATGCAGTCAGTCAAACGTTTGCACAGTTTGACTGCTTTCATTCCATTGTTACGATGTTCCCTGCTGTTACCCGAAAGGAGAAATCCCATGGCGGCAAAAGCAACCATTAAAGATGTGGCAAGACTTGCGGAGGTATCCCCTTCAACCGTCAGCCGGGCGCTTCGCGATAACCCGCGGATTTCCGAGGAGGTTCGCCAGCGCGTACGCAAAGTAGCCAAAGCGCTGGATTTTCATCCCAATCAAATGGCACGCAGTCTGGTAAAACAGGAAACGCGCATCGTAGGGGTTTTGTTTGCGGAATCAGCCGCCGCCAGTATGGGACACCCCTTCTACCCGGCGGTACTGCAAGGGCTTGGCAAGGTAGCAGGCGAACGCCGCTACCATATGCTGCTCAGCACAGGTGTGGAAAACATGAGCGAAGAAGCCGCCATGCGCGATCTGGCCGACAGCGGTTATGCATCCGGACTGGTTTGCCTTTCCACACTTACCGCTCCGGCGCAATCCAACGGCAGCATTACCCTGCCCATGGTGGAAATCGGCCATCCACAGGACCCGGAGAACAGCTATTATGTGGATAACGATAATCTGCGCGCCGGGTATGAAGCCACTAAATATCTGCTCAGCCGCGGTCATCGCCGTATTCTGTTTTTAGGCTACGACAAACGCTTTATGATGATGGAAAATCGTCTCAAAGGGTTTAAGCAAGCCATGGCAGAGTTTGGCGCGCCGGTAGTGGACGATTGGATTATCCCTTCCCGTATGATTGAAAACGTACCGGATTTTGCCCATCTGGGCGAGATTTTCCAAGCCGGCCAGCGTCCGACCGCCGTCGTCAGCATGGATGATCCCCTTTCCATTGGCTTGAATGGGTTTTTACTCACGCTGGGGCTTTCCGTACCCGGCGACGTCAGTATTATCAGTTTCAACAACACCCAAGCCGGGCAATACCATTCCCCGGCGCTTACATCTGTCGATGTTCACCCGCGCGAGCTGGGCATGCACGCTATGTCGCTGCTGCTCAACATCATTTCAGGCGCGGTGGAGAAGCCGACCCATATCAACGTACCTTTTACCCTGATCGAGCGCGATTCTGTCGCGCCCATCGCTGCGGAGTAAGTTCTCGCTTACCGCTGTGCAAGCAGTGAGACGGCGATGATTCCTAAGGAGGATTTTTCACTGTGAAACAACTTTCCCTTGGCTCTATTTACCATATGCCGTGGCTGGAATACCGCCACACTACCCCGGAAGGTGATGTTGTCCTGCGCCTGCGTACCGGGCGTGGCGAGTTTGAGGCGGCAGTCGCCAGGGTCGCCAACCCATACACATTCCCCAATCCGTTTGAGGGTGCGCAGGACTACCCCATGCAGGTGGCCTACCACGATGACTTATTTGATTATTATGAGGTTCGTTTCCATTGGGATGATCCCCGTATCAAATACCTGTTTCTTCTGTTCGCCGACGGCGGACGCACCTTTACGCTGGATGGCGCAGGGCTGCGTGCAGGCTGCGGCTGTAACGACGACATCAGCGAATGTTTCACTTTTGCCTATGCCTACCCCAGCGATCCCATGCCGGATTGGGCGCGCGGCGCGGTGGGGTATCAAATTTTCCCGGATCGGTTCCGCCGCGAAGGCCCGCAGGAAGAGGGGCTGGAACCGTGGAACAGCGGCCGCGTACAAAGCGAGTTCCGCTTTGGCGGCAATCTGGCCGGCATGCGGGCCGCCGTACCGTACTTGAAGGATCTTGGCGTAAAGGTGGTTTACACCACCCCCATTTTCCAAAGCGACAGCGCGCACCGCTATAACACCTTCGACTATTTCCAAATCGATCCGCTGCTGGGCACACTGGAAGATCTAAAAGCGCTCGTCGACGAACTGCATAAAAACGGAATGCGTCTTGTGCTGGACGGTGTTTTTAACCACTGCGGCCTGCAATTCGCCCCGTTTGTGGATGCGCTGGAAAAAGGCGAAGCCAGCGAGTACCGCGACTGGTTTTTCTTTGACGATTCAGAAAGCTGCGGTTACCGCACTTTCAGCCACGAGCCGTATATGCCCAAGCTGAATCTGCGCAACGAAGCGTGCGCCGAGTATTTCCTCGGTGTCGGCGAATATTGGCTGAAGGAATGCGGCATCGATGGCTGGCGGCTGGATGTAAGCTCCGAGGTCTGGCCGGATTTCTGGCGTAAATACCATGCCATGATGAAGCGCGTCAATCCCGAAAGTTTGATGATTGCCGAGTGCTGGGATGACAGCCGTGAATGGCTGACACAGGGGGATATGTTTGATTCCACCATGCACTATGTATTAAGCCGCGCCATGTGGAAGCGTTTTTGCTACCACAGCACAGGACTTGCGGAGTTTGACGCCGCCATCAACGGCGCCGCCATGCTTTACCCGCAGCGCACACAGGACGTACTGTGGACCTTCCTGGGCTCTCACGATACCGACCGTGTGCTGACCCGCGCTGGCGGTGATGTGCGCATGCTGCATGGAGCATCATTTTTCCAGTTCACTTTTATGGGCGTGCCCATTATTTACTACGGCGACGAACTGGCTATGGAAGGCGGAGCCGACCCGGATAACCGCCGCGCCATGCGCTGGGACAATGTAGATGGCAACACGACCCGCGTCCATTATCAAAAACTTACTTCCCTGCGAGCCTCACATGAAGCGCTGCGCATCGGCGAATTCCGCACTTGGCATGTAGAAAATAGCGGTTTGTATGCCTATGAGCGCTTTACCAAAGATGAGCGGCTGCTATGCGTGCTCAATACCGGCACCGATCCGGTAACCGCCCAACTGCCTCTGCCTGAAGCGCTGCGCGGCAAAGCCGCCGTACACGACCTGTACGCCGAAAACACGCTGCCTGTATGGAGCGGCTTGGTCGCAGTGAAGCTGGAACCCGGAGAAGGCATGATACTAGCTTAAACACAGCTTTTCTCCCTACTTGAATACCTAAAAACACCGCCGGACGCATGGCTGCATCCGGCGGTGTTTTGTTTTGGGAATATGGTACTGTAATCATATTTGTGCGTACTCACGTTTTTCCCTGCCCAAATGTTCGTTCCTGTTGGTTTTGCGCTTTCCACACCTTTTCGACTTGTTACCGTTCAACGTGTTGGTGTTTGTTTTTACGGGAGTTTCACGGCGATGGCGTCACTCATCAGCTTTGCCGTTCCCGCACCAAACTGGTTCAGGGTTTTCTGGAAACGCTCATCCGCTGCATACATCAGGCCAAGGCCGCGCAGTATTTCATCCGTACAGGGATAGAAGCGTTTTGTAATAAAGTCCTGCCAGTCTTGCAAGACTGCCTGCACTTTCGCATCCGCGGGGTTATGCCCTACCAAAGCAGCAAAGGCGCGCAGAATCGTTTCCTGCTCACTGTTAATCACCTGCCATTCCGCTTCGCCATATTTCTTACTGCGTTTTGCACTTTCGCGGTACGCATCGGTATCGCCCCAGCGCTGCTTTACTTCGTCGGCATAGGAATTGCGTTCCTGCTGGAGCTTTGCCGCGTTGAATTCACCCAAGCTCATTTCATCCTCTCCATTCAGTATCCGCCCGCAAAGGTCGATCAATCCCTGCAAGCGTTCTTTTTGCCCCGTCAGCAAATCGCGGTGCCGCCGTACGGCCTGCCGCCGGTCCGCTGCTTCCATGGAAAGCATAGGGCCGATATCCCGCAGGGGAAAATCCAGCTCACGTAAAAAGAGAATCTGCTGTAAGCGCTTCAGCGCTTCCATGTTATACAGCCGGTATCCTGCCGGGCTGACTTCTGCCGGAGACAGCAAGCCTACCTGATCATAATACCGCAGCGTGCGCGCGCTCACCCCTGCCAGCTTTGCGACTTCATGCACCGTCAACATGTAGGTTTCTCCTTTTCCGTTTTGTTTTCCCCGGGTACAAACAGAGTATAAACCTTTACGTTACGGCAAGGTCAAGCGTTTTCCCAAAAAAAGTGCCCGGGCCAAAACGCAAGGCCCGGACACTCTGTAAACCTAGTTATAAGCTGTTTACAGCAAACTTCCCATGGAATTAACCAGACTGGATACCGTGTTCATCGCCAACGAGGCGAGTGCTCCGCTCACCAGCCAAATGATCAGCAGTTTCAGCAGTTCCGCCGCACTGATGATAATGATCTTCGTACTTACCCATTGCTGTTCCGGCAAGTTGGCTACCCACACAACCAGCGAACACAGCAACACATAACTGGCGATTTCCCCCACCATCAGCACAACCAACCCCAGATAAGGCGATAAAAGGCTTACCAGCATACACACCATTGAAGCCGCAATGCTGGGCAGGGTGACGATCGCAACCATATTGGAAGCCAGCAGGTAGGAAAACCGTACTTTCTTCATCACACACAGGTATACCAGCGCAACCGCAGCCGGTATCAACAGCGCAATCAATTGGCTTAATGCAGCAATGCCGCCGACGGAGGTCGCCATCCGTCCGGCAATATAGTTTACGCCCTGGTTCATACTGGCCGCGTCATTGGCCATGGAAAGGCCAAACACGGAGGATAACCCCATGAACACGTTATACACCGCGCCGCGGGACATAAGAATCGCCGTTAAAAACGTCAGTAATAGCGATAAAACCGCTACAACGGCACCGGTATATACATCGCCGCGCTCCATCATGCCATGCAGCGTTTCTCCCGGGTCTACCAGCATCCCCCGGATGACGCGGGGCAGATTGCCAAGTGCGGTTATAAACTCCGTGCGAAAATCCCGCGCGGGTTGATACCCCGGATAGGTCTGTTGATATACGTCATACCCTTGCATATAGCCGCTTTGCATCCCTGTCGTGGGGTCAAACCCATATTGTCCGCCCGGATAGGTTTGCTGCTGTTGCTGGTTTCCATACATGGGCGCGCCCTGGTTGTACGCACCGTATTGCGGGTACACCGTCGGGTCAAACCCCTGCGAATATGGATTCGGCTGCTGTGTGTAACCAGCATACCCCTGCGTGTTTCCCACATTTGTACCGCATACCGGGCAAACGTTTACACCAAAGGGTATTATGCTTCCGCAATTTGGACAGTTCATAGCCAGCCTCCTTATCCCGCATAGCGAAACGTCAGCAAAAAACGCTTTCATCATCATAGCACGCACAGGGTTGTTAAGCAAGCGCCCCAAAAGTCGGCGCCGGTTGCCACAGCCGTTAATCAGCCGGGTAAAACACCGCTATTGCACAACGGCTTCCGCCGTTTCGCTTGCGATTGCTAATTTGCCGATCAGTTCGGTATCCAAAAGATACACACGCATATTTCCATCATCGATAATCTGCTCCGCAGGCAGCGCGTTCAGGTATTCGCTAAGCGTGGAAAGCGCATAGTAACGCTCGTCCCAAAACTCCGGTTCCGTGCAGAGTGCGGCTACGTTCATATCTGCAAGCGCTGCGCCCACTTCGGTCAGCGGCAGGTTCATCAGGGGGACGATTGCGTTGCTGGTAAGCACGTACCCTTTGGCTTGCAAAGCATACTGGTATCCCGGACGGGTGATGATGATTTTTTCATCTTCCGGTACAATGTTATCAAGTGCCAGCAATAGCTGGTATCGTTGCAGGAAGCTATTATCCTGCGCCATGCTTTCATCCGTCAACAGCGGCCGTCCGTAGCGGTAGAAACTATTGGCGTAGCCGCTTTCCCGCGTACCGTATTGAAAAGCCAGCACGCATAAAACCACACACAGCAGGGCGGGCAGCCTCCGCATCCAATAGCCCGCTTTAGGCATCTTTTTCAGTATCCATTGATAGGGCTTCCCCGCAATTTTCTTACCAAAGTCCAATACGTTCATCCATTCGGCTTCCACCGCTGCCAGCACACCCGCAATCGCCGCGGCTGCCAGCATGAACCATTGCAGTGTATAACGCTGCAGGGTTAAGAATGAACCGGAAAAACTATACAACTTGGTATCCAACAAGCCACTCATCGGCGCAAGGGTCAAAATGGTGAAAAGCGATGCAGCCAACACCGCCGAAACGCGTCGGCTGCGCGCCTGCTGTGCTGCGTCCTCGGTGACGAACACCGCCGCAGGGCCGTCGTTTCTGCCCACGTTTACCAGCACCATGTTCACCTGTTTTCGTGTACGTACCCGCCGCGCCACCAGCACAGCCAGGCATACCAGCAACCCGATCACCGCAAGGCGTAACCCCCACAGCCCGACCGGTGTGGCATAAGCCATCACAATATCGTACCGTGCTTTCCAAAAGTTCAGGTGTGTGGTTGTTTCCTCCAGCTTATACTCGTTGAGCATATACATCTGGTACCACGGCGCGCCGGTATAGGTGGTCATCAGCCGCCACGGGCTCATTTGCCCCCACTGCACATAGCACCATATGTTTCCCATATATGCCGCCAGCGTACCTGCCGCGCCCCCCAACGCAATGCCGACCGAACGCAGTAATGTGCGTCCAGCCTGTTTGCTGCGGCGCAGCAGCGCTTCCAACCAGCATAGCAGCACCCAGCCGATGATTAAAAACGGCAGCACCACAAAGCTGACCACATGCGTGCTCATAACCGTAAAACAAAGCACCGTAATAAATACCAGTTTGCCGATATATTGTTTGAAATTACCGTTTGGCCGCAGCTCGCACAGCGCCACAGCTGCAACGAGAATCGCAAGGCATCGCCAGCTGTCTCTGGCTGCGCCCGCATAGGAAAAAATATAGTTCGGCACCAGATTAAACAGCAAAAGTCCCAGCAGAATCCACCGTTTCCGGCCGCCTGTAAACTGGATGAGCAGTGCCATGTACGCCGCCAGCAGATAAAAAAGCAGAAGACCAAGCCCGGTAAACATCGGCTTATCGTACGGATAGCCGTAAGCGTCCCCGGTCGTGTGCATCAGGCCGTACGCCATGTAAAGTTCCAACGATGGAAAATGCGAGTTCCCGCGGAATTGGCCGGTCGTATCATTCTTCTCCAGCAATTCTCCCAAGTCTCGATCCTGGCAGTAACGCAAGCCCAGCGCCATATATTCGCCTGTATCCGCCTGTGCAATATTCGCACTCGTCGTAACCCGTATGGCAACCGGTGCCAGCAAAATACCCATTGCCAGCGCAAAGCACAGCGCTACCAGCGCGGGTTTATCAAAACGGACAAGCCGCCTACCCCAAATCCACCCCCGGCGGATCAGCGTGCGGATATGCAGCGCATGTTTGATGACCGTCCACAGCAGGTATACCGCCGCAATCGCCGGTAGCACCCCGATATATACAGCCTTGGGCGCATATGGCCAGAGCAGCGCCAGCAGCAGCGTCCACAAGTATTGCACCAGCGGTGTAACTGCCACGCCGGCTAAAAAAGCGCCTAAACGGCTGCGCTTAACCCACAGGCGGCGCTGCGCAAAAAACAACCCAAGCGCAAGCGCCTGTACAGCACTGCTTAGCAGGTACAGGTTCCGCCATCCGTTGCCGATCGACAGCCAATCCAGCATCAGCCTTTCCTCCCGGTCTTCACCAGCCGATCCATCTCGGCGATATAATAATCGTTAATATCCACTTTTTCGGAAAGCAGTTTTTGCTGCTTCACGCGGCCCTTGGTTTCCAGTTCCGGATCTGCCAGCAGCGCAAGCGCCTGCGTAAGCGCGCGTTCGTAACGGTCATCCCCGTCGTTATAGTTATACATCAGGTGGAAGCGCTCGCTTTGCTCCTGTGTACTGCCGCTTTGAATCACATTCACGTACAGAGCATGCACCCCCAGCACAACCGCTTCGCTGGCCATGGTCGCTCCTTCGCTGTATACCAGCCGTGCAAACGCCAGCACATGGTGCGCCAGCGCAAACGGCGTTTGCAGGCGGTAGGGTTCCAATTCCTTGGAAAGTGGTTTTTCACTGCTCACCCATACCCGTACGCCCGCCGATTCCAGCTTTTTCACCAGCGCAAGCTGCTCTGCATCGTTTAATCCATGCTTGCCTACATCATGGCTGGCATTCCATGCTACGAAGCGGACAAACACGTAAGGCTCATCCGGGTTAAAGCCCACGTCGCGCAGCACTTGCTTGTCCGGCGTAAATACCGACGGATGCAGATAAAAAAGCTCTTTATACGTGTCCACACGCTCCTGTTTGGGTCCCAGATCGGTTAAAAAGGTACGCGGCGTCAGCATTTTAGTGCTCAGACGCTTGCAAATGCGCAGACTGAATTTACTAACCTCAGTATCTTCATACAATAAATGCGGTTTGCGGCAAACCCACGCCGCCACTGCCATCATGGGCGATGCGCGCCCGATGAGGATATCCGGCTGAAAACGCAGGGCGTGCCAAGTATACCGCAAGCACATTTTTACAAAGAGCCAGCCCTTTTCTACTACGTTACGGCCCGTTCCTTTTGCACACAGCACGTAAGGTATCTGATAATTTTTCAATAATTCTTCCGCGCCGTCTTTATCAATTGCAAGCATTAACACTTCATCTCCGCGGCTGCGCAGTTTTTCAATGATGGGATGAAACTGGTGCACCCACGCCGGATGATTTACTGAAACCATTACTTTCATGCTATCGTCCTTTCAGCCGATAAGCAACTGCCTGCCGGCTGTTATCTCCCTACCGCCATGTTATTTTTTAGCGTCGTCACTATAATCCAGTTTTCGCACACGAAATTGAATGTCTTCAAGCAGCTTACGGTTTGCAGCAGTAATATCCGCTAAAAGCCCGACCACCCAAGTCAGCACGCCCATCAGCAGCAGGATGCTGGTTAAAATCAGCGATTGCACGTGCCCTGCACCGGAACCCTGTAAATAGAACACTAAAAATCGGATACCCAGTAACAAGCCTGCCGTAAATACCACGCCGCCGACGGCGCCAAAAAATTTCAGCGGATTATACATCATAAAAGAACGCAAAATCGTGACCATGGAACGCTTCACATAGCCGCCAATGCTTTTAAACAGCCGCGACTCCCGCAGTTCCGGATTGGTGCGTACCGGTACCGAACGCACAGCCATCCGGCTGTTACCAGCCTGTACAATGGTTTCCAGTGTGTAGGTGTAGTTGTTAATGACATTGATGCTCATTGCCGCTTCCCGCGTATAGGCACGAAAGCCGCTGGGTGCATCTGCCACGTCCGTTCTGGACGCTTTGCGAACAACATAGCTGCCAAAATGCTGTAATTTCTTTTTTACAGGCGAAAAATGCTCGGTCGCGTCGATTGGCCGCTCGCCGATCACAATATCCGCCTCGTGGTTGAGTATCGGCCGGATGAGCTTTTCCACATCCTGCCCGCAGTACTGATTATCCGCGTCCGTATTAACGATGATGTCTGCGCCGTTTCGCAGACAGGCGTCCAGCCCCGCCATAAAGCCTCTTGCCAAGCCTTTGTTGCTGGCAAAGCTTACAATATGGTGCACGCCCCATGCGCGCGCTACCTTCACGGTATCATCCCGGCTTCCGTCGTCAATAACGAGATACTCTATTTCATCAATTCCCTCGATTTGCTTTGGTAAATCGTCCAGTGCAATCGTCAGCGTTTCCGCCTCGTTATAGCAGGGAATTTGAATGATCAGCTTCATATCGAATCTCCTTTATCCGCACATTACTTTTCAATTCTGGACTGCCCTTCCATGGGAGGTTGGTGTGAATGGAGCCGTTTCGCAGGCTGCGCCTCCGCTACCAGCGCCACCAAGACCGGTGCCAGAAAATATAACGGCATCGCATAACGGAAGTATCCGTTCACCGCCGAAAGTAGGCAGCCCAACAGCGTAAGCAGCGCGGGCAGCAGCATAATCGCGTTGCGCCTGCGGCGCGTACCCATTACCCCCGCCCATGCAAACAGTATAATCCATCCATACAAGCCCGGCGCACACAGCAGCCGGAAGGGTCCGTAGGCAAAAAGCGAGCGCAGTGTTTGCTTTAATTCATCGGCAGCAGGGTTGATCGTAAAATCAAACCGCCCGTCAATCAGCGTGGTGCGCCCCTCCATGCCCAGCAGGAAGGTCGGCTTAATGGTGCTTACATATCCCGGCATCAGGTAACCGTAGCTGTTGTGGAAAAAGGCGCTGAAGTACGTCGCGGGGTACTTGAACCCCAATTTGAACCACAATCTAAAAAATGCGCGGGTTTGCTGCGGTATTGCCGTATCGCGCCACAGTTTTTTCACCGGATCGGAAAGCTCGCCGTCATAAACTGCCTGTATCTCGCCCGTCGGAATCACCGCGTCGATCACCGCCAGTTCGGATTCCTCCAGCGTACCGCCAGCCACGACGCGCGCCACCTGCTGCAGGGGCACTGACCAGTTTTCCGTATCGGCGGCAGCCTCGGCGCCAAGGCCGGGTACGATGGCTCCGTAGAGCAGTACCAGCGATGCCGCAACCGCGACCAACCCCGCAAACGAGGCGCGCCACTTGCGGGTGTGCACCGAAAAGGAGTGGATCAAAAGCGCCAGCAGCGTAACGCCCGCCAGTACCGCGCCCGCGTTTCGCAGCAGTGTGCAGGCAGCGGCGCTCAGCATCAATCCGGCGGTGGTACGCAGCGGCGGCCACTTGCTTTGCACTACGCGCCACGCCATTAAGGTAAACCAAAGCACCGCCATGGCAAAGGTCGTATCCTTCCCCATGCAGAACGCGAATACCGAGAAAATGGGACAAAGCGCATAAAACAGGAGCGCCAGCCACGGCATCCAGGCAGGCATACGCGCCTGTACCATCCGCCGCAGCGTATAGCTGAGCAGCCACGCCATCAGCAGCGCCTGCACACAAACATACAGGGCAACCGCCGCATCCGCCGAACCCAGCCATCCCTGCCCAACTTGCACCGCCAGCCAAACCAGCCCTGTTTGCGCAAGTGGATTGCCGGTTTCCAATGCCTTCGTACCAAAAACCTCCGCCAGTTGCGTGATGCTGTCATTGCTCACGGTGCCCGGCCAAACGACGATAGCGTATGGAAGCCAGCAAAGCAGCAATACCAGCATGCCACCCCATACGGGTAAGCGGTAGGAAGGCGCAACAGCGCTGCCCGGCGACTGCGCCCCTTCAGGCAATTGGCGCAGCGCATGCAAAAGCAGCGCCATGCCCATATAGCAGGCAGGCACACGCCCGATAAAATATAAAAGTGCAACCCCTTTTTGACTGGTCAGCAGCGCTGCCGTCCCGGTCTGGGCGAAGCTTTCCCCCAGTGTGAGCACAAGAGCAAATAATACGCTTAGCAGCCATAACCGTATATTATGGAAAGGACGCGTAAACCGTCCCAGCCGCGCATACCCCAAACCAAGTGCCACAGCGGCCAGCAGCCATATCCCGGTATACGGCAATGTGCGCGTCCATGTAACAGCGCCTTCTCCCATCGCCTGGCCTACGGAAAGCGATACGCTAAAGGCAGCCACTGAAAGGCACCAAAAAAAGGAAAGCAGCGGCAGTTTCCATCCGGCTCGGATTGGTCGCACGGCCGTTTCCCCCTTTTGCCAATTTTCACACGTTCTATATCGGTTGTATCTTATCTTTTTTTTCGGTACCTGTCAAGGAAAAGGGCACTTGATGACAGAACTGTAAGGCAAATGACAAAAGGGGTTCCGGCTTCCGCTGCCAGCAGCGGAAAACCGGAACCCCTATCCATTCTATTGTTGTGTGACAGCGCTTTTTAGTCGGTTACCACATCGTACGGCCAACTGCTGATGCCACCCATATCCAATACGTTGGTGTACCCGAGTGAAAGCAGCGCATTCGCTGCGGACTGGCTCCGCCTGCCACTGCGGCAGTATACGATGATCGTTGCTGCCTGATCGGGCAGTACCGTCGCCGCCTGATCGTTAATCTGCCCCAGAGGCAGTAAAATCGCGCCCGGAATGTGCCCATCGTCATATTCCGATTGTTCGCGTACGTCCACCAGTATCACACCGGAATCGCTGTCTAAAAGCTGTTTGCCTTCCTGTGGTGTTATGGTTTGGTATACCCCGGCGGATACATCCGTATCGGCAGCCACATCCGTTGTGTTTTCCGTCGTGGCGGTGCAGCCGGAAAGCGCTGCCAACGCACCTGCGATCAAAAGCGTAAGCCATAAGACTTTGGATTGCCAAATCTTCTTCATCAATACTCAACCTTTCTGCAAAGGGTTAAATTCTGTCTACGCTTTTAGTATACCCCGATGCACCTCTGTTGACACAGCTTTTTCATACCGTAAGCCGTAGGAATGAGCCGCTCCTGCGCGGGTTAGAAGCACACTCCCTTGCACAGCCTGATCTGCCATGGTATGCTGACAACGAAATCAACACTAGAAGGAGCGTGCTACCATGTGGGATGACAAACGCTTTGAACGTATTTATAAACAGGGCTCCATGAATCCAATGGAAATCTGGGTGGATAAAGAAACAGGCATCAACTATCTGTGGCATTCCTCGGGATATGCCGGTGGACTGACGCCCCTATTAGACCCGGATGGCAAGCCGGTCGTAACCCCCGAGCTGAAACGGTATTGAAAATCCAGCTATTCATTCCTTTCCTCTATAAGTGCAGACCAGCACTATCGCAAAAGGTTGTAAACCCCGGATCGTCGGATCGAAACGGTTTTACAGAGAAACGATACCAAAAAACAGTCCCCGGCAGCATTTGCTGCCGGGGACTGTGTGCAGATATTTGTCTTTTGCTTACAGCGCCTCAATGATTTTCTTCGTCATCTCCGCACCGGAGATAAACGCGCCGCCAGCGGCAATATCCTTGGTGCGCGCGCCGGAAGCCAGCACGGTTTCCACCGCGTTCTCCACCGCTTTGGCTTCTTCGGCCAGGCCGAAGGAAAGGTTCAGCATCATGGCAGTAGACAGGATGGTCGCAATCGGGTTGGCGATACCCTGCCCCGCAATGTCCGGCGCAGAGCCGTGAATCGGCTCGTACATGCCGCGCGTACCCTCGCCAAGCGATGCGCTTGCGAGGAGGCCGATAGAGCCGGTCAGCTGGCTGGCCTCATCCGAGAGGATGTCGCCAAACAGGTTGCTGGTCACGATTACGTCAAACTGCGTGGGGTTTTGAATCAGCTGCATGGCGGCATTGTCCACCAGCATATCGCTGTACGCCACTTCCGGGTAGGCTTTCGCCATCTCGTGCATGGTTTCGCGCCACAGGCGGGAGCTTTCCAGCACATTGGCTTTGTCGATGCTGCACAGCTTCTTGCCGCGCTTCATGGCGGTTTCAAAGCCGACGCGGCCGATGCGCTCAATCTCGCCTTTGCTGTAAATTTCGGTATCGTAGGCGTTTTCGCCCATCTCGCCTTCGCCGCGGCCGCGGGGGCCGAAGTACATACCGCCCGTTAGCTCACGCACGATCAGCAAATCCACACCGCGCGCGGCAATATCCGCCCGCAGGGGCGAAGCCGCCGCCAGTTCCTTTTGCAGTTTGGCGGGGCGCAGGTTGGCGAACAGCCCCAGCTCTTTGCGAATACCCAGCAGCGCGCGCTCCGGGCGCAGATGTCCGGGCAGTGTATCCCACTTGGGGCCGCCAACCGCGCCCAGCAGCACGCTGTCGCTTTGCAGGCACTTATCAAGGCTTTCCTGCGGCAGGGGCACGCCGGTCTTGTCGATAGCACAGCCGCCCGCCAGCACCGTTTCAAAGGTGAAGGTGTGGCCGTACTTCTTGCCGACCGCTTCCAGCACTTGCACGGCGCCGTCTACAATCTCCGGGCCGATACCGTCACCCGGCACCAAAACAATGTTATACGTCACGCAATTTCTCCTCCCGCCATCGCTTTCATCAGGCCGCCCGCCTCAATGATCTTTTGCAGGAATTCCGGAAACGGCGGGAAGGTGTAACTTTGCCCGGTGGTGTGGTTCACAATGCTACCGGACGTTAAATCCACTTCCAAATCATCGCCGTTGTTAAACTCCCCGTCACATACGATGATGGGCAGGCCGATGTTGATCGCGTTGCGGTAGAAAATACGGGCAAAGCTCTTGGCAATCACGCAGGATACGCCAGCGGTTTTAATCGCCAGCGGCGCGTGCTCGCGGGAAGAGCCGCAGCCGAAGTTCTGCCCTGCGACGATCATATCGCCGGGTTTTACCTTCTGTAAAAAGTCAGGGTCGATATCCTCCATACAGTGCGCCGCCAGTTCCTTGGGGTCGGAGGTGTTGAGGTAGCGCGCGGGAATGATGACGTCCGTATCCACATGGTCGCCATAGCATAAGGCGTTGCCTTTAAGCAGCATAGCAAAATCTCCTTTCAAAAACAGGTCGGCCGGAATCAGGGAAGCTGGCTGGGCTGTGCAATTTTACCCATCACCGCGGACGCCGCCGCCACTGCGGGGCTGGCGAGGTATACTTCGCTTTGCGGGTCGCCCATGCGGCCGACAAAGTTACGGTTGGTGGTGGCTACGCACCGCTCGCCCTTGGCGAGGATGCCCATATGTCCGCCCAGGCAGGGGCCGCATGTGGGGGTTGATACAGCGCAGCCCGCCGCGATGAAAATATCCATCAGCCCTTCCTTGACCGCCTGCATCCAGATGCTCTGCGTCGCGGGGATAATCAGCGTACGTACACCTTTGGCTACCTTGCGGCCTTTGAGGATTTCCGCCGCCTCGCGCAGATCGGAAATACGGCCGTTGGTGCAGGAGCCAACTACGACCTGATCGATTTTTACATCGCCGATCTCGTCAAACGTTTTGCCGTTTTCCGGCAGATGCGGGAACGCAACCACCGGAGTGAGCGTGCTCAAATCCATGTGAATGGTGCGGGCATATTCCGCGTCCTCATCTGCGGCGTACACCTTGGGAGGCTTTGCGCCGTGCTCGGTTAAGTAGGCAAGCGTCTGCTCGTCTACCGGGAAAATGCCGTTTTTGCCGCCCGCTTCAATCGCCATATTGCAGATGCACAGGCGGTCATCCATCGTGAGCGCAGCTACGCCTTCGCCCGTGAACTCCAGCGACTGGTACAGCGCGCCGTCCACTCCGAGGGTGTGGATCAGGCTTAAAATCACGTCTTTGCCGGATACATACTTTTGCAGTTTACCGGTCAGCACCACTTTAATCGCCGCGGGCACCCGCAGCCATACTTTGCCGTACGCCATGGCAGCCGCCATATCGGTGGAGCCAACGCCGGAGGAGAAAGCGCCCAGCGCGCCGTAGGTGCAGGTGTGGCTGTCCGCGCCGATCACCAAGTCTCCCGCGGTTACCATGCCTTTTTCGGGCAGCAGCGCATGCTCAACGCCCATTTCGCCAACGTCGAAGAAATTGGGGATGCCTTTATCCCCCGCAAATTCGCGAACCTTTTTGGTCTGCTCGGCCGCTTTAATATCCTTATTTGGGGTAAAGTGGTCCATTACCAGCGCGATGCGGTTACAATCGAAAACGCAGTCGCATCCGGCTTTTTGAAACTCGTTGATTGCCACGGGCGAGGTGATGTCGTTGCCCAGCACCAAATCGGTATTCGCGAGAATCATCTCTCCGACGGTGAGGGTTTCCTGTCCGCAATGGGCGGCCAGTATTTTTTGCGTCATGGTCATGGACATTGGGCGGAAGCCTCCTTTTTATGCAGGATGTATTCAATCGAGTCGGTCAGCGCCTGCCAGCTGGCCGCGATAATGTCGGTGGATACGCCAACGGTGGTCCACGTGTTTTCACCGTCTCCGCTTTCAATTAATACACGCACGGTGGCGGCGGATGCCATGCGCCCGCTGAGCACACGCACCTTATAGTCCGTCAGGCGTACTTTTGAAAGCTCGGGGTAGAATACGGAGAGCGCCTTGCGCAGCGCCGTATCCAGTGCGTGCACGGGGCCGTTGCCCATCGAGGCGGTGGTTTCCTGCTGCCCGTCCACTTGTATGGATAGCATGGCCGATGCACTCTGGTCACCGTCCGGGAAGGGGTATTCTCCGCTGGTGCGGTACATGCCGAGTGTAAAATGCGGCTGGTAACGCCCTAAGGTACGCAGTACCATCAACTCAAAGCTCGCGTCCGCCGCTTCGAACTGGTAGCCTTCATGCTCCAGCTCCTTGAGCCTTGCGACGATCTGCGCCACTTCCGGCGAGTTCTTGTTCAGCTCCGGCGCTACCGTGGCCAGCTTCGCCAGCACCGTGGTACGGCCGGAAACTTCGCTCATCAGGAAGCGCCGCTCATTGCCGACCGCATCGGGCGGCACATGCTCGAAGCTGCGGCTTACCTTGCTTACGCCGTCAATGTGCATGCCGCCTTTGTGGGCAAAAGCACTGGCGCCCACGTAAGGCTTGCCGGAAAACACCGTCATATTGCACAGTTCGGATATCTGGGTGGCCGTATGGCGCAGGTTGGGCAGATCGCCTTTGCACTCCAGCCCCATTTTCAGCTTCAGCGCCGGTATAATGGCGCTCAAATCCGCGTTGCCGCAGCGTTCGCCAATGCCGGTAAAGGTGCCCTGCACCTGCGTTGCGCCCGCGCGTACCGCTAACAGCGAGCTTGCGACCGCACACCCGGAATCGTTATGGCAATGGATGCCGATACGGGTATGGGGAAAGGCTTCTTTTACCTTTTCCACAATCGATGCAATTTCGTCGGGCAGCAACCCGCCGTTGGTATCGCACAGGCACAGTACGTTCGCGCCTGCCTCGTCCGCGGCTGCCAGCACCTGCATGGCATACTCGGAATTGTTGCGGTATCCGTCAAAGAAGTGTTCCGCGTCAAAAATGACTTCCTTGCCGTCCTCTTTGCAGTAGCGCACCGTATCCCGTACCAAACGCAGGTTTTCCGTAAGGGTGGTGCCCAGCACTTTGGTTACGTGTAAATCCCAGCTTTTGCCGAATATCGCCACCGACGGCGTGCCTGCCGAAAGCAGGGAGCGCACATTGGGGTCATCCTCGGGCTGGGTTTCTTTGCGGCAGGTGCTGCCAAAGGCGCATAGACGCGCATTTTGCAGCTTCAGTTCCCCTACGCGGCGGAAAAACTCGATATCCTTGGGATTGGAGCCGGGGTTGCCCGCCTCGATGTAATCCACGCCGAAGGTATCCAGGGCGAGCACGATGCTCAGCTTATCCGCCACCGAAAAGGAGATGCCTTCGCCTTGCGCGCCGTCACGCAGGGTGCTGTCGAATATCTCCAATCTGTTCATACGTCACCTCTTTTCCAGTACTCGGTATCAAAAGCGTCTGATCCGGCGCGGTCGGCACATACCGCCGCAGCCGGACCGGCTCTGCTTCCGCCGTTTCCACATAAGCAAACGATGGAAGCAAGAGCCTTACAGCTTATTCATACCGTTGATATAAGCCAAAATACTGGCTTCGACAACGTCGGTGGAAAGGCCGCGTCCGGTTACCACGCGATCGCCGCAGCGGATTTTTACAATCGCTTCGCCCTGCGCGTCCTTACCTTCGGAAATGGTTTGAATCGCGTAATCCTCCAGCGAGTGCTCCGGCGCGGCGATCAATTTATCCACCGCGTTGAAGGCGGCATCGATGGGGCCGTCGCCCATGGCAACTTCCTCAAAGCGCTCCCCGTCGTGCAATACGCTGACAACGGCGTTGGAGGTAACGTAGTTGCCGCTGTTGACAGTAAACCGCTCCAGTTTATAACCGCTCTTGGCACTTTCGTTGGAGAGGCGGTGTACGGCCAACGCTTCCAGATCGTAATCGGTAATGACCTTTTTCCGGTCACTCAGCTCTTTAAAGCGTTTAAACAGTTTATCCAGTTCGGGTTTTTCCAGCACATAGCCCAAGGCGCTCAGGCGCTCTTCCACGGCGTGGCGGCCGCTGTGCTTGCCCAGCACCATACGGTTTTGCATCAAACCGACGGATTCGGGGGTCATAATTTCGTACGTCGCACGGTTGGCCATTACGCCGTGCTGGTGGATACCCGCCTCGTGCGCAAACGCGTTCTGCCCAACCACTGCCTTGTTGATCGGCGCGTTCTGGCCGATGATGCTGTACACCAGCCGGCTGGTGGGCGAAATACGCGTAGTGTCGATACCGCAGGTAACGGGGTAGAGGTCCGGGCGGGTGTGAATGGCCATTGCCAGCTCTTCCAGCGCTGCGTTGCCCGCGCGTTCGCCGATGCCGTTAACGGTGCATTCCACCTGCCGCGCGCCCGCCTGCACCGCGGCAAGCGAGTTGGCGACCGCCAGACCCAAATCGTTATGGCAGTGTACCGATAACGTAATGGTGTCGATGTTTTCCACATTCTTTTTCAGGTACCCGATCATCTCGGCCATTTCGGCAGGGGTTGCATACCCGACCGTATCCGGGATATTGATGACCTGCGCGCCGGCACGCAGCGCCGCATCCACCGCCTTAGCCAGGAAAGCCGGGTTTGAGCGCATGGCATCCTCGGCGGAAAATTCCACCTCGGGCGAGAGGTTGCGGGCGTAGCGAACCATTTTAGAAATGGTTTCCAGCACCTCCTCTTCGCTCATCTTCAGTTTGTACTGCATATGGGTGGGCGAGGTGGCCAGAAAGGTATGGATCAGCGGGGATTTCGCCTCTTTCACCGCTTCCCACGCCGTTTCAATATCCTTGGGCGTGGCGCGGGACAGGCTGGCAACCGTTGCGTTTGTCAGGGTGCGCGCAATCGCCCGTACCGATTCGAAATCGCCCTGTGAGGCGATGGCAAAACCGGCTTCGATCACATCCACTTTCATACGCTCCAGCGCCTGGGCAATTTCGATTTTCTCGGCAAGGTCCATACTGCAACCGGGAGCCTGCTCCCCGTCGCGCAAAGTCGTATCAAAAATCCGTACCTGTTGCATTTTCTACACTCCTTATCCTTTGAACACGGCGCCTTGATCGGCGGATGATACCATAGCGGCGTAGCGTTTTAGGTATCCCGTCTGGGGCGCGCGCTCCGGGGGGGTGAAGGCGGCGCTCCGCCTATCGATTTCTTCCTGCGTAAGCCGCAGGGACAGGCTTTTGCCCGGGATATCAATATCGATGGTGTCTCCCTCTTCTACCAGCGCGATCAGCCCGCCGGCTGCCGCTTCGGGAGAGATGTGGCCGATAGCCGCGCCGCGCGTAGCGCCGGAGAAACGGCCGTCGGTGATCAGCGCCACCTGCTTATCCAGCCCCATGCCCGCGATGGCGGAAGTAGGGGAAAGCATTTCGCGCATTCCCGGTCCGCCGCTGGGGCCTTCGTAGCGAATCACCACTACGTCGCCGGGGTTGATATTACCGGCATAGATGGCGGAAACCGCCGCTTCCTCGCCGTTAAACACCCGTGCGGGGCCGGAATGGGTAAGCATTTCCGGGGCAACGGCGCTCTGTTTTACCACCGCGCCTCCTTCGCACAGGTTGCCGAACAATACGGCCAGCCCGCCGACCTGCGAATAGGCTGTTTCCTTGGAGCGGATTACTTTCTCGTCCGTCACATGTGCGCCGGAAAGATTTTTGGCAACGGTTTCGCCGGTAACAGTCATACAATCGTCATTGAGCAGCCCCAGCTTTTGCAGTTCGCCCATCACCGCCGGTATGCCGCCTGCGGCGTTCAAGTCCTGCACGTGGTGCACGCCCGCAGGCGCGAGTTTGCAGAGGTTGGGGGTTTTCTGGCTGACTTCGTTAATCTTGCTGAGGTTAAAGGGCACGCCCGCCTCGTGGGCGATTGCAGCCAGATGTAAAGCGGTATTGGTGGAGCAGCCCAGCGCCATATCCACCACCAGCGCATTTTCAATCGAAGCCGGAGTGAGAATATCCAACACGCGGATGTTCTTTTCCAGCAGTTCCATTACCTTTACGCCCGCTTCCTTGGCCAGCCGTGTGCGCGCCGAGTACGCCGCGGGTACGGTGCCGTTGCCGGGCAGTCCCAGACCGATCACCTCGGTCAGGCAGTTCATGGAGTTGGCGGTAAACATACCCGAGCAGGAGCCGCAGGTGGGGCAAACATCGTTTTCAATGCAGCTCAGCTGCTCCTGATCAATCTTGCCCGCCATGTAAGCGCCTACCGCTTCAAAAGCGCTGTTTAAATCCTTGCCGTTGAGCGAAAGCATCGGCCCGCCGCTGATGAAGATGCTGGGCAGGTTGAGCCGCGCCGCTGCCATGAGCATGCCGGGTACAACCTTGTCGCAGTTGGGGATGAACACCAGCGCATCAAACGCATGGGCTCGCGCCATGCACTCCACGGTGTCGGCAATCAGCTCACGGGTGCAGAGGGAATAACGCATTCCCTCATGCCCCATGGCGATGCCGTCGCACACGGCGATGGTGTTAAACTCGATAGGCGTACCGCCTGCCATCAGCACCCCGTCCTTTACGGCGCGGGCGATTTGCTGCAGATGTACATGCCCCGGCACAACCTCGCTGTACGAGTTGACGATGCCGATGAACGGCTTTTGCATCTGCCGGTCGGTAAAGCCGCAGGCTTTCAGCAGCGAACGGTGCGGGGTACGCTCCGGTCCTTTTTTAACGACGTCGGAGCGGCTCATTCTTGCTCCTCCTCCGTGCGTTTCCAACTCATCTTGGCACGCAGGTCGGCGCCGGTCTTCTCCAGCAGGCAGTTCTGCGCGGCTTTACGCATCGCGTTGAAGCTGGGGCGGTTAGCCTGATTTTCCAAAATCCAGTTGCGGGCGAATGTGCCGTTTTGAATCTCGGTCAGAACCTGCTTCATTTCCTTTTTGGTTTCGTCGGTAATCAGGCGGGAGCCGGTCATATAATCGCCATATTCAGCGGTGTCGGAGATGGAGTAGCGCATAAAGTTCATGCCGCCCGCGATCACCAGGTCGATGATCAGCTTCATCTCGTGAACGCACTCAAAGTACGCGTTTTCCGGCTGATAGCCAGCTTCCACAAGAGTGTCAAAACCGGCCTTCATCAGCGCAGTCACGCCGCCACACAGCACGGCCTGCTCACCGAAGAGGTCGGTTTCAGTCTCTTCACGGAATGTGGTTTCCAATACGCCCGCACGCGCGCCGCCAATGCCCTGCGCCCACGCCAGCGCGATTCCTTTCGCGTCGCCGCTGGGATCCTGCTCTACGGCAATCAGGCAGGGAACGCCTTTCCCTTCGGTGTACTGGCTGCGTACGGTGTGGCCGGGGCCCTTGGGCGCGATCATGATGACGGCGACATCCTTGGGCACAACAATCTGGCCAAAGTGGATGTTGAAGCCATGCGCAAAAGCAAGGGTCTTACCAGCGGTGAGGTAAGGAGCAATATCATTTTTATAGAGAGCGGCTTGTTTTTCGTCGTTGACGAGGATCATGATGACGTCGCAGGCAGCAACGGCATCCTTGGTAACCATGACTTTGAGACCGGCATCCTTGGCTTTCTGGGCGGATTTAGAGCCTTCGTACAGGCCGATGGTAACGTCAAAACCGCTGTCATGCAAATTCAGCGCGTGCGCGTGACCCTGGCTGCCGTAGCCGATCACCGCGATTTTTTTACCCAGAAGATAGTTTTTGTCACAATCCTTTTCATAATACATGGTTGCCATAATGTTAGTCCTCCTTATTATTCGTCAACACGTATCCGCCGCGGCCAATCGCCGTGACGCCCGTGCGGCAGACTTCGATAATCCCCAGCGGATTCAGGAACGTAATAAATGCATCCAGCTTGGTTTGTTCCCCCGTCAATTCCATGGTCATGCTGGTTGGGGTCAGGTCGATTACCTTGGCGCGGAACACCGTAACGGCGTCCAGCACCTGGCTGCGGGTTGATTCTTCGGCGCGCACCTTTACCAGCAGCAGCTCGCGCGCCACAATCTGGCTCAGTTCCAGCGATTCCACAACCAGCACATCCTGCAGCTTCTCCAGCTGGTGTACCAGCTGGTCGCGCACGTATTCGTCCCCGGCGGCTTGTATGGTCATGCGCGAAATGTGCGGATCCTGCGTTTCCCCGACGGAGAGGCTGTCGATGTTAAAGCCGCGCCGGGCAAACAACCCGGAAATACGGGTGAGGACGCCGGATTCGTTGTTGACCAGCATCGAGAGGATCAGTTTATCACCTTTCATGCGCTTACCCCCTTAAAATCAAGTCGTTGATGGTGCCGTTGGGCGGGATCATGGGCAATACCATCTCGTCCCGGTCGATGCGTACATCCACCAGCACCGGTCCAGGCAGCGTAAACGCCTTGTCCAGCACGCTATCCAGCTTATCCAGCTTATCCAGCCGGAGCCCCTTGGCGCCGAAGGCCTGCGCCAGCAGCACAAAGTCCGTCGGCCGGTTCAAGGTGGTACTGGCATAACGCTTGTCAAAGAACATCGTTTGCCATTGGCGCACCATGCCCAGCACGCTGTTGTTGAGCACCAGTATGATCAGCGGCAGGTGGTTATCCACCGCGGTTGCCAGCTCGTTAAGGTTCATGTGGAAGCTGCCGTCGCTGGTGACCAGCACCGTCTTTTTCAGCCCCGTGCCGATACATGCGCCAATGGCTGCGCCCATCCCGAAGCCCATGGTGCCCAAACCGCCCGATGTAATAAAGGTGCGGGATTTCATGAAGCTGTAGTACTGGGCCACCCACATCTGGTGCTGGCCCACGTCCGTTGCAACGGGGCTGTCTCCCGGCAGGCGGCTGTTAACCGCTTTGAGCACCATTTCCGGGTTGAGGATGCTGTGGTCCATCGAAAGGTGGTTATCCGGCGCGCTCTTAAGCGCCTGCACTTCCTCCACCCACGCAGGCGGCGAATGTTTCAGCCCCGCAGCGTTCAACGCTGAAAGCGCCTCTTTCACATCCGCCAGCAGCGACATGTACGCCGGTATGTTTTTGCTGATTTCCGCGGCGTCAATATCAATGTGCAGCACCTTGTGGTTTTTGGAAAACTCCTGCTTGTTGCCCGTAGCGCGGTCGGAAAAACGCGTGCCAACGGCAATAATCAGGTCGGCGCGGTCCAGCGCCTTAATGGCGGCGTACCGGCCGTGCATGCCCGTCATACCCAGAAACAGGGGATGATCGTTCGGTACGGCGGAAAGCCCCATCATGCTGGTGCCGATCGGCGCGCCGATGGTTTCGGCAAGAGTCAGCAGCTCTTTGCCCGCGTCCGCGGCAATCACGCCGCCGCCCGCGTAGATGATCGGGCGTTCCGCCTGCATAATCAGTTCCGCCGCTTGTTTTACCGCATCGGGGTTCAACGGCTTCGGATTGGGTGTGCAGGGGGCCGTAACGGGTGTAAACTCGCACTCCGCCTTTTGCACATCCTTGGGGATGTCCACCAGCACGGGGCCGGGTCTGCCGGAAGCCGCGATGGTAAAGGCGCAGCGCATGGTATCCGCCAGTTTGGTAACATCCTTAACCATGTAGTTGTGCTTGGTGACCGGCATGGTAATACCGGTGATGTCCACTTCCTGAAAACTGTCCCGCCCGATAAGCGAGCAGGCCACGTTGCCGGTAATGGCCACCATGGGGGTGGAATCCAGGTACGCCGTTGCGATGCCTGTAACCAGGTTGGTCGCACCCGGGCCGGATGTAGCCAGCACCACGCCTGTCTTGCCGGTTGCGCGGGCATACCCGTCTGCGGCGTGTGCCGCGCCCTGTTCGTGGCAGGTTAAAATGTGCTTGAGCCAATCGGACGACTTGAATATCTCATCGTAGATATTCAGCACAGCACCGCCGGGATACCCAAATACCGTATCCACCTGTTGTTCCTTGAAAACTTCCATCAAGATCTGCGCGCCTGTTAATTTCATTCTCGCTCCTCCTGATATAAAAAATCCCCCCTGAACCGTATTCCACGGTTCAGGGGGGTGTAAGCATACGATATGGTTATGCTAAACCCTTGGCCCTTACCCTTGGCATACGCAAAATACCGTTGTCTTCCCGTACTACGACTAGTACTAGGACGACAACGCTAATAATGACGATGCCTAGGACGAGGCTAAGGTAGCTCATACGTTACTCCTTACAGACTTCATAATGTGATCGGGATTACGTTATCACAGGGAAATGGTGCTTGTCAAGCAATTTTTGCATTTTTCCTGCATTTTACCTCATTTTCACGCAAAAAACGAAGGATTTGCACCGAAATCCGGCATTTTTGCAGGATTTTCCTGTCTCATCAGCTGCATACGTTTTGCATCAGCCGCAGGTAGAAACGCACCGTATCTGCTTGCTTGGCTATGGGAATCTGTTCGTTCGCTCCATGGATCATGCGGCGTTCCACACCGGAAAGCGCCATGCCGGTAAAACGGTATACATGCTTGCAAATCCGTTCGTAATGCCGGGCGTCGCTGCAGGCAATCATCATATACGGCGAAACCAGCACACCGGGAAACACCTCGCCGATGGTTTTTTGCAGGCGCGCATACCCTTCGCCGTCCGTATCTGAGCAGCCGGAGGGTGAAAAGCCTTGCAGCAGTTCCGCCTGTGCATTTTCATCCCCGATCTTGCGCTGTAGTGCCGCAAACGTTCCTTCCACACTTTCCCCGGGCAGCACGCGCGCGTTCAGGGTCATCTGCGCCGCCGCCGGCATTACATTCGCGCTTTCTCCCGCATTTAACATCGTAAAGGCGATAGTCGTACGAAACAACGCGTTCAGCTCTCCCCCACTCTTACGGCAAACCAAGTCCAGCAGCGGTGAAAACGCCCACAGGTTAGCAAACAGCAAGCGGTACGCAAAGGTGGAGTACCGTGCCAAACCGTTGATCAGCTGCTTAGCGGGTACAGTTGCCCGGAAGGGAAAGGGCTTTTTTAGAATTGCAAGGCATGCCCTGGCCAGCATATCCACCGGGGTATGCGGCAGCGGTGCGGAGCTGTGCCCGCCCAGCGCGCGCGCGGTCACTTTGTAATTCACGCTTCCTTTTTCCGCAATGCCGATCAACGCGCAAGGCTGCGCTACACCGGGAAATACTTTCTCCACAATCGCGCCGCCTTCGTCCAGCACCATCAGCGGGTGAACGCCGCGTTCCTCCAGCACATCCACAATGCCGGGCGCACCAGAGCCCATGACTTCTTCGTTGCCCGCAAAGCAGAAATAAATGTCCCTATCGGGCGTATAGCCCTGCTGTATAAGCATTTCCGCTGCGTTCAGAATCGCCGAGAGCGTACATTTGGTATCCAGCGTGCCGCGCCCATAAATGATACCGTTCTCAATGTCGCCGGAAAACGGCGGTTTCTCCCACACCGAAGCGTCTGCCGGCACCACATCATAGTGCGCAGTCAGTACCAAAGGGGCAAGGTTGGATTTGCTTTGCCAGTGCAGCATCAGGCCGCGGTCGCCGACGGTTTCAAACGAGCAGGTTGCAAACACTTTAGGAAACAGCGTGGGCAGCAGCGCGGTGAATTTGGCAAATTCCTTTTCGTCATCCAGTGCCTGATCGGGATGGGATACGGTTTGGCAGCGCACCATGGCCGAAAGGTTCTTCGCCGCCTCATCCGCGTCCACCGCTACGGTAACCGGAGCGGGCGCTGTGGCTTTCACAGGGTGAAAGCGCAGCGTACGCACCAGAAGCACCAGCACAAAAGCAATCAGCAGACCGAGTAGAATCCACCAAAGCATCATGCGTCGGCCCCTTCCTTCGCGGGGGACTTTGCTTCATCCAGCCAGCCTTTTTTATACATCCAACGTGCCGCAAGGATGGCAATCACGGCGGCAACCGGTACAAAGATGGCTGCGCTGCTTGCCAGCGACGGCACCGCCACAAACAGCGCCACCATCGCCACAATCGGCGCAATCGCAATTTTCAGGTTCTTACCGACCAGCGCAACGCCCAACCCGCCGAAAAGCGCCGGCAGCAGCTGGTCAAACGCGGGCGCTAAGGTGGGATTCTCCAGTACCGGGGTAAGCGGCACAATCAGCAAAACGCCCGCAAAGATGATAAACAGTGTCGTAATGCTGGATACGGCAATGGCAATCGTCGCCACCGCCTCGCCCTCCGGCGTGCCGCTCTTCACCCCTGCGCGGTCAAACGCGGCCAGCGTACAGGGCACCTTGAGCATGGTCAGGCTGCCGGTTACAAAACCCAGGTAGCTGCCGCCCGCACCCAGCATGGGGACGTACGTAACCACTTCGATAAACCCTACCGCCCAATACATCGGCGCAATGGAAATGATGCCTTTCAGCAATCCCGCGCCATCCGGCCAGGCATTATAATACAGGCAAACGACCGTGGGGAATAAAAGCAGCATCAGCCCCATGCCCCAAACCCAGATTTTACCGAGCAGGTGCGTAGTTTCATCGTACGGCCGTACATTTGTTTTATTGCTCATCATGCCACCCCCACAATCCAACGGGTAATCGGAATCGCCATCGCCATCGCACCCACCATGGAAAGCGGCAGCGCATAATCGGTCAGCCAATCCCAGTGCAAAAGCTTGATGCAAGCTGCCGCTAAAAGCATAATCAGCGCCGATACCAGCATAACGAATACGGGGGTCCACCCGGCAAGCCCTTCGGTTACGTGCCCGAAGATCATGCCTAAGAATGCGGAGATCATACCCATGAACAACGCGTTCATAAAAATATCGCTCCAGCGGCGGTCCCGTTTTTCCAGCTTATCCACCCCGCCAAGCAGCCGCTTGCACAGGATGGGTGTAAACACTACACCTGCCATAATGCCAAGCGTCATGACCCATGCGATCGCGGTAAACTGCGGGGCGGTCAGCAGCGTTTGCGTGTCGCTCAGCGTTGCGCCTACGGCATTAGCCGCCGCTTCGGCCGCGGGCGTTTCGTAGGTAATCGCGCCAATAACCGAAAGCCGAAGCCACGGCAGCGGCATACCCAGCTTGCGCGACAGCGCAACAACGCCCACCAGAATGGATACCGCGGGTACGATCGTAAAGGTTGCGCTGGTGCGCACCACTTTACGCAGCGTACTGCTCGACATGCCCAGTGAAAGCGCGCGCCGCCACGACCGCACCAGAAAAAAGATGGATTGTCCGAGCACCAGCAGCAGGATAACCGCCACCAACGCAAATAAGAATGGATCGTTTACTGAAAACGCTCTTTGCAAACCGCATCCCTCCGACTTTTTCTCTCTCCCTCGCCGCCCGAAGGCCGCAATGGTTGTATAGTTCGCCGGCGGAAAGCGCTACTCCTGTATACAGGGATGCAAACCGGATATGGAAAAAAACTCCGCCTTATGCAAAAGGCGGAGCAATTATTTTTATCGTCTCTCGTTTTAAACCTTAAAAATGCCAACTGTCAGGCATCCGTCGCTCATAAAGAAGTTAATGCGGAACGCGTACGGCAGCGTATTGGTGAAAATCTGCGTAATATCGCCGCCGCCGACCGCCGCGTCAAACCCGACGGGGCAGTAGTAAATGCCAACTTCCGCATGCACCTTGCGCCAGTCAATATAAATCGGCACTTGTATCAGCGCATTATACAGCGTGGTGTTCACCTGGCAGGTTCCTCCGCCATAGCCGGAGAGCGCGCCGGGGCTCATGATCGGCGCACTGTGGTAGCCGGTGGATTTGCGGTACGGGCCCATAATATCGTAGATGTTTACGGTTTCACCGGGTTGCACGATCGTGCCGGAAATCAGGCTGGAACCCAAGTAGATATTCCAGTTACGGCCCTGATATTGCAGCGTATGCACGCCTACGGCGTAGAATGTGCTCATACAGCTGATCAGGTCGCCGCTTTCCGCTTCCTCCCACGGAACCACTTCCATCAGGTAGCTGACGTCGCTTTCTTCCACATAGCCCGTTGTACGCCAGTACGGAAGCGGGTAACGCCCCTGCGCATCCAGCGCATCCACCGATACGGCTGTGCCCGGGTTCACCGTTTTCAACACTTCGCTGCCGTCATCATCATAGCTGAGGATGTCAGTCGTATGGTTTAAAAACGCCAAACCGATGTGAACAACGCATCCGGGAATATCCCCCGCGTAGGGGTCGATACGGTCCCATTTAAACAACGAATCAGTCGGCACATAGCCGTAGGAATTTTTATAGCGGATATAGCTCCATCCATTCTGGTTGGAACTTACGGTTACTTCTTTATACTGTCCGATTTTAAACGAGCCGCTGCTATCCTCACTCATGCCCTTGCGAACAACAACCGAATGGTAGGTATAGGCGACAAAATTCTCTTCAAACCCTTCCGGGGTATCGCCGGAGGTATCCGGTTCGGGTGTAATAACCGGTTCTCCTTCTTCATCCGGCTGATCCATGTTGTATTCACGGATATTAGTCAGGTATTGCGACATGACGTATCCGGTATTACGGCCAACATCTACACGCGCCCAATCACCATCCAGCGAAATGATGTACACCGTTTCGCCCTTATCGATGCTGCCGTTGCCGCGGGCGTTCTGGTCTGCTTCCATCCGCACCTTCAGCGCTACGGTCGCGGTGGCAATATAGCGGATGGTATCATCCTGCGCTCCCAAAACTGCGCCGGAATCCTCCATCACCCCTTCGGGCTCCGTTGCCGCAGCCGCCGCTGCCGTTTCCGTATCTTCGCCAAAAGCAGGCGTCAGCCCAAATATCAGGCACAGGCACAACACACCCGCTGCCAATCGACCGACCCATTTATTCATCAACGCGCTCCCCTTACCGTTCCATTCTGCCATATACAACAGTCGTCTTATTATATCGGGCGCTTTCTGCCACGTCAAGGCAGGAGCGAACCATACATAAATGCCTTCCGAGCCGCCGCTGCTTTTAAACAAGGCTTTTCCCTCTCGCCGGGCGAAAACGCCCGCATGTAAAAATTACAGCACCTACCGCCTTGCGTATGGCGGCGGGCAAAGGTACAATAGACGGGAACCCACCCCCGTATAGAACGGGAAGAAAGGATCGCCATGACGGACGAACTGCTGCATAAAATCAAAACCCTGCCAGACAGCCCCGGTTGCTACTTGATGAAGAGCCACGGGCAGATTATCTATGTCGGCAAGGCTAAAAATTTAAAAAACCGCGTGCGGCAATACTTCCACGCGTTTGAAAACCATACGCCCAAAGTACGCGCGATGGTCAGCCGCGTGGATGATTTTGAGCTGATTTTATGCCGTACCAATTTTGAGGCGCTTACGCTGGAAAGTAACCTGATCAAGCGTCACCGCCCGTTTTACAATATTCTGCTCAAGGATGACAAGCATTACCCCTATCTGCGTTATAATCCCAACGAGGCTTTCCCGCGCCTGACCATTGCGCGGACGCTGGACCCCCACGACGGATATAAATACCTTGGGCCATACATCGGCGCGACCGCCGTGCGGCAGGTACTCAACGAACTAAGCCGCTATTTCCCCCTGCGCCGCTGCGCACTGAAATTGCCGCTGGGCAAACCCCACCGTCCGTGCGTATACCACTCTACCGGACAGTGCATGGCTCCGTGCGCGGGCTACATCAGCGAAGAAGAATACAAAGAAATTTTACAAAGAGCCGTGAATTTTCTTAACGGGGACGCAAGGGGCATCCTCAAAGAGCTGAACCAGAAAATGAATGAAGCTGCCGAAGCCCTGCAGTACGAGCAAGCCGCCGCCTACCGCGACAAGATCGCGGATGTGGAGTCCATCACCGAACGTCAGCTTGCCATACAGA
This sequence comes from Candidatus Limiplasma sp., assembly GCA_963663285.2. Classification (GTDB taxonomy): domain Bacteria; phylum Bacillota; class Clostridia; order Christensenellales; family Aristaeellaceae; genus CAXXOK01. The sequence goes on along the minus strand of CAXXNI010000004.1, from coordinate 1,127,938 downwards.
CCCGCGATGTGCAGCAGGATATTATCGCCGTTGCCGCGGATACGACCGACGCGATTGTGCAGCTGTTGCATGTGCACAGCGGGCGGATTGAGGGCGGCAAGGCTTACGTGCTGGAAAATGCGGGCGGAGACAGTGTGGAAACGATTGTGGAAGGTTTCATCACCCAGCATTACGAGGACAGCCCTTCCATTCCCCGCGAAATTCTTACCGAAGGGGTGGAGGAAAACCACGAGGCGCTGGAGCAGTGGCTGCGTCAGCGGCGCGGTGCAGCCGTCAGCCTGCTGACGCCCAAGCGCGGTGAAAAGGCGGCTTTGCTTGCCATTTGCCGCAAGAATGCCGCGGACGCGCTGCTCAAACGCCAACTCAACGAAAAAATCCGCCACGCACAAACCGCGCTTGCAATGGAAGAATTGCAAAAAGCGCTGGGGTTGCCTACGCTGCCCGAGCGTATTGAAGGCTACGATATTTCCAATACACAGGGCATACTTTCCGTCGCGTCCATGGTGGTGTTTCACGGCGGTATGCCCGCTAAAAAACAATACCGGCATTTTCGCATCAAAACCGTGGAAGGTGCCAACGACTTTGCTTCCATGGCGGAGGTCATCTCCCGCCGCTTTACCCACGGCATTACCGAAAAGCACGAGCGCGAGCAGGCGGGACTGCCTGTGGAGGAAGGCCGTTTCAGCCGTTTTCCGGATGTGGTACTCATCGACGGCGGCCCCCAGCAGCTCGCCTTTGCACACCGCGCCATGCTGGATGCGGGCGTAAGCCTGCCGATGTTCGGGCTGGCGAAAAAATTCGAGGAAATCTATCTGCCCGGCAAGGAGCAGCCAATCGTGCTGGACAAGCGCAGCAACGCCTTGCATTTGGTGCAGCGTGTGCGCGACGAGGCGCACCGCTTCGGCATCACCCACCACCGCGCGCTGCGGGGCAAGGCAGGCATCGCCAGCGAGCTTACCAACATCGAGGGAATCGGCGAAAAGCGAAAAATCGCATTGCTGCGCGCTTTTGGCAGCCTGCCCGCCATTTTCGCCGCCGACCGGGAAGCGCTGAAGGCGGTGGACGGCATGAACGACCGGGCCGCGCAAGCGGTACTCGACTACGCCGCCAAGCGGAAAGATAAAACCTGATAGCACGCATCCTGTTCATGCGTGCATAAAAATATGAAGTATCTGCAAATTCTGCGTCCGATTCTGTAGATTTTGAAAAAAACATGTTATACTGCCATTGTATTCTATCTCTTCAGGCGTCAAAGCAGCTGCTTTTCACCCGCCGTTTATCCTGCGGGTCTTCTGTGTTTCATTCGTTTTCATCTATATTTATTCTTTGTTTGCTGCAACTGCGCCGGAAAGGAATCCTCCTTGGCTAAGGAAAAAACCATTTACGTTTGTGCTTCCTGCGGGTATGAAGCGCCGCGCTGGCTGGGCAATTGCCCGGATTGCGGCCAATGGAACACGTTTGAAGTGCAAAAGCGGGTCACCCAACCCACCGCGACGAAAACCGCGGATAAAGCCGCGCGGTATCAAACCACTGCGGCCGCCGCCACTTTGCTGTCCGGCGTTACCGGTTCGCGGGAAACCCGCGTATCCACCGGCAACGAGGAGCTCGACCGTGTGCTGGGCGGCGGTTTGGTGCAGGGCAGCGTAACGCTGCTGGGCGGTGATCCGGGCATCGGCAAAAGCACGCTGTTGATGCAGGTGGCTTCGGAATTGAGCGCGTCACTGACGGTTTTATATGTCAGCGGCGAAGAAAGCCTGCGCCAGCTTAAACTGCGTGCCGACCGGCTGGCCGTAACGCAGGAGCGCATTTATGTGCTGGCCGAAAACAACGTGGAAAGTATTTTGGAAAAGTGCGAAACCCTCAACCCTGACGTGCTCATTATCGATAGTATCCAGACCATGGTCAGCGAAGGCAGTGCGGGCGTGCCTGGCAGCGTATCGCAGGTGCGGCAAAGCGCCTCGGCCATCATCCGTTATGCCAAAACCACCGATACCTCGGTGTTCCTTGTCGGCCATGTTACCAAAGAAGGCAGCCTGGCCGGGCCGCGGGTGCTGGAGCACATGGTGGATACGGTGCTGGGCTTTGAGGGCGACCGCCAGCACGAATACCGCCTGCTGCGCGCCGCCAAAAACCGTTTTGGCAGCATTAATGAACTGGGTGTTTTTGAAATGCGGCAGAAGGGTGTTTTCCCCGTCGCAAACCCTAGCGAATCCTTGCTCAGCCAACGGGCGCGGGGTGCCAGCGGCAGTGTGGTTTTTTGCGCCATGCAGGGCAGCCGCCCTATTTTATGCGACTTGCAGGCACTGGCGGCACACAGCTTCTATTCCATCCCGCGGCGCACCGTAGGCGGTGTGGACAGCAGCCGCGTCGCTTTGCTGTTGGCTGTTATGGAAAAACGCGCGGGGAAAAAACTGTTCGATCAGGATGTATACGTCAGCGTCGCGGGCGGGTTGGAGCTGGACGATCCGGCAGCCGACCTGGCCATCTGCGTTGCGGTCGCCTCCAGCATGGAAAACTTCCAGCTGGCATCCGGCCTGTGCGTAATGGGCGAAATCGGCCTATGCGGCGAAGTACGGCCCATTGCGCAAATTGAGCGGCGGGTTGCCGAATGCGTACGGTTGGGTTTTACCGATCTGATCGTACCTAAACAAAATGTAAAGAGTCTTACCCACATCAGCGGCGCGCATATAACGGGGGTAGACACGTTAATGCAGGCGCTGGCGGTTGTTCATTAGTACATAAAAGAAAGGGAAACCTATGGCAAAGAATAAAGTGTTGGAACGTTTGCTCCGGCTGTTGATTACTCTGGTAGGCGTCGGCATCGGCGTGCTGCTCGCAGCGCTGCTGCTGCCGATTTTCCGGCGATTGGAGCTGGATGTATTTTCTACTACGCTTGCGGCTGTATCCACCTATGCGGTGCTCTGCATTATTTTCGGACTGATTTTATTTTTACTTTCCCGCAGGATTTTACAGTGGATGATGCAGCTGAGCGGGGCGATGGAACGCCGTTGGTCCAGTATGCCCACACAGCAGATACTGCTTTCCGCTTTCGGGCTGATCTGCGGGCTGATCGTAGCCGCGCTGATCAACCAGTTGATTTTATCTGCGGGCGCCAGCTTGCTGAGCATCAGCATCAGCGCGATCGTATATGTACTGCTGGGTACGCTGGGGCTGCAAATCGGGTATCACCGTTACAGCGAAACCAAGCGGGAACGCCGCCGTTTCCGCCGCAAATCCCGTAAAAACGATCCCCTCTCCCTGATTTTGGACGATGCCGACGATGCGCTGCGGGATGATGACGACGATGATACCTTTGACGATGAGGACGAAGACGGGGAGGAAGTATCCCCGGCAAAACCCTGTAAGGGCATACCGCCCAAGCTGCTGGATACTTCGGTCATTATTGACGGCCGCATTTTTGATATTGCCAAAACCGGTTTTTTGGAAGGCGATATTATCATCCCCGAGTTTGTATTGGCGGAGCTGCGCCACATTGCCGACAGCGGCGATTCGCTGCGCCGCGCACGCGGCCGCCGCGGGCTGGATGTGCTGACCAAGCTGCAAACCGAGTTGAAATGCAACGTCGTCGTTGTGGAAAACGATTATCCCGACGTGGCGGAAGTGGATGTAAAACTGCTGAAGCTCTGCCGTGATAAAGGCGGCGTTGTCGTAACCAACGATTACAATTTAAACAAAGTCGCAGGGGTCAGCGGCATCAGTGTATTGAATATCAACGATCTGGCCAACGCCGTCAAACCCATGCTGATGGCAGGCGAGGAACTGACCGTGCAGATTGTTCGCGAGGGCAAGGAACCGGGGCAAGGCGTAGCGTATCTGGACGACGGCACCATGATCGTTGTGGATAATGGCCGCAGGCACGTAGGCGAAAGCGTTACCGCCGTGGTTACCACCGTATTGCAAACCAGCGCCGGCCGCATGATTTTCACCAAGCTGAAAGCCGCCGACGAGGGTGCAAGCGAGGCTAACGGCGCACACGAGGCATAACAGGCTACGATTGCCGCAGGCGTATCCCGGTGCTGTGAAAATGGCTGTTTATGCACGCTTTTGTACCCGTATCACAAGGCAAGCGGTTTACAAGTACCGTTTCTCTGTGTATAATAAGGACACAGTAAGGACGTTTTCGACAATCGCATAGGCAGAGGAGTGACGAGATGGACGCTCGAGAGACGATTATCACAATCGGTCGAGAGTATGGCAGCGGTGGACGCGAGGTAGGCAAACTGCTTGCCCAAAAATTGCAAATTCCTTTTTACGACAAGGAGCTGTTGACCCTTGCCGCTAAGGAAAGCGGAATCTGCGAGGAGATATTTGAAAGCCACGATGAAAAAGCGGTTTCCAGCTATCTTTCCACTCTGTTTCCCAGCGCTCCGGGCGGAGAAGCGCAGATGCCGCTAAATCACCGCGTGCTGCTCGCACAGTTTGAAACCATTGCCAAGGTTGCGCTTCAGGGACCATGCGTTATGGTCGGGCGCTGTGCCAACTATGTGCTCAAAGCCCAGCCCAACATGATCAGCGTTTTCATGTACGGTACGGTGGAAGCGCGTATTGAGCGGATTATGAGCGTGGAAAACCTGCCTTACGACCAGGCGAAAGACCGCGTGCGCAAAGTGGATAAGCAGCGACAAAGCTACTATAATTTCTTTGCGGACGGCAATTGGGGACACCGGAGCAACTACCACCTGATGCTGTGCACCAGCGGCGTAACCCATGATGCGCTGGCCGATAGCATCATCGCCTACATTGCCGGAAAAGAATAATCTCGCCTTCTCTGTAAAAACAGTTGTTTCTACGCTGAACATTACCCAGCGCCGCGTTCATTGAGACGCGGCGCTGTATTTTTGATGAACGCAAGTCACCTGATCTGTCCCTGCCGGCAGGTAACCGGCAAGACCAAGGATGATTTAAAAATGTTGGAAGACTTTTTCAAAAGGTATTGACCCTCACGCAGCGTCATAGCGTATTGTTGACCTATCAAGAGCAGGAGGCCGGATGGTATGAGAACCGTAAAGGAAGTATCCGAACTTACCGGTATCAGCGCGCGCACGCTTCACTATTATGACGAAATCGGATTGTTTCCGCCCACAGAAAAGAGTGAAGCGGGATACCGGCTTTATGACGATAAAGCCCTGGAGACTGTACAGCAGATACTGTTCTTCCGTGAGTTCGATATTCCGCTGAAAGAAATTAAAACCATCATGGAGAACCCGTCTCTTGACAAAAATCAGATTCTGCGAATGCAGCGTGAAATGCTGGCAGCAAAGAAAGAGCGTATGGAACGTCTGATTGCCAGCATAGATGACATTCTGAAAGGAGACAATCGAATGGATTTTTCAATTTTCACCAAAACAGAGATCGAGAAAATGTTTCAGCTCATGTTTAACAGCATGTCGGAGGAAATGCGTAAAACGGCCGTTGCCGAATTTGGCAGCGTTGAGCAGTGGAAAAAGCATTATATGGAAGCCGTATCCTCCGAGGATATGCAAAAGCGCTATGCAAAAGTAGTGGAATGGTATGGCGGGAAAGACGCATACTTGGACACCCTTGAAAATCCCATCAGCAAAGAAGTGATGGAGAGCTACAAGCAGCGCGAAGAGGCAATCCGCCAAAAACTGATCGGGAAACGCGGCTGCGATCTTAGCTCGTTTGAAGTGAAAGAAATCATCGGGGAATACGGTTTTGTGATGAAACAGCTTTGCCAGATGAAGGAAGAAAAGGGATTGATGCTGGCGGTTGCGCAGTCCTACCGAAACAAGCCTTGCCGGCAGGCGATGGATGAACAGTATGGGGAGGGTGCGGCGGAATTTTTCGCACAGGCAATCGAAGTATTTTACCACGACTGAATTTTCATATATTGTTGATTGCTAAGCATAACACGATGCTGCCAATCGAAGCGCCGTACCCACGTGGATACGGCGCTTTTTATATAGTTTTATCTGCCGCTTAACGTCATCCATCTTACGTGGGATACAGTTCCCCCAGCGCAATCCGGATCGCTTCGGTATTCATGTAGAACAAGGCTACGCCGTCAACCGCAAGCAGATCGCTGAACGTGTCTTTATGATACGCCGCCAGCGTACGCGTCACCCCGCCGGTCGTGGTAAGGGTCAATTGCCACAGCGGTGTACCGCCGGGTTCCTGCGCACCTTCCAGCTTGCCGGATACGGTCATCTGTTGCAGGCGTGTTACCAGCGAATCAAAAGCATCGGTGGTCATGCTCTGCCCGTTGCTGGTGACGGCAATATCATAAACGGTGTTACCTTCCTCGTCTACTTCAATTTCATTATTCTCCAGCACATGCTCGGTATAGGTGGCAGCCACCGCGACCGTATGGCCGTCCACAACCGCCGTAATGGCTGCAATATCGGCATTGCCCATATCCGCAGGTGCGTGGGTAATATAGTTGGCTGCTTCGGCGTTCACCAGCGTTGTCACCAAAAAACTGCTGACGCGGTAACACACACCAGCGTATTGGCAATAGTAGAAAAACTCTCCGTCCTTTGCGCCAAGGGTCAGGTGAATGCTCTGCTCATCCAGCGTGTTATATTGCAGCTGGCCATCCGCATCCACAACGCCGTAGTATCCCTTTTGCTGGTGTATTTCCAAAATGGCAGTCGGATCGTCAAAGCCATATTCGCTACTGTTTTCCGCCGTCACTTCCCCCATTTGCGTCCCCAAACGGAAGTTTTTCAGTGCTGAAAGCAGCGTAGTCACCGCATCGTTATCCATGGGGTAGCGGTAAGGTTCGGTCAATGTACCGATATACGCATCCTCCCCATCCGAAACGAAAGTGCAGGCCATTGCGCCTGCCGTCTTGGTCGTAATGCTGAGCGTATCGATCAGCGCAGGCACCAGCGCTGGCTGTTCCACAGGCAGCAGCATGTGCGCTGTATACGTAAACGCGTCGTATATACCAACGTCGCACATGTAAACGCCGTTATCCCCCGACCAGCGGTAATAATGGTAGGTCGTGCCCGGCACCTGTCCGCCTACGTCAAACTGTACTGCTTCACCGTTTGCATAGTTCACAGAAACGCTGATTTGCGGGGGGTTAAGCCCCATATCCGCGAGATTCTCGCTTACTTCACTCTCATCCTTGGCAACCGTATCCGAAATGGCAATTTCCGTTGCGGCGGATACAATCTCATCCGTATAGCTTTCATTGACCATTTCCACCTCGTCGTCTCCGCGCTGTAAATACAACTGCTCATCGCGGTACCGGAGGGTATAGGTTTCGCCGTCGTCATGAGTAACGGTAATGGTATCCAGCACCTTCGTGTCGCCAACCGCAAGCGTTTCCTGTGTTTGCTCCGTCTGTAAGCTCTGCGCCAGCCGGGTAGGGTATGTTTCCTTAATGGACGGCAGCAGCAGCACAAATCCGCCCGCAATCATCACTGCAATCCCAAGCAGTATCAGCAGCAGGGTGCGGCGGGATAAGCGCCTCGCACGGTATTTTTTTACCTTTGGCTGTTTTTTAGCAGGATGCTCCAAACGCTATGCCTCCCCCGTCCATCAGCGGTTGCGCCGCGGCAGCAGCACCAGCACCGCCGCCAGCAGAATCATCAGCGGCACCGACACCAGCAGCGCGATACCCATGCTGGTGCTTCCCGCCGTAAGCCCCGGGTGAAACGCGGAAGACGCCATAATATCCAGCGATACGGTTTTTTGCGGCAGCAGTTCCCCCATCACCTGCAAAATAAATTCCTCGTTAAACGTGCGCTGGTACATATACGCCTGGGTAAATAAAGTGCTGTTGCCAATGGCGAACATACGGCTAATGTTGCCGTTAGCGTGCATTCGCGCGGACACTACCGCCAGCGTCATTTCACCTGTGCGGTCCCCATCCTGATAATCAATCGTATTCACGCCGTCCGAAGGGTCGCGCACATAGGCATTCGGGCCGGATTTAAGCACCGTTTGCGCCGAAAGGGCGCTGTCGGTTTCTTCCGGTGTTTCAAACGCACACGCGCCCGCAAGCAAAAGTACATCCATGCTGCCGCTGATCAGCGGCTGGTTCATATCCAGATCGGTAAAGTACGGCAGCAAATAAATCCGCTCACCATAATAGCTTCCCTCATCCTCTTCCCCGGCAACAACCACGCCGGGAATGGGGATAACGCCGTAATTCGCCAGCAGGCTCTGGTAATTCACCAGTGTATCGGGCGCGGTATAATCCCGGATGATAAACATACTGCCGCCGTTTTGCGCAAAGGTGTTGATAGTTTCCAGCTCGTCGGCGGAAAAATCCTTTTGCGGGTCGGCAATCAGCAGCATGTCCACATCGTCCAATGTATCGCCGCCAAGCAGGTTCACGGTTTGGCTGTCGTAGTTATTGCTTTGCAAGAAATCTGTTAAGTTGGTCAAATCGTCTTCCGTCAGTTCGCCATGCCCCTGTAAAATACCGATCAGCGGAATATCCGCCTGCGTTACATACACCAGTGCTTCGGTCAGCTTTTTTTCGTAGGCAAGGCCCGCAATTTCAAAGGTCCCTTCTTCTACATTGTACCCCTGGGTCACAAAATCGGCATAGGTCAGCACCTTGTAGCGTCCGGTAGCATCGCAGTTTACCACTACGGTATCGGCTTCCAGCGTCGTATCCGCGTCGCCTTCAAACCGGGTCAGCACGCCGGGGTTTTGGGCAATATCCATCGGGATAACCGTAATCAGATCCGTCAGCAGCCGGTAACGGTCCAACACCTGATACAGCTGCTCGTCCATCTCGCCGCTGTCGTAAAGCAGGTACAGTTCGACCGGTTCAGTCAGTGTGCCGATCACTTTTTGGGTTTCTTCCCCCGTGGTGGCGTAGCCGTTGAAGCTGAAATCCAGCCGCCAGCCGTAATCGTCCTCCAGACTCTTTACGCCCACATTCAGCAGTACGCATACCGTAATAAACCCAGCCAGCAGCAGCATACCAAGCCCGCCGTGCCGCCATTTGGGTTTACGCAGCGCAGCTGCCAGTTTAGCGGTAATGTGTTTGCAGCCGCGCCCCACAGCCCCGAACCCTTGCCGGAAAAAACGGCCGATAGCCGTAAGCAATTTCTTCATGCCGCGCCTCCCTGCGAGAAGCGCCTCGCGTCCATCACGCGCACGGTTGCGGTGAGGCAAACAGCGATAAAGGTAATAAAGTACAGAATGCTGGCATAGCTCAACTGTCCCAGCACAAACGGCTCATAGCGGGAGTACAGGCTGAGGAAGCCAAGCGCGTTGGCCAAAAACGGAATGCTGATTCTATCGGCCAGCAAATCGAACATCCACAGCAGAAAATTCGCTGCAAACGCGACAATCGTCGCCGGAACCTGATTTTTCGTAAACCCGGTCACAAACATATCCAGCGCCAGAAAACCCAGACTTTGCAGCGTGAAGCCAAGATACCCCACAAACCATTCGCCCGGGTATACCGTACCGTAAATAGCAATGATGAGGGTACAGACATTAGTCAGCGCAATGGTAATCAGCATCACGGCTGCCGCCGCCAGATACTTGCCCAGCACGATGCGCCACAGCGCGACAGGGCTGGTCAGCAGCAGCTGATCGGTACGGCGCTGCCGTTCCTCACATAAAAGGCGCATGGTCAGCACCGGCGTTAGCAGCATCACCAAAAGCGTCAGCTGGGAAACGAATGTCAGCAGTTCGCCCGTGAGTGTGGATAGATTATTCAGGTAAAAAATAACGCCTGTAAGCGCCATAAACACGCCGATAAACACATAACCGATCGGCGTGCGGAAGTAAGATAGAAATTCTCTTTTAAAAACCGTAATCAACCTGATGCCTCCTTGCCGCTGTCCCTGCCCGGCACGCTATTCCGAGATGGCGTGCAGAAAAATCTGTTCCAGATCGTCCTCACAGCGCGCCATGCGGATGATCGGCGCATTCATGGCGCTGCACAGGGTAAACACCTGTTTTTCCGGCAGGGCGGACGGGCCGAACGTAAGCGACAGCGCCACTTCGTCCTCCACGGCGGAAGGGCGCACCTGCACAGAGCGGATACCGTCCAGATGATTCATGCCGGCAACCAGCCGCTTTTCGCTGCCCTGCACCGTGCAAAGCAGGGTAACCGTACCGTTTTGCCCCATATCGCCAATCGCAGCGTCCAGCTTCACCTCGCCGCGGTGCAGAATCACCACATGGTCGCACAGCTGGCGTACCTCGCTTAAAATATGCGAGGAAAAAATAATCGTCCGCCCGGCGCTCAATTTGCGGATCAGGCTGCGTGTTTCGGTAATTTGCTTGGGGTCCAGCCCTACAGTTGGCTCGTCCAGCACCAGCACGTCCGGATCGCCGCACAAGGCTTGCGCCAGCCCAACGCGCTGCCGGTACCCTTTGCTTAAATGGCCCAGCAGGCGCTCCCGCATTTCCATCAGCCCTGTTTTACGCATAATCTCGGTCACATGAGCAGGAATTGCCTTAGCTTGCACCAGTTTCAGCGACGCTGCAAAAGCCAAATATTCCTCCACGGTCATCTCATCATACAGCGGGGGATGCTCCGGTAAATACCCCAGCTCCCGCCGTGCCGCTTCCGGCTCCAGCAACGGATCGCTACCGTCGATCAATACACGGCCTGCCGTTGGCGCAAGATAGCCGGTAATAATATTTAAAAGTGTTGTCTTGCCGGCGCCGTTCTGCCCCAGGAGCCCCAAAATCTGCCCCTTGGGTGCGCGCAGGTTGACTCCCCGCAGCGCCTCCACACTTCCGTAGCGCTTGCTTACGCCCTGTACCTCAATCACGCGCAAGCCCCCTTTCCCAGTTTGACACCCTCATTATAGCAAAGCTTTCCCCCCTGCGCTGTAAATAGTTTGTGAACACGCGCAAACCGCTTGCCTGCAAAGCATTTCAGCCATATAATTGCGTTAAAAGGAAAAAAATGTTTAGTTCCGCAACGGAGTGGATATAATAGAAGTGGAAACCAAACCACTTGAAAAACAAATGTAAAAGGAGCGATTCCTGTGAAGAGATTATATGAAGCAAAAGCGGTATCCGTAGGCGGACGCGACGGACAGGTACACGTTGAGGACAGTGCCCTGCAATTTGAAATGGCGCTTCCCGCCGCGCTGGGCGGCAAAAAAGAAGAAGGGTTTAACCCAGAGCAGCTGTTTGCAGCCGGGTATTCGGCTTGCTTTGGCAGCGCATTGCAGCACGTATATAAGGTAAAGCGCCTCAAGCTCGACCCGCCCGAGGTACATATCACCGTAGGAATCGGCAAAAACGACGCAGGCGGTTTTGCGCTGGCGGCGGACATTGTAGCCGTCATCAAGGGTGTTGATCAGGCAACCGCTGATGAACTGGTACAGCAGGCGCATCTGGTATGCCCGTACTCCAACGCGACGCGCGGCAACATTGAAGTCAACGTTTCGGCTAAAATCGCCTGAATGAAGCCGGGCTGCATACCTGGCATAAAAGGCAATGACAAATCCATTTCAATAATGATCCTCCGGTCTGAGCGAAGATTCGCACAGGCCGGAGGATTTTTATGGCTGTTTACTGTTTACTGGGCGGCCATGTCCGTCTCGATGCTTTCCTCGCACGAACGCATAGCCAATATAGTTTTTTCAAACAAATCGCCCAGCTCCCACCCCAGCGCTTCCGCCCCCTGACGGATCACATCACGGGAGCATCCGGCGGCAAACTTTTTATCTTTAAATTTCTTTTTTATACTGGATGCTTCCATATCCATTACGCTTTTAGACGGCCGCATCAGCGCAGCCGCGCCGATCAGCCCGGTCAGTTCGTCGGCGGCGAAAAGCACCTTTTCCATGGTGTGTTCCGGCTTTACATCGCTGCAAAGGCCGTAGCCGTGCGAGCACACAGCGTGGATAAAATCCGCATCCGCTCCGCCTTCCGTTAGCAGCCGCGGCGCTACCTGGCAGTGCTGCTCGGGGTATTGCTCAAAATCAATATCGTGTAAAAGCCCGACAGTCGCCCAAAAATCCGCTTCATCGCCAAAGCCCAGTTCTCCGGCGTACCAGCGCATCACGCCCTCCACCGTCAGCGCGTGACGGATATGAAACGGCTCCTGATTATACTTTTTCAGCAACGTAAGCGCCTGCGGGCGGGTAATAGCGGTTTGCATGGCCTTTCTCCTCCTTATGTGGTGTGCGCGCCGAAACCGGCGTGCCCCCATCATAGCACAGGTGGAGGGATACGCGCAAAACCTTTTCCGGCATTGCGCATACAGGAGGAGAATGTTACAATCAATAAGCGGAAAAAGAATACGTCTTTTTTTCTTGCAAACGCAAGAAAAGGCGCTTAACGACCGTTGACTCATTGGAGCAGAAATAGGCCGCCCATGCGGCGTGCCGGTGATGGAGGCTCTGGAATGCCAGATTTCGAGGGGCTGTACGAGAAGTACGCCACCGATGTGCTGCGGGTATGCTACTTCTATCTGGGCGACAGGGAGAAAGCCGAGGATGTTTGCCAGGATGTGTTTATCCGGCTGATGACCAACGCCCCGGACTTGGAAGAAGGCCGCGAGAAGGCATGGCTCTTCAAGGTTGCGCTCAACCGCTGCCGCGATCTATGGCGCAGCGCATGGACCCGGCGGGTGATTCTGGGCAGCCCGACTTTCGAGTTGATTCCCGCGCCGGATCAAACCGCCGCCCGTGACGAGGAAGAAGCTATGATGGCTGCGGTACACAACCTACCCGCTCCGTTTCGGGAAGTGATTTTACTGCATTATTACCAAAACTTCGGCATTAGCGAGATCGCACAGATCACAGGCTTGCCGGAAGGCACCATATCCAGCCGCCTATCACGGGGCCGTAAAAAGCTGGAAGCTATTTTACAGGGAGGGAACGCGCAATGAATCGGCTGGAACAACTGCCGGAAATCGCAAATCGCCAGTTAAGCGGATTGACCGCCGACCAGCGTTTGCTTGCCAACATCAAAATCAAAGCCGCACAGCCACGGCACAAACAACGCCTGCGCCTGCGCCCGCTATTGACGGGAGCGGTCACCATCGCGTTGTGCCTTTGCATTGGGCTTTTCGCCGTACCTACGCTGCTGCACACGCAAAATGATGCGCTCCGGCTGGATAGTCACAGTGCAGGCAGCATGATTGCGACTACCAACGGCGCAATACTGCAAACGCTGGATGTGCCCGCGGGCAGCATCAGCGTGGGCGGCTCGTCCGCGTCCAGCGGCACATACCGCAATCTTTTCGCCACCCAGAAGAACGGAAACTATCCAATGATTATGGTTGGCAACGCCGTATACCGCCTGCTCATCAGCCCCCTGAGCATGAGCGACAGCCTGCTGGGCAGCAGCCTTGGCGAAGTGACCGAATATACGGTAGAACCGGCGCTTAGCAACGGCGGCATCGTAAGCAACTTCGTTTCCGCCGGGGCGACAGTATACGCGGTAAAAGGCATGCAGGGCGCTATGGCCGCCGCTTATGTAAACGGAAGCCTGCGCGCGTTCCAGCGCGTCAGCTATGCGGGCGGCGCGCTGCTGGGCAGCGAAGCCCTTGCCGATACCCTGACCGCCTCCCACAGCGTAACCGCCATAGAGCTGACAGGCGCAGGCACCATTAACGATGCGGGCGTTGCGCAATCGCTTATCAACACCCTGCTTGCCAACGCCCAGTACCAGAGCGCTTCTTTCGATTCCGGCGCGAACCGCAGCCTGTTGATTGCACTGGATAATGGGCTTCTGCTGCAAATGATGGTCGGCGAAGATACCGTGAGCGCCTGCGGCACGTGGAGCTGCCCGGAATTCTTCGAGGCGTATGCCGCCGCTGCTGCAAAATGATTCTGCCGGCAGAATTCAGCCATTTTAGCCGCCGCTTGCAAAGAGCGGCGGCTTTTCATTCATTGGTTCAATTGGCAAGGAACGTTTTAATGAAACGTTTAAAGCTTGTACAGTGTAAGCTCATTGTACCTGCTTTCAAAGCCGCTTTGTATTTCCCAACGTCTCTTGTTTCATACAGCAGCGCGCTATAAAAACGTTTGCTGTTCCAAACGCTGTATTACTTTTTCATTGGTAGGTTGCTTCAGTTTGGCATCATGCTGTGTGCTTGCATATCTGTCTGGTAAAGCAAAGAAAATTACAGCTGTAAGCGCCCCGCTTGCTGTTACTTCCCCATGCTTGCTTTTTTTGTCGGCAGAGCCGCCGTTTTGCTTGTAAAAAAGAGTTGGTTTCCCCTTACGCAGAAAGGCTTTTACGGCTTCCAGCCTTTCCCTTTGCATTATCTCCGACTGCTTTTCTTCCCGCATAAAACGTGCTATGATGATGGAAACCTCAAAAGCACCGCGGCGTGCAGCGCACAAAGCCGGATGCGTATCATGAAACGGAGGCGTACTGATGAAGCGGATCAGTATTATCGTTCCCTGTTATAACGAGCAGGAGGCCTTGCCGATTTTTTACCGGGAGTGCGCCAAGGCGCTTCAGAATATTACTTTAGAAACAGAATGGTGGTTTGTGGACGACGGCAGCGCAGATGGAACACTGGAACAGTTCCGGCTGCTGCGCGAACAGGACCCGCGTGTACACTATATCAGCTTCAGCCGCAATTTCGGCAAAGAATCCGCGATGTACGCAGGTCTGGAAGCCGCCACCGGCGACTATATCGCCATTATGGATGCCGATTTGCAGGACCCGCCCTCGCTGTTGCCCACCATGCTGGAAACGCTGGAAACCGAAACGTACGATTGTGTCGCAACCCGCCGCGTCACTCGCAAGGGCGAGCCGAAACTACGCTCTTTTTTTGCGCGGGCGTTTTACCGGCTGATTAACAAAATCAGCCAGACCGAAGTGGTGGACGGCGCGCGCGATTACCGCCTGATGACCCGCCGCATGGTGGACGCGATTTTGTCCCTGAAAGAAGTCAGCCGTTTCAGCAAAGGCATTTTCAGCTGGGTCGGCTTTCAGACCAAGTGGCTGGAATATGAAAACATCGAACGTGTTGCCGGACAAACCAAATGGTCTTTTTGGAAGCTGCTGGTATACTCGCTGGATGGAATTATCGGCTTTTCCACCATGCCGCTGGCCATCGCCAGCGTAACGGGGCTGGCATTTTGCCTGCTGGCCTTTGTGCTGATCCTCTACTTCTTTGTAAAAACCCTCATCTGGGGTGACCCGGTAGCAGGCTTCCCGGCGATGATCTGCATCATTTTACTGCTGGGCGGTTTACAACTGTTCTGCACCGGCATACTGGGGCAATATTTAAGTAAAACCTATCTGGAAACCAAACGCCGTCCCCTTTACATCACCCGCGAAAAGGAGTGATCCCAATGCGCAAAACCCGCACCTTTTTCATCGGCGGCGTGCCCATTGGCGGCGGCGCACCGGTAACCGTACAAAGTATGACCAATACCGATACGCGCAACGCGGCAGCGACTCTTGCGCAGGTACGCGCATTGGCGCAAGCCGGTGCGGATATTGTGCGCGTCAGCGTGTATGACGAAGCCTGTGTACCCGCCTTTCA
This sequence comes from Candidatus Limiplasma sp., assembly GCA_963663285.2. Taxonomy (GTDB): domain Bacteria; phylum Bacillota; class Clostridia; order Christensenellales; family Aristaeellaceae; genus CAXXOK01. The sequence continues at coordinate 1,112,502 of CAXXNI010000004.1, read as the reverse complement.
AACCATTGTGGATAGCTCACCTGTACCTATCGTTGCGGATATTCATTACCGGGCCGATCTGGCCGTAGCGGCGCTGGAACATGGCGCGGCCAAGGTGCGCATCAACCCCGGCAACATCGGCAGCGAGGAAAAGGTGCGGCTGGTGGCGGACTGCGCCAAAGCGCACCACGCACCCATCCGCGTTGGCGTCAACAGCGGTTCCATCGAAAAGGATATTCTTCGCCGCTACGGCGGCGTGACCGCGCAAGGCATGCTGGACAGCGCTTTGCACCATGCAGCGATGCTGGAGAAAACCGGCTTTACCGATATTGTGCTCAGCCTCAAAGCAACCGATGTGCCGCTGACTGTGGCCGCTTACGAACTGGCCGCGGAAAAGACAGATTATCCCCTGCACGTCGGGGTTACCGAGGCGGGACTGCCGGGCGAGGGCAACATTAAAAGCGCCATTGGCATCGGCAGTCTGCTGCTGCACGGCATTGGCGATACCATCCGCGTTTCGCTCACAGGCGATCCCGTGCCGGAGATTGCCGCAGGGATAGAGATTCTCAAAGCCTGCGGTTTGCGCAAGGATTACGTAAACTTCATTTCCTGCCCCACCTGCGGGCGCACCAGCGTAGACGTTACCGCTATCGCACTGCGCGTGAAGCAGGCGCTGGCGAATGTACGCGTGCCGATGACCGTAGCAGTCATGGGGTGCGTAGTCAACGGCCCCGGCGAAGCGCGCGAGGCTGATATTGGGCTTGCGGGCGGCGGTCTGGCGGCGGGGCAGCCTGCCGGCGGGCAAGGCGGCGACTATGCCGTCGGCGCCATTTTTGAAAAAGGCAAGGCCCCGGAACGGGTAGAAGGCGATTTGGCCGCAATCCTGATTGAGCGCGCATTACGCATCGCCAAAGAAAAAGAAAAAGCAGCCAAAGACAGCGAATAACCGCGAACAGGCAAAACATAACACAAGGAGGGCTCGTCATGGAACCGTCAACCGATACCGTCATCATTTTCTATTCCAAGGACGGCAATACCCGCTTAGGCGCAACGCTATTGCAAAAACGAGTGGGCGGCACATGCGTGGAACTTGTGGAAAAACGCCGGGGCAACTTTATCCAGGCGATTTTCAAACGCGGCTCAAAGCTTGCGGGCGACCCTTGGGCAGCCCTGAAGCCCGCCCAAAAAGTATGCCTGATGCAGCCCATCTGGGCCAGCAACGCCGTACCCGCCATGAACACCTTCCTGCGCAACGCCGATTTTACCGGGAAGGATGTAACCATCATCACCTTTCAGCAATTCACCGATTTGCAAAACAGCGATAAGGTGCACGATTACATCGCCGCGCTGGTAACGGAGCGGGGCGGCAACGTAGTGGACCGTCATGCTTTTGTCGGTGGTAAAATGGGTCACTGCGCACCGCAGGCCGATATTGCCGCGCAAATCGATACGCTGGCCTGAGGGTGCAGCGGATCAAGCATCTCAATCCATCATCGAAAGGAAATCCTAAGTGAACAAAACCGAGTTGATCCATGTGCTGGAAGGTACTCTGCCCCCTTTGAAGGATAAGCTGCACGTGGAACGCGTACTCTACCGCAAGGCCGACAATAAGGCCTATTTCAGTTTTTTATGCGACGTGCTTGTACCCGAGCGGGATTTTTTAACGCTGGAGCGGCGGCTTCGCGGATTATTCCCGAAAATGCAAATCGCGCTTCGCGTCGCCTCGCCGGGGTTGGCAGAAGATTTTGTGGGCGATATTGAAAAATACAATCCGGTGCTCAAGGATTTTTTGCGCCGACAGACCCCCGCCCTGCGCACCTGGCTGGACGATGTGGGCTGGGCTGTGGAGCAGGATCGTATTTTGCTCACCTGCCCGGATGATTTTTCCATTTCCTTTTTCCGCCGCAACGAGCTGGATACCAAGCTTTCACAGGCCGTATGGGATATTTTCCGCCTGCGGATGACGGTAGCGCTGGTCAAGTGTGGCCAGCGGGAAGCATGGGTGGAGATGATGCGCGCCCAAACCGCGGCGCGCCGCGCACAGGAACAGGCGGAAAACCGTGCCGCCAACCCCCATACCGCGGAGCTTCCGCCTGAACCACCCACCGCCGGAGGCGACTACGCCCCATGGGAGGAGCCTCCGCCATGGGGTGTGCCGGACGCACCTGCAAATCCGGCGGTTTCCGCCGTGGCCGAACCGAAAAAAGCCCCCGCCTGCAAGACAAGAAAACCGCCCGAGAAAAAAGGCCCTGTGCTCAAAGGCCGCGCCATCGGCGACCATCCCGTACCCATTGCGGAACTGCGGGAGGACAGCGGCATTATCGTGGTGGAAGGCGAGATTATCGGTGTAAACGACCCCAAAGAGCTAAAGGGCGGCGAAACGGTACTGGTGACCTTTGCCGTAGGTGACGACACTTCCACCATTTATTGCAAAGCTTTCTATAACTACCGTATGCGGCGCGCCGGTCTGGGAGAAACCCCCACCCCGCCATCCGACGAGGAGAAAAAGCGCGTTGCCGATCAGGTAGAAAAAATTAAAAACGGCGTCCGCGTGCGTGTGCGCGGCGATTGCCGGCAGGATACCTTCGTGGGCGATCTGTCCATTATGGTACGGGATATGCAGCAAATGCCCAAGCATGAACGTACGGATGATGCGCCCGAGGGCGAGAAGCGCATCGAGCTGCACATGCACAGCGCCATGAGCGCGATGGATGCGACCAGCGACGCGGGTGAGCTGGTGGCGCAGGCTGCGGCGTGGGGCCATACGGCGGTCGCCATAACCGACCACGGTGTATCACAGGCGTTTCCCGCCGCATTCGGTGCAGCAAAGAAAAACAAAATTAAATTTATTCCCGGCGTCGAAGGGTATTTGTGCGATCTGATTCCATTGGTCGTCGATGCAGACGACCGCCCTTTCGGCAAGCCGCTGGTGGTTTTCGACTTTGAAACCACAGGTCTGTACGCCACAGCCGACCGCATTATCGAAATCGGCGCTGTAAAACTGAAAAATGGAGAAATTACCGAAGAGCTTAGCATACTATGCGACCCGGGCGTACCGTTGAAACCCAAAATTACCGAAATCACCGGTATTACCGACTTGATGCTGACCGGCAAGGAAAGCCCTGCCGAGGGTGTACAAAAGCTGCTGGACTTTATCGGTGATTGCGCCGTCGCCGCGCATAACGCGCCGTTTGATATGGGTTTTCTTAATGCCGAATGCGCACGCATGGGCGTCCAATTTCAAGCGCCGGTCATCGATACGCTGGTGCTGGCCCGCAGGCTGTACCCCTCGTGGCGCAGCTATAAGCTGGGCGCGGTATGCCGCCAGCTTGGCGTATCCCTGAAAAACGCACACCGCGCCGTGCACGACGCGGCAGCAACCGCGAAATGCTTGCAGGCGATGTTCGGCGAGCTGGAAAAACGCGGCGCCAAGACCCTGAGTGAAGTGGACGGTGTTGTGCAGGGCGAAAGCATGAGTGATACGCACCATATCATTTTGCTATGCAAAACGCAAAAAGGCATGGAGAACCTGAACCACCTCATTAGCGAAGGCCATGTAAACTACTTCCACCGCCACCCCAACATGCCGCGGCACCTGATTACCAAATACCGCGAAGGTCTCATCATCGGCAGCGCCTGCGAGTCGGGCGAGCTGTTCCGCGCCGTGGTAACAGGCAAATCGGACGCGGAGCTGGCGAAGATCGCCGATTTTTACGACTATCTGGAAATTCAGCCTATCGCCAACAACGCTTTCCTGCTACGCAACGGCGAAGCTAAGGACGAGGAACAGCTACAAGCTTTCAACCGCCGCATCGTCGCGCTGGGCGAAAAGCTGGGCAAGCCCGTCATCGCTACCGGAGACGTGCATTTTAAAGACCCGCAGGACGCGGTATACCGCTCCATTTTGCAGGCAGGTTTGGGGTATGAGGATTGCGATGACCAACCGCCCCTTTATTTCCGCACCACCAACGAAATGCTGGCCGAATTTGCCTATCTCGGCGCGGAAAAAGCGCACGAGGTCGTGATCGATGCACCGCGCGCGATTGCCGATCAGGTGGAGGAACTGCGGCTGTTTCCCAAGCACCCCAAAGGGGAAGAAACTTTCCAGCCCTTCTGGCCGGACGCGGAAAACGATATTAAAACCATGACGTGGGGACGCGCGCACGAGCTGTACGGCGATCCCCTGCCGGAATTGATTGAGGCGCGGCTGAACAAGGAATTGGGCAGCATTATCGGCTACGGTTTTGCCACACTGTATTCCATCGCGCAAAAGCTGGTTGCCAAGTCTTTGGCGGACGGTTATCTGGTCGGCTCGCGCGGCAGCGTAGGCAGTTCGCTGGTAGCGACTATGTGCGGCATTACCGAGGTCAATCCCCTGCCCGCGCATTACCGCTGCGACCATTGCCATAAAGCGTTTTTCACCCCGCCGGAAATGGGCGACGTCGGCGTGGACCTGCCGGACCGCGATTGTGAACTTTGCGGCAATCCCCTGCAGAAGGATGGCTATTCCATCCCCTTTGAAGTCTTTCTGGGCTTCAAGGGCGATAAAGTGCCGGATATCGACCTGAACTTTTCCGGCGAATATCAGCCGCGTGCGCACGCCTACATTGAGGAGCTTTTCGGCAAGGGTTACGTGTTCCGCGCGGGCACCATCAGTGGCCTTGCGGAAAAAACCGCCTACGGGTTTGCTGCCAAATACCTGGAGTCCCGCGGCGTTTACGCGGGGCGCGCCCATAAAGAACGGCTGGCTGCCGGCTGCATGGGCGTAAAGCGAACCACCGGCCAGCATCCGGGCGGCATTGTCGTGCTACCCAAGGAGTTTGACATCTGCCAGTTTACCGCCATCCAGCATCCGGCGGACGATATTGGCGGCGGCACGCTGACTACACATTACGATTTCCGTTCCATGCACGATATTCTGGTCAAGCTGGATTGCCTCGGCCATGACGATCCTACCATGATGCACAGGCTGGAAGAATTGACCGGCGTTAATTTTAAGGATATTCCGCTGGACGATCCCAAGGTGATGAGCCTGTTCCAAAACCCGGAGGCACTCGGCGTTACCCGCGAGCAGATTATGAGCCCGACCGGCACGCTGGGCATCCCGGAATTCGGTACCCAGTTCGTACAGGGCATGCTGATGGATACTAAGCCCCACACCATGGAGGAGTTGGTGCGTATATCCGGTTTGAGCCATGGCACCGACGTATGGCTGGGCAACGCGCAGGCCCTTATTGACAGCGGTACCGCCACGCTCCCGCAGTGCTTTTGTACACGCGATGATATTATGAACTTTCTCATTTCCAAAGGTGTCGCTAATAAAATGAGTTTTGACATCATGGAAAGCGTGCGTAAAGGCAAGGGGCTTAAGCCGGAGATGGAACAGGCCATGCTGGAGCACGACGTACCGCAATGGGCCATCGACAGCTGCAAAAAAATTAAGTACATGTTCCCGCGCGGGCACGCGGTGGCGTATGTTACCATGGGCCTTCGCGTAGCGTGGTACAAGGTGTACCGGCCGCTGGCCTACTACGCGGCATACTTCACCATCCGCGCGGACGGGTTTGACGGCGGCACCATGATCCTCTCCAGCGCGACGCTGCGCGACCGGCTCAACGAGTACCATTCGCGGGATGAGCGCCTCAACGCCAAAGAGAAGCTGGAAGAAAACGCCCTGCATATGATTTTGGAAATGCAGGAGCGCGGCATTCGCTTGCTGCCCGCCGATCTATACAAGAGCGACCCCCGCCGTTTTCTGCCTGAAGGGGACGATTTGCGTTGTCCGTTTTTAGCCATCAACGGCTTCCCGGAGGTTGCGGCCGAAGGAATTGTACAGGCGCGCAGTACGCCCTTCTTATCCGTGGAGGATTTGCGGGTGCGTGCGCATCTGGGCACCTCCGTTACCGATATGCTCCGCGCGCAGGGTGCGCTGGAGGGAATGCCTGAAACCAGTCAGGTGGATATGTTCTCCATCCTCCAATAGCCGCGGGCGGTTCATCCCTGCTCCAAACGGGTATATTGATTGCGGGAGCACAACATTGACAACCTCCCCCACCGATGGTAATATAGCAGCGGAGCCAAGGCTCCACCTACGAAAGTGAGGAATTCACCATGGCGAATGTAACAAAACAAATGACGATCAGCGATGTGCTGCGTTTGGACGCCTCCACTGCCGATATTTTTATGCAGTTTGGCATGACCTGCCTCACCTGCCCGTTTTCGACCGCGGAATCGCTGGCCGACGCGAGCGTTGTGCACGGCGTTGATGCGGACGAATTGGTAAACAAGCTCAACGATCATCTGGCCACAAAAGGCTGATGACGAGCCGGGGCCGACCTTTCAGGTCGGCCCATTGCGCATCCTGCCGGGCAGCGGTTGTTCCCGCACAGCTTGCGGCAAAATCCAAACCGGATCTGGAAAGGAATGGCGACATGAAAGTACACTCGGCGCAGGAAGCGCTATACATAGCCTGCGAAATGGAACGTGGCGCCATACAGCTGTATGAGCGCGCATTGATGCTGCTGAGCAGCTTAGGCCGCGCACAGGAACCGCTGCGGGGGCAGCTGGCCTCTATGCTGGCGGATGAAAAACAGCACCTTTCACAGTTTCAGGAGCTGTATACGGGGCTTGATGCCGCGCTGGAAGACCAGCTTGCGCTGGCCGCCGTCGCATCCTCTGTTTTATTTGAGGGCGGGCTGATGGGCGCCGTGCGCAAAGGGCTGCTTTCGGATGCGAAAGGCATGCTTGCCTTTGCCGCCGATGCGGAAAAAACAGCCGCCGCAACCTACCGTGCTTTTGCCGGACAGAGCGATGATCCCCACACGGCTGATATGCTGCTGGGGATTGCGCTGGAAGAAGATAAGCATCTGCGCTCACTGCAGGATCATCTGGATTCACTGGGCGAATAATTCTTTCCTTTGCCGTAACGCCGCCTGAACCGTCATACGGGGGCGGCTTTCCCATACCGGTTTCGGATTTGAAAGGAGCGATTGCCATGTCCCCGGAAAACAAGAATGCCTGGAAAACAAACCCTACCGTCCGTTTGGCGCTATGCGGCATGTTGGCCGCGCTGATTTTTGTAGCGACCTATTTTGTTAAGCTGCCTATGGCGATGACCAACGGTTATGTCCACCTAGGCGACGGTTTTATCCTGCTCTCCGCGTCTCTCATCGGCTGGGCTGCAGTCCCGGCAGCGGCTGTGGGCAGTATGCTGGCTGACCTGATGGGCGGCTACGCAATGTACCTGCTACCGACATTCATCATCAAAGCGGCGGTGGCGGCGGTGGCCGTGCTGGCGCTGCGCACGAAGCACGAGTGGCAGAAAGTGTTGGGTTTCATCCTGGCTGAAGCCGTCATGGTCGCCGGGTATTTTCTGGTGGAATGGCTGGTGTTGGGCTATGGCTTGGCCGCCGCCAGCGCCGGCTTGCTGGGCAACACCATGCAGGGCCTAAGCGGCGTGGTTATCGGCCTGCTGCTGATTCCCATGACCAAGCGCATTAAACTGAAATAACAAAAACGCATCTGCGCAGCCGTCCGGAAATTTACGCATACCCTTGCATTTTCTGGATGCTGATGGTATGATGAGGCGATGAATCCTCAAGGAGGTCTTGAACGTATGTCCGTTATTCAATGGATTGTGAGTGTCCTGCTCATGCTCTCAGCAATTGTAATGATCGTTACCGTGTTGATGCAGAGCAGCGAGCGCACCGGCATCGGTGCGGTAAGCGGTGCTGCTGAAACATTTTTCGGCAAGAACAAGGCGCGCGGCATGGACGCCAAACTGGCGCTGATTACCAAAATCTGCACCGGTCTCTTCGTTGCTCTGAGCATCTTGATGATGCTGCTGGATTAACGAAACAAAGGTATCCGCAAAAGCGATCCTTCCTCTTGTTGGGAAGGGTCGCTTTTTTCTATCCCTTCCGGTCGCGCCGGTACCGCGCGGCACGGTTTGGCAACAGTCCGGTACCGTCAGGAGGCACAGGGAATGAATCCAAGCACCATTACGCTCCGCCGGGAAGAGGCAGCCGATTACTGCGAAGTGGAATCGCTGATCCGCGAAGCTTTCTGGAACCTGCATGCACCGGGCTGTAACGAGCACTATCTGGCGCATATTCTGCGCACCTCCTCCGCCTTCGTACCGGAGCTGGATATAGTTGCCGAGGCGGACGGCCGAATCATCGGCAACATCATGTATACCCGTTCCCGCCTGCTGACGGATGCGGGTGAGCAGATCGATACCCTCACCTTCGGGCCGCTGGCTGTGCTCCCCTCCTATCAAGGGCAGGGCATCGGCGGGCAGTTGGTTCGCCATTCCTGCGCGCTGGCCCGGGAGGCGGGCTGTCCCGCCATCTTCATCTATGGTGATCCGGATTACTATCGCCGTTTTGGCTTCGTCCCCGCAGAAACGTTCGGCATCGCCACCGCGCAAAACGAGTACCATCCGGCTTTGCTGGTATGCGAGCTCAAGCACGGCTCTCTTACCGGCAAACCAGGCCGCTTTGTGGAAGCCGATGTATTCGACACGCTGGATGATGCTGCCTGTGCGGTATTTGACAAGCAATTCCCGCTCAAAGAGCTGGAAAGCGGCAGCCCTTCACAGCAGCGCTTTCAAGTGCTGGCTTGCGGCGGAAAACCGCGGACGCTTCCAAACAAATAAGCAGCCTTCAAACAATCGTCGATTCTCCAGCCAAGTAAGAGACTTTCGCTTGATCATCAGGAAAGTTGTTTACTATGCCGGATTGATTTATCCTTTTCACTATGCAATAGCCCGCAGCACAAAAGCCAAAGGAAAGTGATCGCTCCTTTTTCACCATAAGCACAACAGGAATCTTGCATGCCATACAGTTAAACAAACACAAGGCTTTGATCCAAAAGCAGAAAACAGCTTCCAAGCATTGCATAGATCAATCCATTCAGGCTTTGCGCATATTCACGCAGCATCCACTGCTTACCTTTTGCAGCCCCGCTGCTTCCGGGGCATGATGCCATCCACTATTTACAACAAAAACAGCGCAGGCCTATCGCCTGCGCTGTTTTCATTACACTTTTACTTTTCGTCAGCCGTTGCTTTTTCCGGCTTGGGTACGTGGTATTCAGCACCCTTATTGTAGTACACCTGCTCTGGAGGCGTATCCAGCAGTTCCGGGTTTTTCAGGCAGCGCTTCATGACGGTAAACAGCTTGGCAAACACCGCACCGCCGCAAACGCGCTCGTCCACCGTAATGCCGATGGGCAGCGTGCACCAGCGTTTCGGGGTACCCTTGGCATCCACCGTATAGCCGCGTTCCGGCGTGCCCAGCCCAAAGAAGATGCTGGTATTGCCGAAATTGTAGATGTGGTGGTACACACTATGCAGTCCGATGGAGGCATTATTGGTCACAAACAGCCCTGTGTGGAAAGGCAGTTCGTCAATTACCAGCCGCGGGAGCATCCCGTAGCGATCCATAAACTTGATGATCCAGGCAATCAGGGATGTAAGCCCCGGTATCGCCAGCGCCACAGACGCCAATTTTATCGCAAAACTGGAGTCCTCCGGCTTGCGGTTGGATTCGATCTTGCTGAGCACGCGGGCTTGCACATCGTAAATCGTGTCGGAAGGGTCAAATTTGATTTTGATGACATTCTCCTTCAGACTCCCATCCGGGGTATCCATCAGAATCGTCATGGCGCAGGTCAGTTCCGTGCGGTTGTAGTACTGCTTATTCATAATAAAGCGGTTTACTTCCGGCACTTGCGAAATGGCACGTACATAGCTGGCAATAATAACTTCCAGAAAGGTGATCTTTACGCCTTCATTGCGCCGTTTATCGGCGATATAGCGCATCAACGTTTCGTATTCCACGTCATGCTGCAGGTATACCATGGCGTCCACGCGCGTCGGCATAAGATACGGCGTTGCCTGAACAATCGGGTCCAGGTGCCGGACGCGCTTTCCTTCAGGGCGGCGACCGAACATTGGGTTCCATCCTTTCGCACCGGCAAAGCCGGAAATTCAGCTTCCGCGCAAAAGAGAACTAGTTCTGCATAATGATATTAGGTATGTTTTCGCGCGCAAAGACAGTTTATTGTATCCTTTCACGGGCAAGCCGTCAAGGGCGGGTTGCGCTTCGCGCGCAGTGCTTTATTCAATTTTGGCTGTATAGGTTAGCAGCGCTACGGACGGCGTATTGAACAACCTCCCCGGCATAGGATAAAAATCACTGGCCGAGATACCCGCGCTGATGTATTGACTGATGCTGTTGATGCGTTCCATCCCAACAATGCCCGTGTCGCCGGCAAACCAGCCTTTTCCCGGCACATACAGCGGCCCCAGCGAACCCAGCCGCCATTGACCGCCGCAGTAGTGCCCGGCCAGTACCAGTGAAAGCCGCCGGAAGGTAAAAACCTGCGTATCGTCCGCCCACTCCACCATTTCGCGCACATAATCCGATTCCAACGGCACATGCGTAACGCCGATCTGCAAATCGTCCCGGACTATTACATCCAGCGCTTCCGCACTAGCGGTAATTGCCTCCAGCCGGTAGCAAAGCGCACGGTAGCTGGCGCCGCCCTCCGCTTCGTACTGTTGGCCCGCGGTTTCCATTTCTTCCTTCTGCCGCGTCAAACTGCTTTGCATACCGTCCACATCTACGCTGTACAGGTATTCCGGCGTAAACCATACCTCGTACTTGCCCAGCGGTTGGCCGACAATCCGATCCAGATAAATTGCGCCTGCGTCCTGCGCTGCCAGCACCCACTCTGCCAGCACCTGCGGGCTGCCGTGCAGCTCCGTCTGCACCGCAGCCGGGTCGTCGTCGCCCGCTATAAAATAAACCGGCACATCCGCTTTAATCTGCTTGAGGGTTTTTATCAGCGCCACCATCGGCGTATAGTCTCCGCTTTGGCCCACCATATCGCCTGTCATCACAACAGCGGAAAAATCTTTGCCAAACAACAGCAAGCGCCACATGTCCGCATCCAACCCGCGCTCATCGCCGTGTAAATCGGAAATCTGCAAAATGGTAAAGCCTTCGTACGTCTTATCCAGCGACATTACCCGCACTTTTTCCGTTTGCAGGTTGGTTTGCTTGTTCATGGCCGTATTGGTTAAAAGGCTTAGTACCGTAACCGCAAATATCACCGATAAAAGCAGGATCAGGCAACCTGGTCCGCGGCGTTTACGCTCGTTTGGTACAAAGATGTAGTAGTTTTTCCTGCGTCGCATATCCAAACCCCCAGCATGTTGTATTCTCATTATACCGTGATGTCGGCAATCGACCGTTACGCCTTTCTAATCTTTATGTTACATTTCCATTCCGATTCCAGCGCACGCATTTCCCTGCCGGTTTCCCGCCCGGTTTTGCTTTACACACCCCCCGTGAATGTGGTATAAAGGTACGTCGGCGCGCAAAAGCCGGGCGGCTTTGCAATGCGCGTTTCGGGAGGCGTATGGCATGAAGTTAAAAAGATCATACCGGTTCCTGCGCGGAGTTGTGCGTGTATGCACAAAACCCATGCGCGTTACATGGACGCAGCCGTTTACCGGCGAGCCGTCCGTTTTTATCTGCAATCACGCAGGCGCACTGGGTCCTATCCATATCTGCGCCCGGTTTCCGCTGGCCGATACCCTACACCCCTGGATGAACGCACAGGTGCTCAGCACACGGGAAACGCCTGCCTATGTACGGCAGGATTACTGGTGGGAGCCGGATTCCCGTTTTGCCCCCGTACTGAACTGTACGCTGCCTTATATTGCCGCCGCAGTTTTACCGCCTATTTTACGCACCACGCCGACGATCCCCGTTTATCACGATGCGCGGGTGATCCGAACCCTGCGGGAGAGCCTGCGTGTGCTGCAAAACGGCGAACACGTGGTGATCTTTCCAGAGCAGCCTGCCGGCTACCGCGAGCATGAACAAAAGTTGAATCAGGGCTTTTTACAGCTTGCCCCCGCGTATGCGAGGGTTTCGGGCAAATCCCTCGCGTTTTGGCCCGTGCATATCGATACGCAGGCGCACCGTTTCATTGTTGGGGCTCCCTTGTACTACGATACGGCAAAACCGCTGGAAGCGCAATCCTCCGCCCTGCTGGCGGGTATGGCAAGCGGTATTCACCCCGAAACAGACGGTCGTTAATCCGCGGCCGGAATCCATGGGTATCTCCACAATGGGAACGGGGCACGCGGTTGCTTCGTTCCCCTGTTTTATGGTAAAATGAAGCGTTCATATGGAGTTATCAGACCATGCGGAATCCCGCTTGCGCGTTCCGCTGGCCGCAGCGATACCAAAGGAGCGGTCGCCCTTGCAACAACAGGAAAAGCAACGTACCTGGGCCAGCTCGCGACGGGTAATGCTGGTGATGATGTCGCTTAGCACCCTGTATAATTACCTGTATTCCATGTCGGTCAGCAGTGCATATGGCCTTTTACCCATTCTTGGCGGCGCTTTGTTGATGACCGGCACCGTCGCCACCACCTATACCCAGACCTTTCTGGGCGAAAACCGCAAATATTTAACGCACCGGCTGCGCGTACTGGGTACTCTGCTGCTAGTGGTTATGTTGCTGTTTTCCCTGATTCTTTTTACGATTTACCCCATTTTTACCACAACGCCCTATGTATGGGCCTTATTTGCCGTGGTTTTAGTACTTACCATGCGCGCGATCATCAGCCGCCGCCTGACTGCCGATATTATGCGCGGACGCATCGGCAAAGCCGGATTCATTTGGCTGTACGCCGGTTTGCAGGTTGTTGCGGCAGGCGTAATTGCCCTGCTCTTTTTCCAAACGCTGCCGGGCATTACCGCGTGGCAGACACTTGGCGGTTATGGCTTGAGCCTGCTGCTTGAAAGTTACACCCATTGGCGGGAACGCCGTGTAATCGCCATGGAGCGGGAAACCGAACCGATAGACATGCAAACGGTGGAAAGCATGGATCGCGAATTGCGCACAGTGCATGCGTACGGCGCGTACCAGCGCCTGCATATGCTGATACTGATGGCACTTCAGGTAACGCTGGTGATGGTGTATACCTTTATTGGCATTACATCCGGTGAAATCATTATCGGTCTGGCTGTTTCTGTGGCTTGTACCATCATCATGCGTGAAGGCACGGATTTTATCTTCCGCCACCTTGGCCGGCGCAAACCCACGCTGCTTAATATGCTGTTGATCGGCCTGTTTTTGTGGTTTTACGGCTTGGTGCTGTTTTACCGCCAGCTGGATCATGTACCCAACATTATATTCAGCTACCTTATCCTCGGGCTGTGCTCCAGCGGCCTATCGGTATCGGTAACCAGTTTAGCTCAAATGGAGCGGGAGATGACCGAAGTAGCCGAATACGGGCTGCAAAACCATATGCGCGGCTACGACCGGATCCGTGCCGTATATACCGAAATGGCCATTCTGTTCGGGCAGATGATTGCACTGGTTTTATTGGCGTTTCTATGCCTGCCGGCCGGCATCGACTGGACAACACTGGACTTTACAGATATTCTGGCCAGCTTCCGGCCGCTAATGGTCGCACCGCCGCTTTTACTGTTGGTGGCTGCGCTCTTCAGCGTGCTGCACTTTCCCATGAACAACCGCCATTTTGAAAAGCTGAAGCGCTTTCTGACCCTGCGCGACGAGGACAACCCGGCGCTGAAAAAGCAGTTGGACGAAGTGGTTGTGAAAAAGCATAAAAACCGTTTTGGCGTAAAGCTGATCGTTTTGCTGCTGCGGCCGTTGTACTACCACCGCGTGGTCGGTGTGCGCAACGCCGATGGGTATGAAGAAGGTTCCATCATACTGGTCAGCAACCACGGCGAGCTGTACGGCCCGGTGGTAACCAACCTGTATATTCCCATCAGTTTTCGCCCCTGGTGCATCTCCAGCATGATGGAGAAGGATGTGATCGTCCGCTACATCTACGAAAACACGCTCATCCGCCAGAAATGGCTGCCGAATTTTCTGAAGATGCCGCTGACAAAAATCATCTGTCCCCTGTGCTTGTGGGTTTTTAACAGTCTGGAGGCGATACCCGTATACCGCGATAATCCGCGGGAGCTGATAAAAACCTTCCGTAAAACCATAGAAGCCATGCAAGCCGGCGACAATATACTCGTTTTTCCCGAGCGCGGTGAAGCCGAAGCCCCCGGCCAGAAAGGGTACGTTTCCGAAGGCGTCGGCGATTTATATACCGGCTTTGCCATGATCGCACCGGCTTACTACCAGAAAACGCATAAGAAAGCCGTTTTCATCCCGATCTATGCCAGCAAGCGGCTGCGTACCATCAGCTTTGGGCAGGGCATTATCTACCGTCCGGAAGCGCCTGCCACGCAGGAGAAGCTGCGTATCGTCAGCGAACTGCAAGCAGGCATGGAGGAACTATATCAGGCGGAAGAGCAGGAACTATCGCACTTGGGAACCCATAAATTCAACCGGCAGCGATACCACTGGCGGCTGGCCGCGCAAGAGCATCAGGCACAGGAAATTACGCCGGATGCAAATGCGCAGGAGGAAACCAGCCGTATCTAGCGTATATAAATATACTTACCTGTCGCATGAACATGGCTGCCATTTCGCTGTGCAGCGATGTTTTGCCAGAAATAAGGAGGAATACCCCTCATGATGTTTGATCCGGTCCAGTTGGATCGCGACCTGCGCAGACGTGGTCAATCAGCTGGTTTTCATTGGTCTGCATGGGTAGCGCTCGCCGTACTCAGTACGTTTTCCCTGTTTATGTATTTATGGGAATTTGCCAATGTTAACAGTGATTTGTATAAACACGCCGTCATCGCAAGCGAGTTTGTCTTTACCGATTTACACAGCATTACCAGCCGTTTGGCGTACCCGGTATGGCACCTGCTTGTAGCGGCGCTGTTCCAACTCGGGATACCGCTTTCTTGGGCGGCTGCCCTCGTATGTGCGGTCAGCAAAGGGCTATTGTACCTGCTGGTTATACGCTATATAACCCTCATGGGCAAAGGCCAGCTGACCCGCGGTGCCATTACCGTTGTTGCGCTGCTTATGATGCTGGTAACCCCGGTGCGCATTGCTGCCGTTAACGCGGATGTATACAAAGGCATCGGTTCGCCGACCGTATGGCATAATCCCACGCAGCTTGCTGTGCTGGTAACGGCGATGCTATGTGTGCCCTATACCGTGCATTGCTGGTATGATTTTGTTGCGCGTTTACCGCACGACGGTGCAAAGGCTATGCTCCCATGGCGCAAGGTAATACTATTGGCCGTGCTTTCCATGGTCAGCCTCGCCTGCAAGCCCACCTTTATGCAGGCGTTGATTCCGGCAGCCGCCATATTCTTCTTATGGCAGTGGATACAGCACCCGAAAAACAGCCGGTATTTTCTGCAAATCATTATCGCTTTCGTGCCTGCAGTCGCATACTTTCTGCTGCAATACCTGTATTACACAGGCGTTGTTGTGCCCTACACCAGCGGTGTATCCTTTGGCACCAGCTGGCAGGATATTTGGCTTGCGATCCGCAATATGCTTTTAATGTCGGCTTTCCCGCTGTTTGCGCTGGCTTGCAGCTACCAAAAGGGCATGTTTAAAAATACCATGCTTTCTCTGACACTGCTAATGGTAGTATTCAGCGTGCTGGAAGCGATGTTCTTCCGCGAAACCGGCGTACGCCTAAACCATGGCAATTTTAACTGGGCGAGCATGAGCTCCTCCTTTATGCTTTGGGTCGTCAGCCTGCCGCCGTTTGTGGACGCAATCGGCCGCTACCGGGAACGCAGACTGTGGATGCTGAAAGCTGCGGATGACGGCTCCATCTCATCCGGAACGCTTAGCAAAGTCCGGTCGGAACTGAACCTTCGTTCCGCAGCGTTCTTTGTCAGCTTTGTTCTGCTGCTTTGGCATGTGTATTCCGGCGGTTACTACATCTACTACCTGCTGTCTACCGGCAGCACATTCTAGCCCAGCGTTTAGCTGTCTCAAAAGCACAGTTTCACCCCCCGGAGCAAGTATTGCGCCGGGGGTTTGTTGTGGAAAAACGGTGTTATTAATTCACGTTTCTTTGATGCGCAAAGCATATTGCGTTTGTAAAAACTGCAACGGAAGAATCCACCGCTTTTATCAACTGCCATTTCAGACAATGGCGCATTCCCGAGCAGTACTCTGCACAGCTAGGTCTGCAGGAGAAATACGAAAATTTGCCTGACAGCCAATCGTCACAACTTTGTTAAAACGGAAAAGATTAGTTGATTCTGGCAACACATAGCCATGACCACACCGGTAAACCCCCCCTGTGGAAGGTATAAAGCAAGCCCGGCGCAAGTAGTCAGCGCCGGGCTTGTGAAATGTATTCTTACGTTTTTCAGGCACATGTTTCCGTTTCTGGTTTAAAATACGCGGGGTGCCGCACCCGCAGCGTTTTTTCATCCAGCTTGCTGCGGTTCAGGTGTATGGTTAATATCGCCAGCGCTTCCGTTTTATCGCCCTTTTGTACTGCCTCCAGCAGCAGTCCATGATCCTTAACGATGCCGGAAGCATCAATGTCGATCAAGCTCAGGCTGCGCAGACGGTCAAAATGCAGGGTCATGCCCGCCAGCAATTGTTGGGTTTGCAGCCGGTTTGTCAGCCGGAAAAATTCACGGTGAAAGTCGTTATCCAACTCCAACAGTTTATCCAGCAGATGGTTTTCCAGATAGAACTTCTGCAATTTCACATTGGCCTGTGCAACCGAAAAATCCAGCGTCGGGGATAATTCGCAGGCTTGCTCGATAATCGCTTTTTCCAGCACGGTACGCAAGAACCGCGCTTCCTCCACCAAATCGCAATCAATCAACGAAATGCGGCTGCCGCGTTGCGGCAGCACTTCCACAATACGGGTTTTTCCCAGTTCAATCAAGGCTTCGCGGATGGGTGTACGGCTAAGCCCCAACGCTACGGAAAGTTCGTTCTCGCTGAGCATCATGCCGGGTTTCAACTCCAGCGATACAATACTTCGCTTGAGCATGCGCAGCGCATAATCTCGCGCTGTTTCGCTCGCATAGCGCTCGGTAATGGTCATGGCTCCGCCTCTTTTCGCAGGTATTGCCGTATTACGCGGCTATCCAATATTATACGTGGTTCTAATACCGGTATTGTACCATTGCCATACAAGTACGTCAATATAGTATACGGCCGTTTTACAGCAAGGGTAACGCAGGCACGGCATTAAGCGACAACGGCGCGGTTTCGCCCCGAAGCAGGCGGTAATAAGCTGCGCTGCCGATCATCGCGGCGTTATCGGTGCACAGACCCAAATCCGGCATACAAAGAGTAATGCCATTTTCATCGGCCAGCGTCTGCATCCGCCTGCGCAGCAGTTGGTTTGCACTTACGCCGCCCGCAAGGCAAAGCGTCGTAAGCCCGCTATCCGCAATCGCGCGCATGGCACGCTCGCACAAGCTATCCACAATAGCTTTCTGGTAACTCGCCGCCAAATCGGCTTTAGGCAGTTCCTGCCCGGCTTGTGTAAGCTTATGGCAGGTATTGATAAACGCGGTTTTTAACCCGGAAAAGCTGAAATCGTACTTCCCTTCCGGGTTGGGATGCGGCAATTTAAAGGCGCTGTCATCCCCCGATTCCGCCAGCTTACTCAGCAGCGGGCCACCGGGATAGGGAAGCCCCAGCACACGGGCACCCTTGTCAAACGCCTCACCGGCAGCATCGTCCACCGTTTGCCCCAGCAGGCGGTATACGCCGTAATCCTCCACCTGCACCAAATGGCTGTGTCCGCCGCTGGCCACCAAGCACACAAACGGCGGCGTAAGCGTGGGCGTAGAAAGGTAGTTGGCGCTTACATGCCCCTCGATATGGTTTACCGGTATCAGCGGTAAACCCGTCGCATAGCTTAGCCCCTTCATACAACTAACACCCGTCAGCAGTGCGCCGACCAGACCGGGGCCATAGGTAACCGCCAGCGCATCCACATCCGCAAGGCGCATGCCCGCATCCGCAAGCGCACGGTCAATCACACGGTCGCAGGCATCCACATGCGCACGGCTGGCAATTTCCGGCACGACGCCGCCATACAGGGCATGCACATCTACCTGCGAAAAAATAACATTGCTGATCATCGTGCGGCCATTTTCGATTATGGCTGCCGCTGTTTCATCGCAGCTGGACTCCAGTGCCAAAATACGCACCGTTTCCTTGCTACGCAATGCTTCTAGTTGTTGCTGCCGTTCTTTTTCGGTATCTACCGGCATCTCATACACCCTTCTTTTTTCTGCTGCGGTCGCGGCCTGTAAGCCACCTGAGCCCGAGGATAAACGGCGCCCACAGTATTACGGCGGCGATTACCAGCGCAAAGGCAACCCCGACCGGTTGAATATAATCCGCAAACAGCGCCTGCGGGAACAGCTGCATAACCTCCGTCGCAATATTAAAAATACCATCCGGAATAAACGTGTAATGCAGCCACGACCAGAAGCCGTTAAAATCCAGTATGCCCCAGGCTAAAAGCCCGGCGAGCGAAAGCAGCGCCAGCAAAGCGCCGCTGTAATATCCGCGCCGCGCGGCTTTACGCCAGCCCAAAAGCAGACAAAGCGCCGATAGCAGCAGCGCGCCGATCGCCGCAAGCGGCAGCAGCGCATCCGCCTGCTGCAGCGCCTGCCGCACCGTGGCCATGTGCTCCGCAAACGTTTGGGGAATGACCAGCGTATGGCCGCGGTACGTTAGTGTGGGCTGCCATACCACTGTAACGCCATTCAAATAGTCCATCGTTTCGGATACAAAAGCATCCGCGTCGGACTGGTTCAAAATCCCGTACGCCACAATATACTGGTCGATTCCCGCCTGAAAAAGCTGTTCATCTCTCGCACGGTACACGACCGCGCCCAAAAACCCCGCAATAATCAGCGAAAACCCGCTGATAAAGCAGAAGAGGAATGCGATCGTTTTTCCTGCGCGCCCGCGCTTCTCTCTGGCGGGGTAACCGGCGGCGTTATTCATGGCGTTTACTCCGTTATCACTTTATGGCCGATCTTACTGCATCTTCAGGTATGACGTAATAAAGCCGGACAGGTTCCCATCCATCACGTCGTCCACGTTGCCGCTTTCAAAACCGGTGCGGTGATCCTTCACCATTGTATACGGCTGGAATACGTAACTGCGGATTTGGCTGCCCCACTCGATTTTTTTCATCTCGCCCTTGATGTCGCTCATCTGCTCTTCTTTTTCGCGCATATTCTGTTCCATCAAACGGCTTTTTAAAATCTGCAAACAGACTTCGCGGTTCTGGATTTGGCTGCGCTCATTCTGGCACTGCGCCACAATGCCCGTGGGGATATGCGTCATACGCACAGCCGAGTCGGTACGGTTAACGTGCTGACCACCTGCGCCGCCCGCACGGTACGTATCGATGCGAACTTCTTCCATATTCACTTCAAACTTATCGTCCGCAGGCAAAATCGGCGCTACATCCAAAGAACTGAAGCTGGTATGCCGCCGCGCGTTTGAATCGAACGGGCTGATGCGCACCAGCCGGTGCACGCCGCGCTCACTGCGCAGATAGCCGTAAGCGTTATCGCCTTCCACCTGAAAGGTAACACTTTTTATGCCCGCCTCGTCGCCATCCAGTAAATCATTCACCGTTACTTTAAAGCCCATACGTTCGCAGTAGCGCGTGTACATGCGAAACAGCATCTGTGTCCAGTCCTGTGCTTCGGTGCCGCCCGCGCCCGCATGCAGGCTTAAAATGCAATTGCATTCATCATACTCGCCGCGCATCAGCGTTTCCAGTTCCAATGCATCCGCATCCGTGCGAAGCGATTCCAGCGCCTGCCCGCACTCCTGCCCGATTTCCTCATCCGGCTCTTCTTCCAGAAGCATCAGCATCGCCTCCACGTCGTCGCAGCGGGCGTGCAGCTTATCCACATGTCCAATTTTACCCTCGATCTGGCTTACGCGGCGATTGACCGTAGTGGAACGCTCCAAATCGGTCCAGAACTCAGGAGCGTTCATTTCTTCCTTCAGCTCCGTCAATTCCTCGCTTAACCGCGGCAAATTAAGCGCATCCGCAGCTTTGGAAATGGTATCGCGCAGCGCGTTCAATTCCTGTTGGTACCGTTCGGTATCGACCATAACCTCTCCTTCAGGGGGCTCTGCCCCCTTACCCCCGCAAAAGGGCTAAGCCCTCTTGACTCCATTCATTCCCGTGCTTTGCACGGGAAAACCATTACAAGCAAGTTTAAATCTTCACAGCATCCTGTAAATATAAGAAATTTGCTTTTCAACTCTGCCCCTTGCCTCTGCAAAAGAGCTACGCCCTCTTGACTCCATTCATTCCCGTGCTTTGCACGGGAAAACCATTACAAGCAAGTTTAAATCTTCACAGCATCCTGTAAATATAAGTAATTTGCTTTAAACTCTGCCCCTTGCCTCTGCAAAAGAGCTACGCCCTCTTAACTCCATTCATTCCCGTGCTTTGCACCGGAATTATGCTGACAAAATAAGCAATCATCAAAGTATATACATGAATCAGCTCAATGATGTATTAAGCCTTATTTCGCCCAAGTCAATATGCTGGTGTACACTTCTCTGTTTCCCTCTTACCCGCGTATTACGCGGGTAAAGAAGGGATGGTTAAGGGCGAAAGCCCTTAACCGCGGGGTGCGGGGGCGCGTAGCCCCTGCCGTACCTCCGCCGTCCCTCTTCCGTCCCCCAGCGTCAGCCTGCGTTCTTCCCGCAGCAATGCTTGTACTTTTTGCCGCTGCCGCAGGGGCAGGGCTGGTTGCGGCCTACCGCTCCGGGCTTATTGATGTCCGTGGGCGCGCCGCCTTTTTTAGCCTGTCCGTGATCGTTGGGTTTGCCGCCGGCAAAACCTTCCTGCGTTTTGGAAACATCCACGGCCTTGTGGCGTTCCGGCAAACGCTCTACGCGGCTCTGGAACAGGCGGCGTACAGTATCCTCGCGGATCATATGCACCATGTCGTTAAACATATCGTAGCTTTCGGCATGGTATTCCTTTACCGGATCGCGCTGGCCGTAGGCACGCAGCCCGATGCCATCGCGCAGGTCGTCCATTGCGTCGATATGATCCATCCAGTGGCGGTCGATCGCGTTGAGCAGCACCACGCGCTCAAACTCGCGCATGTCGATTTTCAATGCCGTCAGCATTTCTTCGCGCTCGGCATAGAAAGCCTCCGCATCCTGATACAGCAGGGTGACCAGTTCGTTCGGCTCGTCCATTTCCTTGATTTTATCGGCATACTTATCAAAGGTGCCGGGTTTCAGGCAAAGGACTTCCAGATACTCTTTCGCATCGTCAATGCTCCAGTCAAAGCTGCCGTCGCCGGTGAAGTTGCGTTCGGCGGTAGAATCGATCATCGCATGCACCATGTTGATAATAGTCTGGCGCATGTTATCGCCCTTGAGGATTTCTCCGCGCTGGCCGTAAATCAGCTCACGCTGTTTATTCATCACATCGTCGTACTGCAAAACAGATTTACGGATGTCATAGTTGCGGCCTTCAATACGTTTCTGCGCGGATTCGATCTGCTTGGTCAGCAAGCCTGCTTCCAGCGGCTGATCCTCATCCAATCCGAGACGTTCCACCATCGGCGCAATACGCTCGCTGCCAAAGAGGCGCATTACATCGTCCTCAAGGCTGATGAAGAACTGCGAGCTGCCCGGATCGCCCTGACGGCCGGCACGGCCGCGCAGCTGGTTATCGATACGGCGGCTCTCGTGCCGCTCAGTGCCGACAATGTGCAGGCCGCCCAGCGACATGACGCGCTCGTGCTCCGCGTCGGTTTCTTTTTTATACTCATTGAAATACTGGTTGTAAGTTTCACGGGCGGCGCGCACTTCGTCGCTTACGTCCTCGTTATGCCCTACCGCTTCCATAATCACTTCGTCCTGCAAACCGTCCTGCCGCATTTTTTTACGCGCCAGATAGTCCGGGTTACCGCCCAGCAGAATATCCGTACCACGGCCAGCCATGTTGGTCGCAATGGTCACCGCGCCGACCGAACCGGCCTGCGCGATGATTTCCGCTTCTTTGGCATGATTTTTCGCGTTGAGGATGTTGTGGCTTACGCCGCGCAGATCAATCAGACGGCTGAGCATTTCGCTGGTTTCAACATTTACGGTACCCACCAGAATCGGCTGTCCGGTAGCGTGGCGTTTCACAATCTCTTCCACCACAGCGCCGAACTTGCCTTTGCGGGTCTTGTAGACCACGTCGTTCGCATCATCGCGGATCATGGGGCGGTTGGTGGGAATCTGCACTACGTCCAGATTATAAATACCCTGGAACTCTTCTTCTTCGGTCTTAGCCGTACCGGTCATACCGCTGATTTTATCGTACATGCGGAAATAGTTTTGAAAGGTGATGGTCGCCAGCGTTTTGCTTTCACGATTCACCTTCACATGCTCTTTGGCTTCAATCGCCTGATGCAGCCCGTCGCTGTAGCGGCGGCCGGTCATCAAGCGGCCGGTGAACTCGTCAACAATCACGACTTCGCCATCCTGCACCACGTAATCCACATCGCGTTTCATCATGGAGTGCGCTTTGAGTCCCTGCAAAATGTAATGGTATAACTCGGCATTGTCCAAATCGGCAATGTTTTCCACATCAAAATGCCGCTGCGCCTTGCTTACGCCTTCCTCGGTAAGGGTAACGGCTTTTTCTTTTTCGGCGATGGTGTAATCAACTTCGTTCTTCAAACGGCTGACAAACCGGTCGGCCTTTTCATACATATCGGTGGATTGGTCACCCTGCCCGCTGATGATAAGCGGCGTTCTGGCTTCATCAATCAGGATGGAGTCAACCTCATCCACGATGCCGAAGGCATGATCGCGCTGCACCATGTCCGCTTCGCGGATAACCATGTTATCGCGCAGATAATCAAAACCCATTTCGTTGTTGGTGCCATAGGTCACATCGCACGCATACGCCGCACGGCGCTGGGCATTATCCAGATCGTGGGTGATAATGCCCACCTTCATGCCCATGAAGTGGAAGATGTTGCCCATCCATTCACCCTGAAACCGGGCCAGATAATCGTTAACTGTTACGATGTGCACGCCCTTGCCGCTCAGCGCGTTCAAATAGGCGGGCAGCGTAGCGGTGTGGGTTTTACCTTCACCGGTTTTCATTTCGGCGATACGGCCCTGATGCAGGCAAATGCCGCCCATTACCTGTACGGGAAACAGGCGCTTGCCGTCCACGCGCCAAACCGCTTCGCGAAACGCCGCAAATGCGTCGGGCAGCAGTTCGTCCAGCGTTGTGCCGCCCTGCACCCTGCCCTTGAACTCCGCCGTTTTAGCACGAAGCTCGCTGTCGCTGAGCGCTTTATACTCATCCTCTTTCGCCAGCACCTGATCGGTGATCTTTTGCAGGCGTTTTACCTCAACCTCGTTGCTCTGGCCGAGTAATGATTTTACAAATTCTACAAAAGCCAAGGCCTTGTTCTCCTTCTGTCATGGGTTTTCAGTCGCAAGCCGAAAGCCGGAATTACGGCGCAATACGCCAATTGTGATTATAGCATGGGTTCGGGCGGTATTTCAAGCGTTACCGGCAGCCGCAGATGCAGCGTAAAAAAGCGCGGGGCTTGCCGCGCTTGTGTTGCTGCGGTTTGCCCCGTGTATGCTTATGGCGTTGCCAAAGATTATTCACGGTTTTTTAACATGCGGCACGCAAGGTGCGTTCGCCGTCTGCTCTCCCAGCGCCCTTGCCTGCTCTAAGGCGGCGTGTCCGGCGATTTCCCCTTTTGCCTCCAGGCCGGTTACCGTTACTTCCCCAACCCGCGTCCAATTCAAATAGTGTTCAATCGCCGCTAAGGTAATCCGCAGCGGATCGAACGTCGCCTGTGTATCATCCGCGCAAACGGACAACAACGCCGTGTAGCGGATGGGCATCTGTTCCCGCAGCGGATGATACAGCCGGTCGATCAGCGCCTTCAGCTGCGCGGTCATGGAATAAAAGTATACAGGTGTGGCGAACACAACCGCGTCGGTTTGCAGCAGCAGGTTGTACACCTCGCCCATGTCGTCCCGAATCAAACATTCGGGATGGCTTTGGCAGTAATCACAGTGCCGGCACGGCGCGATTTTTTTCTCCCGCAGGGCATACTTGGTTACCTCGGCGCCCGCCGCCCGCGCGCCCTGAATGAACGCATCGGCAAGCATTTCCGTATTGCCGATTCTGCGCGGGCTGCCTAACAACACCAGTATTCTCATCGCGTTTCCCTCCGTATGCAGCTTTCAGCTTAATACGGGCGTTTCCAGCTGCACCGGTTTGCAGGGCAAAAACTCACCCATACCTTGCTGCCCGGTAAAGCTGCCGTTTGCAAAAACAGGCTTGCCCCGCAGGTAAGTAGCAACCACACGCCCGTGCAGCGCCGTATTCTCCCAAATGGTATGGTCAAGGTTGCCGTGCATTTCCTTGGCATGTACCACACCATCCTGTTTGGGGTCGAACACCACAATATCCGCATCCAGTCCCGGACACAATGCGCCCTTGCGGTCACTGAGTCCAAACAGCTTCGCCGGGTTCGCGGCGCACACAGCCACCGCCCGCGTAAAGGGAATGCGCCTCAAATTGGCCTGTGTCAGCATATACGGGTACATTGTCTCCACGCCGTCGCATCCGTTGGGAATGGTGGTGAAGTTCCCTT
The DNA here is from genome assembly GCA_963663285.2 of Candidatus Limiplasma sp. GTDB lineage: Bacteria > Bacillota > Clostridia > Christensenellales > Aristaeellaceae > CAXXOK01. The sequence goes on along the minus strand of CAXXNI010000004.1, from coordinate 1,087,930 downwards.
CCCGGCCATCCGGTAGGCGGATGCCATAATCCTTTTCTGCCTTCGTAAAAGGACAATGATCGGTCGCAACCGTGGCGATATCCCCACGCAGCAGCCCCGCCCACAGCGCGTTTTGCGAAGGGCGGCCCTTGATGGCGGGCGAGCAAATATAGTCTTGTCCGCGTTTTTCGCGGTATACATCACAAGTGAAGTTGAGGTACTGCGGGCAGGTTTCCGCGAAGATGGGGTATCCCGCATCCCGTGCCTCAGTCACGGCAGCCACGCCATCCTCGTCCGTCAGATGCACCAGATACAGCGGCGCTTTGGCGGCTTTCGCCAGCGCGATAGCGCGGCGGTTCGCCTCGGCGGTCACTTCTTCGCTGCGGCTCATGTAATGCCACCACGGTTCCGTTTTGCCATCGGCAAGGTACTCCTTTACACGCGCATCCAGCATACCGCGGTTTTCTGCGTGTACAGTAACCAGCGCGCCGATGCGGGCGGTTTCCTGCAGCAAGGTATATAATCCCTCATCCGAAAGGCCAAAATCGTACACCATATACGCCTTAAAGCTGCTCACGCCCGCGGCAACAGCAGCTTTCACGCTATCCAGCAGCTGCGGCGTGCTCAAATCGCTTACCCCAATGTGAAAAGCAAAATCCACCGCCGCTTTTTCCGCCGCCATGGGAATCCGCTTTTCCAGCGTTTGCGGCAACGGTTCGCCCGGAGCCTGCAACAAATAATCAATGATTGTCGTTGTGCCGCCACAGGCTGCCGCGCGCGTACCGGTAAAATAATCGTCGCTGGTATCGATGCCGGAACACACACATTCCAGATGCGTATGCGCATCGATCGCACCGGGGAGCACAAGCTTGCCGCTTACATCCACCACCTGCGCACCGTCTTCAGGCAGATTGATCCCCACGGCGGTGATCTTTTCACCCTCCGTTAAAACGTCCGCCCTATACATTCCTTCGGTGGTAACGATAGTACCACCACGAAATAAAAGCTTCATTCTCGTACACCCCTTTCGCAGGAAACATCAGTCCCCTATGCGTAATTCTCCCTTTTCTATCAAAATCCTGTCTTTCGCGCCGCCATGCAAGGCGCAGAAACAACATCACTGTTTTTGATATTCCTAATGCCCAGTATCCTCGTGGCACAAGAATTAGCAGATGACTTACCCCTCGCTTGCGGGCAGTTCCTTTAGCAACAGCAGTTCTGTTGCCTGCTCCGGCAAGAGCAGCGCGCCTGCATCCCGATAACCGAGTTTGCGCCAAAAATGCTGCGCGTCCTCGTCCGCCTGCGTACTGGTCATCACCCGGCGATAGCCCGCGGCGCACATGCGGCGTTCCCACTCCGTCACCAGTGTGCGGCCATATCCCCGGCCGCGTTGTTCTTCCTGCAGGTACAACATATTCACCATCGGGATTTCATCCCAAAACAGACCGTAGCGAAGCCATCCCACAAAACGCAGTCCATCAAATGCCAGTAAAATGCGCCCTGCTGTGAGGATACGTACCAGCTCGTCTTCGGCTATGTGCCGGTCGCAGGGAAGCAGCAAGCTGAGGTCGTCTACGGTCGATGAACGAATGGTGATCATCTTCGTCTCCTTTTGCTTTGGTCCCTTATTGCAGCTTCGTCCACGTGCTCCATTCAAACTTCGTGGCGAACGCCTCATCCGCCGGGCAAAACGAATACGCCGCCAAGCGCTCCGGCTCAACCCACGCGACAGCGGTATGCGCGTGCAGGGCCATCGGCTCCATCGCAACGGCGGTTGCTTCCACAAAGGCAAGGTGTATCATTCTTCCGTCCGTTTCCACATCCATTTCCGTCAGGATGCGCACAGGGGTCACAGCCAGCTCCAGCTCTTCGCGCAGTTCGCGCACAATGCAGGCTTCGTAGGTTTCCCCGGCTTCGCGTTTGCCGCCGGGAAATTCCCACAGGCCCTCCAACGCCGCCCATTGGTTTTGCGCATCCACCTTGCGGCGGGCAATCAGGATATGCCCGCTTGCATTGCGGATGACAGCGGCTGCTACGTCAATCATGTATACCCTCCAAAGCAAGCCTCACGAATGCAAGGCGCAAGCTCCCGCTTGCATCGTCCAAACATGATCTATCGGGTTCTATTGCCCCTTACGACATACCGCAATTTAAAAATTCCGGCTTAAATCGTACTTATCAAAGAACGCTTTGCGAAAATCTCCAAAGCGATCTTCCGTAATCGCGGCGCGAACATCCTCCATCAGGCGCAGCAGGAACCGCAGGTTATGGATGCTGGCCAGCCGCGCGCCGGTGATCTCCCCAGCCTTGAATAAATGCCGGATGTACGCCCGGCTGAAATTACGGCAGGCGTAGCAATCGCAGCCCTCCTCAATGGGGCCGAAATCGCGCGCGTATTTCGCGTTCTTAATCACCAGCCGCCCTTCGCGGGTAAAGCAGGTGCCGTTGCGTGCGATACGGGTCGCCAGTACACAGTCGAACATATCCACCCCGCGCATGACGCCCTCCACCAGGCAATCCGGCGAGCCAACGCCCATCAGGTAGCGGGGTTTATTGCCCGGCATATATGGCATGATAGTTTCCAGCATATCGTACATAATCGGCTTTGGCTCGCCCACGCTCAGCCCCCCGATGCCATAGCCGATAAAATCCATATCCGCCAGCACCTTGGCGCTTTCAATGCGTAAATCGTTGAAAAACGCGCCCTGCACAATGCCGAACAGCGCCTGTGTATCCGCGCTGGGCGCTTTGGCATGGTGCGCCTTGCAGCGCGCCGCCCAGCGGTGGGTACGCTCCATAGCATCCTTGGCCGTGGCATGGTCGCACGGGTAGGCGGTGCATACGTCAAACGCCATCATAATATCACTGCCCAGCGCATGCTGAATATCCATGCTCACCTCGGGTGAGATGAACCGGCGGCTGCCATCCAAGTGGCTTTGGAAGGTCACGCCTTCCTCCTTGATTTTGCGGATGCCGGAAAGCGAAAACACCTGAAAACCGCCGCTGTCCGTTAAAATCGGCTTCGGCCACGCCATAAACTGGTGCAGCCCACCCGCCTCGCGGATCAAATCTTCTCCCGGGCGCAAATGCAGGTGGTAGGTATTGCTCAGGATAATCTCCGCGCCGATTTCCATCAGCTCCCGCGGGGTCATGGCCTTCACGGTCGCCGCCGTGCCGACGGGCATGTATACAGGCGTGTGAATATCTCCATGGGGCGTATGCAAAACGCCCAGCCGCGCGCCGGTTTGGGCGCAGGTCTTAGTTACTTCAAACGTAAAATTCGGCATAGTACTCCTTATTATCGCTATCCTGTCGGGTCGATTTAGGCGGAGTATTCCAGCATTTGGCCGGGTTGCTCCACTATCGTATCGGTAAACAAATCAGGTGCTCACAAGCCGTGTTCATTCGGCTTTCCCGCCGTTTCCAAAAATGCGTTAATCGCGGGCTGAAACGCCGCAAACGCCTTTCCTCCCGGCGTGCTGGTAAACGTCATGCGCTCCTGCCGGGTCGGGTGCGCAAGCACCAGCACCGCGCCCCATAGCGCAATCGGCTCTCCCGGTTTGCCGCTGCCATAGCGCAAATCCTGCACAATGGGGTGTCCGGCCTGCGCCAGCTGCACGCGAATCTGGTGCTTTCGTCCGGTTTCCAGCCGAACATGCAGCAGCGCACGGTTCTCCGCCTCGTCTCTGGCTAAACACTGCCAATAGAGCACAGCTTTTTGCGCGTCCGGCGTACCTTCCGGTACTACGCGTACGTTTCCGATCGCACTGTCTTTCAGCAGCCAGTCTGTCAGCGTGCCTGCGGGCGCAATATCCGCCCCGCAAACCACCGCCAGATACTCGCGCTGCATCGTATGTGCGCGGAGCTGCTCACTCAGCCGCGCCGCAGCTTTGCTGGTACGTGCCAGCGCTACCAGCCCGCCCACGGGGCGGTCCAGCCGGTGCACACAGCCTAGGTATACCGCACCCGGCTTTTGATATTTTTCTTTTACGTAGCGCTTCATCACATCCAACAGGCATTCATCGCCTGTGGCATCACCCTGCGTAAGCAGATTCGGCGGTTTCTGGACAATCAGCAGGTGATTATCCTCGTAGATTACCTTACACATCGGGTGTCCACCGCGCGGTTGCACCACAAGGCAGCACCCCGCCCGTGGTTACCGGCAGCGCCAGTTCTTCGGAAACCACATGACCCCTGCCGCGCATACACCGCTGCGCCACATTGCCCAGTACACTTGCCGCAAAGCCGGTCGTATACCCGTTGATCAGGAAAAACACAGGTTGTTCGCTCAACACCTGCGAACACAGCTCCACCAGCCCGTACAGCTCGTTTTCCAGTTTCCACACTTCGCCGCCGGGGCCGCGCCCATAGCTGGGCGGGTCCATTACAATCCCGTCGTAGCGGTTGCCGCGCCGCAGCTCCCGCTGCACAAAGGCCTTGGCATCCTCCACGATAAAACGGGTACGGTCTTCCGGTATCCCACACAGATCACGGTTTTCCTTTGCCCACTGCACCATGCCCTTGGCCGCATCCACATGCGTAACATGCGCGCCTTCCGCCGCACACGCCACCGTCGCGCCCCCGGTATAGGCAAACAGATTCAGCACCTTTACTTCGCGCTTTGCCGCCTTAATGCGCTTGCGCATGAACGCCCAGTTAGCTGCCTGCTCCGGAAAAAGCCCCGTATGCTTAAACCCTGTCGGGCGTACATAGAACTTTAAATCGCCCAGCGTCATCACCCAGCGCTGTGGTAATTTCCGTTGAAAATCCCACTGGCCGCCGCCCGTTTCGCTGCGCATATACCACGCGTCCGCCTTTTCCCACAGCTTCGGTTCAGCCTTTGGCCATATAACCTGCGGGTCCGGTCTGCGCAGCACCACATCATTCCAGCGCTCCAGCTTCTCACCGTCGCCGGTATCCAGCACCTCATAATCCCGCCATTGATCACAAAGAAACATATTTCCTCCTCACAGGGGCACAGGGGCGCTGCCCCTGTACCCCGCCAAAGGGGAACCCTCCCCCTTTGGAATCCCAGCCATTGACTATGGCATGGTTGTTCTTACCATTTGTATCACAAGTTGTCACATCAGTTTGGTTAAACGATTATATGTGTAACTTTCACCGCTGCATTTTGATAAAGATTCAATACGCTTTAACATCGTATTACTTCTCTATCCATCCCCATTTGCCCTTGTGCCCCCTTGTATAAACCGTTTTGGCCGTGCAGAGCACGGCCAAAACGGGTCAAGGGCGATTGCCCCTGTCAGGGGTCCAAGGGGTTAAACCCCTTTCGTTACCTGGAAACGCTCAATACAGCGGTTTTTCCGTTTACATCCCATTCCTGGGTTACAGCGCTTTCGGCAGGCGCGCCCGCTTCCAGGCTGGTCGCCAGTACGCTTTGCATAATAAAGGCTTTGCCTGCTTCAATTGCGGCGGTCAGCTCGTTATCTGCCTGATAGGTTACATGGATACGGTCGGTAACGGCGTAATCCGCATCCTTGCGCATGGTTTGCAGCTTGCTGACCACCTCGCGCTGATACCCTTCGGCAATCAGTTCCGGTGAGAGGTTACAATCCAGCACCACCGTCAAATCGCCATCCATCTGCGAGGCGAAGCCGGGCTTATGAATCGCCTCGGTCAGCACATCGTCCCCGGCGAGGGTCACCTGCGTATCATCAATCATAAAGGATACATTTTCGCCACGCTTAAACGCGTCTACCACTTCGTTGCCATCGGCTTCCTTCAGCCATGCGCCGATCTTGCCCAGCAGCTTGCCGTATTTGGGGCCGAGGGTGCGCATTTGCGGTTTCAGGTTATAGGTGGTAAAGGCGCGCGCATCGTCCGTAAACACGACGCTCTTCACGTTCAGTTCGTCGGCAGCCAATTCCTCAAACGCCTCACCAAACTGGGTGCCCTTCACATACAGGGCGGCCAGCGGCTGGCGCACTTTCAGGTTGGCGGCGTTACGGCAGGCACGGCCAAGGCTGATTACGTTCATCAGCGCATCCATCTGCTCATTCAGTTCCGGATCAATCCGGCTTTCATCCGCCGTGGGGAACAGGCACAGGTGCACGCTTTCCGGCGCATCGGCATCCACCGAACGTACAAGGTTCTGGTAAATATCCTCGCTCATAAAGGGTACAAACGGCGCAATCACCTTGGTGAGGGTTGTCAACACCGTATATAGCGTAACAAACGCGGCTTCCTTGGTATCGTCCATACCTTTGCCCCAGAAGCGTTCGCGGCCGCGGCGCACATACCAGTTGCTCAGCTCATCCACAAACGCAGCAATTGCGTTAGCCGGTTCGGTGATGCGGTAGGCGGACAAGTCCTCATCCACCTGTTTCACCAGCTGGTTCAGGCGGCTAAGCACCCACTTATCCATCAGTGTCAGCTTCACATTGGCAATATCATGCTCTTTGGGATCGAAGTTGTCAATGTTGGCATAGAGCACAAAAAACGCATAGGTGTTTTGCAGCGTCGCCATAAACTTGCGCTGGCCCTCGTTCACCGCTTTATCGCTGAAACGGGACGGCAACCACGGCGCGCTGTTGGTGTAAAAATACCAACGCACAGCATCCGCGCCCTGCTTATCCAGTACGCTCCACGGATCAACCACGTTGCCGAGGTGCTTGCTCATCTTTTTACCGTTTTCATCCTGCACATGGCCCATGACGATACAGTTTTCAAACGGCGAACGGTCGAAGATCAGCGTGCCGATAGCCATGAGGGTGTAGAACCACCCGCGTGTCTGGTCGATGGCTTCGCTGATGAAGTCCGCCGGGAAACGCTGATCGAACACATCCTTATTCTCAAAGGGATAGTGCCATTGCGCAAAGGGCATGCTGCCGCTGTCGTACCAGCAGTCGATCACTTCCGGCACGCGGTGCATGGGCTTTCCGCACTCAGGGCAGGTGATTTCCACCTGGTCGATGTAGGGGCGGTGCAGTTCGATATCCTCCGGCACCGGCGCAGTCGCCATGTCGCGAAGTTCCTGCCTGGAACCGATTACGTGCATATGCCCGTCTTCGCAAATCCACATCGGCAGCGGCGTGCCCCAGTAGCGCTCGCGGCTGAGCCCCCAGTCCACTACATTATCCAGGAAGTTGCCAAAACGCCCTTCCTTGATGTTTTCCGGCATCCAGTTGACGGTGCGGTTGTTAGCCATCAGCTGATCATGCAGCGCGGTCATGCGGATAAACCACGTAGAGCGTGCGTAATACAAAAGCGGCGTATCGCAGCGCCAGCAGAACGGGTAGTTATGGGTAAACGGCGCCGCCGCAAACAACAGACCGCGCTGGTTCAAATCCTCCAGCACTTTTTCGTTCACAGTCTTGGTGTTTTCGCCAGCCCACGGCGTGCCTTCCACAAACAGGCCTTGCGTATTCACCAGCTGCACAAACGGCAGGTTGTTATCCCGGCCGACACGCGCATCGTCCTCACCAAAGGCAGGCGCGATGTGTACGATGCCGGAACCATCAGAAAGCGTTACATAGTCGTCGCTGACCACATACCAGCCCTTTTCCCGCGGGTAGGCATAGCCGTCGAAGCGGTAGAGCTGCTCGTATTCCATGCCGCACAGTTCACTGCCCGGGATGGTACGCAACACTTTGCCCTCGTGTGCTTCTTCACCGAAAACCGTATGAACCAGCGCCTCAGCCAGGAAGTACGTTTCGCCTTGCAGCACAAACTCGACGTATTTTTCATTCGCATTTACGCACAGCGCCACGTTGCTGGGCAGCGTCCAAGGCGTGGTCGTCCATGCGAGGATGTAGGTCTTCTCCTTGCCTTTTACCGCAAAACGGACAAAGGCGGATGTATCGCTGACCTCTTTATAGCCCTGCGCCACCTCGTGGCTGGAAAGCGCGGTACCGCAGCGGGGGCAGTACGGCACGACTTTAAAGCCCTTGTAGAGCAGCCCTTTTTTCCAAATTTCCTTCAGGCTCCACCATTCGGACTCGATATAATTGTCGTGGTAGGTTACATACGGATCTTCCATATCCGCCCAGAAGCCTACGCGGTCGGACATATCCTCCCACTCGTGCTGATACTTCCAAACGCTTTCTTTGCACTTCTGGATGAACGGCTCGATACCGTACTTTTCGATGGCGGGTTTGCCGTCCAGGTGCAAAAGCTTTTCCACTTCCAGCTCAACAGGCAGGCCGTGGGTATCCCAACCGGCTTTGCGCAGTACATCCTTGCCCTTCATGGATTGGAAGCGCGGAATCAAATCCTTGATCGCGCGGGTTTCGATATGACCGATATGCGGGCGGCCGTTTGCCGTCGGCGGCCCTTCAAAGAACGTAAAACGTTCGTTTCCTTCGTGAATATGGAAGGACTTCTTCATGATGCCTTCCTTTTTCCAGAACTCGAGTACCTTTTTCTCGCGTCCCACAAAATCCATATCCGTCGATACTTTTTGATACATGTCTTTCCCTCCAGCTTGCTAGTCCGTATGTAAGCAGAAAAAAACCGTCCCCAATACGGGACGGAAAATTCTCTTCCGCGGTACCACCCATGTTGACGCGCTGATGCGCGTCCCCTCGCATGCCCTGTATCGGGAGCACCCGCAACGCCCTATGGTACACCGTCAGGCGTTTCACTCCGGGGTGATCTGCCGCGTATCGTAACCGCCCCGGCTTCCACCGCCCCGGGTTCGCTATCGGCTGTATACTGCGCGGCCGTCCCCATCATCGCACTTGCGGTTCATAATCACGAACCTGTTGCATTATACCTTTGAAAACGGTTTTTGTAAAGGGGTGGAAACAACGTCAGACTGTTGTTATTCTTTACTGCGGCTTTTTCCAGCTTTGCAGTTCCAGTATATTGCCTTCCGGGTCCTGCGCGTATACAAAAACAGCTTCCACCCCGCCGGGATATACGGTGCGAATCAGCTCGCCGTATGGGCTTCCGCCTGCTTTGATAACAACCTCCAGCGTCTCCTCCACATCCTCTACCTCAAAAGCAAGGTGGGCAATGCCCGGCCGGTTGACCTGCGGCGGCAGCCCCTGCGGGCACTGGTTATACTGGAAAATTTCCAGCGTCGGATGATCCTCTCCATAGCCGGGCAGCAGCAGGTGCTCGCCTGTAATGTGCGCGCCCTGCAAACGCGTTAGCCGGTCCACCCATTCGCCTTGAATATCCCGCGTTTCTCCAATACTTTTACAGTGCAAAACAGACTTGTAAAAAGCGATCAGCCGCGAAGCATCCCGTGCGATGATATTGGTATGCGCATACCGGAACATATCGTGTCCTTCTTTCGTGATAGGATTAAAAAACCGCCGCACCCATAGACCGGATTAAACGGCATGCGGGTACGGCGGTATAAACGACGTTGCTCAGTCGTCCGACTCGTTGTCAAAAATCGACGCTTTGCTGTTGATAAAGCCTTTCTGCTCCTCCAGCATCGCTACGAACTTATCCCGGAAGCCGTTTGCGGAATTGCGGATTTCAGCCATTGCCGTTTCCAGCACCGTCTTTTCATCCCCTGCTTTTTGCAAAATAGCGTCGGCTTCTTCCTGCGCAACCTGCACAATATCAGCCGCTTTGCGTTTTGCATCTTCCACCGCGCCGTCCGCCAGTTTCTGCGCGTTGAACAGGATGGATTCCAGCGTCTGCGACGTCTGGGCCACCACCGGCTCCGCCGGTTTTTCCACCACTTCAGGCTGCACAGGCTGTGCGGCGTTCGCCGCCAGCTCCGCTTCCCGGCGGGCCTTGGCCAACTCCGCTTCCAGACGGTCAATGCGCTCCTGCATATCAACCATTTCATCACATATCTGATCCAGGTATTGGTCTACATCATAGGGGTCATATCCCGCGCCTTTGTAAGCAAACTCTTTCTGCTCAATGTCCGATACGGTAATGGCCATAGGTATTGCTCCTTTCAGATGGTTCTTTCACCGAACTGCGCCAAAGCGCGTATATAAGATGGGAAACCGCCCTTTGCGGTTACTGTCTCCGAAAGCGTCTACACGCAGCCGTCCATGGCCGCGCACCGATATGGCGTCGCCCGCTTCCACACGGGCGTCGGGCCTGAGAACGGGCACATGCCGCAGTTTTACATTTCCGGCGGTAATCAAATCCGCCGCCGCACCGCGCGAAAGGTGAAACCCTTCCGCCACAACCGCATCCAGCCGCGGGCTTGCCACGGTGCCGCGCTGCGGCTCTCCCGCCTGATTTTCCAGCTCGGGCACTGCATCCAGTACGCGCACGGAAAGCGAAATGCGGCCTGCTTCCAGTAAACTTTGGGCAATCATATCCGCAAGCGTTTGTTCCGCAAACAGGTATGCCTCCTGCGCAAGCAGGACAATATCGCCGATGCGCGAACGCTGTACGCCCAGTCCCATCACGCTGCCCAGTAAGTCGCGGTGTTGCGGGGCTTGCGATCCAAACCAGGTAATCTGCATGGCTTTTACCGGAAAAGGCGCTTCCCCGGCAAAAGGCGGCGTAAACCGCGCTATGCGGCGCTCCGCATCATCATAGCCGCCAAACAGCGCCATATCTACGTTGGCACGTTTGGCAGCCGCTTCAGCCAGCTCCGCTTCCGGCGGGGTTAGAAAAGGTGTAAACCGGCAGCGTCCCTGCCTGTCTGCCTGCCTGGCAATTTCCAGCAGGCGGCTGAAAGCGACGGGCGCTTCACCGGCATGCGCCATTACAGCAGAATTCTACGCAGCAGCCGCAACAGCCAGTCCACAATTTGCAGAATCAACCACAGCACCAGCGGCGAAAGATCGAAACGGGATGCGCCCAACTTGGGGAAGATCTTGGCGAGCCAAGCGCGGATAGGCGTTAAAACAGGCTCCACATACTTGCCAATCAGCAGTGTATACTTGTTTTCCGGAGCTAAGAGCAGCAGGAAAACATAAATAACCACTAACCAGGATGCAACGTTGATCAAAGTGAGGATCACCGTAAAAATAACATTGAGAAGTCCAACTAGCATAATAAACCCTCCTGCTGCGTTCTTTATTCTCTATCTGTATTGCAGTATAGTAAACTTGTTTTTTTAATGCTCATCCGCCGTAGCCGCCGCCCGCCATTCTGCGCTGGGTACGGTATGCGGGGGCTTGTTGGGTCGGATAGGCCTGTGTGCCCTGCGCCGGGTATGCGCTGGTTTGCTGCGTGGCAAACCCGGTGCTCGGTTGTGCAGGATATGCGGTGGTCTGCGCGCCTGCGTTTATCTCCGCGCGGTGCCGCAGTGTTTGCCCCGCCGGATAGCCGCCGCCGGTTTGCGCGGGATATGCGGTGGTTTGCTGTACCGGGTATGCACTCGTCTGCTGCGCAGGGTATGCGCTGGTTTGTTGCGCAGGGTACGCCGTTGTCTGCTGCGCTGCGTAGCCGTTTGGCTGCACCGCCGTATAGGCCGTTGTTTGCTGCGCTGTGTAGGCGCTGGTTTGCTGTACAGGGTACGCCGTTGTTTGTTGCGCAGCCGGGCTTGTATAAGCCGATGTATAGCTCTGCGCTTCCGGCGCGCCGGTATATTTTTGCATTGCGGGGTCCACCACCACATAAACGGATGGGGACGAAATCAGGTAAATTCCCCGCTGCGATATTTTGCTTAGTCTGCAGCCCAGTGTATAAGCCGCGCCGCTGAGCATATCAACACAACGCTGCCGCTCGCTGTCGTTGGCAATAAACTCCATGTTCAGGAATACCGACGCGTTGGCCTTGATGTACTCAATCACTTTTGTACACTCGTTCCGGCTCCGTAAAAGTACAATGTATTCCACATGCGCATACAGGTTGCCTTCCGGCCCGCGCATCATGCCGGGAAATTGTAATACATTGCTGGGCATCGGCTGTGTGTATCCGTTTTGAACTGCCTGGGCGCTTTGCTGCGGCTGCGCATTCGTACGCAAATAGCCTTGCGCCGCGGAAGCCTGCTGCTTACGCGCCTGCTCCGCCGCCTGCTGCCGCCGTGCTTCCGCCTCGGCCTGTATGTCTTTTTGCGAACGGTAGGGTACGCGGCCGCCATACGGATCGTTGCTTTCCGCATTATAGCGGCTGGTCGCGTTCTCGCTTGCCGCATCCTGGGCGCCGTCTTCCTCCTTGGGGTAACCGCTCATCCGGCCGTATGCCTGCTGTGCTTCCGAAGAGGCATAGTACGCCCCTTTGTTGGCCCGTCCGGCATTCGCGCCCTGGGTGAAACGTTCACCCCGCTCCGTCAACCAATCGTTGACCTTCTGGAACATACCCAAGCGTCGTACCTCCTGCTATGGTTAAGGATCCCCGCGGTATTCGCCCGCCGGCTTTGTGTGCTTCCGGTTATTCGCATTGCCTGTAAGCCCTGCGCAGCCGGTTCGCAATGTCCGATGTCTTTCTCCGGAAGCCGGCGTATTAAATGCCGGCTTTACCGTGTGCGGTACAGCGCCGTTCCGACGCGCACCATCGTGGCGCCTTCCCGCGCGGCAATCGCAAAGTCGTGGCTCATACCCATGGAGAGTTCCTCCATATGTATGTTGTCCATTGCCTCGGCGCGCAACTGATCGAACAAAGCGCGCATACCGCGGAAATAGGCGGTGAGCTGATGTTCGTCGTCCGTAAAAGGCATAATGGCCATAAGTCCCGATATGCGCAAATGCTCAAAATGCCTGACCTGATCCAGGAAGGGGCGAACCTCTTCCAGTGAAAGTCCGGCCTTTTGCGTTTCCTGCGCAATATTTACCTGCACCAGCGCCGGTATCGTAAGCCCGCGCTGGCTGGCACGGCGCTCCACTTCCTCCGCGAGGGACAGCCTGTCCAGCGAATGAAGCATCCATACTTTGTCTATTATATCTTTAACTTTGTTCGTTTGCAACCTGCCAATCCAATGTAATCGAAATTCCGGATCAATCTGCGAAAGCTTCGGCAGCGCCACCTGTACGCGATTTTCGCCAATATCGTTGATTTGAAAGGCTTTCAAGTCATTTATCACGGCAGGCGCAACCGTTTTGGTTACCGCTACCAAACGGGCGGGCGGTTGATCCCGGTAGGTATTTTGTTGCAATGTTTGCAAAACTTCCGTCACGTTCCGGCGTAAATCCTCCGGCGGAACGTTCTGGATCAAGCCGCTACGCGGCGGATGATTATCATTTCCCTGCATTCTACAAACCTCCTAGTAGAACAGGCGCACTGTTTGCCCTACACTTAGCAGCCCCGTTTGCACGGAGGAGATGAACACCTTATCCCCCTGCCTGGACACAACGTTTACGGGGATGAACACCTGCGATCCATCCTCCCCGACGCGTACCACGCCTTCCTGCCCGTTTTGCGTATAAATCGCCGTTTTGGGGACGATCAACCCGTCCGCATACTCACCCAGTTCCGCTTCACAGGTACGCATGTACAGCACCGGCGTTACATCGCCTAAAATGGCAAGGCGTAAAAGCAGCTCACCGTTGGCGCGCGTATAACTGAGCACACGCGCATCCACCGTGGTGTTGGAGAACTGCTCCAGTTTCAATTTATATGCGGTTCCTTCCACAGGGGTCCACACGCTGTCGTCAATCAACATGAGCACAGCATAATTATCGTTTTGCACCAGCCGGTAAATATCCGTCTTGCCGCGTTCTGCCGCGTCTTCTTCCGGCCGCTGCCCTCCAACCATCGCCCGTACCTCTGCCGGCGAATAGGTTTGGAAGTTATCCGGCGTCAATGCCGTTTCAAAGCCATCGGTGTAAAAACTGATGATACTTTCCTGCGTTGCGGCGCGCTGCTTAATCCAGCTGTCGATACGCTTTTGCTGGGTATCCTCGTCGTCATACAGGCGGTTCAGCCGCGTATCGGAGGAGTATTTGCTGCGGAAATACTGCTGGCGTTCATCTATTGCGTCTTCCAGAATGCTCTCTTCGTTAATCAGGTTGCCGCGCGCACCCTGCACCAGCGAGCGCACCTCCAGCCCGCGCTGTACCACGATGGTCTCCAGCCGCGTCATCTTCTGGTCATATGCGGTTTCGCTCGCCAGCAATGTTTGCTGATAATCCTTGATCTGGTCGCGGTAATCCTGCAAAGTGGTCAGTTCCTTGCTGCTGTACCCGGTGGAATACACATAGCACACCACATCGCCGCGGTATACTACGCTGCCTTCTTCTGCGATGTATTCAATGCTTTGCACGCTTTCATCGTCATATACGGTTTCGTCCCGCACGATCAGCGCATCGCCGTTATAAATAGTGCCCAGCGTGCCTTCCGCGATTACTGCGGTCGTCGGCCGGGAACCCTGCATACTGTTGAGCAAATACAGCGCGCCGCCGATCAAGATTACCACGATTCCCAGCGCCTGCAAAATGCGCGTCAGCATACTGCGGTTTTGCCGCCGTACTTTCCGCCGCTCCTTGCGCTGTTTGCGGCGGTCTTTTTTCGCCTGCACCGCCGCCTTGGCTTTCTGCGCCGCCTGCCACTGCATCAGCTGTTCCGGGCTCATACCCAGCTGGGCTGCCTGCCATTGCAGGCGCTGCTGCTCCTCCGTGCCCTGGGTATTGGTCCCCGGCCACATCCCCTGCTGCCCCATGCCCTGTGCCGCCGCCATTTGCTCCGGCGTGGCGGTTTGCCAGGGGTTTTGCACCGGCTGCCACGCGCCGGTCTGCTGCGCGTTCATCGCCTGCATGGCCTGCCACTGCGCAGCTTGTTCCGGCGTCATATTTTGCATGGCTTGCCATTGCGCAGCCTGCTCCGGCGTTAAATTTTGCATGTTCATATTCTGCTGAGGCGCGCCGTTTTGCATGGCCTGCCAGGCCGCAAGCTGCTCAGGCGTCCAAGGTCCGTTACCGTTATTGCCCTGCATACCGCGCACCTCCTACCCCGCAAAGCGTTAAACAAAAATATGGCTTTCCCTGCATGTATTTTATTGTACTTTCATCTATCTTATAGGTAACATCATTCAAGTGAAAACAAACATCTCTCTGGTAAAAATCCGGTTTCTGCAAATGGCAATGTCCGTTTACGCGCCGTTTTCCTCTATGGCGCGCAGCCTTGCCAGCACGCGCCGCTCCATACGGGAAACCTGCATTTGCGATACGCCCAGCCGCTTGGCGGTTTCCCGCTGTCCCAGCCGGTCGCGGTAGCGCAGGGTTAATAATTGGCGCTCTTTATCGTCAACTTTGCTTAAAATCCAACTCATCCACTGCGATTGCTCTACACGCTCAAAGCCCTCGTCCGTCGTGCCAAGCATCGCGCTTAAATCCGTGTCGCTTTCTTCGCCGATCGGCGCATCCAGCGACGCGATATCCGTTTGATTGCGAATGTCCAAAAGCATCAGCAATTCATCCGGCGATACCTGCATGGCCTCCGCCAGTTCTTTCGCGCTGGGCTCGCGCAGGTGTTCCCGCTCAAATTGTTCGCGGATCTGCTGCATTTTATACAGTTTTTGCCGGGCATCCCGCGGCATGCGCATACCGGACGCCTTATCGCGCAGATAATTGCGCACGTCGCCTGCGATGGTTGGGATGGCATAGGTCACAAAACGGAACCCGCGCGAAGGATCGAACCGTTCAATCGCCTTCATCAAAGCGATGCTGGCCACCTGCTGCAGGTCCTCACGTTCCACGCCGCGCCCCTCAAAACGCCTTGCCACCGCATGGGCAAGCGGCAAGTAGCTTTCCACCAGCTCATCCCGAAGCGCCGGCGCACGTGTAGTTGCGTATCGTTCCAGAATCGGAACCAGTCGTTCGTCGTTCATGATACACCTAATCCTTTATACCGGCAGCGAAAAGCCGATGGAGCCCACCCCGCACGCATCGCACTGCAGCGATACATCCGGCATCAGCGTCTCCAACACTCCCCGCGTTATTTCCAGATCACTTGGCGGCACATCGGATGCGCCTCCGCTGCGAACCGCATTCAGGCAGCAGTACAGCCTGCCGCTCTCGATGCGTGCGCGCAGTTCCAGCCGTTCCGCCTTTACGGGTTGATGCAAGAGGCAATCGCAACATTCATTGGTTGCCGATCGGAGGTCGTCAATTAACCCGACATCCATACCCGCCAGCATGCCAAGACCGCTGAGCGCCATACGGGCCAGCAATACAAAGTCCTTATCCGCAGGCAGGCTGAGCATGATCTCGCCTTTTTTATCAGCCAATTTCCTTACCCCTTTCGGTATCATCCAAAGCTACGAAACCAGCTTATCCTATCATATCCCAAAGCATTTTGGCAAGTAGCAGCCCCAAAACCACCAGCATCATCAAGCGTACCAGCCGTCCGCCGTGGCGAATAGTCATACGGCTGCCGATAAGAGCGCCCAGCATGGCGCACAGCCCTACCGGGATACCCAGCAGGATCAGCACATCGCCGGTAAACAGCAGGCTGACCAACGCGGCCAGATTGCTGGCCAGATTCACCAGCTTGGCCGTTCCGCTGGCCATCACTTCTTCCATGGAAAACAAATGTAAAAATAACAGTATTAAGAACGTCCCCGTTCCGGGACCGACCAACCCATCGTAAAACCCGACCCCCACGCCGATCGCAAGCGCAATCCAGCGCGTCGCAGCAAGGGTGCGCTGCCGGGGGATCCGCGCTGCTTTCCTGCGCCGCAGGGTAAACACTGCCGCAACCGGTATGCAGCCCAGTACCAGCCCCTGCACAACGCGCGCAGGCAGCGTGGTCATCACCAGCGCGCCGACGGCGCTGGCCGCCAGCGCCCCCAGCGCCGCGGGGACGCCAATGCGCCAGTCGATTTTTCCGGCGCGCTTATAGGTCGCCATTGCCAGCGTCGTACCCATCATAGCGGAAAGTTTATTTGTTCCGGCCGCCAGCGCAGGCGGAAGTCCCGCCAAATAATAAGCAGGCAGCGAGATCATCCCGCCGCCGCCCGCAATAGCGTCAATGAAGCCCGCCAGCACTGCCAGCGGGCATACAATCAATAACATCTCCGGCGTCAACGTCATACCGTTTCCTCCATCACTGCAGCGGATGCTTCCGGAGGCTTGCCGTGCGCTGCATCCCGAAGCAATACAAAGAATGTAAAGGTGCAAAGCAGCGGGCTGAATGCAAAGAACCGCGCATCCTTACCACACAACAGGCACATGGTGCCCAGATTATATATAAGCACAGGCAGGCACAGGAGCAGCGCCCGCGTACCGCTGCGGCGCAGCGCCCGCAGTGCAAATACCAGCATCAAGGCAAAGGAAACCCCGATATTGCCGAAGTACCACCCCAAAAGGTTCAAGGAGAAAGGTGCGGTGATTAGCGCTTTCAGCGCCGCGCCGATGTGATTCAAGCGGCCGTCGTATTTAGGCACCGTGGGCAGATGCCCCGAGTTACGCACGGTTATATTGGCGTCTCCTTCGTTATCCAGACCCCAAACCAGATCGGTCACCCCGTTTACCGCGGCAAATGCGGCAGCCGGATCGGCTTTAATGGTGTTTACCGTCATCCGCAGGATTTGCGTAAGCGTTGCATGGCTTACCACGCCGCGCGCCGTACCGAATTTAATGGAATTATAGTTATGCAGCTGATAGCTCTCCCAGCTGGTTTCATCTGCCATGGCGTTGGTAAATGCGAGTGTTTCCGCATCCAGTGCATCCGGGTTTTGCGCGCGTACATCGCAAAGCACCGTCATGGGGATGCCGATCGCCTCTTCCACCGTGTTGTTGGGATAGGTTATGGGCAGAGCCGCATACAGCGGCCCCCATACCAGCGCCAGTGCAGTAATCAACACCGCTGCAGCAGTCAGGGTAAACCGCAGCTGCCTGCGGCAGGTAAACAGCACCATAAGTAAAAGCGGCAGCGTAAAGAAAAAAGCGTTATGCCGTACCATCGTCGTAAAAGCGAGCGCCAGCCCGAAAGCCGCCGCATTGCGCCAGCTGCGCAGCCACCCGCCGCGGCTGTAATATACATTAACCCCCTGTGCCGTTAGCAGGATCACGCCGATGGTCATGGCGTTGTCCTTCCATAAATACATCAGGGTATTGCCAACAATGGGCGATGCCGTCACTACCGCCGCAGCCGCAAGAAGCAGCCACTTGTTTATGCCCCACGCGTGCAGCGTTGCCACCAGATAACCGAGCGATAAGCTGAAAAAGACGCACTGCACCAATAGCGCAAAGGTATAACTGGGCGTCACCAGCACACACAGCCGCAGCAGCAGCGTGTGAAATACCGGGTGCCAGTTGGAATAGCGCCCTGTGTTGGCCTGCGTCCACTGTACCGCAGAATCCACCGATACGCCGCCCGGATTGGCTGCCGCTAAAAACACCAGCAAAGTCGCAAGGCTGACGCCCGCGGCAGCGGCAAACACGCCAAGGTGCAGACGCGCACGGTGATCCGGCACGCTGCGCTTTCCCAGCGGACGGGCCGAGAGCCAGTTAAGCCCGGCGTACAGTACTGCGGCAACTATAATAAACCATAAAAGCGCCGCCAACGTTTCCGCCCCGGACTGGAAAATGCCGCTTCGGCTTACAAAAGCGGCGTACGCAAAAAACACAGCCAAACACACCGCGCAGATCCGGTACCATATACGCTGCGCTTTGCTTTGCCACGGCCATGGAGAACCACGATGCAGGAAGCGGATGTTTTTCATGCAGATACGCTCCTTTTTCGCCGGCGGTGTGGAAAAGAGGGACAGGCAACGCCCATCCCTCCTGAAGAATACGAATTATTTCACGAATTCATGGTAAATCGCGCGAATGGAGGACTCAAAATCACAGCTGTCCACGCCGACCAGAATGCTCAGCTCGCTGGAGCCCTGATCGATCATCCGCACGTTAACGTGCTCGCGGCTGAGCGCCGAGAACAGCCTTGCCGCCGTGCCGGGATTGTGCACCATGCCGCGGCCAACCGTGGCAATCACGCCCATGTCGTCATGAATGGTCAGGCTGTCAGGGGAAGTAAGCTCCATAATGCGGGTCACAACCTGATCCTTCACGGCCATTAACTGCGCCGTTTCTATGACTACGCAGAGCGTGTCAATGCCCGTAGGCAGATGCTCAAACGAAAGCCCGGATTCCTCAATCGCCTGCAACACCCTGCGGCCGAAGCCCCGTTCGGCGTTCATCATGGCTTTCTCAATGGAAATGACTGAAAAGCCTAAACGGCCCGCTACGCCGGTAATGACATACGGGTTCTTTTCCACTTCGCACTGGTGCGTAATCATCGTGCCGCGGTGATCCGGCTGGTTAGTGTTGCGGATGTTGGTGGGAATGCCCGCACGGTGCACGGGGAAAACACTGTCCTCATGCAGTACGGTTGCGCCCATGTAGCTTAGCTCCCGCAGTTCGCGGTATGTAATGTTTTCAATCGGCAGCGCGCCCGGTACCAGCCGGGGGTCAGCCATTAAAAAGCCGGAAACGTCCGTCCAGTTTTCATACAGTTCCGCGCCTGCCGCACGCGCGACAATCGCGCCGGTAATATCGCTGCCGCCGCGGCTGAACGTGCGGATAGCACCGTCCGGCATAGCACCGTAAAACCCGGGCACAACAGCGTTGGGCGCATCGGCCAGCAATTTTCCCATCGTATCGTTGGTCTTTTCGCTGTCAAACGCGCCTTCCCGCGTAAAGAAGATGCAATCCTTGGGGTCGATAAACTGATAGCCCAGGAAATTGCTGAGCAGCAGCCCGTTTAAATACTCTCCGCGGCTGGCACAGTAATCCTTGCCAGCGCCGGCGGCTACATCGGCACGAATCGCGTCCAACGCAGCATCCAAATCCAGCGTCAATTGCAAATCCCTTGCAATTTCGCGGTAACGCGCTTCCACCAGCGTAAAGGCAGCTTCCCAATCGCCGCCGCTTTCCCGCTGGTTAAAGACATCATACAAAAGATCGGTTACTTTATCATCCTTGGCATTTCTCCGTCCGGGAGCGCTGGGTACAACATACACACGCCGCGCGTCCATTTGGAGTATATCCCGCACTTTGCGAAACTGTCCCGCATCGGCCAGCGAACTGCCACCAAACTTTGCAACGATATGGCCCATCCTATCGTTCCCCTCCTATATCCACCGGCCGCTCGGCCGTCTGTGGTACGCTGCGGGGCGATCTTATGCTCAAACCCCACAAATCTTAATTGTAGCCGAACCATAAGCGTTACGTCAATCCCTGCGGAAAAATCCTTACGGCGCTTTTAGGCTTCGGCAGCGGTGCGCATTTGTTTCCATTCCCCGGACAACACCGCCATCATCGCCAGATCGGCATATTCGCCGTCCACCATAAACGCGTGGCGTTTCACGCCTTCCAGCGTAAAACCGGCCTTTTGATAGCAGTGTATGGCGCGCTCGTTGGCGGTTGCCACCTCCAGCGAGATACGCTCCAGTCCCAGCGTACCGAATGCATAATCCAGCATCAGTTTCAGCGCCTGTGTACCGATGCCTTTACCGCGTTTGCCTTCGTTGCCGATCACCATGGCAATCTCCGCGTTGCGCAGTTTCCAGTTGATGCTCATTAAATCGATCTGGCCGATGTAGACCTGCGTTTCCTTCTGGGCAATCACAAAATAAGCCCCGTTCGGCCCCGCATGGGTCACGTGGTCCAAAAAGTCAGCCGTATCGGCATAGCTTTGCGGCATCCAATAGCGGGAGCTTAAATAGCGTACGCTGTCCGCATCGTTCACCCACGCGCGGATGGCCTGCATATCATCCTGCCGATACTCCCGCAGCATAATGGTATCCCCGTACAGATACGGCATTCAGCTTCCTCCCCACTTTTTCAGGAGCAGCCCTTCCTTATCCCGGAAGGTGCCGCCCACGATCGCGATAATATCCACCAGCCAGCCGATACCACACCACCCCGCCGTAAGCAGGAACATAATACCGGAGCCGATTTTCCCTACGTAAAAACGGTGTACGCCCCAAATGCCGA
Organism: Candidatus Limiplasma sp.; assembly: GCA_963663285.2. GTDB lineage: Bacteria > Bacillota > Clostridia > Christensenellales > Aristaeellaceae > CAXXOK01. The sequence goes on along the minus strand of CAXXNI010000004.1, from coordinate 1,067,186 downwards.
AAATGAAGCACAACAGAAACGCAATCCCCCGGCTTTTATCCGATTCGTTGCTGCGGACATACACAGTTTGATACACCGGCTTTTCCACGTATACCACATGCTGCGGCGGCTTCTCTACGTAAACGACCTTAGGCTCGCTTACTGGCTCCTCCTCTTTGATAAAGTCGGTGCTGCCGCAATTGGGGCATTTTCGCTGATTATCGAAAATATGTGCTTTACAATAGGCGCAATAAGCCAACTCTATCACTCCGTTTTATCCCGCAAGGGATAGTTACTCGTCTTCGCCCGGCCAGGACACCGGATATTCCTCCACCGGGTTATCCAGCCTCTGGCCGTTCTTTTTCAGTACGCTTATCAGGCTTTCAATATTCTCCTGTTTGGTATAGGGGGTGGGAATAAAGTCATTGTACTTCGCGTTGCTGGAAATGCGGGATGGGATGATGATGAAGCTGTCGTTTTCGCAAACGCCGTCCTTCACACGCAGCTTGATCTGGAATACAAAGGTGCTCATATCATCCGGCTTGCTGTTGCCTGCAAAGCAGAAGTTGCCCAGCGAATACACAATATATTTGCCGTTATATTCTTCAATCGGGTTTATGCGGTGGCTGTGGTGTCCCACAATCAAATCTGCGCCCGCGTCGATGGCCAGTTTTGCCAGCTTCTGCTGGTTCGCGTTGGGGTAATAATCCTTCTCCGCGCCCCAGTGGAAACTGATCACCACAACCTCGCAGCCCTGCGATTTCAGGGTTCTTACATCCTGCGGCACTTCGTCAAACAGGCGGCTGTACTGGTCGAAGGTCTGGTAGGCCAGCATCCCCATTTTAACGCCTTTCAGGGTGAAAATCAGCGGCTCGCTCTCGCAGTAATAGCTAACGCCCGCGCCTGTCAGGGTTTCCTTGGTTTCGGCAAGGCCGTCCTCGCCCATATCCAGCACGTGGTTATTCTCCAGCGAAACGCATTCCACGCCGTTATCCGACAGCATGGACACGTAAGAGGGATCGGCGCGGAACAAAAAGCTGTTGTTCAGCTTATTGCGGTTGCGCCCGGCGGTGGTCAGCGTGCCTTCAAAATTCAGCACGGTCCAATCGTCGTTTTCCAAAATTTCTTTAAAATTGCGGAACGGAAAGTTTAAATCGCCATCCTGCTTATCCAGCTCCTGATTGAAGATGGACTCCCCGCTGTATTGCGCATTTTCGCCGATGGTAAAATCGCCCGTAAACGTCAGCTTCAATAAAATGGAGCCATCCGGTTCATACACAGGCGCTGAACGGTCAACCGTTTCCACCGTTTCGGCTTCCGGCACCGCGGCGTCCGATGCGTTGCCGTCGGCAATTTCCGTTCCTTCCGAATCGAAAATGGTTATGTAAACTTCCTGGTCGTCCTCTGTCGCTATCGCGGCGAGGGGAAGCAGTAAACAAAGCAGTAAGAACAATGCCAGGGATTTACGCAGCATGGGTACCTCCTTATTGGATCACGAAAGAAAAAAACACACGTCGCCCGTCCGGCGCGAAAGCAATGCCTTCGCACCGGACGGAGCGGTAAAAATTACAGACTCTCCACAAACGCCGCAATACGCTCCAACGCAATATCCAGCTGATCCAGCGCGGTCGCATAGCAGCAGCGGATGTGCCCTTCCCCGCACGCGCCAAACGCCGTACCGGGCACACAGGCCACTTCTTTTTCCAGCAGCAGCCGCTCGCAAAACGCTTCGCTGGTCAGCCCCGTGCTTTTAATGCTGGGGAAAACGTAAAACGCGCCCAGCGGTTCAAAGCAGCTCAGCCCCATTTTGCGGAATGCGTTGTACATCAGCCTGCGGCGATGGTCGTAGCTCTGGCGCATGGTCAGCACATCGTCATAGCCGTCCTCACGCCCCTGCTTCAGCGCCTCTTCCGCGGCAACCTGCCCCTGGGTGGAAGCGCACATAATGGTGTATTGGTGAATTTTTACCATCACATCCATCAGCGGCGCGGGCGCGCAAACATAGCCGACGCGCCAGCCCGTCATCGCGAACGCTTTGCTGAAACCGTTGATGTATACGGTGCGCTCCCACATCTCCGGAAGCTCCGCAATGCTTGCGTGGGGTTCCGGCCCATAGGAAAGCTCGCTGTAGATTTCATCGCTGATCACAAGCAGATCGTGGCTTACCACCACATCGCGAATCCGCTGCAGTGCCGCGCGGCCAATAATCGCGCCGGTGGGGTTATTGGGGTAAGGCAAAATGACCGCCTTGGTTTTGGGGGTGATGGCGCTTTCCAGTTCTTCGGCTGTCAGCACAAAGTTATGCTCTTCGTCGGTCTTAATCGGCACGGGTATGCCCCCGCCAAACACCACCGACGGGCGATAGCTGACGTAGCTGGGCTCGGGTACCAGCACCTCGTCCCCCGGGCAGAGCAGTGCGCGCATTGCCAGATCGATACCCTCACTGGCGCCGACGGTAACCAGCACTTCGCTTTCCGGGTCGTAGCTGAGGCCGTAGCGCGTTTCCAGGTAGTGGGCAATCTCTTTGCGCAGGGACAGGCGGCCCCAGTTGCTTGTGTACTGGGTTTCCCCATCCAGAATGCTGTCGATGGCGGCATTGCGGATGTGGTAAGGGGTCACAAAATCCGGCTCGCCCACGCCGAGCGAGATCGCGCCCGGCATGGTTTGCACAATATCAAAGAACTTGCGGATACCGCTTTTAGGTACGGCCGCGATATCCGGGTTGATGTAGCGGCTATACTCCATTAGGGATTCACCGCCAGTCGCTTATCCGGCTGTTCGCCCTCGAAAATCACGCCGTCGCTCTTGTAGCGCTTGAGCACAAAGTGGGTGGCTGTGCCGGTAACGCTGTCCAGCACGCTCAGCTTGGTGCTGACAAAGTACCCCAGCTCCTTTAAGGTATGCGCTTCTACCAGCAGCAGCAAATCGTAAGCGCCGCTCATTAAATACACGGTTTTCACTTCGTCAAACCGGTAGATGCGCTTGGCAATCGCGTCAAAGCCCTCGTCCCGCTGCGGGGTTACGCGAACCTCAATCATCGCTTCCACGCGCTCTTTTTCGGTTTTGTCCCAGTTGATAACGGGCGAATAGCGCAGGATAACGCCGCGTTTTTCCATATCGTCGATCATCGCGCCGATCGTTTCGGGGGTCTGCCCCATCATTACGGCAATTTTTTCAAGCGGCAGGCGGCAATCCTGCTGAAGTAGCTGTAAAAGTTCAATCTGCATATTCTGCACAGGTAACGACTCCTTTCAAATAGACGGGTTTTCCGTCTCCAAACGGCTGCGGTGCACCCCTGCGGGCCGGCAGCCTAAAAATGAACGGGGTTTCCGTTAAGGCCAAATTAAAACAGCCCGGTTATGTTCCCCTCGGCATCCACGTCGATCCCCAGCGCCGCCGGTTGTTTCGGCAGCCCCGGCATGGCGATGATGTTGCCGGTAAAGGCGACTACGAAGCCTGCCCCCGCGCTGAGGCGGGCGGAGCGTACCGTAAGGGTGTACCCTTCCGGTGCGCCGCGCAGGGCGGGATTATCGCTCATGCTGTACTGAGTTTTGGCCATACACACGGGGCAATGGCCAAAGCCATCCGCTGTGAAGCGTTCCAGCGCTTTACGCGCCTCATCGGTAAACTGCACATCGGCGGCGTGGTATACGCGTGTGGCAATCGCGGTAATTTTGCCTTCCAGTGTATCTTCATCGGCGTAGGTGTAATGGGGCGCCGGTGCGGGGTTGCTATCGGCAGCCCGGCAGACTGCTTCCGCCAAACCGATCGCCCCCTTTCCCCCCTGCGCCCAACCGTCGCAGAGTTCGCAGGCCACGCCCTGCTGCGCGAGCGTATCGCGCACAAAAGCGATTTCATCCTGCGAATCGGTAATAAAATGGTTCAGCGCCACAACCACAGGCGTTTGCCACACAGTGCGGATGTTGCGCGCGTGGGATAGCAGATTTTCCATGCCCTTGGCAAGCGCATCCTTCGACGGCTCCGCCAGCGCGGTCTTTGCCGCGCCGCCATGGTGCTTCAGCGCACGCAGGGTGGCGACCAGCACCACCGCATTGGGCCACAGGCCGTTCATGCGGCATTTAATGTCCAAAAACTTCTCCGCGCCAAGGTCTGCGCCGAAACCGGCTTCGGTTACCACATAGTCAGCCATTTTCAGTGCCAGGCTTGTGGCGGCTACACTGTTGCAGCCGTGCGCGATATTGGCAAAGGGGCCGCCGTGCATCAGGCAGGGCGTGCCATCCAGCGTTTGCACCAGATTGGGGTCAAACGCCTCTCGCAAAAGCGCGCACATCGCGCCCGCCGCGCCTACCTGTCCACAGGTAACGGGTTTGCCGTTTACGGTGTAGGCAACCACCATACGGCTAAGCCGTGCCTTTAAATCCTCCAGACTGGAGGCGAGGCAGAATACCGCCATCACTTCGCTGGCAGCGGTAATATCAAAACCGTCTTCGCGGGGGGTGCCGTTCTTTTTGCCGCCCAGCCCCTGCACAATCTGGCGCAGTTGGCGGTCGTTCACATCCAGACAATGGCGGAACGTAACCTGCCGGGGGTCGATCCCCAGTTCGTTGCCCTGCTGGATATGGTTATCCACCATGGCGCAAAGCAGGTTGTTGGCGGCGGTGATGGCGTGCAGATCGCCCGTAAAATGCAGGTTGATATTCTCCATCGGCACAACCTGTGCGTGCCCGCCGCCGGTCGCGCCGCCCTTCATGCCGAACACCGGTCCCAGCGAAGGTTCCCGCAGCGCCAGCATGGCGTTTTTTGAACAGGCGGTCATTCCATCAGCCAATGCAACAGAAACAGTCGTTTTCCCTTCACCCGCGGGTGTTGGGTTGATCGCGGTAACCAGAATCAGCTTGGCTTTATCAGGCATCGTCCGGTATGCCCGGGCGTTGATCTTGGCAATGTATTTCCCGTACGGGGAAAGCGAATCCGGCAGGAAGCCTGCCCTTTGTGCGATGGTTGCTATCGGTTCCAGTGTTGCTTGTCGTGCGATATCCAAATCGGTGGCCATCCCTGTACCTCCCAGCGTGAATGCAAGTGAACACAGTATACCGCATCACGCTTTTTCTTTCAAGCGTTTGCGCATTGGGAAACCACGGGAGATTGCACACGCTTCAGCGCCGCTGCCACGCTTTATACACAGGGCATGAGGCACGCCCCGTTATGCACTCCATCTTAGCTTATCTGTAAATTTTCGGTAAATCTGTATCTTGGTGATGTAGATAGCATTCATTTTGCAAACTATAAGGAAACAGCATTGTATCCAAAGAAGCAAAAGTGAGTATAACTAAGCGCCTTGCACTCCATACGCCCTTGCACAGCAAAACGCAAACGAAGCCGGTTCGTTTGCGTTTTGCCGGGGCAGCGCCCCGTAGTTTCTTCTATTGTAATAGCGCTGATAACAGCATCGTAATAAGTCGCTTACGCCCATACCTCCCGCGCAATTTCCTGTATCAGGCGGATTTTCTCCCATTGCTGTTCCTCGGTGAGGATGTTGCCCTCTTCCGTAGAGGCAAAGCCGCACTGCGGGCTTAAGCACAGCCTTTCCAGCGGCACAACTTTTTCCGCCTCCCGGATGCGCGCGATAATCTGCGCCTTATCCTCCAGTTCTCCCGTTTTGGAAGAAAGCAGACCCAGCACCACTTTTTTATCGCCGCTCACCGCCGAAAGCGGTGCAAAGCCGCCCGCACGTTCCGTATCAAACTCCAAATAGTACGCCTGCACATTTTCCTGCCCAAACAGTGTATCCGCCACCGGCTCATACCCGCCGGAAGCCGCCCATGTGGAGTGGTAATTACCGCGGCACACATGCGTGGTGACGGCCAAATCCCCCGGAAGCCCGGCAATAGCGTCGTTGTTCAGCCTGCCATATAAAGCCTGCACCGTTTCGGCCTGCGTACTCTGCGCATCCAGAAAGCCGATAAAGCCCGGGTCGCACATCATACCCCATGTGCAGTCGTCCAGCTGAATGTTGCGGCATCCCAGCGCGTAAAACGCCAGAATCGCCTGATGGTACGCCGCCGAAATATCGCGGTATAGTTCTTCCCGGTCCGGATAGATCGCATCCACGGTTTCCGCGTTCTCGTCCCGAAGCAGCTCCACCAGCAGTTGGGCCGGAGCGGGAATGGTCTGGCGCGCCAGCACATCGTCTCCGGCAATCGCTTTGAGGAACCGGTAATGCGCAAGGAACGGATGCGCATCGGTAAACCGGATTTTACCGCATAGCCGCGCTGAATCCGCACGCGTTTCTTCCCCGTGGAAAAGGTATCCGTGTTTCATGGTTACATGCGCTATGCCTTCAAATCCCCAAAAGAAGTCCAAATGCCAATAGCTGCGGCGAAACTCACCGTCTGTTACGGCTTGCAGCCCCGCCTTCTTTTGTTTTTCCACCAGCTTGCGAATTTCCCAGTCCTCAACCTCCGCCAGCTGTGCATCCGTCAGCTCTCCCGCCGCATGCTGCCCGCGTGCGGTTTTCAGCGCCTGCGGCCGCAGGTAACTGCCGACCACATCGCAGCGAAACGGCACTGCACTCTTAGCGTTATCAATACCACTCATGGTTCATGCCCCTTTCCAATTTGGATTGGGATCAGCTTACCATGGTTGGCTTGTTATAGGGTAACTCCAACTTTTTATAGTTCGTTATCGATTTTTCCTATATCATCATCCGCCGGAACCGGCAATCCGTAGGTTCCGATCACCGCCTTCAGCTCCCGCAGGTACGCAACCGCCGTCTGGCTCAACCGAGTTTGATGGTTGCCCACCCAGCCGATTTGCATATCGTCCTCCACCAGCAGGGGGATCGCGGTAATGTTTTCCCCGTTCAGGTCCGCGCTAACCAGCCCGGTGGAAATGGTATACCCGTTCAGGCCGATCAACAGGTTAAACAGCGTTGCCCGGTCGCTGACATGGATGCTTTTGGGGCGGGAAACCGTACTTAGAATCTCCTCGGAAAAATAGAAGCTGTTGTACTCGCCCTGTTCAAAGGATAAATACGGGTAAGGCGCCAACTCCTCCAGCGTTACGGCTGTGCGCCCCGCCAACGGGTTTTGGGTGCTGATGAAAATATGGGGTTTAGCCGTAAACAGGGGGTGAAAATCCAAATGGCTTTCCCTAAGCAGCTTGCGGATCACCTTTTGGTTAAAGCTGTTCATAAACAGAATCCCGATTTCGCTGCGCAGTGCCTTCACATCCTGAATAATTTCATAGGTGCGCGTTTCCCGCAGCGTAATTTCGTATTCCTCTGCGTCCGTGGCACGAATCAGATTCACCAGTGCATTCACAGCAAACGCATAATGCTGTGTGGAAACGGAGCACAGCTGCCGCGCGGGCGGCTTGTTGCGGTAACGCTGTTCCAGTAAATCGGCCTGTTCTACCACCTGCCGCGCGTAGCTGAGAAATTCCACCCCATCCGCCGAAAGGGTGATGCCGCGGGGTGTGCGTACAAACAGCTCCAGTCCCATCTCCGTCTCCAGCTCCTTCATCGCGCTGGAAAGGCTTGGCTGGGTAATGTACAGCTGTTTCGCCGCCTGATTGATCGACCCGCAGCGCACAATTTCAATCAGGTATTTTAATTGCTGAAGCGTCATGGTTATTCTCCTCTGCCGCCGGACTCCCCGGATGCAGTTTTCGCAAACGGCACAATCGCGCTATCCGAAAGGGTAAACAGCAAACCGGCCATTTCCGGACAGGACATGTCAAAATCCGCCTCGATCCACCGTTTGACCATGCTCAGGCATCCCGTAATAAGGTACGCGTAAATGTATTCGTTCACCGTTTCCGATTCTTTGAGCGGTACACTTTTACGCAGGTTGGAAAGCGATGCTTCCACAAAGCTCGACTGGAAAAGGATATTTTCCTGCCGGCATAACAGCGTGCGGAAAATATCCGCATGATCGCGTATATACTCCATCAGCGCTTCCAGATAGTTTTCGTTTCCGGAGGCGGAATCGATTTTATCCAGATGCTCGCGCACATGCGCCACCAGTTCGTTTTGTATCTCATCCAGCAGTGCGTATGGATCGGGATAATACACGTAAAAGGTAGAACGGTTGATTTCCGCGTTTTCGCAAATTTCCTTCACATGGATTTTGCCGATTGTCTTTTCCTTCATCAGTTCCATCAAACTGGCTTTCAGCAGTTGCTTGGTCAGCCGTACGCGTTGGTTTTCCTTATCTGCCATGTTCAATTCCTCCCTGTTGTATTCTGCTTTATTAACAGGTATTTTGACGGCTGTCCGACATCTCTGGCGGAAGTGTTCGGCACACGCCATCATAAAAACATCTGGTGGTTGTGAAAACAACACTATGTCTATATTATAAAGGTGACGGGGGGATTCGTCAACAGACCTCACCCGAAAGGAGGCGATAGCGAATGAAGATATTCATTATCGGCGGAACAGGCCTGCTTGGCAGTGAGGCCGCCAAAGAGCTGATCGCCCGAGGGCACAGCGTGCGTTCCATGGCGCTTCCGCCGCTGCCGCCGGGTGCGCAGTTGCCCCAAGAGATGGAAATTTCGTTTGGCAACCATCTGGAAATGTCCGATGAGGCTTTCGCCAAGGCTTTTACAGGCTGCGATGCTTTTGTGTTCGCCGCCGGGGTGGACGAACGAGTGGAAGGCCCCGCACCGATATACAGCCTGTATCAAAAATACAATATAGACCCCGTCCGGCGTTTACTGCGTCTGGCAAAGGCAAGCGGCGTAAAGCACGCGGTGATTCTGGGTTCATACTTCTCCTATTTCCATAAAGTCATGCCAAAAGAGAAGCTGACTCAATGGCATCCCTACATTCGCAGCCGGATCGATCAGGAAGCGGTCGCCATGGCCGCAGCGGACGAGAACTTTGATGTAGCAGTGCTGGAACTGCCCTATATTTTCGGCGCACAACCGGGTCGCAAACCCGTGTGGCTCTTCATTGTGGAGATCATCCGCTCCATGAAAAGCGCAACGTTCTACCCGCGCGGCGGCACTGCCATGGTAACCGTTAAGCAAGTCGGGCAAGCCGTTGCAGGCGCGGTGGAACGCAACCGGGGCGGGCGCTGCTACCCTATCGGCTATTACAACATGACCTGGAAAGAGCTGCTGGCGATTGTACATAAGTATATGGGCATACCGCACAGGAAGATCATCACCATTCCCAATTGGATGTTTGGCCTGTACAGCCGCATAATTATGAAACAGCAAACCGCCAAAGGCATCGACAGCGGGTTGAATGTAGCCAGACTCACTCCTTTGCAATGTTCCCGCCTGTATATAGATAAATTTCTAGGCAGTGATCCCCTCGGTGTAAAGGCAGACGATATCGACCATGCGATTGGCGATTCCATACAGCTGTGTCTGGATATTTTGGACCGTAATGTGGCATCCATTCCGATGAAAGGAGAATAACCATGGGTAAACAACGCGTCCTGCTGACAGGCGCGACCGGAGGGATGGGGTTTGCCGGGCTTACCGAGTTGCGCAAGGAGCTGGATACCCTTTCGCTCACTCTGTTAGTACAAGATACACCGGCAGACCGCGATAAAATAAAGAATCATACGGACATTCCGGGACTTACCGTTATCTGGGGCGACATCACCAACTATGAAGACGTTTCCGCTTGCGTTCAGCAGGCAGATTTGATTTTACACGTTGCAGCGCTGGTTTCCCCTGTGGCTGATTACCACCCCAAGCTGGCGATGAAGGTAAACTACGGCGGCATGCAAAACCTGCTTCGCGCCATCCGCGAACAGGGGCGCATGGACGAGGTGAAGCTGGTATCCATCGGCACCGTTGCCGAAACCGGCGACCGTATGCCGCCGATTCACTGGGGGCGCGTCGGTGATCCTATTAAGCCAAGCGTATACGATTATTATGCCGTATCCAAAATCGCCGCCGAACGGCTGCTGATTGAATCCGGGCTTACATACTGGGTCAGTCTGCGGCAAACCGGTATCATCGGCCCGGCCATGAGCAAGATCAAAGACCCCATTATGTTCCACAACGGGTTGGATAACGTGCTGGAATATGTATCCGACCGGGATTCGGGTGTGCTGCTGCGCAATTTAGCCTGTATGGATGCTTCCGGTGAACTCCCGGCGTCATTCTGGGGGCATATTTACAACATCGGCGGCGGACAAACCTGCCGGGTGAACACCTACACCATGTATCAGGAAATGTTCGGCAAGCTGGGCTTCACGGATTTTTGCCATATTATCGAGCCGAAGTGGTACGCCACACGCAACTTCCACGGGCAGTATTATCTGGATTCGGACAAACTGGAAAAAACCTTGCATTTCCGCCACGACTCCATGCAGTATTTTTACGGCGAATACATCAAAACCCTCGGTGTAACAGCTGTCCTTGCGCGGGTGCTTTGCAAACTGCCGGGCGGCCAGCGCCTGATGGGGCATCTTATAAAAAACTCTTTTCGCAAACTGGCCCGCAGCGAGCACGGCACACTGCGTATCATTGAAAACAACATGGCAGAAGAGATCGACGCCTATTGGGGCAGCCGGAAAAACTACGATGCAATCCCGGAGAATATCAACGATTTTACGCCTTTTACCGATTGGGACCGGGTCGTTACGCTGGATCACGGCTATGACGAAAGCAAGCCTGAAAGCGGGCTGACGCTGCAGGATATGCAAAAGGCGGCAACCTTCCGCGGCGGCAAATGCCTGAACGCTGCAATGACCATGGGGGACTGGAGAGGCAAGCTGAAATTTCAGTGCGCATTCGGCCACACGTTTGAAGCCAGCCCACGCCTGGTGCTGGAAGGCGGCCACTGGTGCCCTGTGTGCGAGCGTGAAAGCTGGAACTATGCCGCGCGCGCTAAGGTAGACCCCTTCTTTGCGCAGGTATGGAATACTCTGCACAGCAAAGACGAACCAGAACACACCTACCCGAAAAGCATCTCCGAATTGGACGTATAAGGCACTTTCCCCGTCACTTACGCAGGCGGCTGCCTGTGGAAGCTCCCCTTTACCATCCATGTTTTCACGCCGTATATTCCCGATGCAAGTAAAAATCCTTTCGCACAAAAACAACAGCGCAGGAAGCGTAGGGCTTCAGCGCTGTTGTTTTTGTGTACGGTTAGCGTCGTTTTTTCTTTATCGTCCTGTTTACAGTATCGCAAACACCAGCGGAATGGTAACTACGGAAAGAATCGTCGTCAACGCAATACCTTTGGAGATCAACGTATATTCCCCACCATACTGCTGCGCCATCATCACCGTCATGCTGGCAACCGGCGCACCCGTCATTACGATGCAAACCCCCAGCAGCACACCGTCGCCAACCAGCGGTTTTAGAAGAAAGCAGGTCACCACCGGCACGATCAGCAGTTTGATGACCGAAAAAGCCAACAGCCGGGTATCGGTAAAAAACTCTTTAATCTTCACATCTGCCAGCGAAGCGCCGATCACCATCATGCTCAGCGGAGCCGTCAGGTTGCTCAAGTATTCCGTTGGTACGGCAATCACTTCCGGCAAGCGGATACGCAGCAGATACACCGCAACCGCAATCACGCTGGCAATCACGCCGGGGTTGATGATCTTGCGCATCGAAAAGGAAGATTTGCCTGTTACAGGGTCCGGCTGCTGCATTAAAGCAACGCCATAGGTATAAATTAATACATTGAACGGAATAATGAACACGGAAACATACAGAAGCGCAGAACTTCCATAAATGGCGGCAACCAATGGCAAGCCCATAAAGCCGATGTTGGAAAAAACCGTCATCAGGGAATAGGCAGCCGCGTCTTGCCCCTTGGTTTTCAGCAATTTCGGCAAAATTGCGCCTATAACGAGCAGCATGGCAAACATGCCAACGGCAATCGCCGCAGTCATGAGCAGTTCCGAGCCGGGAATCGTGTTTTCCACCATAGCGGAATATAGTATCATCGCCGGGTTTGCTACATTTACTACCAAAGAGGATAACTTGCGGCAGGTCGGCTCGTCCAGCAGGCGGATTTTCATCAGCAAAAGGCCGACCAGCATCAACACCAGAAAAATCATCAATTTTTGAGCAATCAACATTGTTTCGGCACGCCCCGATCCTTTTTTTCTATGCCCGGTGCACACCATACGGGCTTGCTGGTTTCACCGCGGAGGGGCTGCGCTCATCCTGCGCATTCTGCGCATTCACCACAAGCGGCAGTCCCGCTCAGCATTTTTCCTTGCGCCGCGCCGCCAAGGAACGTTTCTCCATCCGCACTCTAAGTCTTACTGTTTTTATATGCAGCCGGCCAAACCGGGAGCGGAGGATACCAACATTCTGCCGTATCGTGCTACCGATAGCATATTCCCCTATCTGCCTGTTCTTGTCAAGGTTTTTTCCGCAGCGCTTACGCGTTAAGCCGTTCATTTCGGGCAAAAAACGGCTGGTTATGCCAAAACTACGCTGGTATGCCAGTATTTCTTTTGTTTTTTGCTTCAGTGGGTAAAAGGTACATCTAAAGCCTTGCTCTATCCTAATGCTCATTTTTCTTGCTTCTTGACAGGTTTTGGCGATCCGTTCATCATATATGGTATCAAACCGTACAGCACAGAGCACAAAAAGTCAGGAAATGTTTTCCTTTCCGCGTTACACTATCAACAGGAGGCAGGAAACATGGAATGGACGGAGAACCTGAAACGCGCAATCGCCTATATGGAAGCCCATCTGCTGGAAGAGATCGATATTGAGCAAGTGGCGGCCGCCGTGTATGTATCGCCCTTCTACTTTCAGCGTGGGTTCAGCCTGATGACGGGCTACACCGTAGGCGAATACATCCGCGGAAGGCGGCTGTATCTGGCGGCGCTGGACGCACTAACCGGCAGGGACAAGGTAATCGATCTGGCGTACCGCTACGGCTACCAAACGCCGGAGAGTTTCACGCGCGCGTTTTGCCGGTTCCACGGAGTGTCCCCCCTGCAAATCCGGGGAGACGCCACAAAGATCACCGTGTTTCTGCCCCTGACTGTCAATGTAACGATTCAGGGAGGGAATGCAATGGATTATACTGTGCAAAAAGAGGATGCCATACAGCTTATTGGCATGAGCAGAAAGTTCGACGCGGAGAATTCGTACCAAACCATACCGCTTTTCTGGGCTGATTTTTGCAAACGCTGCAAAAACGGAGAAGACGAGCCTGTTTATCAGAAAGCAGTGGAAGATAACCAAATCGGCGAATTCGGCATCTGCATCGACGGCGAACCCGGGGAGAAACAGTTCCGGTATATGATCGCGGGGCGCTATCAGGGCGGACCCGTGCCGGAAGGCATGGAGCTGTATACCCTGCCCGCACTGACGTGGGCAAAGTTCCGCTGCGTCGGTCCCATGCCCGGAGCGCTGCAAAGCGTAAACACAAAAATCTTCAAGGAATGGCTGCCCGGCAACCCGGACTACGAAGTATCCGCATGGCTGAACGTGGAATGGTATGAAATGGGCGATACCACCGCGCCGGACTATGAAAGTGCCATCTGGATCCCGGTAAAGCATAAGTAAGCGACATAATTCATACGCCACCGGGCAAAAACAGGCTGCTTGCGCAGGCAGCCTGTTTTTTCTGTTTATACGCGTCATCCTTAAGCCAGCGGTATCTTACCATGGTATAGTGCTTCCCCTTCCCGAAAACTGTCGTATTCTCCCATCGCAGCCAAACAACGTCGTGCATTTTTATACATTTTCCTTTTTCCCCCTTCCGCAAGCATCCCCCCTTGCCGGCACACGTTTTCCCGCTTGCAAACCTTCCGGCATCGCTTTGTATATCCACGCTTCCCTCAACGGGTATTCATCCCCCCTTTTTCATTCTCCGCAACGGTTACGCCCATCCTTTCGCTCAAATGTTCCTTTTCGTATTTACACGGTATTTACGTAGAATTTTGAATGTTTATACTCGTTTTCTGCGTAAGCCTATGCACGCCGTTACCTGCCCGGAAAATTTTCTTCGTATTTTTATGCTATTTTTTGTGTATTTGCTCTTGACAAGAAGACAGATTTCCCATAACATATGTAGTTGAGTATGCGAACTTCGCATCGTCCGGCGAAAGGGGAGCATCGGATTGGACGGTTTGCTGAAAGGCATTACGGTTTACCAGCGAGGAGAGCTCTGCAAGCGTGACATTGCGTTTCGTCAGGGCAAAATCACCAATGGTATTTCACCGGATCAGCAAAACGGTATTCCTGTTGTTCCTATTGATTCCATTGGAAATTGCATTGTATTGCCCGGTTTCGTAGATGTACACGTTCATCTGCGGGAACCGGGTTTTTCGTATAAAGAAACAATTCAAACCGGCACGCGCGCGGCGGCGCACGGCGGCTACACCACGGTGTGCGCCATGCCCAACTTAAACCCCGCGCCCGATACCCCCGCTCATCTGGCGGAAGAGGCAGCCATCATACGGCGGGATGCGCTGATTCAGGTGCTGCCGTACGCCACCATCACCCACGGACAGCTGGGCAAAGAGCTGGTGGATTTTGCAGCGCTCGCCCCACAGGTTTGCGGCTTCTCGGACGACGGACACGGTGTGCAGAGCGATAGCATGATGCGGCAGGCCATGGAGAAGGTAAAAGAAATCGGCGGGCTCATCGCCGCGCACTGCGAGCAGAACGATCTACTCCACGGCGGCTACATCCACGACGGCGCTTACTGCCACGCGCACGGGCACAAGGGTATCAGCTCGGAAAGCGAGTGGCGCCCCATCGCGCGCGATGTGAAGCTGGCCAAGGAAACGGGCTGCCGCTACCACGTATGCCACGTGAGCTGCAAAGAAAGCGTGGAGGTCATCCGACGAGCCAAGGCCGAGGGCGCGGACGTAACCTGCGAAACCGCGCCGCACTACCTGCTGCTCTGCGATGAGGATTTGCAGGAAGACGGTCGCTTTAAGATGAACCCGCCCCTGCGCAGCCGCGAAGACCAGGAAGCACTTCTGGCCGGCGTGCTGGACGGCACCATCGACATCATCGCTACCGACCACGCGCCGCACTCCGCGGCGGAAAAGGCGCGTGGGCTGGAAAAGAGCGCCATGGGCATCACGGGGCTGGAGTGTGCGTTTCCCGCGCTGTACACCGGGCTGGTGAAAACCGGCAAAGTCCCCCTGACGCGCCTGATTGAAATGATGACGGACGCGCCCCGCAGGCGATTCGGCTTACCGCCGATGACCTTTGAGGCGGGGCAAACCGCCGACCTGACCGTATGGAATCTGGAAAAGAGCTGGACGGTAGACCCCGCGGCATTTTGCTCCATGGGGCACGCCACACCTTTCGCAGGCACAACGGTCTACGGCACAAACGAACTTACTTTGGCAGGAGGCAAAACCGTATGGCAATGCTGAACCGCAAGCTGGTTATTGAAAACGGCACCGAGTTTCTGGGCACAGGTTTTGGAGCCCATACCGACGCAATGTGTGAAATGGTATTCAACACCTCAATGGTAGGCTATCAGGAAATTGTTACCGACCCCAGCTACACCGCGCAGATGGTCGTCATGACCTATCCGCTCATCGGCAACTACGGCGTGACCGACGAGGACAGCGAAACCCGCACTCCTACGCTCGGTGCGCTGGTAGTGCGCGAGTACAACGATCTGCCCAGCAACTTCCGCTACACCAAAACGCTTGGCGAGCTTTTGGATGAGCACGGCATCCCCGGCATTCAGGGGGTGGACACCCGTAAAATCAACCGCATGATTCGCAACGAGGGCAGCCAGCGCGGGCTTTTGTGCGACGCCGACACCCCGCTTGCAGATGCGCTTGCCCGCATCCGCGCCTACCAGCTGCCCCACGATGTGGTTTCCCGCGTCAGCAGCCCGAAAAAATGGTACGCGCGCACGCCTAACGCCCAGTACAACGTCGTGTGCATCGACTGCGGCGTAAAGCTGAACATAATCC
This sequence comes from Candidatus Limiplasma sp., assembly GCA_963663285.2. Taxonomy (GTDB): domain Bacteria; phylum Bacillota; class Clostridia; order Christensenellales; family Aristaeellaceae; genus CAXXOK01. The sequence goes on along the minus strand of CAXXNI010000004.1, from coordinate 1,051,356 downwards.
GCAAACTGCGCGATCATCACTGCAACGTACTGGTCGTGCCCTACGATACGCCCGCCGAAACCATCCTCAGCTTCAAGCCGGACGGCCTGTTCCTCTCCAATGGCCCGGGCGACCCGGAGGATGTGACCCCGGTCATCGACACCGTAAAGGCTCTGCGCGGCAAGCTGCCCATTTTCGGCATCTGCCTTGGGCACCAGATGATCGCGCTGGCCTACGGCGCCAAGACTTATAAGATGAAGTTCGGCCACCGCGGCGGCAACCACCCGGTGATGGATCTGCGCACCGGCAAGATCGAAATCACCAGCCAGAACCACTCCTTCGCCGTGGATGTGGACAGCCTGAATGGCACCGGACTCACCCTGACCCACAAAAACCTGCTGGATGAGACCGCCGAGGGTATGGAGTGCAAAGCCGACAAGCTCTTCTCCGTACAGTACCACCCGGAAAGCGCGCCCGGCCCGCAGGACAGCACCTACCTTTTCGACCGCTTTATAGATCACATGGCCGGCGCCAAGGAGGGACAAGCCAATGCCTAAACGCACCGACCTTCACCGGATACTGGTAATCGGCTCGGGACCCATCATCATCGGGCAGGCGGCAGAGTTTGACTATGCCGGTACCCAGGCCTGTCTGGCTCTGCGGGAAGAAGGGTACGAGGTCATCCTCGTCAACTCCAACCCCGCCACCATCATGACCGATACACACATTGCCGATAAGGTATACATGGAGCCCCTAACGCTGGAATATGTCGCCAAGATTTTACGCTACGAGCGTCCGGACGCCATTTTGCCCGGCCTTGGCGGCCAAACCGGCTTAAACCTTGCCATGCAGCTTTCCCGCAAGGGCGTGCTGGACGAGTGCCAGGTGGAAATACTCGGTACCAGCTTCGCCTCCATCGAGATGGCGGAAGACCGCGAGAAGTTCAAGCAGCTGTGCCAGCGCCTCGGTGAGCCGGTGCTCCCCTCACAGATTGCCCACAGCATCTCCGAGGGGCTTGCCGCCGCGGAAGACATCGGCTACCCGGTCGTGCTGCGCCCCGCCTTTACCCTTGGCGGCACGGGCGGCGGTTTTGCCGATAACGAAGCTGAACTGATCGCCGTTATGGAAAATGCGCTCAAGCTCTCCCCCGTGCACGAAGTGCTGGTGGAAAAGAGCATCAAGGGCTTTAAGGAAATCGAGTACGAAGTGATGCGCGACCGCAACGATACCGCCATCACCGTCTGTAACATGGAAAACCTTGACCCGGTCGGCGTACACACGGGCGATTCCATCGTCGTGTGCCCCAGCCAGACCCTGACCAACAAGGAATACCACATGCTGCGGGACAGTGCACTGAAAATCATCCGCGCGCTGAAAATCGAGGGCGGGTGCAACGTGCAGTTTGCGCTGGACCCCTTCAGCTTCCAATACTACTTAATCGAAGTCAATCCCCGCGTCAGCCGCTCTTCGGCGCTGGCCAGCAAAGCCAGCGGTTACCCCATCGCGCGCGTCTCCGCCAAGGTCGCGGTAGGCATGCTGCTCAACGAAATTCCACTGGCCAACACCCCCGCCTGCTTTGAACCGGCGCTGGATTACGTGGTCAGCAAAATTGCACGCTTCCCGTTTGATAAGCTGGATGGCGCCAGCAACAAGCTTTCCACGCAGATGAAAGCGACCGGCGAAGTGATGAGCATCGGCCGCACGCTGGAAGAAAGCCTGCTGAAAGCCGTGCGCTCGCTGGAGGTGGGTGTTTGCCACCTGTACAGCGCCAAGTTCGACGCCATGAGCACCGACGAGCTGCTAAGCTACATTCACGACGCGACGGACGACCGGTTGTACGCCATCGCGCAGCTCATCCGGCTGGGGATTGATTTAAGCCTCATCTATAATCAGACGATGATCGACATGTTCTTTCTGGAGAAAATCAAGAACATCGTGGAGTTTGAAACCCGGCTGAAAGCCTGCCCCATGGACGAAGCCGTGCTGCGCGCCGCTAAGAAAATGGGCGTCAGCGATAAGTACATCGGCCAGTGCTGGGGCAAGAACGAGCGCGAAATCTTCCGCCTGCGCGAGCAGATGAAGATACTGCCGGTTTATAAGATGATCGACACCTGCGCCAGCGAGTTTGAAAGCTACGTGCCCTACTTCTACTCCACCTACGAGGAAGAGAACGAGTCCATCATATCCGGCCGTAAAAAGATTGTGGTGCTCGGTTCCGGCCCCATCCGCATCGGGCAGGGTGTGGAGTTTGACTACTCCACCGTGCACGCCATCTGGACGATTCGCAACGCCGGGTACGAAGCCATTATTATCAACAACAACCCCGAAACGGTTTCTACCGATTATACCACCAGCGATAAGCTGTACTTCGAGCCCCTCACCGTGGAGGATGTGATGAACATTCTCACGCTGGAACAGCCGGAGGGCGTTATCGTCAGCCTTGGCGGACAGACGGCCATCAATCTGGCCGAACGGCTGCACACCATGGGCGTGCACATTATCGGCACCGATGTTACCGCCATCGGCCGCGCCGAAAACCGAGATTCGTTTGAAAAAATCATGCGCGAGCTGGGCATTCCCCAGCCGCAGGGCGAAGCCGTAACCGATATTGAGGCGGGCGTCGCAGCGGCCGCGCGCATCGGTTACCCGGTGCTGGTGCGCCCCAGCTACGTACTGGGCGGCCGCGCCATGCAGATTGTCAACGACGAAAAAGCCCTGCGCCACTACCTGCGCACCGCCGTACTGCTGGATGAGGACGAACCGGTGCTGGTGGATAAGTACATTATCGGCAAAGAGCTGGAAACCGACGCCGTATGCGACGGGGAGAACGTTTACATCCCCGGCATTATGGAGCATGTGGAGCGTACCGGCATCCACAGCGGCGACAGCATCAGCGTGTACCCCACCTTCAGCGTCAGCGAAAAAGCCAAGCAAACCATTGTGGATTATACGGTGCGCCTTGGTCTTGGCATCGGCATTCTGGGGCTTTACAACATCCAGTTCATTGTAGATAAGCAGGATAATGTGTTCGTCATCGAGGTCAACCCCCGCTCCAGCCGCACCGTACCCTTCCTGAGCAAGGCAACGGGCGTGCCGCTGGCGGACATCGGCACCCGCGTCATGCTGGGGCAAACCCTGCGCGATCAGGGGATTACCGAAGTCATCGCGCCGGAGAAAAAACGCTGGTATGTCAAAGCGCCCGCTTTCAGCTTCAGCAAGCTGCGCGGCATCGACGCGTACCTGAGCCCGGAAATGAAATCCACCGGCGAGGCCATCGGCTACGACGATACGCTCAACCGCGCCCTGTACAAGGCCATGCTGTCCAGCGGCATGAACGTGAGCAACTACGGCACCCTGTTCGTCACCATTGCCGATCAGGATAAGCCCGAAGCGCTGCCCCTTATCCGCCGGTTCTACAGCCTCGGCTTCAACATCGAGGCAACGCACGGCACTGCGGATTTCCTGCGGCAAAACGGCATCCGCACCCGCGAACGCCGCAAGCTGACCGAGGGGAGCGAAGAAATCCTCGAATCGCTGCGGCAGGGACACGTAAACTACGTTATCAACACCCGCACGCCGTGGAGCGACAGCCACCTCACCTTCGGCGCACAGCTGCGCCGCTGCGCGGTAGAAAACAACGTGACCATCTTTACCGCGCTGGATACGGTGCGCGTACTGCTCAACGTGCTGGAGGAGATCACCATCTGCGTCTCCACCATCGACGCCAAATAACCCCCGCAAAAACGCGGCGGCATGCAGCCGCCGCGAGAACATAGCCGCGCCTGCACGCTGCGCCCTACCGGGCACAGGCTGTACAGCGCGGCGCCAACAGCACCCGGGCGGATGGCAGGTTTACGCCTGCGCCCGCCGCCAATACAGCCGGAACCGCCGGCGGACGGTTTGCATCTGCACAGGGCACAAACCGGTCCTCCACCGCGGCGTCCGGCGCCCCGGCAAGAAAGGGACGTTTATGCAATTTACACTGATGGAAAACGCCGCAATCGCGCGCGGCGTATTTCGTATGACCTTGAAAGGCGACTGCCGCGGCATTACCCGCCCCGGCCAGTTTGTGCAAATTCAGGTGCCGGGTTTTTACCTGCGCCGCCCGCTTTCGGTATACGATTGGGAAGCCGCGCAGGATGGCTGGGTAACGGTGGTCTATAAAGTTGTCGGCCACGGCACCGAGGCAATGAGCGCGCTGGTGTCCGACATGCCGATCGATCTGCTGACCGGGCTAGGCAACGGGTATGATATGGACGCCTGTACAGGCGATGCGCCGCTGCTGCTGGGTGGCGGCGTTGGCGTACCGCCGCTGTACGGCCTGTGTAAGCGCCTGCTTGTGCAGGGCAAGTACCCTACGGCGGTGCTGGGCTTTAACACGAAGGAGGAAATCATCCTCCGGCAGGATTTTGAGGCGCTGGGCGTGCCTACCATCATCGCGACGGTGGATGGCAGCGAAGGGCACAAGGGGTTTGTAACCGACGCAGCCAGCGCGCTAACCGATAGGTTTGACTATGTATACACCTGCGGGCCGGAGCCGATGCTCAAGGCTGTGTACCGCTACTGCGAAACCCATGGGCTGGACGGACAATTCAGCTTTGAGGAGCGCATGGGCTGCGGCTTTGGCGCGTGCATGGGCTGCACCTGTAAAACCAAGTACGGTAATAAGCGCATCTGCAAAGACGGCCCCGTACTGTTCAGGGAGGAGATCATATGGTAGATACAAAGGTCGTCCTCTCCGGCATCACGCTGGATAACCCTGTCATTCCCGCCAGCGGTACCTTTGGCTTTGGGCAGGAATACCGGGAATATTACGATATCAACCTACTGGGCACCTTCTCCTGCAAGGGGATTACGCTGGAGCCGCGCTTCGGCAATCCAACCCCGCGCATTGCGGAAACCGCCTGCGGCATGCTCAACGCAGTCGGGCTGCAAAACCCCGGGGTGCACCATGTGATGGAGCACGAACTGCCGCAGCTTGCCACCTACTTTCACAAACCGATTATCGCCAACATCAGCGGCTTTTCGCTGGAGGAATATGTGCAAATCGCTGCCCTGCTGGACCCCCTGCCCCAAATCGGCTGGCTGGAGGTAAACATCAGCTGCCCCAACGTACACGGTGGGGGGATGGCGTTTGGCACCAGCGCGGAGAATGCAGCTGCTGTAACCCGTGCGGTGAAAGCCGTAGCGAAAAAGCCGGTGTACATCAAGCTAAGCCCCAACGTAACGGACATCGTATCCATCGCTAAAGCGTGCGAGGATGCGGGCGCGGACGGCCTGAGCCTGATTAATACGCTGCTGGGCATGCGCATCTGCCTGAAAACCAAAAAGCCGGTGCTGGCCAACACGACGGGCGGGCTTTCCGGCCCGGCCATCTTCCCGGTGGCGCTGCGCATGGTGTACCAGGTCGCGCAGGCGGTTTCCATCCCCGTCATCGGCATGGGCGGCGTTTCCACCGCCGAGGACGTGCTGGAGATGATGCTCGCCGGCGCAACCGCCGTACAGGTGGGCGCGCAAAACCTTGTGGACCCGCAGGCCTGCGAAACGATCATCAACACGCTTCCGCAGGCGATGCAAAAATACCGTATCGACTCGCTGCAATCAATTATAGGAGGTGCGTGGAAATGAACAAGGACGTAATCATCGCGCTCGACTTTCCCACGGCAAAGGATGTGTACGCTTTTCTGGACCGGTTTGAGGAGGAAAAACCCTTCGTAAAAATCGGCATGGAGCTGTACTATGCCGAAGGGCCGCAGATCGTCCGCGAAATCAAAGCCCGCGGTCACAAGATCTTTCTGGATCTGAAACTGCACGACATTCCCAACACCGTCAAACGCGCCATGAAGGTGCTTTCCAATCTGGATGTGGATATGGTCAACCTCCACGCAGCGGGCACCATCGCCATGATGAAGGCCGCGCTGGAAGGCCTCACCCGCCCGGACGGTACGCGCCCGCTGCTGATTGCCGTAACCCAGCTTACCTCCACAGGCGATGAACAGCTCAAGCAGGAGCTGCTCATTAGTGCCCCCATGGCCGAAACCGTTATGCACTACGCGGGCAACGCCAAAGCCGCCGGGCTGGACGGCGTGGTCTGCTCTCCGCTGGAAGCCACACAGGTGAAAGCCGCCTGCGGCGAAACCTTCCTCACGGTTACACCGGGCATCCGCTTTGCCGATGCGGCGGCGGATGATCAAACCCGCATCACCACCCCGGCCAAGGCGCGTACCGGTGGCAGCGATTTCATCGTCGTCGGGCGGCCCATTACGCAGGCAGCCGACCCGGTTGCCGCCTACCGCCGCTGCGTAACCGAGTTTGCCGAATAAGCTGATGCAAAACTAACAGCAAACCCGCTTCCATTTCCAAATAACGATTGAACCGCATTGAAAGGAAACGCTATGCAAAACGATCTGCAAATTGAAATCGCCAAAGCGCTGCTCTCCATACAGGCGGTGTTCCTGCGCCCGCAGGAACCTTTTACCTGGGCCAGCGGCATCAAAAGCCCCATTTATTGCGATAACCGCCTCACCCTCACCGCTCCCGCCGTACGCACACAGGTTGAAAACGGCCTGATGGAAACGGTGAAGCGCGAATACCCGGACTGTGAAGTACTCATGGGCACCAGCACGGCGGGCATCGCCCACGCGGCCATCGTCGCCCACCTGATGAACCTGCCCATGGGCTATGTACGCTCCGGCAGTAAAGATCACGGCCGTGGCAACCAAATCGAGGGCAAGCTGCTCCCCGGCCAGAAGGTCGTGGTGATTGAGGACCTCATTTCCACCGGCGGCAGCGTGCTGGAAGTAGTGGATGTACTGCGCGCGGCAGGCGCGGATGTGCTGGGCGTCGCGAGCATCTTTACCTACGGCATGGAAAAAGGCGTGCGCCGCATGGCCGAAGCCAATGTGAAAAACGTGAGCCTGTCTAACCTTGACACGCTGGCACAGGTCGCAGTAGATACGAGTGTTATCACCCCTGCCCAGCAGACCGCGCTGCTCCGCTTCCGTGATAATCCCGCCGACGAAGGCTGGATGGCAGGGCTGCAATAACCCCCCATTTACTCACAAAACGAAGCCCCATACCAAATTCACAGGGACAGGGAAACGACGCACGAAGAACCTGCGTAGTAAACAGTTTCACAGTTTACTGTCACGTTAAATAAAGCCTTAGTCCCAAAGCACACCAAAACGGCACAAATACGATGCCGTACCCATTAAATTCACAGGGACAGGCGAACACCGGATAAAGAACGTTTGCGATTGCGGCGGCAGAGCGCCGTCGATTTATGCGAGAGAAACCGCAGGAATAGTGGAGCTATTTCAAGGTTTTTCGAGGGTAAAGCGCGGATGCTATGCCGTAGCAGGCGCGGACGGAATTTGTTCGGTGGTTGCCTGAAAAAGGAGGATGCGCCTATGCGCCACATGCTGGATGTTACCGACTGGAGCGTGGAGGATTTAGCGTGGCTGATGGATAAGGCCGACGATATTATCGCCCACCCCGATGATTACGCGCACGCCATGGACCGTAAAAAACTGGCTTCCCTTTTCTATGAGCCCAGCACGCGTACCCGGCTGAGCTTTGAAGCCGCCATGCTGGAGCTGGGCGGCACGGTCATCGGGTTTGCGGACGCGGGCAGTTCATCCGCCTCCAAGGGCGAAAGCATCAGCGACACGGTGCGCGTGGTCGGCTGCTACGCGGATATCATCGCCATGCGCCACCCCAAAGAGGGCGCGCCCACCGTTGCCGCACAGTTTTCGCCTGTGCCCGTGATTAACGCGGGCGATGGCGGCCATAACCACCCCACGCAAACACTGGCCGACTTGCTCACCATCCGCCGCGAAAAGGGACATCTGCACGGGCTAACCGTGGGCATGTGCGGCGACTTGCAGTTTGGCCGCACCGTGCATAGCCTGATGAACGCCATGAGCCGCTATGACGGTGTAAAGTTCGTGCTCATCTCCCCGGAGGAGCTGCGCATTCCCGCTTACCTGCGGGATAACATGCACCGCGCAAACGCACCCTTCACCGAGGTGGAAAAACTGGAGGACGTAATCGGCTCGCTGGACATTCTGTACATGACCCGCGTGCAGCGCGAGCGCTTCTTTAACGAAGCCGATTATGTGCGCTTGAAAGACAGCTACATTCTCGACCCCGCCAAAATGAAGCTCGCATCTCCGTCGCTTACGGTGCTGCATCCCCTGCCGCGCGTAAACGAGATCAGCCACGCGGTGGATAACGACCCCCGCGCCTGCTACTTTAAACAGGTGCTCTATGGCAAGTATATGCGCGAAGCGCTGATTTTGAAACTGTTGGAGGCGAGCGTATGAATATCGACGGCATCCAAAACGGTTATGTAATCGACCATATCAGCGCAGGCAAAGCCATGGTCATTTACCGCTTCCTGCAGCTGGATCAGTTGGATTGCAGCGTTGCGATTATCAAAAACGCCAAATCCCGCCGGATGGGGAAAAAGGACATCATCAAAATCGACGCGCTCATCCCTGTCGATCTGAACATTCTGGGGTATGTCGACCCCGGCGTGACAGTCAACATTATCCGGGATGAGAAGCTGGCCGAGAAGATGCATCTTTCCCTGCCGGAGCGCGTGGTAAACGTGATTCGCTGCAAAAATCCCCGTTGCATCAGCCAGATCGAACAGGAGATTGAGCATGTGTTTGTGCTGACCGATGCGGAAAAAGGCACCTACCGCTGCCTGTACTGCGACGTGGCGCATAAAAACGGCGAGTCGCAGGCATTCTGATTCCGCCCTTTCCGGTTGTTTCTCTACTATATATAGTTATACAGCAGCGCCGCTCCTTTACCGGAGCGGCGCTGCTTGGGCATTGCATCCCTTGTTTTATTACCGTACTGCCAACCTGCTCTATTTCAATCCTGCGTAAGCGCCGTATCAAACGCAAATGGGAATATTTCCGCTGTTTGCCGGGTAAAATCCACCCGGTACCCAACACCGTCCCGGTGGAAAAAACCGCTTTCAGGCCGGATACGCAGATAGCACATACCCGGATCGTTTTCATTGTTATGGCGGAAATACCACGCTGAAAACGCTTCTGTCAGCAGTTGCCGGATAGCGCTGTTTTCGGGTTTCAGCGGATGGCCGATATTCTCCGCCCGGCCGCTGAATGTATACATCTTCCGCGCGCAAAGCGATACCCGTGGCTCCAACGCCGTCTCCTTTACCTTGCGGCTGGCCTGATGGGTCGCAATATAAAAGCATCCGTCCGCCCATAGCGTGTCCACATAGCGCACACTGGGTCCGCTTGCGCCCGTCGCCGCCATGGCAAACTGGTAGTCCCGCCCAAACAGATCATCCATGACCGTTAGCGCTTCTAGGTATGCCTCCATCGGTTTACCGCCCCTTCCGATGCTCTTTGCATTTACCTTCCCAATTATAACCATATTTTGTTTCCCGAACAAGACACAGACCAAATAACACCTCCATGCCAACAGCTGCATCAAAACCCACAGAGATCAAAACCAGCCGACAGAACATATACTTTTTACATACCCTAAAGCGAAATACGAGCCGCAGACCATAAGGGTTTGCTATGAAGATGCGGCAATAACAGCGCGTTTCGGCAGTATCCATACACAGCATTTCCGGTACCATTTTACAAAACCTTAAAATAAGCCGGAAAAGTCATTGACATTCCAAATGAAATGCAATACAATATCTATTGCATTCAAATGTTTCAATCAACTATATATTGTGTATACTCACTGCACAGTACAAGGCCTATTGCTCAGCAGGCGGCCTGATTATCATCGGAAAGCGGGGTTCATTATGATCAATCTGATTATCAAGCGTAATCGTACGTACGTGCCCTTCCAAAAAGAGAAAATATCGCTTGCGATTTTCAAAGCGGCCAATGCCGTTGGCGGCGATGATTACGAAACCTCCGAGCGGCTGGCGGAACAAGTCGTCGCCATGGCGGAAGAACGCTATCCCGACGGGATTGCCGAAGTTGAGGGCATACAGGATATTGTAGAAAAAGTCCTCATTGAGGAAGGCCACGCCAAAACAGCCAAAGCCTATATCCTCTACCGCGAAAAACGCCGCTCCGCCCGCGAATCCAACGCGCTCATCGGCGCCACCATCAACATGTTCAGCGAATACTTGAACGATCAGGATTGGCGCATCAACGAGAACGCCAACACACAAAAATCCATCAATGGCCTGAATAACTACGTGCGCGAAGTGTTTACCAAAAACTACTGGCTGCACGAAATCTACCCCGAAGAAATTCGCAGCGCCCATATGTCCGGCGAAATCCACATCCACGATCTGGGTTTCTTCGGCCCGTACTGCGCGGGTTGGGATCTGCGGCAGATTCTGGTAAAAGGCTTTGGCGGTGTGCCCGGCAAAGTCGAATCCAAGCCCCCCAAGCACCTGCGTGCGCTGCTGGGGCAAATCGTCAACTCCACATTTACCACGCAGGGCGAAAGTGCCGGCGCGCAGGCCTGGTCTTCGTTTGATACGTACTGCGCTCCGTTCATCCGCTATGATAAAATGGATTATAAAGCCGTTAAGCAGGCGTTGCAGGAGTTTATTTTCAACCTCAACGTACCTACCCGCGTGGGTTTCCAGTGCCCGTTCAGCAACCTGACGTTTGATATTGTGCCCCCGCGCACATTGAAGGATCAGAACGTCATTATCGGCGGCGAAATGATGCCGGAAACCTACGGCGATTTCCGCCCCGAAATGGATATACTCAACATGGCGTTCTGCGACGTGATGATGGAGGGCGACGCCAAGGGCCGCGTATTCACCTTCCCCATCCCCACCATCAACATTACCAAAGAATTCGATTGGGATAGCGCGGTGACCGACAAATTTATGCAGATCACCAGCAAATACGGCATCCCCTATTTCTCTAACTACGTCAACAGCGATCTGTCCCCCGAGGACGCGCTTTCCATGTGCTGCCGTCTGCGGCTGAACACATCGGAGCTGCGCAAGCGCGGCGGCGGCCTGTTCGGTTCCAACCCGCTTACGGGTTCTATCGGTGTGGTAACCATCAACCTGCCGCGCATTGCCTATCTGGCCAAGAATGAAAACCAGTTCTTCAGCCTGCTGGAACAGCGCATGAGCACTGCCAGCAAGAGCCTTGAAATCAAACGCAAGGTCATTGAGGAACAGACTTCCAAGGGGCTGTACCCCTATTCTGCCGAGTACCTGAAGGATGTGAAGGAGCGCACCGGCTCGTACTGGTTCAACCATTTCAACACCATCGGACTGATCGGCATGAACGAAGCATGCCTGAACCTGCTGGGACCGGATCACGACATTACCACCCCCGAAGGGCAGGATTTTGCCGTGCGTACTCTGGAGCAGATGCGTACCTATATTCAGGATTTGCAGGAGAAGACCGGGCACGTCTACAACCTGGAAGCTACGCCTGCCGAAGGCACCAGCTACCGCCTTGCCAAGAAGGACAAGGAGCGCTATGCCAGCATCATCACCGCGGGCGACAAGGTGCCTTACTACACCAACAGCTCCCAGCTGCCCGTAAACTACACCGAGGACATTTTTGAAACCCTCGATTTGCAGGACGAGCTGCAATCCCTCTATACCGGCGGCACCGTGCTGCACCTGTACCTGGGCGAGGAGATTCGGGATATTAAGGTAACCAAACGCCTGATTCAAAAGGTGTTCCAGAATTACAAGCTCCCCTACATCTCCATTACGCCGACCTTCTCGGTGTGCAACACGCACGGCTACATTGCCGGAGAGCACTTCAAGTGCCCCATCTGCGGCGAGGATGCAGAGGTATGGAGCCGCGTGGTCGGTTACCTGCGCCCGGTGCAAAACTACAACACCGGCAAGAAAGAGGAATACTCGCTGCGTAAAAAGTATGTCGTTGGGGAATAACGCGGAATGAAAATTGCCGGAATTGTCAAAAGCTCCTTTGTGGACTATCCCGGTCAGGTAGCCTGCGTGCTCTTCGTACCGCTGTGCAATTACGATTGCTTCTATTGCCATAACCGGCCGCTGATTCACAGCGCGCCCGAAGTAATGACCGAGCAGGACGCGCTGGATTTTCTCAAAACACGTATCGGCAGGCTGGACGCCGTCGTGGTCACCGGCGGCGAGCCGACCCTGCAAAAGGATTTGATTCCTTTTCTCACCAAGGTAAAGGCAATGGGTTTTCTGCTGAAACTGGATACCAACGGCTCCAACCCGCAGGTTGTAAAACAGGTGCTGGATTTGGGTCTGTGCGATTATTACGCCATCGACTACAAAGCGCCTTTCCGCCGCTACCCCGAAATATGCGGCCGCGGCGCGGATGCAAAGCCGACGCTGGACACCATCGCCATGCTGCAAAACGCCGGGGTGGATTACGAGGTGCGCACCACCGTCGTACCCCAGCTTTCGCAGGAGGATTTACTCGCCATGGCGCGGGAGTTGCCCACGCTTCCCCGTTTCGTGCTCAACCGTTACCGCAAGCCGGAAACCTATTTGCCGCAGGATGAAGCGCGCGTAAACCAAACGCCGTATACGCTGCAACAGATCGAAGCCTTTGCCGAGGCGGTGAAGGCTGTACAGCCTAATGTGACCGCGTAAAGTATGCTTCCAATCCCCAATGAACGTGCCCCTTTGCGGGTTGAAAAACCATTGTAAACCGGAACGGGTGAAAACGTCTTTTGTGCAGCCCTTCCCTGTACATCCGAGTAACAATCCATCTCAATCTCATATCTATCAAGCCGTCCGCTTTATCGCGGGCGGCTTTACTTATACATGAATACACCTGCCATCAGAATGATGCAATGCCTTTGTTGCGCTTTTCCCTGCGTTTTACACAGTTTTATGCCTCCTGCAACATCATCGGTTTACTTTTTACAGTTCCCAAATTGCAAATGACAATCATTTTCATATTGACAATGTCTGTCAGAGTGCCTATACTTGATTTTGCAAATGCGAATCGTTTGCAATAAAATACCGGAGGCAAACCCATGAAAATGACTCTTCGCAAATCTGTTGACGTATTACTTGCGCTGCTAACGACGCTTGCGTGCTTCGCCATGCCCGCAAGCGCCGAAGATGCCAAACTCAGCATCGCCGTGTCCATCGTGTCCCAACGTGCCTTTGTACAAGCCGTTGCAGGCGATCTGGCAGACGTGGTGGTTATGGTTCCCGCGGGCAGCAGCCCCGGCAACTATGAGCCTACGCCCATGGAGATGGAAACCTTCAGCCAGGCAAGCGTTTACTTCACCATCGGCGTACCGACCGAATCGGCGAATATTCTGCCGCAGGCCGAGGATATGACCGTTGTGGATCTGGCTGCCATCGTGGCCGAGCAATACCCGGAGCGTACCTTCTCCTCCGGCAGCCGCGACCCGCACATCTGGCTTTCCCCCAAGCGTGTAATGGTTATGGTGGATACGATTGCCCAAACGCTGGAGGCGCTGGACCCGGATCATGCGGATGTATACGCCGCCAACGCTGCGGATTATCTTGCCAGCCTGACCGAACTGGACGCTTACATGACCAACGCGTTTAACACCATGACCAAGAAAGAGTTTGTGGTTTTCCACCCTGCATACAGCTATCTGGCTGATGATTACGGCCTTACGATGATCGCTCTGCAAAAGGATGGCAACGAAGCCACCGCGCAGGAACTGGCGGAAGTGATCGATCTGGCAAAAGCCGACGGCATCACCACCATCTTTTCCCAAGCCGAAATTGACAGCAAGCAGCCCGATGCCTTTGCCGAGGAAATCGGCGGCACAAAGGTAATGCTGGCGCCTCTGGGGGAAGATTACATCCCCAACATGCTCAGCATGGCGGATGCCATTTCCGCTTCGATGCAATGAGCGGGGCCGGGCAATCCGGCTCTGTCGCCATCCATGTTGAAAACCTGACCGTTCGCTATGGACAGACGCCCGGCTTGCAGGGCGTCTGTCTAGACGTGCGTCAGGGCGAATACATGGGGGTCATCGGGCCGAACGGAGGCGGAAAAACCACACTGCTCAAGGCTATACTCGGGCTTACACCGATTATGCAGGGCGACATCCGCATACTGGGGCAGCCCGTTGCACAGGGCCGCTGCCATGTGGGGTATGTGCCGCAGTTTTCGGCGCTGAACAAACGCTTCCCCGTTACGGTAGCGGAGGTGGTCGTAAGCGGACGCATTCGCAAAGGAATTGCTCCTTTTTTTCGTTATTGCAAGGAGGATTGGGCCATCGCCCATACCATGATGCGGCGCGTCGGCATCGAAACCCTAAGTAGGCGGCAGGCTAGCGAGCTTTCGGGCGGAGAATTTCAAAAGATGCTGATCGCCCGCGCGCTGGCAACCCAGCCGGAAATATTGATGCTGGATGAGCCAACCGCAAGTGTGGACGTAGCTTCTCACCGGTATATTTACGATCTGCTGGATGAACTGCGTACAGAAATGACCATTGTACTGGTAACGCACGATTTGTTTTCCATCGCATCACGCGTGGACAGCGTTGCATGCCTGAGCAATACCCTGTTATACCACGGCGCGCCTACGCTAAACGCCGCCGCGAGCGAAGCGGTTTTCGGCTGCCCGGTGGATTTGCAGGCGCTGGCCGCCCAAAGCAGGGCGAATCAAATGCAGGCCGCAGGAAAGGAGCAGGCATGATACACGCAATTTTTCAGTATCAGTTTATGCGCAATGCCGTGCTGGCGGCGCTGTTTGCCAGCATCGTATGCGGCATTATGGGGGTCATCATCATCGAAAAAAAGATGGTGATGATGGCGGGCGGTATCGCCCATACGTCCTACGGAGGCGTTGGCCTTGGCTATTTGCTGGGTTTTGAGCCGATTCTCGGCGCATTGGGCTTTGCGGTCGTTGCCTCCATCGGGATCGGCGCCATGCGCCGCCGCGGCATGACGCGTACGGATATCCTCATCAGCCTTTTCTGGTCGCTGGGTATGGCTTCCGGCATTTTGTTCATCGCCCTGATGAACGGTTACCCGCCGGATTTAAGCTCGTACCTGTTCGGCAGTATACTCTCCGTAACCAAAACGGATTTATGGCTGATCGCAGTTCTTGCCTTGCTGGTTACCCTCGCGTTTATTACGCTTTTTGCCGATTGGAAGGTCTATTTGTTTGATGATGAGTTCTCCGGCATCGTCGGCGTAAACATCCGGTTTTTGGATACTCTGCTGATGGTACTGATTGCGCTGTCGGTTGTGGTATTGATCCGCGTAGTTGGCATCATTCTGGTATTGGCCTTGCTGACCGCTCCCGCCGCAACCGCGGAGCTGTTTACCCGCAGGTTTAAGCCGCGCGTGCTGCTTTCCATGCTCATCAGCGCTTTGTACAGCCTTACCGGTCTTTGGCTCTCCTATCAAATCAACATTGCTTCGGGTGCTTCCATCGTTATAGTTACCGTTTTCTGCTACTTGCTTTTGTTTTTCATCCGCCGCCGCAGCAGCCGTAGCGAACATAGCCAGAGCAGGGGCACGACCGTAGCGCCCTTCTGATGCTGCAATAAAGATAAGGGCGGGAGCTGCTTTCCGCATGCTTCCGCCCTATTTATATTATCCTTTTATGCAGCGCGCACGCCCAAGGAACACGCGCCGTCAGGACGCGTTATTTTTCTGTTGACAGTCCGGGCATAGGCCGAAAATATCCAGCCGGTGCCCCTGAATAAGAAAGCCGGTTTCTCTGGCCAACGCCTTTTCATACGCGCCTAAGGGGCACTGGGAAATGGGCAGTGTCTTTTTACAGCGCGAACACACCAGATAATGGCGGTGCGCATCGCGGTCCACCGTATAGGCCATGCGGTTATCGCCGGACAGCGTTACCTGTTGCAGCACGCCTTTTTTACTCATTGTTTCCAGCGCACGGTATACTGTTGACAAGCTAATATCAATCTGCTCCGTTTTTAACGCCAGATAGACTTCTTCCGCCGTATACGGTTTTACATCCGCCGAAAGAATCGTGAGAATCGCTTTGCGCTGCCGCGTGCTTTTTAATCCGCTTGCTTTCAGGCGCTCCTCATAGTCCCGCTCGTTCGCCATGCAGGTTCCTCATTTCCCATGCCGTCAGCTGTTTTGCTTCCCTTGTATATCATCAGCGTATCATACTTTACTGCAAACATCAATCCAGCGAAGCAGAGCGGGAAGCAATTTGCTTCCCGCTCTGTTTGCATACTATGATTTATCCGAAAAGGTTAATCCATCTTCTTATCCAGCGCCAGCAGCGATTGCAGCAGCACATTCGCGCCCTTGGTGCAATCCTCGGGGGACGTGTATTCCAGCTCGCAATGGCTGTGTCCGTCCACGCTGGGCACGAAAATCATGCCGGTGGGCAGCACATCCGCCACGAACTGCGCATCATGGCCCGGGCCGCTGTGCATTTTCAGGTAGGGATAGCCGCAGGTTTTGGTGGCTTCTTCCACGGTATCCACTACCATGGCGTCAAACGCCACAGACTTGCGGGACCATGCTTCCTCATAGCTTACTTTACAGCCGACAATCTCGTCCGGAATGGTCTTGATGACCGCCAACACCTGCTTGATGACCTCCGGGTCATAGTGGCGGGCATCGATGGTGAATTTCACTTCGTCCGGGATGATGGTGTGAATGTTGGGATGTGCGGAAATTTTACCGGTGGTGTACACCAGCGCGGGGTCCAGCTTATCCAGCTCATCATGCAGGTACTGGATTGTCTTCACCGCCGCGTAGAGCGCATCATGGCGGTATTTCATGGGCGTGGTGCCCGCGTGATCCGCCTGGCCGATAAAGGTGAACTCGTAGTTAATCATGCCGCAAACGCCGTCTACAACGCCAATGTCGTAATGCTCCGCTTCCAGCACGGGGCCTTGCTCCACGTGCAGTTCCAGCATGGCGCACTGCTTATCGGGCGAGAGGCGGTTGCTTTCCTCGCCGATATAGCCGCTGGCTTCCAGCGCTTCGGCAAAGGTGTAACCGGGCTTGTCTTTTGCTTCGGAAGCCAGCATTTTGGCCTTGTCGAATTTATTGCAGATTACGCCGGAGGACATCATGGCCGGCTCGAAGCGCGCGCCTTCCTCGTTGGTCCACACCATGACGGTAATCGGGTGGCGGTGCGGTATTTTTTCCAGCACGATCGTTTCCAGCGCTTCCATCGCGGTCATTACGCCCAGCACACCGTCGTAATTGCCGCCCTGGCGCACGGAATCCAAATGCGAACCGGATACGATGGCCTTCAGCGATTCGCTGCCGGGCACCGTTGCGTACATATTCGCCATGTCGTCGGTCACGATCGTCGCGCCGATGGCTTCCATCCGCTTTTTAAACTCCGCGCGCGCCATCAGCGCCTCGGGGGAAAGCGAAAAACGGGTGATGCCGCCCTTGCCTGTATCGCCAAACTGGCTGAAGGTTTTAATTTTGTCTGTCATTCTTTCCAAGCTGCATTCAATCATGGGTAACCCTCCTTGTATTGTTGGGAATCGCGCGGCGGCGGACATACGCAGCCGTCCGGAGCCGCAGCCATTCCTCGGATTCGCTTTGCACGGTTTTGTAAACCGGCATGGGAAAGCTGATTACGCCTGCGCGGATTTCGGCAGCCGTTTGCCCGGAGCAATCGCCTCCGCCGGGCAAACCGTCAGGCACAGGTGGCAGCCGACGCATTTACCACCGTCCAGCACCGGACGGCGCTGCGCATCCAGCTTGATCGCGTGGTGCCCCGCATCGTCGCACGATATGCGGCAGCGGCCGCAGCCCACGCACTTTTTACGGTTGAACTTGGGGTAGCAGATGCTGCCGCGGTCCAGCTCTTCCGCCGATACGATGTTGCCCAGCGCGCGCCCGACCAACTGCGTAACGGATTGCATGCCCAGCTCGTCCAGCTGCAAGCGCAGACCCTCGATCATATCTTCAATAATGCGGTATCCATACTGCATTACAGCGGTCGTTACCTGTACGGTTTCGCACCCCAGCGCGATAAACTCGGCCGCGTCCTGCCAGGTTTCAATGCCTCCCATGCCGCTGACCGGCGCGTTTGCCAGCGTGGGATTTTGCTTCATCGTCTGGATAAAGCGAAGTGCAATAGGTTTAACCGCCTTGCCGGAGTATCCGCCAACGCTGGTACGCCCCGCCACATCCGGGCCGGAAGCAAAGGTATTCAGGTTCACGTTCATTACACTTTTAATGGTGTTGATAGCCGCGATGCCGCTGGCGCCCGCCTCCATCGCGGCGATGGCGGGCACTTCCATCTGGCCGAGGTTCGGCGTCATTTTCGCAAGCACCGGCACGGTTGTGCCCCGCAGCACCGCGCGGGTATACGCTGCCACCAGATCGGGGTTTTGTCCCACGTCCGCGCCTAGTCCGTTGGCGGCCATATGCGGGCAGGAGAAGTTGCACTCAATAATGTCCGCGCCCGCTTCCGTCACCAGCCGTGCAAGCGTCGTCCACTCGTCCTCATCACGCCCCATAATGGAAGCGATGATGATTTTCGCCGGATACTTGTCTTTCAGTTTACGGATGGCGCTCAGGTTCTCCTCCGCCGTATGCTCGGAAATCTGCTCGATGTTTTTAAAGCCCATGAACGGCGTTGCTTCCTTGCGGATGGCGTCAAACCGGGGGGATACTTCCTCCGGCACAAACAGGCCGATGGTTTTGAACGCCGCGCCCGCCCAGCCCATATCGAACGCGCGCGCGATCATCTCATAATCGTTAGCGACAATCGAAGAGGACAGGAAGAACGGGTTTTCGCAGGGAATGCCGCAAAAGGAAATGGATAAATCCGCTTTGGGCGGCTCGGGGCGCTGCTCCACTACGGTTTTGAGCACCGTGTCCACCGCAACGCCGTTACCGGTTTTCGCTTTCAGGCACGCAGTCAGGCACGGGCGCTGTGTGCAGGTAAGGCATGGCAACGGATCGGGCAGATGGAGCGCCGCGCCGCCAAGGTTTTCAAACCGTGCGGAGCGGATGGCGCGGGCAGCGTCCACCCCGTAGGGGCAAGCCGCCGTGCAGGGCGCAGCGTCGCACAGGTAGCAGCCGCCTGCTTCCTCCCGCAGTACCAAAGCGCTGTATTGGCTCTCCATAACCGGGTCCCCCTTCCGGAACATTGCTTATTTATTGGGTATACGCTTTACAAACTGGCCTGCGCCGGGCGTGCCGACGAATTTTCCGTCGTCATACACCAGCTTGCCGCGCAGGTACGTTTGCACCGGATACCCCTTGAGGGTTTTCCCCTCCCAAATGGTGTGGTCATAATCGCTGTGCATGTTATCCACCGAAATGGTGAAGGTCTTTTGCGGGTTGTACAGCACGATGTCCGCATCCTTGCCCACGGTGAGCGAGCCCTTGTCCGCACAGCCGAAGATTTTTGCCGGATTGGTGGAGCACAGTTCCACCGCGCGCGGGAAGGTGATTTTGCCTTCGTTGGCCGCGGAAAGCATGTACGGGTACAGGTTTTCGATGCCCGCGCAGCCATTGGGGATTTTGGTAAAGTCGTCCTTGCCCCAATCCTTTTCATAGCTTTGGAAGGGGCAGTGGTCGGTTGCCACGGTATCGATGCTGCCGTCCGCCACCGCTTTCCACAGCGCTTCGCGGCTTTCCTCGCCCTTCATGGGCGGGGAGCATACGAAGTTGCGGCCATCCTCGCGCTTGTACACATCGCAGGTGAACTCCAAATACTGCGGACAGGTCTCAATGTGGATGGGCGCGCCTTCCCGCTTGGCGGCGATAGCGGCCTCCAGCCCCTCTTTATCAGCCATGTGCACCAGATATAACGGCCCGTCTACGGATTTGGACCAGTGCACGGCGCGTTTGTCCGCTTCTGCTTCCACCCATTCGGGGCGGGAAAGGTAGTGGTACCACGGGGATGTTTTGCCCTCCGCAAGGAATTTTGCGACGTTCATATCAATGACGTCGGGGTTTTCCGCGTGCAGGTTGGTAATGGCGCCTACTTCGCGCGCCTTGAGCAGAACTTTGATGAAGGTGGCGTCATCCACCATCATGCCCTCTTTTTTATAAACGAAAAAGCATTTAAAGCTTGTAATGCCATAGTCAACGGCGGCCTGAAACTCGTCCAGTATCGCGCCTTCGTTCAAGTCAGTAATAATGCAGTGGAACGCATAGTCCACGCAGGCTTCCGGGTCGCACATCGCCTGCCGCTGCTTCACAATTTCCAGTAGTCCCATCCCTTTGCGCTGCATGGGATAGTCAAACACAGTGGTCACGCCGCCGCAAGCCGCAGCCCGCGTGCCGCTTTCGTAACCGTCGGCGGAGATGGTACCGCCAAAGGGCATCGCCAAATGGGTATGCGCATCGATGCCGCCGGGCAGCACATACTTGCCCGCCGCGTCCACCACGGTTGTTGCCGGCACATCTAGCGATGCGCCAATCAGCGCTATTTTCCCATCCTTGACCCCGATATCGCCTTGGAACATCTCGTTTGCCGTAACAATTGTACCGTTCTTAATGAGCAGATCCATTCAGGGCGCCTCCTTAAAGGGTTGACCCGCGGGACGCATACAGGCGTCCCGCGGGCGGTGTATGGTGTTACACGTTCAGTGTATCGGGTTTGTTACTTATTCGGCGATCTTGTAAACCAGTACCAGACCGGAACGCTGGAAGATCTGCGCTACTTCGGTCAGGCCCATGCCGCCGGCATTCGCCGCGATCAGGTTGGATACCCAGGTTACGCCAAAGTCTACCTGTCCGGTATACACAGCGGTCGTCTCGCTGATGTCGCCGCCGCCGGGGACTATGGTCACATTCAGGCCAACTTCAGAGTAGTAGCCCTTGTCCAGCGCAACATAGTAGCCCATGAACTGCGCCTGCGGCAGCCACTTGAGCTGGATGCTTACGTCAGTCTTTTCGGGAGCGCCCAGTTCCGCGCCTTCAGCGGTAGCATCCGCAAAGTAGGAAGAATCGCGGATGTCGTCCAGCGTCAGCGCCTGCAGGGCTTCGGCCGCAACGGAGTCGGACAGCTGAATGTAGGTCTTGGCCAGATCCAGCGTCTGCTGCATGGCAGCATCGTCGATCATGCCGTAATCGCTCACGGCAGCGCCGGCCATATCGGTTTCCACCAGCTTTTTCACTTCGCTGGCCATGTAGAGCTGATGCTCGCTGGATACGGAAGAACCGTAGTTATAAACAATCTGCGCAGCTTCTTCCGGGTTTTCGCAGGCATATGCCCAGCCCTTTACGGAAGCGGCGATGAACGCCTTTACGGTGTTCGGGTTTTCTGCGGCGAATGCGGCAGTGGTGAAGATGTTATCTTCCAGCATCGCAACGCCTTCATCGTTCATATCAACGGTTTTCACGCTGTCGCCATAGGCGTAGCCGCCGTCATAATCGTTTTTCACCAGGCCCAGCTCGTTATACGTCATCGCGGAAGCCAGCAAAATGGAATCGTCATCAAAGCCGTCCATGTCAAAAGCCTGGCTTAAGTACGTCGTGGGCATGCCGTATTTGGACAGCAACGCCTGAATTTCATACTCGTTGCCCAGGCCCCAGTTGCCAACTTTGCCTTGCGTTGCTGCGTCTACAACCACTTCTTCAGCAGTCGCATCCGCGCTGTAATATCCTTCCGCCACGGCGGGTACGGTTGTCATGGCCAATACCAGCGCCATCATCAGAGCCATCAGAGCAAGAGTAACCTTTTTCCCATTCCTCATACTTGTTTCCTCCTTAGCAAGCTTGGGGTTGCCTCCTCCGCCTCCGCGCAAACCCTGCGGCGGCGGGGATGATCTATTCAAACCAAAACGGCGCTATTTTCGCCCTTTCAGCAGAATACTTTCAAAAACCAGCAGCAATACATACAGGATGATGCCCATCGCGCACGCGACAGTGATATACGCCCACGCGGTTGCGTACTGTGCCAGTACGATGTTTTCGCGAATCATGCGGCCAACGCCGACGATGTATTCCGCAAAATACTCGCTGACCAGCGCGCTGATTACGCAGCCCGGCACACTCACACGAAGCGCGGTGAAAATGAAGGGCACACTGTTGGGCAGACGGAGTTTGAAGAAGATTTGCCGTTCGGTCGCGGCGTAGGACTTCATCAAATCCAGCGAGAAGGGTTTCAGTTCCGTAAGGCCGCGGTAAGCGTTTACGCTCATGGCGACGGTAGAGGTGATGGTAACCACCAGTATCTTGGCAAACATGCTGCGGATGTTTGCATCGGAGCTGAAATCCTTGGTCAGGTTATTCATAATCGGCGCGATCGCGATAATCGGGATCGCATTGAACGCCGAAGCCAGCGTTAAACCGCCTTTGCCCCACTTTTTGAAGATCGCCGCGATAATGCCCAGCGAGTATCCCAGCAGTGAACCCAGCAGCAAGCCGCCCAGCGCGACGATGAGCGTCGCCAGCACGTTTTGCATAATCACGGGGAAATTATCATCAATAATGGTGAAAATACGTCCCGGCAGCGGCAGGGTAAAGGTGTCCGCGCCCAAAATTTTATGCAGCACCTGCGTTTGCCATAGCACCACGATGAGTACGCCGAAAGCAACGGGGTACACCAAAGTGGAAAAACGATCCCATAAGCGTTTGGCGTTATTCATCACTCAAGCCCCTTTACTTTTCTGCCGCCGCTATCCCGCAGGCTGCGGTGATACGGCGATACGCTGCGTTCCAGCCACGCCATCAGCTGATAGCTCAGGATGCCGACAATCGCGCTGACAAATACAATCTGCCAGAAAACGTAGATGGTCATAGCGTGTTTGAGCGATTGGCTCATCATGCAGCCAAGTCCGCCGCCGCCCTGCAGGGTATCCACCAGAATTGAAGCAGTAATCGCCATCGGGGCCGCGATTTTAAGCCCGGTAAACAGGTAGGGCATGCTGTATGGAATCAGCAGTTTGCGGTACACATCCCACCGGCTGGCAGCCAGAGAATACAGCAGTTCCTGCTTTTCCTTTTCAACCGCTTTAAAGCCGGAAAGCGTGTTGGTCGCCACAGGGTAGAATGTCAGAATGGCGGCGATTACGATACGGCTCTTATCAATATCCTTGGTAATCGCCAGCACGATCGGCGCCATGCCGAGAATCGGGATCATCTGAATGATCATCAGGTACGGAAAAATCATTTTTTCAATTACGGTAAACCGGCTCATCAGCAAAGCGAGCGCGAAACCCACCAGCGCGCCAAAGCCAAAGCCAATGCCCGCGCGCATGAGCGTAATCCACGTGTTGGACAAAACAATCTGTGTTGCCGTCTGCGAACCGTTCACCATTTTGGTGCTGAATACCGAGCCGATAATCTGGTACAGGTGGGGCAGCACATTCTCCGGCGTGCGCTTTACGCCCGCGATGATGAACGCGCCGATTTCCCATACCACAATCAGCCCCAGCACCCATACCACCGTAACCCACTTGGGGGACGCCCAGAACTTTTTCCAGTCGATGCGCTTCAAAAGGCTACACCCCCTCGAAGCTGTTGCGTACTTTGGCGACCAGCGCGCTAAACGCGGGCGTATCCTTAATAGCCAGGTGGCGGGGACGCGGAAGGTCGATATCCACCACGGCGGAAACCCGGCCGGGGTGCGGCGAAAGCACAACCACGCGGTCGGACAGGAAAACGGATTCCGCAATGTTATGGGTAACGAACACGACGGTTTTTTTCGCCTTGCTCCAAATGGAAAGCAATTCTTCGTTCAGCTTTTCTTTGGTAAACTCGTCCAGCGCCGAAAACGGCTCGTCCATCAGCAAAATTTCGGGCTTGATGGCCAGCGCCCGGGCGATGCCTACGCGCTGCTGCATACCGCCGGAAAGCTGATGCGGGTATTTATGCCCGAATCCGAGCAGGTTAACCATCTCCAGCATTTCGCTTACGGTTTCGGTGCGCTGCTTTTTGGGGATACCCATCAGCTCCATGGGCATGCACACGTTACGGCGCGCTGTGCGCCAATCGTACAGCACCGGGCTTTGGAACACGATGCCAAACTTCTTTTGCAGCCGGATCTCCCGGGGGCTTTGCCCGCGCACGCTGATCAGCCCGCTGGAGGGCTGCTGCAAATCGGCAATCGTGCGCAGCAGCGTCGTTTTTCCGCAGCCGGACGGGCCGACCAGCGAAACAAACTCACCTTTTTGAATATCCAGATTTACGTTTACCAACGCGTCGATCCATCCGCTTCCGCTTTTATCCGGAAAACGCACGGACATATCGTTGATTTTAATTTCCACGCCGTCATCCAACCCTGTATTGATCTGCGGCACCTTCCTGGCTAATTGCATTACGTTCCCTCCGTTTTCGTATTCCCTTTCAGAAATGGAAAAAATAAACACAAAGGCGCAAGGTGATTCCTCGCCTTACGCCTTTGTAATGCGGGCAAATATTCCTTTGTGCCGCTTTTCGGTGATGGTGAAAAGCAGTCGATCAGTAAAGGCTTTTGTAGAGTGTTTCAGCGTCAGCGACGGTTACATCGCACAGGGTGTTGGCCGGGCTGCCGCTTTGCAGGGCTTCCTTGGCCATCTGGGGTATCGCGGCCATAAAGTCCGCTTCCGGTACGCCGTAGGCAGCGAGGGTCGGTATTTCCAGTGTTTTGGATAATTCCGCCAGCTTTTCCACCAGTGCGGATGCCGCATGGGTGTTGCTTTCGTCCCGCCCGGCAAAGCCTAAGGCACGAGACAATTTGGCAAAACGCTCCGGCGCGCCCTTCGCCGCGAAGGTGAGGCAGGGCGCCAGCAGCATCGCGTTGGACAGCCCGTGCGGCACATGAAACTTGGCGCCAATGGGGCGGCTAAGCCCGTGTACCAGCGTGACCGACGCGTTGCTGATGCAAACCCCGGCTTCGTACGCCGCAATCGCCATCGACTCGCGCGCCTGCTTATCGCTGCCGTCCTTGCAGGCAGCCGGCAAACTGTCGAAAATACGGCGGGTCGCATCGATCGCGTACGGATCAGTCAGCGGAGATGCTTTCTTACTGGTGTAGGCTTCCACCGCGTGGGTCAGCGCATCCATACCGGTCGCCGCCGTAAGCCCGGCGGGGGCGGAAAGTGTGTAGGTATAATCCACAATCGCCAGTTTCGGCAGCAGTGCGTCACCCTTGAGCAGCAGCTTCGCGCCGTGTTCGTGGTCGGTAATCACCGTGAACTTTGTCGTCTCCGAGCCGGTGCCCGCGGTGGTGGGGATCAGCGCCATCGGCGGCACATCCGCCGCAATCTCCTGCCCGGCGTACTTACATACGCTGCCGGGGAGCACCACCCCTGCGGCAATGGCTTTGGCGGTATCCAAGGGGCTTCCGCCGCCAAGACCGATAATAAAATCGCATCCGGCGGCGAGGTAAGCCGCAACGCCCGCCGCGACCATCAGGTCGTCCGGCTCGCCGGGGATATCCGAGAAAACTTCGTAAGCTACGCCGTTTTCGCTCAGCAGTGCCGTAAGCTCGGTAAAGGCCGCGCCTTTTTTGACCACGTTACCGGTTACGAGCATCGCCTTCTGCCCCATAGCGAGCAGTTCCTGTTTAGCAGTCTGCAATGCGCCCTGCCCAAGCACGGTACATTGCGGGGTTTTCAGTGTAAAGGGCATTCACATTCCTCCGTTACAGCGTAGCGTCCACTTCCGTCAGAACATCGTCCAGCTTGGCGAGTTCTTCCAACAGCTGTTCCTCCGTAATAATGAGGGGAGGCGCTACGATGACGATGTTTTCGTGTGTGTACGTCATAAACCCTTTGGCAGCCAGTTTGCCCTTAATACCGCCCATCACCCCATCGGGGTCACGGCCGTACGGCACCAGCGCTTCGCGGGTTTCTTTATCCTTCACCAGTTCCACAGCCGAGAAAAGGCCGATGGAGCGGACATCGCCCACACAGGGATGCTTCTCCTTCAGGGCTTCCAGCTGTGCTTTCAGCACCGCGCCCACTTCGTTTACGTGCTCCATAATGTGCGCTTCTTCATAATAGTTCACGCACGCCACGCCCGCCGCGCAGCCCAGCGGGTGACCGCTGTATGTAAGGCCGCAGGAGAGCAGGTGATCATCGAAGTACGCGGCTACCGCTTTGCTTACAGCCACGCCGCCCAGCGGTACATAACCGCAGGTAACGCCTTTGGCGAAGGTGACCATATCGGGCTTGATGCCGAAATGCTCAAAGGCAAACATTGTACCGGTGCGGCACCAGCCAGCCATTACTTCATCGCAGATCAGCATAATGCCGTACTTATCGCAGATGGCGCGTACGCCGGGCAGATACCCTTCCGGGGGGATGATCACGCCGTTGGAACCGGTGATGGTTTCCAGTACAATGGCGGCCACATCGCCGGGATTTTCGTACACAATCTGCTCTTCCAGCTTCGCGAGATAATATTTCGTCGCTTCCGCTTCACTTTCAAAACGGATAGCTTCGCGGTAGATGTAAGGATCAAAAAATTTGATAAAGCCCGGAATGCCCGGTTCCAGCGGGTAGCGGCGGGGTTCGCCCGTCAGGTTGCCAGCGCCGAAGGAGGAGCCGTGGTAGCTGCGGTAGCGGCTGAACACCTTATGGCGTCCGGTAAACATGCGCGCCATTTTGATGGCGTTCTCGTTTGCATCCGCACCGGCGTTGGTGAAAAACACCTTGCCCATATTATCCGGCATCAGGCTGATGATCTTCTCCGCCAGCTTCGCGCGGGCTTCAGAGCCGTACCCCGGCGAAACAAAGCAATACTGATCCACTTGCGCCTTGATTGCATCGCCGATGGCTTTGTTGCCAAAGCCAAGGTTCATATTCACCAATTGGGAGGACATATCGGAATAGCGTTTCCCGTCCGTATCCCAAAAATAAATGCCTTCGCCGCGTTCCACCGGTATCGGGTTCAGTCCCGCCTGTTTGCTCCAGGACTGCAGGTTATACTGTTTCAGGGCCGTTTTAATCTCCGCGCCGGTCATACCAATCATCTCCAAAAATGCAATACGCCGCAACGAAGCATCATCGCTTCATTGCGGCGTTTCAAAAATGAACTTGGCACTAATTATAGGGCACGGCAAAAATGCTGTCAAGCGCAGGAATGTACAATTACTGTTTTTACAGTATCCTTACATAGCAATCGCAAAGGAACTACCGGCATTGTGCAAAGCCCCGTCTCCTTGCGCAGCAAATGCTTTGAGTGGACGGCCATGATCTTTGGAAAGCCTTTTCCCATCAGGCTTTTCCCGAGATGCAAAGCCGGTTTCACCGTCCGGTTTTCACCGGCTGTTCCAATCCGTCATATAAAATAAAAGCATTACAAACAAACACAGGGCAGCCGATGCCACCCATTACCTCGAACTCACAACAGTCGGCTGGCACGCCTCCGTTGGCAGTGCTCCGTACGGTAGCCGATCCTTCGGTAACATTTGTTTTGCCTCTTTATATATCAATAAACGCAAAAAACCGTACACCGCAGGCTGCTTTTTACGCGGCTCTGATTCCTTTCCATGCTGCGGCAATACCGCTGTTGTAGAAAAGTATCCTAGCCATCGTAAAAATCCGGCGGTGTACGGGGGGTATCAGTCGGCGTTTAACGCAGTTTCCATGCCAAGTCTTTGAGGAACAGATCATCCTCCAGCTTTTCGGGGGTGGTATCGGCGCCGATATGCACATACTCAATGCCCATCATGGTCGCCCATTCCCGCATCTGCTCGGCTGTAACATCGTAGGAGAGCACGGTATGGTGCGCGCCGCCCGCGGTGATCCAGCATTCGATGCCGGCCGCCAGACTGGGCATGGGTTTCCACATCACACGCGCCACAGGCAGATTGGGCATTTCCATAATCGGCTTAATGCACTCAATATCCTGACAGATCAGGCGCATCCGGCCGCCCATATCGATCAGGCTGACTACGATGGCCTTGCCCTCATGCCCTTCAAACACCAGACGGGCGGGATCGTCACGGTCGCCGATGCCCAACGGATGCACTTCGATGCGGGGTTTATCCGCCGCCAGCGACGGGCATACCTCCAGCATGTGCGCGCCAAGGCTGAACTCGCTGCCCTTGACCAGATGATAGGTATAATCCTCCATAAAAGCGGTACCGCCGGTTTTCCCTTCGCTCATTGCCTTCATAATCGCGGTCATGGCAGCTACCTTCCAGTCGCCCTCGCCGCCGTAGCCGTAGCCCTGCGCCATCAGGTGCTGGGAGGCCAGCCCGGGCAGCTGTTTCATGCCGTACAAATCCTGGAAGGTGTTGGAGTAAGCCATGCAGCCTTCCGCATCCAGCATCTTCTTCATGGCGATTTCTTCGCGCGCCTGATAGCGAACCGCCTCGATGTTATCGGTGTTAATGGTGTACTGCGCCTCGTACTCGGCCATCAAAGCGTCAATCTCCGCCTCGGTTACCGCGTCCATGGTTTCCACCAGCGTGCCGACCGGCCACGTGTTTACCTGCCAGCCCAGCTTGATTTGCGTTTCTACTTTATCGCCCTCGGTCACAGCCACTTCGCGCATGTTATCACCAAAGCGCATTACCTTCAGGCTCTTGGAGAAGGCTACGCCGACCGCGGCGCGCATCCACTCGCCCAGCCGCTCTTGCACGTCCTCGTCCTGCCAGTACCCGGCAACCACCTTGCGGGGCATACGCAGCCGCGCAGCAATAAACCCGTGCTCACGGTCGCCGTGCGCCGCCTGATTCAGGTTCATAAAGTCCATGTCGATCTCTTCATTGGGAATTTCCATGCCGTACTGCGTCGCCAGATGGCAGTAGGGTTTTTGCAGGGCGCTGAGGCCGTTGATCCACATTTTGCTGGGGCTGAAGGTATGGCACCAGGTAATGATGCCCGCGCAGCGGTCATCGTAATTCGCCTGCTGCACAATTTTGGTGACTTCCGCATTGGTCTTGGCCGTTACTTTGTAGACGATCTTGCAGGGCAGTTTGCCGCTTGCGTTCATCTTCTCCGCCATTTCAGCGGCGCGCGCCGCTACGGTATCCAGTACTTCGGGGCCGTAGAGGAACTGCGAACCGACGACGAACCAAAATTCATAATCCTTGAACATATCGTTACCTCCCAATTTGTTATGATTACTTTTTTATCTGGCTTTGCTAAGCCCGCCTGTTGAAAAGCCGTATACTTTGCCTGCCACACTACGCTAAAAGCGCTTGCGTATCTACCTTTCCGGTTCCGGCCCCGCGTGCCGGCCCGTCTGTTAACGGTCTTTTCATCCAAGCAACATTATACCGTATTTTTTCTGATTTGTACCGACAAATTTACAATCTGTGTGAATTTTTTTATTATCGCCTTTTCCATATCCCGTACCCGTAATTGTTAACAAAATGAGAATTCTATTAAAAATGCGAAAAATGGATTGACATTAATAGCTAACACTATTATATTACTAACGATGTTCGTTAATTTGATCCGAGGAGGATGGCTATGGATTATCACGCGTTGGCACAGGAACTGATGTACAGTATGTATTTGATGAATAAGAGCAAGCCGCACCGGGAGTTGGGAGACCGTATGCGCGGCGAAGCCTTTGTGCTGCAGTATGCGTTTCAACACGAGGGTCCCGTGCTGCCCAGCGAGATCAGCCAGGCAATGAACATCAGCAGCGCGCGGATGGCCGCGACGCTGAATACATTGGAACGCAAAGGGCTTGTTACCCGGCAGATCGATCCGGCGGACCGCCGCAGAATTATCGTACACCTTACGGAGGAAGGGCTTGCCGCAGCCAAACGCGGGCAGCAAGCCATGTCCGAGCATATGGTGCAGATGCTTGAGACGCTGGGTGAGGATGATGCGCGCGAGTTTGTGCGGCTTTCCGGCAAAGTGGCAAGAATCGTTGTGGAGATGCACTCTGCTCTGCACGAACATTGCCATGGCGAAACCGGGCATGAGCACAGGCGTAAGCCGCCCGTCCGTTCCCAGGCAAATGCAAAATAACACCCTTGTGTACTGCCTGGTTCTTCTCCGCCTGCAAACAGCATGACCGGACCGGGACCATAAACTTGGCAGAGCACGAAAACCCTATTCGCGTTTGCCGTGATGTTGTTGTAAGAAGAAAGGAAGAGGTTATGGCTAAAATTCTCAGACGGCTGAACCGTTCGGAATGGGTTCAGATCGCCGTAAGCTTCGTTTTCATTATCATTCAGGTATGGTTAAACCTGAAACTGCCGGATTATATGTCCCGCATTACCGTACTTACCCAAACCCAGGGCAGCGATATTGGCGAAATCTGGCTGCAAGGCGGCTACATGCTGCTGTGCGCGCTGGGTACATTTGTCTCCGCCGCCGTAGTCGGCTTTTTCGCCGCCCGCATTGCAGCCTCGTTTTCCCAGCGGCTGCGCAGTTTGCAGTTTGACAAGGTGCAAAGCTTCTCCATGGAGGAGATCAGCCATTTTTCCACCGCAAGCCTCATTACCCGCTCCACCAACGACGTAACCCAAATCCAGATTCTAGTGACCATGGGGCTGCAAATCATCATCCGTGCGCCCATCATGGCTGTGTGGGCGGTTTTGAAAATCGCCGGAAAAGGGTACGAATGGACGCTGGCTACCGGTGTTGCGATGCTCGTTGTACTGGTGATGATGACGCTACTGCTCATCTTCGTGTTGCCGAAGTTCAAGATGATGCAAACCCTGACCGATAACCTCAACCGCGTCACCATGGAAAACCTTACCGGTGTGCGCGTTGTACGCGCTTATAACGCCGAGGATTACCAAAACGGCAAGTTTGAAACCGCTAACGAAGAATTAACGCGTAACCAGTTGTTTACCAGCCGCAGTATGGCGATTCTGATGCCGGTAATGACCGCCGTCATGAGCGGCCTTACGCTGGCAATATACTGGATTGGCGCTTACCTGATCAACACCGCGCAGCTGATGGCGAAACTCACCCTGTTTTCCAACATGGTGGTGTTCTCCTCCTACGCTATGCAGGTGATCATGTCGCTGATGATGCTGGTTATGGTGTTCGTGCTGCTGCCGCGCGCCATGGTGTCGGCCAAGCGTATTAACGAAGTGCTGGATACCGAACCCACTATCATCGAGGGCAGTCAGGCAAACGGCAAAGCGGGCATGGAAGGCGAAGTTACCTTTAACCACGTCAGCTTCCGCTACCCAGGCGCGTCCGAGGATGTGCTGCACGACGTAAGCTTTACCGTGAAAAAAGGTGAAACCATCGCCTTTATCGGCTCCACCGGCAGCGGCAAAAGTACGGTAATCAACCTGGTGCCGCGTTTCTTTGACGCTACCAGCGGCGAAGTACTGGTGGACGGCCTGAACGTAAAAGAATATCAGCAGGCGGAGCTGAATAATAAAATCGGCTATGTACCCCAGAAAGCCGTTATGTTTATGGGCACCGTCGCAAGCAACGTCGCCTACGGCGATAACGGGCAGGGCCCGGCCGGTGAGGACGATGTAAAACGCGCCGTAGCCATTGCGCAAGCCACGGAGTTTGTGGAGAAAATGGACAACTCGTACGACGCCGATATTGCGCAGGGCGGCACCAACGTATCCGGCGGACAGAAGCAGCGCCTCTCCATTGCACGCGCCGTATGCCGCAAACCGGAAATCTACATTTTTGACGATAGTTTTTCCGCGCTGGATTACCGCACCGACCGCCAGCTGCGCGAAGCGCTCAAGCGGGAAACCGCAGGCGTTACCAGCATGATCGTCGCCCAGCGAATCGGCACCATTATGAACGCGGAAAAAATCGTCGTGCTGGATGAGGGCAACGTAGTCGGCATCGGCACCCACAAAGAGCTGCTGAAAACCTGCGATGTCTACCGCGAAATTGCCATGTCCCAGTTGAGCGAGGAGGAATTGGCCGTATGAGTGAACAAAAGCAAACTATGCCCGGTACCGCCGGTGAACAAAAGCACGGCCCGATGATGGGCCGGGGCCCCATGATGGGGCGCGGACCGATGGGCGGCCACGGCCCCATGGGCGGCGTAGTGGAAAAACCCAAGAGCTTCAAGGCTACCATGCGCCGCCTGATCGCCTATTGTAAACAATATTTGCCCGGTATTATTGTCGCGCTGATTGCCGCCACGGCGGGCACGCTGCTGCAAATTATCGGCCCGGACCTGCTGAAAACCCTGACCAACGAAATCACCAAAGGGCTTTCCCCGTTTGGCGGTATCGACTTGACGGCGATTGCCACCATCGGCTGGACGCTGATCGCCCTGTATGGCGGCGCTACGCTGCTGAACTTTTTCCAAAGCTACATCATGGCGACCATCACACAGAAGATTTCCAAGCGGATGCGCACGGACATCTCCTATAAGATGAACAAACTGCCGCTGAAGTACTTCGACTCTACCAGTTACGGCAACATTCTCAGCCGCGTAACCAACGATGTGGACGCCATCGGCCAAACGCTGAACCAGAGCGTCGGCGCGCTGGTATCGGCGCTGACGATGTTTGTCGGTTCGCTGGTGATGATGTTCTACAACAACTGGATTATGGCGGTTACCGCCATCGGCACCAGCCTGCTTGGTTTTGTGCTGATGATGGTACTCATGCGCAAATCCCAAAAATACTTCTCGGGCCAGCAGAATGCGCTGGGCGCCATCAACGGCCACATCGAGGAAATTTACACCGGCCACAATGTGGTGAAAGTATACAACGGCGACCGCGAAGCCAAGGAAACCTTTGAAACCATCAATACCGATTTGTACAACAACGCTTGGAAATCGCAGTTCCTTTCCGGCCTGATGATGCCGCTGATGACCTTTGTGGGCAACCTCGGGTATGTGGCGGTCTGCGTTGTCGGCGCGGCGCTGACCATGAACGGCGTGATCAGCTTTGGCGTTATCGTCGCCTTTATGCTGTACGTCCGCCTGTTTACCCAGCCCCTTTCGCAGATTGCGCAGGCCTTTAACAACCTGCAGCGCACCGCTGCGGCGGGTGAGCGCGTATTCGAGTTCTTGGACGAGAAGGAATTGGCCGACGAAAGCGGCAAAACCCTTACCTTATCTAACGTCCATGGCGATATGGAGTTTAAGCACGTCACCTTTGGTTACTCGCCGGATAAAACCATCATCCACGATTTCTCCGCCAAGGTAAAAGCCGGGCAGAAGGTTGCCATTGTCGGCCCCACCGGTGCGGGTAAAACCACCATTGTTAATCTGGTAATGCGCTTCTATGAAGTAGACAGCGGCGAAATACTGCTGGACGGCACGCCCATCAGCGCGATGACCCGCAGTGCGGTGCACGACCAGTTCGGCATGGTATTGCAGGATACGTGGCTGTTTGAGGGCACCATCCGCGATAACATCGCCTACGGCAAGCCGGACGTAACCGACGAGGAGGTCATCGCAGCCAGCAAAACCGTCGGCCTGCACCACTTCATCCGCACATTACCGGGCGGTTACGATACCGTGCTGGACGCGAAAACCAGCCTTTCCGAAGGGCAGAAGCAGCTGATTACCATCGCACGCGCTATGATCCGCAACGCGCCCTTCCTCATTCTGGATGAAGCGACCAGCTCCGTGGATACACGTACCGAGCGGATTGTACAGCGCGCTATGGATAAGCTGACCCACGGCCGCACCTCGTTTGTGATTGCGCACCGCCTGTCCACCATTAAGAACGCCGATTTGATTTTAGTACTCAGGGACGGTGATATTGTGGAAAGCGGCAACCACGAGGAACTGCTGGCACAAAAAGGCTTCTATGCTGATTTGTACAACAGCCAGTTTGACCAGGTAGCCTAATATAAACACCTTGTATCCGTACCGGTACCCACGTATTTAAACCAGTACATAAAGGAAGCTCCATAGCTGTGCTATGGAGCTTCCTTGTCGCTCAAAATCTTGTTTAAATATCACACTGCCATTCTGTTGAAAAGTTCGAGATGCCGGCAGCGCGGATGGGTCTTTTGGGGCAAGCTGTTTCGTGCATAAGTGATTTCTTTTACCCGCCCGTAGCTGACAACGCAGATTCGGCTTTTTCAGCAGGCAGAAGTCCTTATTCTTCCGTAGTATCCGTTAATACACTGTCAAGCCCGACGAACCGGTAAGGAGCGTCGGCGTGGGTACTTTCCATTTCCGTTAAATATATATCCAGCGCTTCAGCCGTATAGATGCTGTTATTTAACATATGCAAAACCAATACAGCCCCGCTTTGCGTGTGCTTTGCCAAGCCGGCTGCCAACGGTTCTGCGCTGGTCGCATAATAATCCTCCGGCGAATAACTGCCCGATACCGAATAGGAGAATCCACAGTCAAAAACAGTCGTAAGCCCTTCTTTGCTGACCGCGAGCGTTGGCGGGCGAAATAAGCGGGTAAGAGAAGGGCGGTGTCCATGCGTCATATCACCGACAACCGATTGCAGCGTATGGTATGCGGTAACCAAATCCGCTTCCAGTTGTGTGCACTGCTGACTATTCAACTCTGCGTATCTGGAATTACCCAAAGAATTTGCCAGCCGGAGGTGCATATTGGAATGACATCCAATGGTATGCCCGGCATCGGCGATTGCGCGCAAGAGGTTTGGGTTTTGGGATACGTGCTGTGTGAGGATAAAAAACGTCGCCTGTGCGTTATGCTTCGCCAACACGTCCAGAATATTGGTAATGACTTTATCCGAGCCCCAATCGTCAAACGAGAGGAAAACCATATTCTCATTGTTGGGGACTAGCCCGGTTTGATCCAACCGTTTCATTTCCGTTTTACTAAAGCCGGGCAGCGTATGCGAATCACAAGCCCATTTTGTACCGATATACCGGTTCGCCATGGTAACTACTGCATCCCCAACCAATTGTCCCGTATGAATTTTATCTTTAACTTCGGGTAATATGTCTTCGTCCGCAAGTGGATACTGATAGGTGCACTGATCGCTTAAAGCAATTTCCATAACAGGCTTTACCGTGTAAATATTATGATCCCGCACAATCAGCCGAATCATATCCCCGATCATCGTATTCTTGTTTTGATACAGATTCATTTGAAAATGAACGATCTCGCCACGCTTTAAAACGCTGTAATCATACGGGAACAGAAGGTTGACAATTCCGGCCGCATCCGTTGCCCGCGCATCCTCCGCGCGGGTTGCCTCCAGCGTGGATGAAATCAGCGTATAGCCGCCCGCCCCGCAGGCTGTTTGCAGCATATCGTTGATATATCCATATGCGGGCTGGATGGCTATATCGCCCATATACCCATATGTTTCACGAAGTATCTCATCCGCCAACAGTATATCCAGCAGCATCGACTCCGCATCCGTATAAAGCGGCGCCCAAACAGAAATGCCAACATCGTGGCCGCTATGAAGGATTTTTCTGATTTCTGCGGATTTCTCCGTCACCTCTTTAGGGGTCACAAAGAAAGTGGCTTTGCTATCGCTGTCTTTGAGCGCAGAAAGCGTATATTCCAGCTCCTGCAAATTATCAAGACAGGAAAACGTAAAGGCCGCCGCCCGTTCGGATGTATAAACCATCGTTACGGCCTTAGCCGGGGCCGAACCGCTGCTTAATAACGTTTCCGCTTTCAGCGGCAGATCGGTCGAGCGAAGCGCAAGGCATAGTTGAAAGACAGCTTCAGCCGGCGAATCACCAGGATCGCTTAGATCAACACCAAGAATGGCGCCCCGCGCCAGCTGGCCGACAATTGTTTGCGCCCGCGATGCGGATGCAATATCCGAAAGGGAAACCACCTGCGCTGGCACAACAACCGTATCCATACCGCAGGCATAGGCCAGCGCCGGTAACCCATCCGCTTCCGTGCCGATACACAAAACCTGTGTCGGCCATCTGCCGATGGTTTCCTGTATCAGCATTCCTTCCCGCATCAAAGCGGTGATCACCTCGTCCGCAATCGCATCATTTTCCAGCTCTCTTTCGCCGGAATAGACAACGCCCAGCATACACCCCGCGTCCGAAGCGACCGCGAGACTGTCCGGGTGATTTTGTACATCCTCGCTGGTCACAAAAAAAACGGGCGTTACATCGTATTGCGAAAGCAAACCAAGCAGGCTTCTCATGGCCGCCGCATCGCCAAGCCCCTGAAAAACCAATTCCGCCTTCACCGTGGTATTCTTTGTTGTGTTTTTCAAGGCCGCCAAAGCATTTGGTTTCCGGTTGTGATACTGCCCGATGGCTTCATGGATAGTCTCTGATATTTCTTCCGCTTTTGCAACCTGCGGATCGGTCGCATCGTTTTGCCTGGATTCATATATATAGGTAACAGCCATACAGCCGATCATAACAACAGCAAGGAAGATGGATAACCGGCGTTGCTTTTTATGCTTCAATTCTA
This sequence comes from Candidatus Limiplasma sp., assembly GCA_963663285.2. Classification (GTDB taxonomy): domain Bacteria; phylum Bacillota; class Clostridia; order Christensenellales; family Aristaeellaceae; genus CAXXOK01. The sequence goes on along the minus strand of CAXXNI010000004.1, from coordinate 1,015,295 downwards.
CAGGCTCCTTGCATTATAAATAATTCGTAATCATTATTATATAAATATACCATACCATAAAAATGTAAAAATATTACATGCATTTTGTAAATGATACATTTGTTACAATATATAATTTTCAAGATCGTGAAAACCCGCCGCCATCCTGCAGGATGGCGGCGGGTTTTCCGTATACGCTATCCGTATCTATACTAAAAACAGCACTTCCTCCGGCGGCACGGAAAGATACAGCGGCCCGTTTTTCACAGCTTCCCAGATGGCTTTTATCATCTCGGTCTGTATCGCCGCACCGCCTTGCGGCCTTACCATTACCACCATGGAAAATAGATTGTCGATTGTCTGCTCCGCTGTAACCGGCAGGGTATTCGGGTTGCCGTTTGGCGTATTTTTCAGGTGAATGCAATGGGCGCGCAAGCCAATATAACGCGCTTCCGGCGGCACCGGCTGCGCAGTTGTCAGCGTCATGCCCCAATCAGCCGCATATACAGTGTACTCGCCGCGCTTTTCCATGACGCTGATGTTTTTGCATCCCGTCAGGATGGCGGCGCTTTGGGTATGGGGCGCTAAAAATACCTGCTCCCGGCTGCCGATGGCGTCCACCCGTCCGCTGCCGAAAACGCAGATGCGCCCGCACATGCGGTACATCTCATCCCGGTTATGGGATACCATCAACACTGTACCGCGGAAGGATTCCAGCGTTTGTATCAGCTCACGTTCCATGCGCCATTTCAAGTGGCTGTCCAGCGCGGAAAACGGTTCGTCCAGCAGTACGATTTCCGGCCGGGAGGCCAATAGCCGCGCCAGCGCCACCCGTTGCTGCTGTCCGCCGGACAGCTGCCCGGGTCGTTTTTTTTCAAGCCCCGACAGATATAAAAGGTCAATCATCCGGCGCACTTCGGCCGCCTTGTCCGGCTCTTCCCGGCGTACTCCGGCTTGTATATTCTGCTCCACCGTCATGTGCGGAAAAAGCGCATAGCTTTGAAACAGATACCCCACACTGCGTTTTTGGGGCGGCAGGTTGATCTTCGCCTCAGAATCAAACCAGACATGATCGTTATACTTGATCAGGCCGCAATCCGGTTTTTCAATGCCCGCGATGCACCTGAGGGTTACGCTTTTGCCGCAGCCGGATGCGCCCAATATCCCCAGCCACTCATCCCCCGCCTCAAAGGCGACGTCCAGCCGGAAATCTCCCAGTTGCTTTTGTATGTTCACGGTCAGCGCCATCAAATGCCACCCCGTTTCACATGTTTTTTACGGAAATGGCTGTTCACGGCGTTCATGGCAAACATGGATGCAAAGGAGATCGCGCAGATGATGACCGCCCAGCGGAATGCCAGCTCCCGGTTACCGCTCTGCACCGCCGTATACACGGCAATCGCCATGGTTTGCGTACGGCCGGGGATGTTACCCGCCAGCATAATGGTCGTGCCAAACTCCCCCAGCGCACGGGCGAACGCCAGCACCGTACCCGCGATGATGCTGGGCACCACATTGGGCAAAATAATACGAAAGAAAATAGCGTATTCGCCAAACCCAAGCGTGCGCGCAGCGTTTACAATATCGCTGTCCATTTCTTCAAACGCGCCGCGTACTGTACGGTACATGAGCGGAAAGGATACGACCGTCGCGGCAATGACCGCCGCCCACCATGTAAAAACCACCGATGCGTTCATCAGCGCCAGCAGCTGCCCCAGCAGCCCGTTTTTACCGAAAATCAACAGCAGAAAAAAGCCTACAACCGTAGGCGGCAATATCATCGGCAGGGTAAAAATGCCGTCGATGATGCTTTGGCAGTGTTTCAGACGCACCACAAAACGCGCGGCCAACACCCCGAAAACAAAGGTAAACACCGTTGCCAGCAATGATACTTTTATGGAAATAAACAACGGAGAATAATCCAATACGGTTGCTCCTTCCCGGCCGGTTCGGCAAGAATCATTTTGCCCCTATGCTCTAACGGCCAACGAGGTTATCCCTATTGTAACATGAAAAGCCCGCGATGCTTCCGTCCGCGAGCCGTTTTTCTTTGGTGGCATGCGTGCGGGAGCAACCCAGCATAGGTCAGCCTTCGTTCGTAGTACGCCGCGGGCAATCGCCTGCCTGCCGGGCGCCGCGCATTGCGGCGCCCGGCGGATAGGGTTATTCCGCTTCCGCCGCAGGGGCGGGCGAGAACCCGAAGGAGGCGAATATTGCCTGCGCTTCGTCCGTTTGCAGGAAATCCAGATACGCCAGCGCCGCATCGGCATTGGCCGTGCTGGCGAGCGCGGCGGCCGGGTAGATAATCTTATCGCAGCTGCCTTCGGGGGCGGTAGCCACGACCGCGACCATATCGCTGGTCATCGCATCAGTCGCGTACACCACGCCGCAATCCACTTCGCCGTTTTCCACCCACGTGAGTACCTGGCGTACATCGCTGCCAAAATTGGCTTTCGCCGAGATGGTTTCCCAAATGCCGAGGCTTTCAAACACCTGCTGGGCATATTGTCCGGCAGGCACAGCCGTCGGTTCGCCCATGGCAACCATGCTCACCGCGTCCTGCGCGGTTTCTGCAAACGAGGTCAGCCCCAAAGCGCTGTCCAGCGGCACAATCAGCACTACTTTATTTTCCAGCACATCCCGGTTGCTGCCTTCCAGTATCAAACTTTCCGAAAGCAAGGTATTCATATGTTTTTGATTGGCGGAAACATACACGTCCGCGGGCGCGCCTTCCTCAATTTGCGCACGCAGCGCGCCGGATGAGCCATAGGTATACGTAACCGTTACGTTGGGCGCAACCTGCGCGTACGCATCGGCAATCATCGGCATCACGTCCGTCAGGCTCGCCGCGGCGCTCACCAGCAGATCCACCTGCGGCGCATCCGCCGTTTCGCCCAGTGCGCCGCCCATGCCAGCCACCAGCAGCGCGACAATCAATATCCCTGTCCATAATCCTTTGCATAACTTTTTCATTTTCTGTTCCTCCTTAAGCTGATACATTTCGGGTTCTCCTTTGGGATAGTGCCATATCGAGAATATCGACCGCCTTGCGTTTCAGCTTGCGCGCGCCGGCAAACGGCGGCGCAGGTTCAAACACCGGCAGGCCGTATTCCACCAGAGTAAAAAGGTCGCAATTGCCCGCCCGCTCCCCAATACCGAAGCAGGTGGCATCCACATGCCGTACCCCCGCCTTGATGGCCTCAATCGCCACGGGTACGGCAATCCCCAAATCGTTATGGGTATGTATGCCCAGCGGAAGTGCCGTATTTTCCGCCATAAACCCCACCAGCTCGCGGGTCGCCTGCGGAGTGAGCGTGCCTACGGTATCGGCCAGCTTCACCAGCGTAACTTCCAAGGGAATCAGGCTGTTGCTGAGTTGCGCCATGTACACCCGGTCGGCACGGGACGCATCCTGAAAGCCGACGGTAACCTCATAGCGTTGTTCTCTCGCGAGGGATACGCAGGTTAAAAGGGAGTGCTGCACCCATTCCCTATCCTTGTGCAGCACATGACTGATTAACCTGTCCGAAGCCGGTACGCTGATGTGGATCACGTCCGGGCGCACGTCCATCGCGTCGCGGATATCCGAAACGCACATGCGGTTCCATGTAGAAACCTTGATCTGCTGGCGCTGCGCCATCATTTCGCACAGCACATCCTTTTCCGCCGCGCCCGCGGCGGGGATGCCCGCATCCATCTGGTACAGCCCCGCGTCGTCCATCGCCCGCAAAAGGCGCAGGCGCGTCTGCGGTGAAAACGCCAGCCCTGGGCGCTGCTCCCCGTCGCGCAGGGTGGTATCGGTTAAAAAAACAGACGGTTTCATACCAACGCCTCCTTGCAGGCTTCACATACCAACTGCCGCAGGGCATCATCGTCCACTTCGCCGATGCGCGCGCCTACATCACGTACATTGCGCGCCAGCAACTGTACATTTAACCCGTCCGGGTCTATCCCAACATTCATAAGCCTTGCCGTTACGGCGCTTGCGCCGGAATGCTTGCCTAAAATGATCCGGCGTTTGGCACCTACCGCATCCGGGGCGAAGGGCTCGTAGCTTCCCTCGTCTTTCAGCAGGGCGTTCACATGCACCCCGGAAGCCACATCGAAAATCCTTCTGCCCACCACCGGCTGGTACGGCGGAATTTCCCGCCCGGTCAGCGCTTCCCAAGCGTCGGCCACTTCCCGCAGGGCTTCGGGGCACACCGCGTCTGCCCGGTGCAGCTGCAGCGCCATCACGGTTTCCGCCAGCGAGGCATAGCCGCCGCGCCCCATCCAGCATACCACAGCCCGTCCATACCCGCCCAGAAGCCAATCCAGCGTCAGTGCCGTTGCCAGCGGGGTCGCGCCGCTTGCGCATAGGGTCGCCGTCATGTCGCTTTGCTTTTGGAAACGGGCAAACAACGTTTGGTAATCTTCTAAAAACCAATCGGCATCCACCAGCAGGCGGCAGCCGTTTGTCCCCGGCACAGCCCGCGCACCGCAGCGGTATTTTTGCGAAGGGGGCTTCTGCCCACCCTCGCCAACGCCGCGGATATACCCGGCAAAGCCTGCCGGTATCAAATCCTTTGCGCCAAAGTCCATCAGGGTTTGCTCCGGTACCAGCACATCCGAAAGCGCATCGGCCATTGCAAAGGGGATTTGCACCTTCACTCCTGCCGCAATCAGCGCAAGGTACAGCCGCCGCAGCCGGTCGGGCGGCACGCGCGTATCGTCAAGCGCCATCAGGGTTCGATCCGTCAGTAACATCTGCGTTACCGCCGTTATATTTGCAGCTCGGTTACGACCCGGCCGTTTTCAAAATGTTCTTCCACAATGCGCTCAATATCATCTTCCGTCAGGTTGCCGTACCAAATCCCCTCCGGATAAACGACCATTACCGGCCCTTTTTCGCAGATGCCGAAACAACCGGTATTGCTCACCAGCACATCCGAGGTAAGGTCAAATTCGTCCAGTGTTTCCATGAGCCGCCCCACCAGGTTCACACTTCCCTTGGAATGGCAAAATCCTTTTTGGGTGCCGTTGATACGGCAGCTGGTGCAAACGAGCACGTGGTATTTTGGCTGTACCATGTTGGTTTCCCCTCCTTGCCTGACTTCGTTATATTGCTTGCGCAGCTTCGCGCACAACCTGTTCAATCGGCCCGAAGCCAACGTGGATGCGCTTGCCGTTTTCCTCCAGCTTGCTGCGGGGCGATTGGCCGATGCGCATGGTGACGATGCAGCTGCAATCCTTCACCGTATCCAGTATCCTATCCAGCGAGCCCGCCGCGCTCTTTTGCCCCTGCGGTTCGCAGGCGCCGCCGCCGTTGCAGTACTGCTGTATGGTGCGCTGTTCCTTAAAGGCAATTTCCTTGCCGCGCAGCTCGTAAATGTAAAAGCCCGTGGTGTGACCGAAATGCTGATCGACCAGTTGCCCGCTGCGGGTGGAAACCGCAAACAGAACCGGCAGGGTTTCCGGTGCAGGCTTCGGGGCAGCGATCACGGCAGGCTTTTCGGGGCGGACGCATCCGCCGCATTCGCTTTGCGTGTCCACATCCGCCTGCAGGGTGCCCACAGCGTCCGCGCGGCACTGGCGGCAATGGTACATCTGCGTCAGGATTTCGCCGCAGGATTTACGCATTTGCGTAATCTGCTGGTACGATACCAGCGGAATATGCTCAAACGCGCTGCCTTCCACCGGAATCAGCTGCATAATGTTGGTCAGCGTAGCGCCCAGCCGTTTCACCGTTTCCACCACCTTGGGAATGTGATGGTCGTTGATGCCGGGAATCATAACGATGTTCACCTTCACCACCGCGCCGCGCTGCGCCATCATGCGGATGCCCGCCAGCTGATTGGAAAGCAGGATGCTTGCCGCCTCGACCCCGGTGTACGTTGTGCCCATATAGGTCACATGATGGTAGATTTTCGCACCGATCTGCGGATCGACCGCGTTTACGGTTACCGTAATATGGCTCACGGTCAGCTTTTCCAGCTCATCGGCATACTGGGGCAGCATCAACCCGTTGGTGGACAGGCAGATGGTTACATCCTTATCCTGCGCACGAATCAGGGAGAGGGTTTCTTTTGTGTTTTCAAAGTTCGCCAGCGCGTCGCCGGGCCCCGCGATGCCCACGACCGTCAGGTTTTCCATGCGCTGTTTGGTTTGCAGGTACCGGGCCGCCGCCTCCGCGGGGTTTAGCACCGCGGTGGTTACGCCGGGGCGGGATTCGTTGGGGCAATCGTACTTGCGAACACAGTAGTTACACTGTATGTTGCAAGCAGGCGCAACCGGCAGGTGGATGCGGGCGTATTTGCCCCCGCACCCGTTAAAGCAGGGATGGGATTGTGTGCGCTGCTGCGCGGTTAACGCTGTGCTAGTGGTTTCCACATGCTGCTGCGGTTCTCCTTTTTTCTGTTGCAGGCTTCCCGCCAGCGGCTTTGCAGCGGATGTGGGCAGATTGACGGGGTTTTGAAAATACTTCTCGTACATTTCCCCGCGAAAGCCCGTTTCCACTTTCAGTAGCAGTACGTTGGTCACCTGATCCAGCAGCGTCAGCGACCCTTCGTACCCCAGCATACGGATGCGCTGGCCGCCTACCTGATCGTGTATCGGGAATGCACAGCGCACCAGCGGCAGCCCCAGCTTGTGCGCTACCCGCCGACCATCGGAATTGCCGATCATCACATTCGCGCCAAAGTCCGCGCTCCAAGTTTGAATGGAATCAAAGTCCACATCATCGGCGATCAGCGTTTTTTCCACAAAAGCCACCTCCGCCAGCTGCTCTATTTCCGGCGCCAGCGCCTGCCGCAGCGGTTCGCACTTTGCCCCGGTGGCGGTTACAACCGGCACAATGCCATTTTCCAGACACAGCTTATCCACTGCGTAAACAAAATCCGGCTCGCCATACACCACCGCGCGCCCCTGCCCGTTATACTTGTGGGAATCCACCATCGCATCCAGGTAGCGGGCACGCTCCTTTTCCAGCTCCGGGGTGATGCTGCCGCCCAGCGCTACCAGCGTTTCCAGCAGGCGGTCGGTATTTTCCAGCCCTACGGGCATCGCCAGCCTGCGGTACGGCACACCGTAGCGTTCGTACAACGCCTTGGCAGGGGAAACCTCCAAATTGGTAAAGGTGGAAAGCTCAATGGTCATGCGCGCACCGGCCATCCGCCGGATTTGCGCAAGCGTGGTACCGCCTTGCGGCAGACGGTCGTAATCCGGCTGGTAGCCCCCATCCAGATTTTCGGAACCATCCGGCAGGAAAATGGCTTTCAGCCCCATGGCCGCCACCAGCTGCTTAAGCCAGCGCATATCGGCAGGGCTGATCATCCCGGTAACGATATTGATATAATCGTTCGGGGTTTGCTCCATCTCCGTTTGGGTTACGATGGCATACAGCGCCGCAAAGAACCCTTCAAACTGTGTGCCGGAATACCCGGAGGATGCAACCGTGTAGATTTTCGCGCTGCAATCCGGATGGGTAATGTAAAAATCCCGCACCATGCGCGCCACATCCTCGCCGATCGTTTCAGCCAGACATGTGGTCGCCACGCCGATCACATCGGGGTTGTACAGCGAAATCAGGTTCTCCAGCCCCTTGATCAGGTTCTTTTCGCCGCCGAACACCGTGCCCTGCTCCGTCAGCGACGAAGAAGCAATGTCCACCGGCTCGTTATAATGCGTCGCCATATGCCGCCGTATATAAGTGCTGCATCCCTGCGAGCCGTGCAGTATCGTCATGCAGCGGGCAATACCCTTAAACGCGCTCGCGCTGCCCATGGGCATACACATTTTACAGGGGTTCACGTTCAGGTTTACAAGATTCTGGCGCATATTATACCCCTTTCTCCGCCATCCACGGGGTTTGAATCCGGGCGAATACCGGGCTCATGATGGACTGGTATATTTCCTCCGTAAAGTTCAATACGCCCTCATACCCGGCCAGCGCGTGTTTCCGCTCATGGTTATGGTCGCAGAAGGCGACGCCCAGCTTATAGGCCAGCGGCCGTTCTTTTACACCGCCCACCAGAATATCCGCACCCTTTTCCCGCATAAAGGTTTCCAGCTCCGCGGGGTTGGCGTCGTCCAGCACGACGGTGTTATCGCCGACCAGCTGCCCGATTACCTCGTACTCCTCGGGTCGGCCCGTCTGGGTGCCCACCATGACCGTTTCCATCCCCAGCGCGTTAAACTGCCGGATCAGCGAGATAGCTTTAAACCCGCCGCCTACATAAATAGCAGCCTTTTTCCCTTGCAGGCGGGCGCGGTATTTTGCCAGCTTCGGTTCGACCTCCGCCGTTTTCGCGGCTGCAAAGGCACGGGCTTTGGCCACCATGTCCGGCGTGCCAATTGCCTCGGCGATGCGGATAAGCGACGCGGTGGTATCCTCCACGCCGAAAAAGCTGATTTTGATAAACGGAATGCCCATTTCCTCCTCCATGCGCTTGGCCAGATACGTCATGGAGCCGGCGCACTGCACAATGTTCAGCGCGGCGGTGGGCGCAAGGAGTAATTTATCGTGACTGGCGTCCCCGGTGAACGTTGCTTTCACCTCTATGCCAATCTCCCGCAGGTAATTCTGGATAATCCACATTTCCCCAGCGAGGTTAAAATCGCCCAGTATATTGATGCCGCTCTTGGGCGCATCGGTTTTTTGCCTGCCGATCAGCGACATCAGGGCGTTGCACGCCATTTTATAACCGTAGGATTTATTGCCGGAAAAACCCGGCGACTGCACCGGAATCACCCGGATGCCGTACTTTTCTTCCGCCTGCCTGCACACCGCTTCCACATCGTCCCCGATGACGCCGACAATGCACGTAGCGTAGACGAAAATCAACTTGGGGCTGTGTTTTTCCATCAGCTCGTCGATAGCGGCGGTCAACTTTTTTTCACCGCCGAAAACCACGTCTTTTTCGGTCAAATCAGTGGAAAAGCTGTTGCGGTACACTTCACTCCCGCTGGACAGGCTCCCTCGGATATCCCAGGTGTAGCTGGCACAGCCGATGGGGCCGTGCACAATGTGATACGCGTCGGTAATGGGGTTTAACACCACGCGCGCCCCGCAGTAGACGCATGCGCGCTGGCTGACTGCGCCGGAAAGGCTGTTGGCTTCGCACCGGATGGCGCAGCCGTCCCCTCCGCCGTTATGAATAAAGCCTTTGCGTTCCTCCAAAATGGCTGGTTGGCTCATGCTTTGTTCCTCCTTTGGGCGCCGGTTTCAGCGCCCGGCCGGGATGCCTGCCTGTGTGTGCAAAAAAGGTTTCCCGGCCGGATGCCTTTAGCGGCTTACATTACCACATCCATGTCCTCATCGGCGCATTCCCGGTCCTGATGGTCCAAAAGCGCATTGGTGATCATTTCCACCATGCGCATTGCGCCGCGATAGCCCACGACGGGCATGTAAGAGTGGGCGTACCGGTCCAGAATGGGGAATCCGGCACGGACAAAGGGGATGTTTTCGGCCTTGGCAATCTGCTTGCCGTAGCTGGTGCCCAGCAGCAGATCCACCGGTTCGTTTTTAATCCACTGATGCAGCTCGAACAGATCGCCCGACGATTTTACTTTTGCACCCGTCTGCCCAAAGCGGAACAGCTTTTCGTTGACGGCTTTATCAAAGGCTTCGCCGGGAGTACCGGTGATGACGTATTTAGGCGTCATGCCCATTTCCAGCACAAGCTGGGTCAGGCCGATCACCGTATCCGGGTCGCCGAAGATGGCGACGCTCTTGCCGGAGTGGTAGATGTGCGCATCCAGCATTACATCCACCAGTTGGCCGCGCTCTTCTTCCAATGTGGCGGCAATGTTGTGCTGGCTTACCGCCGAAAGCGCCATTACAAAATCATCGGTGCCTTCCAGCCCCATGGGCAGGGGGAGTACCTCGTAGGGCACATCACACTTGCGGTACAGCGTATTGGCAGGTTCCGTGCAGGTGAGCGCGCCCAGCGCCAGCACCTTATCACAGTCGCCCAGCGCGGTAATTTCTTCAATGGTCGTACCACCGGAGGGGAACATTTCGTAGCGGCCGGTCATGGGCGCATCCATCACGCCGCTCTGATCCGGAAACATGATAAAGGGTACTTCCATCGCCGAGGCGATGCGCTTCATCTCCCGGATATCGCCGGGGTTGACGAAGCCGGGGAAGATACCCACCTTGCCGTTTTTCTTGCCGGTAGACGCCGCCAGATACTTGATAAAGCCGCTCATCATGTTGTAAAAACCCGTTACATGGCTGCCCACATAGCTGGGGGTGCTGGCATGTACGACCAGTTTATCTTCCGGCACATCCATTTCGATGATGTAGCTGCCTACGTCATCGCCGATGGTTTCACTTAAACAAGTGGTGTGCACGGCGATAATATCCGGGTTGTAGATGGCAAACACGTTTTTCACCGCGGTTCGCAGGTTGCTGCCGCCGCCGAATACCGAAGCACCCTCGGTAAACGAGCTGGTGGATGCAACGGCCGGTTCCTTAAAATGGCGGGAAAGGAACGACCGGTGGTAGGATACGCAGCCCTGCGAACCGTGGCTGTGCGGCATGCAGTTATGCACGCCCAGCGCGCAGTACAGCGCGCCTACGGGCTGGCAGGTTTTACAGGGGTTCACGCGCAGCGCAGTGCGGTCGATCATCTCTTTGGTGGTTAAATTCAGCACGAGGCTTCACCTCCCGTTAGCATGGCTTCCAGAGTAGATTGGTTTTTCCACGGTGGCGTTACGTACCGCCACGCGGGAGCATACAACCCCATGGCAATATCCCGCGCGAAGTTGACCGCCCCGCTGAAGCAGGAGTAGGGGCCGCTGTAATCGTAGCTGTGCAACTGGCGGGAAACCAACCCGGATTTTTGCAGCACATACTTATCCTTGATGCCGGAGAAGAAAATATCAGGCTTGAGGATGCGGATAAACTCCTCCGTTTCAAAGTGGTTCAGGTCGTCCACCACGACGCTGCCGGTTTTCATTTCGTGAATCATGCCATGGTAGCTTTCCAGCGGAATTACTTTTTTCAGTTCTTCATAGCGTTCCGCAGGCACATGCACGCTAAACTTTTGCGGGTCCGGCTCCATCGTAAGGCTCTCGATGTTTTTACTGTCCGCATCCTCTTTAATGGTGGGAATCACTTCGCGGCCTTCGTAATCATCGCGGTGGGCAAACTCGTACCCGGCCAGCACCGTTTCCACCCCGAAGTAGCCCAGCAGGTTTTGGTAGTGGTGCGCGCGGGAACCGCCAACAAACATCGCGGCGGTTTTGCCCGTCAGCTTTTGCTTGTAATACGCCACACTTTCCGCGATGGTGGAAAGCTCGTCCTCAATTACCGCTTCGGTGCGCAGTTTCAGCTCCTCATCGCCAAAGAAGGTAGCCATATCGCGCAGGGTTTGTATGGTCGCCTCCACGCCAATAAAGTTGACTTTCAGCCACGGGATGCCGTACTTGTCTTTCATCATCTCGGCAATGTAGTTAATGGAGCGGTGGCACATAACCAGGTTCAGGTCGGCAGCGTGCGCATGGCTGAGTGCCTCGATGCTGCCGTCGCCCGTCATGACGGACACAACCTCGTAGCCGATGCGTTCCAAGATACGCTCGGTTTCCCAGCCATCGCCGCCGATGTTGTACTCGCCCATCAGGTTGACGCGGTATTTGGTGCTGGGCGGCAGATCGCCGGTGCCGATGACCTTGCGCATCAGGCCGTTGTTGGCGATATGGTGGCCGCCGCTCTGGCTTACGCCCTTATAGCCCTCACAGCTGAACGCCGCACAGGTAATGCCGTACTTCTTCTCCGTTTCCGACGCGATGGCGTGAATATCATCGCCGATCAGGCCGACAGGGCAGGTGGAGCAGATGAGGATGCTCTTGGGATGGAACAGCTCCATCGCTTCCTCGATAGCCTTGCGCAGCTTTTTTTCGCCGCCGAAAACAATATCCGGTTCCTGCATATCAGTCGAAAAACAGTATTGCAGGAACACTTCCCCATTCTCGGTTTTTGCCTTGTTACGGCGCGTACCCCAGGAGTAGAAGCCGCAGCCGATCGGCCCGTGGGTAATGATCAGCGCATCCTTCAGGGGGCCGAGCACCACGCCCTTGCAGCCCGCATAGCAGCAGCCGCGGTTGGTCATAATGCCGGGCACCGTTCTGGAGTTGGCGGCAATGGGTTGGTCCCGGTTATCCTCATCCAGTTGCAAAATATGGTCTTTCCGGTTCTTATACACTCTGGACCCGTATTGGTCCAGCACGCGATCCCTTGCTTTCATTCCACAGCCTCCTTTGCTACAGCGTCGTTTCCCCGGTACGCACCTTGTAGGTTTCCGTTACCGGCGCTACAAAAATTTTGCCGTCGCCGGGGTTGCCAGTCTGGTTTGCGCTGATGATGATTTTCACCGCCGCCTCCACCTGATCGTCCTCGACGATGATGGAGAAAAACCGTTTGGCAATCAGCCGGTAGCTTTCGGTAGCGGATTCGCCTACCCGCTGGGAGGGCAGCTCGCCCGAATCCAGCACGTACTGCACCAATTGGGGGTCGATATGCTTTTTACCGCGTCCCAGACACGGGCGGCAGTTGAACGACGGGAACCCCGCGTCGCCTAAGGCGCGCTTGGTTACGTTGACTTTGTTGGTACGGATGAACGCCATGATCTCTTTCATAACGGCCTCCCTTACAATCCCTGCTTGCCGGTAGAAACGGTGAACGCGTCCTCCACCGGGCTAACGAAGATACGGCCGTCGCCGAACTGGCCTTTTTCGCCGGTACGGGCAGTGCGCAGGATTACGCGGATTACATCGTCCTTATCCTCGTCCTTGACAACAATCAGCAGCATTTCTTTGGGGATTTCATCATACTGCACATCGCCGATCACCATGCCGCGCTGGCGGCCGCGGCCATACACGTCCATCTTGGTTACCGCGGGAAAACCCGCGTCCATCAACTCCTGCATTACGGGCCCGGTTTTTTCGGGGCGGATAATTGCTCTTACGAGTAACATATTTTTCTCCTCCTCATTGATCAGGTAAGCTATTGCCGGTTCCCGGCAACAAATGAAAACCAGCCGGCTCTACGTCGCCAGCGTAAAATGCTAAACACGCCGCCTGCCGTATTACAGATCCATAAGGCCATGCTCCATCAGCAGCGCTTCCAGACGATCCTGCTTGAGGGGCTTGGGAATAACAAACATGTCGTTGCCGTCGATTTTTTGCGCCAACGCACGGTATTCATCGGCCTGGTTGCAGGCCGGCTCAAAATCGATTACGGTCTTTTTATGGATTTCGGCGCGCTGCACCATGTTATCGCGGGGTACAAAGTGAATCATCTGGCTGCCCAGTTCCTTGGCAAAGGCTTCCACCAATCCGGCTTCGCCATCCACTTTACGGCTGTTGCAAATAATGCCGCCCAACCGCACACCACCGGTGCGCGCATACTTTTGAATACCCTTGGAGATGTTGTTAGCCGCATACAGCGCCATCATTTCGCCGCTGGCAACGATATAGATTTCACGCGCTTTACCTTCGCGAATCGGCATGGCGAAACCGCCGCAAACAACGTCTCCCAGTACGTCGTAAAATACATAGTCCAAATCCGCTTCGTATGCGCCCAAACGCTCCAGCAGGTTAATGGAGGTAATAATGCCGCGGCCCGCGCAGCCGACGCCGGGTTCCGGGCCGCCGGATTCCACACATTTAATGCCGGAATAGCCCTTTTTCATCACCAGATCCAGTTCGATATCCTCGCCCTCGTCGCGCAAGGTATCCAGTACGGTCTGCTGGGCGAGTCCGCCGAGAATCAGGCGCGTGGAATCCGCTTTGGGGTCGCACCCCACAATCATGATTTTCTTGCCCATTTCCCCAAGGCCCGCGGTCAGGTTCTGCGTGGTGGTGGACTTGCCGATACCGCCTTTTCCGTAAATGGCTACTTGTCTCATGTGGAATCTCCTTTTCAAAATAAAATACAAACGAAGCCATCAATTGATGACTTCGTTGTCAGCAAAAGCCGCGGCAAAAGGATACAAAAAACCAGACCTTTCAAATCCCTGTGAAAAGGTGCTGCCGTGAAAGCATATTTGATCTGGTGGTCCCTGCCGTGTGTTTGGTTTTCCTTGTCGGTCAGCAGATGTGCTAAAGAGATGGGTTTCGCGGTGTGAAAGGGCTGATGTAAGGGAAAATGCCCGCCCGGATAGCCGCCATACCCGCAGAAGCCGCAGCCAGAATTGCCACGGTAAGAATGAAGAGGAACCCGGTCGGTCGTATCTGGTCTTCGTAACGGGTTTCCATAATCATTGCACTTTGTATCCTGTATACAGTATACAATGATTGTCTGTATTATAAGGCGAAAACGAATTCTTCACAATGGACTTTCCGTGATGTTACCATCCATTTTATACAAAATCGATTAATATATGCAGGATTTCATATCCAATTATTCATTTCTAAGGATGAAATTTCCACAGTTATTTTACTCAAACCGCTTATGATTCTACAGTTTTATCAAGTTTGCCTGGTTATCCCACAAGGGAAATTACGGTACGCTTAAAGTATAGCCGCTCCTTACGCCTTTGCCCTGTAAGCGGCTACCCATAAACGCAGTTTATTCCGCCTCTGCGCAACAACCGGATGTAAACGTAACACGCACCACACCCCCCGCCAGTGTTTCTACCGCCATCGTAAGCTTCCGGTCTTTCGCCATATCTTCCGCCCAAGGGGGAATATGGCTGCAAGTGAGTGTGAAACTGAGAAACGTGCCCGTTTCCAAAAAAGAGCGGAACGCTTTTTTGGAGGATATATCGGGTTGCTCTTTTTGCAACCGTATCAAATCCAGCTGATAATGGCCATCATTCTGGGGCGACCATGGCGCGGACGGGTATGCTTCCATCGCGGGCTGTTGTGCGGTTTGCACATCGGAAAGCATCTCGTCCAAAATATTATCCGTAAGACAATCTATTTCGAAAATGGCAAATCCCAGACGGTTCAGGCAGTGGTACGCAATCCCTTCCACCTTTTTCCCCGCCAGAATACGGCAATCGTCCAGCGCCGCCGCAAGCGTTTCCATTCCGGCCCGCATCGCTATGGGATCGCTGCCCAGCGCTACCGGCACCGCACCGTCCGGCTGCCAGCCCTGCGGCGTTTGCCGGTACACCATTACCTGCGCTGCCTCCGAAAGTGTTTGCATTTTGCCCGCTGCATCGCATACGACCGCAATTGTTTGGCTCATCATGCCGTACCTCCCACCGTAAAATTTGCGCGTAAAAACGCGAAGCCCCCAACCGGAAGGCTTCATTGCCCCGTTATATTACTGTGCATTGCCGCCGCCCGAAATGCTGCGGCCTGTTCGCGGATGGAACCATCCGATCAGGATTGTATACAGTATACTATAAAACCGGAAAACCTCCAACTGTTTTCTGCCTGCATCCGGCTGCCCATTCACAGCAATAGTAGAATCAAACAAGAAAATGAACCATTTAGGTTCAATGACGTATAAATAAAAAGAGCCGGTAAACGGCTCCTGTGCTGCAAAAACTGTCTGGAGCGAGGCGAAAGCCCCTTACAGGTTCCGGCAGATAAACATAACCGGTTTCGCTACTCCAATGGAAGAAAACCAAACGTCATCGTAACACGGTATAGCGACGGTCGCGGAGAAATGGACGGGTAACTTGCCTTTGTTTTCGCCATATCCGCAAGCCCGCAGCGCCTGTGCGCCCCATGCTGCCGTGAACGAGACCCGGTTGCTTCATTGTTTATAATACACCCCGTATGTGAACATTGTGTGATCATTTTACTGTTTCTGTGTAAATTTATTATAGGATACGAGCGTTTTTCTGCGTCTGCACCATGTCAATGTATATTTCACCATCCGGTGGTATCCGTAAGTGCAGTATCCTTTACCCGAATGGCTGCAGTAATCATAGCGTCATCATACACCATGAGTACCGAACAGGCGGTTTGCCTCCATAGGCGGTAAAAAAGACTCCAAGTATAATCACTGCAGATGCAGCGCCATGGATTACGGCGATACCATTACAAATAATTGATGATAATAACATAATCTTAATCATTCTGATATGGAAATATTGACAAAGGTGCGGTATGATAGGTAGAGTTCTTCTATTCAATAAAAGGAGGAAACCATAGTGAAAAAAATTCTTGCTCTATTGCTGGCGGTTATGTTGGTCGTCGGCGCTTCTTCCGCGATGGCGGAAGCCATTCAGCTAGACAAACTCACCCTCGAATTTGTGCCCTCCAAGGATGCGGACGTCATCATCACCGGCACCAAAAACCTGCCGGAACTGCTGCAGGCCGAACTGCTTAACCAGGGCTACGACGTAGGTGAAGTCGACATCACCGTTGGTACATCCTACGAAGCGACCGGTGAAGCCATGGCTGCCGGTTCCATCGACATCGGCTGGCTGCCGGGCGGCACCTACGCCCTGTACAGCGATGAAGTGGATGTAATCCTCACCGCTACCCGCGCGGGCCTGAGCAACGACAGCACCGACCCGACCACCTGGAACGGCGATGCCAACAAAACCACGCCCACCGATACGCAGGTAACCTTCTACCGTTCGCTGATTTACGCCACGCCTTCCGCCTACGGCAAAGAGCTGGCTGCCAAAGTGAACGCGGGCGAAGCCCTCACCTGGGACGATTTGAACAACGCCAACTGGGCCGTGCTGAAAACCTCTTCTTCCGCCGGTTACATCTACCCCACCATGTGGCTGATGGACAACTACGACGGCAAGAAGCTGACCGACCTTACCAACGTTGTTACCCTCAGCGGCTACGGCGAAGCGTTCGCGCAGGCTGCCGCCGAAGCGGTTGACATCATCGTGTGCTATGCCGATGGCCGCCGCGACTACGAAGACGCCTGGCTGCTGGCTACCGATCAGCAGGATGCGACCGGCAAAGCCGGCATGGGCCGTACCGATACCATCTGGAACGAGCTCAACGTAATCGGTGTGACCGCGGGCATCTACAACGATACCGTATCCATCACCAAGGCGAATGAAGAGGTGTACAACCCCGAGTTCATCGCCGCGATGCAGCAGGCACTGATCAACATCATCGGCACCGAAGAAGGCAAAGCCATCTTCTCCGTGTACAGCCACACCGGCTATGCACTTGCCACCGATGCGGATTATGACGGCGCCCGTAAAGCGCTGGAAGCCGTGCAATAAGCAACTGCCTATACCCTTTCGGCGGTACGGTTTTTACCGTACCGCCTTTCTTTTTTGTTTTATCGCATTTTATTGTCAATACCCCATGTAAATGTTATAGTAGAAACAGTAAACTAACGAGCGAAGAGGCATGTCTATGATCGAATTTATCCAAACCGGAAAAACCTATCCCAACGGCGTCCAAGGCCTCAAGAATGTCAACCTCAAAATTGAACAGGGAGAGTTTGTGGCGATCATCGGCCTTTCCGGCGCGGGTAAGTCGACGCTGATTCGCACCATCAACCGTATGATTGACGTTACCGAGGGGCAAGTGCTGGTGGACGGCGTAGACGTTATGACCCTTCGGGGCAAGGCGCTGCGACGCTTTCGCCGCCATATCGGCATGATTTTCCAATCCTTTAACCTCGTCACCCGTTCTACCGTTATTAAAAACGTGCTCACCTCCATGGTGCCGGATATGGGCTTTTTCCGCGTGCTGTTCGGCATTTTTACCAAAAAGCAGGAGCTGGCCGCGCTGGCTGCGTTGGATAAGGTAGGAATACTGGATAAAGCCTATACGCGGTGCGATCAGCTTTCCGGCGGGCAGCAGCAGCGCGTAGCGCTGGCCCGCACCCTGAACCAGAACCCGACCGTAATTCTGGCGGATGAGCCTGTGGCGGCGCTGGACCCCGTAACCGCCAATCAGGTCATGAACGACTTTAAACGCATTAATAAAGAACTGAATATCTCCATCCTCATCAACATCCACCATGTAGATTTAGCGTTGGATTTTGCCGACCGCGTTATCGGCATCCGCGCGGGCGAAATCGTCTACGACGGGCCGGTGGATCAGGTAACCGAAAAGGTGCTGGATATTATCTATAACGGCGCGCCCGTACCTAAAGCCGCCGATGAGCAATGCGCCAAGGATGCACAGGCCATTGCGCAAGCCAAAGCGCAGCAACAGCAAACGGGTACACCCGAAGAGAAGGAGGCGTAAACCCAATGCCCAGGGAAGAAGCCTCTACCCCCAAAGTGGCACTGTTTGACCGCATTTTTCCGCCACGCACCATGACTGTGGACGGTCACACCGTAGAAAAGCCACGTTCCCGTGTATGGCTGATCGCGCTTGTACTGGCGCTGGTCGTGTGGGCGTCGGTCATCTTAACGGAGTTTGATATTGCAATTCTCATTAAACGCGGCCACCAGTTCACCGTCATCCTCTCCAAGATTTTCAATCCCAAATGGAGTTATTTCGGCAAAGTGCTGGACCCGCTGCTGGACACCATTAAAATGTCCGTGCTGGGCTCCGTTGTCGGTTCACTGCTGGCGCTGCCTTTCGCGGTAGCCGCCTCCACCAACATCATTAAAAACGGGTTTGTCGTGGCGCTGCTGCGCGTGCTGCTCAACATTGTGCGTACGCTGCCGACGCTGGTCATCGCCTCTATTTCCGCGTTGATGTTCGGGCTGGGCACCTTTGCCGGTACGGTTGCCATTACCATCTTTACCTTCGGCATCGTCACCAAGATGCTGTATGAAAGCATCGAAACCATCGATATGGGCGCATTTGAAGCCATGGAAGCGCTGGGTGCAACGAAGTTTCAGGCTTTCTGGAGCGCGGTGTTTCCGCAGGTGCTGCCCACCTACCTTTCGCATTGCCTGTATTCGTTTGAAATTAACATTCGTGCCGCATCCATACTGGGTTATGTCGGCGCGGGCGGCTTGGGTATTTTAATCAACGACCGGGTCGGCTTCCGCGATTACGAAGGGCTGGGCATGGTATTGCTCACGCTGTTCGTGGTGGTGCTGATCATCGAAAATACCAGCCAGTATCTGCGCAGAAAACTCAGCTAGGGAGGCCGACATATGCAAAGAACCATCAATCCCATCGAGGCGATGTACGAAACCAAGCCGAAGCGATGGTGGATTTATACCCTGATCGTTCTCCTGATGGCCGTTTTACTGGGCTGGTCGTCCAGCGCCGTCAACTTTAAAGGGCTTGCCGCCAAAGGCACCGAGGTCGCCTACGGTATCGTATACGGCATTGTCCATCCGGATCAAACCCTGCTGTTTGATATGTCTGTGGATGGCGTGCCTTACCTGCTGCTGCAAACCGTCGCCATCGCCGTGCTGGGCACGCTGATCGGCGGCTTGCTGGCGGTGCCATTCAGCTTTTTAGCCAGCGAGAATATCGTGCCTAAATGGGTGGCATTCATCATCCGTGCTTTTATCCTGCTGATTCGCACCATTCCCAGCCTTGTGTGGGCGCTGGTGTGGATTCGCGTTACCGGCCCGGGGCCTTTCTGCGGCGTAGTCACGCAAAGTATTTGCTCCATCGGCATGATCAGCAAAATGTACATCAACGCCATTGAGGATTTGGATACCAAAATACTGGAAAGTCTGGACGCTGCCGGGTGCACCACGTTCCAGAAAATCCGCTACGGCATTTTACCGCAGCTGTACGCCAACTTCATCTCCACCATTATCTACCGCTTCGACATCAACATCAAAGACGCCACCACGCTGGGCATCGTCGGTGCGGGCGGCATCGGTGCGGCGCTGATTCAGTGCATCAACAGCCGCCGCTGGAGCATGGTGGGCGCGTTCCTGTTCGGTATGATCGTGCTGATGCTGCTCATTGAGCTGTTTTCCACCAAAGTCCGTAAAAAGCTGGCGAGAGGTTAACATGGAAAACCGTTTAACCCTTTACTTTACCTCGGATACACACGGCTATGTGTACCCGACCGATTTTATCAGCGAAAAGCCCCTTGCACAGGGGCTTTTGCGCATGCGTTTTCCCAAGGATGGCAACACGCTCGTGCTGGACGGCGGCGATACACTGCAGGGGTCGCCTCTCACCTATTACTGCCGCACCAAAGAGCTGCCCATGCCCTGCGCCGATGTGATGAACGATTTGGGCTACGACTACTTTACCCTTGGCAATCACGATTTTAATTACGGCTACGAAACCCTGCAAGACTACCTGACCCGCTCCCATGCAACTTGCCTGTGCGCCAATGTGCAGGACCAAACCGGAAAGCTACCCATTTTGCCCTATACCGTGCATACGCTGGAAAATGGCCTGCGCATCGGGATCATCGGCATTATGACCCATTGGGTCAACCTATGGGAGCGTCCGGAAAACCTTACGCGGCTTTCGGTAACCGATACCCTCGCCGCCGCGCGGAAAGCCGTAGCCGCCCTGCAAGGTAAAACCGATCTTCTGATCGGGCTGTATCACGGCGGGTTTGAGAGGGATATGGATACCGGAAAACCCGTAAGCCACACCGACGAGAACATCGGCTGGCGACTGTGCGAGGAGTTCCCGTTTGATATTCTGCTGACGGGTCACCAGCACA
The DNA here is from genome assembly GCA_963663285.2 of Candidatus Limiplasma sp. Classification (GTDB taxonomy): domain Bacteria; phylum Bacillota; class Clostridia; order Christensenellales; family Aristaeellaceae; genus CAXXOK01. Next base: position 994,843 of record CAXXNI010000004.1, on the reverse strand, counting down.
TCGCCATGGCCAACCTCGTGATCCACGGCACCCATATTGCGCAAACCCCTTGCAACGCCAAAGCCTATGTACATTTAACGGTGGATAGCGAAGGAGGCATCACCTCCCGCCTGTGCACGCCGGACGCGCCGCCCGTGATACAGCCGTGGGAGCAGCGCCTTTATACCGATGTATCCGCATGGCTGGATACGCCCATCGGGTCGCTTTCCCGTCCCCTGCCGCCGGAGGAGAAGCTGTCCATGGCGCTGCACGGCTCCCCCATTGCAGATTTTATAAACCGGGTACAGCTGGAAGCCACCGGAGCACAGGTATCCTGTACGGCGCTGGGCAACAAGGTAAGCGGCTTTCGCGCAAAGGTAACCGTGCGGGATGTGGTGTCCAGCTATCCCTACTCCAACACGCTGGTTGTGTTGCAGGTTACCGGGCAGGTGCTGCGCGAGGCGCTGGAGCAGTGTGCAACGTATTTTCAGGTTGCAGCGGACGGCGCCCTTTCGATCGGCGAAGCCTTTACCAAGCCCAAGGAAGCCCACTACAATTACGACTTTTTTTACGGCATTACCTATACGTTCGATCTGCGGCGCCCCATCGGCAGCCGCGTGACTGCGCTTGCCTATCAGGGTAAGCCACTTGGCGCGGAAGAAACCCTGTCGCTGGTGATGAATAATTACCGTGCGACCGGCGCCGGTAATTTCGATTGTTACCTGCCCTGCCCGCGAGTGCGGGAAGTGCAGACCGAGGTGAGCGAGCTGATCCTCAACTATCTTGGCAGCCGCGAAATGGTGGATATCCCCGAAGGGACGCCCTATACGGTGATTCTGCCGGATGGAGCAGGCGTACAAGCATAAAAACAGCTTGACCAACCCTAAGCGGAATAACATGCCCAAACCCTATAAAGGTCAACCGTTGCCAGCGTCATTCAGGCGCTGGCTTTCACTTTTTCAGCTGCCGTGGCGGTATTATCCGCTGTCCTTGCAATAAACTTTCTGCTCTTGATACATAATTGCGGTGTGGAACCCAATTGATTATTGCATTGCTGCTATCATCAGGCATAATGGTATTTTGAGATACGGTTTTTTATATGCTATAATGCTCACATAGCAAGCCCGCCTTTTATGGTTGTACAGCAAGGGCAGGCAACCCCCTATATGGATTCGTACGGAGGTATGTTTATGTCCCTACGTGATGAGATTTTACAGTACAACACCGCGTTTGTGGCAGGCAAGAAATACGAGCCCTTTTTAACCACCAAGTACCCGGATAAGCACATCGCCATCCTATCCTGTATGGATACACGGCTCACCGAGTTGTTGCCAGCCGCGCTCAACTTTCGCAATGGGGATGTTAAGCTCATTAAAAACGCAGGCGGGATGATTTCCCATCCCTTCGGAAGCGTTATGCGCAGCCTGCTGGTGGCTGTATATGAACTTGGCGTAAACGAAATATTGGTGATTGGCCATTATGACTGCGGAATGCAAAACATTAACCCCATGAAGTTGATAAAAACCATGAAAGCTCGCGGAGTACGGCAGGAGGCACTCGATTTTATCGAGTTTTGCGGCATTGATATGTATAAGTGGCTTCATGGGTTTGATGATCCACAGCTTTCTGTATGCGAGTCTGTACGCATGATTCGCGAACATCCATTAATGCCTGCGGACATAGAAGTGTCCGGCTATTTAATGGACCCTGAAACAGGACGCCTCGATCCTCTGGATTGACCTGAAAGGATTCGATCCCTACATTTTCAGTTGGAAATTAAGGATGATCGTTGTCCACTGCATCGGTAATGGAGGTTATAAGCATACATCACTAACCAAAACAATTGAAGAATACTGGATCATGACATTTGCATCGGAGAATATGGAGAAGAATCTTGAGGGATACAAAAAAATCAATCAGAACTGAAGGCAAAGCAAAAGCCCTGCAACGATTACGTTACAGGGCTTTTGCTTTGGTGCGGGAAACAGGACTTGAACCTGCATGTCCTAATCGAACACAAGAACCTGAATCTTGCGCGTCTGCCAATTCCGCCATTCCCGCAGAAGGTGGAATACGTGGTGGATGGGGATGGATTCGAACCATCGAAGTCTGCGACGGCAGATTTACAGTCTGCTCCCTTTGGCCACTCGGGAACCCATCCAAGTAAAACGGCAAACAATTAGGAAAATGGAGCCGGTGAAGGGACTTGAACCCATAACCTGCTGATTACAAATCAGCTGCTCTGCCAATTGAGCTACACCGGCAGGATGCCCAACAGCAGAACGGGGAAAATGGCGACCAAGAAGGGGCTCGAACCCTCGACCTCCAGCGTGACAGGCTGGCATTCTAACCAACTGAACTACTTGGCCACGATGCTGGTGGGCCTTCAGGGACTTGAACCCCGGACCAACCGGTTATGAGCCGGCCGCTCTAACCAACTGAGCTAAAGGCCCATACCGGGCAAGAAAAGGTGGTGACTCCGAGGGGATTCGAACCCCTGTAGCCGCCGTGAAAGGGCGGTGTCTTAACCGCTTGACCACGGAGCCACGCTATGGCCTCAGTATGGAAGTGACTTGGTCGGGGTGAAGGGATTCGAACCCCCGGCCCCATGCTCCCAAAGCACGTGCGCTACCAGACTGCGCTACACCCCGTCTGCTCAAGCCCATGCAGGCGACGAGTGATATATTACACAATCAAAGCGGGGTTGTCAAGGGGTTATTTTGAAATTTCCCGTCCGGCAGGCAACTTTATTTTTCCGGCACATCGCAGCCCTGCCAAATCAAGTGGCGGCTTTGGCCGCACGCGGCGGATCCGGAGGAACGGGGCGCACGGCTAACTCCGGCAGTTCAAAGGCGGCGCGCAGGGCAGGGTAGTTGGCCGCGGGGTCCAGCCAGGCCTTTTTCAGGCTCTCCTGCCGCAATATCACCGGCATACGGTTGTGGTAGGGGCTAACCTGCCCATCCGCATCGCGGGTGAGGATGGCAAAACCGTCGTACCCCCCTTTTTCATAACCGCCGAGGAATTCACCGTATACCCCGGCCATATACATCAGCTCGTCCCGCTGTGCCTGCTTCAGGGCAAAGGCGAATTTATCCTTGGTTTTACAGCCGCTGGTACGGCGCCACTCAAAAAACCAGCTGGCGGGTATCAGGCAACGGCGCTCGCGCACGGCACGCTGGAACATCGGAGTTACATCCGCTTTTTCGCTGCGGCTGTTAATTACCACTCCGCCGCCGCCAGCGCGCGGGAAGCCCCATTTCATGGGCCGTACGGTAACCCCCAGCCCTTCTTCCGCCAGAATCACCGGTGCAATTTGCGTGGGGTATATTTCTCCGCCATGCACCTGATCGCTCATCGGCAGGCGGCGCTTTTCCAATTCAGCCAAAATCGCCCGTATTTTGACGTTTTCTTCTTCCATGTCCACATAGTAACGCCCGCACACGTTAACCGCCTCCTACCCCCTAAAATGAGCCAAATAACAGCATGTATATCCTGCCCGTTTCCCTGCTGGTGTACAAACGCCGCAGGGCGCCTTGCCATCTAGAAAAACAAACTGCGAATATCCTCTTCCGTCAGGCTGGAAAGCGCCGTTTCTCCTGCCAGCACAACACGGTCGAAAATCGCGCGTTTGCGCTTGCTCAAGTCAGTCACTTTTTCCTCAATCGTGCCCTGCGCAATCAGACGGATCACATCCACATCCCGCGTTTGGCCGATGCGGTGCGCACGGTCCGTCGCCTGATCCTCCACCGCCGGATTCCACCACGGATCGTAGTGGATGACCAAATCCGCGCCTGTCAGGTTCAGGCCGGTTCCGCCCGCTTTCAGGCTGATCAGGAACACCTGTCCTTCGCCGCCGTTAAACCGGTCGCAAAGCTCCTGCCGCGATTTGGGTTTGGTCGCTCCGTCCAGATACAGCGTTTTCACGCCCTCGCGCGCCAGCCGTTTCCGGATAATTTGCAGCATGCCCACAAACTGCGAAAACACCAGCATACGCCGTTTGCCGGCCACTGCCTGCTCTACCAGCTGCACCAGCAACTCCAGCTTGCCGCTGGTGCCCTCATAATCGGGCAGGAACAGCCGGGGATGGCAGCACACCTGCCGCAGTTTCAGCAAAATGCTGAGCACCTGCATACGCGCCCGCGGCAGCGAGCCGCTGGCCAGCGCCTCGCCCACATGCTCGCGCAGCGTGTGTAAAAGCTGGTTGTACACCGTCTCCTGCTCCGGGGTCATAGCAGCGTACAGGCTTTGCTCCCGCTTACCGGGCAAGCCTGCCAGCACTTCCTGCTTGAGCCTACGCATAATAAACGGACGAATGCGTTCCCGCAGTTCCTCTGCCCGCTCGCTGCCGCCGTAGCGCCGCAGGAACGAAGCCTGCGTGCCCAGATAGCCGGGCAGCACAAAATCGAAAATGCTCCACAGCTCGCCCGTGTGGTTTTCCATAGGCGTCCCGGTGAGGGCGACACGGACCTGCGCGTTGATTTCTTTGGCTGCCGCAGCGCCAACGGACTGCGCGTTTTTCACAAACTGCGCCTCATCCAGCACGGCAAAACGCATGGGAATTTCTTTAATCTCCTCAATATCGCGCCGCAAAAGCGGGTAGCTGGTGATCATCACATCCACATCGGGGTCGTCCTTCACTTCCTCGATCTGGCGGCGGCGCTCCTCCCGGATACCCGAGATCAGCCGCACGGTCAGGCTGTCGTCAAAGCGCTTCATTTCCGCCAGCCAATGGTAAACCAGAGACGTCGGGGTAACGATGATGCTCTTCATGACCCCGTTTTTCTTCTTGGCGGCAGAAAGCGCGGCAATCACCTGTACGGTTTTACCCAGCCCCATCTCATCGGCCAGGATTCCGCCCATGCGCGCCTCGTAAAGCGACAGCAGCCAGCCCGCGCCGCGTTTCTGGTACGATGCCAGCTTGCGCAAAAGCCGCGGCGGAATAAAGTTTTCGGCCTGCTGTGCGCTTTCGCTCAGCGCTTTGGTCGCGCGCTCCACATCCGCCGAGGCTTCAACCTCGCCGCCTGCCATGCGCATCATGCTGACCATGTAGGCTGCGCGGTACGCCCCATAGCTTAATTCGCGGGCGTCCACATCGGCCTGCGGATCATCCAGCGAGGCGGCGTCCAGCAGTTCCTGCGCCACCGGGGCCAAAGCAGCCATATCGCGTATATCCAGAAACTCGCCGTTTTTCAGCCGCACATATTGCTGGCGGGTTTTTATCGCCTGCAAAATCGGCAGCAGCTCGCCTACCGGCTCGTTATCCTCCAAAAGCGTGAATACCAGCCGTCCGCCGCGCATGCGGAAAGACGCGCGCCCGTTAAACCGGCGCGGCTTGATTTTGCGGAACGCCTCGCTTACGAACACTTCCGCCAGTTTTCCCAGTTCCGTAACGCCCTGCGTACAAAACACCAAAATATCCTTAGCGCGTTTCAGCACAATGCGCCCCTGCCGCACCACAAACCCCGCATCGGAGAAAAAGTCGATCAGTTCGCTTTCGGCACGGCCGTCGCGCAGCAAAAGCCGGGGCACCAAATCCTGCGGGTCGGGCTGCACATCCGAAGGCGCCGCTTCCGCAGGGGGCTGCTCCATGTGGAAGGGGTCCAGCACACGGTCACCATAATGCAGTTCTACCCGCGCAACCACGCTGCCGCCTTCCAGATCAATATATGCCCGCGGCTTGAGCGGATCGTTAATCAGCCGCTTGCCAAGGCCGGGCGAAGGCACTACCGTGCCCACCGTCGTCAGCGCGGGCAGCAGGGCGGACAGGGTGTCCTCCGTGTCCGCAGCGCTGTAACGGAAGGTGCGCCCCTGTGAAGCCAGCAGGCGGCATACCCGCGCCTGTTGGCTGTGCAGGCGCACTATGCGCCCCTCGCACAGCACATACCGCGCGTCGGGGGTGATCAGGCGCATATCCTCCGCACCGCCCGCCTGTACAAAAATCGCATCGTTTTCCAGCGATACGGAAAAACACAGCGGCAGCTCCACCGTGCGGATATTCGTTTGCACTTCCCGCGCACCGTTTTGCAAAAGGATGAAAGAACGGGTCTCCAAAAAGCGCAGCACGCTTTGGAAAAAAGCGCCCGACAGCACCAAAAACCGCCCCTCGCTGGGCAGCTTTCCGGCGGCTTCCGCCTGCGCGCTCTCCTCCTCCGCATCGGTACTGCGCAGGGGGATATGGCTCATCAGCATCGCCAGCAGCGCATCGTCCTCACGGGAAAAACGCATGCCCGAAGGCCGGTAGGTAAAGCGAGCCGACAGCTCCAGCGGCAGCCCGCGCGCATAGCAGGTAAGCAGATCGGTAATGTTGCGCACCGCGTACAGGCGCTCCTGCCCAATCTGCAGGCCAAGCCCCGTGCGCCCATCCTCAAACAGGCGCAGCACTACGGCAAGCCGCACGCTCTCTCCGCCGGGCAGCGCGCGGCTGAGCGCGAGCAGCAGTTCCTGCCCCAGCGACTGTTCCCGCTCCTTGCGAAGCGCGCGCAGGGTGCCATCCTCCACCGCCTTGTGCGTCGCGGCGACGATATGGGCGCAGCCTTCCGGCCCCGCCGCCCCGCACGTACAGTGCGCCGCTCCCTCCGCCGTCAGGGTTACGGTGTGCTCCGGGCTTGTACCCACGCGCAAAAGCAACGCCTGATCGTCCTGCGAGACCAGCGTTACGCTTCCGCGGCGGAAAATATCTTCGCCCTCCTCAACGGGCGTTATGGAACGGCTCAACGGTTCCTGCGGCATGTCGTCCTCCTAACCGGTAATCTAAAAGATATTCGCTTTTTGTTTGCAAACCTCCTGCCGCCCGCGATATCAAAAGGCATAGGATAAAAGCATACGCGGCCGGTTACGAAGCCGCTGAAACGCCCTGAAAACGTTGACAGGACTGCATTGCCATGCTATGATACAGCCAAATAACGCTCCCGGAGGCGAACACAATGAAACGGATGCGCAAAGAACTGGCGCACGCAATGGATACGACCATCGCCCGCGGCGAAACCCCGTGCGCACTCATGCTGCTGTGGCGGCGTAACGAAGAGAAGTGCTTTCTCTCCAGCGGTTATGCCGACCTGGGCCGTAACCTGCCCGTGCAGCGGGATACGATTTTCCGCCTGTTCTCGCTGACCAAGCCGATGACGGCCGTCGCAGCCATGACGTTGGTGGAACGCGGCGAGCTGGATCTGCTCTCGCCCGTAAGCGATTTTCTGGAGGGTTTCAAGGATCAGCGCGTCGCCATCAGCGATACCGAAACCGAACCTGTCAAACGCGCTATGCAGGTGCGCGATCTGTTCAGCATGACCTCCGGGCTGTGCTATCCCGGCGAGGCTACGCCTGCTGAGCGCGAGGCGGCCATGCTGTTTGCAGCATTCGCAGCAGAAGAAAACGCCGGTAACCAGCCAAGCACCTTGGACTTTGCCAACCGCGTCGGGCGGCTGCCGCTGGCTTTTCACCCCGGCGATAGCTGGCTGTACGGCACCTCCGCCGATATACTGGGCGCCGTGGTGGAAGTCGTCAGCGGCACGCCGCTGGACGAATATATGCAGCAGACAATCTTCGATTCGCTGGGTATGGAGGATACCGGTTTTTACGTTCCAAAATCCAAACAAGACCGTTTTGCCACCCTTTACGAGCACAAAGACGGTATTTTATCCCCCTTTCTGGAAAATCATTTGGGGCTGAACCCCTTTTTGACCAAACCCAATTACATCGCTGGCGGTGCGGGCTGCGTATCCACCATTGACGATGTGCTGCTCTTTGCGCGTATGTTACTGGGAAAAGGCAAGCTGGGTAATCAGCGCATTCTGTCCGCCGCGTCGGTAGACTGGCTGAGCCACAACCATCTAAATGCCAAACAGATGGAAGCCGCCAATTGGGATTCGCTGCTCGGTTACGGCTACGGCGGCTTGATGCGCATACTGGCTGAACCCGCCAAAAGCTATTCACTGGGCGTACCCGGCGAATACGGCTGGGACGGGTGGACCGGCCCCTATATGTCCGTCAATCCCCAGGAAGACACGATACTGCTCATCTTCCAGCAGCGCACCGATTCGGGCATAACGCCGCTGACACGCAAAATACGCAACATCGTTTATGCACGTCTGAGTGTATAAAGCAATTTCACTTGCCAAAACAGGTTTGCATGCGTATAATACAAAGCAGTTATGACCGCGGCATGGTTCGCAAAGCTTTTTACAGAGAGCGGGCGTCTGGTGTAAGCCCGCAGAAGCATGCAACCCATTCCACCGCGCGAGCCTCCGGCGACGAGCCGGGCGGGCGCGCCCGATACAGCGCACAAAAGAGAAGCCCGTTCTCCGTTACAGGCTGCCGCCTTGCCTGCGGTATCCGGAGAACAGCGCTTAAGCCGGGTGGCACCGCGGAGTTACGTACCCCTCCGTCCCTGCGATGGCATTAGCCATTGGCAGGGACGTTTTCAATACCACCCCAAGCACAGGAGGGAAAAACCATGTTGGATGTAAAACGGATTCGTCAAAACCCGCAGGAGCTGCGGGACATGCTGCAAAACCGCAATAAGGACGCTTCCATCGTCGACGCGTTTTTGCAAAACGACGAGCAAAAACGCAAGCTGATGGCCGAAGTGGAAGAAAAGAAAGCCCTGCGTAACCAAACCAGCAAGCAAATCGGCATCGCCAAGAAAAAAGGCGCATCCGAAGCGGAAACCGCCGCGATTATGGAAGAGATGCGCGCCCTTGGCGAAACTATTGCCGCGCTGGACGCGCAAATCGCCGCGCTGGATGAAACCATGAACGATTTTCTTATGAGCACGCCCAACTACCCCAGCGATACCGTGCCTGTTGGTTTGGACGACAGCGCCAATGTTGAACAGCGCCGCTGGGGCACGCCGCGCGCGTTTGCGTGGGAGCCCAAGCCGCACTGGGATATCGGCACCGATTTAAAGATACTGGATTTTGACGGAGCCGCCAAAATCAGCGGTGCGCGCTTCACGGTGTACCGCGGGCTGGGCGCAAGGCTGGAACGCGCGATCATCAGCTTCTTTCTGGATACGCATACCGAAGCGGGCTACGAAGAGGTGTTGCCCCCGTACATGGTTACGCGCGCTACCATGACCGGCACCGGGCAACTGCCCAAGTTTGAGGAGGACGCCTATAAGGTGGACCCCAACACCTTCCTGATTCCTACGGCTGAAGTGCCCGTAACCAACCTGTACCGGGATATGATACTGGATGGTGATACCCTGCCCATCCGCCATTGTGCGTTCTCGGCCTGTTTCCGCTCCGAGGCGGGTAGCGCCGGGCGCGATACCCGCGGATTGATACGCCAGCACCAGTTTAACAAGGTGGAAATGGTGAAGGTCACCAAACCCGAGCAGAGCTACGACGAGCTGGAAAGCATGACCGCCGAAGCCGAAAAGGTTTTGCAGCTGCTGGGTCTGCCCTACCGCATCGTATGCCTCTCCACGGGCGATATGGGCTTTAGCGCAGCCAAAACCTACGATCTGGAAGTGTGGATGCCCAGCTACGGCCGTTATGTGGAAATTTCCAGCTGCTCCAACTGCGAGGATTTTCAGGCGCGCCGTGCCAATATACGCTACCGTGAAGCGCCCAAGGACAAGCCGCAGTTTTGCCATACCCTAAACGGCAGCGGCGTGGCGGTAGGCCGCACCGTGGCCGCCATTCTGGAAAACTACCAAAACGAGGACGGCAGCGTAACCGTGCCCGAAGCACTGCGTCCGTTCATGAAAACGGATATCATCCGGTAACGCATTGCGCCGGAGCCCGCGCCGCCGGAAACACCCGGCGGCGCGGGAAATATCCGGCATGATACCATAAACCATCACAGTAAGACCCAGTGGTTCTGGACATATACCCGAATATATCCCCTTTTGCGGATTCCCGCATTCTCACCCTTCGCCTGTCGTTCATCCCGGCGCGTACAGCGCCGTGCACCCATGTCCCTTTTTCCTCATTGGCCCTGCAAAGCCTCCCCGCTTTGCCGACAAGGAGTGGAGCGATCATGTGCAAGCGATTTTAAAAAGCGTAGTAGAAAGCATCACCTTAAAGCAACCGGACCCGGAGGTGCAGCGCGGCATCGACCGGGATAACCTGATCAATCTGCGGTTGGCGTGCCTGTTTGTTGTCGCTATTGAGCTGATTCTGGTATCGTTTCACAGCCTGCTGGGCGATCGCGCCTGCCGCTGGTTTACGCTGCGCCTGTGGTGCTACATCGGCTATGCCGCGTTCAGCGCCGCCTATTTCTTTATGTTCGGGCATACGCGCAAAACCACTTTCACCCATCGGTCACTCATGGCGATCGGGCTTTTTTATTGCTCTGTTTCCATCGCGTGGAGTATGCTCATTTCTGCGATTGATTACGCGGAAGGGCGGCAGGTATTCGTATTTATCACCAACGTGGTTTGTGTAGCCGGGCTTGCCTTTATCCCCCCGCGTATCTCCATTCCCTTTTTCACCGCTATATTCGGCGTTTTCTACGCGGTACTGGTGCTGGTATGCGGTGCGGAGCTTTCCTTTCCGACGAACTATATCATTTTACTGCTGATGATTCTGGTAACCAGCGCGACCCGCTACCACATCAAGCTATCGGATACGACCGCGCATGTGGAGTACCGCAAGTTGAGCGAGGAACATCAGCGTTTGTCCCTGTTTGATGATTTAACCGGAGCAAGGAACCGTCGCAGCCTCGCGGCGGACGCAACGAGATTATTGCATTATCCATTGTTTGTCATGCTGATCGATATTGATAATTTTAAGACCATGAATGATACCTATGGTCACGATTACGGAGACCGGCTGCTGCAACAGGTATCCAACCGCCTGCTAACGGCTTTTCCCTGTGAAAATGTATACCGCTACGGCGGAGATGAGTTTATTGTCGCCATCCGCAGCGACGACCCGGATGAGCATCTTTCCAAGATCAACTGTTTTCAGGAATCGCTGGCTGCCTGCGCGGCGGATGATGACTATCCCGAAATCACTGTCAGCGGCGGGTATACCCATACCATTATGCACACGCTGGATGATTTGCAGCATATCATCGTACAGATCGACCGTACTATGTACAAGTCCAAAAAAGACGGCAAAGACCGCATCTTAAAAGCGCAGCTGGACGGCACCGCCTAGCCGCAGCCGCCGGACGCTGCGTATATAGTACAAGCGCCTTTCCGCCTTATCGGCAGAAGGGCGCGCAAAGGTTGAACCAACGCCGGTCATAGTAACCAACCGGCGTTTTTTTGCGTTCTTGTGCTGTGTAAACGGCATAAAAAACCGGGCCGGTGAAAGTACTAATGCTTCCAGCCTGCCGGATACTTAGCAAAAAGCCCAAAAGGTGCCGGCTTTGCAGTGCTCATGTCTCCCTGTTTCCGATGCGAAACGCCCCCTCTCCCATTTTGGGGAGAAGGGGCGTTTTTCCATCTTTATTTGTGAATGGGTCTTACAGGCGGAGCGAACCGCCCGTCGCCCGCCTTAGCTGGTTATATGGATGCGCCCGCAGCGCGGTAGGTGGACAATACTGTTTTCAACGCCGATAGCAGCGCCGCATCCGGCGCAGTGGAAGCATCGTAGTAATAACAGCAAAAATTCATGCTTTCCCCGCTGATGATGGTTTCGGCATAGTAATACTGGCCGTCGCTGTCCTCCATGGAGAACACATAAAACGGCACACCGTCCGCGGCGGTAAAGGTATCAGCCAACGCGGGGGTTTGATCCGCAAAGGTGCTCATGACCTCGTTGATGTAGTCTTGCTTTTGTGTTTCGTCCGCGCCCTGCAGGCTGAAACCCGCATATTCCTCTACCGTCGAAACCGATGCGTCGATCAGGTAATCATCTCCCAGCAGCATAAATAACCATGTGCTGGTATCGGTATTATCATCCGTGTAGGAACTGTCGTCCAGTGAGAGAGCATCGGGATAGTCAATTGTGTAGTAGTGGCCGGCCGTGTAGGTTTCGGCGGCGGCAACGCCGCATAACAGCGCCAGTGCCAGCAGTACAGCCATAAACTTCTTCATCATGTCTCGCTCCTTCCTTATGGGTGGACGGTTCTATTGTACCCTGTTTTCTACGCTGGTGGGTGACGGTTGTGTGAAAATCAGGTTGAGCTTGCAGTCTCTTCCGCGCGGGTTGCACCCGGGGTATCCCCTGGCTGCTGCGCTGCGGCGGCAGCCTTTTCCCTCTCGGCTTTGGCGCGTTTCCGGTTGGAGCGGATGTTTCCCCCGATGCTCATGACCGCGCCAACCAGCAAAAACAGGTAGTATGTAAAGAAACGCCATACCAACAGCGCCAGCCCGATGGTGCCCTGCGTAAACATACCGCTGTAAAAAGCCAGAAAGCCGCCTTCCTGCGCGCCGCTGGCGCCGGGCAGCGGGGTGTAGCTGGCGCTGACGAACAGCAAAAACGCTACCGTCATCAAATGGCTCCACGGTTGGCCCTGCATGCCGAAGGCGTGGTATACGCTCCACGGAACGGACATCAGCCCCAGTATACTCAGTCCCGCCAACAGCAGCATGCCAACCAGTTGGCTGGGGTGGTTAGCCAGCCGTAAAATGCTGGCGTGGTAGGTATCCAGCCCAGCACTGATGCGCACCAGTTTATCTTCCGGGTGTTTGATCAGCTTGAGCTTGGCGCCCAGCCGGATGATAAACCCGATGATCGCCTGCACCATCGGCCTGTGCAGCGCCACCAGCAAAATCAACGGAATAGCTGCAAAGTTAATAGCGCACCCGATATAGATCGCCCATTTCACGCCGCTTAGCTGCGCGTCCACAAACCCGGCGTTGCCCACCCAAAACGAAATGGTCAGCAATACCACCATCATTTGCTGGGCAAAAAATTTAATGGATATTGCCGATGTGCCAATGGGCACCGGCACCCCCCGCTTGCTGAGGTAATACACCTGCATCGGCTGTCCGCCGCTTGCACCGGGGGTAATGTTGGAGTAATAAAACCCCATCAGCGTAACATAGCAGGAATAGGCCAGGGGGATGGCTTGTTTTTGTTTGTGCAAAAAATAATACAGGCTCAGGGTATCAAAAAACATATAAGCAAACCAGCCCAGCAAAGCGCAGAGCAGCCACTTTATATCCAACGTAAACAACGCGTTCCACGCGTTGGTCAGTTCATTGTTGCTAAACGCGATGATGACAATGAGTGCCAGCGTTACCGCAATAAACAGCACGCTGAACAAATTGCGTTTCATGCACGGCCTCCTTCAGCCTTGCGGACGATCAGCGCCTGATAGCGCGATACTACCTGCTCTATCAGCCGATCCCATGGAATCGGTATGGTTTGCTGCGCCTTACGCCCAACGTCTTTGGCGGTCGGCAGTGCGTTCATAATCTCCTGCGCGATGGACTCGGTGCTATTGCGGCACAGATAGCCGTTTACGCCGTGGGTGACTCCCTCGGCGGAACAGCTGCCCTGTACCAGCAGCGCGGGCGTACCCATCACGGCGGCTTCACGCACAACCATGGGCGCATTATCGTAAATTGAGGGAAACACCATTAGATCCGCGCGTTCATACAGCGCCATCATGGTCGCCCTCTCGCCCACAAAACCGGTAAACAACACCTGATCGTCTATTTTCAATTCGGCAGCCAGCGCCTGTAAAAAGTGCGCATCCGACCCCGAACCGATCATCAGCAGTTGAAAATCCTGACCCCGCTCTTTGAGCAGCGCACAGGCGCGCAGAATTTTTTCGGTATTCTTTTTCTTGTTTTGCTGCCCCGCAAACACCAGCACCGGCACATTCTCCCGCAGGGGGAAGCGCGCAGCCACCTCCCGGCGCACCTCGTCGGTCAGCTCATACGGATCGGTACCGTTGGGCATGACCACAATATCACCACGGTAGCCGTAATTGGCCAGCACCTCGGCGGTTTTAGCGTTTACAGCCCACACCTCGTCGCAGGACTGGTAAAAGCGAACCGCATAGCGCACACCCAACCGCGCCAGTGTTTTAGACCCTGTGGCTTTATAAAAATCATCATAATACTTGCTGTGAAACGTCGCCACCAGCGGCGCCCCGTCACGGCGGGCGATTTTACGTGCCGCGCGGCCGCCAAAGAAAGGGCTGTGCGCATGCAGCACATCAAACTTGCGGCCCTTTACCGTGCGGCGAAAGCGTCCGTCCAGATTCGGCAGTCCGATATGGTAGGCTTCGCCGGGTATACGTACGCCCCGGTAGAGCAGCCGTTTGCATTCGATTGGTTCGGTATACTTGCGGTTATCCGGCGCGATGTAATATGCTTCATGCCCCATCTTCTCCAGGCTCTGGCAGTAGCTGAGCATTACACGCCCAACCCCGTCCAGCATCGGGGGGTAAGTTTCGCAAAACTGTCCGATCAGCATGTTGTTGTAGCCCCTCCAAGACGCGGAAACGTACATGGCGTAGTCTATCCGGGACAGCTGCGCCGGGGTTGCCGCGCACCCGCGATTATCTTATATAGTATAACACAGCTTGTCTGGATTGAAAACCGTCCTTTTCCGCCAGTATTGACGGATGCCCCGCCAAAACGTACAATGCCCATAGAAACCAACGCAGAGGAGCGGATGCGCGGATGCGGCTGATCCATCTTTCCGATTTGCATTTGGGGAAAAAACTGCACGAAGCCTCGCTGCTCGCCGATCAGCGCCACATCCTGACGCAGATACTCGCGGCGATCGACCGTGAGCAGCCGGACGCGGTGCTGATTGCGGGCGATATATACGACCAGTCCGTGCCTTCCGCCGAAGCCGTGGCGCTGCTGGATGATTTTCTCACCCGGCTTGCGGAGCGCGGGCAAACGGTTGTTATCATCAGCGGCAACCACGATTCCGCCGAACGCCTTGCCTTCGGCTGCAGGCTTTTCAGCGCGCAGCACATTTACATCTCCCCCGCTTTTGACCGGGATCATGCCGAAATCCGCCCCGTTATCCTGCGGGATGCGTACGGCGAGGTGTGCCTGTGGCCGGTGCCCTTCCTCAAGCCCGTACACGTGCGCGCCGCGCTGCCGGAGGCAAAAGCCGCCACCTATACGGATGCGCTGGCCGCCGTCATCGGGACGCTGCCCATCAATCCCGCGCAGCGTAATGTGCTGCTGTGCCACCAGTTTGTTACCGGGGCGCAGCGCAGCGACTCGGAGGATGTATCCGTCGGCGGGTTGGACAACGTGGACGCGTCAGTATTCGCCCCGTTTGATTACGTCGCGCTGGGGCACCTGCACCGCGCGCAGCCGGTCGGGCGGGAAACCGTGCGCTACTGCGGCACACCGCTGAAATACTCGTTTGCGGAGGCGTCGGATGAAAAAAGTATCACCGTCGTGGAGCTGGCAGACAAGGGCAGCGTTACCGTGCGCACCCTGCCGCTGACCCCCAAGCGGGAGCTGCGCAGGCTGCGCGGTACCTATGCGGATTTGGCACTGCGTAAAAACTACGAGAATACCGCCGTTGCCGATTACCTGTACATCACCCTCACCGACGAGGACGACGTGCCGGACGCGCTGAGCAAGCTGCAAAGTATTTACCCCAACCTGCTCCGGCTGGATTATGATAACGCACGTACCAGTAAAAACCAGCTGCTGGCGCTTGCCGAAGCCCCCGAACGGCGCAAACCGCTGGATTTGCTGGCGGATTTCTACGCCCTGCAAAACAACCAGCCCTTGAATGAGCAGCAACGGGAATACGCGCTGGCATGGATGGAAAAATTGTGGGAGGGACGCGCATGAGGCCGCTGCATCTGGTTTTAACCGCTTTCGGCCCCTTTGCCGGCCGCACGGAGCTAGCCTTGGATACGCTGGGTGCGCAGGGCTTATACCTGATTACCGGGGTGACCGGCGCGGGAAAAACCACCCTGTTTGACGCCATCACCTTTGCCCTGTACGGCGAGCCCAGCGGGCAGGACCGTAAAGCGCCGATGCTGCAAAGCAAGTACGCCGGCGGCGACGCCCCCTCCGGCGTGGAACTTACATTTCTGCACCGCGGGCAAACCTACCTTGTGGAGCGCACACTGGAGCATGAGCGCGCCAAAAAACGCGGCAGCGGCACCGTAACAGACCCTGCTACCGCTGCGCTGCGTTTTGCAGACGGCCGCACTCCCCTTGCCAAACCGACCGAGGTAACCGCCGCCATTACGGAGCTGCTGGGCGTGAATAAAGAGCAGTTCTGCCAGATCGCCATGATCGCGCAGGGCGCGTTTCAGCAATTGCTGCTGGCCGATACGGATACGCGCGGCAAAATCTTCCGGGAAATTTTCGGCACAAAGCCGTATCTGGATTTTCAAAATCAGGTGCGCATGGACGCCGCCGCGTTGGAGAAGGAATGCGCCTTGCTGGAGCGCGATATGTTGCAGCGCATGGCCGATGTACGTGTAGATGATGCCGATCCGCTCCGGCTGGAAATAGAGCCTTTGCGCAGCGCCGTGCCTTCCGCAGCGGATGCAAGGGCACTGATCGATAAGCTTATCCGGCAGGATGACGAGCGTATCGGCGGTTTACAACAACAAATTGCACAGGCCGACAAGCAGATCAGCCAAACCGACGCGGCGCTGGGTACCGCTATGCAGCGCGCCGGTTTGGAGGCCGAAGCGGAGCAGGCGCAGCAGTGGCTTGCTCAAAACGAGCCCCGCCTGACGGAGCTGGAACATACGCTAAACGCCCGGAAAGCCGAAGGCGGGCAGCGGGAGCAGTTGCAGGCGGAGGTGCTTGCCATCCGGCAGGTTTTTACCCGTTTTGACGAACTGGAGACCTTATCCCGCCGTATTGCCGATGCGGGTGCCGCGTCGCAAAAGGCAGAGGAAGAGGCGGAGAGCGCCCACGCGCAATATGCCGATTTGCAATCGCGCCTTGCACGCGCCAAAACCGAGCTGGAAACCCTTTCGGATGCGCAAGCTGAAGCCGAACGCTACTCCGCCGCGGAAAACAAGTTGGCTGAACGCGTACGCGCGCTGGAAGCCCTTCGCGCAGATGAAACCACGCTTACCCAAACGCAGCAGCGCCTTGCGGCGGCACAGGCCGATTACCGCCAGACTGCGCAGCAGGCCGAGCAGGCCGCAGCGCTGTATACCCATAAACATCGCATGTTTTTAGATGAGCAAGCGGGGTTGCTGGCGCAAACACTGGTCACCGGACAGCCCTGCCCGGTGTGCGGCTCCACGGCGCACCCCACGCCGGCCGTACCCGCCGAAAACGCGCCTACACGGGAGCAGGTGGAGCAGGCGCAAACCGAAGCAGATGCACTTGCCCGGCAAGCCGCCGCTAAAAGCGAGCTGGCCGCCGCGCTGACCGCGCAGGAAAAACAGGCTAAGACCAGCATCTTGCCTGTTGCCCACCGTCTGCTGGGCAAAGCGGTGGATTTCCCCATTACCACCGTGCTGGACAGCGCTCTTGCGGACGCATCTGCCCAGCGCACCGCCGCCCATCAGCAGGCGGCAGAAGCGCGCAGCCGCACGGAGCGCGCCCACCAAATCCGCGAGGGCATCCCCAAGGCCGAAGAAAAGCTGACCGCGCAGGAAACCATACGGCAGGCTGCGCAGCAGCGCGCAGCGGCGGCCAGTGCAGACGCAAGCGCCCTCACCCGGCAGCACGCCGAGGCGCTGGCGGCACTGCCCTATCCGGACCGCAGCGCAGCACAAGCCGCGCTGCAAACGCAGCAAAGCCGCCTTGCGGAAATGCAAGCCGCGCTGGAGACGGCGCAAAACGCCTATACCGCAGCGCGGGAAGGCATCGCCGAAAACCGCGCAAAGCTTGCTACGCTTCAAAAGCAGCTTGCCGCTGCCCCAAAGCTGGACCTTGCCGCGCTGCAAGCCCGGCATGCCGAACTAACGACCGGACGGGAAGGGCTGCTTGGTACCCGGCAAACGCTCACCGAGCGCCGCAACATCAATGCCGGGCATGCTGCCGCCTTAACGCGGCTTTCCGCCACAGCAGAGACCCGGCAGCAGAAGCGTGCGTGGCTCAGCGCGCTGGCGCAAACGGTGAACGGTATGTTGAAAGGCAAGGAAAGAACGCCGCTGGAAACATACGTGCAAACCACTTATCTGGATCGCATTCTCATTCGCGCCAATACCCGGCTGATGCGCATGAGCAGCGGCCAGTACGAGCTGATCCGCCGTGGCAAGGCAGATGACTTGCGCCAGAAGAGCGGGCTGGATCTGGATGTGGTTGACCATTATAATGGCAGCACCCGCGACGTGCGCACCCTGTCCGGCGGCGAGCAGTTCAAGGCCTCGCTGGCGCTGGCGCTGGGCATGAGCGATGAGGTGCAGGCTGCAGCCGGAGGCGTACGGCTGGATACCCTGTTTATCGACGAGGGTTTCGGTACGCTGGATGCACAATCCCTCTCCTCCGCCATCGACGTGCTGGCCTCCCTGGGCGAAGGCAACCGGCTGGTGGGCGTTATTTCCCATGTGCAACAATTAAAAGAGCGCATCGACCGCCAGATCGTGGTGACCAAATCACGCACCGGCGGCAGCTATGTGCAAATCCATACCTGACCGGGTTTCCAATGCCGGCTGCCGGTTGCGAAAATAATAGGGATGGATTATACTCAACTTGCGGGATTCCCGTTTTAAGCAACATTGCAACAAGGAGAAACGGTCATGCCCAATTTGCTTGATTATGTACAGTCTTTGGGGCAGAATACCTTTTCTGATCTGCCTTTCAGCGCGCCGGACAGCCTGGCGCTGACCCAAATTGTCTACCTGCCCATGGAAACGCTGCAGGGAAAACCCGTCACCATTGCCGGGCTGTATACCCATCTGTCCGAAACCTATCCGGACGGGTTTACGGATGTCTATCAAAAAAAGCGCTACCGCTTAACACAAGCCTGCGCCGAAAGCTCGCGGTTTGCATCCATACAGATTACCGATTACATCAACCATATTGATCCCGATCAGGAAACCCAGTTCTGCGCCGCCACTTTCCACCTGCCGGACGGGGGACGCTACGTCGCCTTCCGGGGGACGGATTTGACCATTGCAGGCTGGAAGGAAGATTTAAACATGTCTTTCATGCGCGTTCCGGCGCAGCGGGAAGCGGTGTGTTATGTTGAAAAAACCGCCGCCAATTACCGCGGGCCGCTGTTGCTTGGCGGACACAGCAAGGGCGGGCATCTGGCGTTGTTTGCGGCCGCGCATGTACCCCACACGGTGCAAAACCGGCTGATGCGCGCCTATAGCTTCGACGGTCCCGGCGTGGATGTGGAAACCTTGTCCAGCGAAGCCTACGAGCGTATTCAGGCGCGTGTGGAAAGCTATATACCGCAAAGCTCGGTCGTGGGCATGCTGCTTTGTTACCATCCGGTGTATCAGGTGGTGCGCAGCAATACCATCGGCCTTTTGCAACACGATGCCATGACCTGGCAAATCAAAAACGGCACTTTTGAAACCCTGCCACGGCTGGATGTAAGCGCGCATGTGACCGACGAAGCCCTGCGCCAATGGATTGACCATCTCTCGCTGGAGGACCGCCGCAAGCTGACCGATACGGTTTTCCACATCGTATCCGCGCTGGATTCGGACACCGTCGACCCTCTTGTGCAAGATTTCCCCGCGAGTTCCCGCAAACTATTCAATGCGTTTCGCAAACTGGACCCGGAAACCCGCGCCCACACCCGGCGCATCATGGGCGATCTGTTTTCCTCCGGCGCGAGCGAAGCCGCGCGCCTGCTGCTGCCCGAAACATTGCGTAACACAAGCGCCATTGTCCAGCCCGCTACGCAGTTGGCGGAGCACTTGAAGGAGCGGCAGGAGCGCATAAAAGAAAAGCAGGAAGAAATTCGTGAGCGCCTGCGGGAGAGAATACCCAAGGGAATGAAAAACGACGGCGATTTGCCGTCGTAATTACCATAGATTCTAGTTTTCCTCTTTCAACGGCGGATTTTCCGCAAGCCAGCGCACGCCGTAATCCACCAACGGGCGTATCGGCAGCACTTTGCATTCCGCCACGCCCAGCCGGCCGCGTGTTACTTCACCGCAGTTTTGTTCATAGGCTTTTCCCAGTTCAGGAAAACGGTCGCTGTCAAACTCGATTTCGCGCCAGCTTTCCCAGCGGCGCTTTCCATGCACCCGCACCGCAGCGCCCACCGAAAGCTGGGGCGTTCCCGGGCAAAGCGTTTCCGCAAGGTGCAGCGACGTACAATTATCATACCCTACACCCAGCAGCAGTATTTTTGCCTCACGCCGGTACATACGCCCCAGCGGCGAAGCCATGCCGAAACCGGGTTTGCCGAAGCGGTGCCCCCGCAGCAGCCACCGCGCGCCCGGGCCATGAGCGCACCAGCTGAGATGCGGATGCGCAGAGCGGCGGGTACCCGGCCAGGTACGAAAACACTCCGCGATGCGCCCCATACTCCGCAGCGGCGATACGCGGCGGCGATACGCGGGCATATTTTCGCGGATGGGAATAAACCAGCTTTGCGGCACAGGCGGCATGCTCCAGTCGGAAGGCTCGCTGTTATCTCCGCTGTGCGCGGGCATAATCAGCGTGCCAAAGCGGCCCACGGCGTCCAGCAGCGCCTGTACCACCGCCACTTCGCGCCCGCAGACCCAGCCGATTTTGCTCATCGACGAGTGTACGACCAGCGTATCGCCGGAGCGGATGCCAAGGGCGCGCAGCTCATGCAGCAGCTGCGTTTGCGTCACCGGCTGATCGATAAGGCCGATGGTATCTATTTCAGGCATGGGTAAACTCCTTTAGGAAGCGTTCAAAATTCCGGTGAGATATATTTTCCCGTTCTTCCTGGGTCAGTGGCAGCGCATCAAAACGCGCCCGTTCCTCCACCGGGTCCCACATGGGGTAATCCGTGCCAAAGAACACGTGCGTGGTATCGTAATGGCGAATAATGCCCGCCGCTTCATCCGGCGTCATAGCGTAGAGGCTGGAGCAGGTATCCACCCACGCGTTGGGCAAATCAGCCAGCTGCTTCCACGCATCGTTCCATACCGACCAGCCACCCAGATGAGCGCAGATTGCCTTTAGCTCCGGCACAGCTTTCAGCACCTTCGCCATCCGTGCCGGTTCGCTGTACGGGTAACGCGAGTCGCCTGTATGCACCAGCGCAGGCATATGCATCTCCGCCAGAATGCGGAACATCGCCACCGCTCTTTCATCGTCCGGGCAAAAATGCTGAAAATCGGGATGCAGCTTGACCCCGTAGAGCCCGCCTTCCCGGATGCGTTTCAGCTCCGTGCGGATATCCGTCATCTCCGGGTGCAGAGTGCCAAAACCGATCAGTTCATCCGGGTGTTCAGCCGCGGTTTGCATGAGGTAATCATTGATATGGGCAACGCGGTCAGGCGTGATGCCGACGCTGTGTACCAGATATTTAACGATTCCAGCCTCCGCGCCCCGCGACAGCAGCGTTTCCAACCTGCCGTCCTGCGCGATGGGCATTTCGTAAAACTTACCGATGGATTTGGCCGCCTTCAGCGCAATGGAATCCGGGTAGATGTGGGCATGTGCATCGATGAAATCCAAAGCAAGCGCTCCTTACTGTTTGCATGTACCGCCGCAATGCGGCTCTCCTTATATAGCACCGTTAAAAACTCCTTGTCAAGTCGGCTCCGGTTTCATTTTCAGGTTTTCGCGGGAACAAATCCACGTTGGCGCTCGTCTATTGAGTAGTCCATCCGAAAAACGGAGTAAAGGAGGCGCGCACTTGAGCGAACAGTTGGTGCGGCAGGCCCGTCACGGTGACGCCGATGCGTTCACCGCGCTTTGCGCGCCTTATGAAGGGATGGTATACCGCCATTGCCTGCAAATGCTGCGCAACCCGGCCGATGCGCAGGATGCCGCACAGGAAGCCATGCTGCGCGCCTACCGTGCCATGCCGCGTTTCCTCGGGCGCAGCAAGCCTGCCACGTGGCTGTTTCGTATCGCACACAACGTTTGTCTGGATTGGCTGAAGCGCCCGCAGGCCCGCAACCCCGGCACATCGCTGGATGCGCTGCGTGAAAACGGCTACGAACCGCAGGATGAAACCCCCACCCCGGAGGAAGCCTACCTGCAAAGCAGCAGCCGCCAAACCTTGCGCGATGCCGTTACCGCCCTGCCCCTGGACATGCAAACCCTGCTAACGCTGCGCTATGGCGAAGGCATGAGCTACGAGGAGCTGGCTAAGGCCACGGGGTTAAACCCCGGCACGGTCAAAAGCCGGTTAAGCCGCGCCAAGGAAAAACTGCGCACCCTGCTGCCTGCGCAGCCATAGCATATGCGGAACCATTTTGCCCCGATGATCGTCTAAGTGGAGGAAAGGAGGTCAGCCCATGGAAAAGCAGCATAATTCCGACGCGCTGGACCGCGCGCTGACCGACCTGTACGCCACGGAGGTACCGCAAACGTACCGTTCCGCCTGGCGGCAAACCGTAAAACGAGAGGAGCAGCAATCCATGCGCAAACACACAAAACACGGTACGTTTTGGCGCGCCGCACTGCCCATTTCCGCCACGCTGGTACTGGTGATCGGCGCACTGACCATCGGCAGCCGCTTCCCCACGGTGGTAACCGATACCCTTTCCCCCGCATATGCGCCGACCAATAAGGTTACGTATAGCGCTTATCTGGAAAAGGACACAGCCGATACGGGCGCAGCGCCAAGCAGCGCCACAACCGCCAGCAACGAAAGCGCCTCCACCCTGCTGCGCGGCGCAGAAACCGCCGCCGACATGGAAAGCGACGCCGTCACGGGCGAAACTGCGGATAGTGATAGCACCGGAGCCAAAATTGTACGCACCGCCAGCTTCACCGTCGCTACCACTACCTTTGACACGGATGCCGACGCTCTTACCAGCCTCACCGCAGAACTTGGAGGGTACATCGCCAGCGTATCCGTAAGCGGCGACAGCGAAACCGATGAAAACCGCGTCGCCTACTATACCCTGCGCATCCCCAGCGATATGCTGGATACCTTCATCAGCAAGCTGGGCACGATCGGCCGCATCACCTGGCGCTACGAAACCGCCACCGATATGACCACCCAGTACAGCGATACGCAAATGCGGCTGAACACCCAGCAGGAGAAGCTGACACGTTTGCAGGAACTGATGAGCAAAGCCGAGAGCGTCAGCGATCTGTTGGAGATTGAAAGCGAGATCGCCGACACGCAGTACCAGATTGACCGGCTGGAAAGCAGCCTGCGCACCATTGATCGGGATGTGGAGCACAGCGTTGTCTCCGTCACGCTCACCGAGCAAACCGCCGCGCAGCAGGCGCAAGCGACCCAGCTGACGCTGTGGCAGCGCATCCAAAGCGGGTTTACCGCTTCCATAGATGCCATCGGCCGTTTTCTGCAAAACCTGCTGGTCTTTCTGGCGGTAGCGCTGCCGGTGCTGGTACCCCTGCTTATATTCACATTGATCCTGCTATGGGTTTTGCGCATCCGCCGGAGCAAAAACGCGAAAAAGCAGGAAACGAAAAAGGATGCAACCGACCGTTTCACCAATTAGAACAAGGTTTATACACAAGATGAAACCATAAAACACACCGACAAAAAGGAGTCTTTACATATGAAAAAGTTACTTGCCAGTCTCCTGATTCTCCTCGTGGCCTCCTTCGCCCTTCCCGCTCTGGCGGAGGATAGCGCAACCATTACCGCAACAGGCACCGCAACCGTTACCCTTGCGCCGGATATGGCTACCTTCACTGTCGGCGTAAGCACACAGAACACATCGGTAGCCGATGCGCAAAGCGAGAATGCGCAAACCATGCAAGCAGTGCTTGCGCGCCTGAAAGAGCTGGGCGTAACGGATGAAGATTTGCAAACCAGCGATTACAGCATTAACCCCCAATATGATTATTCCAGCGATACCCCGGTACTGGCCGGGTACAGCGTTAGCAATATGGTTACCATTACCGTTCGCGACCTGACCCAGCTATCCACACTGCTGGACGAATCCATCGCTGCCGGAGCCAACCAAACCTATGGCGTTACCTTTGCCAGCTCTCACTCGGATGACGCGTATGATCAGGCGCTGGCAGCCGCCGCGCAAAACGCACTGCGCAAAGCCGAGGTCATGGCGCAGTCGCTGTGGCAGGAAACCGGTAAATTGCTTGCGATCAGCGAAAATCAGGATTCGTATTACGGGCTTGCAAACAGCAGGCTGTATTCCTATGATTCCGCCAGTTCCACCCCCATCCAGAGCGGCACGCTTTCCGTAACGGCGACTGTGACTGCTGTGGTTGCACTGCAATAACCCTTCCTCTTGCTCCCGCCAGCAGCGGCGGTGCGCAGACCCATTCCGAAAGGATGATGGATCATGGCAAAAGTTTATACCTCAATTGATCAGCTCATTGGCAATACCCCATTGCTGGAGCTTACCCGTATCCGCCAGCACTACGGCTTGCAAGCTACCGTGCTGGCCAAGCTGGAATTTCTCAATCCTACCGGCTCCGTTAAAGACCGTATCGCCAAGGCCATGCTGGATGACGCGGAAGAGCGCGGCTTGCTGGCCCCGGATTCCGTCATCATCGAGCCGACCAGCGGCAACACCGGCATCGGCCTTGCTTCGGTCGCCGCCGCGCGCGGTTACCGCGTGATTATCGTAATGCCGGAAACCATGTCCGTGGAACGCCGCACCATTATGAAAGCCTATGGCGCCGAAGTTGTGCTGTCCGAAGGCGCAAAGGGCATGCAGGGCTCTGTGGACCGTGCGGCAGTGCTGGCGCGCGAAATCGCGGGCAGCTTTATCCCCGGCCAATTTGTTAATCCCGCCAATCCCGCTGTGCATTACCGCACCACCGGCCCGGAAATCTACCGGGATACCGACGGCAAGGTGGATATCTTCGTTGCGGGCGTAGGCACAGGCGGCACTGTAAGCGGCGTTGGCAAATACCTGAAGGAGCAGAAACCGGGCGTACAAATCGTCGCGGTCGAGCCCGCCTCCTCGCCGCTGCTGTCCAAAGGCTCTGCCGGTCCGCATAAAATACAGGGCATCGGCGCAAACTTCGTACCGGAAGTGCTGGACACGAAAATATACGACGAGGTAATCGACGTGGAAGATGGCGACGCCTTTGCCGCCACCCGGATGCTGGGCCGCATGGAAGGCGTGCTTTCCGGCATTTCCGCAGGCGCAAACGTATGGGCGGCGATCGAGCTGGCAAAACGGCCGGAAAACGCCGGAAAAACCATCGTCACGCTGCTGCCCGATACGGGCGACCGTTACCTTTCCACCCCGCTTTTTGCCAATTAACAAATCATTATAATACAACACAGCGGTGAATACGTGATAAGCGTATTCGCCGCTGTGTTACATGTATACTTACAAGCAACAAGTTCTCCAACCAAGTTGCATGTTCGGGCCGTGCCCAAACCCTGCGAAAGCAGCGGGAATATCTCCATAGCCGGGACACCCCGCAAAGCACTGCCGCAGGTATATAAAATCGCCATGGAACCATCGTTAAAAATTGTGTTCTTCCATGCGTTACCGTATGGTAAAAGCCCGGCAGCATCTGCAAACGCACATGTGCCGGGCTATGGTGAACCGTGATCAGACCAAATGGCGGGTATGGGTTATACCAGCCGGATTCCCTGCGCAGCCTGCTGGTCCTGATAGCAGCCCACCAGTCTGCGAATCCGGTCGTACGGGTTGAGCAGCTTGCTCAGGCTGCGGTCATGGTTGAGCGAAGCGATGATAAAGCTGACGTACTTGCTCATATCCGCTTCCACAAACCACGGCGCTTCCTTGAGTTCCGGGCGGCGGTAGGTAAGGTTGGTGCCGATAATGCGGGTGATGATGCCCTCTTCATACGCGCGGTTATACTCCTCAATCCCGTTGGTAAACAGCGCAAACGTAGCGGCAGCATAAATACGGTTAGCGTTGCGCATCTTCAGCTCACGCGCCAGATCCAGTATGCTTTCGCCGGAGGACAAAATATCGTCGCTCACAAATACGTCTTTGCCGTCCACCGAGTCGCCCAGGTACTCATGGGCGATAATGGGGTTGCGTCCGTCTACGATGGTGGTATAATCGCGGCGTTTGTAGAAAAGGCCCATATCCAGCCCCAGCACCGAGGAATAGAAAATATTCCGGTCGATAGCGCCTTCATCGGGGCTGACGATCATCATATGGTCGCGGGCAAGGTGCAAATCCGCCTGATTGCGTAAAAGTGCCTTCAAAATCTGGTAGGTGGGTTTCACACTGTCAAACCCGGCCAGCGGCACGGCGTTTTGCACGCGCGGGTCGTGCGCATCAAACGTGATGATATTAGTAACGCCCATGTTTACCAGTTCCTGCAGCGCCAGCGCGCAATCCAGACTTTCACGTCCGCTGCGGCGGTGCTGCCGTCCCTCGTACAGCATGGGCATAATCAGGTTGATGCGTTTGGCCCTGCCGCCAATCGCGGCAATGATACGTTTAATGTCCTGGTAGTGGTCGTCCGGCGACATCGGTACAGTTCTGCCGTACATTTTATAGGTTACGTTGTACGCAAATACGTCGGCCAGGATATAAATATCGTAGCCGCGTACCGAGCTGCGAATCATCCCCTTCGCCTCGCCCGTTCCAAAACGCGGGCATTGTACGTCAATCAGAAAGTTTTCACGATTGGCGCCGAGTACGCCAAAAAGCGGCGTCTGGGTATCCTCCATCGCGTCCTGATGTTCACGCCATTTCATTAACCACCGGTTTACGCTTGCGCCCAAATCTTCGCAACCCGGCATGGCGATCAATCCGAGTGGTGCGAAAGGCGCGGAGAGAATTTCCTCATCATTCCAATTGCTTGTAAAATCTGTCATGATTTCGCTCCTTTTGGCTCATTGGCACAAAACTGGCACGAACAGTATACCCTACTTTTGCGGATAAGGAAAGCCCCATCCTGCGGAAAGGCAAACATTCATCCTGCGATTTAGAAAATCCTACATTTTTACACACATTGGCTTCCCTTTGTAAAACAACGGATTCGCCGCCTATACGCGATAAAACAAAAACAAAAAACCGATGATTTCTTTGTTTTTATTCTTTCGCGCCGCCCATTCCCAATGAGCCTGCCGCCTTGCCTTTTTCGATGGTCACCCCCCATTTTAAAAATAACGTTCGTTTTTATCGCCTACTGCGGTATTTTTTTTATTCTTCCTGCGCTCCGGTCTTTTGGTGAGCAGCTGCGTCTGTGGGTTTAAAAATCCAGTACTTACTGGCAACATAATTAAAAATCGTAACCAGCACCAAAACGATCAAACGGTTGATTACATTGGTAATGCCAAACAACTTAATCAACGCCGCAAACCCTTCCTCAAACAAAGCCCAGCTAATCAACCGTGCGCCGCAAAAGGAAATAAATTCCTTCCATTTGCTTTGTTTGGTGCCACCTTGTACCTGAAACACCATCCCTCGGTTAATCCAGAATGCGAAGATCACCGCTACGATCCACGCGATGGTATTGCCGATCATCAACTGCTGGGTATTGGCGCCGTTGATAGTGTGGTCAGCCGAAAGCAGCATATAGCAGCCATAGGAAACGATGATACTGACAATGGTGGTCAGCACCCCCGCGACAATATACCGTATCAGTTCCTTGCGTTCTTTAGGGTCGGTCAGAATCGATTTTGCCTTTTGCATGTTCTTAATCCTCTCCATGATCGCCGCGCGCATAGTCGCAGCTTAGAATATCGCTCAGCATGAGCGTAACGGGCGTTTTTCGTGCGCCGATGCGCAGGGTGGCTTCCGTTGGCGTTAGGGCAAGCACCGTTACCGTCTTTTGCACCATTTGCCCGTCCAGCAGCAGCACCGCGCGAATCCTGCGGTCTTTCTCCAATGAATACCGTAGAAAGCGTTTCATGCCGCCTCCGTTTCCGTCTGTGCCGGACTGATCAGCCTTCGCTTGTGGGGTCCTGCGAAGGATCGCAAGCATCCTTCGCCGTGCCGCCTGTTTCGCGGTACGTTTCGGGCACGGCAAAGATCAGGTAATTTCCGTCTTCGCTTTCATACACCGGGGTAAAAAGGTGGCGCAAGGCATCCTCGTCCACCGCATAGCTGTACCGCTCCGACGGGCTTACATAGATATATTCTACGCCATATTCCGAAAGCAAAGCAAGGTTATTTTCCGGGTCGGCATAAAACGTGCTTACCTCCAGCTTGCGGCTTGTAGTGTTAAAGCCATGGTAATACAGGTATAGGTCGCTGCCGCAGATAATGGTACGTCCCGCCAGCGATGCTACGGGGTTCAGGTGCTGGTTTCCGGTTAAAAATATGCTGTGTTCCGGCGTATTCTCGCGCACGTAGCCGGCTACGGCAATATCCGAGACTGTGTACGCCTGATAATCGCTGATCGCCTCACGCCCGACCGTAAGCCCTGCCGACAGGAAGCAAAGGATTAAAAACCATACCGCCAACAAGTTTCTGCCGCCCAGCCCTTTCAGCCGGGTGAACATCTCCGCCGCGTAATCCGCCGCCATGGGCAGGCACAGCAGGAACCAGACGTAAAACAGCTTGTTGTTATCATACTCGTTGGGTTGGAAAATCACAAACTCAGCCACCAGATAAATCAGGAAAGCGCCCGCAGCCAGCAGGCGGTTGCGGCGCACCCAGTCCCGCACGGGCGGCTCGTCGGCAAAGCATGTTTCCGCCTCGCCGGGCACAGTAGCCGCCTGTTCTTCTCCTGTCGGGTGGTAGGTAGGGTGAAATATCTCCGCGATAAACGGTCTGCGGCTCTCCTCCGGCTTGTCGGTGCCGGTAACCGCCTGCATAATGCCTACACGGTCTTCATCCTCCGGGGCAAAAGCAGCGGCGCGTAGCTTTTCCGGCGGTAGGGGACGCAAATAGGGGCGATCCTCCTTGGGTTCCGCCTGGCTAGGCACAGGCGCAATCCGCCCGGTTTGCCCGTACGCGGGCATATCACCCGCCAGCAGCCCGGAATAGGCAGGCTCGTCCGGCTCACTGTCCGCATCCTCTTGTGCGGCGGCAGACTCGGGCACTGTTTCGGTAATCTGCTCCACTTTCGGCGGAGCAACCTCCAGCGCCGCTTGTGCAGCGGACGCCGCTCCCGGCTGTTTATCTGTCTCCGGCTGCCGTTGCTCCGCCGCTTTGCGGTACAGCCCATCCGTCCGGGCATTGGCCTGTTCCGCCTGCGTACGCAGGTCGCCTTTGCGGCGCTGCGAAAGCGCAATCAAAATCAGCACATACGGCAATCCAATATTTTTAATATAGAACCAAAGGTATGGATCGACCAGCCCGTTGCCCCCACGGTTGTTGCACCAGTTGAACTGGAACCGCAGAAAATGATCGCTGTGGGTCGCCTGTACAAACGTAAAGGCGAACAGTTGCGGCAGGGATAACGCCGCCGCAATGCCGCCGTAGAGTAAAAACGGTTTGAACGCTTCCCACCGCCGCCGCTTGGGTGCGGTGGCGGTAGCATACAGGCAGAACCCAATACTGCTGATGCCCAGCGCCAGAAAGCTATGCGTGTGTAAAAGCGGCATACCGCCTGCCATCACCCCGGCTGTAATCAGCGCGCGGGTCGCCATGCGCTCCCGGCGCATAAGCGGCGGCACCAGCAGCAGGAATACGGGCATCAGCATCGTCCATCCGCCCATAATCCCGCGCTGCGGCACGAACATATCGCAAATGATGTTTACCCAGCGCAGGTTGTTGGGATTGGGTTGATTCGTTGGCGTTTGGTAATACCCGGTAAATACCGTATATAAATTATCCCACACGGTTGCGGAGACCGAACCGTTCTCAATCGTGCCGCTTAAAACATAAATGAAACCCAACCCGCCGTTTAAAAAGAGCAGGCAGACCGCCAGCCACATGGCACTGCGGCGGCGTACCAGATTGGCGCACAGCAGCGCATACCCGGTAAAGATGGACGCGCACATCAGCGTACCGGTCAGCGCCATGGAGGCGGAAAGCCCCATCCCCAGCAGGTAAAACGAACTGGCAAACGTATCCGCCAAAAAGGGATACGCCATGGTCGCCCCGACCATCAGGCTGTTGTTCAGCGGGAATTTCGCATTAATGGCGGAGGTAGTAATGGCTAAATGCAGCTGCAAATCACCATAGGTGCTTTGCCCGACATGGTAGGTGCCATCCGCCGCGATGCGGATGGAATGGGTGTACTCCAGCCACCCGGCCAATAGTGTCAGCGGCAGGGCAACCAGCAGCACCGCGCGCAGCATGCGCCTGTCCTCCGGCATAAAGCGGACGCGGGGCCGTTTATCCCGCGTAAGCCACGCAGCCATCACCAGCAGCCCCAGCGTCAGCGCTGCCAGCAAATGCGCCTCTACTGAAAAGGCAACCGCGTTAGCCCACAGCACCGGCAGCCACAGCGTGAGCAACAGCCCGATTGACCCGCCGATATACCAGCGTGTCAACGGCCGAAGCCCCGGCAGCCAGAACCGTGCAATCAGCAGCCCGCCTGCCAGAAAGAAAGCGAAAAATACGATACCAGCCAAGGACTCACCCCTTCAAAGTGCTCGTATTGCCGCACCGATCTTATTCACAATATAGTATGCTAAAACGTCTTCTCCGTATTCCAGTATCCCTATCAGGGTTTCATGCCCCGAACCGATCTGCAGCCTTCCGGCACAACCCCTGCGCCATCATTTTCATTCTAGCACCCTGTGCGTGACCGTTTAGCCTTGCATGGATGGCTATGAAAAACGTTCATACCATGCAGCTGCATGTAGGCAGAAAGGATGTGTTCAGTTCACCATACCGGCTTATCCCGTTTCTGCGGTTCCAATGGATACGAAGTCAAAACGCTTGGTTTTCAGCCCTTTATACGGACAGCATTTGCCGGAAAAACTGTACCGCCGTTTGCAGGGAATCATCATCAACCTTGCATTCGCCGCGCAGCGCCTCCTGGCCGTTGACCATGAACGGCGAAAAACGGTATACCTTGCCCTGCAAACCGCTATAAAAGCGGCCATCCGTTACATAGGGCGATAAGCACGGCGCGATGACCGAGCGTTCAAATAAAATCTCAATTGCCGTTTCCAGCGCAGCCCACGGTGCGCCGCTGATTTTACTGGGCGCACTGGCTTCGTTTTCAACCGTCGTGCTCAGGGTTGCGCCGCTGCGGCTAACCCGGCGGCTCAGGCTGCTTTTCCACCAACCAAGCTTTTTCCCCGGCACCGTATGCAGCGAAAAAGTCAGCTCCGCCGCCGTCGGGCTGCGGGATGGTTCCCCGCGCGTGCTTACACCGGTCACCGTCAGCTCGCTGACGAAAAATTGCGAAAGCACGGCGCGCTTGCGCCACATCAGCTGCAATAGCGGAAACGTAAGGCCGGGTTTGGCCAGAAGCAACCGCATCAGCAACGGCGCGCGGCGCGAAAGCTCCACCAGCATCATACGGCTGGCTTCGCAAAGCGATGCGCGTCTGGGGCGCATACTCAGGCGCGAACCGCTTTTCAGCAGTACGTTCAGCGGCCGCAGCACGCCACGCTCATCCTCCAGCGGCACGGGAGGCGCTGTTACGCGTCCGTCCAACTGCCCTTTTTCGGTAATGCCAATCAGCGCCAGCGGCGCGCCCTTGGGCAGGTAACGCCGGAACGCCGAATGGGTTACATAGCCGCCGTGATCCAGCACAAAGCAGGGCGATATTTTCCGCATCGCCAGATACTCCGCCATGGCCTTTGCGCCTTCGCCACCGCTCAAACCATCCATCGACAGGGCGAGAAACAGCTCTCCGCCCGGCTGGTAGCCGTTTTGCAGCAGTGTTTCCAGCGCTTCCAGCAGCGCCACCACATGGGCGCGCTGCAATGGCGCCGTAAGCGGCCCGTTACCCAGCACCATCGGTTCGCGGGTCGAAAGCGCATCCAAATGGGATACAAAAACCAGCGGGTCGGTAATGTTCGCGCCCGCCATTTCCAGTACCAAAGCGCCGTTGGCAAAGGTTTTCTGCTCGCTGTGGCGAAACACCAGCGGGTAGTGCTGCGCAAGCAGCTCCTTTACCTTATCGGCTCCCTCGGGGGTATAGATGGTGTAAAAAGCCAGCGCGCGCAGTACATCCCGTGCGCGCCGATAATCCAGCGGTGCTAAAAACTCGGTCATTTCCAGCCTCCTGTATAGGATGCGGTATTCCATCCCTCTCGGGCGTTTACACGCCCGGCTATCAGCCCCCCCGGACGCCCCGGGCGCAAATGGAAACCGCAAGACGCGTAAACGGCGTGTAAAGGGCAGGTAAATGGCATGCTATGCTCGGTTATTTCGCCTTGCATATGCCAAAATCCTCCCCCATGCAACGCGGTTGCAAGCGCAAACCCTGCCACACCGCGTAAAAATGCCCCGGCTTGAGCGGGGCATGGCGCAAAAAACGCGTTTCCGGGAAACCAGCTGAGCGCTCCATACTAACGCAGCATTTTATAGATACTGTTTTTCCACATATGCACTGGTAAAAGCGCGCATCGTGGCGAAATACCCCAATTCAAAAGTGAGCGCATCCCCCACGCGGTAGGGAGTCAGGCTGTCGGTAACATCCACCACCATATGGTCGCTGCTCGCGCCTAAAATTTCAACGCCAGCATCCACCGGGCGCATGGTTTCCACATCGCAGTCCTGCTTTCCCAGCGCCAGAATGGCACGCGTCCTAAGCCCCTTATTCTCCCGTTTGGGCGGCGGGTTGCCATAGCTGTCCACCCCTGTCTCGCCCCATGGCGCGGAGGGCTTTTGCTTGAGTTCCACAATCTGCGCATGCAGTAGAAACCCATCCCGCCGTGTATCCGGCAAAAACGTATAACAGCAGCGCTCCTTGCCAAACAACAGGCTTTCCCCCAGCCGGAAATTATTGACCCCTTTTGCCACGCCGCCCTGCACCATTAAATGGAGCGATGCGGAGTTGCCTCCGCTGACCACCGGCTCCCCCGCTACCGGCAGCTGTGCGGCCAGCGCGGCCAGTTGAGCGGTTTTTCCCACATCGGGGTGAATAAAGGAAAAGCAGCTTAAATTGGTGCCAACGCCGTAGAGCGACACATGGGTAAGCGCCGCCACACGCCGGGATACCGCCAGCAGCGCCTCCGTATCCACAAAACCTTCGCGCAGGTCGCCGAGATCCACCATTAAAATGATTTTATGCACTTTTCCCTGCATAGCTGCCTGCGCATCCAAAAGGCGGATGGTTTCCCACTCCGAGTTGAGTGAAACATCCGCGTAGCGCACCACGTCGGCCGCTTCCGAAGGCATGGGAATGCGAATCAACCACTTTTCGGCGTTGATCGCCGCTAGTTTTTGCAAGTTCAGCAGCCGCGCATCCCCCAGCCGGCGAATGCCCGCATCGATAAACGCCTGCGCAATTTCCGGCGCACCGGTAAACACCTTGGTAACGCCCGTCACTTCGATGCCGTGCTGCCCGCACAGTTCCCGTACCGCGGCAGCATTTTGCCGTATCACGTCCAAATGGACATCCAATCTGGGAAAAGCCATTCTAGCCTCCAATACAAGCCGTTTCTCCGGCTGTAAAACAGCAGCCCGCGAAAAGCCCGGCAGCGCCAGTGCTGCCAATCGGGCTGTTTCGCGGGCCTGTCGTGCCTGTTTACCGTTCGTTTACGCTGTTTTCAGCAGCGCTTTCATGATCGCCATATAGCATTCCACGGCTTTGGTCAGCTGGTCGATCTCTATGTACTCATCCACCGTGTGGGCCAAATCCTCCTGCGAGGGGCCAAGGCCGATGGTGGGAATGCCCGCCTCGCCCGCGTAGTGGCTGCCGTTGGTGCAAAAATCGTATACCGTTACCTCCGGCGTAAAACCCTGCGCGTGCAGTTCGTCAAGGCAAGCCTTTACAAACGGCTCTTGCTCGCCATACAGCCACGCGGGGTAGAACTTTTCCGCATCCACCTGCGTGCCTGTGTAGCACAGCCCCGTACCCTTGGCATAGGATGCCTTGGCCTGCACGGTTGGATCGGCCTGCATCAGCGCTTCCAAACACGCCTGTATGGGCGCAAGCACCGATTCTCCGGTTTCTCCCACCAGCGTACGGCGGTCATAGGTCGCTTTGCAATATGCGGGCACGCAGCTGCTGCCGGGGTAGGGATCGGACTTAATATCCGTCAGTACCAGTATCCCGTCGTTCAGCTTCGGGTGGTGTGTTACCGGCAAGCGTCCGATCGCCTCCACCACCTTGCACATGCTGTACACCGCGTTGTTCCCCTTTTCGGGGTGCGCGCTGTGCGCCGTCGTGCCAAACGTTTCTACTACAATTTCCGCCCGGCCGCGCTGCCCGATTTTCACATTCAATGCGGACGCTTCGCCAATGATGACATAATCCGGCTTGTAGGCTTTGCTGACCGCGCGCGCGGCTACGCCCTCAAACAGCTCTTCCTGCACAACGCCCGCGACAACGACGGTTCCCGGAAAATCCCTCCCGGTTTTCCGGGCGAAGAAGGATGCCGCACAGCACATGGCTGCCAGCGCGCCCTTCATATCCGACGTGCCCCGGCCATAAATACGTCCGTCCGTCACCTCGGCGGCAAACGGCGGGCGGCTCCAATCCGCCTCGTTCACCGGCACGGTATCCATATGCCCGTCAAAGACGATGCACGGCCCCGGCCGGTTGCCGTGGATAACGCCAACGCTGTTGCCGTACACATCCACGGTGATCTCGTCAAATCCCTGTGTGTTAAAGTATGCCTGCAGCACCTGCGCCGTCCCGGCTTCCTCGCCGGAATAGCCCTTGGCGCGGATCAGGTTTTGGCATAACGTAATGGTTTCCTGTTCCTGTTGCCCTGTTAACATGGTTCGGCCTCCGTTATGACTGCTCCATTTTGGTTTTTACCGCAGCCAGTAAAATATCCGCGCAGCCCTGTACGCCCAGTGTTTCGCGGTTCAGCAGTATATCCTTGCCGCTGTCCTGTTTCCATTTCCCGCCCGAATAATACGCGCAGTAATCGCGGCGCGCCATATCCATACGGTTCACCATTTTGCGAGCCGCACTTTCGGACATACCGTACTTCTGCCGGATGTTATTTACGCGAAACTCCAGCGGTGCAAACACCAGCACTTTGATGGCATTTGGATCGTTTCGCAGCAGATAATCCGATAGGCGGCCGATGATAACGCAGGATTCGGTTGCCGCCAAATCCCGGATAATCTGCTCCTCCATTTCAAACAGCTGATCGTTTTTATTCACAAGGCCCATGCTCAGCATCAGATACGGCTCGAAAAACCGCCGCGCCACCCTCTCGTCGGCGTCGGATAAAGCGGTTTTATCCAAGCCCCTTTCCCGGGCGGCTTTGCCCAGAATATCCTTATCATACAGCTTCATGCCCAGCTTTTCGGCCAGCACTTCGCCGATTTCGTGGCCCTCTGCGCCAAACTCGCGGCTGATGGTCACGATGATATGCTTATCCATACGGTTCCTCCTTTTCCAATCTGCATGCCGCGTATCCGTTACAGCACACTGGAGAGGAACGCCTTGCAGCGCTCGGTTTGCGGATTTTCAAACAGCACTTTCGGCGGCGCTTCCTCCACAATATAGCCGCCGTCCATAAACATAACACGGTTGGCTACATCGCGGGCAAATCCCATTTCGTGCGTTACAATCATCATGGTCATGCCTTCCCTGGCAAGCCCCTTCATAACATCCAGTACTTCGCCGACCATTTCGGGGTCCAGCGCGCTGGTAGGTTCGTCAAAAAGCATGATTTTCGGGTTCATGCTCAGTGCGCGGGCAATCGCCACGCGCTGCTTCTGGCCACCGGACAGCGTAACCGGGTACACATCCCGTTTATCCGAAAGGCCGACCCGCGCCAGCAGCTCTTCCGCTTTTTTCTTCGCCTGCGCCTGCGACATTTTTTTAAGCATGGTAGGCGCGAGCGTCATGTTCTGGATAACGGTATAATTGGGAAAAAGGTTAAAATGCTGAAAAACCATGCCGATATTTTCCCGGAAATGGTTTACATTTTT
This sequence comes from Candidatus Limiplasma sp., assembly GCA_963663285.2. Classification (GTDB taxonomy): domain Bacteria; phylum Bacillota; class Clostridia; order Christensenellales; family Aristaeellaceae; genus CAXXOK01. The sequence continues at coordinate 959,086 of CAXXNI010000004.1, read as the reverse complement.
CACCTCGTGGATATCCTGCCCCAATACGCTGATAGTGCCGGCCTGTATCTCCTCCAGACGGTTCAAACACCGCAGCATGGTGGATTTGCCCGAACCCGACGGCCCGATGAGGCAGACGACTTCGCCCTGTTCCACGGTAAAGGAAATATCCTTGAGGACTTCCAGATCGCCAAACATTTTCTTAATGTGCTCTACGGTAATAATGGTTGCCATGCGTCCACCTCCTGTATCAGCGTTTGTCGTAACTCATCTTGCGTTCAACGATCTTGGACAGATACGTCAAAAGCACGATCACAACCAGATAAATAATCGCGGCGTAAGAGTACAGCTCAAAGGCTTTGTACGTCCGCGCGATCACGATTTTAGCCGTCATGGTCAGCTCGCCCACGCTGATGGCGGACAGAATGGCCGTGTCCTTCAGGCTGCTGATAAACTGGTTCATCAGCGACGGCAGCATGATTTTAAACGCCTGCGGCAGGATAATTTTACGCATCGTTTGAAAGTAGCTCAGCCCAAGGCTTCTGGCCGCTTCGGTCTGTCCGAAGTCGATAGCCTGTATCCCGGCCCGGAAGATTTCCGCCAGATAGGCGGACGCGTTGATACCCAGTATCAGCACGGCGCTGGTGACTACATTCAGCGCGTTTTTAATCACGCCGAAGTACAAAAACAGCGCCAGAATCATCAGCGGGATGCCACGGACGATGGCGATGTACACACCGGCGATTCTCTGCAAGGTTTTAGAACTGCTGATTGAGAAGATGCACAGGATGATGCCGACCACAATCGCAAGGGAAATACCACCCAGCGCAATGATCATCGTCAGCTTCAGTCCACCCAGCAGCGCCGGCAGGTATTTCCAAAAGGTTGTGAAGTATTCGACCATAGGTTTCATCTCCTTGAAAATTGGGGAAAGACGAGCATATCGCCTTTCCCCAATCCTTTTTCAATCAGGTGGTCAACTACGATTATTTAAATTCGTTGATAATCGCGTCGTAGGTGCCGTTGGCGCGGATCGCGGCAAGGCCTTCATTGAACATGGCCAGCAGCGTGGCGTTTTCGCCCTTCTTAACCGCAAAGCCGTTCTGCGGCGGGGTCTCAATCGCGTCGATGGCTACTTTCAGCGCACCCTGCTCGCCGATGGCGATCTGGTAGCTGATAACAGGATAGTCTTCGATGAGGAAGTCCGCCTGCTTGTTGGATACGGCAAGCATCATGCTGGCGCTGTCCGGGTACACGGACACGGAGAAGCCGTAGGTGGCGGCGTTATCCTGGCACCAGTTCATACCGGTGGTGCCTTCTTTGCAGGCAGCCACTTTACCGCTGAGGTCTTCAAAGGCGGCAATGCTGTCGTCCTCGGCATTCACAACCAGCGCGGAGCCGGACTCGTAATAGCCGTCGGAGAAATCGACGCTCTCTTTACGGGGCTCGGTGATATTCATGCCGGCAATGGAAGCATCAATCGTGCCGGAAACCAGCGCGGGGATGATGCCGGAGAAATCCATGGGCGTCAGTTCGTAGGAGAAACCTTCGTACTGAGCAACCGCATCCAGAATTTCAATGTCAATGCCATAATAATCGCCCATACCATTGGAAGAGGTTACAACCACACCGGGGGCAGTCGTGTCTTCATCCAACTGAATGGAAAAGGGGGCATAAGCGGCGTCGCAGGCAATTTTGTAAACGGTGCCGTCGTAATCCGCATTCGCCGTGGGGCCTTCCTCAGCAATCGCAACACCAAAGAAACTAACCGCCATCAGAATCGCACAGAGAAGAGCAAGAGTCTTTTTCATGGGCTTTTCCTCCTTAAAAATGAAGAGAGGTCAATGCGCACTGTCGCATTGACCTCTCTGTCTGGGACGTTCAGATTATACCTTGCGGCTTTTAAAAAGTCAACCGACGCATTTTTTCGTTTTTCGCGCCTTATTACAATGCTTCTGGAAATGGGAAAGCGCTTATGCTATAACGGTTTCACTTTGGGCTTTTCCGCATCCCCATTCTAAAAACCGGTTTTTACCGCTAAGAAAAATGGATGATTTGGGCGTATAAGAGAGCAAGGCATCAAGGTATCTGCCTGTTCCTGTTTTGTTTTTTCATTGAAAACAATACCCAGCATAACATAGAAGTAATGGATGGATGCGTCCGCAGTATTGATAAGAAATAACTCACGCAGTCTCTTTTATAGGTGATGACAACAAAGGGAACCTGCATTCAATTTCCCAAAAACCTGTCAGTGCAAATCAACATGATAAACAACGCAAAAGTCATATAAAAGCCGCTGCTTGCTATCGTTGAGATTTCGCGGCAATCCATCCAACGCTGCGTTATACTGCTTTGTGGTTTGCGCTCCTTTTCTATTTCCCTGCTTATATCAGCAGTGGTCGGTTCCGCTGCCGGTTCTGCCGCTGCACAGGCAAGGCAAGCGGTTGCCAGCCATGAGGCAACATTAAGAATCGACCCGGTCAGTCCGTTACTGCCAATCCCTGCCGGAATGTACCCCACATGCGGCAAGGTATGCGTGCTCATTATTGCTCTCTTTCCCTCAGCCATGCCATCATCTTATCATTAACACGAAAACATTTTCCTAGTATTCCCAATTGTGAGTAATTACTCGCATAATTGATTAATATGCACGATTTGTCCATCCCCGGACCATTTTAGCACACCTGTTGTTTTTTCTTTGTATTCTTGATCCCATAAGGAAAAAAGCAGTGTCCGAAGCTTGTTTTTTTCTTTTTTTCCTATTGACAACTGTTTATATTTATGATAAGTTTTGAATACACAAGGGAGTTGTATGGTACAACTCTTATTTTTGTAAGGAGGATACCCTAATGAAGAAGATTCTGGCGATCCTGCTGACGGTTGCAATGCTCTTACCCCTTGGTGCTCTCGCTGCGGATGACGCGGCTGCAATTGATATGTCCGGCGTTACCCTGATGCAGGATGGCGTGTTGAACATCGGCTGTGAAATCGGCTACCCGCCCTTTGAAGACTTCGCCGAAGACGGAAGCACTCCGATCGGCTACGATATTGACTTTGTTTACGCACTGGGCGAAAAGCTCGGTGTTGAAATCAACATCATCAATACCGCCTGGGACGGCATTTTCCAGGGCATCGGCGTAAACTACGACTGCGTTGTCTCCGCCGTAACCATCACGGACGAGCGCAAAGAAACCATGTCCTTCTCCGACCCCTACATCAACAACTATCAGGCTGTTGTTGTTAAAGCCGGTTATGAAGGCGAAATCGCCAGCTTCCTGGATCTGGATGGCATGATCATCGCTGTGCAGAAAGAAACCACGTCCGACATTCTCATGTCCGACTACGTTTCCACCGGTTCTATCAACTGCACCATCTCCGCCAACGAAAAAGTGACCACCTGCTTCTCGCAGCTTTCCAACGGCGAAGTAGACGCGGTTGTTTGCGACTCCACCGTTGCCGATGGTTATCTGGCCGCCAATCCCGACGGATATGTGAAAGTATATCAGGACGAGAGCGAACCTGAGCAGTTCGGCGTAGCGATGGGTCTGGACAACACCGCCCTGCAGACGGCGATCAACGAAGCGATTGCCCAGCTGGACGAAGAAGGCTTCTTCGCAGAGAACGTTGCGTTCTGGTTCGGCGCGTAATAATACCCGCTCTGCCATAACCTCTCTGCGATTGCAAATACGTACGTAAGTGGTATAACGATGAATATTATCAAGAAAATCGTTAATGTCAAACAATGGAAACGTGCGTCACAAACAGCTGCCATAATTATTATGGCAGCTGTGGCGCTCCTGGGAACCCTATCGGCTGTCAATGTGTCCCAAACACAAATGATGGACCATACTTCCGATGAGATCAAGCAAATCATCGAGAAGGAAAAAGACAGCAGCAGAAAGTACGTCACCATTACCTATAATAGCTTCGGCTTTATCAAGTACCTTTCCATCACCACCTCCGGCGCGAAATCCGTCAAAGAGTCCTACGTGGCTTTTGCCGGGCAAATTTACAGCGCGGACGATGGCTTTGGCAAGTTTACGGGGCAAATGGTGAACTACACGTACCGTATGCTTGGCTCCGGCGAGAATGTGCTGCATGGCGTTAAGCTGACATTGCTTCTTACGACGCTGTCCATGGCTATCGGCGCATTCCTGAGCGTGTTCCTCGCGCTGGGTAAAATATCCGCCAACAAGCTGATCAGTAAAATCAGCAGCGCGTATGTTTTCTTCTTCCGTGGCACGCCATTGCTGATTCAGCTGTTTGTGATCTACTTCTCGATACCCGTTATTTTCGGGTTCTCCTGGCGCGGGCTTTTCAACGTTGCCGATACCGAAGCGGTATACAAAGGCGCGTTCCTTGCGGCGCTCATCTCCTTCTCGCTCAACTCGGCCGCCTACTGCGCGGAAATCGTGCGTGCCGCCATCCAGTCGATCGATAAGGGGCAAAACGAGGCTGCCAAGGCACTGGGAATGACCTACGGACAGACGATGCGGCACATCATCATTCCGCAGTCCATCCGCCGGATGATTCCCCCGCTGTGCAACGAGTTCGTGATGATGATTAAGGATGTTTCGCTGGTCTTTGCCATATCGTTGATGGACATCACGACGATTTCCAAAAACATTATGACAAGCGAGGGCAATTATCTGGTGTTCCTGCCCGCGTTGGTGATCTACCTGATCATCACTGCCATCTTCACCTATTTCTTTGGCAAAATCGAAAAACGGCTTTCCGTTTACGAGTAGGAGGCAGTGATGAGCGATTACGAATATATCCTGAGAACAGAGCATTTACGCAAGGCGTTCGGTTCGCTGGAAGTGCTGAAGGACATCAATCTTTCCGTAAAAAAAGGCGAAGTGATCTGCATCATCGGCCCTTCCGGCGCCGGAAAATCCACCTATCTGCGGTCGCTGAACCAGCTGGAAACCATCACCAGCGGGAAAATCTTTATTAAAGATCAGCTGTTTTTGCACCGCGAGCATAACCGTACCATTCACCGGGTAGAAGCTTCCCATCAGAAAGCGCTGTTGCTGGAGATGGGCATGGTATTCCAGCGTTTCAATCTTTTTCCGCACAAAACGGTGCTGGAAAATGTAATGATCGCGCAGGTACTGGTACGTAAAAAGAACCGTACTGACGCCAAGAAAATGGCGGAAGAGATTATCAAACGCGTTGGCCTGTCGGATAAAATGGATGTGTACCCCAGCAAGCTTTCCGGCGGACAGCAGCAGCGCGTCGCCATTGCGCGGGCGCTTGCCATGGAGCCGGAGATTATGCTGTTTGACGAACCGACCAGCGCCTTGGACCCCGAGCTGGTCGGCGAAGTGCTCAACGTTATGAAGAGCCTTGCCAGTCAAGGCATGACCATGCTGTGCGTAACGCACGAAATGGGCTTTGCCAAGGAAGTGGCCGACAAGGTCGTCTTTATGGCGGATGGGATGATTCTGGAAGAGGGAGCCCCTAAAGAGCTGTTTGAGCATCCCACGAACGAGAAAGCCATCAGCTTCTTAAAGAGCATCCTGTAAAATCCGCCTTTCTTATCGAAATATGGCTTTAAACGGCTGCGCCACAGGGCGCAGCCGTTTCTTTGTCAAGAGCCGTCAACGGAGCACTCTCTTCCCACAAATGATGTATATGCTTATAAGATAAGGGTCTATGGCTCTCTTTAAAGCCGCCAGAGATTTCACCCCAGTGATAGAATAGGGATTTCAACCACGCCCCACTTTTCGGTATCTAGCCAGCATTGTTTTTCCAGCAAAGTTCATCTTCCCAAATAACCTGTTGCGCAAAGCCAAGGTATGCATCACCAAACAACACCTGCACAAAGCATTCACGGTATATTCGCATCTATGCTTTACGCAATCCCCTGCTTACCGGAAGCAACAACAGTAGATTTGTTTTGCGGCAAACGGAAAGGCGATCCCAAAAGGGATCGCCTTTGCTGTATCGCCCCAAAAATGGACGATTCTCAGGAAGTAGCCGCTTGTGCATTCCCCCGGCCGGACTGTCATCGTCCGGGAGTAAAAGAGCAATCAGCGACAGCTTAGTGAATCAAATCCTGATAGAACTGCCAGGCTTCCTTATCGGTGAAGCCTTCGTGCACGATCTTACGGATCGCCTGCGCCATTTCCACGCTGTGTTCGCTCTGGAAAATGTTACGGCCCATATCCAATCCGGCCGCGCCGCCCTGAATGGAGTTGTAAGCAAGCGTAAGCGCTTCGTCCTCAGGCAGTTTCTTGCCGCCGGCTACTACGATCGGCACCGGGCAAGCGGCGACGACTTCTTCGAAGTTCTCGCAGAAGTAGGTTTTCACGATCTGTACGCCCATTTCCGCCACAATGCGGGTCGCGAGCTTAAAGAAGCGGTCGGTACGTTCCATGTCCTTGCCCACAGCCACAACGCCGAGGGTGGGAATGGAGTAACGGAAGCCGGCGTTGATGACGCGGCTTACATTGTCCAGGCTGGACAGCTGGCCGTCCGCGCCAATGAAGGTTTGCACCGCCATGCAATCCGCGTTCATACGGATGGAATCTTCAACGTCCACTGCGACCACTTCGTGGCTCAAATCATCATTGAGCATGCTGGAGCCGCTGGAAACGCGAAGCGCAATCGCTTTGCGGTTTTCCGCCGGTACGCAGGTGCGGATCGCGCCGCGCGTGCCCATTAGGCAATCCACATAGGGCAGCAGTGTGGGGATAACCAAATCCAGACGCTCCAAACCGGCGGTGGAACCCATAAAGTAACCATGGTCAAACGCAAACATCACGGTTTTGCCGCTCTTGGGATCGAAAATGTTGGAAAGGTGCTTTTTCATACCCCAATCCAAGCTGCCCGCGCCTTTTACATAAAAGCTACCCAGATTGCTAAAAGCTTCTTCGGTGTGGTAGTCCTTTGCAATCTTCAACCCATCTTTATCCGCCATGCGAATATACCTCCTTGTGCATACTTCAAAGAAAGAAAACTTGTTGTGTGGCCGCTTCGTCGGGGTGTCCGCTCGTTACGGCCATGAGCGGGGGTCGTGTGTTGCACGGCCCCCGCGAGATTGTTTACCGATTAGAAATCGTAGTTGTCCATGTTGTCGATGGTGAACACTACGCGCTCGGGCAGCAGCACAACGCCGCTGGTCTCGGAGGTGTAAGCGTTCGGATCGAGCACGGTGTTGGGCTCAACCGTAACAGTGCCGATGTCGGGCACGTCGATGGTGTCGCCAACTTTGATGTCCTGGCCGCTGGCCAGCAAGTATGCCATGTAGCAGCCCAGGGCGCCCTGAACTTTGCAATCCCACAGGCCCCAACGGGACAGGATGCCGGCACGGCAGTAGTCTTTCATGCTGTTAGGAGCGGCGAAACCTACGATGGATACCTTGGTGGCATCCAGGCCGAGGTTCTGAGCAGCCTGCGCCTGGCCGGGCAGAGCGGTGGAGTCGTTGCAGATGATGCCGTCGATGTCAGCATAGGTGGTCAGGATGGACTCACCAACGGTGATCGCTTTTTCAGCATCCTGCTCGGAGTAGTAGTTGTCCGGGAATACGTTAACCCAGTTGGGGTACTTCTGGGCAATGTACTCTTCGCCCGCAACGTGCCAGCTGTTCTGGTCGGTAACGGTCGCTTGGCTGTAATGCCATACGTACTTGATTTCGTCGTTTTCAATGTCCTTGCCGCGCTCGGTCAGGCTGGTGGCGAGCATGTCAACCAGCATCTGGCCCAACTGCTCGGGCGTGCCCTGGCTAACCATGATGCTGCGGCTCTCGGCATAAGCGTCGGAGTCCCAGGTGGTAACAACCAGCCCGGCGTCAGCCGCTTCCTTGAGCGCATCGTCAACGCCGGCAGCGTCAACCGTGGAAATGCAAATCGCGTCCGCGCCGTTGGTGATGGCATTCTGCACGATAGCTACCTGGTTGGCAGCAGAAGCTTCGGGGTTGCCGTCGTAGGTAACAGTGAAGCCGTTCTTGGCAGCGAAATCCTGAGCGCCGACGTTGGCGGACTCGAAGAATGCGTTACCGGAAAGTTTGGGGATAAAAACAACGTTGATGTCCGCCGCAGAGGCGCTAGCTACCATGGACATGCAAAGCATAAGAGCCATCACGGCAGCCAGGATCTTGGAATACCTTTTCATACGATACCCTCCCAAAATAATTTTATTTCTTACGCGCTACGCACGCGCAAGGGAACGAATTTATATGGCGGTTCATCCCGCCCGGGTAATTACCGTGTGTTTCCGTTTACGGCTGAACAACTTGCGCAGTTTGGGGTTGGTGCCCGCAAAACGGATCGACACCGTTACCACCAGCAAAATGCCAACCGGAATATCCAGATACTGTGTGGAAAGACCGCTCAGGCTCAGGCCGATACGCAGCAGGCCAACCGCCAGTGCCGCCAGCGCCGAACCGATAACGCCCCCGCTGCCGCCTAAGTTGCTCGTGCCGCCCAGCACAACCGCTGTGATGATGGGCAGCGTATATTCCGCGCCCATATCCGCCTTGGCAGTGCCGAGGTAAGCTGTAAGCAGGATACCGGCGATAGAAGCGCTCAAACCGGAGAACATGTATGTGCTCATGACCACCAACCGGGTATTGATACCGCTGAACTCCGCCGCGTTGGCGTTTACGCCGCACAGGAATATTTTACGGCCGTAATTGGTGCGGTGCAGCAGCACATAGCTTAACAGCACCAGTATGAAGAAAATAACAAACTGCATGGGCACCGCATCAAACAGCTGCGTTTTGCTCAGCGCGCGGAAGGCGGCCGGAAAATCGCTGATGCCCTGGTAAGCGGCGTTGGAGCTCATGTTGGATACCGCCAGCGCCATACCGGAGTAGAGGAACGAGCCACCCAGCGTAACCACCATCGGCTGCACGCCGGTATAGGCGACGAAGAATCCGCTTAGCGCGCCGCACAGCGTACCAGCAACCAACGCCAGAATGCAGGCCACGAAAATATTCAGTCCCGCATCATGCCACAGCACGCCAACCGTGATACTCGTAAGGCCTACGATGGAGCCGGCCTGAATATCGATACCGCCGGTAATCATAACAAACGTTACGAACAGCGAGATGATGCACACCGGGATAAACTGGTTCAGCCCGCTGAACAGACGCTTCAGGTTTAAAAACTTCGGGTTAACCGAGCCGAAAATCACAAATTCCAGCACAATGACCAGTACCAGAAAGGTTTCCCAGCGGACGAACAGCTTTTTCACCTTATTCACTAACTGTCGCCTCCTTCTCATGTGCCGGCACATGCTCGGTCTTAGCCGCCAGGCGTTCGCGGCGGGCTTTTTCAACCGCGCGCATACGGATGAGGGCATCGAACACGACGATGATAATCAATAAAATGCCGGTAATCGTATCATCATAATCGGAGGAGAAGCCGATGAACACCAGGATACGGCTGATCGAAGCCATGATGGCTGCGCCTACGCCCGCGCCGATCACGCTGCCTACGCCGCCTGTCAGGCTGATGCCGCCCAGTACGCAGGCCGCGATTACCTTCATCTCATAGCCGTTGCCAGCGATGGGGGTAACAAAGCCTACGCGGCTTACATACAGCACGCCGCCGATCGCGGCTAATACTCCGCACAGAACGAAAGAAACAAACTTGGTCATATCCACCGGAATACCCAACAGGGTAGAACCGCCGACGTTATCGCCGACTGCCGCCAGATAGCGGCCCCGCTTCGTGCGGGTCAAAATCAGGTGGACACACACAATCAGCAAGATCGTGCCCAGATAAAACCAGGTAATGGTGTTAAACAGGCGTCCCTGCGAAAGGCTTTTGAAATCGAACGGGATGTTTTCCACCCATTTACCGCCGGTAAACACGTAGATGAGTCCACGCACAATACCGTTGACGCCCAGCGTCATTATAATGGAAGGAATTTTAAGCACCGTTACGCCGAAGCCGTTAAACGCACCGACGACAAGGCCCACCAGCAGCGCCGCGGCAATCGCGAGCACCCAGGGTTGTCCATCGCGGATCATGGTGCTGCTCACCGCAGCCGCCATGCCCAGCGTAGCGCCGACCGAAACGTCGATTTCCCCTGTAATGATAACCAGCGCAATTCCTACGGCTACCACCGTGTACACCACGCTGCTGTTAAAGCACAACCAGATATTGGCGGGCGAGAGGAACGCCGGGTTGATGGCGCCTACGCCCAAAAACATCATGATAATAAAAGCTACCGAAGTAATTTCCCGGGAATGCAACAGCTTTTTAAGCATGCGTTTCTTGTGCACTCCCTTCCGTAATGCCAAACGCGGCCGACATCAGGTTATCCTGACAGATGTCGCATTTCGCAAACTCTTTATTGATGTGCCCGCAGAACATGGTAACCGCACGGTCGCTCAGTTCCACAATTTCTTCCATATCCGAAGAGATCAGCAGAATCGCCAGTCCCTGGGCTTTTAGCTTCTCAATGATGTTGTACACATCGCCGCGCGCCGCCGCATCAATACCGCGGGTCGGCTCGTCCAGTATCAGCACTTTCGGGTTGGTGGACAGGGAGCGCGCAATAACCACTTTCTGCTGGTTACCGCCGGAAAGCGAACCGATCAGCTGGTCGCGCCCGGTTACCTTGGTACGGAACGCTTCAATAAAATGATCGGTAATCTTGCGTTCTTCCTTAAAGTTGATGAAGAACTTGCTCATATTGTCCAGATTCGCAGCCGTGGTATTGGCCGCCACATCGCTGATGCGGAAAATACCGCTGAGGAAGCGGTCCTCTGATACGTAGTTCAAGCCCGAATCCAGCATCTTCCGGGTGGAAAGCCCGGTTACGTCTTGGCCTTCGATGTACACCTTGCCGCTTTTCACTGCGTCGCGGCCGAAAATGGTGGTCGCCAGTTCCGTACGGCCTGCACCGACAACACCCGCAAGTCCGAGTATCTCGCCGGGGTAAACCTTCAGGCTTACATCGCGGAAACCGTAGCCCGTCAGGTGATCAATCACCAGCGCAGGTTCCACGCCTTCGTAGCTGATGTTCTCGCAAACCGCGCGGTTGCGCTGTATATCCGTGTTTGGCGGCAGCAAGCCCGCCACCAGCATCTCACGCGTAAAGTTGGCAACAGGGCCGTCCAGCGTAATCACGCCGTCGCGCATAATCAGCACTTGATCGGCGATCTGGAATACCTCCGTAAGACGGTGGGTAATGTAGATAATGCTGATGCCTTTGGACTGCAGATCCCGGACGATCTTAAAGAGGCTTTCTACCTCATTAAAGGTCAGCGAACTGGTCGGCTCGTCCAAAATCAGCAGCTTCGCGTCGCGCATCAAACCGCGTAACAGCTCTACAAGTTGCTGCTCGGCGATGGAAAGCGTCGCCGCGCGGCGGTTGAGGTCGATCTTCCAGTCCAGATGCGTGAGCAGCGCCGTCAGGCGTTTGTGCAGCACCGTGGTCTTTTCCATGAACCCCATGAGCACGTTCTCTTCTACCGTCATATTCGGGAAGAGCATCGGCTCCTGCGGCACCAGGTAGATGCCGGCGGCGAGTGAGGCGGAAGGCTTGCCAAGTTTGGTGGCCTTTCCGGCTAAAAATACTTCGCCGTCGTCGGGCTGGTAAATACCCATGATAATCTTTACCAGCGTGCTTTTTCCAGCGCCATTGCCGCCAATAAGCGCAGCAACAGATCCCTTGGTAATATCCAGGTCAATGCCCTTTAGTACGTCATTTGAACCGAAGGACTTGGTGATACCGCGTACAGACAGCATTGCGTCGTCGGGTAGTCGTACCGCTTCATCCATTTCAGAACCCCCAATGGTCTAAACAAAAGTTCAGCAGCCGTGATTTTTATCTCTATGGGTATCATACCCTCTCCAAACACATTTGTCAACATCGACAACAAAAAAATTTAAAATCACTTCAAAACGCGAAAAATCCGGACGATTTTTAGTGCGTATTGACGGCTTATTTATGTAGTATTTTGGTTATATTTAGTCCTCCGGTTGTTATCTTTCCATATAAAGCATGGTTTTTGAAGAACTATTGACAGCCCCCTAAACAGGTGTTATACTATCCGCACAAGATACTTTTGTTATGTTCCGTCACATATGTTTTGTGCGGTAAAGGAGTACCTATGGATTACGAAGAGTCCCTGATGATCAAAATAGCCTGGTATTACTATTTTGAAAATATGACCCAGCAAAACGTAGCAAACACGCTGGGCATAAGCCGTATGCGCGTCATCAAACTACTGGAAAAAGCCCGCCAGACAGGCATTATCCAGTTCCGGCTGCGCAAGGACGGCGAAAAAAGAATGAAGCTGGAACGCTCTTTAATGGAAACTTTTCATTTAAAGGACGCATTTATCGTGCCTGCCGCGATGGATAAAAGCCAGGTTAACGCGGTCGTCGCGGAAGCCGCCAGCATGTACATTGCCGAGCGGCTTACCGAAAACAGCCTCATTAATATGGGCTACGGCGACACGCCCAGACGGATTCTCAACAATCTGGCGACCATTGCGGAAAGCCCCATTACCTGCATATCGCTTACCGGCGGCGTAAGCTATTATCTGCCGGATACGCGCAGCAATGTGTTTAACGCCAAACTGCACCTGATTCCCACTCCGCTTTTGGCCAGCAGCAAGGAAATGGCGGACGCTATGCGCCACGAGGCCAGCGTAACCGAGGTGAGCCGGATGATTTCGCTTGCACAGCTTACAGTTGTCGGCATCGGCTCCATGCACGAAACAGCGACCATTTTTAAGTCCGGCATTTTAAACCGCAACGATTTTCTCTACCTGCAAATGCAGGGAGCTGTGGGCGACTTGCTCAGCCATTTTATCGACTGCGACGGTAAACTGATCGACACGCCGCTGGAATCGCGGCTCATCAGTACTTCGCTGCCCAAGCTTAAAGAGCTGCAAAACGTTGTTGGCGTCGCCGCAGGCGACGTGAAGGTAAACGCCATCCGCGCAGTGCTGCGCGGCGGCTATCTGGACGTGCTGATTACCGACGACCAGACCGCCAGCCAGCTTTTGGATAGTGTGGATGAGGAGTAATCCCTGTACGCCGCGGTAAATCCTACCGGCGTCTTCCCATTTCAGTCGAAACGGAGGAAAACCCATGGCAGAGCAATATTTAATGGCAATCGACGCCGGTACCGGCAGCGTGCGCGCGGTGCTTTTTAACACCGAAGGCGAACAACTGGGCTGCGTACAACGGGAGTGGACGCATAACGAGGACCCCCGTTACCCCGGCAGTATGGATTTTGACTGGGAGCGCAACTGGGCGTTGGCCAGCGAATGCGTACGCGGTGTTTTAGCCGAAACCGCCATCGCCCCCGCGGATATAGCAGCGGTCAGCACCACGTGCATGCGCGAGGGCATCGTGCTTTACGATGCCGATGGCAACGAAATCTGGGCTTGCGCCAACGTGGATGCACGCAGCACCGACGAAGTCGGCGAGCTGATCCGCATGAATCCGGAGATGGAAAAAGAAATTTACGCCGTATCCGGCCAGACCTACGCGCTGGGCGCATTGCCGCGCGTGCTTTGGGTGAAAAACAAACTGCCGCAGCTGTACGAAAAGGTTGCGAAAATCGGTATGTTTAACGATTGGCTGATTTACAAGCTGACCGGCGTGCTGGCAGTGGAGCCCAGCAACGGCAGCACCACAGGCATCTTCGATTTGCAAAAGCGTGCGTGGGATACCGACATTATGCGCAAAGTCGGCTTGAAGGACGATATTTTTCCGCCGGTAGCCGAGTGCGGGGCCATCGTCGGGACGGTAAACGCCAAAGGCGCGGCCGATACAGGGCTTGCCCCCGGCACCACGGTTGTGGCGGGCGGCGGCGATTCCCAGCTTGGCTGCATTGGCGTAGGTGTAGTGGATGCCGGTCAGGCCGCTGTTTTCGGCGGCAGCTTCTGGCAGTACGAGTTTAACACCGCCAGCGGGCAGACCGACGCTAAATGCCGTGTGCGTGTCAATTGCCACGCTGTGCCCGGCATGTGGCAGTACGAGGCTCTCGCCTTTAAGCCGGGGCTTGCGATGCGGTGGTACCGCGACGCTTTCTGCCAGGAGGAGATTGCCCGCGCCAAGGAACTGGGCACCGACCCCTACGCGCTGATGAACCGCGAAGCCGAAAAAATCCCGGCCGGGTCGTACGGCATGATGTGCGCTTTCAGCGACGTTATGAATTTTATCGCATGGAAACACGCCGCGCCAACCTTTACGAATTTTGATTTTGACGCGGAACGTTTCAACAAGTATACTTTCTATCGCGCCATTATGGAAAACACCGCCATGGTGACCAAAGGCCATTTGGAGCTGGTGCGCGAAGCTACCGGCAACGCGCCCGCGGAAATTATCTTTGCGGGCGGAGCCAGCAAAGGCGACATCTGGTGCCAGATCGTCGCGGACGTATTGGGACTGCCGGTAAAAGTGCCGGTTGTAAAAGAGGCAACCGCGCTCGGCGCGGCGATTCTGGCCGGTTATGGTGTAGGCATCTATGCCGATATTTCACAGGCCGCTCGCAAGTTGGTGAAATGGGAGCAAACCTTCCAGCCCAACATGGAGAACCACAAGGTGTACGAAGCGATGTACGCGCCCTGGCGCGAAGTATATCGGGCCCAACTTTCACTAAGCGACCGGGGTTTGACCCGCTATATGTGGGTCGCGCCCGGACTGTAAAAATTGGAGGAGAAACGCATGTTTATTATCAATGAGAACGACCGGGAATATCGTTTTGGCGACAGCGGCCCGAAATACCTGATGAAGGGACCGCGAATGAATTTTGCCATCGTACAGTTTCAGGCGGGGCAGGATTTTAAGGCGCACTACCACAACATCATGGAGGAGAATTTTTATATCCTCGAAGGCGAAGTGGACATTGTTGTGGATGGTGTGGTGCACCACCTCACGCAGGGCCAGCTGATTCATATTGAGCCCAGCGAAGTACATTACGTCGTCAACAACTCCAAAGGCATCGTAAAGATGATTTCCACCCTCGCCCCCTACACCGATCCTGATAAGGTGGATGTAGAAAACTACCAGTATTAATCCCCGGCTTGTCCGCCGCCATTTGCCGCGGATGTAAAATTCCGCGCCGGATGGCGGTGGATGCCCATAGCAGCGCGCCGCCGCAGGCTCCGTGCAATAGACAGGAAACCCAAAAGCAGCAGGTCTGTAACCGACCGGCTGCTTTTGGGTTTTTCTGTGTTCGCCGTCTGGCGCTGCTGCGCCACCGGGTGCCGGCTCCATACCAAAAGCTTTCACGCCCGGAACGCAACGCAAGCCGTACGCAATTGCGGACGCACCCATCACCAAGCTATGCGATCCACTTCGCGTTCGGCACAACCCCAGCGGCAGTCTATTTACACATTTCCACACAAGCGGGGCAGGCGTTGCATCTGTTCAATCAGTTTTGTGTAAAACAGTATTGGCATCACTGCCAATTGCTAAAGCACGGCAAAACACAGGCAAGCGAACCGCAAAAAAGCGGTTCGCTTGCCTGCTGCAAAGGAAGGGTAACAGGAAGGGTAAGGTTAAAAACGGATTTCAAAGGGCACCTTACCGGGTATGGAATCCAAAAATGCTTTCAGCTGCTCCGCCGTGGAATATCCCGGCAGGCAATCCTTTTTGGTTACGGAAAACGCCGCAAACGCGCTGGCGTATTGGCAGGCTTGGGTCAGTCCGTCCCCCTTGGACAGCCGCGCGATGACCGCCGCCATAAAGCCGTCTCCCGCGCCCGCGCTGTCCACCGACGTCACCGGAACCGGCGCGATTTGGTCATATGCGCCGTCCTGTGTAAGGTAAGCGCTGCCCCGGTGGCCGATGGTCAGCACCACGCAGCGGCATTGATAGCGCTTCAGCAGCGCCTCGCACACTTCGCGCGGGTCAAAAGCCTCCACTACTTCGCGGTCTAGCAGCTGCTGGGCTTCCACTTCGTTGACAAACAAATAATCCACATACGGCACGGCTTCCAGCCCGGCGGAAGGCACGGGGCTTGGGTTGAGCGCCGTAATCATACCCAGTTCTTTGGCGCGCTGCGTCGCAGGCAGTACCAGCGGTGGGCGAACCTCAAACCCGGTAATAAAGTATTTGGCATCCCGGTAGCGGGTTAAAGCGCTTTCTACCTCTTCTTCTGTCAGGGCGCGGCTGCTGCTAAGACCCGTAATGTTCATCACATCGCCGTTGTCCGCTACAATCCCCAGCCCCTGTCCGGTTTGCACCTCGTCGCTGCGAATCAGCACGCTCAAATCCACGCCCGCATCGTTCATCCAGTTCCAATCGCGGTCACCGGCCGTATCGTTGCCAATCTTGCCGATAATCGCCGTATGCACGCCAAGGCGCGCCAGCGCAACCGCCACGTTTCCGCCTTTGGCGATGTCCTCGCCCGGCGGCTCCATAGCTTTCATCATTACGGTTTCGTTTACCAGCGGCAGCCGTTCCACCAAAACGCCAATGCCCCCGCCGATATTGTTGAGTACTAAAACCTCAGGCGTCTGCATACCCGCTCTCCTTTATTTGAACAGTTCCGGGAAGCTGTAACGGTTCACCACGCGCCCCGTATCGTGCGACAGGGTATGGTCGGCGCTGTCGCGGTCGCAGAAAAGCACGCACTCAGGTACCGTACCCTGGAACAGCGTTACCGGGTACTCCGTCGTGGGCTGGCTGAACATGGCAATGCGGATGATCGTCTGCTTCCATGTGCCTGTGGTAATCATATACACGGCTTTGCGGGCCGTCAACATGCTTTTAAAGCCAAGGGTAATCATCATCGGGTTGCAGGCGTCAGTGTTTCCGCCGTATCCGCGCTCTGCGTAGGCAATCAGCGTATCAGCCTGCACCGGTACAATACGGGTTTTGCTGTTTTTATACTCTTCCAGCGAAATGTGGTAGTACGGATTCACGGGGCCTTCGTTATTGCCGACCAATCCGCGGAAGCCCACACCGGCCCATACCGTATCCAGCCCGCCCAGTTCCTGAATCTTTTCGTCGATCCAGTCCATGTTGTCCAAATGGCAGAAAACGCGCTGGGAAACGGGAATGTTCAGTTCCGGATCGATCTTATCGTAAAAAATCGCGTTCATGCGGCCTTCACAGCTGCCGGAAATCACTTCCACCGGGTAGTGGCGGCCCTGCCAGTCCAGCGCTTCATCCATCTGGAACACCCAAACATTTTTCAGGCTGATTTTTTCCTCGTGTACGCGGCGGATAAACGTGGTGTACTGCTGGTTGGGGCCGGAGCAAAGCACCCACTTGGTAAGTTTGCCCTCTTTGTTGTTGGCAATTACATCGTCCGCCATCATGTTGCCGATTGCCTCAAAGGTTTTGGCTTTATCTTCAAACATGCGCAGATCTACCTTGTTATCGGGGTGATCCTTCAATTGATCAACGGGGATTTGACACCAGCGGAGCAGTTCGTCCCTGGTTACGCGGTATTCCATCATGCAAATCATCCTCCAGTAAAATTGTTCCGGTCCGATTGGTTTTCTATCCTCGCACACCGCAGAAAACAGCAGTACACGCGGCAGGCACGGTTCGCCTTAGCCCTTCACGCCGGACATGGCAATGCCGGATATAACGTAGCGTTGGAAAAACAGGTAAATCGCAAGCGGGGGCACCGCCGAAAGCAGCATCGCGGCAATTTTCACACGCGGGTCAATGTAGAACTGCGGCGAAAGCATATTGGCGATCGTTACGCTCATGGGGTGCAGCTCCCCGCCGGATGCGAGGCTCGGCCACAAATAGGAGCCCCACACATTCAGGAACATCAGCACAGTAGCGGTAATAATGCCGTTGCGCATCAGCGGAAACACGATGTTCCAGAAGATTTTGAAATGCCCTGCCCCGTCGATGCGCGCCGACTCCACAAACGACATGGGCATATCCTCCAAAAACTGCATCAGGATAAACACCGACAGCGGCGATACCATCAGCGGCGCGGAGATGCCGATAATCGTATCCCCAAGCCCCATCTTGACCACAAAGCGGTACAGCGGAATCACGTACAGCACCATCGGGAACATCATGCTGCCCAGGATCAGCGCGTGCAGCAGTTTTTTCAGCGGGAACATGTAAAACGTAAACTCGTAGGCAACCAGCGAGCAGATGAGAATCATCCCCACGATGGTGAATACGGTGTAAGACAGCGTATCAATCGAAGCCACGAGAATGTTCGCCTCGCTGAAAGCCCGCAGTATCTTTTCCCGTCCGTTGGCAAAATCGTTGGGCAAAAAGGTGGACGTCAGGTTACTGGAATCGCTGGAGAAAGTGGTCGCCAGCATGTTGTACAACGGGAACAGGCACACCACCAGCCAGAGGGTCAGGATGGCGTACATGACGATTTTCTGGGTTTTTGTCTTATGAATAACCATGTTCGCGCCCTCCTTTATACTTTCTTTTTGCGGCGCTTGAACTGGATCATCGTTACACCCATTATCAGCGTCATCAGCATTACGCCCTCGGCGCAAGCGCGGCCCAGACCGGCCTTATCGCCGTTATACACATTGCGCACCATCTCCATCACCGGGAACAGCATAACCTGGTTCGGCCCGCCAATGGAGTTAATATCCGTGTTCTGGGTCAAAATCCGGGGAATATCATAAACCTGTAAAGCACTGATGAACGCATAGGTCACCACAAAGAACAGGATGGGTTCAATCAGCGGCAGGGTGATATACTTCATCTGCTGCCATACGGAGGCGCCGTCCAGCTGTGCCGCCTCGTAATAGTCGGGGGAAATATCCTGTATACCGGCGCTTAAAATAACAAAGTTAAACCCGGTCGCATGCCAAATATCAATAATGACGCAAACCGCAATCGCATACCCGGATGTTTGCGTCCATGTTACACCCGAGCCAATGCCGAGGGTTGCGAGGTTAGAAGCTACAAGCCCCGTTTCCGCATTCAGGTACCACTGCCAGATGCCTGCGCACAGGTACAGCGGCAGTACGGTGGGGATGAAAAATGAGCCACGGAAAATAGAATGGGTACGCCCGCGAAACTGGTTTACCACCAGCGCAAGCAACAGCGATATGGAAAGGCCGATCGCCACGGTAACAGGCACATACACCAGCAGGTTGTACAGCGATTTTAAAAACCGCTGCGAGGATGTGCCCCCGGACGTGAGCAGGTAAATATAGTTGGTGAGCCCGGTAAAATGGGTGCCGCCGCGCAGCTTGGTAGACCAGTCGGTAAAACTCATGGCCACGCCCTGCACCAGCGGAATAATAATAAAGGTGATAAACAGCGCAAAGAAGGGGAGCAACCCCAGATAGCTCAGGCTGTACTGGCGCACGCGCAACGTACGCGCGTTTCTGGCGCGACTGTCCAAACCAGATGCCATTTTGATCCCGTCCTTTCTGAATCAGCATACCGTAGGCGGCGCGGGATGGGGTAACAGCCCGCCCGTTCCGTTTTCGCGCAAAGGCGGCATGGGCGGGATAAGCACCCATAAAACGGAAAGGCCGGCCCCGGAGCCGGGGAAAATGCGGCTCCGGGGCAGCGCCGGTAGGGTTTATTCCTCGCCAGCCTCAACATACATGGCGTTGATGGCGTCTACCATCTTCACACAAGCATCTTCAGGCGACAGCGTACCCTGGGCAACCTCTTCGGAGATACCGGAGATCGCGCTGGGCCAGAACACGTTGGAGTGGAAGAAGTCCATCTGCTTCATGCCGCCAAGCTGCGCCACAGCAGATACAGCCGCCACTTCCAGGGTCTGGGTGTCGGGATCGCTCATAACATCCTCGCGGAGTACGGGACGGCCCACATAGCTGGTCCATTCTTTCTGGTTGGTGTAGTTGGTGATGTACATCAGCCACTCCGCCACCAGTTCGTTACGGGTCGCATCGCCGCTGTCTACAGCGTACACAGCGTCCCAACCCTTCATGCCGCCGTTTTTGCCGCCTTCTTCCAGGGCGGGTACGGGCATGATATCGTAGTTCACGCCGCTGGCGTCATAGCCCTCAACGTTCCACGGGCCTTCGATGGTGAAGGCGAGTTTGTTGGTCTTAAACGCTTCTACGGAAGCATCGTCGCTGTAGCTAAGCGAGGTTGCATACGGAGCGATGGCCGCAACGGTCTGGAAGGTGCGCAGCAGCTGATCCGCCGTCACCGTCGTTTTGCCGTTTTCAAGGCCGGGGGTCAATGCGGTTTCCGCAGCCAGAATTGCGCCCGCGGTGTACCAGTCGCCGGACCACTTATGGGTCGCGTCATAACCGGCCGCCTGCACGGCTTCGCACTGCGTAAGGAAATCATCCCAAGTCCAGCTCAGGTCTTTGGCGGTGTCCACACCGGCGGCTTCCAGCACGTCCAGGTTACGGAACACCAGCGGAATATAGCTCATGTAAGGCAGTGCCCACATGCCGCTGTCGATTTCCACGCTCTCGATCGCTTCATCGATCCAGCCATCGCGGTAGTCTGCGGATGCAGCATCATAATAGGGCTTGAGATCCAGCAGGTTGACGGACTCGTAATACTTCAAGCCGTCGCGGAAGGAAGCGGAATAGCAGTCCGGTAAACCGACGCCCGCCATTACGCCCGTTAGCAGTTCGTTGTCGTTTTTACCTAGCATGGTAATGGACGCAACGTTGTCATGCGCAGCAACAAACTCGTCCGCCCATTTGGTGAGCAGTTCAGCCTGTTTGCCGGCAGTCCAGTCGGAGTAGACCCAGAAAGTCAGGTCGTACGCGTCTTCTGCCTGCGCCATGGGAACAATCAGCATAGCCAGCATCAGCGTGCATAACAGGGCACTCAGGAACCTTTTCATCGTGGTACCTCCTTCTTCTTATAGAAACCATATATTGACTACTTAACGCGTTCAGCACCGGTTACCGTCCGCGTCAAAGTGAGCCTCAAAGTTTACATCCGTCGCATATAAGCCGTAGCGCGCCTCGCCGACCAGTTCGCCCGCGTCCGCCTTGGTGTGGTAGCCGTAGAACCAAAGGGCGAAAACATAGTAAAACGGGGTGAGGTATTCATGCAACTTGGGCATATCCACAATATAAGTAGAAAGTTTCTTCATAGCCACCGTCGGCGCATCGGTTAAAATAACCGACGTGGAGTGCGCCACCGTGCAGGCGGCAAGTACGTCCATGGTTTTGGGGCAGGCCGGGCCGTCCGGGGAGATGATGAGCAAGGGGGTTTTGGTGTCCAGCTCGCGGAAGCGTCCGTGTGCAAAATCCTCCAGTTCTTCGCCCGCGCCCAGTTTCCAGCTGAATTCGCAAATTTTCAGCGCGCCTTCAACCATTGTGCCGTAGTTGGGGCCGCTGCCCAGCACAACGTATTTATCGCCGCCCTTAGCCAGAATTTCGCGGTTGATGGCGCCGATGCGCTCATACAAAGCAGGCAGATCCTTCATGGCTGCCTGCGCCTGCGAAAGGCGTGAAAGCCATTCGCCCTGCTGCTCCTGCGTCATCGTGCCGCGCGTAAGGCCGATAAGCAGCGCCAGACGGTAAGCACCTTCCAGCAAAAACAGGTGAGAAATGGAATACGGGTGCGCCGATTCGGTACGCTTTTCAATGGCACAGTCCGTAATGATCCGGCACGCCGCCGCCTTGGCGCCGTCCAGTTCACCTTCGCCGGAGAGGCAAACCGTCAGTGCGCCTGCCGCACGCGCCGCTTCCAGCGCTTTAACAACGCTTACGGTATTACCGCTGCAGCTGATGCCGATGACCACCGTCTGCGCCGGGCGCTTTAAATAATCCTGCGTGTAACGGCTGAATTCAAACGCCGTTACCGCGCGGGCGCTCAGGCCGCCCAAACGGCTGAGGTAGGTTTCGGCATTGCAGGCCGTCGCGTAGGACGTCCCCTGCCCAACTAAAAATGCCGTATCCACATCCGCAAACAAAGCGCCGTCGATTGCCTGCAAGCTTTGCGCAATCAGCGCCTTGTTTTGCTGCCATACCGCCGGCTGTGCCGCAGAAAGCATTAAATCCAGTAATGCACGGTTCCGTTTTTCTATTTCCACTTTATCCATTTGTACCCGTCCTTCCTTTATTTCATGTCCATGGCATTCAGGCAGATACTGGCGGCGCCAAGCACCCCCACATCATCTGCGCCGAGTGCCGTGAGCGCAATCGGCGTTACCCACTGATCCAGCTGTAAAATACGGTACCGCTGCTCCATCCGCCGCCTAATCAGCGGCAGCAGGTAACCGTCGCTCACCGTTCCCCCGCCCAGTACAAACATAGCCGGATCCAGCAGCAGCGTCAGGTTAACCAGCGTACGGGATAACGCTTCTAAAAAATGATCGACCACCACCGCAGCCAGTTCATCCCCCGTACGGTGCGCATCCAGCACTGTTTTACCGGTAATGGTTTCGCCATCCAGCATCCGCCCCGCCAGCATACCCGCCGGGTACGACGGCAGCAGCCGCTGCGCTTCGCTTACCAATCCCCCGCCGGACACCAGCGTTTCCAACTGGTATTCCTCGCCGCATAAAAAGCGAAGGTCAATGCTCGTTCCCCATTCGCCCGCCATGTTATGCGTACCGCACACCAGCTGGCCACCGGCTACAACACCTACCGCCAGCCCCGTACCCAGATTGACATACGTAAAATCCCGTATTGCCCGTCCGCGGCCGAAATACAATTCCGCCGTGGCGGCGGCATGCACATCATTATCCAAATAGCAGGGGATGCCGTAGCGCTTGCCCATCGCTCCGCATAAATCCAGCGGCATCATATTTTCCAGCACCGAAGAATGGATGATGGTGCGGTGATCGACCGCAACCAGCCCTTTGATGCCAATGCCGATACCCCCTGGAATTTCCCCGGCCAGCAGATGATCGATATGCGCGCAAAGCTTTTGCACAAAATCTTCACCCGGCGCCATTTGGGATGCATACCGCTCCTGCCGCAGCAGGGTGCCATCTTCCGCGACCAGCGCAAGGGCAATTTTGGTTCCGCCAATATCAATACCCAGCATTCTTTGCAGGGACATAGACTCGCCTCCGCACGGTATTCTTACGTCATTGTGAGAATATAGGATAGATGTTATAGTCGTATTATAACGTATAACATGTCATGACGCAAGTATTGATTCTGTTTTTTTTTATGGTATGATGATAAAGGAAACATTAACCATTAGCCAAAGGAGTTGTGTTATTTTGGCAAGCCACGAAAATAACATGAAAACCAACGCATTGCCCTTATACCAGCAGATCAAAGAAGACATTAAAAATAAAATCTCCCGCAACGAATACACGCAGGGGATGCGCATCGCTGGGGAAAAAGAGCTGATTGAGGAGTATAACGTTAGCCGGATTACCGTGCGGCGCGCAATTGCCGACCTGTGCACGGAAGGCTACCTGATGAAACGGCAGGGTTTGGGCACCTATGTGCAAAAGCCGAAAATCCGCCGTATGTACTCAGGTGTGGAGGGGTTTAGCGTATCCTGCGAGGAGCAGGGTTTTGTGCCGTCCTACAAACTGCTGCAGCTGAGCATTGTGGAGGCGCGTCCGGACGAGCGGGAGTTTTTACGGCTTTCCGATAACGATAAGCTGATTTTCACCAGCCGCGTCCTATCGGCGGACAATCTGCCGATTATGAAGGAAAATAACTTCTATCCCCTTAACGATCGTTTCCGTTTCTTATTGGAAGAATCGCTGGAACAGCCGCTGTTTCCGCTGTTGAAAGAGCACGGCATCATCCCGGCGATCGATTGCCGCCGCACGCTGGAAATTTCCACAGCGTCCGCCGAAATGGCGCAAAATTTGCAAATTCCCGTCGGAAGCCCTGTATTTTACCGGGTGGCGCACATTACCGAGCAGAATGGAACACCGTTATATATAGAACGTTCCAACATCGCGGGCAGCCGGTACATTATCTACCTGCCGCAATCCGCTAACGATCCTGCTCCCGGCGCAAGCGATTGGGAAGAGCACAAATAAAAATGCGGCGGATGGACGCCTCCCGATTGGGAAGTACGTCCATCCGCCGCTATGTAAAAACGGGAAAAGCCTTGCGGCTTTAGCCGTCGTACCGCAGCGCCTCGATGGGGTGCTTTTTTGCTGCCTTATTGGCCGGATAAAGGCCAAAGATCAACCCGATGGCCGAGGAGAACGCTACCGCCAGGATCACCACGCCGCCCGACATGGTAAAGGTGATCGATCCCGCAATAACCGTAATCAGTTTCAGGATCGCCCAGGAAAGCAGCAGCCCGAAGGCGCAGCCCATCAGACTGACCATCAGCGCTTCTATTAAAAACTGCGCCATGATGCTGCGGTGTCCCGCGCCGATTGCCTTACGGATGCCGATTTCACGGGTGCGCTCGGTTACCGAGACCAGCATTATATTCATAATGCCGATTCCGCCGACTAGGAGCGATATCGCCGCGATGCCGCCCAGCAATAGCGACAGCGTGCCGGTGATGGTGCTCATCGCGTCGGAGATGCTGGACATATTCATGATCCGGAATGCGTCCTCATCCTGCTGGTAGCGGCTCAGCAGCGCCTCGTTCAGCGCGGTTTCCGCCACGTCGGTATCCCCGGTTGCCGAAAGGACGAATGACGTAATGTACGGCCGTCCCGCCATGCGGCTTTCTACCGAGAAAGGTACGTAAATGGAGTAACCGCCCAGCATGGAGGACATAATCGATTCCTCCTCCGCCAGCACGCCGACCACCGCAAAGGAGCGCCCGTCGATGACAAAGCTTTTGCCGATCACATAATCCTCGTTAAACAGTTCCTGCGCCGTTTTATAGGATAGAATCGCCACATACGTGCGGTTGTCGATATCGGCGGTTTTTAAAAACCGTCCCTCCCCCAAATCCAGCCCCTGTATATCGTAATACGCCGGCGTAACACCATATACGCTTACATCCAGATCGTTGCTCAGGTATTTGGCCGTCGCGGACATGGAACCGGAAGGGGCGGCCTGCGCAATGCTCTCGTCCTGCGTAAACGCATTAAGATCGTTCAGCCGCAGGGGCGCACCTTTATCGTCCTGTATGGAAACCGTCAGCATATCGTTGCCCAGCGCTTCCACCTCGCTGGTCACAGCCCCCGTAGCGCCGTTAATCAGCGAGACCAGCACCACCAGCGCCGTAACACCGATGATGATGCCCAGCATCGTTAAAAACGAACGCATTTTATTGGAGATAATCGCTTCCCACGCCATTTTCATCGATTGAAAAATCATCCGGCCTCACCTTCTTTCGCCACCGGAACGCATACTTCCCCGCAGTCGCTTACGCGCCCGTCCATAATGCGGATGCTCCGTCCGGCTTGCCGGGCAATTTTTTCGTCATGGGTGATCAGCACAATGGTGTTGCCGGCAGTGTGCAGTTCCTGAAACAGCCGCATAATCTCCTCGCCGGTGTGCGAGTCCAGGTTGCCGGTCGGTTCATCCGCCAGTAGCAAACTCGGCCGTGTCGCCAATGCCCGCGCCACCGCCACGCGCTGCTGCTGTCCGCCGGACAGCTCCGTAGGCTTATGCCTGGCGCGCGAGGTAAGCCCCACGTGCTCCAGCGCCGCCATAGCACGCTCCTTGCGCTCGCTCATGCCGATGCCCTGATAAATCAGCGGCAGTTCCACGTTTTCCAGCGCACTCATACGGGAGAGCAGGTTGAAGCTCTGGAAAATAAACCCGATCTTTCGGTTACGGATTTTGGCCAGTTCGTCGTCCGAATATTTTTCTATCGGCTGCCCATCCAGCAGATACTGTCCGCTGTCGGCCACATCCAAACAGCCGATGATGTTCATCAACGTGGATTTTCCGCTGCCGCTGGGGCCGATGATGGATACGAACTCGCCCGCGCGGATTTGCAAACTGGCATGATCCAGCGCGTGTATTTCCTCGCCGCCGATCTGATACGTTTTTGTAATGTTGTTCATTACAATGATCGGCTTTTGCTGGTTACTCATTGCCTGCCCCTTCCGTATTGGAAAAAGAAGTGTTCCGGCGCATGATGCCGCCTCCGCCGTAGCTGACGCTGGTGATGCCGTCCAGCAGCGAAGCGGCGCTGTACACGATGCGGTCCCCTTCGTTCAAGCCCTGCGTCACTTCCGCGTTGTTGCCGTCCGAAAGGCCGGTGCTAATATAGGTTTTCCCCTGCATATCGCTGGCGTCCAGCACATACACGTACGAACCGCCAGCATCCTCATGCACGGCTCCCAGAGGAATTACAATCACGTTTTGTACGCTGTCGGTCATAATCACGGCGCTGCCGTTCATCCCGTCCATCAGGCGGTCATCGTAATCCAGCAGCAAATCCACCTTATACACGGTGATGCTTCCGCTTTCTTCCCCGATGTGGGAAATGCGGGTGACGGTCGCGGTAAAGGTCTCCGTCGAAAAGGCATCCAGCGTAACGGCGGCCGTTTGCCCAACGGCAATGCTGTTAATATCCAGTTCGTCCACATCCACCGTCATCTTCACCGCGCCGCCCGTACCCAGCGTAAAGGCAGTCATTTCCGTCGCTTCTCCCTCTGCGGTGGTTTCTTTGCCTTCGGTAATCGAAACCTCGCTGATTACGCCGTCCACAGGCGCAATTACGTTCGGGCTGTTCTGGTACATCAATATGGTTTGCAGCTGTTCCGCCTTATCTACCCGGTCGGCCAGCGTCTGGCGGTAGCTGTCGGTCGCCGGTTCGTTATCCAGTGTAAAGAGCGTACCGCCGGAATACACCCGTGCGTCCATTTTCACGTGGATTTTCTCGATGGTGCCGCCGTTGCCGAAAATCGCAAGCGGCGCGTGCAGCTGCATTGTGCCCGTTCCGATCAGGGTTTTATCACTGTACACTTCCGCAGTGCCGAGGTACGGCGCATCGGTATCGTCAAACGTAATCATATAGCCATTCTCCAGCTTGCTTACCACCGTGCCGGTCTCGCTGCCGCCGTCCCACTGCACGGTCACTTCTCCATTCAAGGCAAGCGCGGCGTCGGTTTGTACCTCCACCTGCATCAGCCCGTCGGTGGAGAGAATCGCCAGCGCTCCGTAGCGGTTAACCGCCTCAATCACATCTTCATCCACAGCCACGGGCAGGTACTTCACCCGTCCCTTGACCGATGTTTTAATGGTGCTGCTGGTTTTCCGGCTACCCAGCTGGCGGTCCAGCGAGGCTAAATCAGCGGACAGTTCCGCCGCACGGTTTTGCAGCGACGTGGTATTCAGCGTCGCCAATACGTCTCCGGCTCGCACAACATCGCCGGCTTTACTAAAAACTGTATCTACCTCTATGCCCACGGGCAGATCCACATCCTGTGTGTCCTCCGCCTCCAGCGAGCCGCTGCTGGTAATGGTTACTTCCACATCCCCGCGCCCTACCGTATAGCTGGATACCATGTTTTGCGTGTCGGCTAACCGGCCCGCTAATATCCGGGGTACCAGGAAAAACGCGGCAATCAATAGCGCTGCTACAATGAAAAGCACCCACAGCCCTGTTCTTTTCTTCTTTCTTCCGGCCATGACTTGAAACCCTCCTATTAATCAACAACAATACAAGCGATGGTCCCGTCTTGGCGGCGGGCACAGCCACGCATATAGTATACACCCATGCGGCTACAAACAGCCACAGGCGTCGCGGCGCCATCACAAGTACTATACCCGGAAAAGATGAACTGAAAAGAAACTATACAGTTCATGTTCACTTCATCTGCCATGCTATAATAAACCAAAAGGGGGGTGTGCCGATGTTCCACCTGATGGTTGTGGAGGATGACGCAAACGCACGCAAGCTGATGGAAGCCGTACTGAAACGCGCGGAGTATACCGTAACCACCGCCGAAAACGGCATTGCGGCGCTCGCCGTGCTGGACCGTGAGCACATCGACCTGATCATACTGGATATTATGATGCCCGGCATGGATGGTTACCAGCTTACACGCGAGCTGCGCGCGGCCAATTACACCCTGCCGATTCTCATGGTGACCGCCAAGCAGCTGCCGGAGGATATGAAGCGCGGGTTTCTGGCGGGTACGGATGATTATATGATCAAACCCGTTGATATGGAGGAGATGCTGCTGCGTATCCGCGCGCTGCTGCGGCGCTCGCAGATTATCCACGAGCGTAAGCTGTCCATCGGCGAGGTTGCGCTGTTCTTTGACACGCTCACCGTTGTGCGCGGCGAGGAAAAACAAACGCTGCCGCCCAAGGAATTTTATCTATTATATAAGCTGCTTTCCTACCCGGATAAAATTTTTACGCGCTTGCAGCTGATGGACGAAATATGGGGTATGGAATCCGAAAGCGGGGATACGACTGTAAACGCGCACATCAACCGCCTGCGCAGGCGGTTTGAGCACTATCCCGAATTTGAGCTGGTCGCTGTGCGCGGGCTGGGGTATAAGGCGGTAAAAAAAGTATGAAGCATTTTCGCTACAATCGGCTAAGGCTGTCGCTGCAATTTTCCCTGATCGTTTTTATGATATTACTGGTGACCTCCGTCATTATGTCGCTTTTGTTTATCCTAGTGGAGCGCACAGGCTTTATTACCAAAATCGCGCTGCACGGCATCCATATACCGATTCTCATTTTTATCGTCATCAGTTTAATTATCGGCACCGTGGTATCGTTTTTCATGAGCCGGTTTCCCCTCAAACCAATCCGCCGGATCATACAGGCGACCGATACGCTGGCGAAAGGCGATTTTTCCACGCGGCTTGCCATTGCCAACCCGCCTGAGCTGAAGGCGCTGGCCGACAGCTTTAACCGCATGGCGCAGGAGCTGGGCAGTATTGAGGTGCTGCGCACGGATTTTATCAACAATTTTTCGCACGAATTCAAAACCCCCATCGTTTCCATTAAGGGGTTTGCTGAAATTCTCAAAAATGACGATATCACCCCCACGCAGCGCAACGAATACCTGGATATTATCATCAGCGAATCCACAAGGCTTTCCGCACTGGCTACCCATGTGCTCAACCTGTCCAAAGTGGAAAACCTGACGATTCTGACCGACCAGACGCGCTTTAATCTGACGGAGCAAATCCGCCAGTGCATTGTGCTGCTCGCCCGGCAGTGGGAGCAGAAGCAGCAGGAGCTTTCCATTGAGCTGGACGAAATAACCTATGTTGGCAACCGGGAACTGCTCAACCAGATATGGGTCAATCTCATTGATAACGCCGTCAAGTTTACGCCGCCGAAAAAGCGCATTGCCATCTCCCTGCATGCGGACGGTGATACTGTTCGCTTTACCATTCAAAACGATGGCGAGGGCATCAGCCCCGAGGCGGTTCGGCACGTGTTTGATAAGTTTTATCAGGGTGAGCACTCCCATACCGCCGAAGGGAACGGCCTCGGGCTTTCCGTGGCACAGCGGGTCGCCCAGCTGCACGGCGGCGAAATCACCTGCCAAAGTGCTCCCGGCGAAGGGACAGCGTTCGTGGTACGGCTGCCGTTTGCCAATTCATAAGCCCTTCCGGGCGATCCTTTTGCCTGCCCGCATTGATAGGATGTGCGCAGGCTTTTTATTTGCCCGCGTTTTCCCTGCCAGTTCTTTTGCCGCCGTACTGAAACTCTCCCATTTTACCGCGAAAGTTATCTGAATAGAATTATTTTCATTGGAAGATTTATACATACGTCATCGTTTATTACATGAGAACTAACCATCCGTATAGCCTGCCATGATAACCAAATTCCGTTTACGCAGGCATGAACCCGTTTTGCTATGGACCTTTCTTTTGTAAAAGACGATTTCTCTTGGCGCGGGGCAATATTCGCGCCTGTAACCCCCTGTATGGTTATGTTTCATCATTGGTTATCAGCTTTCCATCCGTTCCTTGCTCTTTTCCAAACAACGCCCGCCGCTTACAGGCGATTCCAAAGGAGGCTTCTCATGAAAAGGTTACTGACTACCTGTCTGATTCTCTTCCTGCTGCTTCCGCTAACCGGTGCGCAGGCTAAAAATAAGATCAACTATACACTGTCTACCAAGGAAAGCACCGTATTGCAAAGCATCCCCGACCGGGATATCACCGTACAGGCCGCAGCCGAAACCCACGCTGCAATCGATGGAGAAAGCCCCACGACCGGCTTGCCATGGACAGGCGAGTACTTGCCGGTATTGGTGCAAATCGGTAATACCACAACCACCACGCAAGTCAACGGGCGCGATGTGAAAGCATCCGGCATCGGTAAAAGTACGCCATGGGGCATCCAATACGCCGATATTTTATACGAGGAGAGTATGATCGCAAACAGCGGCGGCACGCGCTTAACCGCGCTGTTCAGCGACTGTTTTGCAAGCGGTCAGCCGGAAAGCGGCGTTGGCCCTGTGCGTTCCTGCCGCATCGGCGCGCTGTTGCTGCGGGAAGAATGGCAATCCGGGTTGATTTATTGGGGCGGTTTTTTAGGAACCTTTAGCTGGAAAGATACGCAAACCCCGCAGTTTCTCAGCGATTATAACGTACCGGAGACAGGCGCACTGCTCAATCTCATGTCCAATCAATATCGGGACATGCGTTACCGGGTCCAAAAGAAAAAAGCGCCCGGCAACATGAACGTCGATCTCCTCCGTATGCGGGATACGATCCCCGATTCATTTGTCACCACCGCACACCCCTTCCTGTTTACGGACGGCACAGAGGACAGGAGTGCCTACGAAGCCGCCGACACTATCAATTTGGATTGGGGCTATAAATACAACATTTCCCACTTTATGTATGACGAAAGCCAAAACGCGTACATACGCTTTTGCGGCGCGGGAATCAAACCGGCCAAGTGGGCAACCTTTATGGCCTATACATCCCCCGAAGCCACCGAGGAAGAAAGCAAAGTGCCGCTGGTTTTTTCCAACGTCATTATACAGCGGGTGACCTATGCGGATGAAGCAACCACTCAATACCGGGTGATGGTGCAAAGCGTCGGCCGGGGCAACGCGGATATTTTTATCGGCGGCCGCTATATACCGGGGTATTGGGTTCGCACCTCCATTGAGGACCCAACCGTGTTTTACGACGATCAGGGCAACGAGCTTGTGCTGAACCGCGGTAAAACCTTTATTGCGCATTTTCCCGTGGATGGCCTTTGCGCGTTTACCGCTACGGAAACCTAATGGATGCCAAGGGTTTCACCCTTGGAACCTGACAAGGGCATTGCCCTTGACCCGGTTTATCCGCGTTTCACGCGGATAATGGGGACAGCAATGAGGGGCTTACAATATTCGTTGGCTTGGCCGGATGAATAGAATTGCAAAAGCAATGAATGCTTTTACCCTTGCAGGAAACGCTCAACCCCTGCTTGCTCAAAAGGCGCAGGAATAGTGGCGCTATTTCTAAGTTTTCAAGCCCAAAGATGCGGTGCTCCGCAAAGGCGGACACGAAGAGCATTATTCATCGTTTGCCTCAGAACCAAAGGGGGCAAGGGGATGAGCGTACTCACACGTATGTGATTCCCCTTGCCATTGCGAAGCCAGCAACGCAGATAGCTCTTTTTCAATCAGCAGAACCCGTGTTTCCAAAAGGAAACACGGGTTCTTGCTATATACCGCGCCGCCGTAAGGCAGCGCTTACAGTATCGAAACGTAATGGTTTACTGCGCAGCAGCTTCTTCCGCCACCACATCGGTCTGGACTTCTTCATCCGTTTTTCCGGAAAAGAGCGCTTTAATGCCCTGCCACGCCACGCACACGCCAAGCGCCAACACCATCACGGCAAAAACGAGCTGCAAACCATCCGCAAAGAGGTTGGTGCTCAGGTTGCCGAACAATTTGCCGCAAAGCTCAACGATCTTAATCGAAAGTGCCGTAAAGGTAACAGCCATCATCACAAAGATCGGCACATACATCATACCGTTGGCACGCTTGGTACGCTTGAGGAATACCGCGCACGCGATGAAGGAAAGCACCGACAGCAGCTGGTTGGCCGAGCCGAACAGCGGCCAGATTGCGGAATACCCCGCTTTGGCCAGCACATAGGCCAGCGCCAGCGTAATGACGGTCGCAAAATACTTATTGGTCAGCACCTTGCGCACAACGCCCACTTCGGTCACATCCGAATCCTGAAACAGTTCTTGGAAGGACAGGCGGCCAACACGGGCCACGGAATCCAGCGAGGTCAGCGCGAAGGCCGATACCGCCAGGTTGATCAGCGTGAAAATCGTATCCTGCGGCAAGCCCAGCGTGCCCAGGAAGCCGGCAATTGCGCCCGCAAATACCTGCGGTGGGGTCACAAGCCCCTGCGCAGCCGCCGCGCCGGATGCAAACGAAGCTACGGCGATCAGCGAAATCACAGCCAGCAGACTTTCCATCAGCATCGCGCCGAAAGATACCGGCAGCATATGCCGCTCATTTTTAATCTGTTTGGAGGATGTACCGGACGATACCAGCGAATGGAAGCCCGATACAGCGCCGCAGGCGATGGTAACAAACAGCATCGGGAACATCGCGCTGCCGCCAACGGTAAACGCGGTAAACGCGGGCAGGTTGATCTGCGGATTGGCAAAGAACACGCCAACCACCGCGCCGATGATCATCGCTACCAGCAGGTAGCTGTTCAGATAGTCGCGGGGCTGCAACAGCGCCCAAATCGGTATCACGGATGCCACGAGAATATATAAGAACACAATAATATGCCAGGTGCCCCGGGAAATAAAGATGGGGAAGCTCAGCCCAATGGCAATGGCAATCAGCAAAAACGCCACTGCGATACCGGTGTTTACCCATTTGTTGAGCTTGGCGTACCGAAGGATCATCCCCAGGCCCACAGCCGCTACGATGAACACCATAGAGGTTGTCGCTACGGAACCGTTTGCAACAATTTTGGATACCACGCCGTCTGCGCTGGTGGCAAACCCGTTAAAGGTGCCTGCTACCACATCGCCAAAAGCGGCGACAACTAAAATGCAGAACAGCCAGCAAAACAGCAGGAACAGTTTCTTGCCCATTTTGCCGATGTACTTTTCAATAATATAGCCAATGGTACGGCCCTTGTTGCGAACCGAAGCGTACATCGCCGCAAAATCCTGTACAGCGCCGAAGAACACGCCGCCGATCAGCACCCACAGCAACACCGGTACCCAGCCGAAAATCGCAGCCTGAATCGGGCCGTTAATCGGGCCTGCGCCCGCAATGGATGCAAACTGGTGCCCAAAAACAATTTCCGGGTTCGCGGGCACATAATCCACGCCGTCTTCCATTTCATACGCGGGCGTTTTCGCTTTCGGGTCGATTCCCCATTTGTTGGCAAGCCATCTGCCATAGATTAGATAAGCTCCGCCTAATACGGCGATGGCGATTACCATGATGATAATTCCGTTCACAGTTTCATCTCCCACCAAAATATAAAAATCCCCATATATATAAAAAACGCCTCTGAAAACTCAGAGGCGGAGTTTGTGCTCCGTGTTACCACACCGATTGCCCTTTTGGGGCCGCTCAGGGCAAAAAAATGCCGCGCAGGTAACGGTTGCCACCGGGCAAGCTTAACGGCGCATACGCGCTTTCAGCCGCCGACTCCTGAGGCAGATCCACACCGTATCCCCAACCGCCTTACACCAACCGGCGGCTCTCTATGTGCGGGATTTGCGGCGGGACATCACTCAATCAAAGTCATTCCCTTACTAAATTCCAAGTCATTATAATCACCGCAGGGTTATCTGTCAATGTAAACCATGGTGAGATATTGTTTTTTGGCTGCACTTCCTGTGGTATGCCTTTTTTGCACTGGCATTCACCCCGTAGGCATAGCCTTAGCGCCCGATGCCCGTTCTCCGCCGCCAGTCACCCTTCAGCCATATTAAATACTCCTGATTATATCACATACGTTTTATCGGATCGCTGTCAAATCAGTATATAATATTATCTATACTATCATCTCAACCCCTGTTCATTCGGTATTCATAGAAAGATACAAGTTTTTAGGCTTCGGCGATAGCAACAAATAGATTGAAAGCAGATTTCGGGCAAGGCGATCTTGCGCAGGCCACGATTCAGCCAGCATCCTCGTATTCCATGGCTTAACTATATGCGGTTGCATAGCAACTCTGGCTGCTACTCTCCGATCGAGTCAGGAATGCACTGACCATATCAACCCTGTCCGGCTAACTGTTGACGATCCTTCTCATATCGTCCCGCAGTTAACAAGGCTGTTCGTTGTACGTCTTTTTATCGGGCACACCCTTATACATCGTTTACAATGGACACACAATTCTGTTTTAATCGTCGGGTACTCAAAACCCTCTTCATCCATTACCATGATGATCGCTTGCTTTGGGCAAACAGCAAAGCAAGCTGCACACCCGCAGCAATCCTCTTTTCGGGTGAATAGAATTGGAATAGAAAGAGTTGTATCCTCTTTTCCTTGGTTTATTTGCACAGACACTTTTTTTCTCCTTCAAATACTTCTGTTAATACCCTTGCCATCAGTTCTTGGTCGGCAAAGTATGGGCCATTTGCCATCTGCATCATCGCCAGATCGTGATCTTCAATATTTACTTCGATCATAACCGGTTCATTATTGGCATCCAGCGTAAAATCCCATCCAAGTAATCTGGTCTTTGGAAGATATCTGGCATTGTTACGGATTAACTCGATGATTTTTTGAAACCCTTGAATTTCATAGTTTTCAAAAATCACTTTCGAATTAGGATGCGACAAGAAGCTCTCATACTGCCCAGCCTTGCGAATATGTCCATATTTCTTAAGGGTTCCAGAAACAATATCAATCCCAGTAAAAACACCGCCATTATCAACAATTGAGCCATTTGCCCCCATTCTCATTACCGCAGATGGAATAACCAACGTACCATCATTCAATATCAATGACGAAATTCTAATCGTATTGATGGAGCTTGCGTTGAGCCTGCTTAAGCAATCCGATTGTATCACAATCCTCTGCATAATCGCATTTGGGTATTCCTTTTTTATATCGGAGATACTTTCCAAACGCAAATCATAAAACCGTTTTATCCTCTTCCCTCCACACGAAGCAACAGAAGGCTTAATGATTAAATCTACTAAATCTGCGCTTGCGTCATGCATAATACTGTCCGCTTTTTCCATGGTGATGATGTTATAATCACTGTCATACATTCTTCCGTCAATTATTTTTAATACCGCCTGAGGCATCGGTAAGTTTCGCAGAAAAATGTCATATAAGCATTTATCGTCGATTTGCTGGGCAAGCGTCCTGTTATTGTAGTAAGGAAGGATGGTATTGTACCAGACATCATCCGGAAGATAATAAGCTGAATAACCAGAAAAATGGCAATAATACTGTAAAAACTTGATTTTATAATGACAATGATACGGCTTCCAAACCTCGATAATCTCCCTTTTTTGTTGTTCCGAGAGACTTTTTATTCCTTTTAAATTCTTTTCTTTAAAATGAAACCGGGTCTTGTACCACGCCGAATATGATGTCTTAATTCTTTGCTCGGTATTCTTGAGTAGTTTTTTCATTTTTCATATCCTTTCCTTTTCTATCCGTATCAACCCTGTCCGGCTAACTGTTGACGGTCCTTCTCATATCGTCCCGCAGTTAACAAGGCTGTTCGTTGTACGTCTTTTTATCGGGCACACCCTTATACATCGTTTACAATGGACACACAATTCTGTTTTAATCGTCGGGTACTCAAAACCCTCTTCATCCATTACCATGATGATCGCTTGCTTTGGGCAAACAGCAAAGCAAGCTGCACACCCGCAGCAATCCTCTTTTCGAGTGAATAGAATTTGAATAGAAAGAGTTGTTTCTTCTTTTCCTTAATTTAATTGCACAGACCCTTGCATTCTCCTTCAAATACTTCTGCTAATACCCGTGCCATCAGTTCATAGTCACTAAAGTATGGGCCATTTGTTAATTGTATCATCTCAAGTTCGTGATCTTCAATATTTACTTCGATCATCACCGGTTCATTATTGGCATCCAGTGTGAAATCCCATCCAAGTAATCTGGTCTTTGGAAGGTATCTGGCATTGTTACGGATTAACTCGATGATTTTTTGAAACCCTTGAATTTCATAGTTTTCAAAAACCACTTTCGAATTAGGATGCGCCAGAAATCTCTCATATCGCTCGGCTTTACGACTATATCCATATTTTTTAAGGGTTCCAGAAGCAATATCAACCCCTACAAAAATACCGCCGGCGCAGACATTATCAACAATTGAGCCATTTGCCCCCATTCTCATTACTGCAGCCGGAATAACCAACGTACCGTCATTCAATATCAATGACGAAATTCTAATCGTATTGATGGAGCTTGCGTTGAGTCTGTATAAGCAATCCGCTTGTTTTACAATCCTCTGTATAATCGCATTTGGGTATTCCTTTTTTATATCGGAGATACTTTTCAAACGCAAATCAGAAAACCGTTTTATCCCCTCTCCTCCACACGTAGCAACAGAAGGCTTAATGATTAAATCTGCTAATTCTGCGCTTGCGTCATGCATAATACTGTTCGCTTTTTCCATGGTGATGATGTTATAATCACTGTCATACATTCTTCCGTCAATTAATTTTAATACAGACAGAGGCATCGGTAAGTTACGCAGAAAAATGTCATATAAGCATTTATCGTCGATTTGCTGGGCAAGCGTCCTGTTATTGTAGTAAGGAAGGATGATATTGTACCAGACATCATCCGGAAGATAATAAGCTGAATAACCAGCAAAATGGCAATAATACTGTAAAAATTCAATTTTATATTGACAATGATACGGCTTCCAAACCTCGATAATCTCCCTTTTTTGTTGTTCCGAGAGACTTTTTACCCCATTAAAATTCTTTTCTTTAAAATGAAACCGGGTCTTGTACCACGCCGAATATAATGTCTTAATTCTTTGCTCGGTATTCTTGAGTAGTTTTTTCATTTTATATATCCTTTCCCTCTTCTCTTTTACCCAAAAGCAATCGATAAGCGGTATTAAACCTCTTTGTCCCTAACGTCGGCAAGATAAAACCGACGGCGGAAAAACCGACCGAGAAACACAACCTGACAATCAAATTCAGCAGTACCCCTTGAATATGAACATGCTTGAATAAATACCAGGAACCCAGCAGCAGTACAGCGGTTATCGCCGTGTTTTGAATAAGAAGGAATACATATCTTGTCGGTTTGCGGTGGAACAGCTCTTTGAAAAGCACTTTTGTCTCCCATGGATAGAAAACAAAAATCTCTATAAAAATTGTCGAAATCAGGGCGCCATTAATCCCAATTAACTTCACCAAAACAATATCCAGCACCAAGTCTAAAACAACTCCAACCATCGACTTCCTAACGTCTTTCCTCCATAATCCGCCAGCATCTCTAAACAGCAATCCAATCGATCTGATTCTCCATGTATAAAAGTAAATGCAGAATAGAAACATTGTGCTTAACGGAAGAAGGTTATCCGCCCCAACCCAGAGTTCCACAAACGGCTGAAAAAGATTAAAGAAACATATCGTGAACGTTCCAAACATAATGTTTGAAACATACGACATAGAATAAAACAGCTCATAGGATTGTTCCTCTGTTTTATTCAGCAGTTGGCTGCCTATTGTTGATACTATCGAAGCTATGATTATCTCAACCAATCCATTGATTGCATTCACAATGTAAAAATAATTGGAAAATAGCGCCAATGCGTTCAGTCCTAGAATTGTTGAGATAACAATGTTATCTAATGAGGTTATCAAAACCCCCGCCAGTCTATGAACAAGTAGCGCTTTAATCTGACCAAATATATGCTGTCTTTCAGCGGTATCTAGTTTGCCAGCATCAACAAATTCAGGATACCGTTTTTTTGTGACAATATAGATCAACACATTATTGATGATTGTGAATAACGGTAAAAACACAATATAAAAATAGTAATTTGCAGTCAACAGCAACACTGTGATCTGAATA
This sequence comes from Candidatus Limiplasma sp., assembly GCA_963663285.2. Taxonomy (GTDB): domain Bacteria; phylum Bacillota; class Clostridia; order Christensenellales; family Aristaeellaceae; genus CAXXOK01. Next base: position 921,394 of record CAXXNI010000004.1, on the reverse strand, counting down.
ATATACATCACGAGTTGCGTTGCACCTTGCAGTGCATACAGAATATCGTTTCTGCAATTCGCCACAAGTATTGAGCTCTTATATGTAAATAACGTGTAAGATGCCACCGTGTTTAGCAAGTATATAATGAAAAGTATGTATATATTGATATCGGCCGGATAAGTTCCTTCAATCAGGTTGTTAATAAACGGAGTCAGCAGCAACCCAATCAGTAAAACGGCTCCACCAATAATCCGATAGACTAATTTATGAAAATTGAGCAGCGCAGATATTTTTGCATAATCGCCTTCATTCACCGGCTTGTACATGGAAAACGTCATTGCAGAGCCAAAACCCAGTTCCGCAAGATTAAGAACATTCAACAAAGACGTAAACAAGGAATTTAAGCCCACATACTCGTTTCCCAGTTTATAGATAATGATTGTTCTGATTGTAAACGAACCGATAATTCCAATACCCTTGCTCAGCGCGGCAAATGTCATATTCATAAAAGCATTACGTTTCATTAGCTATGCTCCTATAATCGACTGCAATTTATTCTTTATTTTTGCAGTCAAGTAAAACAAACCGGTTTTACAAAGGTATTGATTTATAAAACGTTTCTGTGTTTTTTTCTGATAGTCGTTCATGACTCTCTTCCTTTTTTTGGCATCAACCAGAGAAGGTTGGCATAGGTTCGGTTGTAATGAATTTGACAGCAAGGTCCCTTTAAAATCAATATCATCAAGCTTATCGAAAATATCTCTGCCTTTTTCCGAGTTGACAAGCACCAGGTTTACACCCTTGTCATCATCAAACTCCTTGGCATTATTTTCGATTCCCCAATAATCTCCAATCGTAAAATCCGAGTTTCGAATCGTAGTAGCAAAAATGCAGGTAAAACAGGAAGGTCTTAAAATTGTATTTGAATAAAACAAGTTCGTCCATACGTCCTGTAACATGCTTGTTCCATCTTCAAATACAATTCTTTCTTTATGGGCCTTCCATCCACAAGCATTTTTATCCCTGAAATTCACAGAAACTACCTTTTTCCCGTTGGTCTTTTCCAGTTCTTTGACGTACACTTGCCATATGCCAGGGGAGGGAACTCCGTGACACACCAAATCCACCGTTATCAGCCTGGCAATATCGATCGAGCTTACCTCCAAATAATTCAGCAGCCCTTGTATCTGACAGCCGGTTCCGGAAAACAGAACCCTCTTGCCGTTCGTCAGGTCAAGCGCGCACTGTCTGAATGTATCTGCAACTGCACTCTGAACGTACTTGGCGTTCCTGAAACACTCGCACTCACCAATTGTATTTGCCCTAATGTGAACAATACGATGCGGATCTGCGCCACTGCACCCATATACCACGCCGCCCAAGCCGGTCACATATCGGCACAAGGAAATAAAAAAGCCACCGCTCCGCGATTTTTGTACCTCGTCCATGTCTTTCAGCCTTACGGCATAACATTCCGGTTCTTTTCTCAAGCTAATCATCCTGTCCTGCCCTTTTTCGGGTCTTCTCCACTTCACTATATAAGTACTCTTTCGACTCTTGTCTTTCTTTTTCCAGCAGTTTATTCGTTGTATCCCAATGAGTAGCGTGATCCAGGGATACGTTTGGCGTCACAATTCTATCCTTTAACTCCAACTTCTCAAGTAGATATTCCAGTCTTTCCGGGTGCAGCGCTGGGAGTACCGTATAAAAACTCCTGCTATAGAGTATTGAAAACACTGTTCCATGAAAAGAATTCGTTACAACATATTCCGCGCCCTTAATCGCAGTTAAAAATTGTCCCGGAGAAAAGTACTTTTTCTTAATCGTTTTTATTTTCAAATGATAGCTTACCGAAGAAATATCAATAACAGGTAAATCAACTCGTAGCTCCAGTTGCTCCAGCGCTTGTACGAGTGCCGAAGGATCACTCGTAGCCAACCCATAAAACAGAATGTACTTTTCTGGAAGGGACCATTTTTCTTCGAGCGCGCTGTAGTCCTCTTTTGTTAAGAGCATTGTAGGATCTAAGTCTATCCTAATGTCTTTTCCCTGCAAAATGTCTTGCAGTTGATTAAATGTTTTCCTTTCCCTAACAGAAATCGAATCAAATTGATTTAATAAGCCTGTTACTTGATGTACTTCATTCTCCAGCAAGTGACCGCTTACCGCATAAGTAATTCTTCTGCTGTTATCGGCTTTTACAAAATTCAAATAATATGCGTAATCAATCGCATAATTCGTAATATGTGAGTTCCACAGCTGGTCACTTCCAACAATATATAAGTCATATGCTCCGCAATTACTCAGATGGGATGTGTCCCTGCACAATGCAGATAATTTCAGATATCTCTTATAATACTCCTCGAAAATTCCTCTCTTTTTATATCGCTCCACACAGTGAATGTTTTTCACGAGAGAAGATGCAACATTTCTAAAATACCTATATATTTTATAGGCAATACTCTTATCCCCCAACGATTTTACCAACGCTTCTGCTTGTAGAAAGGGATTTGTAATCGAGCTATACATATTAGTATGGTAATATGGTTGATAGTTAATAACTTCGACTTCCACATCCGTCAATTTACTTAATACACGTTGAAGGGCAATACATTGCAAGATTGCCCCGCTGTTATTTACAAAATGAAAAGTCAATATCCCAATTTTAATCATAACCGTCTCCTTCCTTCGTAAGTAGCTTAATCTTTTTAGAAAACGCCATGCAATGGTCTTCCCACGATTGTTATGCCAAAACGGGAGTTATGAAAAGCCAGCATTGATATACTCCCCCCAATTGGTCCAGACACCGCGTAATAATAAAGCTTCCAAACAGCAAATTTGGCTTGTTTTAGCAAAACCATCCGGCGTAAGGTAAGTTGTGAAGATTGCGGACGAAGCTCATTATAGTCAGTTTCAAAATGTTCGGTCTTGTTTCTGGCATCCTTCAAAGAAAAAACCAGTTGGTGTTTAGGCACTCGTCTTAAAAGCTGCTGTTGAGGCATTCGGCCGCTGCATTGGAGTTTTCAGGGCGCAAAGAATCCTGAAGAACAGGGTTGAAGTGTACCCATGAATCCAAAGCTTTAGTATAAACTCTGAACCATAATTCATATTGATGCGCGCAGCAACCCTCTCGTTTGTTTGTTCAGATCCGGTCTACTGGTAACAGCTCCCCCTGTTATGCTTTTATACACATACGGTGCCAAGCATTCCCAGCAGAAAATATCCTGCAAGGCTAGGGGTCGAGATCTTTTTCCATTATAAAACTGATCACTGACAAAGTCCATTACCCAGCATTCATTCAGCGTGTTGGGTTGTGCTGTTAATCGCATTCTGCATACATTTTTATGGCGCTTTCTTCTTTTGCCGCAGGTTCAAGACTTGTCCCAGTCTATCCTATAAACTCGCTTGTAATTAATTTCCCAGCCTTTTTAAAGCAACAATGATTAAATTCGGCGATATCTATACCGTATCCACGCCTCTGCTATTTCCCATATTCGCTTTTTCAACTAGGCCTACTGATTCTTGACCGTTTACTATCGATAGACGTTACGATATATTCTCAACACGGAACACATCCATCGTTCGCTGACGGAATACTGATTCAGAAGATTGATCACTGTCTCTTCCCGGTCAACAGCTTTACCAGTTTTAGGATCATTTCTTGCAGCATAGCCTTGTCTGGACACAAGTCGGCTATCCGTTTCTTTTAAATTGGCGTTTTCATACTCTGGTTGCTTGCGCTTTTTCATATCGCCGGGCAGAGTGGATAACCTAAGTTGCTAATTCATATTCCTATTCTACCTTCTGTTCGTTTGTTAAGCTGCTTTTTCTCTGTGCTGTATTGCCTTAGCACGATTGGATGCTTTGATTCCTATTGAAACTAAAAAGTGCAATACAGCATCCCATAACAATCAAGACATCAGCTGCAACAGTGAGACGCAACTGCATGCCTGACAGAACATTACATCCAACCCAAAATGCTAGAAAAATTTTGCATGGCGTAGCTTTGCAGTATTTTTTCATGATGCTCATAAAAAACAGCCACATGAATACCGATGTAACTAATCCGGTTTCAGCTAGCGTTAGCATTGTGCCGCTATAGCAAAATGTTGTCCCTATCCCTAAGCCAATTAGTGGTCTTTTTATCCATTCCATAAATGTAAAGTATAAGCTATACAATCTAGATTGGCTTGAGGTTACATAATGCAGCTTTGAATAATAACCCACATCATTTTCCCCCAGCCCATGAATCACTTCCAACGTTTCATCCATGCGTGTTGCAATATATTCATTTGATCGTATCAGCGCGATGCCCGCAACACCAATCAGCGTGAATGCAATAATCGAAATGAGTATAAATTTTGCCGCTCTTTTCCTGGATATTCTATCCCTTTTATTGTAATATGCCACGACAACTACATAATATGCCGTGAGAAAGGCAACATATAATAGCATAGAAAAAGCACCCGATAACACCAAAGCAAGCAATGTCATTATTATCCATACGGTATTCTTTCTTTTTTCAATTTTCCCTGTTGTAAACAGCACAATAGCAAGCAACATCATTCCATAAGCAAAATGAGACGCCTCTCTTGTAAGTCCTTGTAAAACATAAAATGGTCCTCTGCTGACCAGTGTCAGATAAGTACTTGTTCCTTCACCGAACACTCCAATAATAAATGAGAAATACATACCACTCCTCAGGATATATTTAGTTATTATTTCAAAACATACTATTATCAAAAGAGTTTTCCCTAATTTTTCTACAATCCCCAATGTCCGGATCCAATCCTCTCGCGTAAAGGAATGCCCTATCGCATCCACAATATACGCCAGACAGATAGAAATCATTAAATAGAACACCGTGAATTTACTAAAAATCGGATGTGAAAAAGCGAGTTGCCCTGTCATATAGTATTCAAACCTGGGATTCGAGAGGCCCGTGACATTAGCCGAAGTTGATGGTGTAAGAATAAGCAGCATGACTGATATAAGCAAGCCGGCAATATAAAATAAACCCCATTTTGATATAACGATCCTATGCCCTTTACATAAAACCACAACTATAAAATTCAGAATGATTGCGCCTTGGTAATAGTCTACGCTTATCAATTCACTTTCAATAAAATAACCAACATTAACAAAAGAACAAACAAATATCGTTATAGCTGTTTGTACTATCAGTATTTTTTTGGAACTCTTATTCACAAAAAAATTTAGAAACGTGCTTATTATTAACAGTAATGAAAAAGCATGCATAACACTACCTGCTCCTCAACTTATTGATAAGCAACTCTATACCATCATTTTTTATAATATATGCCGAATACTTAAATAAGTATACTATTTTGCCGATATTGACCCCATATTTTGCTACTGCTTCTCTTTTAATCTTCAATCCCTGCTGCACGGTTACGGTATCCCAGGAACCTGAGTAGTAATGAACAGATCGTGTGTTATTTGTTCGTTTTACCTCACCGGTATACATATTCTGTGGCGAAAAAAACTCTGATGGATAAACCTGAAGACAGTCAACCTGTTGCATTACATCTCCATACCTGTTTAAACCAAACTTCTCCAGGACTTCCGTGGTGTAATTAACAATCGTTTTCATGTTCATATGGCCGTCCGGATTTACAAAATGGAGCTTGTTGTAATATGCCAGCATTTTTTCCAACACAAGGCTGCCTTTCTCGGCAGCCATTCCCAATCCAGGATTGACGGGATAGGTATTATCATTATGGTATTCTCTTCCTAAAAACCCGCTTCTATTTATAATTTCATCAAAAGATTTTACTATTTCAACATCCGTATCGAAATATAGTCCACCGTTTTTAAACAAGATCCAAAAACGTGCATAATCCGAAACAAAGGCCCACTTTTTTAACGAATACGCTTCTTTCACATAATCGCAAATCGTTAAATCAAAGTTATCCTCGTTCCATTCTTTTATTTCATAATCCGGAAAGAATTTTTTCCAGCTTTCTATACATTTAACAGCCATCTCTGACAGCGGATTCCCACCGAACCAGCAATAATGAATCACCTTCGGAATCATATCTATTTCTCCGTTTCTAGATATCGTCTCTCTTCTTATCCAGTCTTGGCCTGATTTCATTCCTTACGAAACGAGCTATTCGAATCGTTATAGGTCGTGGCATTGCATGCCAGAATCCTTTTATCAAATCATGCTTTAAGGAATACTTTGCATCCATTGGAGGATCATCTCTCCAAGGTGTTATTGCCCTGTATTTCTCATAGTTTGTTCTTTGCGGATGATCACTTTTTGCCTCAAAAATTCGCTTTTTGATATAGAAGAAATTTGTTGTATGTGTGATTACCGGATGCGCAAGAGCCTCTTTAATCTCATCTTTACAATAATAGGTTAATGGTTGCCGAAATGCTAATGCTTCTTTATAGGTGAAAACCTGCTCCAGTGTCATCAGATTGAATTTCGGTGGAAGCAGGAAAAACCGTTCGCTCAAGGTGTGAGTAATAACCTCTTCTTCATATCCACCGAGTGCAATACCTTTATCAAAGAGTTTGTTTATATACTGATGAAAAATCTCCGTCCAGTTTTCCTCTCTCCAAACGTCCAAATCAATTACATACATTCCAGCATTACAATGCACCGTATCGGCTTCCAAGTGCTGTGTCTTTACCATAGCAACCTTACCCATACAGTCATCGACACCAGCTATAGGTTTCCCTTGAAGATCATAGTTCCACAATTCGTTAATATCTCCAAGAATCATCGTATCACTATCAAGGCTAATGATTTTATGGATAGTCTCGGGTAAAACATCACCCCAAATCATTCTACCAAATGTTCTGCCAACCGTATCAAAGGTATATCTCTCGTCATGATAGAAATGATTAGGCATTGGCATTGAGACTAATGTAATCTTCCTGCCATACTGGCACGCTATATCCTGAAAGCGTTTCTTGTTTTTTTCGCTGATACGATCCTCAAGGATGTAGACATTGATTTCATTAAGATGCTTATTATTTTCAAACAGCGATACAATAGATACTGCACATACCTCTGAAAAAAGATCGCTGCAGCAATATGCTATGTTAATGAAATCCTCTTGATAATGCAAATCACTTCATCCCTTCCAGTGTTTTACGGATACCGTCTATATAGCTGGTTTCCGGCGTCCATCCAGTATCTTCAATCAGTTGTGAAATATCCGCTTCCAGATGCATCATCTGTCCGGGTGGATAGGGAATTGCGCCTAACCGCAACGGCACGCCGGGCGCCACAGTATCACGAAGGTCACGGATATACGCCGCCAATGGCCTTGCGGTGCCGCTGCCTAGTACGTAGGTTTTTCCGTCGGTTCCACTGGTTCCCAGCATACGGAAAGCCCGTGCTGCATCCCCGCTGTACAGAAAATCCCAAAGTTGCTCTCCCTTTGTAAACTGCGGTATTTCACCTGAATGTAACTTACTGATGGTTGTCATAGTAATGCTTCCATCCCAGTCATATGGACCATAGACACTCAAAATGCGTACCCATATGTGCTTTATACCCAACTGGTGCGCATACTGTCGGGTCATCATTCCCGCTATCAGCTTTCCGATGCCATATCCAATGGTTGGGAACACGGGCGTTTCAGCCGTCAGTATCCCTTCGGCGCGTCCGTACTCTGCCTGCGACCCTGCACCGATAAACAGGGTGCAGCCGAATCGCTTGGCCGCGCCGACAGCATCCAGTGCATAGCGCACATTGCGATTTTGCAAATACATATCATTACGCGCTTCGCCGGTTGTACCTTCCCACGCAAAATGATAAAACACATCGTATGTCTTACCGGTGTCGTTTTGCAACCGTGCCAATTCATCCAGTCCGCAATATTGCATGGAAACCAGCAAATCTTTGGGAATGTTGGTAATGCGCCGCGAGTCTTGGTGAATCAGTACCAGCACTTCGACTTTTTGGCTGATCATCTCCCGGATCAGAGCAATGCCAACAGCGCCAGTTGCGCCAGTAATAATCACGCGCCGCAACGAAAATCCTCCCTTACTTCATAGGTTCCATAGATTTCAACATCGGCCAACTTGGATTTTAATATCACTTTTACCGGAATTTCAGAAATAACAGGCGAGGATCATCAAACGATTTTGTTACAGCCTCATTTGTTCCTATAAGAATGCCGTCATCAATAAGCTCTTTTCGAGTCATCCTGTATATCTCCCTTTCTTTCGGTTAGAAGAGTTTAACATTTATGTACAAAAACAAGGCAATTCCTATTACTCTTCATCCACCAGTGGAACGATCATGTTTTGCCTCAGTTCTTCGCGATCTAAAAATGGCGCCAAGTCCTCCAGCGGCGGTGATACTAGCGTGCCATCCGGCAAGCGTTTGGTACTGCTTTTAGGCTCCCATATTTGCTTGGTATCGGTAAACACTTCGCAGAGGACCGGTCCGTCCATTTGCAGTGCAGTATCTACTGCCATTTTCATTTCGGCGTTGCTATGCGCACTAAGATAAGGGTATCCAAATGCTTCAGCGATTTTTTGGAACTGCGGAAAAGTTAAATCCCCGGATTCAGGCCCAATACCAATTTTACAATGATCGCAAAACAGGTTGTTCTGCGTAATGCGGATGGAATGATAACCGTTGTTGTTAATTAAAAAGATTTTAACTGGAAGATTATTGGTAAGCACCGTTTGCAGTTCTTGCAGGTTCATCATGATGCTGCCGTCACCTTCCAGGCAGACAGTCGGGCGCCGGCCACCGCTGATGCACATGCCAATCGCCGCAGGCAGTCCATAACCCATGCTGGCAATAGCACTGTTGTTTACCATGCGGCTGCCTTTTTGGATCACATACGCCTGATTACCTACCACGCAGCACGCCCCGTTAGATACCGCCGTCAGACTGTTTTCCGGCAACTGGCTGCTAAGATAGCGTATAAACGCATATACATTCGCAGTTTCACCATTTTCCTCCCACTGGCAGGGGCGTACAACCGGGTAGTTCTTTTTCCAGCGATGGCAGGTATTCAGCCAGACTGTATGATTGTTTACTGATGACTCAGCCTTTAAATCCATTTTTGTTAAGAAATCTTTCGCATCTGCCCAAATCGGCAGTTCCACATGCAGGGTTGGCTTTTTCATTTCTGCCTGGTCGATATCCACCATGATCACACGCGCGTGGCGTGCCCAGGTCTTCCAGTTATATCCAACCTGACGAATGGAAATGCGTGTTCCGACTGCTAAAATCAGGTCAGCATTCTGGATTGCCCAGTTGCCGGCGCGGTCACCCATATTACCGGCACGGCCGGTATACAGCTGATGTTCATCCTCAATTAAATCAACTGCATTCCAATAAGTTACAATGGGAATATGCAGTTTCTCTGCAACGCTGCGGAAAACGCTGTATCCGCCGGACAAGCGAATGCCATATCCCGCGTGGAAAACCGGGCGCTCCGCATCGGCAATCATTTTGAGCACCCGTCCAACCGTGTCATTATCAACCGGCGAGGGCAGCCTTGCATCATCCGCTGCAGAATCGTACCCATGCAAGGTTTCCGTTTCAATATAACTTCCTTGAAAGTTGACCGGAATATCGATCCACACCGGGCCGGGACGGCCGCTCGTCGCCAGATGCCAGCCCTTTTCCAGCGCCATGCGGATATTAGCGGGATTCTCTATCATCACAGCATACTTGGTCATTGGTTCCACAGATTTGACGATGTCATACTCCTGATCGCCCATCGCACGCAGGGGTTCGTGCGTAAATGGCAGCGCGTAGCGCGCTGTGGTATCGTAACGCACCTGACCACTAATAATGAACATGGGAATAGAATCGAGCCAGCCTCCCACAACGCCCGTAAGCGCGTTGGTACCGCCGGGGCCAGAGGTAACACACACGGCAGCAATGCGGTTTTCCAATCGAGCATACGCCTCCGCAGCGATAGCACAGGCTTGTTCATGATGGTTGTACGTTACCCGGAGCTTATCATGATGTCCGAGCGCATCGTTCAGGTGCATGGCTCCGCCGCCGACGACGGAAAACACATCAGTCACGCCGCGGGCTACTAAAAAATCGGCGACATAATCTGCAAGCCGTTGCTTCATGTTTACCCCCTTACCGCCGAATAGCCTCGACCACAGTTTCGGCCATATAGTCGATCATTTTATCGGTCATACCTGGGTAGACGCCAATCCAGAATGTATGATTCATGATAAAATCCGTATTCGTCAACTCTCCTGCCACCCGGTAGGCGTCCGTACCGCGGATCGAATCAAAACAAGGGTGTTTGATCAGGTTGCCAGAAAACAACAACCGCGTTTGTATGTTGCGGCTTTCAATATAACGTGTCACCTCGTTGCGGATTAAACCGCTCTCTGGCCGCAGGCTAATCAGGAAACCGAACCAGGAAGGTCGACTATTCTCCGCCGGTTCCGGTAGGATAAGGCTGTCCTGCACTTTCTCCAGCGCCTTATGCAGGCGATCCCAGTTTTGGCGGCGGCGCTCGATGAACGAAGGAAATTTTTGCAGCTGTTCGCAGCCGATGGCCGCCTGCATATCGGTCACTTTCAGGTTATAGCCAAAGTGGCTGTACACATATTTATGGTCGTATCCCTTAGGCAGTTCGCCGTATTGGCCGTCGAAACGGTGGCCACAGAAATTGTCGTGCCCGGAGGGACAAATGCAGTCGCGCCCCCAATCCCTGTATGAAAGAATCAATCGATTCAATTGCGGATCATTGGTATAAACGCAACCGCCTTCTCCCATGGTCATGTGATGTGGCGGATAGAAACTGCTGGTGCCGATGTCCCCCCATGTGCCGGTAAACCGGGTCTCGCCGTTGATTGTGTACTGCGAGCCGAGCGCATCGCAGTTATCCTCCACCAGCCAAAGCCCATGCATTGAGCAGAAGGCCTTTACCGCTGCCAGATCGAACGGGTTTCCTAGCGTATGCGCCACTATAACCGCCTTTGTTTTCGGGGACAACGCGGCTTCCAGCCGAGTAACATCGATATTATACTGGGGCACGGTTACATCCATAAAAACGGGCACCACTCCGTATTGAAGCACCGGGGCGACGGTCGTCGGGAAGCCACAGGCCACGGTGATGACCTCATCGCCCTTACGGATCTGCCGTTCGCCCAGTTCGGGCGCCGTAAGCGCCATGAAAGCCACTAAGTTGGCCGAAGAACCGGAATTGACCAGGTGCGCGAACTTCACACCCAGCCACGCCGCGAACTCTTTTTCAAACCGTTCCGCGAACCGCCCGGTGGTCAGCCAAAAATCGAGCGTCGCGTCCGTCAGCGCACACATTTCCTTCTCATCAAAAACGCGCGCCGCGTAGGCGATGCGGTCGCCGGGCACAAATGAATTACAGGGCTCTTTATACGTGTGATAATAGTCTGTCACCATAGCCTTGATCTGCTTGCGCGCTTCCGCTTCATTCTTCCATTTCGGCATTCTATTCGATCCTCCGCATATTGTTCAAAATGGTGTCCCACTGCCGCCGATAACATCGCTGCAAAGGAAGCAGATCGTTCGGCAAGACCGCAAACCCCTGAAAGTAGCTAGGTTCACCGCGCTTTTTCGATTAAGCCACGATGTCGTACCCTTCCGGCAGCCTTCACGCCACCACCAGCCTAATAAAGTGTGCGCATTCCCGCTAGTCCACGAGGTTGCGTTTGCTATCGTTTATAATTTCAAATACATGCACTATTCCCAGATAATAGCAAACCTCACACCCGATTTCATCCCGTGATGTCTTCTGAATGCGTTCCCGCAAAGTTTTCAATAGCAGATGCATCCGCCCGGAATATACCATCCGATGCCACAATACGTGTCTCTGCGCCAAGAAAGCAGCAACTCAACCGTGGCATTCTTCATCGGCAAGTCAACATTGACAACTAGCGCCAGAGTGGAAGTAAGTAAAGCAGCTCCACACCCAACACCCTTTCTGGAAGGATATAATTTTCTCCATTTTACGCTATATAGCACGGACGGCGTCTGCCAGCTCATGCATCAGCTCCTCCAGAAATCTTCGATCTGCGCATCCATACAGGCGCGCACGTCTTTACCGATCTGCCAGCACTTCGTCCATTCCACCGTCTTTTCAACCGCCTGTTCCAGGTTCCAGCGGGGTTTCCATTGAAAGGTTGCCTTCAGCTTGGAGCAATCCAACTTCAGAAAATTGGCTTCATGAGGGCCACCATCATACTGGCTTTCCCACCGCATTCCACCGCCCCATTTTTTCACGAACAGTTCCACCAAAGTACCAGTCTGTAAGCAGTCTGTATCGTCAGGACCGACGTTATAATAACCGGCCCACTTCACATCTTCCTCCTGCCTGGCGGCGATCATCAGATAAGCAGCTAGTGGTTCCAGTACATGCTGATAGGGGCGGGTTGAGTATGGATTACGTACGAGGATAGGTTCCTTTCGCAACGCCGCGCGGATACAATCCGGGATGATGCGGTCTCTGGCAAAATCACCTCCACCGATCACATTGCCAGCGCGCGCTGTGGATATAGCTACGCGCCCGTCCCTAAAAAAACTTCTTTTATAAGAGTGCGTTACCAGTTCGGAGCAGGATTTCGAGTTCGAGTATGGGTCGAATCCATCCAATTCTTCATTTTCACGATAGCCCCACACCCATTCGCGGTTCAAATATACCTTGTCCGTGGTAACGTTCAGCATCGACCGGACGCTTTTGTTTGTGCGTACGCATTCCAACACGTTTACCGTGCCCATTACGTTGGTTTCATAGGTGGTAACAGGGTTACGGTAACTTTCCCCCACCAGCGGCTGCGCTGCCAGATGAAGAACTATTTCAGGTTTGGCTGCTGCAAACGTCCTTTGCAACGCATCCAGATCGCGAACATCCCCAATGACCGATTCGATCACATCATCCATCCGGGTAATGGTAAACAACGAAGGGTCGGTAGGCGGTTCAAGCGCATATCCGGTAACTATCGCGCCCGCACCGCTTAGCATCCTGCACAGCCACGCGCCTTTAAATCCCGTGTGGCCCGTAACCAGCACACGTTTCCCTCGGTAGCAAGAAATATCAAACATGCTTTTCTCCCCAAAATCAATCATTCCAGCATTTCCACGGGGCATGGCCGGACGCCCACATTTTTTCCAGCATGTCCATCTCGCGCTTGTTATCCATACACTGCCAAAAACCGTTATGCCAGTAAGACATCAACTCCGCATCCTCGGCGAGTCTTTCTAGTGGTTCCCGTTCAAATACGGTCGTGTCACCCTCCAGATAGTCGAATATTTTTGGTTCTAACACCATGTAGCCCGCATTGATGGGCGAACCGTCAGACAGGTTTTTTTCACGGAAGGACTTCACAGCATTGTCGCCGCCAATATCCATAATGCCCTTTTGCTGCTGCAGTAACACAGCCGTCAGCGTAGCTGTTTTCCCATGGCTTTTATGAAATTCTACCAATTCGGCAATGTTAACGTCACAAACGCCGTCACCATAGGTCATCATAAATGCTTCGTTGTTGATATAGGGTTGCACTCTCTTAATGCGACCACCCGTCATCGTGTTAAGTCCTGTATCGACAACCGTAACCTTCCATGAATCACAGTGGTTGCTATGGATGATTACGTTGTTTTCCCCAGCGGAAAAATCAAAGGTAATGTCGCTGTTATGCAAATAGTAATTAGCAAACCATTCCTTAATAATATGTTGCTTGTACCCGGCGCAGATGATGAACTCGGTGAATCCGTAATATGCATATTCCTTCATGATATGCCATAAGATCGGTTTTTCGCCGATCTCGATCATCGGCTTGGGTTTGAACTGCGCTTCTTCCGAAATCCGCGATCCAAAACCACCTGCTAAAATAACAACTTTCATTTTAAACCTCCTTTTCATTTATCATAAGCAGCACTACATGTAATTTTCAAGGATATCTCGCACAGCCTCCGTGTTATCGCTTGAATATAATTGACCGAGAACACAGGTAGTAACAGACTGCTTGAGGGAGGCCGCTGCCATGATCTGAAAGAAGGTCGTAGCAACGGGTTCATGCAAAGGCGTGAGATGATTCTCCTGATACGAAAAGAAGTGCGAAGCGGGAAAATCGCCTACACCATCGGGAACAGATCGAAATCTCAAAGAACACAGCCCACAAGAGCACTGAACAAAGCGAGGATAAACCACCACCGAAAGACCGGTTTTCAAAGCAGGTAGAAATCACTGCGCTCCTTTTCTTAGCAGCACAATCTTCAGTGTTTTTAACAGCAGCCTGATATCAAGGAGAATGGACCATTCTCGGATATATTTTAAATCCATTTGCATGACGGTGTCAAAATCTTTGATATTGTTGCGTCCACTTGTTTGCCAAATACCTGTAAGCCCCGGTTTAAAACTGAGCCTCTTTTTTTGATAGGATGTGTATTGCTTATACTCATCTAAAGTAGGAGGCCTTGTTCCTACCAAACTCATATCACCCATCAATATATTAAGAAATTGTGGCAATTCATCGATGCTTGTTCTACGAATAAACTTACCCACACGTGTTATTCGCGGATCATTATCGATTTTAAACAAAAGCCCTTTCATTTCATTCTGTTCAAGCAGTTTTTCCTTTTGTTTTTCCGCATCCATGCACATGCTGCGAAATTTATACATCGTAAAAATCCGTCCGTTTCGTCCCACACGTTTTTGTTTGAATAAAATCGGACCGGGAGATTCTAATAATATTGCAGGCACAACAACGATACTGATCAAGAAAGTGATGAATATCCCTAACAGTCCGCCTAAAATATCCATGATCCTCTTTGCTACAAGTTCAAGAAAGTCATATTCTCGTTCGGCAAACGATACTGTATAAATTGTTCCTATTTTAGATACTCTGGATATATACTGGGTTGCCATATCGGGTAATGGCACTTTGTAACTGACAATAGTCCCTATTGTCATTAATTCGTTTGCCATATCGACGATTTCAATTTCCTGGTATTTGGGGGAATATAAGCTAAATAGCACTTCGTCAATAGGATTTCTCCTTATATAATCAATGACATTCGTTTGCATATCAATCAATGGCACTCCATATATTTCTTCACTATCCAAAGGCTTATTATTATCATCAAGTACCACTATGCCAGTGGTCATGTTCTTCCATCCGTTGTTTCCTTTTATGCTTCGGTACGTATCACAGATACTATCCTTATCTGTAATAATTAATCGCTTCCAGCCATTCTTCCGGTTAGCCTGAAAACGGCTCAGTTTTTTAATAATGAAATGCGATAGAAATATCAGCAGAAACCATATTGGGATAGAATAAAGTAGTGTCAAACGGGATAGTATCATCTCATTCCTTGTACTAAAGGTATATAGCAATAAGATTGTATAAAGCCAAAAACAGTATTTAACTGTATTAAACAATCCTTGGGGGAGATCGCGGAGAATGAAATTTTGATACATTCTTGATAGTAAAAAGGCAACCACACTTGCAAGTATAATAACCATGCATAGTTCTGTAACATTCGTTGCCATAAAAAACTGATTACAATTCCCGAATCTCACAATTCCCGCCAGAAAGAATGCACATATGGAGATTATACAGTCCCAAATAATCAAGGCTATTCGCAGCCACCAATATTGGTTTTTATACATGTGAAGCCTCCGTAAAAAATTAGGAGTTTGTCAATTCTATATTTCAGTTGAAGTGACAAAATCAAATTGCATCTACATCTAAAAGAATAACACCTAATATCTCCTTCCCCCAATTATCAATTCGTTCGCATTCACGATAAATTTGCGAATAAGTCGATATATCCTGCCTCTCAATAATAACAACACATTGAACCCCCTCTGTCGATAAAACTGCTGATAAATCCAACATAGGATTTCCTGCGGCAATGAAGCAATTTTCAGCTCCGCTTACTGCGTTATTGAACTCATCTGTTATAACAGCCAATTCTTCCATGCTAATGCTGCTCATCAGCGCAACCTGCGGATGGCTTGGACTTTTCGTTTTTACAAGCGCATAAAGGCTTTGTGCTATCATCTTGATACGTTTGTCTCGATTCGAAGATTTTATTTGTATCTCTCCAATAGAATAGGCTAGTCTATCAAGCATTTTAGCCTTTTTTAGTTTTCGCGGAATACTTCCCAATAATTCTAAATTCACGCGTGACTGGAGTTCCTGGGTTCCATGTATTTTATCTGACAGCATATATTGCGAAATGATGAGGAATACGGCAAAAAAGAACCCACCAAAGGCTCCAATGATAGCTTTTTTGATCATGGATTTCGCTATTCCCTGCCATGAATATTCCCACTCAGGCTCGCCATCCTCTTCCATCGATTTAAGCGCAATGCTGTTTGTTTGCAGCGTAACGCTCATGTTCGTTACGTATTCACGGTTTGTTGTTTGCTGTTGTTCTAAGTCCAGATCAATCGTTGGGTAGATGTTTTCATTTATAATGGTTAATTTGTGATCACCAATCAAGTCAGTAGTCTTCATAAAGGCTGATTGCATGCCATCCTTGATGATATCTATCATTTTCTGGCAGTCTTCGTTATCCTCGCCACTTATTACAACCTTAATCATGTTTGTTGAATAGTCGGCATCCACTTGCATGATTTCTTTTATATATCGAATATCATTCGGGTCGGCCTCTGAACCGGCTAACTGCAGGTATGCATCTCCATCCATAAGGTAAGACATATAACTGCTAATGATCCTATTGCCATAGTCAATATCCTGATAAGTATTTTCAGGTATAATTTTATATCCAGAGTCGATATAGTAAACCAGTGAAGCAACATACATATCATAGGGATTAATCTTCATCAAGAGGGAATTATTATTGTACGTCTCCTGTTCAGCA
This sequence comes from Candidatus Limiplasma sp., assembly GCA_963663285.2. Classification (GTDB taxonomy): domain Bacteria; phylum Bacillota; class Clostridia; order Christensenellales; family Aristaeellaceae; genus CAXXOK01. The sequence goes on along the minus strand of CAXXNI010000004.1, from coordinate 904,572 downwards.
AGCTGAGTCCTCAGATTTTCAATATCCGTCTGCAGTACTTTAACTTTATTTGAATATACCGTTACATCGATATTGTATTCACTTTTAGCCTTGTTGACGTATTCATCGTTATGAAACTGAATGAAATAGAATCCTGAAAAGATCAATACTGTCAAAATTGTAAAAACTATTATAGATCGATAGATATAACGCCTTTTGATGATAACTGTATAGGCAAGCTGCCGTAAATCCACCTCTTGTTCTGCCAGAGATTGATAAGCTCTGTTGTTCGCCATATACCTACAACTCCTCAAGAAATTGTTCGTAAAATGTCCAATCCCACCACATATGCAACTACATTATAACATATTGGGGTCAGATGATACTTGCTATCTTCAAGCTTGTTTAGCACTATATAACGCCTTATTCACCGCCGTCATTATTGTTTCCGGATTCAGAGTAACATACTTGCGTTAAACGCGCCAATAATCCTCACCATACCTGTATACAATATCGCTAAGTTGTTGATTTCTGGTCAGAGCCTCTGAAACCAGCTTAAATTCAATATCACTCATCACATGTCCAAATGTGGGCGTTCCTCAATTCAATACGGAAACTGAGGTCGATGATGGCTCATAGACCGCATGCTTCCTTGCAAATCCGTCCAGCGGGAGGTATGTGAATGCAGTGCATGGGCAGTATTCGTTGTAATCATTTCGACATATTTCCAGCTTATCCTTCGCATCCTCCTGGAACATGAACCCGTTCGTGTTCAGGCGCACTTCCCGAAAGCTTCCATTAAAGGATTCGATACGGACGTTGTCGGTCGGCATGACTGGCTTTAACGCACCTGATGGATTTTCTGATCGCAGGTCCGTGTATCCAGCTCCCTTAAATAAACTCTGGTACATTGTCTGCTTGACACTTTTTAAGTTCCCCTGTTTGATGGAAACATATTGAAAAAGCACACAGAAGTACTCTCACTTCATGGATTCTCTTCATTGGTTTCCAAACATTTTGTTGTATATAAGGCAACGAATGAGTGTTGACATCATTTATTTGTTTTTGAAACAATATAGGCGTATTTCTTAAATTGTTATCATAATCCTTTCTACTTGTTTGGTGGCTTAAACTTCACCATCTTAGCAAAAAGGATGCTGTTCTTACTTAAGCTTTAAATCCACCCACATAGTTGGCAGCCTTTGTTGAAACCATATATGGTTACAAATTGCAAAAGCACAGAAAGACCCCGCAATCCCTTACAGATTGCGGGGTCTTTCTGGAGCTGTTAGCCAGATTCGAACTGGCGACCTCATCCTTACCAAGGATGTGCTCTACCGACTGAGCTATAACAGCAATTTTGGGGCAACGTTGATATAATACACGAACTTGGGGTAAAATGCAATACTATTCTGCCATTTTTCTGGAAAAACGGCTGTCCCGCAATCCCTATTGCTATGATAAATTATCATATAATGGCAATATAATACTTATAGAATTATTGTAGAAATAATTGTGTATATTCAAAGTATTTATTAGTGACTTTTAGTAGTTATCGTGGTATAGTAATATCTGTAAATCCGCGCAGTTCTCTGTTCTTTTCTCCCTGAAAGAACCCGTTCCAGCAAACCACAGCCACCACCGGCTTGTGCATATTTCCCTGGTCGCAAAACAGACATCTGCGGCTGCTGTTATTTTTATACCCAAAATGAAACCCTTACGCCATAAAGAAAACCCATTATTCCTGTTCATTCATTCTTAGCAAAGGGGTGCCTGAAATGACTGCCATGAAAAACCGCGGGAAAAAGAAGAACAACACACTACGGTCCTTCGTAAAACTGGTCGTGCTGCCAGTAGCCATTGTCGTTACCACCTTCATTCTGTACCAAACATCCGACCTGTACGTCTCCCAGGCATCGCCCGGCTTTGCCGATTTTCCCCCCGGCGTGATCACAAAAAAGACGCAGACAACAACGGATGACTTATCCGTTTGGATCGATATGGGCGCATCCATGGGCGGTTTTATCTCCGAAAGACGGTCGGTATGCGTCCCGTCCTCCTACAAAATGATGCTATATGCGCTGCCGTCCATCGCCAAAACCGTTAACCCCATCGCGCAGATTAATTATTACCGTTTCGACAGCCTGTTTTCTTACCTTGATGCCGACACGGGCGACGCCGCGCGTGCCGAACAGCGAAACAAGCAAACCGTAAGCTGGACTACGCTGATCGACGATGAGCAGTACAAAGCCGTACCTGAAGCAGGGGGTTCGTCTGTATCACTGCCCTCCGTATTAAATGCGCTGGACCTGTCTTCGCCGTCAATCATCTTTACCGATATGGAAGCCGACGGCCTTACCCAGCCCACACAAGCCTATACCGGGCCGCTTGAGCGTATTTTCAGCGAAGGATACTGCATTAGCGTTGTAGGCATGAAGAGCGCCTACTCCGGCATTTTAATCAATTATACCAACCTTGGTGAAAATTACGCCTACGGCGTAAGTAACAAGGATGCCTTCAAACTAGTCGGTTCCTATGATTTTCACCACCAGCCCCGCCCGTTTTACGCCATTATCATCGGTACGCTTGCGCAGTGCCAAACCCTGCGGGATGCGCTGCTGTCCTCTTATGCAGACGAGTGTCAAACGAAAATTATCGATAAGATCGATGAGATCACCAAAAAAGACGGTAGACGCGAAGATACCAGCCTGTTTGTGGAAAGCCACAGCACCGATTACTGGCTGAACGCGCCGTATGAGCTGATTACCGCCATTGACGATGAGGATGCATCTATTATTCAGCTAAGCGGCCTCAGCCCCGCTGCGGATTCGCCATTGGCAAGCATTGGTGTGCCTGAATACGTTGCCAGGCAGGCGGATACGCAAACCGCCGGCGCGGCGATCCACATCACGCCAACTGCAGCTTGCTATACCGACACCTACGCACAGGACACCTATTTTATCGACGGTATGGAAGTACAGCACATGGTAAAGGAGTATCCGGAGGGCGTTACGCCGGCTCCCGATGAAACAATACTGGAAGGCCGCGGCAGCCGGTATACGGCGCTGGACTTGGTAACTTTTAACGATACCAACCACTGGTTTACCTGCACAATGCAACAGCCCACCACCAGCGGCGTTACCCTGCTGCTATCCGTAAATGTTGCCGCCTGTGATCCCGGGCTTTACCGCGTCATCATCCCCGTGTACTGCAAGCACAACGCAAAGATGGAAAGCCTGCAGGATACCGCATGGCAGCAAAGCTGGACGCGCCCGTTCAGCCTTCTGGATAAAGCGATTGCAACCAAAAACGACAGCGTTGCCGACCAAACGGTGAACCTGGTGGAACAGCTGGATATGTTCCACCGTGTGGAAGCCAACCAAAGCAGCGAAAACGTGTTTGACGTTGCTTACCTCACCCTTGATCTGGATATTTTATAAGGAGGCGCAAAGCATGAGCACCCGCTTTAAACAATGGCTACAAAAGTATTGGCCTACCTTCGTGTATATCATTTCCATGTGTGTTGTCTATATCTTTCTGGTGCTTCTCTTTACGGATTGGTTTTGGCCCATAGCCTACCGCAACGGTGAGCCCATCATTGCCGGAGCACTAAGCACAGCGGAAACCAGGCTGGCGGAAAAAGAAGCGTTTCAGGCAAGCGTACAGTTTATCTACTTCAAGCTTGGCTTTTTTGCCCTTGTGATGTATGTGGTGTATTGCTTAAACAGCCTTCTTCACATGGAGTATTCGGCACATACCCGTTTTGCTAAAACGCTGCGGTTCGCCCTGCTCGGTTGTTACCTTTCCGTAGTGATCAAAGAATGCGCCGGCACCTTCGTTATTGCTGCCTATCAAAACTTTTGGGACATGGGAAAATATGCCCTTTTCGTTTTTTCCGTAGGCCCCGGTTTGCTTACGCTGATATTTCTGCTGCTTAAGTCCGCTATACGCCCCAAAAAGTGGGGAGCAGCCTATACCTATTCCCCTTTGATCTACCTGATTTTTGCGGTTGCTGTGTTCCTTGCCTTTTCGTATTTTGATAATTTATGGCTACTGGCCGATAATCTGATCGATTTTTTCCTGAATACCTCCATAAGCCTGACCGTAACAGACGCGACCCGCTATGTGCTTCGTACTCCGGTGGACGCAATGCTTCCTGCGATGCTGTTGATACCCTTTTTCCTGCTGCGTTCCGCTATGCACAATGCCTCTCCTTCCGCTAATCAGCGGCCGCGCCGCGGTCATGTATTTTCCATGACCGATACCATTCTCGGTGGGAAAGGAGTGAAAGCCTGATGAGCGTTTACTTAGTATGTCTGGGCGGCAGCGGCAGCAAGGTGCTGGAAGCCGTTACCCATATGGCTGCCATGGGGCAGTGGGAAAACGAAGAGCTTCACCTGTTGCTGGTGGATGTGGACGGCGGCAACGGCAATTACGAGCGCGCAAAGAACGTTGCCGAATGTTACCAGTCCATTCAAAGCCTGCAACCGGATTATCATTTGTTCCGCTCTCCGCTTCATTTATATTGCTGGAGCCCCGCGATGCCAGAGGATAATCTTTCCTCTCTGGGGGCGGAGGTTGGTAATGGCGCGTTGCTTGGTTACCATTTCTTCACCAAAAACGAGCGGAACATGTCCGTTGTAGACGGATTTAAAGGTCACCCGAATTTAGGCGTGCTTTTTATGCAGCAGATTTTGGATTCCCGCAAAGCAGGCAACGACGATGCACTGGAACAGTTTGTAAACGCTGCCCGAGACAATCAAGCCGATCGCATCCTGCTGGCCGGTTCCTGCTACGGGGGTACCGGCGCATCCTGCATCCCTATTATCGGTACATATTTGCGCAAGCAGCTGGGCAGCGGCATTGCGTTGGGTTTGCTGGCGATTTTGCCCAGTTTTGCATTTTTTAAGACATCCAAAGATCCCATCGATCCCAGAAGCGAAGAGTTTAATCACCGTGTGAAGACCGTACTGAACACATACATTGAACAGAAAGTGCTCAAATACCGTACCCAGCAGGACGGAAAAACGGTCGAACTGGATCTGTATGAGAAAATATATCTGATCGGTTCGTATAAGCCGTCTCCCTTCCCGCAGTACGCGCCCGGCAGCAGCTTACAAAAAAACCCCGCTACATTCTTTGATTGGTTTGCCTGCGCCGCCATAAAAGAATATTGTACCAACCAAAACCCGAAACAACCCGATGTATATACCGCATACATCCAGCAGGCGCGGTGGGGATGGCACATGTTTGACCGAGGGTCTTTCCCTACGCTGCATCAATACGCCGCAAAGCTGATGACCGTTTTCGGGCTATTCATCGCGGAAATTTATCCGGCGATGAACGACTGGCTCAACACAACCTCCCGCAGGCGTTTGAAAGACAATCCCTTCAAATTCTATTTTGAGGATATTCAGGATCATAAACCTCCGCTTCTGCAAGTACACCTAAACCAGTTTACCAAGTATTCCACTTACTTGATCCATTGGTTTTTCCAAATCATCACCACCCTGCCGGATGATTATTTCCCCGCCTTGCAAAACGCGAGTTATGCCGGGAGTTTATCCCAGACAGAGCTGGATGAAAGAATGGATGCTTTGCACCTTGACCTGAACGACGCCGAAAAAGCAACCCTGCGTATGCTGTATTACCAAAAGTTTTTCTCCGTACCGGCCATGCTGCATATGCTGCGGTTTTGCCAACAGACTCATTTTCAAGGAGAAGAGGAATCGACCTCCACAGAGGAATACCCCACCTTTTTGGATGATGCCTATCGCTTCTTTACCAACCTGTTTGGCAAAGATGAAGAGAAGAGTCTTGGCGTTTTACTGCCTAAAATCGTAAACGCTCCTTTTTATTCGAACGCTTTTTCAGACCGGTTGATGGGCAACATTTTCGCAGACGAAGTGTATAGCGGGCCTGCTTCGGATGCGGTACGTATATTGTTGAAGCGTGCTTTTCAATCCGTCGATTAATTGGCAAGGAGGAACGAACATGCAAAACGGCTCCAATAGCAATCAAAACAACCTGAATCAAAACCAGCCGGATCCGATCCCTCTGTTGTCCGGTCTGAATTTTCAAAAAGCGCTTAGCCTTGCGCAGGGCGATCCGGGACGGTTTACATCCAGCCCGGTCAGCAATCAATTCGGCCAGCTCTATAACATACAGAGTATCGTAAACAATATGGACGGGCAGGGAAATGCGCGCGGCAGCATCCCCGACGTATGCGCGCAGGAAATCTGTGTTCGCTCCATGCTGGATCATATTTTAGCAAAAAACGACGATGAATCACGCCTCAATATGAAAAAGCAATGGTATGGCACTTTATTTGCTTACATTCTGTCGCCCCTGTTTCTCTTTGCCCAGCCGGAGCTGCGCTGGGAGCAAATCAGCCTGTCGGATTTAGCAAATCAATCCAACCAGTTCAGCATGGAATTGCATAAAAGCATTCGGCGCAAAGAGGCAGCCAGCGTGTCCGGCCAGCAGCCGGCAAGCGAGCAGGTTCTTACGGAGCGGAAATGGCATTTCCTCACACTCCTCAATTCCGCCATCCCAACCCCGCTGCTGGAATACGGCAGTTTGCCCTATCCGGTGCCTTCCGCATCGCTGGATCAAATTCCGGCGCTGCCCAACTTCATTCCATGGGTCAATGAAAACGAGCAGTACGCAGACCCTCTGCTAAAGCTCAGCCAGGAAGCACTTCTGTATATCGACAGGTGGCTTAATAAGCAGCTGAAGGTTTTACCGGATGAAGACAAATTGATGAAAGAGGCATACCACGTTGTCCGCGGCGATGTGCAGGCAAGACTGCGCACCTTCAATCACAGCGCCGCTTTTTTAGATGTGGAGGAGCGCCTGCTGCAGGCATTGCTGCTGCGTGATTTGGTAGATACAGGCATCATTATTTTCCGTCTTGATGATAAACGCAGCAAGGAAAGTTATGCCGAAGCTGTCGCGAGCGCCCCCATTGACAAAGCAGACATGCGCAGCTGGGATGAGATTATAGCGGCGTTCCCTTACGGCATCATGCTGCGGGACAAGTTTGTCGGTTTTTTGGACGAGACGCGCCTGTTCTGGCTTGTATCGCCCGGTTATTTGCGCGACAGCGATATATACCGGAAAATGGATGAAATGCTGGACAAAGCATTGCGCGATCCAGCCATTTTGCACGCCTACCGCAGCAAACTGGCTTTGATGCCGATGAGCACTTTCCAGCTATCGGACGCTTTACGCAAAAAATGCAAACTCGAGAAAAAAGAATATTCGCCCGTGCAGCAAATCGCAGTTTGCCCAACGCCGGGCAAACTGGAATCGTGCGATGTAGCCTTGCTGGACCCTCCTTTTCAAACCATAAGCCGCCTGTGCGGGTACAGGCATGACAGTTTGGATATTTTTACCCCTGTGTTGCAGGTGTACCGGGGGGTAAACACACCGCTTAACAGCCACTCCTCCTATGCAAAATGGAATGAAATCAAACTGTCCACCCACATGGGAGAGGATGGAAAAGTAAAGGATCAGGCGCTCCTTCCCCTTACCACAATCGGTGCAACAATCATCCGCAACAGCGAAATGCTCCATTATGTTCCCTCCGTTACGCTGGTGGAAGATCCACAGCAAAAATCCATTACCGCCACCCTGTCCGTTTCCATCAACAGCATTCAATACCAATGGACGCATACGTATCCCCAAGAAAAAATCATCAACGGGGACAATGAAACCCTACCCTCCATCGGTTTCTGGCCGGACGGCGCATCCAGCGCGGGAGACACGCCCTGGCAGGGATACTATACCTACATCAACTTCAACGAAAGCAAAGCATTCCGTAATAGTTCCTTTGTGCTGTACGATAGCGCGGGCGAACGCATCACCTCCGCATGGGCACCTCCGGTTAGATTAACCGATCCAAGCGGAGGTATGCACTTCGCCTGGCAGACACAGGCTACCGAACAGCGCCCCTCCTTCTGCGTTTTGGAACATGACGGTTTGGGTACCGGTTGTATCCTTTTTGAGCAGCCCGCATTATTCAGGCCATACGAGCGCGACGTTATTCTGGCAATCGATTTTGGCACCACCTCCACGACCGGCGCTGTCCTCATGGACCCCAAGGATCCGCAAAGCGTTATCGTACCCATGTTCAGCGGCAGCGTAATCCATTGGGTGCTCAATAAACTTTTAGGCCAGTCCTGGAGTTTGGAACAGTTCATCGCCGACCGTTTCAATTGTAAGTCTTCCAAAACCGACGCTACTTCTTTCTTTACATCCATAGCCCGCTTTCCCACTACCGGCGGTACTACCCCTGCATCCAAAACGCCTCATTTTGGCAATAGCCTCTATCAGGATGGCCATATCTATTACTATGGAGATAGCTTTTTCAGCGATAACAAAATGGGCAATACGCGTTATTTCAGCCTGAAACTGCAAAACATCAAGCAGACCGATTCCCTGTACGGCAGCAACACCAGCATGTTTTTACAGCAGGTTATCGAAACGTATCTGCTCTATTGCCGTAAAAAAGGCGCCCATGTAACGGAAATCCGGTTTGCGTATCCGCTGGCTTTTTCCAAGGATGAGCGTGAAAACATTCAAAAGCAAATGGAAACACTGGTTGAAGCCGCCGTCAACAAATCCGGCAGCAGCCATTGCAGCGTACGTTTCACCAGCGAATCGCAAGCTGTTTCCGCTTATTTCAGCCAAAAGCCCGGATTACAACGGAGTTTGGAAAAACAGGGCGTTGTTGCGCTGGATATTGGCGGCGGTACAGCCGACTTCTCCTACTGCCGCAAAAATGAACAGCACGTTCTATGCTGCTGCTACTCCAACAAGTTAGCCGGTCACGCGATATTGGGTGAATACATCTATCAATATAAAGCATTGACCGGAAACGAAAAAAAGCAAGACGCCTTAAACTGGTTTTTTGACGGGTGTGAGGAAATCGCAAAAACCAAGATGGAGGAAGAGCAAAGAGCTATCAAAGCGTTTGAAACGGCACTGGATATTAAAAAAGCACCCGGCGCTGAGAAAGCAATTGATAAAGACCAGTTTATTTTCATTCTGGAGCGCTTTATCAGTCTCCACCCCGAGCTGTATGTGGAGATCGTGCAAACCAAACATTTTCAGGAAGCCTATACCCTGATCATGCTTGATCTTACGTTACTGTTATGGTTTGGCTATTTGCTGGGTACGACTTCTCTGCCAAGTAACAGCTATACACCCGCAGACGCGCAAAACGGCAGCCAGCAGAAAACCAGCATCAGCATTCATTTGGGCGGGAACGGCGCCCATATGTACCGTATGCTTACCGCTGAGGACTTAAAAACAGTCGAGGCGCTGATCCCCGACCGCAATGATACCGATATGGAAATTCACATTAACGACAAGCGGTATCGCAAGCGGGAGGTAGCCGAAGGGCTGTTGCAAGCCAGCAACCTGATTTTTGAGGATTCCTCAATGGTGGAAGCTGGCAAGAAGCTGACGCCGCCGGAAATGTGGGAACGGTTTGCATCAATATGCGAACGGTTTGCCCAAGAATTTTCCGGACGTTCCGATCGGGTTATTGACTATCTCAACCTCATCAAGAACGATCCTCACAAACATACACAGGAACAATTTCTTGAAAAAGTTACAAATTTAAGCGACCTTTGTCAGTTCATAAGTGATTTTCATGTTATAATGATAGAGCACTTGTTTACGCAAAAATAGAAGCATATAAAGCACACAGAAGGGAGGCGGGGTTTTGTTAAGTGATTTTGGTCATTCCCCGGGGGACGAACCGCGTAGCCTTACGCAGCCTGCCCCTGCCGCAGACACCGAAACACAGCTGGTCGCCTTGTTACAGCAAACCAACCATCTGCTGGAAGAATTGCTTGCCACCTTACGAGGCGCGACCCCGCCGGTGCAAGCCGCACAGCCGCAACCCCAGCCGCAAGCCGAAGCGTTTGTACCTGCGCTGGAGTTGGACGGCACGGCATGGGCAGCGCAGTGGGCCGATTACATCAACCGCGCCTTTGCCTTAGCAACGCCAGCCGCCACACGCGAGTATTTGCTGAACGCTATCGCCAGCAACCATGAAAACGTGGTGTTTGTCGATTTCTGCGACCGCGGCGAATACCAGCAGAACCGCAGCTATGCGGAGTTCTCCGCCAATACAAACGGCTGTTGTATGCTGCTGCCCTATTTGGATATGGAGGAAGAGGTATACGCTGCATTCCCCTATCCGACCAGTTCCACCTGGTTTCTGCTGGGCAAGGATGTTTTACAGGCGGTTTACGACATTTACGGCAACGAACAGAGTGTCGCGCCGAAGCTGCAAATCCGTCAGATAGCTACCATGAAGCGTACCGACCGGGTCACGCGTAACGGCGACCCCATTTTCGTGCCGCTTGGGCGGGGCGAGCTCATCGCCCAGCCTGCAGAATAACCAACCGTTTCTAACACAACAGCGCGCCCCGTGATTGGGGCGCGCTGTTTCTATCCTCTTTTCATTGGGCTGGTATCCTTTAGCGACACAGGCGGTCCAGCCGCCTCAATCTGCATTTACGTAAGTATATGCTTGCAGGGTTTTACCACCCATGCCTTACGCGGGTTCTACCGGCAGTTTCAAAAGCTTCGCAATGAATGCCTGCGCCATCGCGCACAGCAACAGCACCGGCAGCGTCAGTAGCATTGCCAGTTCGTAGCCGATATTGCTGCGCGGGTCGGGTTTCCGGCCGCTTTTCCGGCTAAACCGTCCCATCAAGCTACCGGAGGGAATACCGTAAGCGTTGCCCATCATCATGATACGCACCGCTGCCAGCATCCCCATAGCGGTTTCTTTACCATACTCCTTCAGCAGTGCGTCCCACGCCTGCGGTGAGGGCTTGCCGCGCGTATCCGCATAATGCTGTGCAAATAGGATCGCGGGCATTTCTTCCTTGTGCAAGCCGGACGAATCGCCAGCCAGCAAGGCTTCGATTTCCGATTTTTCCAGTCCCATTTCCAGCGCCATTTTCGTGTGGGCGTAGGAGCAAAGCGCGCACTGGTTTACCTCGGTCACAGCCAGCATCAGGCGCTCGGCAAACGCCTCGTTCAGTACACCGCTGCTGCGCGCGCGGCGTAGATACGGCATAGTGCGCAGCGCCTTTACCATAATGCCATAGGATTCGCCTACGGAAAATAATCTCCGCCCGGCGGCCTTATTTACCATGTATTAGGTCACTCTCCTTTATTGTCGCGCCTCCGCCACGGGCGGCAGCGTGCCCCCATCATAACACCGGCGTATTCGCTACGCAACCGGAGCATAGCAGCAGGGGGAGAATGGCCGGTAAATGTTTACTTACCCACTCTTTCTGTTTTTGAAAAGGCAAATGCAAGCAACACAGGCGTAGTGTAGAAGAAGCCCAGCATATAACGCATCACGGCAATCGGGCCCAGCAGGCATGTGCCCCAAACGGCCAGTAAAAACACCGTTGCGATGATCAGCCCGCGCTGCTTGCGGTAAATCGCAAAGCCCAGCAGCAGCAGCGTCAGCCAGACCATAATGGCATTATCGGACAACAGCCCGGTACCCGGCAGGCCGAATACCGTCAGCGTTTCGTCATACGCCTCATATAACGGCTGAAGCTGCGGCAGATACGCCTGCTCCTCCAGCGAATACAAATCCATCGGTAAAAGCCCAAGCACAATGTTGTACTCCATCTTTGCGCCGGGGTAGAAGTACGGTAGGTTCTGCTGTAAGAATGCCTCGGCATACAGGCGCGGATTTTGCAGCCCCACGCGCCACCACAGCGCAGCGTACTCGCCGAGGCTATCAGTCAGCACATCCTCATCCAGATTCCACTTCGCGTTATCGGCGCACATGGGCGTATACAAATCGCGCCATTCCCCATCGTAATACGCATACAACTCGGCGAGTTTCTCCATATCTTCCTGCGAAACCTCGCCCCGCACCGCCGCACGCATCACCTGCTGCAGCGGCGTGGAAAGGATTTCCACATAACTTCCTTCGTCGGCATACACCGTATCCACCAGCCACTGATTCGCTCCCTGATACCCCGCCACGCACACCAGCAGCAAAATTGCCGTCAAAATCCTATGGTCTTTGGCTGCCAGCACTGCAAAGGGCAGCGTTAGGCAGAGGGCGTATACGCCGTTATTGCGCATCAGCGTCATGAGTACCACCGTAGCGATAAACACGATGATCCGCAGGGGCGAACGCAGCCACTTGACGCCGTCACGCCACAAATCCACCATTTGCAGGCAGGTCAGCAATACCAGCCCGCCGAATAACACATCCTTCGTAACGCTGATCGACCAAAGCGGATACAGCGGCAGCAGCGCAAACAGCAGCAGCACCGCAATGCGCAGCCCCAGCGGAACCTGCCGGCGGCGCAGCCATACCACGGCGTATGCCAGAATGGCGGCCATTACCACCAACTGCGCAACGCAGTACAGCGCCACACCCAACGTGAGCGAATCCAGCGTGACGCCGTAGTCCAGTATCGCGCCCAGCAGCAGCGTATGCAGCAGGGGGTGGTGGGTAGTCATGCAATCGTCCACGTACGTATAAAACTGCGTATCCGCATCATAACGGAACGTACCGGGGTAAAAAGCCAGCCACACCGGCACCCAGCAAAGCAGCAACAGGAAAAAAGCAAAGAACCAGTTACCCGTCACACGGCTGAAAAGTGATTCCTTTCCATCCGGTTTCCGTGTGGATGCACTATGCCGGTGAAGCATGCCACGGTAGAGCAGCCGCACCGCCGCGCCGCATACTATGGTATACAGCACAATCGCCAGTACCACCCACGCGCCTGTCCAACCCTGCGGCAGCGCTTGCGATGTACTCATGTGCCGCCCCAGCACTATAAAGCACGCAAACACAAATCCCAGCGGATAGGCGACGCCCTTCATGCGGCGGTCCGAATCGTTAAAAAGCAGGTATAAAAGGCCCGTAAACACTACCAGCAGCACACCGCGCAGCACCCACGCCACCGTAGTATTTTCCGGCACAGCCGCTGCATCCGCAAGCCGCCATACCGCCGCAAGCGCAATCAACACAGCGGCAATCAGCCGGGGAATAGAAACCGAACGGTTTTTTCCTGTCACGTTTTCTCTCTGCCTTTCCTGCCGCCGGTTGCGAAGATTTTTCCGTTGGCTTTCTGTACGCCTCTCCAACCATTTCAGGCAGGCGCTTTTTTGTATTGTACCCAATGCCCGGCTGCTTGGCAAGCCTTGGCAGCCCGCTGTTACAACCGTACAGAAAATCCTTTGTTCAGGCCGCTTGCAGGGTCTGGCGCAAGCCGTGCGCGGTTTCATTTTATGGCTTTTTATGGTATGATACACAGGATTTCCGCTGAAAGGAGAGCCGCCATGCTACGCTATATCCGCAGGGATACCCGTCAGCCGGACGCCGCCGCGTTCAGCGCGCTCAGGCCCTATACGGGCGTGCTGGCGGCTTTGTTATATGCGCGCGGCATCGATACCGCCGCGCAGGCGGATGCGTTTTTAGATCCGCGGCTGGATAACCTGCACGATCCGCTGCTGCTAGACGGCGTCAGCGATGCGCTTACGCTGCTGGCGCAAGCCAAAACAGAACACTGGCCGACTGTTGTGTATGGCGATTACGATGCCGACGGTGTGTGTGCCGCTGCCCTAATGACCGAAGCGCTGCGTGCCTACGGGCTTACCGTAACCCCGCACGTGCCGCTGCGCGCCGAAGGCTATGGATTGAACCTTGCCGCGGTGGAAACCCTCGCCGCGGAGTATAGGCTGATGGTTACGGTCGATCTGGGCATCACCAACGCTGCCGAAGTAGAACACGCGCAGGCGCTGGGTATGCGGGTAATCGTGACCGATCACCACCAGCCGGGGCTTGTGCCCTGCCCGGCGGATGTGGTGATCGACCCTGTGCTGGGCGGCTACCCCTTCCCCCGTTTATGCGGCGCAGGGGTGGCTTTGAAACTCGCAACGGCGCTGCTCGGGGCGCAAACCGCCCTGCAATGGCTGGATCTGGCGGCACTGGCTACCGTGGCGGATATCGTGCCCCTGCTGGATGAGAACCGCATCATCGTCTCCCACGGGCTGCCGCTGTTTACCAAGCGCCCCGGTCTGGCAGCGCTGATGCAAGCGGCGGGCTGCACCCAACCGCTGACCGCCGAAACCGTTGCCTTTCAGCTGGCGCCGCGGCTGAACGCGGCCGGCCGCATCGCGGATGCGAACCTGGGCATCCGTTTGCTGCTCACCCGCGACCCGGCCGAGGCGGAAACGCTCGCCAAAACGCTGGACCGCGCCAATACCGAACGTAAACAGCTGGAGGCCGAAGCGGCCGCGCAGGCTGAAGCGCAGGCCGAAACCCATGATTTTGTCACCAGCCGCATGCTGTTTGTACGCGGCGAGGATTGGAACAGCGGCATTATCGGGCTGGTCGCCGGAAAGCTGAACCGCCGCTACGGCGTGCCCGTATGCGCGATGAGCGAATCGGACGGCTGTCTGCACGGCAGCCTGCGCGGTGTGGAGGGCGTAAATCTGGCACGTTGCCTGCAAGCGTGCGATGATCTGCTGGTGCGCTACGGCGGGCATGAAATGGCCGCGGGCGTAACGCTGGAAACAGAGAAGGATGAAGCCTTCCGCACCCGGCTGGAAGCCGCCGTGGCAGCAGCCGCGCCCGAGGACGCTTTTATACCCGCGCTGCCGTATGACGCACCCCTTTCGTTTGCCGATGTAGATGACGATCTCATTTCCCTGCTTGCAAAGCTACATCCCTTTGGCACCGGCAACCCCGCCCCTGTCTTTTACACGCCCGGCGCACAGCTCATCCGCCGCCGCGCCTGCGGCGCGCAGGGCGCGCACCTGCAACTGGCCTTGCGGGATGGTGCCCGCTCGCTGGACGGCATCGCCTTCGGCATGGGCGCGCAGGTAAACCGCCTTCCCGACGCGGTAGACGCGGCCTATACCCTTGCCAAGGAAACGTATATGGGGCGGGAAAGCATCAAGTGTCAGGTACAGGCGCTTACGCCCGCGGCCGGGAGCCGCACACGCCTGCTGCAACAGATGCCGCAAGCCGCATTTGACGATGCGCTGCTGCGCCTGCTGCGCGACGGACTTACCGCCTTTCCGCCGGATATGGCAGGAAAAGACGCTTTGGATGCAGAATTGATTAAGGCTGTGCCGCGCGGCGAAACCGGCGTGTTTACCCCTGCCGGAAGCGAAACGGACAGCGGGCTGCCAACGGCGCTGTATACCCCAAACGGGGATGCAGCGGACGCATCCGCCTTGCTAACCGGGCGGCAGGGTACCCTGCTGATCACCTATACCCGGGAAACCGCACAGCGCGTTTTGGATGCTGCTGGCGACCGGGTGGATGTAGCGGTGCAGTCACCGGACGACCTGCGGTGTTTTCATACGCTGCTTGTGCAGCCGGAGCCCCAGGCCATACGCGGCTGCTGGAAAAACGCCGTATTGCTGGACGGTCCGCTTACCCCGCAGGATGTGCTGCTCTGGCAGCGTTCCCTGCCGGATACCGCACTGTATCTGGCAGCGCCGTCCCCGGCGCTGCGCACGGCGGCGGCGTCCATCGATGCGGGCGACGCGCAGTACCGCGCACTGTACAAACTGCTTTCCCGCACAACGTACAGCAGCCTGTACCAAACGGCGCAAGCCGCCGCATTGACACAGGCGCAGACGCTCGCGGGGCTGAGCGCGTTTCACACGCTTGGGTTGATTGCTTTTTCGCAGGTGCCTTTTCATTACACCTTTTTAAAGCCCCATCCCTGCTCCCTTTCCGAAAGTTTAACGCTGGGTGCGCTTCGCGCGCTGACCGCTCCCATGGAGGCCGGAAAATGCTGACCTATATTACCAATGAATGTATGCCGATGGAGAAAATGATCGCCCGTGTGCAGAAACAGCACCCGGGGGATAGTTACCTGTTGGTTAAAAAAGCATATGAGTTTGCCGAAAACGCACACGCAGGACAGGTGCGCAAAAGCGGCGAGCCTTATTTTATCCACCCGGTTTCGGTCGCCAGTATTTTGACCGATTTGATGATCGACGCGCCCACCATTGCGGCGGGACTTTTGCACGATACCATTGAGGATTGTAAATGCGTATCGCTGGACACGGTCAAGGCCGAATTCGGCGAAGAGGTCTCCATGCTGGTGGACGGCGTTACCAAGCTGGACAAGCTGGATTTTACCGACCGCGAGGAGCAAAAGGCGGAAAGCCTGCGCAAGATGATCTTTGCCATGAGCAAGGATATCCGCGTCGTGATCATCAAACTGGCGGACCGCCTGCACAACATGCGTACCCTGCGCTATCAGGCAGAGGACCGGCAGCGTGCCATCGCGGGGGAAACGCTGGATATTTTCGCGCCCCTTGCGCACCGTTTGGGCATGAACGCCGTAAAGCAGGAGCTGGAGGATCTCTCCTTTAAATACCTCTACCCCGAGGACTACCACGAAATCGCTCAAAAGGTCGGCCTGCGCCGCGCCGAGCGGGAGGAAAACATCCGCATGGTGATCGGGCAGCTTTCCGATAAGCTGGATGCGCAGGGCATCCGCTACGAAATGGATGGCCGCCCCAAGCACCTGTATTCCATCTATAAAAAAATGAAGGAACAAAATAAAACCTTCGACCAGATATACGATTTAATTGCCGTGCGCGTGATTGTGGATTCGGTGCAGGATTGCTACACGGTGCTGGGTATCGTACATACGCTGTGGAACCAGATTCCCGGCCGGTTTAAGGATTACATCAGCGTACCCAAGAGCAACATGTACCAAAGCCTGCATACCACGCTGATCGGCGGACGCAAAATGCCTTTCCCCTTTGAAATCCAGATTCGCACGTGGGAAATGCACCGCGTGGCCGAGTTCGGCGTTGCCGCGCACTGGCGCTATAAGGAAGGCGGCGGCGCGCAGGGCGAGCTGGATAACAAGCTGTATTGGCTTAGGCAGATTTTGGATTGGCAAAACGAAACCCGCGACAGCAAGGAGTTTATCGACTCCCTGAAAACCGACCTGTTCAGCGATGAGGTGCTGCTGTTTACCCCCAAGGGCGACATCATCAGCATGCAACGCGGCTCTACCCCCATCGACTTTGCCTACCGCATCCACAGCGGCGTGGGCAACCATTGCGTAGGCGCAAAGGTGAACGGCCGCATCGTACCGCTGGAAACCAAGCTGGAAACCGGCGACCGGGTGGAGATTATCACCTCCTCCAACAGCAAAGGCCCCAGCATGGACTGGCTGAAAGTGGTGAAAACCCAGCAGGCCAAGGCTAAAATACGCCAGTTTTTCCGGCGCGAGCTGCACGGGGAAAACGTGGCGCGCGGCCGCGAGATGCTGGAGCACGAAGCCAAGCGGCGCGGCGTATCGCTGCCCTCGCTGACCAAGCCGGAGTATTACGAACCCGTACTTAAGCGCTATGCGTTTCAGGAACTGGATGATATTTACGGTGCGGTGGGGTACGGCGGCATTGCCAGCGCGTATGTCATCAGCCGCCTTTTGGATGAGCAACGCAAGGACGAGGCACAGCCTATCCCCAAAGTGGTGGAGACCACCCAGCAGGAGCTGCAAAAACAGCTGGGCAAACCCACCCACGGCGTATACGTCAAGGGCGAAAGCGGTATGCTGGTGCGCTTTGCTAAATGCTGCAACCCCGTACCGGGGGATGAAATTATCGGTTACATTACCCGCGGCCGCGGCGTAACCGTACACAAGGCGGATTGCCCCAACGTGAGCGCCAGCGAGCAGGAGCGCATGGTGGATGTTAGCTGGGCCGATACCGAGGGTGGCTCGTTCAATGCGACTATCAACATTATCGCTTACGATCACGTCAGCCTGCTGGGCGAGCTGGCGCTGTTCATCGGCAATATGGGCGTGCCCATTATGGCTGTATCCGCCAAGCGGGACAACAAGCGTAAAACCAGCGTCATCACTATGGTGGTGCAGGTTTCCAGCCGCGGACAGCTGGATAAGGTCATCAGCGGCCTGCAGCGCCGCACGGACATTGTGGAAGTGTACCGCGGTATTTCATAACCGCGCAGGCATCATAGAAGGAGCGTGGCACCATGAGGGCAGTCATTCAGCGCGTCGTTCGCGCATCGGTCGCCGTACGGGATCAGATTACGGGCGAAATTGGCAAGGGGCTGATGGTGCTCGTAGGGGTGGAAGTTGGCGACACAGCGGCGGACGTCGCCTACATTGCCGAAAAGGTGCCCAATCTTCGGATTTTTGAAGACAGCGAAGGTAAGATGAATCTGTCGCTGCTGGACGTTGGCGGCGGCATCCTCGCGGTTAGCCAGTTTACCCTGCTGGGCGATGCACGCGGCGGGCGGCGGCCCGGTTTTACCCGCGCAGAGCGCCCCGAGGCGGCCAATGCGCTGTATGAGCAGGTGGTCAAGCAGTGGCGCGAAAGAGGCATTACGGTGGAAACCGGCATTTTCGGCGCGGATATGGCCGTAAGTTTGGTCAACGACGGCCCCGTAACCATCCTCTTGGATTCCCATCGATTGTTTTAATCCCGCTGTGCGCCAGGCATTATGGCGCGTGGCGGTTACCCCGGCCCGGCCAGGCGGCCGGTAAATCCCAGCCGGGCGGGTGCCCGGCAGTGAATACGTATATGAGGTGAGCAGCTTGTCCGTACGGGTGGAAACCCTCCATGTAGGCGATTTTAGCATGAACTGTTATCTGGTGGAGAATACCGATAACCGGCAGTTGATTATTGTTGATCCCGGCGCGGACGCGCGGCTGATTATGGCCGATATCGGCAGCCGCAAGCCCGTCGCCGTTTTGCTAACGCACGGCCACTACGACCATATCGGCGCGGTGGATGCGCTGTGCAGCCATTACCATATCCCGGTATACATCCACTCCGGCGACGTGCCCAAGCTGACCGATTCCGTACGCAACGTAGGCATGCAGTTCGGCTGCGATGTGCATGTGTCCACCAAGCCCGTTGAAATTGCAGATCAACAGATACTCTCCCTCGCGGGGCTGTCCATTACCGTTCTCCACACGCCCGGTCACAGCAAGGGAAGCGTTTGCTACCTCCTGCCGGACAACGCCGGGCTTTTGTGCGGCGATACGCTGTTTAACGGCGGCTATGGCCGGTATGATTTTGACGACGGCGATTTTTCGGAGCTGAAAAACAGCCTGCGCCGCATCCTGTACATGCACCCGAAGATGAAGGCGTATCCGGGGCACGGTCCGACGACTTTCGCCGGGAAGGACGACCCCAACGGGTTGAAACCATAAATGAAACTTTGCCTTCAAACGCCGCTGCCCCGTTTTGCCAACGAGCTGTACGATATTGTAAAGCTCTTTTGGCCCGTGGAAAACTTCGCCGTGGAACCGACCGCCGCGCAAAGCGCGGAGGATGTGAAAAAAGCACAGTTCACCGCCTGCCCTGTCACCGCGGATATGGAAGTGCTGCGCCACGAGTTTGAAACGGCAGACGGCCTTTGGCATTGCCGCTTCACCTTTCGTGGCGATACCCTTATGCGCACCGCGCCTGCCGAAACGGCTGACGCTTTGGTAGAAAAGCGGCAAAAAAAGCGACTTTGCAAGCTGACCCTGTACGATCTGTGCAAGCACCTTTCCGGTTCGCAGCCGCCCTGGGGCTCGCTTACCGGCATCCGCCCCTCCCGCCTTTTATATGAAAAGCTGGAAGAGGGGCTTTCCCTGCACGAGGCGGCCGATGCCGTCGCGGAGGAGTTTGACGTATCCGCCGATAAAGCCGCCCTGCTTTCGCGCATTGTTGCCGTGCAGCAGGCATTGCCCGCACCCTCCGCAACGGATGTGGACGTATACCTTTCCATTCCCTTTTGCCGCACGCGCTGCGCGTATTGCTCATTCCCGGGCGAGGCGCTGGGACGCGGCAAGCAGGTAACACCCTATTTGCAAGCGTTGTTTGTCGAAATGGAGGCAACCGCGCGTCTGATGGAAACGCAGGGGCTTACGCTGCGCGCCCTGTACATCGGCGGGGGTACGCCTACCGCGCTGAGCGAGCCGGATTTTGCCCTGCTGCTTTCGCGCGCCCGCACGGTTTTCCCGTCCCCGGCAGAGTATACCGTAGAGGCGGGCCGCCCGGATACCATTACGCGGGGTAAGCTGGCTGCCATGCTGGCATCCGGCGTGCAGCGTATCAGCATCAACCCGCAAACCATGAACGATGCTACCCTGCGGCTGATCGGGCGCGACCATACCGCCGCGCAAACGGCGGAAGCGTTCCAATTGGCGCGCAGTATGGGTTTTTCCGATATTAATATGGATGTAATCGCCGGGCTGCCGGGCGAAACCTCGGCAGATTTTGCACGCACCATGGACGCTGTACGCGCCCTCGCGCCGGACAGCCTGACCGTGCATACCTTAGCGCTCAAGCGCTCCAGCCGCTTGTGGGGTACGGATTTGGCAGGCAGCGACGTTGTTACCGAAATGGTGCGCCTTGGCGCCGAAACCGCAAGCGCGCTGCACCTTGCGCCGTATTACCTGTACCGCCAGAAATACATGGCCGGACAGCAGCAAAACGTAGGCTACGCCGGACGTAGCAAAGCCTGCCTGTATAACGTGGATATTATGGAAGAGAACCTGACCATCCTTGCTTGCGGCGCAGGCGCCATCAGCAAGCGGGTGTTTACCGACCGGGGGCTGCGCATTGAGCGCGCGCCGAACGTAAGCAATGTGGAGCAGTATATCAGCCGTGTGGACGAAATGGTCGCCCGCAAATCGGCGCTTTTTGCCTGAATTTAAAAACGCGCGCAGCGCATAAAATAACATTTCCATAAGGCAAAGGAGGCTTTTCACATGCCTGGCACCCTACTCGTTGCTCTGGATCAGGGCACTACATCCAGCCGCGCCATTGTGTTTACCACACAGGGGCAGGTACTGGCGACGCACGCTATTGAGTTTACACAGCATTACCCCAAACCCGGTTGGGTGGAACACGACCCCGAGGACATTTTAAACAGCCAGATTACCGCGCTGCGCACCGCTGTAAAGTTAAGCGGCGCGGATGTGGGCGATATTGCCGCCATTGGCATTACCAATCAGCGGGAAACCACCCTGCTGTGGGACCGCGCTACCGGCGCGTGCCTGCATAACGCCATCGTATGGCAATGCCGCCGCAGCGCTCCGTATGTGGAGCGCCTTGTGCGGGAAGGTAAAAGCGATATGATCCGCAAGAAAACCGGGCTTGCGCCGGATGCGTATTTCAGCGGTACCAAGCTGGCGTGGCTGCTGGATCACTTGAACCTGCACGAACGCGCGGAGCGCGGCGAGCTATGCTTTGGCACCGTGGATAGTTATCTTGCGTGGAATCTGGTAGAAGGCCGCCCGCATGTAACCGATGCGACCAACGCATGCCGTACCATGCTGTTTAATATTCATACCCAGCAGTGGGATGACGAACTGCTTTCCATGCTGAACATTCCCCGCGCGCTATTGCCAGAGGTAACAGACAGCGCGCATGTCATCGGCAACCTGCGCAGCGAAATACTGGGCCGTCCCATTCCGGTGGCGGCGCTGGCGGGCGACCAGCACGCGGCGCTGTTCGGGCAGGCGTGCTTTATGCCCGGCGCTGTGAAGAACACCTACGGCACCGGCTGCTTTATGCTGATGAATACGGGCGATATGCCGGTGGAAAGCCACAACGGCCTGCTGACCACGCTGGCCTGGCGGCTGAACGGGCAACCGACCTATGCGCTGGAGGGCAGCGTGTTTATGGGCGGAGCAACCGTGCAGTGGCTGCGCGATGAGCTGAAACTGATAGAAACCAGCGCTGAAACCGAGCAGATTGCCCAAAGCATTAATGATACGGCTGGCGTGTTTCTGGTGCCTGCTTTTACCGGCCTTGGCGCCCCCTACTGGGACATGTACAGCCGCGGCACCATTGTCGGCATGACGCGGGGCACAGGCCGGGCGCACATTGTGCGCGCCGCACTGGAAGCCATCGCCTACCAGAGCGCCGATCTGTTTTTTGCCATGGCTGCGGATTTGGGCAGCCGTCCCCCGCAGATGAAGGTGGACGGAGGCGCAAGCGCCAACGGCTTTCTCATGCAGTTTCAAAGCGATATTCTGGGCATCCCGCTGGTACGCCCTGTGATACTGGAAACCACCGCGCTTGGTGCGGCGCTGCTGGCAGGCATCGGCGCGGGTGTATATGCCAATAAGGAAGAAGCCATCGGCATGGTACAGCCGGACCTTACCTTTACTCCGCACATGAGCGAGTACGACCGCAACCTTGCGCTATACGGCTGGCACCGCGCCGTAGAACGCTCCCGCGGCTGGGTGGAGCCGTCCAACGAAGGCTGATTTCCACTATAAAACGCCTGCCACTCTGTGGCAGACGTGTTTTATTCGAATTTTTCGTTATTCTCGGTGAACTATCATGGATGCCGGAAAGAAAAAGCCCGGCGCCGGGGGAGAAAAAGCACCGCACCGGAACGCTATCGCCCTTACAGGCGCGGCGGACCAGAGTTTCACAACAAATGTGCTTACGCAGGCCTTGCGCATTTCCTTGTTTGCATTATTACATATTATAACGATGTTTTTTAGGTTCGGCGGTGCTTTCTCACCCTTCGCTTACGGCGCGTTCCATCGGCAATTTTTCAATTTCCGAACGGATACTTTCCATATCGATCAGGTGCATACCGGCCACATCCCGCAGTTCTGACGCCACAAAACGCGGCGACGCGATGACTTTAAAGCGTTTTCCGCGGGCACGCAGCAGGCGCAGCGCACGGTCGAAATCACCGTCTCCGCTTACCAAAACGGCAATATCATAATTATCAATGGTATTAAACATATCCAGTACGATTTCTATATCCAGGTTCGCCTTTTGCCGGGTTTCTCCCGTAATCTGGTCATGTATGGTTTTGATCGGCTTGGTGACCAGCGAGTAACCCATGTAGGTCAGCGCATTTAAAAATCCTTGCTGCGATGTTTCGGACAGGGCGTCCTTCCCAATGTAGTAATAGGCGTCCGTGATTTCTCCAAATCTTTCGCAATACCGTAAAAGCTTTTTCGTATCCACGAACCAATTTAAATCGTTTCTTTGCATATAAAAGAAATTAGCTCCATCCACAAAGATAGCTACACGAGGCATGTACATTCCTCCTTTCTGAAAAATATCATACCACATATCAGTTACTTATGGAACTATTTTTCATCATATTGTTAAAATGATTTCTTTTTTGATGTAACCAAAATACCGAAATCCATTATATGGTAATAGATTCGATATACTATATATTATAATGGCTATTTTCATTTTCCCCGTGAATGTTCGGTTCTTTTTAATGTTACATCGTCCATATAATGTCGTATGTATTTGCTTCGTTTTTCCGGTTTATCGCCTTTCATGTAACCAATTCGCTCTTCATCGCTAGGTATATACCCATTCCAGCCAAAGCAGAATGTAAAAAAATTCTTCCGCGGTGGCATTGAAAGCAGGCCAAACCAGACCGGGCGCAGAAACCAGCAGTAATACAAAACATCAACATACCACAGGAGGATAATAAGCGATGTCCGCACCAACGCTTTCCCCACAGCAGATCGAGGCTCTGCTTTCCCGTATGACCCTCGCGGAAAAAGCGGCACAGATTATGCAAATACCCACCAATATGCTTTCTGAAACCAAAGCAGAAAACTGGGCGCGCACCGGCGCGGGCAGCTTTTTACACACACTTGGCCCCGAAGCCGAAAAGCTGCAGCGCATCGCTGTAAACGAATCCCGATTGGGCATTCCGCTCTTATTCGGCATTGATGCCGTGCGCGGGCACGCGCTGAAAAACGGCGCGACCCTCTTCCCCTGCCCGCTGGCGATGGCCTGCACGTGGGACCCGCAAGCGCTGGAAGCCACCGGGCGCATCACCGCCCGCGAAGTCGCCGCCGACGGCCTGCACTGGACTTTTTCGCCGCTTTTGTGCGTAGCACGCGATTTGCGCTGGGGCCGTGTGGATGAAACCTTCGGCGAAGCGCCCGCGCTGATCGGCGAGCTGGCCGCCGCCATGATCCGCGGCTATCAGGGGAGTGACTTAACCGCGCCGGATAGTATTTTAGCCTGCGCAAAGCACTATCTGGCCTACGGCGAAAGCCTCGGCGGCCGTGACTCGGTGGATACGCCCATTTCCCTTCGGCTGGTACGGCAGCTGTTTTTACCGCCGTTTGCCAAAGCGGTACAGGCTGGTTGCGCCACGTTCATGACGGCGTATTCCTCCGTGGATGGCGTCCCCCTCACGATTCACCACACGCTCTTAACGGATGTGCTGAAGAAAGAACTGGGTTTTGACGGCTTTGTCGTAACCGACTGGGATAATGTACGCTCGCTGGTTGAGCGCCAGCATGTATGCCCGTCTCTGCGTTTCGCCGCCGTGCAGGCGCTTGCCGCGGGCAATGATATGTTTATGGCTACGCCCGATACGCGTGACGAATTGATTGCCGCCGTGGAACTGGGCGAGCTGGACGAAGCGGTGCTGGACAGCGCCGTCCGCTGTATTCTCACAGTCAAATCCAAACTGGGGCTATTTACGCAAAAGAAAGCCGTCACCCTTTCCCCCGGCGCATTAAACCAGCCGGATGCCGCCGCCATCAGCCGCCGCATTCAGCAGGAGGCGCTGGTACTGCTGCAAAACGATGGTACGCTGCCGCTGACTGCCAAGCGCATTGCCGTGGTCGGCCCGGCGGCAGACGACGCCAACGCAATGCTGGGGGACTGGACCTATCTCAGCCATCCGGTTCCCTCGTTTACCACTCCTGCGCTGATCCCGGCGGTTACACCGCTGCAGGGTTTGCGGGGATTTGCTGAAACCTACGGCCTGCAAATTACCACAACACGCGGCTGCGGATTCTTGCGGCAGGGCGATACGGTTTTCCAGCCCTTCGGCGATCACCCTGGTATCGCGGCAGAGATAGAGCGGCTGCGCGGTGATTTGGATGTACCCGCCCTAACAACCGCCTGCAAAGACGCGGACGTTATCGTCGCCTGCGTGGGCGATTGCCTGCTGCAAAACGGCGAAGCGCGTGACCGCGCCGATCTGGATTTATCCGGCGGCCAGCAAGCCATGATCAACGCCCTGCACGCCATGGGTAAGCCTTTGGTGGTGGTGCTGGTTACGGGCAAACCGTTAACCGTGCCGTGGGTAAAAGCCAACGCTTCCGCTGTTGTGCAGGTATTTAACGGTGGTAAAACCTGCGGCCAGGCATTGGCGGAGTTGCTGCTGGGCGCTATCAACCCGTGCGGCAAACTGCCCATCGCCTTTGCCCGCCACGCCGGGCAACAGCCCGTATACCACAACCAGTTGCCCGGCTGGCACGACGGCAGGTATGAGGATATGCCCGCCGCGCCACTGTACCCCTTCGGGTTCGGGCTTAGCTATACCACTTACCGCTACGGCGATGCTTTCCTAACCCAAACGGACGCGGGGCGCACCCTTACCGTACCGGTTGCCAATACCGGCGCGCGGGACGGCATCGAAATCGTTCAGGTATATGCGCACCGGCCTGCCGTGGGGCGGATGACGCCCATCAAAGAACTGCTCACCTTTGCGCGGGTAACACTAGCCGCCGGGGAAACGAAAAACGTATGCCTGTCCATTCCGGAGGACGGTCTATTATCCGTGCGGGACGATGGCAGCCGCGTGCTGGAAAAAGGCGAATATACGCTGATGGTCGGCCCCTCCTCGCAGGATGAAGATTTACAAAGCTTGTTTTTCACCATCAGTTGATTGCAAAAACCGTCGTTAAAGGCGCAGCCGTTGCCCGCATTATGCTTTACGGACAACAGCTGCGCCTTTTCCATAGCTACCAACAAAATCGGCTGAAAACAACATCACAGTCAGGTAAGCAAAACACACCCGACCGTTCGGTGCGGCGGCAAACAAATCTCTTTATGCCGCTATTGGTATGCCTCCGCTGCCGTTTACTACTCGGCAGGCCGGGGTACCGTTTTTCGTCTTTTCCAGCGGCTTTTACGATACGAAATCCTCCCGCATCGGGGTAAAAACGTCGATCAGCACACCGCCGCCGGGGCATACGCAGCCATGCCGCTCATCCGGTGCAAACGCCAGCGTATCGCCGGGATGTACGGTAACCTCGCGCCCTTCTACGGTAAACACAAACTCGCCTTCCACCACATACGTACACTGCGTGTGGGGGTGGGTGTGCGCGTCGCCCTTCGCACCGGGCGCAAAACGTACTTCCACCATCATTTCCTGCGGCAAATACGCAAGCACCCTGCGTGTTACGCCGCCGCCCAGCTCCTGTACGGTCACATCCGCATACCGCACTACTCTTGATTCCATACTCCGCGCCTCCCTTGTTTTCCGTTCGGTTGCACAGGCTCATCCCTGCTAGTTTTCAGCATACAGCCAAGTATTCACCGCGTGGCGGGCGTTCAGCCGCCGCAGCACGCGGGCACGTCCTGCGCGGGCAGATTTTCATCCACCGGTACAGGTTTCAGCCGGTTGTTGAGAATCGACAATACCAGCAGCGCTGCTACACCAATCAGGATAACGCTCATCCCGCCAAAAAAGCCGTACGCGTCCGCCAGCACACCCACCAGCCCCGGCATCAGGATGCCGCCAAGAGAGCCAATAGCCAGCAGCGTGCTTAGCCCCATGGGGTAGCGGTTGGTAATATAGCTGGCGTCAGCATAAATCATGGGGCAAATACCGGCCATGCAAAAGCCCAGCCCCGCTACCGCAAGCGTTACCAACGCGATGCGGTTTCCCAGTAAAAACAGCCCGAAAAACAGTGCAACGCCGATGCTGTTGAGCATCATCAGCCGCTTTTGGGGCCACTTGCGCACCAATACCGCATTGGTCAGCCGCCCCGCCAGAATCACACTCCACAGCAGGGTTGCCATCGTCTGCGAGTAGGTAGCCAGTGCAGCCTGCGCATCGCCGCCCCGCGCGGTAAACTGTATCAGCAGCAGCGGTTTGTTTTGCAGGTAGGTCACCAGCCAGCCGTTTATGGCATATTCCACGCAAAGGTAGAAAAACATCATCCCCGCCAAAATCATAAACGTGCGGTTTTTCAAAAACACCATGCTCCGCTGGGCCGTATCCCGACGGTCCGGCTGATCGCCTTGCAGCCGCAGCCGGGAAAAGTACACCGCCACAGCAACGCCCAGCCCGGCGATCAACCCCGCTGCCGCGTACCAGCCCGCCAGCCGCACCGCCAGTAAAAACACCAGCGGCGCCAAAATCGCGCCGACCGCAAAAAAGCCATGCAGCAGGTTCAACGCCGCCGGGCTTCCGCCCGTAGTCACATTCACCGTCGTGTTGTTAAAATTGCTGATGCTCCCCCGCCCAACGCCGGTAAACACAAACCCCGTAATGAGCCACAGGGGATTGCCGGAAACCAGCATCATCGCAAAGCCCGTTGCCGCCACCGCGCTAAGCAGGGTAATCGATTTACGTTTTCCCAGCCACAGCGGCATCAGCCCGCTGAGAAAGCACGCCAGTAAATTGCCGACGGAATGCCCGGAAAGCATCAGCCCGATCTGCGTATCCGTAAGGTGGTATGACGCTTTTAAGTCCGGCAGGAGCGAGCCCATCATCATCGTCATCAGACCGTTAAAGAAAAACGCCAGAAAGCACGCGCCAAGAATACGGCGCGTATTTTTAGACAGGGATTTAAAAAAAGAGATCATGCGTATGTACTCCTATACGGCACACAGCAGCGTACCGGCTGCCGGTAACCCGCCCTCATCTTTTTGGCCGCAACGCGGCCCGTTTCAACCTGTTTAACTGCGGTGCATTACGCGGGTAAACGCCGTGCCCGCCTTCTTCCGGCCTGTAGGATGCCGCATCCATGAACTGCGTAACGAAACCGGTGCCATAGTTCATCCTATCATAAAACCGGCAATAAGCACAGACATTTCCAGTTTATATCAGGTTCCCCTTTCTTTTCGCGGCTGATTCTCTAATTCCTCTTCTTTACCCGATAAAAAGTGCTTATCATCCGCTTTTTCCCACCGTCCTCCCGTCCCGGCCCACACATTTCGACGGTTTTTTACAATTCTTTTCTTTTTTCTCCATAAAAAGCCTGCCCTTCCCGCAATTGTGTCCGCTGCCTACATAGTTTTCCACATTTTCAGGAACCGCTTTCCTGTTTTGTCCGCACATTTCAGCACAACTTAGAAACGCTTGTATCCCTTATATTATAACGTTTTCGTAAACTTTTTCGTGCTCATCTCTCCGTGCTCCCGAAAAAGTTTTCCGCATTATTTCCACATTTGTTGCAGGAGTTATCCCCCAGCAGGGCGAAAAAGTATACAAAAATACGCCGCAGTTTTTGACGGTCCACACTCTTACACGCATGACCGTATCCCCCGGGCGGCAATCCATTTGGGAAGGATGAGCGGAATGAATGTACTTGTCGGCCAGTCCGGAGGCCCCACTTCCGTAATCAACGCCAGTCTCGCGGGCGTATTTCAGGCGGCGCAGCGGCGCGGCATCAAACACGTCTATGGCATGGTTAACGGAATTGCGGGCTTTCTGGATGGGCAAATCGTCGACCTGGCGGAGCATTTGCAAGGCAACATGGAAATTGAACTTCTCAAACGCACCCCCTCCTCTTTTCTGGGTTCCTGCCGCTTCAAGCTGCCGGACCCCGCCGTGGACGAAGCGGTATATAAACGCATTTTCAAACTACTAACCGATATGAACATCGGGCTATTCTTTTACATCGGCGGCAACGACAGCATGGATACCATTATGCGGCTGTCCGATTATGCCGCCGTTATCCATAGCCCGATTCGCTTTATGGGCGTACCCAAAACCATTGATAACGACCTGCTGGAAACCGACCACACTCCCGGCTACGGCTCGGCCGCCAAATACATTGCCGTTGTTATGAAGGAGCTGATTCGCGACGCGACGGTGTACGGCAGTAAGTACGTCACCATTGTGGAAACCATGGGCCGCAACGCGGGCTGGCTTACAGCGGCTGCGGCGCTGGCCAAAGGCGACGACTGCGAAGGTGTGGATATGATCTGCCTGCCGGAAGTACCCTTTAACGTGGAGCATTTTATTGATAAGGTGGCGCAGATGCAAGAGAAGCGTTCCAGCATCGTCATCGCCGTTTCCGAGGGCGTAAAGCTGGCAGACGGGCGGTATGTCTGCCTCCTTTCGGACGACGAACGGCGCGTGGACGCTTTCGGGCATACCAACCTGACCGGCACGGCGCGCTATTTAGCCAACCACGTGGCGCAGGCGCTGCCCACCAAAACCCGCTGCATCGAGCTTTCCACCCTGCAGCGCTGCGCAGGCCATATGACCAGCCGCACCGATATTACCGAAGCCTATCAGGTCGGCGGCGCCGCCGTAAAAGCCGCTTTTGAAGGGCATACCGGCGAAATGGTCGGCATTCGCCGCATCTCCGACGATCCTTACCAATACATCACCGAAACGGTGGATGTGCATAACGTCGCCAATCTGGAAAAGAAAGTGCCGCTCTCCTGGGTAAACGATGACCGAACCGATTTGCTGCCCGTTTTCCACTGCTATGCCCGGCCCTTGATACAGGCGGAGCTGTCCCCCATTTATATCGATGGGCTGGTGCGCCACATCCACAGGTAATTTCTTCGTCCGGTTTACTCCCTTGCAGCGTCTCTTTCCGTTGGCGCCGCAAGGGTTTTTTTTATTGTTCAGGGCCTATTGCGCCCCTTTCCGGCGGCAGTGCAAAACCAACAAATTCCGCCGCAGCTTTGGCTGCATTCCGGCTTTCGCCGGTGGTTTTTACCGCATTTAGCAGGCAGCTGCATCCCTATGCAAGGCAAGAAAACGCTTTACGGATATTTCCATAACAGGTATAATATAATAAATCTCTTTCCCAAGGCGGCGTACGGCATGTGATACCGTACTGTCGCTGCCATTTTACACTCCCGGCTGCCGCAGCGCGTTTTGGCTGTCCGCACGGTTCCGGGCTGCCGCCCGCAAGCGCAGATTCTTACGTTTCAAGCCTTTTACCCACTTGCAACGCAGGAGATGAACACGATGAAGATACTCCTTACAGGCCTACTTCCATCCTCCGCCAAGGATATTTGCGTCCGGCTGGTTCGGGAAGGGCATCAGGTATCGGTAATGGGACACATCCGCTATCCCGAAAGCCTGAAATCCTCCGATGTTACCGTGCACGAAAATCTGCTGGGGCAGAAAAAACTGACGGCTTTTATGGACGCATCCCGTTTTCAGGCGATCGTGTTCTTTTTTGCCTATCAAAGTGAAGACGTTTACGAGTACGGCTCCACCCAGGGCGCGCTGCTGGACGATTTATTCGCCCTGCAAAACGCCGTGACCGGGCAGGGTGTGGAGCACTTTATTCTGGTTACGGACCGCCGCGTATTCGGGCAGGCACAGGAGTGCCGCGAGGACGAAATACCCTTCCCCGATACCCCCACAGGCGTGCTGATTAAAGCCGCGGAGGACTGCCTGCGCTGCTGCGGTAAGAACTATCTGCTCATTCGCGTTACCAGCCTGTACGCACAGGACGACGAGGACAGTTTTTTTGCCTACGTCAACCGCTGTGCGCAAAACAACCGTGTTTTCCACATGAACGGCTCGCCCGAGTCCGAGTGTGATTTTTTGCATGCCGATGATTTCGGCATGTTCCTCAGTCAGGCGTTGGAGCAGCAGCTTTCCGGCGTAGTACACGTAGGGTATGGCTCCGCATACGCCTATCAGGACGTGGTATCCCTCTTGCTGCGCGCGCTCCCCCGCTTGCAGGTAGATTATGTGGAAACGCACGGCAACACCAAAACGCTGAAGATGCACCGCATCATCACGCTGGACTGGGTGCCCCGGCACCATTTTGTAGATGAGACTTCAGATTTGCTGCGGGCTTCCATCGCCCCGAAACGCAAACCTTTTTACACCCGCATCCA
This sequence comes from Candidatus Limiplasma sp., assembly GCA_963663285.2. GTDB lineage: Bacteria > Bacillota > Clostridia > Christensenellales > Aristaeellaceae > CAXXOK01. The sequence goes on along the minus strand of CAXXNI010000004.1, from coordinate 873,735 downwards.
TTCCGCCGCCAGCAGCCGGCTGGGCAAGGCGTGGCCGTGGATTGAGCTGATTCTGTTCGGGTGTCTGGCCTGGTGGTTCAGCAGCATTGTGGATACCAACGCCGCGCTGCGTTTTGTGGATTTCTGGCTGCTCTACGTCATCCTCGCGGGCACCATCTACGGCGGCGCCATGGGCACCATCGCCGCGCTGATCGCATTTGCCACCTATGTGTTCGACTGGATGGCCGCGGGCAACCAGCTGTATATGCTGTTTTATAATGTGGATAACTGGCTTATCCCGGTCAGCTACCTGCTGGCGGGGTCTATGTTTGGCTATATCCACGATAGTCAGATGGAAAAGATCACTACGTTGGAGAGCGAAAAGAAAAACCGCGATGCCGAGACGCAGTTTATCAAACACATGTACGATCAAGCATACAGCGATCGTAACCGCCTGCTGGAACAGGTGGTCAGCTACCGCGACAGCTACGGCCGCATTTACCAGATCACCCGGGAGCTGGATACCATGCAACCCGAGCAGGTATTCCTGTCCACCCTGAATGTATTGGAAGATACGCTGCAAAACCACTCCGTGGCGATTTACGCACGCAAGGGGAACCTGCCGTTTGCGCGGTTGATCATCCACTCCCGCTCCATGAAGAACGTACCGCGCTCGATGGATATGGAACGGTACCCACTTTTGAAAGACGCGCTCAATGCGCACCAGTTGTTTGTAAATACCACGCTGGAGCCGGCTTACCCCGCCTATGCCGCCCCGATTTACGATGAAAAAGAGGGCCTTGCCACTATTATGCTGTGGGATGTGCCTTTTGAAAAACAAACCCTCTATTTTGAAAACCTACTCAACGTCATCGCCGGATTGGTACAATCCTCGCTGATTCGGGCGTTGAAATTCTTTAACACCTCGGGTGAAATGTATCTGGAAGATACCCACCTGCTCAACGACCGGGCATTCCGCTCGACGCTGAGCGTTTACCAAAGCATGCGCCGCAGCCGTACCGGCAACTACCTGCTGGTGCGCCTGCACGCCGACCGCGTGCTTTCTCAGGAGGAGTTTGACCAGCGCATCAGCCGGGCGACGCGCTCCACCGATTTGGCGGGACGCCTGAATGATCAGGAATATTATGTGCTTTTCCCGCAGGCGGGCACAGAGAATCTGGCGCAAATCAACGAGCGCTTTTTACGCGAAGGCATCCGCTGCGAAGTAATTCCCCAGGAGGTTGCCTATGGCTGAGCAGCACGTATGGCTTTTCCTGCTCGCCGTGCATTTACTGCTAACGGCGCTGGTAGTGCTGCGCGCGCCCAAAGCAGGCCACATCAGCAAATGGGCGCTGTACCTGTTTATGGCACTTTTACCGGGGTTTGGGCTAGCTGCGGGGTGGCATATACTGCATCCGCCCTCGGGCGAACCCGCCGAGGGCGAGTGGCTCAAGCATAACCAGAACATGCATGAGGATTTGATCGCCTGGTCGTCCCAATCGGCCGAGGTGGTGCCCGTGGAAGAAGCTTTGCTGATCAACGATCCGCGCAAGCGCCGCGTAATGATGATGAATATGCTGCGCGCGGACCCAAAAAAGTATAAAGATATTCTGTTTGTCGCCCGTTTCAACGACGATCCCGAAACCGCGCATTACGCCACCGCCACTTTGATGGAGATGCAGCGGCAATTGCAAATGGAGATACAGCGCAACCAGCAGTTGGTGAAAACCAGCCCCGGGGATGAATCCGTTTGGAGCGCTTATATCGAAACCCTCAGCGAGTCCTGCCGCAGCGGCTTCATCGAGGGACAGGCGCTCCGCAGAGACCGGATCGTGCTGGCAGGCGCATTGGAGACGGCGCTGGCAAAATGGGAAAAGCCGGAATGGCTTAGCATTGCGGTGCTAAATTATCTGGCTTTGGAGCAGGCGCCGGAAGCGCGTGCCGCCGCCGGACGGATGCTGACCAAATGGCCGTATGACGAGCGCGCCTGGCTGGAAATGATGCGCGTATGCGTGCAGACCCATGACCAGTCCGGCATGCAAACCCTTTTGCAGCATGCGCAGACCACCCCGATCGATTGGACCAGCGCGGGGCAGGAGCGACTGAAATACTGGGCGGGAAGGCTATCATGAATAAACGCGTAGTGAACAACATCATCCGGCCGCTGGCGATCATGCTGATTTTGCTCATCGCCATCCTGCTGGCCAATAAAGGCATTCCGCTGCAGGTGCGGCCCGCGCTGCTGGATTATCTTACAACGGACGCCACAAGCGCGCAGGCACAGGAGGATGGGCAGAACGCAGCCATTTTGGTTGCTTATGACGAGGGCATCGATACCGAAGCCGCCTGCGCCGTCGCCGTGACCGGCGCGCTGGACCAAATGCATCTTGCGTGGCGGCATGTAACGCTGGATTCCACGCTGCCCCGGGCGCTGGATGGCGCTGCCGTGCTGCTGGTGTGCTCGCAGGACCTTTCCCCCACCATCTCATATGCCCAAACCCTGATGGACTGGGTTTCCGGCGGCGGACGGCTGGGGCTGATGATGATGCTCCAAAACAACGATGCGTACCGGGTATACAGCCACAAGCTGGGCATTACCGAAAGCTCGGGGCAGTACCACAGCTATACCTCGCTGCGGTTGGTATCCGACGAAATTCCCCTGTGGAACAACGAGCAGGTTTATGCCTCGGACGGGGCGATAACCGACTACGCGCTCACCGTACGGTTGGAGGACGACTGTAACGTACACATTGAAACAGCCAGCGAATACCCCGTTCCGCTGCTGTGGACGCATAATATCGGCGATGGCCGCGTACTGGTAAACAACAATGCGCTGATCCAGAAAAAGGACAGCCGCGGCTTTGCCTTAAACGCCTACCTGCTGCTTACGGATACGGTCGTCTACCCCATCATCAACGCCGGAATGGTCTTTATCGACGATTTTCCCGCTCCCCAGCCGGAGGGCACCGACGAAGCGCTGCTGGCGGAATACGGGTATAACATCAAAGGCTTTTTCCGCAACCACTGGTGGCCGGATATGAAAGTGCTGGCTCTGTCCTACGGGCTTCGCTACACCGGCGTACTGATAGAAACCTACAACGATACCGTCACCGCCCCGTTTGACCCCGACGCCAAGGAAGATACGCTGATTCGCTATTATATGTCCGAGCTGCTGCAATCCGGCGGCGAGGTGGGGCTGCACGGTTACAACCATATGCCGCTGTGCCCGGACGGGTTTGAGTATAACGGCGAAGCCTACCAAACCTGGCACGATACCGCATCCATGGCAGCCAGCCTTACGGAGCTTACGCGGTATGCATCCAAATTTCTAACCAATACCGCCTATCAAACCTACGTGCCCCCCTCCAACTACTTGAGCGATGTGGGTAAGGCAACCCTGCTGGCCACGCTGCCCAACATCCGCACTGTTTCGGGCGTATATTTCCCGGAGGCGGATACCAATTCGCTGGTACAGGAGTTTTGCGAGGAGGAGGACGGCTCCATCTCGGTGCCGCGTATCTCCTCCGGGTTTATCCTGACCGGGTATAACCATATGATGCTTGCGCAGGAAATGATGCTGCACGGCGTATTTTCGCACTTTATCCATCCCGACGACGTACTGGATTCCGACCGCGGCGCCGCCGAAGGCTGGGATGCCATGTATGACAACTTCTCAGCGTTGATTGAGCAGATCAGCCAGACTTATCCGCAGCTTCGCTGGTCCACCGCCTCCGAAGGCGCGGCTGCCGTGCAGCGGTACGACCGTTTGCAGCTTTCGACTGCCGAAACGGATGCCGGGCTTTCCATTTCGCTTTCCAATTTTTACGGCGAAGCATGGCTGGCCCTGAAAACGCCGCATACCGTGCAAACGGTGGAAAATGGTGAGTGCTTTGCCATCGCCAATCATTTCTATTGGATTCGCGCGGACAGCGAGCAAATCAATATTTTATGGGAGGACGGCACATGAAAATTTGTGTGGTTTGCGAAGGCAGCTATCCCTTCGTAGCCGGCGGCGTATCCTCCTGGCTGCAAGGACTTATGCAGGGCATGCCCCAGCACACATTCATCATCTGGGCCATCGGCGCGCAAAAGAAGCAGCGCGGCAAGTATGCCTACAAGCTGCCCCCCAACGTCGCCGAGGTGCGCGAAGTGTTTTTGGATGAGGTTATGGACAAGCAAACCTCCCGGCGCAAGCATCCTTTTAAGCTGAATGCGGAGCAGAAAAACGCACTGCGCCACCTGTTCAGCTGCGATGCGCCGGATTGGCCCGTGCTGTTTTCCCTGTTCGGGCGCAGCCGCAAGCGCAATCTGGAATTTCTGACCAGTGTGGATTTTTTAAACCTGCTGGGGGACATCAGCCTGAAGGATTATCCCTACGTAGGCTTTACCGATTACTTGTGGACCGTGCGTTCCATGTTCCTGCCCCTTTTATACCTGATGGGCGAAACGCCGCCGCAGGCTGATTTGTACTATTCTGTTTCCGCCGGTTATGCCGGCGTGCTGGGTGTTATGGCCGCCTCCCGCAACAACCGCCCATTTATGCTGACCGAGCACGGCATTTATACCCGTGAGCGGGAGGAGGAAATACTGCGCACCAACTGGGTGCCCCCGCATTTTAAGGATTTATGGATCAACATGTTTTACATGTTCACCCGCTGCGCCTACCGCTACGCAGCGCGCGTAACCAGCCTGTACTACCAGTCCAGCCTGATCCAGCAGGAAATCGGCTGTTCGGCGGACAAATGCGTCGTTATCCCCAACGGGGTCCGCTACGATTTGTTTGCCGTTGTGCCTCCCAAAACGCCCGACGGTTTTGTGGATATTGCAGCCGTGGTGCGTATAGCGCCGATTAAGGATATTAAAACCATGCTCTACGCCTTCTCGCTAGCCTGCGCCGACCATGATCATCTGCGGCTGCACATCCTCGGCCCGACCGACGAGGATGAGGAGTATTACGAGGAGTGCCTGCGCGTACAGGAGGATTTAAACCTGACCAATGTGCGTTTTACCGGCCGCGTGGATGTGCGGGAGTATCTGGCAAAGATCGATTTTACCCTGCTTACCAGCATCTCCGAAGGGCAGCCGCTGGCCGTACTGGAAGCCATGGCGGCAGGCCGCCCGGCGGTAACGACCGACGTGGGTAGCTGCCGGGAACTGCTTTTCGGCAACCATGACGATTTTGGCCAGGCGGGCATTTGCGTGCCGGTAATGCACCAAAGCGCGCTGTCCGACGCGATTCTGACCCTGGCGGACGAGTCCGCCCTGCGCACCCGCATGGGGCAGGCCGGAAAGCAGCGTGTAGCCGCGGAATACAGCTACGATACCATGCTCAGCCGCTACGAGCACGAGTTTCAAACCGCGCATATCGCGCAGCAGGAGGCATAAGGCATGGCAGGGATCGGTTTTGAACTGAAAAAACTGTTCGTAGGCCGCGGCGCGCTGCATAAAATGCGCGCATATGCCTATGCAAGCATCGTTTGCAGCGGTACTATGCTGCTGGCTGTCATCCTGCTGATCGGCATTCAGCAGCTGGCCATGCTCGCGGGCGCTACAGAAAACCAGCGCGAAGTGCTCGTTTCCATGATCGTCTACGCCACACTGTTTTCACTGCTGCTGACCGCCACCATCCAAACGCTCATCTCCCGGTATGTATCGGACATGTTTTACCGGGAAGCGTTTGACCGCATCATGCCCTCGTTGCTGGGGCGTCGCTGCTGCTGATGGTGCCCGGCGGCATCGGCTACGGGTACATGCTCTACACCATACCGTCCATCCCGATCATCGACCGGGTGCTGGACTGGCTTTTGTTTATCGAGTTAATTCCCGTATGGCTGCAAATGGCGTACATGACAGCCATTAAGGATTACCGCCGTATATTGCTGGTCTTTGCCACCGGCGTTGCGGCTGCACTGCTGCTGGGAACCGTGCTGGTTGTAAGCGGGTTTCGGCGCAGACGGCGCTGCTGCTGGCCATGGTAACGGGCTACGGTATTATGCTGGCCGGGTTTACGCGGGTTTTACTGCGCTATTTCCCCGTCGGTTCCGGCAGCGTGTTTGCCTTTATCGAGTGGTTCAGCCGTGCGCCGGAGCTGGTGCCCATCGGGTTTTTAAGCATGGCGGGCGTGTTTGTGCACATGGTGGTCATGTGGTTCAGTCCCTTGGGGGATGTGGTCGTCGGACCGCTGCGCCACGCTTCCACGTTTGATGCGGCGCTATTTGCGGCGTTTCTGGTTACCGTGCCCGCCAACGTAAGCTTTGTCGTCTCGGTGGAGGTAAACTTTTACCAAAAGTACCGCAAGTACTTCGGCACCATCAACGACGGCGGAACACTGTCGCAGCTGAACATCGCGCGTGTCAGTATGTACACCGTGCTCAAGCAGGAAGTGTTCAAGCTGGCGCAGATTCAAATTTTCGTTTTGGTCGTCTACATCATTTTTATGCGTTATCTGCTGGAAACCATCGGGTTTACCGCCGATATGGTCGCCATGTTCCAGGTGATGAGCATCGGGTACAGCGCATATGCCATTGGCAACAGCGTCATGCTGCTGCAGTTGTATTTTGACGACCGCAAGGGCGCGCTGCTTAGCTGCGCTGTGTTTTTCACCGTCAACCTGGCCGTAAGTTTGTGGACGCGCACCCACTCCCCGCTGTATTACGGGTTGGGCATTGTCGCGGGCGGACTGGCGATGTATCTGGCTGCGCTGCCCAAGCTGCTGCGCTACGTAAAGAACATCGATTACCATGTCTTTAGCGGGCAGCCGATTCTGGCGCGGCAAAACGCCGGGTTCTGGACCCGTTTTGCCGCGTTGCTGGATCGGCGCGCGATCAGGAAAACCGGAGAAACGCTTACTAACAGGAGGGAAACGTCATTATGAAACGGAAGCGTTCCTTAGCGGCGCTGCTGGCTGCCTGCCTGCTGCTGACGGGCTGCGCCCAGCAGACCGATACAACCGGCGAAACAGCCGCGCCTGCCCAAAACGAGGTCGCCAAGGCGGCAACGGCGGATATCAATGCCCTTGTCTTGCAGGATGATCCCGATTTATATGCTGCATACGACCCTACGGATGTGGTTTGTTTTTACCTGACCATCCGCAAGGGCAGTGCTGCCGACGGCACGGATAACACGTTTGCACAGGTCAATACGTACCGCAACACGCAGGGAATGACCAATGTCGAGAAAATCCTCACCACGGCGCTGTTTCAGGTCGGCGACGAGACAGGCCCCCTGTCCGGCAAGGTCGGCTTCGGCGATTATGCCGCCAACGCTTCGCTCAATGTACGCGGGCGCACCAGCACGGGTTATCCGCAAAAGTCCTACCGCCTTACGCTGTTCAGCAGCGCCGGTCTCTGGCGCGATCAGCGGGCGATTGCCATTAACAAGCACCCCGGTGATCCGACGCGGCTACGCAACATGCTGTTTTTCACCCTGCTGCAGGACGTACCCGGCATGACCAGCCTGCGCACGCAGTTTGTGCACGTCTACATAAAGGATGAAACCGCCGATGTGCCGGAAACCGCTTTTACCGATTACGGCCTGTTTACACAGGTAGAGCTGCCCAACAGCCGCTACCTGCGCAACCACAGCCTCAGCCAGAACGGCAACCTGTACAAAGCCAATATTTGCGAAATGTACCGCTATGCCGACCAACTGAAGCTGGCAACCGATCCGGATTACGATTTGGACACCTTCAGCGAAATACTGGAGCCCAAAACCGGGCAGGACCATACCAAGCTGCTTGCTATGCTGGACGCGGTAAATGATTACAGCATCCCCATTGAGGATGTGATCAGCAATTATTTCAATCTGGACAACCTCACCAGCTACCTTGCCTACAATATCCTGATGGGCAACCCGGACAGCAACGCCCAGAACTATCTGCTCTACAGCCCCGTGAACAGCTCCACCTGGTATTACCTCTGCTGGGACGGCGACGGATGCCTGTCCTACTCCGAGGATGAAATACTGCAAAACACGTGGACGGAGGGCGAGTGGACCAAAGGGATATCCGATTATTGGAGCGTGGTGCTCTTTAACCGTATGCTGCGCGTGGCAGAATACCGCGAAGCGCTGACCGCAAAGGTTGAACTGCTGCACAAGCAGATTACGCCGCAAAAAATCGCCTCGCTGATTACGCAGTACCGCACCGTAGTGGACGCTTACACCGCCGTAATGCCCGACGCCATCAACATGCAGGTGCCAACAGGTACGCTGGAGGAAATATACGATCAGCTTCCCTACGATACCGATACGGCGTACCAGTATTATCTGGACTCGCTCGCAAAGCCCATGCCGTTCTATTTAGCCAATATTGAGACCGGCGCTTTGGGCTTGCAGATTGCATGGAACGCCTCGTACGATTTTGACGGCGAGTTTATCACCTACGATGTGCAGATTGCCACCGATTGGACGTTTGACGCTTCCACCCTTGTGTGGGAAAGTAAAAACCAGCTGGCAACCGAAGCCACCGCCCCCCTGCTGCCCGCGGGCACATACTACTGGCGCGTAACCGCCGTCAACGAAGGCGGTCATACCCAAGCGGCTTTTGACCAGGTAGAAACAGCCACAGGCGTGCACACGGGCATGCGCACGTTTACTGTTTTAGCGGATGGAACGGTGGTGAACCCCGTATGAGCAGACCGGGTTACCGCCACGAGCTGAAATACCTCATCAACCATCCGGATTGGGCGCTGCTGCGTATGCGCCTGTCCACACTGATGGTGCCCGACCCCAACGCCGGGCCGACCGGCGAGTACACCGTGCGCAGCCTGTATTTTGACGATTACCGGCAGACCGCCTATCACGATAAGGAACAGGGCGTGCTTACGCGGTGCAAGTACCGCATCCGCGTATACAACTGCTCCAGCCGCAGCATCCGGCTGGAACGCAAAACCAAGTACGGCCAGTACATCCACAAAGAGAGCGCACCCATGACCCTGCGGCAGGTAGGCTGCGTGCTGGACGGCGAATACGAAGCCCTGCTGGAGGGCGGCCATAACCTGCTGAAAGAGTTTTATTACGAGTGCACATCCAACCTGATGCGCCCGCGCGTGATGGTGGATTATGACCGCGAGCCGTTCATTATGGAGGCGGGCGATGTGCGCATCACCTTTGATAAGCATGTACGGGCGGGACTGGGTACGTTTTCGCTGCTCGATCCCGGGCTGCCGACCTGCGATGTGATCCCGGGGGATAAAATGATCCTCGAGGTGAAATTTACGACGTTCCTGCCCGGTATGATCCGGCAATTGCTGCCGCTGGGCGCAAGCGACTTCACGGCGGCGTCCAAGTACGTACTCTGCTACGATGCCGCGGTCAAAGATACATCCATATTGCAAACGGAGGGATTTCCATGGACAGCACATTGAGTTTTCAGGATATTTTCAAGCAATCATTTCTGGATAGCGGCTCCTTTCTGCAAGGCTTCACCACGCAAAGCTTTTTAGAATCCGCCGCTTACCTGGTTCTTTCCCTGCTGATCGGGCTGTTTCTGTACGCGCTGTACCGCGGCACGTACGCGGGGGTTGTGTACAGCCGCACCTTCGCCGTTACGCTCATCGGCATGACGGTGCTTACCTGCGGCATTATCGTCACCATCCAGTCCAACATTACGCTGTCGCTGGGCATGGTGGGCGCATTATCCATTGTGCGTTACCGCACGGCCATCAAGGACCCGATGGATCTGCTCTACCTGTTCTGGGCGGTCGCATCCGGCATTGCGGTCGGCGCAGGCATGTTCCTGGTGGCGCTGGCGATACTGGTGATTATGACCATCATTCTGTTGGTTTTCAAACGCCGCAAATCCCCGCGGGAAGAGTTGTACATCCTGCTGGTGCACTATAATCAGGACGGCATGGACGAGATGATCCGCCGGGTACTGGGTACGCGTCCGTATAAAATCAAGTCCAAAACGCTGCGCAAGCACGATGTGGAAATGGCTGTGGAGGTACGTGTAAAACGCGGCGGCCTCGCCTTTGTGGATCAGCTTCGCAATATGGAAGGCATTGTGGATTTAACCATGGTGCAGTACAGCGGCGACTACGTCGACTAAAAGGAACCGTTATGCGTAAATTGCTCATTCTGCTGGCTCTGCTGTGTTTTTTGCCCGTGTCCGCACAAGCCGCAACCGTTACGGCTGCGTATGCGGACGGCGGGCAGACACTCCTAAACCCGTACATCGGCTGCGCTACATGGGCCAATAACGATCAGGAGCGCCAGCAGCCCTTCACATTGGTGTACGCCAATCTCCGCTGGGCCGACTTTGAGCCGGAACCCGGCGTGTATGATTTTGCCTCTTTTGAGGAAGAAAATCATTTCACGCTTTGGAAAGAGCAGGGAAAGCACCTGATCCTCCGGTTTGTGATGGATGTACCGGGGAGCAAGAAGCATCTGGATATTCCCCAGTGGCTATATGAGCAAACGAAGGACGGCAAGTATTATAACGTTTCCTACGGGCGGGGCTACTGCCCGGATTATACCAACGAAACGCTGATTGACGCGCACCGGCGTGCCATCGCGGCGCTGGCTGCACGCTACGACAGCGACCCCTTTGTGGCGTATATCGAGCTGGGCTCGCTGGGGCACTGGGGCGAATGGCACGTGCATACGAAAGCCGGAGCCATGCCGCAGGTAGCGGTGCGCGATGCGTATGCAAGCGCCTATACCGATGTTTTCACCCACGTAAAGCTGATGATGCGCCGCCCCTTCCGTTTTGCCAAGACAAACGGGCTGGGGCTGTATAACGATACGTCGGGCGATCCCGACGCTACCGGAACATGGCTTGCGTGGATAGCACAGGGCGGCGTATATAACGAAACCGGGGAGGAAGACGCGCTTGTGCCCATGCAAAGCGGCTGGCAGAGTGCGCCTATCGGCGGCGAGCTGGCAACCGGGCTGGATATACCGGCTGTGCTGGGCAGCGAGCTTACCCAAACCCTGTCGCTATTTGCCCGTTCCCACACCAGCTGGATTGGGCCGGGCAGCTTTGTAAACGTGGAAAAAGACGGCGCGCAGCAGGCGGGGCTAAACCAGCTGCTCTCCTCGCTGGGGTATCGGCTGCGGGTATCAGCTGCCTCGGTCACCCTGTCGGATTCGTCGGCTACGCTATCCTTCACGTGGGAAAACAGCGGTAATGCGCCTTTTTATTTCGGGTGGACGCCTGCCATCCGCCTGCAAAGCGAAGGCATGGACGCGCAGGTAATTCCGCTTTCGCTGGATCTGCTGACGGTACTGCCGGAAACCCCGCAAACCGTCAGCCTTTCGCTGCCGGCTGCGCCAGGCACAGTATTCACCGTCTCTGCGGGAATCCTCGATCCGCAAACCGGCGAACCGGGTGTGGCACTGGCGATGGATGTACCGGAGGATGGCGGCTGGTACCAGCTGCTTACGGTTACCCCGTAGCGGTTTCCCGTTGCGGCAGGAGAATTTGCAATCCGGCGCGAAACACTGGGTATCAAAGGCGGGCAGTCCATACGGATGTCCGCTAAAACCGGGAGATAGCATGAGCATATTTGATATTCTGGGGCCAGTTATGGTAGGCCCTTCCAGTTCCCACACAGCCGGCGCGGTACGCATAGGCTATATTACCCGCAAGCTGCTGGGCGAGCCGCCTGTTTCGGCCGAAATTTACATGCACGGTTCCTTTGCCGCCACCGGCAAGGGACACGGTACCGACAAGGCTATTGTTGCGGGTTTGCTGGGCATGAAGCCCGATGACGAGCGTATACCGGGCAGTCTTGCCATTGCCAAAGCCGAGTCGCTTTGCGTATCCTTCGGGGTTATCGAACTGGCCAACCGGCACCCGAACACCGCGCTCATTCGTGCAGTTGGAAAAGACGGGCGGCATATCGAAGTCATCGCGTCCTCGGTTGGCGGCGGCAAGGTAAAAATCGTCAAGATCGACCAGCAGGACGCCAACATTTCGGGCGAATACCCCACGCTGATTATCCATAATCTCGATCAGCCCGGCCATGTTGCCGAGGTCACCTCGGCGCTGTTTAACCGGGCAATCAACATTGCCACCATGCAGCTGTACCGCGATGTATGCGGCGGTTATGCCGTAATGGTACTGGAGACCGACGAACCCGTGCCCCCGGATGTGATTACCCTGCTGACAGGCATTAAGGGCATATTAAAGGTAACCTACCTGAACATTGAGGAATAACGAAGGCCCCAACCCTTGTGGTACAGGCCGGGGAGAAATGGCACATGGCTTTTGCATCAATACAGGATATGCTTAGCGAACAGGCGCAAAGCGGCGCAGCTTTATGGACGCTGATATTGGAAAACGATTTGAAGGAACGCCAAAGCAAGCGCGAGGACTCGCTAGCCCGCATGAACGCCCTTTGGCAGGAGATGCGCGGCGCTTCCACGCGGTATAACGGCGCTCTGCGGTCGGTCAGCGGCATGGTCGGGGGCGACGGGGCGCGTATGCAGCAGGCAGTAGACACAGGCACGGCAATCAGCGGTGCGTTCAGCGGCAAAATTATTGCGCGTGCGCTGCAAATGGCCGAATCCAATGCCTGCATGAAGCGCATCGTCGCTGCGCCCACAGCAGGCTCCTGCGGGGTGCTGCCCGCCGTGCTTATAACCTATCAGGAAGAACACCACGCGCCGGATACGCAAATGGTAGAGGCGCTTTATGTGGCGGCGGGCTTTGGGGAGATCATCGCAAGCCGCGCTTCCATTTCCGGGGCTGCGGGCGGCTGCCAGGCGGAAATTGGTTCGGCGTCCGCCATGACGGCAGCGGCGCTGGTATACCTGCGCGGCGGCAGCGCAGAGCAGATGGCCGCATCCGTCGGTTTCGCCCTGCAAAACCTGTTGGGGCTGGTTTGCGATCCGGTTGCCGGGCTGGTGGAGGTACCCTGCGTAAAGCGCAACGTCATCGGGGCGCTCAACGCCGTCTCTTGCGCGGATATGGCGCTGGCGGGCATCCAAAGCATCATCCCGCCGGATGAGGTGATCGACGCGATGCGTAAAGTTGGCGACAGTATGCCCGAATCCCTGAAGGAAACCGGGCTGGGCGGGCTTGCGGCTTCGCCGACCGGAAAACAGATGACCCGGGAACTGACGGGTAAAGCCACCTGATTTTTAAATGAATACACCTCGAATTGATAGCAAATAAAATGCACCCGTCCTTGCAGCTACGCAAGGACGGGTGCTCTCTATAATACGATTTACCGGGTCCAAGCGGGCTTTTGGTTTTCGCCCCTGTACCCCCGGCAAATCTATTGGATTGTTAGGTTTCTTCCGCTTCCGGCAAACCCAGCTTCCACAGCGGGATAATCAACAGCAGCGCAACCACCGTCAGCCCCAGGTTGAGGGTAAAGGGCAGTGCGCGGTCTACCTCGGCCAACACCCCGGCGATGGTACTCAGCGGCGCAGTAATCAGCATGCAAAGCGCATAAAAGAATCCCAGCATTCGCGCCCGCTCTTCCCGGTCGATATTCACCATTTGCAGCGAGGTCGTCAGCGGGTTGAGCATGCTCAGCGCCAGCGCCTCCATGACCACCGTCAGCGCTACCAGCACATATGCGCCCTGCGGCATCAGCAGCATCAGCGCTTCCTGCCCCGCAAACAGCAGCAGGCCCAGCACTACGGGGTTGCGGAAGCGCCGCAGATCCAACCTGGGCACGATAACGAAATAGCATCCCAGCATCAAGAGTGTTTTCACCGTGGAAAACAGGCTCAGGTTCTCGGCTGCAATGCCCAGCTTTTCGGTTACCAGCAGCGGCCAGAAAGCATCGTTTACCGCTTTGACACCCGCAAAACAGGCAATCAGCGCAACCGTGAGCATGGTGCGACGGGTTTTTAGCATATGGTATAGCACTTTGCGGCTGTCCCACAGGCGTTTCAACAGGCTGATTTTCCGGGCTTCCTCCATGCGGCGCATCCCTACGGAGGTTTCATGCGTGGTAAAAAAGAGCACAATAAACTTGGTGGTCATCATCAGGCAGGTAATGCCGTACAGTACCCGCATGGTGGGTACGACGGAATATTTTTGCACAAAGAAATATGCAACCGGGGCAACAAACCCGGCGACCAGCCCCGCCACGTGCATAATGGAGTACAGGTGCACCAGCTGATCCTGCCGCGCATCCTCAATCAGCAGCAGCCCCCATGACGTTTCGGTTACACGCCACGCGCCGTTAAAAATCGCAGCCACCAGAAACCACCGGTAATCCTGCGCGAGCATCCACAAAAAGGTCGGCACGCTCCAGCTGATGGTATCAAAAATCAACGTCGTCACGCGGCGGCCCAATTTATCGGTAATCACGCCGCTCAGCAGCGCCCATACCATCTGCGAAGCCAGAAACAGCGTGCCCATCAGCCCGATCATCGTCGGCGACATGCCCAGCGCCGCCATATACACAGATACGAAGGGCAGGTACAGGTTGTAGGGAATACCCCACAGCGGTTCGGTATACAGGCAGGCGCGCTGGTTGCCTGTAAGATGCGTAATAGTCTGGATCAGCCCGTTTTGTTTGGTCTTTGCATTCATTTCTTCGGTTTCTCCCTGCTCGGTCTTATAGCAGCCTCATTGTATTGAAAAACCAGTATAAAAACAAGGGGGAATATCCGCAGAAAAAGCGTACAAAACTTACTATAAAGCGCAGGCCATGGAGCTGTCAAAAAAACAGGAAGCCTCCGGTCTGCCATATAAGCCGGAGGCTTTCCAAGTACGATGCACCGCGTACATCCGCGCCCGCGACACCGCAGGAATGTAGAAGGCTAGCTTCTTTTATGCTTCCAGCACCTTTGCCACATCCGCCAGCAGATCACGAATCGGCAGATGTTGGGGGCAAACCGGCTCGCATTTGCCGCACCGGATGCAATCGGATGCTTTTCGCCGGCCGTCGGTATTGATGGAATAATAGAACGTGCTATTACCATCATGATACTGCTTTTGCGCGTTGTAGCAAGCAAATAGATCCGGAATCGAGATGTGCTGCGGGCAGCCCTCCACGCAATAACGGCACGCAGTGCAGGCAATGAAATCCTGCTTTTTCATAATTGCGCGCACTTTGGCAATCGCCTGCACCTCCTGATCGTTCATCGGCTGAAATTCGCCCATAATGCCGATGTTTTCCTCCAGCTGCGCAAGGTTGCTCATGCCGCTGAGCACCATCATCACACCGGGGAACGAGGCCGTATAGCGAATTGCGTAGCTGGCTGCGCTGCCGCCCAGCCCATCCAGTACCGCCTGCGCCTCCGCAGGCAGGTTAATCAGCCCGCCGCCTTTGCACGGTTCCATGATAATAACGGGTTTTTGATGCTTGATGCATACATCGTACACCGCTTTGCTCTGAATGGTGGGGTCATCGTAATCGACATAATTAAACTGCACCTGTACCACCTCAATCTCCGGGTGGTCGGTCAGAACCTGATCCAGCAGCTTCGCCTTGCCATGAAAGGAAAGCCCCAGATGCTTGATTTTCCCCTCTTCTTTCAGCGCCTTGCCAAACGCGAAGGTTTCGCAGCGCTCAAACTTGCTGTAATTCGTCTCCGTAATGGCGTGCAGCAGATAATAGTCGAAGTATTCCACGCCGGTTTGTGCAAGCTGCATCGCAAAAAAGCCGGGCAGGTCATCCTTGCTGTTAAAATAATTGGCTGTCATTTTATCCGTCAGCACATACTGCTCCCGCGGGTAACGCTTTGTAAGCCCTTCCCGCAGAGCAGTTTCGCTTTTACCCTGTATATAGCCATGCGCCGTATCAAAATAGGTAAACCCGGCCTCCATAAAGCGGTCCACCATCCGGGCAAACTGTTCCAGATCCACTTCCTCCTGCTTCATGGGTAAACGCATGCAGCCAAAACCAAAATTCTTCATCCTCAATTCCTCTCTTGTTGTCCAGTGTGCCTTTCCTGTTCCCATTGCGACTCGGCAGCGAGAACCGCATGAAAAAGCTGCGTACATGTAACGGCAAGCAAGCTATTGCCCCCGAAAACAGCATTACGGTACCGCATCGTTTTGCGCCTGCCGTGCCATAAAAAACACCCGAAGTTTGCATAAGCTCCGCCACACTATGGTATTTTACTTCTCCGGTATTTTCCCGTGCCGCTATCCATCTTGTTTATCATAATCCTTGGAGTGCACTCCAAGTCAAGGTGTTTTTATAAATAATGAAAATAGAAAAAGCAGGCTCCCCATGAGGAGTCTGCCTATAACAAGCAACCGGTACAGCCGTTTATTTTTTACAAACCAGCCCATGTTCGCACTTGAGCATGCGCTCTTCATAGCCTTCCAGCTTCCAATCCAGCCGCTCCAGCACTTTATTCAGCTCATCAATCCGTGCCACAATCTGCTCCCGCTGCTGCAGCAAAAGCGATTTGCGTTCGGTGATTGTGGATGCTCCCCGGCGAAACAGCGCCACATATTCAATCAGTGTTTCTACGGTCACCCCGGCTGAACGCATACACTTGATATGTTCCACCCAGTGACAATCCTCCTCCGTATAATTGCGGATTCCGCTGGCTGTACGCTCGATGGCCGGTATTAGGTGAATACGTTCGTAATAACGCAGCGTATCAGCCGAAAGGCCATAGCGTTCACTCACCTGTGAAATCGTCATACGCATTCCTCCTTGCGGGATTTCCCCTTTTCCTATCTTAGCTATGGAGTTAACTCCATGTCAAGCGCATATACAGCAAAAGGCCGCCGCTCCCCCCGTAGCAAAACCCTGTGCCATACCCCGTCCGTCCACGGCTCGCAGCACAATATTTCTCCGTAAAAAACACACAGCGTTTTTCAAATTTCTCTTTACAAAAGAGTGATTCTATGATATAGTTTCTACTGCTGTGGGGCATTAGCGCAGTTGGTAGCGCACAACACTGGCAGTGTTGGGGTCAGGAGTTCGAGTCTCCTATGCTCCACCATAAAAACCCTTAAGTCATAAAGGCTTGAGGGTTTTTTGTATATTCTGGTATGCCTGTCTAAAACATCAAATATTAGCAACGAAAGTAGCAACCAGATTTTCGTAAGTCATTTTACCTTAAAAAGAATGCAGTGTACTGTAATGCGGTTCAAAAGGTTCAAAAGGTTCAAATCAATGTAGCCATGTCTTCCATACACCTTCCGCACTCTATACAATTAAGATAATCAATAATCGGATACCATACCTGTGACATAAAAAACCTCCTGGACAACATTAAATAATTGAGAATCGAATATGCGGTTAGCTACAATAAGCCCCTAGGTGCAAAAGAATCGGAAACGCCTGCAATTCTGATTTAATTGATGTGCGAAGATAAGTAAGAGCGTACATTAACCACAATCATAGGCACGAAAATCAAACCTTATCGAGCGCTTTACCAATGATCTTTTACAAGACGTACAAAATTTTGGTACAGTGCCTACTTATAACTTTTTACATATGATAACATATCCGTGGCATATATATGCATAACAATGCGATAAAACACTCAATAATTTCTATATAATAATCCAATCCAACTATGAACGCACATCATCTGAATAGCTTGCTCCAGACATAACTGCTAATAGAACCGAGACAACGGGAATCATTACATTCCAGCTTGTTCGATCCTATGAACAGTTACGTTTTTCCTTTTGTGATCTTGCAACACACTAGATTTTGCTTGATTTATCAAGATGGGAGCAGGCAGGGAAAAGCAAAGCAGTCTCTGCATCTTTCATCTTTACTTATTCTTTGAAATTGTCTTTTTCAATAGCAATCATCTCAGCCACTTTCGGCGTGGAAGACCCATCCTTGAATGCCAGCGGCAGCCACTCGTCTATCATTAGCTTTGCGGTTTCTGAGCCAATGATCCGCGCGCCCATACACAGGACGTTACAGTTGTTGCTTAATACCGAACGCCTCGCTGAAAACACATCATGACATACCGCTGCACGGATACCTTTGCACTTGTTGGCGCTGATAGCCATACCAATGCCGGTGCCACATATGAGGATGCCACGGTTCTGGTAACTGCTTTCGCGAACTTTATCACAAACGCGTTTGGCAATTGTTGGGTAATTAATGGAATTTTGCGGTGTGTCCACACCAACGTCCTCTACTTGATAGCCGCACTCCTCTAAATGGCGGATGATAAGTGTCTTCATTTCTACGGCGGCATTATCACAGCCGATAATTAAGGTATCCATTATTTCCCCTCCAACTCAGTATTATAATGTTTACAAAAAGATGCTGCTTACTTCATCAATCCTTCCAGCTTTTCCGCCAGAGATTTCAACAGCAGATAGCAGCTGGTGGCACCGGCGTCAAGCACACCTCGGGAACGTTCGCCCAACCGGCTTGCTCTGCCAATTTTTGCTACCATGTTCTCCGTTCCCTTCCATCCTTCTTCTGCCGCGGTGGTCATCGCTTGTAGGCAAAGATCAAAATCTGCGCCCTTCGCAAGAGCCTCGGAAAAGGCTTCTTTGGCTGGGATTAGGGTATCCAGAAGGGTCTTGTCTCCCCGTTGAGCACTTCCTATATCCTTAACGCCTTCAATGGCGTTACCAAGCATGGATTCAAAATCATTTGCACTGATTTCGTTTTTATCTGCGCAGGCGCCTGCCATTTCCTCAAAAAGTACACCGTATAAAGGACCCATAGAGCCACCTATGCCATCCATCAAAGTAAGTGCCAATGTGTTAAGTCCTTCAGATAAGGTATAAGTTGTGCCCTCCAGCTTGTCTCTGCAAATCGAAAAACCCTTGTTCATGTTTACACCGTGATCGCCATCGCCGATTTTTCCATCAATTTCGCTCAAGTACCCTTTATTTTCTGAAATGGTAAGAATGAGCCCCTCCAAAACCGGTTTCCCATTTTGGCAATCGACTGTTTTCATGTTTTCCTCCTTAGAATTGTTTGAGGCCTACACAGTCCGCCGGATAATCGACGCATGCTTTCAGCTCTTCGTCCAATTTCATAACTGTAAGAGTGACACCCATCATCTCCAAGGATGTGAAGTAATTGCCCACATAAGAACGATACACGCAAATTCCGTGTTCTTCCAGCAGATCAAACACCTTGCTAAATAGAATGTACTGCTCCATTACGGGCGTAGCTCCCAAACCGCTGACGAGCACCGCCACCTCATCTCCCGGCTGAAATGGAAGGTCAGGAAGGATATAATCCAACATTTTCTCTGCCATCTTATCGGCTGTCGTCAAGGGCTCCACATTCACACCTGGTTCGCCGTGATGGCCGATGCCCAGCTCCATTGTACCATCCTCAATCACAAAATTGGGGTGACCCACGGCGGGGATGGTGCAAGGCGCTGTACCGATGCCAATGGAACGAGTATTATCAATAGCCTTCTGCGCAGCGGCAATAACCTCATCCAGATTCGCGCCCATGGCTGCTTTTGCGCCGCCAACCTTCCACATAAATATCTCGCCTGCAACGCCCCTGCGCTTTTCCCGCTCATCTCTAGGTGCGGAAGCGCAATCATCATTCGCTACCACTGTTTTCACGTTGATGCCGGCGGCTTTCATTTTCCGCATGGCCATCTTAACATTCATGTTGTCCCCGGCATAATTGCCATACAGGCATGCAACGCCCTTGCCGCTGTCTGCGGCACGCATGGCATCTTCAAAGGCAACTGCGGTTGGGGATGAGAATATTTCGCCGACTGCCACCGCATCGCACATGTTACGACCTATGTAACCGATAAAGGCTGGTTTGTGGCCGGAGCCACCACCCGTTACGATACCAACCTTATCCTTCACTGCCGCATTGACGCTTTTCAGCACGCGAGGGTTGTCCGTTGCACTAACTATATCGGGATGCGCTTTGACATATCCCTTGAGCATATCCTCAACCATGTAGTCGGGATTGTTCATAATACGGTTCATAAAATATGTCCTTTCGTTCCTTTATTTATTGGTGTCGTCCTACCAGATCCACCAGAGGATCAAACTGATCCTTAACCCCTTCGTATACCTTCTTGTAGATTTGAAAGAGCTCCATATAATATTCGTGATTCTTCATATTGGGTTCGTTCATAGCTGAATAACTGACCCAATCTTTTGCGACGCTATAATCCTTATAAACGCCGGTTGCCACACCGACAGTAATGGCATCGCCTTCAGGCGCGCCTCGTGCATCCTTTTGGTAAGCAACAGGAGCACCAAACACATCTGCCACGATTTGTCGCCACAAATCACTCTTAGCGCCGCCTTCGCTAACAACCATGGGTTCTTTCATGTAGATACCAGCTTCTTTCATAAACACGAGGTTATCATAAAGCGCGAGAGCCGCGCCTTCCATAAGAGCACGCAGGAAATGGCTACGAGTATGTTTCAGACTCATACCATACAGAACGGCGCGGGCGTTGGGACTCCAAATGGGGGTACGTTCGCCAGAGAAGTAAGGCAGTACAATCAAGCCATCGCTTCCTACCGGTGCGCTGGCTGCCTCGACGTTCATAATATCGTATACATTCAGGCCCATATCTTTGGCAAACGCCTTTTCATACTGTCCAAAAGTGTCTCTGAAATAACGGGTTACAGAACCAAAGGCAATGGTGGCGCCAACGGACGCAAAAGAGTTGCGGCTATCTGACGTGTGGGGAATGATGATCATATTCCGTGGGAATTTGGGCTCCGTGTGGATCACACCCATACAGCCTGCTGTACCCATGGTAAGCGCCCAATCGCCAGCTTCCAACGCACCATTTGCCAGGTAGGCCATGTTACAATCCACACCGCCCGCCAGTACTGGCGTGCCGGCTTTGAGCCCCGTGCGCTCCGCCGCTTCCTTTGTCACCTCTCCGATGATATCATCACAAGCGTACGGTTCTGGGAATAAATCTGGATTCAAACCGATCTCCTCCAGCATGTCGGTATCCCATGCCTTTTTTTTCATGTCAAAGGCGATTCCAATCAATGCTGCGTTTGAGAAATCTGTTACAGCTCGTCCAGTCAGTTTCATAGCTGGATAATCGGCAGCAGTCTGCATCTTATAGGCTTTGCGATAAAGCTCGGGGCGATTGTCTCGCTCCCACATCAGTTTAACAGTGCCATAATAGGGATCAATCTGGTTGGCGGAAAGCTTAAAAACTCGTTCGTCTCCAATATGCTCTTTTAGCCATTTGCTTTGTTTTACGCCCCGTCGATCCATCCAGATATGGCTGTTTTGCAGCGGTTTTAAATCCTTATCCACCAGAATGCATCCGGGAGACAATGCAGAGATACATACCCCGCGAATTTCTGAAACGTTTATATTCGCCTGCTGAATTGAAGCATAAATAGTGTCAGCGCAGGCATTCCAGTAATCATTCGGGTTATGCTCCGCCCAACTTGGGTAGGGTGTATAGAGTTGGTATTCAATATAATGTGTACCTAAGATCTGACCATCCTCGGCCATCACGCAGGATTTTGTGCCGCTGGTGCCGATATCACATCCAACAAAATAATTAGCCATTCTTCATTCACATCCAATACTGTTATAACGTGAAGTGCACGCCGTCGCGATCATAAGCCATCATGTGATCTAATGGCGCATAGCAATAGAAGTCACCGTTGATTTCCTGCCCTTGTTCCGGTGATACTTTGATACGGAATGTAGTATCACCAATCTGGGAAGTAAGCAAATATTGCCCGCCTACGACGATCCACTTTTGCTTCAGGGGTACCTTCATACATGGTTCCGTTGGTTGTGTTTTGGAAACCACAATATGCTCCGGGCGAATGCCAAAGCTCATCCCGCTTAGTTCCTTCTCACTTTTCTCTGTTTCAATAGGCGTTCCCAGAAGGGGAAGGTGAATACGGCTGCCGCCAACTTTCCCTTCCACCGCGGGCTTAAAAAAGTTCATGCCAGGATTGCCTAAAAACCAACCGCCGAACACTTCGCGGGGATGATTATATAGCTCCCGAGGAGAATCGAACTGAACTACTTTGCCCCGTTGCATTAACGCTATGTGATCGCCAAAAGTCATAGCTTCTGTCTGATCGTGTGTCACATAAACTATGGTTTGTTGCAGCTTTTGCGTAAGCTCCTTGAATGAACGCTTGAAAAGTGTTTTGGAATTCGCATCTACGTTGGTTAACGGTTCGTCAAAGAGAATAATGTCCGGACGGCGCGCAACCTCGCGTGCAACCGACACCTTTTGGCGCAGTACGCTGGGGAGCTGCCACGCATCACGTTTACGAATATCCTCAATTGCCAGAAGCGAAAGCGCTTCGTTCACACGATCCGCAATCTCATCCTTATCCACTTTCGCTTCCTTTAGCGGCAAGGCGATGTTTTGCTCGACAGTCAGTCCCTTGTAGACCACAGGATACTGGAATACCATGCCGATGTTGCGCTCGCGGGTGGGCAGATTGGTAATTTCTTTATCACCGAAATAGATCTCACCGCTTGTAATGGATTCAAGTCCCGCGATCATTCGCAGGAGCGTCGTTTTACCGCAGCCTGATGGGCCCAGCAGACAGGTTACCTTGCCGTCGGAAAAAGTATAGTTTAAATTATCAACAGCATGAAGCGTGCCGAAAACTCTTAATAGGTTTACAATCCTTATTTCAGCCAATTTACTCCGTCCTCCTTACAGCCTGATTTTGGACGTTGCGTCAAAGCAGATAATATTTTTCATTTCGACACTTATGGTAACCTTCTCTCCAAGCTTGGGCTCGTACGAGTTTTCGTAATGCCAGCCCATCATGGTTAGCGTTTGCGTACCCACATCGAAATAAATAATTTCTTCTCCACCCAGATCTTCTCGCAGGCTTACCGTTGCCTCGAAGGAAAAAGTCTTCTCACCGCCCGATTCCATTTTAAAATGCTCGGGACGAATGCCTACGATTACGTTTCCGTCAGGTTTGCCAATTCCTGCTACGGTAAAAGCATCCGTTATCAGCGAGCCCCGTTCAATTTTTCCTTCTAGCATGTTTGCGTTGGGGAAACCCAACACGCGCATGCTATCAGCGCTTTGCGGCAAATTATACAGATCGAACGGATCATTGGTTTCAATGATATTCCCGCCGTGAAGAATTGATGTAGATTTGGAAAGCTGCAAGGCTTCGGAACTATCGGAAGTGGTATAGACAAACGTAGTATCCAGACTTTCCTGAAGATCACGCAAGTCATAAACCAACTGTTCACGAAGCTTAAAATCCAGTCCAACAAAGGGATCATCAAAGATATACAAATCCGTATGCTTTATAATACCGCGGGCAATAGCAATACGCTGTTTTTGTCCGCCGCTGGTCTGATCCGGCTTCTTCTCCAGTAGATCTTCGATCGAAAGCATACTTGCCACACGGTGCACTTCAGCGTCGATCTCGCTTTTTGGCCGCTTCTGGATCGTTAGTGGATATGCTATATTCTGGTATACGGTTCTGTGCGGGAAAAGAGCGAATGATTGCGGCACATAACCAATATTGTGTGCACCGGGATTCACATTGCTTACTTCATCGCCCCGTAGAAACACTTCCCCCTTATCAGGCTGTTCCAAACCCATGATGATGCGCATAAGCACTGATTTTCCACAACTCGGTAATCCGAATACAACCTTGAAGTCCTTTTCTTCTACTGTCAGGTTGAGTCCGGTCATCAGGGCGCTTTTGCCTCGATAAGCTTTATACAAATTCTTAAGCTCTATAATCGATGCCATTGTTACTCACCTCCCGCCGTTTGCTTTAGGTTTACGTGTCCCCAGCACAATAAACAGCGCGAACAGCGCGGTTGTGCCCAGGATTAGAACCCATAGGAATGCCATGACGAAATGCTTGTTTAGGAACAATGGGATAATCAGCATGCTGACTCCAAACACAATCGCCACAATCGAGAGGATTTTTAGGAGTGCTTTGATCCAGCTCTTAACGTTATAACCCAAGTCTATATTGCCTACTGCAATCTGGAGGATTGACAAGAAGATCAACGCCACAGCGCCAATCCGAAATATCATCTCACTGGCTGTCTGCATCATCATTGCAAAGGTAAGCAGCAACATAACCAGCAGCACGGTTTGAAATTTCATTGCAAAGCTAGCTTTTTTCATTATATCTCATTCCTTACTGTACCGAATGTCATGCCAACTAACAAATATTTCTGGAAGAAGAACAGCAGGATCAACAACGGCACTAAGTTGACCACCGACATAGACGCAAGATACGGCCAATCCATTCCAGAGGATGTAAACGTCTCCGTCGCCAAGGCTACAGGTAGCGTCTGCACTTTGTTGCCGCCAAGGATGAAACCAAACAGGAATTCATTCCATACGAAGATAATATTAAAGATGAAAGCCGCTACCAAACCAGCTTTAACCTGAGGGAGGATGACATGAAACATTGTGTTTATGTGCCCCGCGCCGTTAACTAATGCTGTTTCATCAAACTTTGTGGATACGCCATCTAAAAAGCCCTTCAATATCCATACAGAGAATGGAATGCTGAACATAGCATAAAACATGATAATACCAAAATGCGTACTCTTCCAACCCAACGCTGTGTACATCATGAACATGGGAACCACAGTTGCCGCACCGGGCACCATGCGGATGGACAGCAGCAGAAACATCATAAAGCCCGTTAACTTGGGCTTGAGTCGTGAGAATGCATACGCGGCCAAATAGGATACCACAATAGCAATAATCATCGCTGCCAATGAAATAACGATACTGTTGGTAAGTGCTGTTATAAATATCTTACGGGTAAAAAGATCCCTGAAGTTATCCAGCGTCGGCGTAAAGAAAAACTTTGGAGGCCAAGCCAATATCTCCATTTTGGTCTTAAACGCGGACATAATGATCCATAAAACCGGCAGAAAAAAGAGGATGGATACAACCCAAAGCAGGATATAGTAGCCAGATTTTTTCTTTTCTTGTTTCATTTTTATGCCTCCTCTTCACTGTTTTTCCGGTTGAGCACGAATAGGAAGATGGACGTGAACGCGATTGCGATCAAAAGTGTAATAAGAGCATAGGCGGAAGCGCGACCCAGGTTTAACGATTGGAAGGCTACACGATACAAACTAATACCCAACAGTTCAGTCGTATTGCCGGGGCCGCCGGTCGTCATAGTCCATACCAGGTCCATGGTTTTGAAGCAATCAATTGTACGCAGCAATATGCCAAGCATCAAGATGTATTTCCCATGAGGCAAGATGATGTGTGTAAACTTCTGCCACCATCCAAGTCTATCAATGTTGGCAGCCTCTAGCTCTGCTTTAGGCACGGAGCCCAGCGCGGCTAAAGTCATCAATAACATAAAAGGTGTCCACATCCATATATCCACGCAGAGACACGTTGGAAAAGCCAATGATGCGCTCGTCAACAACTCTACGGATTTGCCACCGTTGAATAGAGAGATGATGTAGTTGATAACGCCGAAATTTGGGTTAACCATTAACCGGAAATAGTTCCCCGCTGCGATGGGGGCTAATACCATAGGGGCAAAAAGAAGAGTCAGCGCGAAGCGTCTACCTGGCATTTTTGAGCTATCCCAGAACAAGAAGCCCAAAACAATCCCAAGCACCGTTTCAAAAAACACTCCGCCCAAAACAAACATAAACGTCTTGCTTAATGCGGACCATGTGTCCGGGGAAGTAATGAGGTATACATAATTATCCAACCCGATAAATCCAGCGACTTTACTTGCGGAGGTGAGTGCATATTTCCGAAAACTCATTCCCACCATCCACATAGTTGGCAGCGCGTTCCAGATTAAAAAAAACAAGACGACCGGCAAAAGAATTACCAATAGAAATCTCTTGTCGTCTGAAAAGAACTGCTGGACTCTTCCAATTTTCCTCGGCGGTGAACATTTTTCAGCCGCAGGAACGGCAGCCTTCATCATATCCAACTTTCCCCTCTGTCATAATTTGGTCGGCACAGAGCACTTGCGTGCTCTGTGCCTTGATAAGCTATAGAATCAACGAATCTTGGTCTCTGCCTTACTGCGCCAGAATAGCATCCTGCCGGGCAGCGATGTCATCCAAAACAGCTTTGGCGGTCTCGACGGAACCATCGTCACCAGCCATGTAGGCGCTCCATGCTTCCTGTTGTACAGCCAACAGTTCCGCATAGGCGGGCGCATGCCAGAAGTCCTTGGAATTGCCATCCTGCATCATGTACTTATAAGCGCTGAACCAGGGCTGCAGTTCTTCAAAGCCTTCGGAGTTAATTACGTTTTTACCCAGAGGACTGCCGCCACGCTTCGCAAACTCAAGTTGCGTCTCGTCGGAGTACCACCAATTGAGGAAGTCTGTTACAACCTGCATCTGGTCGGCGTCGTTGAACGCATTCACTACCCAAGGCTGTCCGCCAAGGCTGGAGCAACGGGTTACTGTGCCGTCCTCATTGCGGTATCCGGGAAGGATAACGCCCCAAGTATCGGTATCTTCACAGACCATCGTGGCGCCCATAGCCGCCCATTGCCAAGCCGTTACAGCTTTGCCGGTCGTATAGTTTTCTACGATGCCGCCGATATCAACATCTATGGCTCCCGGCGGGCAATAGTTCATCATACTCTTGGCCAGTGCAAGCATTTCAGCGTTCTTGTCGGTGTTCAACGTGCCAGACACAGTACCGGTAGTCACATCCCATACTTCTTCGCCAGCGGACCAGAAGTAGGGGTAGAGCGAACCGGTCAGATAGTCATAGATCTTCGAGTACTGGATCGTAGTGCCGTACATATTTTCGTCCGGACGGGTGAAAAATTCGCAGATCTGTCCGTACTTAACGAAGTCGATATCTTCCCATGCTTCGTTGGACGAATCAGCGGGCAAGTCCCAACCATACGCGGCCTTGAAGTTCGCACGCTCGGTCTCGTCGGTGAACTTATCAGCGCGGACGTACATAATCAGCACATCGGCTTCTTCCGGCAGACCCCAAATGTTGTCGGTACCGTCAGGATAGATTTGGTATGCAGACGATGCAGACTTGGAATACCAGTCAACATCCAAACCGGGGTTAGCGGCGATCAGGTCGTTCAACTGGACGATCCAACCGGGCTCAGACAACGCGCCCAACCATTGGCTGTCGGAGATGATCAGGTTATATTCACTGCTCTCCGCAACCAGAGACGTAGCTGCCTTCTGGAACAAAGAGTCGAAGGGGGCTTCAGCGAAAGTAACCGTAACATCGTAGCCATACGTCTCCTTGGCATACGTTGCAAACAATTCGGAACCCATCTCCTGGGACAATGAGCTGGGCAGCCAGCCTCCAATGCCGAGAATAGACAGGGTTACGGATTTGCCAGCCAAAGATGACTCCGCTACCGCAGAAACGCCTGCAAACATAGATACCATCATCAGGGTTGCCAAGACAAAAGCCAGAACTTTCTTCATCCTTTTTTTCCTCCTCGATTCATTCATTGTTTAGTATTAATGTAGACTGGAAACAAGTAGCGGTTCTTTCCCTCCTTTTCATCAGGTTTGAGCTATTTTCGAAATTGCGCGCAAAAAATCATAAAATAGTTAAGCCGATTATATTGCCAGAATCAGTGAACCGAAATCGTCGATCCGATGCTTTCCAGAGAGACGTTACCTGCAAGCCCACCAACTGCGATCATCATCTCTCCAAGCCAAACGCCAACGGTAGTTGTGGGCAACAGAAAGGTCCACGGGGTTGTAAGAATTGCCAACAGCAATGATAACTTTTGAATTTGCCGGCTTTCAACGCCCTTGAGACGTTTGAAAACGATATTTCTGTACAGTATCCATTTGAGCAAGCCGCAAAGCACAACCGTTAAAATGCAACCCAACGCTGTTAAACTACCACCGGTACTCTCAAAAGGATGCTCCAGCCAAACAGCCCATTGTGTGTTCAACTGGGCGACCGCGAGTGCAGCCAACATAAGACCGGCAAGCAAGGCGTCTGCACCAAAGGAGGTTACAAACAGAGCGAAAAACCGGCTTTTAAAAGTCGCCCACCACTCCTGTACATTGACAGCCCTGAGGGCTATACCAAAACAAAGCGCAACCCAGATATAATCAATCAACAGTGTAAGCGCAACCATCGGCCACACAAAAAACAGTAATCCCGTGGAATAAAATGCTTCCACCCATTCGCCTTCTTTCCAAACAAACAACGATCGGGGTTAAAGCTCGTCTAAACGCAAGCTCAGACCCACCAATAATAGTAATCTGTATAATTCGTATTACATTAGCTGTATGGTGGCATCCTTTGAATTCTTGCGTGGCGCATAGTTCTCCGAATTCCAGTCTATACAAATAATTAGTAACATCGCTTCGTTAATAAACTATATGGCATATTGTAAACCATTATGTACAAATTTCAATGGTGAAAGCATGTAACAAATGAGCTTATTCGCATCGATTTTTGAATTTTCGTAAAAATCAACCGGTCTTCCTCTATTTTTACAGTGATTGATTTCATCAACTTGTGGTTATAAACCCCTATTTTGTTACGTTAGAAAATAATTGATGCAATCAATAGTGAATTAGCTCATTTCGGGCATGATTACAGCTTGCGCATCCTACAGAATTCGATATACTATTATTGATATATCGTTTCAATCGTTGCGTGCGGCATTTTGCTGACAGATTGGGATGTTTGAAAATTGAATCTCTGCTTACGGAAAGGCGGGTAAGTGCTTTGACTGAATTTGAAGAGCTCGCACTAAAAAAGATTACGAAAGATTTTCTAGTGGACTGTATTTATAACAGAATTAACACGATCTCTGCTCGGTACGGAATCAGCAATGTAGACATTAGTACATACATTGGCTGGGATTCTGCTGGTTTCAATCAAAAGTACAATCGCTCCAATGATCTGAGAATCACTACCTTTGTTAAGATTTATTCCGCATTGATCGATCTTATTACACAAAAAGAAACAGAAATGGGGCTTAGTACAGCAGAACTTTCCGTCATCCGGCTGGAAGAGCTTATTACACCTAGCGAGGTAAATGTCGCGGAGTTGTTCAACCACATCAGCCACACAGTGGAAGGTATTACAGACTTCCTGAATACCAAAGACCTAAAGCAGACATACATTCGTATGAAACCTTTCGTATTAGTCAGCAAACGAAACAAACGTTTCAGCGATCGGGAGATCGATGTATATATTAATTATTTCAAATCGATTCGGCACCAATAAACAGGAGGGATTTAACTATGCATATAAATACAATGCAGAAATTCGTCAACGATCCAGATACCTTTGTTGATGATTCCATAATTGGTTTTGTTAAATGCTATCCAGATGTAGTGGCACATACCGCATGCTCCCGGACACTGAAATATATTGCAGCTCCCGTTGCCGGCAAGGTTGGTCTGGTGGCTGGCGGCGGTTGGGGTCATGACCCAGCGTTTATGGGTTATCTGGGTAAGAACATGCTAGATGCAGTCGCCATAGGTGAAACCTTTACGCCCCCGACTATAGAATCTTTTTATGAGGCATTCCGTTCTGCTGATGCTGGGCTTGGAGTATTGTGTTTGTGTGGTAACTACGCAAAAGATATTGCCAACGCCACAGTCGCTATTAAGCAAGCCGCAGAGGAGAAGATCGACGTACGCATGGTGGTTATCAATGATGATGTGGCATTCCCGGATATCAGTGAACGGCGTGGCATGACAGGTGAGGTTTTTCTGTGGAAAGTGGCAGGTGCAGCTGCAGCCAATGGGTACGACCTGAATCGTATGGAATCAGTAGCTAAGAGAGCTGTATCTGATATACGCAGCATCGGAGTTGGTTTAGCAAGTTGTATCATCCCGGAAACAGGTCGGCCTAATTACCTGATTGAAAACGGCACCATGGAAATCGGAGTGGGTCATCATGGGCTTTTCAGCAAGGATACCTGCAAGCTCAGGTCTGCAAATGCATCAGCAGACATCATGTTGAGCGAAATTCTAAATGATATGCCTCTTGACGCAACAAGCCGAGTCGCAGTGATGATATCCGGTTTGGGCAACACAATGCTTAGCGAACTGAATATCCTGTTCGGTAGAGTTTACGATGTGCTGACCGCAAAAGGGGTATGCATTTCCCGTTCTATGGTCGGTAACTATTTTACCTCGCTTGACATGATGGGCGCTACGCTCACGATTATGCGACTGGACGACGAGACTCTCCAATTGCTAAACTATCCGGGATATGCCGTGTCTTTCAGTCATTTTTATCAATAACAAGGAGACAAGGAATAATTCATTGATGCAAATCTATGAATTGCGAGAGACAGCTGACAAAAATTATTGAACAGCATTGGCTTTGAATACCTCTGTAAAGCTACCCGGGTAGTGATATGTTTTTGTATCAAGCATTACGATAAGGAGATGATAGCATGCGTCCATTAGTTGTAGCGTCGCTAAATATTGCAACTGTCAGTTGGGGTAACAACATTCTGGAAATTCAGTTTTACAGCGGAATAATCTTCGAATGTACGCATGTAACAAAATCAGAATTTGAAAGATTTATGCGTTGTCCATCTCTAGAAAGCGCTCTTTTGCAACTGAAAACGATTCATCCATACCATCGTGTTCATTGATTTTCATAATCGTTCATTAAGAGCATTTTGTTGTTGATCATCTTTTCTGATGTTTTCGTTTTACTTTACAAAGAATTGTTTCCATGTAAAATATTTCAGATGAACTTATCATAGATATTAAAAGGTTGAAACCAGCTAGGGTCTGATGCATTATGATCATGTTTACATTATTGTAGCATCAATGGCTTTGCCATTACTTCTCATAATTGCTAACTAAATAAGACTTGTTTAGAAGGATTTAATTTCAAGAACAAAACATACACATCTAGTTTCTCAGCTCACAGAAGGTAGGATATTCGCCATTAATTTGATCGCCGCTATAACGATTTGAAAACACAAACCATCGCGCAGATTGTCACCTCCGAAACATGACCCGAAAACCATACTCGGTCTTAAAAAGATGGTATCGGCGTTTCAAGCGTAACTCAAGAAACAATAGCAAATCCTTTTGTTTGAAATCCGGTAACAAGCTATTATTACAATTAAAAATCGAGAACTCTGTCCCCCCCACTGGGTAGTATGCAGGCAACGTCCGTGCGTAATCCGATGCATGACACAAGCTATACATTGAGTTCCCCAATGCAAACAGAACCCCCTCGTATAGGCAGTATGATTGAGACAGCTGTACTGTGGGGTGACATAACCAGCAAGGTAAGCAACCTTGATAGACTGGCATACCTCATTAAAAATACACGCAAGGGAATCATGCAAGAAATGCATCTTCCCTAACATGAGAGTTGTAGGTAGACTATTGAACCTTTTGAACCCCTTTTGAACCGCATTAGATAACCTCATTTTAAATATATTATTATTATTTATTTTTATTATATTATATACCGTACCAACGCCCATAGCAACGCCGATAAACTTAGGTGAAGCTAGATGAATACACGCAACGTTAAAACCTTTATTTATAGGGGCTTAGCGAGCATCCCCGAATCTGAACGAATCCCATTTTTGATACTGGCAGTGTTTGGGTCAGGAGTTCGAGTCTCCTATGCTCCACCATAAAAACCCTCAATCTGTAACGGATTGAGGGTTTTTGTTTTACAAAAAAGAGCAGCGCGCTTACTGCTCTCTTTCTTATACTATTCTTCTGGCTATGTTGTCAATGTTTTGCGTCTATGGTAACAAGCCAAGTTCCTACACCCATAACAAGTAAAGCAACGAAAAACGGTAGGCCTGGTATCTCGTTAAAAATAAGCAGAGAGAGCACAACACCTAAAAAAGGAGCAATCGCGTAATATGCACTTGTTCTTGCAGCTCCAAGCATTCTTTGAGCATAGATATAGAAACTAATACTCACTCCATAAGCTACGAAGCCTAAAAGAAGAGCCCAGAAAACATTTAGATACCCATGCACTTTTTCACCTAGAAACAATGCAATAAGTAAAGAACCAATGCCGGAAAACAATCCTTTTAGGATAACGATTTGTATGGGATTCTTCGATGATAGCATTCTTGTACAGTTGTTTTCCACCCCCCAACACAAACAGGCTAGTAGTACAAAAACGGAACCAAGTGAAAGAGAAAAACTGCTCCAATCCTCAAATGATAATATCATACAGGATGCGGTTACTAAAATAATCCCAAACCAGAGGCGTTTACTAATATGTTCCTTAAAGAAATACATTGCTATTAGAGAAGTGGCAACAATTTCAAAATTATTGAGCAGGGAAACATTTGCTGCTGTGGACATTGTTAAACCGAGCATCAGGAGAATTGGCGCAGCGATATCTAAAATAATCATACTGACGGTGTATGGAAGGTCTTTTCGATCCAGTGGTTTTTCTGAATGATATTTCTTTACACCGAGCAGCTTCTGTATGCCTTCTGTGGCGGCAAGCCCAAGACCTGCTCCTAAGTATAGCAAAGCCGCCATCGTTGTTACCGGAATAGATTCAAGTAATAGTTTTGACAAGGGCGCACTGATTGCATAGAAAGCTGCAGCAAGGATCGCAAACAAAATCCCCTTTTGTTGTTTGTAGTTCATCACAAAGCCCCTTTGTTGCTACATTGTTCTGACGGGCTCTTCCATTCCTCCGCCGACATACTGATATCTGCACGTAGTAGCATATTTACAAGCCCGTTAATGGATTCGCCTATGCTCTTGGTTTAGGCTTCAATGTCGGCTTTTGGCTTCTGGGTATTACTATACGCAAGTTATCATAATTGTTCTTCATATATTTATTCACGCCCTTTTGTTGGGCTTTCGTAGTCGCCATTCTAACGCCAACTTTCAGATATATAATATTGTACAATATTATATCTGTACAGATAGTATTTTGGTAAGATATTTTTTCATTCATGCTATTTATATATGTACAAATATTGCACCCTTTCATCGCGGTAAGGAAACACCGAAGGGAGAAACACAATGAAGTTCAATCGTTGTCAGATTATAAAAACCGACCGGTCAAAATACCGTCGCCACGACGTGACGTTTTTGGAAGCCATATACATGGTTTGGTACGAGATGAAGCCATAGAGGAGACGTTTAAAGCAGCGGTACTAGCGCAATACAGGGAGCAACACATTCTGTGAGCTGACAGGCCAATATTGGGCATGGAAGAATGTGCAGGCGGATATTTACGGGCTATGCAATTATCGCCGTTATTTTAGCACGCGCCAATTGTGGAAACGCAAAAAGCCAAGGATTTTAACCGAAACAGCCGTCCAGCGGTACTTTCAACAGCACGATTTGGTGCTTCCCCGTAAAAGACATTATTGGATCGAAACCAATCGGTCGCAATATGAACACGCGCATCACGCGAAAGACTTAGCCGTAGCGCAGGCTGTGCTTTCCGAACAATTTCCGGAATACTTACCTGCATGGCACGCCACTATGCAACGCACCCGGGGCCATCGCTTCAATATGTTTTTAATGAGGCGCAATCTGTTTTATGCCTATTCAGAATGGCTGTTTCAGATATTGTTTGCAGTAGAGAAAAGGCTGGACATCACAGAGTATCCGCCAAAAGATCAACGGGTATTTGGCTATCTTGCGGAAAGATTGCTGGACGTTTGGGTAGAGCATAACCAAATTGCATACGCGGAATGCTCCGTGGTGAATTTGGAAAACCAGCACTGGCCATGCAAAATCGGGCGGTTTTTTCTAAGAAAGTTTCGTGCCGAATTCCAATCAATCCCCCGCAATCCATCGGAATGAGCATCTTGAAAATGGATGCGGTGGCGCCGGTATAACTGGTTGCTACGCATCGGCGAAAAGGCTGCCGTTACCGGCAAAGCAAGTTTACGTTTCCGCATCAAAAAGCTTCGGGGAAAGGTGCTCGCACCCTTCAGCTGGCAGCCCTGCCCGAAACTTTGGATACCATAAACCGTCAGCAAAAGAAATTCCGCGCTGTTGCGTGCAAGGTTGCCAAATTCAAATTCTCCCCCTCATAAGAAAAAGGAAAAAACAAAAAAGCAGCGAAATGATACGATTATTATCCCTACCCCATACCGGCGTATCTTGCAGCAGCCACCCCCGCATAAATAATACAGCTAACAGCAATACCAAGCCGCGGCTTTTCTTTTCAAATCGAGCTGTTTATAAAGGAACGCAACAGTATGTGGAACAGGCGCATCCAGTTTTCTTAATCAAAAGATCACAAAGAAAATCACGGGGGGTACATTTGCCATGAGAGACGGCATGAGGGAACGCTCACTGCAGCGTATGGATGAAATCGTAAACTACTACTCCAGTCTCCACAATGTTCTTGCGGTAGTCGCGTTTGGTTCCAACGCCATTCGGGCGCGGTTTGACAACAGCAGCGATCTGGATTTTCTGGTCTTGGCCGAACCGCAGGCAAAAGCGGAGCTTCTTAGCCAGGTATCCCGGCTGGAAGCGCTTTGCCCGATAGACGCCATGCAAATTCAATATGGGGATGCCGTGAACCTGCTGTTTTCG
Organism: Candidatus Limiplasma sp.; assembly: GCA_963663285.2. GTDB lineage: Bacteria > Bacillota > Clostridia > Christensenellales > Aristaeellaceae > CAXXOK01. The sequence continues at coordinate 839,434 of CAXXNI010000004.1, read as the reverse complement.
GACGGTGTATATTGCGATTTTGGCATCGTCATGCCCGATCAGCTGGCAACCTTTCCGCACGGCGCCGGTGCCTACCTATGGCGCAAGGATGGATGGGAACCTGTCTCCGTCTGCGCAAGCGAACCCCCTGCCCTTACCATGGACGAACTTACATTGGATGCCCTGTTTCATCTGTATGTCGGCTTGCTCCGCTGCGCGCGGGGCGAAGAAGCCGCCGCGTTTTACGAGGTGCAGGTCACAGCCGCACAAAAGGTGCTTTCGATCTTAGAAGGTAAAAAAGCGGATGCGTTTTCCCCGCTGCGGCGGGCAGAAAAGCTGGTGTCCGGGGAGGTATTGCAAGCGGTGATGCCCGGGTACGGCTATACCGAAAAAGCAGTCGAAGCAATGCTTACGTATCTTTCGCACGCGGCGGAACTTCCGCTATACAAAGCCGTGCAAAGCCTGCTGAAGAACCCGTGATCCCACAGCCCCACATTATCAAAGCAGGAGCTATCCCGTATAAGGATGCTCCTTTATTGTTACCCTATTTATGCTATTCCTTCACACTGGCGTATCCTAATAACCAGCTTCGAGTATCGTTTATCATTCGGCGCAGCGGTTTCGTTATCATCCGGAATTTCTCCGTTTTGCCCGCCTCCTGCTCCGTTGGAAATACGGAAAGCGGTTTGCCGTTTCCTTGCCGGCTGCCACTGATCATGCATGTATACCTCCGCATCATCTGCGGTGCAAAGCCATGCGCCAGAGATAAAGGCTGTCCCCTAAATCCATGATCGCCGTATCTTGCTCCATATATACCCTGCTATACCCCAAGGCCATCCGCTTATACGCTATTCCACAGGGCGCTTGAACCAATAATAATACGATTTTTTTGATTTGCCTTTCGTCGGGGTAACGCTTACCAATTCCCAGCCTTTGCTGCCTAAATAATTGATGTACTCAAATAACGTTTTTCCATCAATAAACGGCTCTTTCACAACCTTTTTCCCGTCCAGATACAATGACGACGTATTAATCCAGCGATACTCCCACTTCTGCAAATGCAACGCTCCCTTTTTCCTTTATTCCTATACCGGCAAAAATGCACAATAGCAACTGATGTTCTTTCTTTTCTATCAATTATACTACGGTAAGATATAACAAACAAGAAAAAGCAGCTATCTATGCTCTATATCGCTTCAAACAGATCAAGGGGTCTTCGGTAAAACATAACCCGTCTGGTTCCTTTGATGCGGAACCAAACGGGTTGTATGCCGCTTACCTATTTTGTTTTCTTTTGTTCATCCCAGCCGGATCCCGCTGCCTTGCCTGCAAAACACAGGTATCCGCGCCAGCGGCGCATCCGCCTCCAGCCACTGCCCGCCAGTATGGGCTTCTCCCGTATAAGCGTTCACCCATTTCGCTCCAGTCGGAAGGTATACGTTCCGGGCGCGTATTCCTTCCGCCGCTACGGGCGCAACCAGCAGCTCGTCTCCAAACAGGTACTCGTCGTCCACGGCATAGCAGTTTGCATCGGCTTCAAAATCGAAAAATAACGGCCGCAGCACCGGCGTGCCATCCGCAGAAGCGCGTTCCATCTGCCGCATAATGTAAGGCCGCAGCGTTTCGCGCGTGTGCAGGCACCATGTAAGTATCGCAAGTGCCTCCTCACCAAAGCTCCATACCTCATTATCCCCGCCGGAGCCGCAATAGCCATCCGGGTTGAGTATATCGCGCACAGGCTCCGGCAGGCGGAAACCATGCAGCCGCATGATGGGGCAGAACAGCCCAAACTGGAACCAGCGAATCAGTAATTCCCGGAAATGCGGGTCCTGTGGATCGCCGTTCAGAAAACCGCCAATATCGGTCGTCCACCAGGGAATACCGCACAGCGACACATTCAGCCCCGCCTTAATTTGCTTGCGGAGGCTGTCAAACGTGGAGGCAATATCGCCGGACCAGAGCACCACGCCAAAGCGCTGGCTGCCTAGCCAGGCACAACGCACCAGATTGCATACCGTTTTGCCCTGCGCCCGCAGGCCATCATAAAACGCCTTGGCAAACCCAACGCAGTACAGGTTGCCCACTTCCTGCGCACTGCCCGGATACATGCGCACATGGTCAAAATCGTAAGGCCGCATCTCCGGCTCCGCCTCATCCAGCCAGAAGGTATGGATACCGTAGCGGCCATACCCATCCTGCACGCGTTCCCACAAGGCACGCTGCGCGCCCGGATGGGTGCAATCTACATAGGTTTGCGGGCCGAAGAACATAAACACAGCGTCTACGCCTTTTTCACACCGTAAAAGATAATTGTGGTCCCGCATTGTGGTGTAGTTTTCGCTGCGCGGGTCCATCGTAGGCCAGATGGAAACCATCAGGCGGATGCCCATGGTTTGCAGTTCGTCCACCATTGCCTGCGGGTCCGGCCAGTAGCGCGGATCGAATTTCCATTCGCCCTGCTGCGTCCAGTGGAAGTAGTCGATTACAATTACACTCAGCGGCAGACCGCGGCGTTTATACTCCCGTGCCACGGTTAATAGTTCTTCCTGCGTTTCATAACGCAGCTTGCTTTGCCAAAAGCCTGTTGCCCAATCGGGCAATTGCGGCGCGCGTCCGGTAATACCGGTAAACGTGCGGTTCATCGCCGGTATGCTCTCTCCGGTTAGTACCAGATAATCCAGCTGCCGGGAGCATTCCGCATACCAGTGGGTGTGGTTGTTTACAAATTCCACCCGGCCGATAGCGGGGTTATTCCAGATAAATCCATATCCCTTGGAGGATACCGCATACGGAATCGTACATTTACCGTTTTTCTGGCACAGTTCCAGCGTGCAGCCTTTCAGGTCGAAGCAATCGTTCGCCTCCTGCCCCATGCCGTAGAAGTGCTCGTTTGCATCCGGCTGAAAATACAGCCCCATCCGGTATTCGTCTCCGGCAAGGCAGCGGTATTCGCGTGCGCGGCGCAGCGGCGCGGTATGTGCCCGGCCGTCGATCCAGCTTTCCGCCAGCAGCACCTCGCCCGTATCGGTACGGCTGTAGGTTACGCTGCCATCGCCGGTAACGGTAGCGGTTAGCAATCCGTTTACAAGCACGCCCTGCCGTTCATCCGCCGTTACCGTTACATCCGGGGCAGGCAGCGGCGGCAGCAACGTCCAGTTGCGTGTTTCATCCATTCGCAGGCAAGGGGTACTGCGAAACCGTATCACGTTTGGCCCGTATGGCTCCAGCCACAGCAGTTCGCCACGGGTTTCCCATACGATGCGGTTTCCGGTAATCTCCCCGTTAAAGGGGGGCGCAACATAATAAGCCATGCTTTTTTCCTCCTTGCGCTACCGCGTTGCCTGTACCTGCCATGCGGCGGCGGTAGCAGGAACCTGTATATACGTGTCCGCACCGCTGCGGCGCAGCGGCAGTTCGCTGCCGTTCAGGGCAGCCTGCTTGAGCTGTACGTTTCGCCAAACCAGCGTGCAGGCGCAGGTACCCGCATCGGCGCCAAAGGTGAGCGTATCTTCCCGCACACGCAGGGCAAGCGTTACACCCGCGTCATACAGCGTAAGGCTGTTTTCTCCGGCGGTTTCACCGGGCGCGAGGATAACCGTAAGCTCCTCCAGCGGTTTTTCATCCACATACTGCTGCTCCGGCCCCATGGGGACGATCGCGTTTTCCCGCAGATACACCGGGAACCGGTCCATCGGGCAGGTAAAGGTTTCCCATTGCCCGCCGCGGTGTGTTTCCCCGGTGAAAAAGTCCGTCCACCGCCCCTGCGGGAAGTAGACACGCACCTGATGATCCCGCGTGAGCACCGGCGCTACCAGCAGCTCGGACCCGAACAGGTACTCCGTATCCACATTCCGCGCGGTAAGATCATCCGGATAGGCATAACTCAGGGGCTGATGCATCAGCGTTTGCTCCTGCCGCACAGCCAGCGCCTGATTGTACACATATGGCAGCAGCCGGTACCGCAGCTTGACGATCTGCCGGAAAAGTGTAACGGTTTCCCCGCCGTAATCCCATGGCTCACGCGTATAGAAACCGTGCAGGCGCGCATGCGAGCAGAACATGCCAAACTGCACCCACCGAATATACAGCTGTGGGTCGGTGTCAAACCAGAAGCCGCCCAAATCACTGCTCCAAAACGGAATCCCGCTGATGGAGGCATTGAGGCAGCCCTTTACGGAAGTCGCCAGACTGCCAAAATCGGTGCCCGCATCGCCGCCCCAGTGAACCGGATAACGCTGGGAGCCGGCAAAGGCGCTGCGCGCCCAGATCAGCGCGTTTTGCTCCCCTTTCACATCCCGGGTCACTTCGTAAGCCGCCTGATTGTAAAGCAGCGCATACAGGTTGTGCATTTTAGCGCCCTCCACACCCGCGTACTTGAAAAACGGCGGCGCGGACTCGCCAAAATCCGCTTTGATTACATCCACGCCCATTTCCAGCAGCGGTTTGAGCAGCTTTTGCTGGTACCAGCGCACAGCCTCGGGATTGGAAAAATCAATCAACCCATGCGGGAAACGAATATCTCCATCCGGCATGGAAGCGAAGTAGCCTTTCTCCATCGCCTCGTCATACACCGCGTGGGATATGCTGCCGCGCTCCACATAGGGCAGCTGCCACAGGGACAGCTTATAGCCGTTTTGGTGCAGTTGCTCAATCATACCGGCTACATCAGGGAACCGCTCCGGCTCAAACTGCCAGTCGCAAATCCAATTTTCGGCAAACCAGTCCGTATCGACATGGATCACATCGCAGGGCAGATCGTTCTCCCGCATCTGGCGGGCGACGCGCTCTACCTCCTCGCGGCTGCGGTAGCTGATTTTGCTGATCCATAGCCCAAAGCTCCATTTCGGAGGCACCACAGGCAACCCGGTCAATGCGAAATATTCGGCAAGCAGCTGGCGCTGGTTTTCCCCCCGCATAATAAAGCAATCCAGCCCGTCATCCTCCGCCAGCAGATGCACCGCCTTGCTCAGGTCGGCGCCAAAATCCGCCTGCACCGCGCTGGAGGTATGCAAAAACATACCGTACCCCCGGCTGGAATAATACAGCGGGATGCTTTTATACATACGTTCGGTATTCACGCCGAGGGCATTGGTATTCCATAGCCGGTATTTCCGCCCGCGGTGATCCACATCCGAAAACACTTCGCCCAGCCCGTAAAAGCTCTCGTACGCATCGGCACAAACCGCTTCGCTGGCAAAGCGGCGTCCGGTTTCCCCGTCGTACAGAAAACCGAACGGCGTAATTTCGTATGGCATATAGGAGTGGTTATCCCGCCCAAACTGCCGGTAAAACTCGCCTTTCCCGTCCGACAGGGCAAGGTTCCATTCGTTTTTATCAATTACCGCTGTAATCCAGCCGTTGCTGAGCGTCAGCCTTGTTTCATCCTCCTGCACGGTCAACGTGGGCTGCGGCTGCCGCTCCATCGGCGAAATCATATCGCTTTCAGGCTCGTACGGGGTAAACCCTTCGCACAGCGTCAGCCGGACGGTGCGGTTTCGCACAAAATCAAGCAGCACAGTCAGGGTGGTTGTATTGCCCTGATCGCTGAATACCTGCCGGTAATCAAAATAACGGTAGGTATAACGCTCCGCCACATAGCGGCCTTCCACCGTCAGCACAGCGCGGCTGCCCTGCACATGCCACGCCTTTACCCGGCTGGCCAGCAGCATGGAAAGGCGTTTGGAAGCCGAGACCTGCGGAAACGTCGGCATATTGATCCATACTTTTTCGGGCGGCACAACGCGCTCGTCCGTTAACCCGTGCATAATTTCGCCCAGCTCGTTACGCTGCACCAAATGATCGTCCATCCTTCATCCTCCTCCGTCAGCCTTTCACCGCGCCGGCGGTTAAACCGCTGACGATGTGCCGCTGCAACAGAATAAACATTATCACGATCGGCGCGACCACCATCGTCGCATATGCCATCAATACTTCCCAGCGCACGCCCAATTCCCCCATCGCCTTGTACAAAATCAGCGGAAGCGTTTTGAGCGCGTCTTTATTGAGGAATGTAAGGCTGAACACCATATCGCCCCACGCCATGAAGAGCGACATCGCCGTGGCGGTAATAATACCGGGGTAACTGACCGGCACCATAATGTGCAGGAACGTGGCAAATGGGCCGCAGCCGTCGATGGTAGCCGCTTCCTCCAGCTCTGCGGGAATGTCTTTAAAAAACGTACGCAGAATAATCACCGCAAAGGGTATGGTAATCGTCGCGTCCGCCAGTATAACCCCCAACAGGTTGTTAATCAGCCCCAGTTTGCTAAAGGCTATGAACAGCGGCGTTAAAATCAGCGAGGACGGCATCATCTGCGCTACGAGGAACACAAACAACAGGAACCCGACCCACCAGTTGCGAAACCGCGCCAGCCCGTAGGAGGCGGGCACCGCCAGCAAAACCGTCAGCAGCGTTGCACCCAGCGATACGATAACGCTGTTGAGGAAAAATACATCCAGCGTAATCCCGTTTTCCGAGGTGAAGCGGAACGCGTCCAGGCTGATATGCTGCGGGAAAAAAGTCGGGTTGCTGAACGCTTCGCCGGGTATGCGCACGGCAGTGGTCAGCATCCAGTACAGCGGAAACAGAAGCACCATGGTAATGGCAACCGCCGCAAACAGCATCAGCAGGCCGCGTTGCTTTTCCGTTAATTTTCTTTTCATTCCGGTCGCCTCCTTACGCCTGCTCGTTTTCGCGGTTGGTAATGTGTATGTATATGCTGCCCACCAGCATCAGCAGTACGAAAAGCACGTTGGCAACCGCAGCCCCCTGGGAAAAGTTATACTCCGTAAACGAATAGCGGTAGGCAAGCGTGGAAAGCATTTCCGTCGTGCTGCCGGGGCCGCCCCCGGTCATCACATAAACAAGGTCGAACACCTTGAACGTGTAGATGAAGCCAAGCGTTAATACCGAGATCATTGCAGGCTTAAGCAACGGCACCGTGATGTAGAAAAACCGCTGAATGGCGTTTGCGCCGTCAATGGAAGCAGATTCGTACACATCTTCCGGCAAGGTGGTCAGGGCGGTCGCCAGTAAAATCATATTGAAGGGAACGCCCTTCCAGATGTTGGCGATCACGACTGCGGCCATGGCGGTATCCCCATAGGCCAGCCATTGCACCGGCTCGTGTATCATCCCTACGGCGGAAAGCATACGGTTGATGATGCCGATGTCGGCGTTGAACATATATTTAAAAATGCCCGCCACCGCAACCATGGGAATCATCCACCCGACGACGTTCACACCGCGCAGCGCAGCCGCGCCGGGAAACCTGCGGGCAAAAAACATCGCCAGCAAAAGCCCGATGGGAAACTGAAATAGCAGGCACAACAGCGTAAACACAATCGTATTGCTGATGGCGGTATACAAAAGTTTCTCCGAAAATACTTCCTGAAACGTTTCCAGCCCGACAAATACGCTGCCGCCGCGCGCAAAGTTCATCAGACCGACGTTTTTAAAGCTGATGAGTATGTTGTACCCAATGGGCAGCAGGATCATCAACGTCATATACAGTGCGCCGGGCAGCACAAACGCAAGAAATACCAACCGCCTGCGCGAAAAATATCCCGCTTTCACAAAAAGACCTCCTCTGACCTGGAATACCGTGCTCCGCGCACCTGCCGCGGTGCAGTTACCCGGCGGAAAAACAACCCGTTTATCCTTGTAAACACATGTTTTCAGCCGTAAAAAGGGTGAAAAAAAACAGGCGGCGAAAGGACTGGCTGCCATCCGCCGCCCAAGGGAAAACCATCCGGGCCGTACCCGGAATCCGGCCCGCGCCGATCCCCCCAACGCAGCCTGTGAGCATGCCGCGCATCCAGCGGCTTGGCACTCGCGGTTACCATGCCGTGGTGAATGAAACATCAGGGGAATCGGCAACGGGCAGAAAACATTACTGAATTTTGGCGATATCCTCCGCCGCTTTTGCCAACGCTTCGTCTACGGTCGCGCTGCCGGAAAGCACATCCTGATAAGCGGTTTGAATCGCGGAAGAGATGCTGGGCCACTGCGGATGCGGGCCACGGGCACGTGCGACTTCCAACTGCTTGAGGTATACGCTCAGCACCGGGTCTTCCTGCCAGAGGGTCGACTCCGCCACAGCGTCCGTACGGGAGGAGAAATATCCGGCGGATTCGGAGAACTTACGGGAGTTGTCTTTGCTGCTCAGGAAAGCCATCAGCTTCCAGGACGCATCGCGATGATCATCCTTCATCATCAGGATGTTGCCGCCGCCGATGGGCGAAGCCGCATTGTAGTAATTGGGGAAGGTTACAACGCCGTAATTCAAATCGGGGTTTTCGTTGGCAATATTCTTTTTCAGCCAGCTGCCCGCCACCATCAGCGCGGATTTGCCCGTGCAGAACAGGCTGGCGTTCATGTCCGCCTGCGTCATGGAGATCAGCTCGCGGCTCATGTAGCCTTTCTGGTAGAAATCGTTGATCATAGTCAGCGCTTCTTTCGCGCCTTCGCTGTTCAGGTCGTTCCAATCGGCGCCCGCCTGCCAGATGAAGGGAAGGACGTTAAAGGTGCCTTCTTCGGATTTGATGAGCGACATGGTAAGGCCGTAATGGTCCGGCGTCGTGGTTTCGGCTACGATTTGCTTAAAGTCGTCCCAGGTCCAGTCCGACGTGGGATAGGCAACGCCCATTTCGTCCAGAATGTCTTTGTTGTACATAATGGCCAGGCAGTTGCTGTAATAAGGCAGACCGTAGTAACGGCCTTCGTACATGGCGGATGCGTGGGGGCCGTCAAAGAAATTATCGGCCTCGCCCCATGCGGTTACCTCGTCGGTAATATCCATGGCAACGCCCATGGCGGCAAAGGATGCGTTATCCACCGTATCGCAAAGGGTGACATCCGGCAGCTGGTCGGCCGCCGCGCCGATGGAGAGCTGCTTTTTAATCTCCGCAAAGGCTACGGACTGCGTTTCAACCTTAATATCGGGGTTGAGCTGCTGGAATTCGTCGATCATCTGCAACAACACCGTCGCCTGATCCGGGGAGATGTGATACCACATTTCGATTGTGGTCTGATCCTCCGCCAGCGCGCCGACGCCCGTTAGCCCGGACAGCATTACCAAAGCGGTAAGCAGGAGTAAAAACCTACGTGCATGTTTCATCCAGTGTGCCTCCTCAAGCATTATTCTGTTCCCAGTAAAACCCGCGGATTCTTGTTGCATTTATTATAGCAGTCTCCGGAAAAGAAAAACCATTCCAAGATTTGAACTTTGGTTTGCAAAATGAAACCCGTGCCGGCAAGCCGCATTGACGCGCATGGCCGTTGTTCCTATAATAAGGAAAGATGTAACCGGCGCGTTACTAACGGGCGAAGAAAAGAATAGGATGCTGGGGGGATACGCATACAAAGAGTGAAAAAAATATTCGGCTATAAGATTACGCAGCTGCGCTATCAGGTGGTTCTTTTTCTCCTGATCGTGGCGGTACTGCCGATTTTGGTGCTGACGTTTATTAACCTAAGTGAAACCTCAGGCGTGTTTTTACAGAAAAATCAGGAGACGCTGGAAGACAATCTGCATCTGTCCAACATCAACCTGCAAAACGCTTTGAACGATTACCGCAAACTGATGATCCAGATCTGCACCGACTCGGATTATTATGAAAATTTATCGCTGCTGGCCAGCACCACCGCCGACCAGTACGAATACCGCAACGTTACCCAAAGCCTGATGGATACCATACGTTCCAACATTCTGCTTTTTCCCGAGGTGCAGGCCGTAGGCGTGGTAGCCAACAACGGCTCCAGCTACCTGTATACGCAGCAGCGGCAAAAAACACGGCTGGTCACCGCTTTTTTTAACGACCACACAACCGATTTTCTCAGCCAGTGCGACACGCTCGCCTCACAGGTGATGGAGCCTATCGTGCTTGGCAGCGAGTATTACGACGAGGAGAACCCGGTTTTCTATATTGTCGTGCCCAGCCTGCATTACGACAGAATGCAAATTGAAGGCTGCATGGTCATGTTTATTTCCCCCGACACCCTGCAAAACCTGATTAACAGCCCCGCCTCCCACGCCTACGGATGGACGGATACGGTTATCGTTTCGGCGCAGGGCCGCGTACTGGTCAGTAAAAATTACCCGACCGGCACGCTGTTTTCCTCACTTACGCTCTACCCGACGCTGGCAGAAACCGACCTGTCCGAAACGCCCCGCATTGTGGAAGGCAATTTACTGGTATCCCGCGCGCAGCAAGGCCTTTTTGATACGCAGCTGTATGCCTTAACGGATTACTCCGCCTTTTCCGGGGTGCTTACCCGGCTGTGGAGCAGCAACCTGCTGGTAATGGGCGGCTTTTTGATGGGGATTTTGGTGCTTGCCTATATGTTTACCAAGCAGTTCATCCGCACGGTGGAGCAAGTGGCGCAGGCCATGCAGCAGGTGGACGAAACCAAGCTGGACGTGCAAATACCCGAGCGCAGCCACAACGAATTGGGGGTTATCGAGCGCTCCTTCAACGTGATGACCCGGCAAATCCGTACGCTGCTGGCGCAGAACCGGCAACAGGTGGAACGCATGCTCACCTTAAACCAGCAAGCCTGTCAGGCGGAGCTGAAAGCCATGGAACTGCAAATTAATCCGCATTTTCTGTTCAACACCATCGACGCCATCAACTGGATGGCCATTCAGGAAGGCACCCCCCTGCTGAGCGACCAACTCACAAGGCTGTCCACAACGCTTCGCCACACGGTATACCATGTCAACGCCACCGTGACCATACAGGATGAGCTGGATTGGCTGAAAGCCTATCTGGAATTGCAGCAGTGCCGCTTTACCGGGCGCTTCCGCTATACGCTGTTTGTGGATGAGGCTACTTTATCGCTGCGCATCCACAAACTGCTGTTGCAGCCCTTTTTGGAAAACAGTATTCTGCACGGTTTTGAAAACCTATCCCGCCCCGGCATGCTTTCTATCCACAGCCATCTGCTGGGCGGGCGTTACCTGCTGCTGCGCGTGGAGGACAACGGCAGCGGCATAGCGCCCGATCAGCTGCGCGGCATGAACCGGCTGTTTGACGAGGGCGAGGAGTACGGCGGCGTTGGGCTGAACAACATTGCCTACCGCCTGCGGGAATACTACCCCGGCGCCCGCATCCACGCGGCGTCATCCCATCACTGGACCCGTTTTACCCTGTATATCCCCCTGAAACAAATGGAGGCGAGCGCCGATGCTGAATATACTCATCGTGGATGACGAACCCCACGCGCGGGACGGCATGAAACAGCTGCTGGAAACAGCAAAGGTGCCCGTGCTGCTGCAAACCGCGGAGGACGGTGAGGAAGGGCTGGCTAAAGCGTGCCAGATGCCCCCGGATATTTTAATTACCGATATCCGCATGCCGCACCTGAACGGGCTGGAGATGATTAAAGCCCTGAGTGAAAAAGGGATACGCATTCCCCGCATCTATTTAATTACCGGGTATTCCGAGTTCAGCTACGCGCAGCAGGCGATCCATTACGGCGTTACGGAGTATTTGCTGAAGCCCGTCGCTACAAAGACGCTGCTGCAATTGATCAGCCGCGACGCTACTGCGCTGGATAAGCTGCCTGCCAATATCAGCCTGGACGGCCGCAGGCTGATGCTGGTATCGGAAGAGGAGAACGAAGCCTTTACGGATTTTTTACAGCACCACAGATATCCGCAGCTGCTGGCCGCCGTAGTATACATGGGGCAGGACCGCCACCTGCCCGATAAGCTTAAGGCGGAACTGATGCGCCGTAAAGATGTGTATGTTATCACGCTGGCCGACCGGCATTACCGCGGCATCCTGATTGGACTTCAGGATGGCGGCGAGGATACCGCGGTTTACAACCTGCAAATTCTGATGAGTGCAACCCCGGAACTGACGCTTTGCCATACGACGGTGCTGCCGGACAGCGGTATCGACTGGTATGCGCTGTTTCAGGAAGTGACGCAGGCGATTGCCATGAGCCTGCCGCTGGACAGCCATTTTTTCCCGCTTGCGCAAGTACGCTCGCTGCCGGAGATACGGGTGGCGGATGACACCTTTTACCGCGCCAAGCTGCACCAGTTTTATGCGCAGGAGGATTACGCCGCCTGCCGGGAGCTGATCTTGCAAAAGCTGCGTACCTTATGCCGCCAACGCTGCACGCCTAATGATATCCGCCTGCTTGCGGCTACATCGCTGTATAAGCTCAACCTGCCCGGCGAAACCAACGCCAAACGGGCGGAAGAACGCCACGTGGAGGCAACCAACCGGGTTTCCGCAGCCAAAACCCAAAAAGAGCTTTTCGGGGCGGTGAACGATTATTTTACCGGTGTGGAGGGGTACGACGGAACCCAGGATTACTCCCGGCTGGTTACGCTTGCGCTGCGGGAAGTACGCCACCGTTTTTCGGAGCCGCTTACGCTGCAATACATGGCGTCGGCGCTGAAAATTACGCCGCAGTACCTGAACCGGCTCTTTACGCGCGAACTCGGTATGACCTATAACGACTATCTCACGCGGCACCGGCTGGAAAAAGCGTGCGAAATGCTAAAGCACCGGGATTTGCACATCAATCAGATTGCCCAAAGTGTGGGCTATACCGACGCAAAGTATTTCTGTACGCTGTTCAAACGGATGCTGAACATCACCCCGGGGCAATACCGGGCCATGTCCGGCAGGCATTGAGAAAGCCGCATGCACCGTCCTTTCCCCATAGGTACATCCGTTGATATTTAGCACCGCAGCGCCTAAATGATGCAGTAAAAACAGCATCCGCTTACGCCGCGTTTGCGGAAGAAACAAATCACCGTAAACCTTACTACCCGCAGTATTCCCCACCGGTTTCCCCTAAATCAATAATCAAACACCCCGCTCATCCGTTTTGCCAAACAGATAAGCGGGGCTTTTCTTTTATTATGATGCCGCGCAGTCAGGCGCAGCTTCAAGCAGCGATCAGGTATACGAGGGCAGCCAGTTCCCATGCGCCTCGATCAGGTCATCGCACAGGTTGACAATATCGTCGATGGACAGTTCTGCCGCCGTATGCGGGTCCATCATCGCCGCGCGGTAAATATCTTCCTTTTTTAATGTCCTTGCCGCTTCGATGGTCAACAGCTGCACGTTGATGTTGGTACGGTTGAGCGCTGCGCACTGCTCCGGAAGGTCGCCGACATACGTGGGCGTTACGCCGCTTTTATCCACCAAACAAGGTACTTCGACCACGGCGTTTCGGGGCAGGTTGGTGATCAGGCCGGTATTGAGCACGTTGCCGCCGATTTTCACCGGCTGGTTGGTCTCCATCGCCTCCATAATGTAGCTGGCGTACTCATGGGTGCGCTCGTGAGTCAGCTGGTGGTTGTGCACCAACTCGTCGCGCTGATCGTTCCACTTTTGAATTTGCTCCACGCAGCGGCGGGGATATTCATCCAGCGGAATGTTGAAGCGCTCAATCAATTCCGGATAGTTCGCCTTGATAAAATAGGGCATATATTCGCTGGAATGTTCGCTGGATTCGGTTACGTAATACCCGAAGCGCTTCATCAGCTCAAAGCGGACCATATCGTCGTGCTTTTCGGTTTTGGCGGCGGCTTTTTGTTTAATTTCCGGATACAGGTCCTTGCCGTCGCGCGTTACTTCCAGCAACCATGACTGGTGGTTGATTCCGGCAATCTTTTGCTGCACTCGCTCGTCATAAGGCATCGCAAGGGATTCAAACAGGTGCGGGCAGCACACCTGCACGCTGTGGCAAAGCCCGACGGTCTTTACCGGTGTCATGCGCAGCATCGCCCCGGTCAGCATCGCCATAGGGTTGGTGTAGTTCAGCAGCCACGCATCGGGGCAAACCGCCTCCATATCGCGCGCAAAATCCAGCATTACAGGAATGGTGCGCAGCGCGCGGAAGATTCCGCCGATGCCCAGCGTATCGGCAATTGTCTGCCGCAGACCGTATTTTTTGGGGATTTCAAAATCCGTAATCGTACAGGGGTCATATCCACCTACCTGTATCGCGTTGACCACATAATTGGCGCCTTGCAGCGCATCTCTGCGGTTTTCCACACCCAGATAGCTTTCGATCACCGCTTTGCCGCCCGCATTGCGGTTCAGGTTTTCCAGCATCAGCGCACTTTCCTTCAGGCGCGTCGCGTCGATGTCGTACAGCGCGATGGTAGATTCGGCCAGCGCAGGCGTCATCAGGCTGTCGCCCAGCACATTCTTCGCAAACACGGTGCTGCCAGCTCCCATAAACGTAATTTTAGGCACTTGTGATTCCTCCCGGTTCTCTTTATACTAGAATGGTGCAAGTATAGCATACCCATTGTTTAAATAATGCGGGTTTATGTTGTATGTACCCTATAAAATGTTGCAAGGTGAGTGCCATGGCCATTGAGTATACCCCCGCGCGTGAGAGCCGCTTGCCCCTCAGCCGGATCGTTGTAAAACAATGCGGCTCGGAAGTATGTACCCCCGGCCATTCCTTTGGCCCCGCTGTGCGGGATTATTATTTGATTCACTACATTGTCTCGGGCAAAGGCACCTTTTCCTCCCGGCAGGGGACGTTTCCCGTGCAGGCGGGGCAGGGTTTTATCATTTTCCCCGGAGAAATCACCCGGTATCAGGCTGACGCAAAACAGCCGTGGACGTATGCGTGGGTTGGCTATCACGGGCAGGATGCGCAGGCGCTGACCAAACAAGCCGGGCTTATAAGGGAACAGCCCGTATTCACCTTGGAACCGCCACAGCGGATTTTTGGCATTCTAACCACCATGGCCGAAGAAATCGCCGGCCTGCGGATGGGCAATCTGGCCGCACTAGGAGGATTGTACCGTTTTCTTTCGCTGATTGGCCAAAGCAGGCCGGAAACGGAAAGCAATGCACACCAGCAGTATTACCAGAAGGCTTGCTGGTTTATGGAGGGTAACTATCAACTGGGCATACAGGTATCTGATATTGCCCGCTTTGTAGGGTTAAGCCGTTCCCAGCTGTTTCGCGTGTTTCTGGAGGTTGGCGGGCAATCGCCCAAAGAAAGCCTGACGGATTTACGCATGAAAAAGGCGCTCGCGCTGCTGGAAAACCGGCAGTTGAAACAGGAAGAGCTAGCCGCTTCGCTGGGCTTTTCCGGCGGCGCGCAGTTTGCACAGGCTTTCCGGCGGTATTACGGTACAGCCCCCCGCCGTTGGCGGGACGCGAATATTCATCGGGAATAGCAACGGCATCCTACCCGGCGGAAAACGGCAAAGTGCCGGTGTGAATTTTTCAAATTGCCCTGCTCTTGCTTCAGTCGCTGCCTGCACCCGGGCCATCGCCCGGCCTTCCCGCCATAAAACTGTAGATGCCACCAGCTATTCATTACGGATATAGAATTTCGCTAAAAATACCGGCAACAGCCCACGCCAACATTGCAATCATATGGCACCAAGTTATCCGATCGGCTCGGTAATCTGGTTGCGCTTGTTATACAGCGTTTGATAGCCAAAGAACAGCGCCCCGAAGGAGGACAGGCAAACCACGGTACAAATGGCGATCATAATCGCGATCTGGTACAGTATGGCGGTCGTTGGCAGTGTGCCGGACAGGATCTGCCCGGTCATCATCCCCGGCAGCGAAACAACGCCCATGCCGACCATGGAGTTAAATGTAGGCAGAAGCGCGGTTTCCAGCGCTTGCCGCACAAACGGCAGCAATATCTTTTTCGGCGTCGCGCCGATGTTCAGCAGCGCATTGATCCGGTCTCTCTGCCCGCGCAAGCTCTCCCGGAAAGTTTTTATACCCAGCGTTGCGCCCGTCATCGTATTGCCCATCAGCATCCCGGCAATGGGAATCACATAACGAGGGTTAAACATGCTTTCGCCTACCACAACACAAATGAAAAATACAATTACCGACAGGCCGGAGGCGGCAATGGAACCCGCGATAATCAGCTTGAACCGCGGGTTCAGGCTTTGATTATCGGACAGCACCCGGTAGATGGCAAACCCGGTCATCGCCGCCAGATAAGTAAGCGTAAAGGCAGGGTGCGGGTTTTGGAATATATAGGTCAGTATCAACCCTGCCAGCACCAGCTGCACCGTCATCCGTACGCTGGCGACCACCATCAGCTTGATACGGTTGATTTTACTTTTTTTCATGATCACCAGCACAAGCAGCAGCAGCAGATAAATCAAGGCAAATTGCCAAATTTGGATTTTGACAATATCGTTCATACGCTTTCCTCCCGCCCCAGCGAAAGCACCGTATCAGCATAAGCTTCCACCAGCTTTTGATCGTGGCAGATGACCAGCAGCGTCATCTGGTTTTGCTGGCAGTACGCTTTTACCTGCGTCAGCAGCCGGTTGGCGGTCACCTCATCCAGCGCCGAGGTTGGCTCGTCCAGCATCAGCACCACCGGAGAAAGCGAAAGGTGTATCGCCAGAAACACCCGCTGCCGCTCGCCGCCGGAAAGCGTATCGCACTTCGCTTGCAGCGGAAAATCCGCGCAGCAGGTATGTAAAAAATATACCTTGCGCTCATCGCTGATCGGAGATTGCTCCCGGTACTGGTAAAACTGGTCAAAGTTTTCCGCTATGGTGCCGCTGAAAAGAAACACGCTTTGCGATACCAGCAGCACCTCCCTGCGCAGGGTGATGGAATCCAGCCCGGTTACATCCTGCCCGCGGTATAGCACCGCACCGGCCGACGGAGATTCCGTCGCGTTAAGCAGCCGAAACAATGTGCTTTTCCCGCTGCCGCTAGCCCCGCGGATAAACGTTGCCTGCAAAGGCGGCACGGCTATCGGCGGATAGTCGATCAGGTTTTGAAACCGCAGGCCCGAAGCGGCCAGAATTGCGTCCATTCCTCAGTTCCTCCTTGACGGCTGTTGTGAAGCGGTGTACAATACGTTATCGATATTCGATATTGGTTTTCGTTATTGATTCCCGATATTATAACACTGGGGGCGAGCAGATGCAAGATACGGTCTTACGCAAACTGTTTTTAGGTTATATCCAAATCCACATCCTGCACCACGCCAAACAACAGCCCGTTTTTGGCAGCTGGATGCTGGAGGAGCTCGCCCGCCACGGCTACCGCATCAGCGCAGGCACGTTGTACCCCATACTGCACAGCTTAACACGCGATGGCTTATTGACCATGCAAAATAAAACCGTCGGGGGCAAAATACGCAAATATTACAGCGTCACGCCCGAAGGCGAGAATGTGCTTGCACAGGCCAAAGAGAAAATTGTGGAACTGACAAGGGAGCTGTAAAGGGAGCCGGGATGTGCCTTGCTTCCCCTGTAATAGTTTTATTTCCATGCTGTTTTGCATAGGTAAAACCTCCAGGGCGACACCGTGTTTCGGCAGAAATAATCGTAAGGAAAACACCGTCTTTTATTCTATTGCATTGATAAATCTAGAAAATATAGTAAAATAATGATCATAACAAATACACTGAAAATACGCTCTGTATAATCAATTTGAGTATTCTTACCAAGTCACAATCATGTGGAGGATATATAAAGTTGCTCGCAAAGCAAAGAATTAATTTTGTAGGTATACAAGTAACGTTGCATCTTGATATGTAGATCATTTCTTTTTATTCTCCATCATTCAAGTCGGGATTGTGTTCTCCTTTCCGGTGTGGTATAATATATCAATCGTTTGATTTTATGTCGATTTGACAAAGATGATATAATGACCAAAACATAAAACACAGTAAAGGGTGAGTGCTGTGGCCAGACCGGAAAAACGAGATAAACCAAAGCTCAGCGACGTTGCGCAAGCCGCCGGCGTATCGGTTTCCATGGTGTCCCGCATTCTCAGCCGCAGCATGGGCAACACCTCGGCTTCCGACGAGGTGATTCAGCGCGTGCGCAAGGCCGCAAAAGAGCTGAATTATTCGCCCGATATGCGCGCCCGCAACCTGCGTATGGGTAAAAACGAGTTGATCGCCGTGATCATGCCGCTGGGCGTAAACTACTCTATTTCCATTTATACCGAGTTGCTGCGCGGGCTGGTGGAAGGCTCCAAGGATTGCGGATACGATTTTATCTACCGCTATTACCGCGGCAACGAAGAGGAAAAAAAGGCCGTACACGCGGTACAAAAAATGAATATCGACGGACTGATTTACGCCCCCAACCCCTATATGCCCATGGCAGACGAAATCGGCGATATGCTGCGCCAGCTTGTGGAGCACGACATTAAAGTCGTATTCTGCATGGAGCGGTTTAACATTCCCGGTACGCTTTATGTGGATGTAGACGACGCGCAGGGCGGCGCACTGATGGCGACGCACCTGCTAACGCAGGGACACCGGGATATATTGTACATTCACCATTTAATGCGCCGCAGGGAAGAAGCCTTTTTGCAAACGGCAGCCGAAGGCGGGGCGACGGTTGCAACCGTGGAATGCGATGATTTTAACCTGCAAAACGGGATTGACGTCATCCAGAGGATGGTATCGAAAAAACAGCGGATTCCCCATACCATCGCCTGCGTCAGCGACGTAATCGCCGTCGGTGTGCGTGAAGCGCTGCTGGCGTCCGGGCTTTCGCCGGAGGACTACACCATTACCGGCTTTGACTATTTAAGCTTTATGCCCCTGCTGGAA
The DNA here is from genome assembly GCA_963663285.2 of Candidatus Limiplasma sp. GTDB lineage: Bacteria > Bacillota > Clostridia > Christensenellales > Aristaeellaceae > CAXXOK01. The sequence goes on along the minus strand of CAXXNI010000004.1, from coordinate 820,899 downwards.
AGGCCGTTTCCCTCGATTTATCAGCCCGCGTACGAGGTGGGGCGTTTGGCTGTCAGCAGTCTTTTGCGCGCCGTCTCCGGCGAGCGGGTCGCTTCCGTCAGCCTTGCACCACAGCTAATGTTGCCCTCAAAATAAAAAAGATCATTTACCGGCTTGACTGCCGATGTACGTTATGGTAGTATATAGTTAATCAAACGTTTGATAACCAGAAAACGGGTTGTAAACCGTGTCCAAAGTCACCCGCATTACGGAGGAAACCCATGGCTTTACCACAGGGGATGATCGCAAGTGTGCAGCGCTGCTCGGTTCACGATGGGCCGGGTATTCGCACGACACTGTTTTGCAAGGGGTGCCCTTTGCACTGCGCATGGTGCCACAATCCGGAAACCATCCGTTTTGAACCGGAAACCATTTTTCACCCAGAGCGGTGCATCCATTGCGGGCACTGCGCGGAGGGCTGCTTTTCAGGGGCGCGGGTAGAATGCGGCACTCCCATGACGGTAGAGGAAGCCGCCGCCATCGCGCTGGAGGATCAAGCCTACTACGGCGCCGCCAGTGGCGTAACCCTCTCCGGCGGGGTTACCCTTTCCGGCGGCGAGCCGACCGCGCAAAGCGCTTTTGCCGCCGCCCTGCTGCGGCGATTGCATGAAGCCGGTGTGCATACCGCCATCGAAACCTGCCTTTTCTGCTCTGCGGATACGCTGGCGGCGGTATTGCCGCATTGCGATCTGGTCATGGCCGACCTGAAGCTGATGGACAGCAACAAGCACAAGCGCTACACCGGCGCGGGCAACGAAACCATTTTACGCAATTTGCAGGCAATCGACCGCCCACTAATCGTGCGCACGCCCGTCATCGGCGGCGTAAACGCCACGGATGAGGATATTGCCGCCATCGCCGCCTTTGCAGGCAAACTGCCTACGCTTATGTATTACGAGCTGCTCCCCTACCACCCGCTGGGACTTAGCAAAGGGCAGTTTGAGCAGGAGCGCTTTATCACCCCCAGTTCCGAAAGAATGAACGAGCTGGCGCGCATTGCCGGCCAATTTTGCCAAAATGTGCGCATTGCCGGGAGGATTGCCGTATGATGAGCTATCAGGATCGAATTACTTTGCTTCGCGAAAAGAAAATACAGCACACGCTGGAAAAAACACGCCAAAACGGCTATATGGACAGCGACGATTACGGCACCATTCCCCTGCCGGAGGGCTACTGTTTTACGCCGCTGCCGACTGGCGATAAGCCCTTTTTTTACGGCGCCATCGGCAACGCGCTCAATTTTCAGGCGATGCTGCAAAACCATCCGGTATACGTGGACCCACTGGAAATTCTCTGCGGGCGCTGGGCGGATATGATGCCCTATTACCGGGACGGCAGTTTTGCAAAGCTGTATCCCTACGAGCACTTAAAACCCGAGCAGCAAAAATACGGCATCAACAGCGGCATCGGCGCGGATGCGCATTTTGCGTGTGATTACCGCATCGGGCTCAGGCTGGGGTTTGGCGGACTGCTGCACAAAATCGAAGCCTGCCGCCGCCGCAACCCGCAAAAGGCGGAGTTTTATCTGGCCGAAGAGATTACGGTACGCGCCATAATCCAGTTTATTGATTTGCACATCGCAAAGATCGAGCAGCTGCTGCGCGAGGAAACCCGCCCCGAGCTGACCGTTACCCTGCGGGAGATGCTCAGCGTTAATCAGGCCATTCGCCTGTCCCCGCCGGAAACCTTCCACGAGGCCTGCCAGTGGATCAGCTGGTTTTCGGTCGTCTCCCGCATTTACGATCGGGACGGCGCGGGCTGCAATTTGGATGTGCTTTTATACCCCTACTACCAAAAAGACATCGTGCAAAAGCGGCTGGACGATGAAAAGGCGATTTTTATCCTCGCCAATCTGCTGCTGATCGACACACATTACCACCAGCTGTCCGGCGCGGACGAAAACGGAAATGACCTGACCAATCCGCTTTCCTATCTGGTGCTGGATGCGGCGCACCGGCTCAACACCTCCGCCAACTTGACCGTCCGCATGCACGAAGCCATCGACCCCGTTTTTTTGCATAAGGCGGTGGCCTGCATTTTTGTCGACCGCAACGGTTGGCCGCGTTTTTCCTGCGCCAAGGGGCTGATGCAGTACGAGCGCAACCCCGGCGTTACCCATCTGGACGCAGCGCGCCGCATCGCGGTAGGCTGCAACTGGATGGCGGTGCCCGGCACGGAATACCCGCTGAACGACTGCGTCAAAATCAACGTAGCCAAAGTTTTCCGTCTCGCATTGGACGAGATGATGGCGCAAAGCCAAGAACCGGGGCTGGAAGAATTGTTTACCCGCCTGCAAACCCATCTGGCTCGCGCAGTCGCCGTCACCGCCGAGGGCATTCGGCTGCATCTGGCCAAGCAGCAGTACGTCATGCCGGAGCTGGTGATGAACCTGATGATGGAAGATACGCTGGAAAAGGGCGAGGACATCAGCGTTTGTGCGCGCCTGAAAACCATCGGGGTGGACGGCGTGGGACTGGGCACGATTGCCGATTCCTTCGCCGCGCTGGAGCAGCGCATCGTAAAAGAAAAACGCTGCGATTTTGCCACGGTGTACCAAGCCCTGTGCAGCGATTTCGCGGGTGTGGATGGTGAACGCCTGCGCCTGATGCTGCAAACCTCGCCGCGCTATTGCGGCGGCAATACGTTAGGCGATCGCTGGGCCAAGCGGGTCAGTAACCTGTACGCGGCTACCGTTGCCGCCCAACCCATGCCGGAAGGCGTTTCGCTGGTACCGGGCTGGTTTAGCTGGTCCAGCACCATCGCCTTTGGCAAGGAAGTCGGTGCAACGCCCAACGGGCGGCACGCGGGCGCGCCCGTCAGCCACGGTGCCAACCCCAACCCGGGGTTCCGCAAGGACGGCGCTGTTACCGCCATGGCAACAGGCGTTGCGGACATCCAAACCGGCTACGGCAACACCTGCCCCCTGCAACTGGAGTTTGACCCCGGCCTTTCAGCGGAAGAAGGCGGCGTAGAGCGGGTGGAGCAGATTTTGAAAACCCACATGCAAAAAGGCGGCACACTGATTAACCTGAACGTGCTGGATAAAGAAAAGCTGATGGCCGCCCATAAAGATCCCATGCTCTACCCGGATCTGGTAGTGCGCGTTACGGGCTTTACGGCGTACTTTGCCACACTGTCGCCCGAATTTCGCCAATTGGTTGTCGACCGCTTCATCGCGGCGGAAGAAGCCTGACCCGCTTACTCATTCCATGGCTCCGTCCCCGGCATGGGCGGGCACAACGTTACGGGAGGGAACCGCATGCAAAAAACAGGGTTGCGCTATGAGCTAAAGAAAAACCGGTGGCTGTACCTGATGGCCCTGCCGGGAATCCTGTTCATTCTGCTGTTTAACTACGCGCCGCTGGCCGGGCTGTATTTCGCCTTTGTGGATTACAACGCCATTTCCGGCTTCTTCGGCTTCGGCTCCAAGTTTGTCGGGCTGAATAATTTCGAGTTTTTCTTCACCAGCGAGGATTGGCTCCCCGTTACGTTTAACACGCTGTACTTAAACACCCTGTTTATTTCCACCGGGCTGTTTATGCAGGTCACCATGGCTGTACTGCTCAACGAGCTTTCTGTAAAGCCCATGCAAAAGGTATCCCAAAGCCTCATGTTTCTGCCCAATTTTCTCTCCTGGACGGTGGTCAGCATTTTCGCGCTGGCATTTCTGGGCACCAACGACGGCATAATCAATAAATTCCTGCTGCTCATCGGCGGGGACAAGGTACGCTTTTATCAGGATGCGTCGGTCTGGCCGGGCATCCTCGTATTCCTCAGGCTATGGAAGGGCGTGGGCTACGGCACAGTCATCTTTCTGGCGGCCATTACCGGCATCGACCAAAACATGTACGAAGCTGCCAAAATCGACGGCGCTTCCCGGTGGCAGTGCATCTGCCGCTTAACCCTGCCCATGCTCCGCCCCACCGTGGTCATGATGCTCATTCTTTCGGTCGGCAGCATCTTCAACGGCGATTTCGGCATGATCTACGCGCTAGTGGGCGATAACGCCATGCTCCGCGCTACAACCGATGTAATCGACACCTACGTGTACCGCGCCCTGCGCACCAACAACGACATCGGCATGTCGGCCGCAGTCGGGCTGTTCCAGTCCGTACTCGGGCTGGTGATGGTACTTTTGACCAACGCTACGGTACGCAAGGTGGATAAAGACACCGCACTGTTTTAAGTTAGGAGGTGAACCAAGCCGTGCGAAAATCAATCTCCCCCCTGCTGCGCAAAAGCCGCGGCGACAAGGTGCTGGTCGCCATCGCGTATTTCCTGACCGGGCTGTTTGCACTGCTGTGCCTGATGCCGCTATGGATGGCGCTTTGCGCCTCCCTCACCAACGAAAACGTGCTGGTGCGCGAAGGGTATAGCCTGTGGGTATCCCAGCTGGATTTTACCGCCTACCGCATGGTGTTTACCGGCACCGATTCGGTGCTCAACGCCTATCTCATCACCATCATTACCACCATCGGCGGCACGCTGCTTACGCTCCTGCTTACGGGGATGCTCGCCTATCCCCTGTCGGTCAAGTCGCTGAAATACCGCAGCGGCATCAGTATGTTTTTATACTTCACCATGCTGTTTAACGGCGGTCTGGTCGCCAATTACATACTCATCAGCCGGGTATTGAATATGCGCGATACGCTATGGGTGCTCATCGTGCCCGGCGCGCTGAACGCGTTTAACACGTTCCTGATGCGCAATTATTTTCAAACCCTGCCGGAGGCGATGGCGGAGTCCGCCAAGATCGACGGCGCGAGCGATGTGCAAATCTATTTCCGCATCATCCTGCCGTGCGCCAAGCCGATTTTCGCCACCATCGGGCTTTTCGCCGCCATGGGGTTTTGGAACGAGTGGTATAAGGTGCTGCTTTTCATTGACGACAGCAAGCTGTATACGCTGCAATATTTGATTATGAAACTCCAGCGGCAAGTCGATTTTCTCACGTCCTCCATGGGGGCCAAAGCGCTGGCTGCCATGGGCAACGTAACGCTGCCGACCATCGGGGTGCGCATGGCGACCGCCATGGTCACCATCGGGCCGATTGTGCTTTTGTACCCGTTCCTGCAAAAGTACTTTATCAAAGGTATTCTGATCGGCTCCATCAAGGGATAATCGCCGGAAGGCATCCGGTGAAAATAGAATAAGGAGGCCCCCACCATGACCAAAAAGTTACTGGCAATTCTGCTTGCGCTGTGCCTGTTATGCGGTACGGCTCTGGCGGAGCACTCGACGCTCACCATTATCGTACCCTCCAACTCAACCTACCCCAACGGCTTTGACCAGGTGCTGGCAGCGTTTGAAGCGGAAACCGCCGATACGCTGGATGCATCGCTGAATTTCATCTTCACCGGCTTTGACGATATCGGCCAGAAAGTATCGCTCAAGCTCTCCTCCGGCGAAGCGATGGACAGCGTTTTCGCCGCGCAGTGGACCAGCCCCAGCCTGAACGAAATGGCGCTGAAGGGCCAGCTGGTCAATCTGGATGAATACTTTAACAACGATGCGTATCCCGGCCTGAAAGCGGCGTTTGCGCAGGATTACCTGGACGCGAACAGCTTTGTCGGCCCGGACGGCGAATACCACGTCTACGGTATTCCCTTCTCGCAAACCTATGCCGGCGGCGGCTACTTCTACTACCGCAAGGATCTGGCGGATAAATACGGCGTATCCGTGACCGATGAGGACGGCATTATCGCCTATTGGGAAGCGATTCTTAAAAACGAACCGGGCATGATTCCCTTTACCTTCCTGGGTGCGACCGACCCGTTGACGGGCATTGTGGAATCTTTCTACGCTACCCCGACCACCAAGCACAACACCTATAACGACGGCAAGAATAACAACATCATCATTCGCGACGACGGCACCGCGTACTACGCCCGCTCCATCGTGCCTGCGCTGGATGAGGAATACAACCAGTGGATGGACGATGCCAACCCCGCCAAGGCCGATCCGCTGTGGGCGTACCGGATTGCCAAAGAGTGGATGGATAAAGGCTATGTGGACCCCGACTGCATGAACGTAACGGATTTCCAAGGCCAGTTTATCGCCGGAAAAGCCGCCTCGTTCATCCGCGGTGCGGACACGTTTGACAGCATCAAGAGCCAGCTGGAAAGCGCCATTCCGGATGCAGAACTGGGCTACATTGTCGCCAACCGCAACATGCGCAACGGTGAACAAAGCCAGATCGGCGTTACCTACCAGGCATGGAATTTTGCCTGCATCCCCGTTACCTGCGAAAACCCCGATCTTGTGATGCAGTTCTACGATTGGCTTTTCTCCAGCCAGGAAAACCACGACCTGTTTGAATACGGCGTGGAAGGCGTGCAGTGGAACGCCGTTGGCGACAGCCAGTACGAAACCATTCCCGATGAGAACGGCAAAACCTATAACTTCGACGCCTTTGTGCTGAGCTGGCTGCCCTCTATGACCCGCTACTCCGTATCCACCCCCGAGGACGTTGTGGATTATATGAAGATGCTGGCCGACCCGCTTACCTTCTTCAAAGACCCCGGCTCCGGGTTCTCCTTTGTAGATGAATCCGTATCCAGCGAATCGGCCAAGATTTCGAGCATCGATGATCTGGCTATGGTCGTGAAAGACGGTTTTGAAAGCGACATCGAAGCCGCAATTGAAAAGATCGACCAGAAACGCGAAAACGCCGGACTGGAAACCTTCGCAGCGGAATACACCGCCCAGTTTGACGCTTTCCTGACGGAACACCCCTATAACGGCCAGTAAAAAACACGCAAGCGGCGGGGCGGCGGGCACAGCCCGCCCCCCCGCCGGTAGTAAGGATGTGGATTGTTTGAACACCAAAAGCATGCGGGAACAGTTTGAGCAGGATCAAGGCCCGATGGAATCCCATTTGCTCCAGTTTGAAGGGGTGGACGGCTATGACGTTTACAACTGCTCCATTCCCTTTGCCTGCGGCGGGCGCACCTGCCTGTTCGGGCGCGTGGAACGCCGCGAGGTTTGGGCGCATTCGACCGCAAGGCTGTTTGAGCAGACCGGTACGGACCGCTACCGCCTCGTTAGCGATGCGATGGTTTACCCGCTGGAGGACCCGTTTATCAGCACCATTCACGGCGAGCTGGTGCTGGGCGGCACGCACGTGCGCATTTCGCAGGGAGACATCGACACCTATCACTGTTATTTCTACCGTGGCAGCGACCCCGCCGACCTCACCTTTTTCACATCCGGCCCAAAAGAGATGAAGGACATCCGGTTGGTGGAGCTGGCCAGCGGTAAAATCGGCGTTTTCTCTCGCCCGCGCGGCCCGCATATCGCCAAAAAATACGGCAGTGAAGCCATTATCGGCTTTACGACCATCGACTCTTTGGATGCGCTTAACGCCGACGTTGTGCAAAACGCTCCGCGTGTGGAAAACCTGTTCGGCCCCGGCGAGTGGGGCGGCTGCAACCAGTGTTATCTGCTCAAAGACGGCATGATCGGCGTCATCGGCCATAAAAGCTATCTGGACGCGCAAAATGGCGTCGACATGAAGGTATATACCAATATCTCCTTCGTGCTGGACCCCGCGCACCTGCGCGCGCAGGAAGAAAAAATCATCGGTACTGCCCGGCGCTACCCGCCTTTCCCCCCAAAAGTACCGGATTTGGGTGATTGCGCGTTTACCAGCGGCATCGTGATGCGCGCGGATGGTCGCGCCGATTTATACTCGGGCGTGGGCGACACCTGCGAAGGCCGTCTGGTGATCGATGATCCGTTTGCCCAGCATGGCGGCATCGCCGGATAATACCGGCTGGAGAGGAGTACCCCCTTTGATTCGGAATCTCATTTTTGATATGGGCGGCGTGCTGATGGATTTCCATCCGCTCGCCGCTTGCCGTATGGCCGCACCGGATGAAACAGACGCGCAAAAGCTGAACAAGGCGTTGTTCCAGCACCCGATGTGGGGCAAACTGGACGACGATTCCATCACCCCGGAGGCGCTGGCACGCCTTGCCATGGACGCGCTGGATGATGAACGTTTAAAGCCGCTGGTTACCGCGGTATTCAGCGCCATGCCCGGCAACATTTTAACGCCAATGCAGGGGATGGAGCCTATCGTGCGCAAGGCGATGAGCGACGGGTATCAAATCTATCTGCTTTCCAACGCAGGGCGGAAAATCAGCGAGCACCGGGAGATCATCCCGCTGATTAGCCGGTTTCACGGCGTTGTTTTCTCCGTGGAGGAAAAAACGAAAAAGCCCGGTGCGGAAATCTACAGAAGCCTTACCACCCGCTATGGCCTTCAGCCGGAGGAATGCTATTTTATCGATGATGATCCGGGCAATGTGCAGGCGGCGCGCCGCCTTGGCTGGCAGGGCTACCGCTTTACCGGGGACGTTTCCGCCCTCGCCCGCGCACTGGCAAAGCTGCCCCGCGAACCGTAAAATCCCATCCGTCTTCCTGCCCGCCGCCCTATCGTTGCATACGCTAACAATAAGTTGTATAATATAGAAAACAACAGAACAGCCATGAATCAGGGAGGTGGACACAATGGCATTCATCACGATCTCCCGCGAATTCGGGAGTTTGGGTACGACGATCAGCCAAAATGTTGCGCAATCACTGAACTACGCCTACATTGACAGGACGATTTTCGAGAAAGTGCTTGAACAGTACGGTATCGTCTCCTTCCACAAGTTCTATTCGTCCCCCCACTCGTTCTGGGACCGGCTGGAAGCTGGGAATAAAGAGATCATGGGTCTGTTCAACAACACCATTCTGGCGCTTTCCAAACTCGACAACACCGTCTTTGTCGGCCGCGCGGGGTTTGTGCTGCTGCACGACTATGAAAACGTATTCCACGTTCTCATTAAAGCCCCGTTTGAAAAACGCGTCAGCAATGTAATGGAGTCCCTGCGGCTTACCAACCGTGAGGAAGCGGCCACACTGGTCATGCAGCATGATTATGCCCGTTCCAGCTTTATCAAAACATTCTATAAAGCTAATCAGAACGATGCGGGCTGGTTCGATCTGGTCATCGATACGGACAGCATTCCGGAGGACGTTGCCGAAAAATGGATTGCCGAAGCCGTGGGCTATGTGGAGAAAAAGAAGGTAGCCCCCGAAAAGAGCACCCTGTCCATCGAGGCGGACCGCATTTTGCAAATGACCATCAGCGACGTTATCAAAGCGGCGGAAATCCGGAAGGCGGAAATGAATCCGTAACTCCGGCCAACCGCGCATGTGAAACCTATGGAACCACAAAGAAGCGGGAGTATCTCCCGCTTCTTTGTGGTTTTTGCTCTCATTGCAGCCGCACGATGTGCTTGTTAACGCCTTGCCCATATAAATAAACCGGCCTTGGCTTGCGCGGCGGCAGCCGCGATAAACCCGGCCGGTTTTAAACGCATCAGGCTAAGCGGCTGTGCTGCTCACCAATGGGGTTTTGTTTCATCCGCGGTGAAAACCGCCGCCCGTTACTCGCTCAGAATTTGCTTCGCCTGTTCATCCCCCGCATCGGTCATAAACCGTATGCCGGTCTCCCGCGCGGTATCACGGTTGGCCGCAAACAAATCGTCCCGGCTGATTGCGGAAACGTCGAACTTTCTGGCGCCCGCAAGCAGCTGCTGCAGCCCGGCGGCCAGTTTGTCCGCCAGCGTCCACAGGGCGACCGCGCCCAGCGGCACGTGCTGCATTTCCGCTGCGCCGACTTTACGCTTTACATCATAATAGCCCGCGAATATCTCCTCCGGCGTCTGCCCGTATTCCTGCGCAAAGCTCGCGGGCAGCGCATCCCAGTTGCCGCATAGCCGCTCTTTCCATTCCGGATGCAGCGCACCTTCCACATTCGCGCCCAGGAATCCCGGTATCATCAGCGCACGGCCCATGCACACCAGCTTGGTGTACGGCGCGCCCAGCGCCAGCGCCTTGAAGATATGGTCCTCTTTGGCAAAGCCGCCTGCAAACGCCATGTCCACCACATCCATCCCACGTGCCGACAGCAGGCGCGCATATTCCGCCGCCTTGGCATGCAGGTAAATCGAAGGCACGCCCCAGCTCTCCATCATGTTCCACGGGCTCATGCCGGTGCCGCCGCCTGCCCCGTCGATAGTGAGCAAATCCAGCTTGGCGTCGGTGGCAAAGCGAATCGCCATCGCCAGCCCTTCCATGCCGTATGCGCCGGTTTTCAGCGTAATGCGCTTATACCCCAGCTTGCGCAGGTACGCAATTTCCGCCATAAAGTCTTCTTTGACGGCGGCATACCCATCGCGGTCGGTATACCCAAGCCGGCTGTGCCGCGCGAAGGATTGCAGCGCGCCGCTGTGGAACGCCTCCTGCACCTGCGGCAGGGTAGGGTCGGGGTCGACCAGATAGCCGCGTTCTTTGAGGAACAGGGCATAATCCAGATTGGTCACCTGTATTTCGCCGCCGATATCCTTGGCCCCCTGCCCCCATTTCAGCTCCAGAATCACTTTATCGCCGTAGCGTTCAATCAGGTATTCGGCAACGCCGTTACGCGTGTCCTCCACATTCATCTGCACAAGAATCGCGCCGTCGCCGTCATAGTAGCGCAGGTAAACGTCTATACGCCTTTCCAGCTCCGGCGCACTGACGATGCGGCCGTCTTTCAGCGTCGCCTGTTTATCCACGCCCACCACGTTTTCCCCGATTACAATGGGAAAGCCCACCAGTGCCGCACCCGCAGCGAAGGACTCCCAGTACTTACTGGCAATAAAGGTAGACCCCAGCGCCCCGGTCATCAGCGGCAGTTTCGACTTGGTTTTTACCTCTTTGCCAAACTCGGTTTGCAGGGATACATTGGGAAAAATGCAATCGTCCGCGCTGTTGATCAGCCCCGGCGGCAAGCCCTGCGCCCCGTAGGGATACCCTTGGATACGCAGGTTTTGGTAGCAAACCCCCGTGTAATTGCTGCCCGCGGCGCCCGCAGTAACGGTGCCAAAATCCCTTGGATAGAGCAGTTTTCTGCCTTTCAGGCTGGATAGCCATGTCTCGCATTTGCCTTTGCAGTCGGCGCGGCAAAGCGTACACAGGCCGGATTCAGCCGGGTTGCCCCGGTTGGCTGTGCTGAGAACGTCATTGTTCTTCGGCTGTTGAGACATATTTGCCCTTCCTTTCCATATGCTATTCCCACGCACGCCTTTGTACGCAGGTATGGGAAAACACAAACGGGATGGCCGCAGCTGCCGTTTCCCTGCGGCCTGTAATGTACCCTTATGGTAGCAAAACGCCCGGCAGAATGCAACCGCCGTTCTGGCAGTTTGGTGGCATGTACCCTCCTGCCGTACGTATCTGTACGGTAGGCAAAGCACGCTGCAAACCTTCTATTCCCAAGCATCCCAACGCGGCTTACCATAAGCCCTCCGCTATTAACAGCGGGGTTGACAACCATGCCATACCAACATACAATAAACATAGATCGTTGCTTACCATCCCCGCCCGCACAAACTGACAACCGCATGGAACCCTGCACCCGGTAACTTCACATCGTCCGTTGGTTCCGGCCGATTCTTTTTCGCTTTGCTACATCCGCAAGCACAGGCTGGCTGCAATGGAGGTTTGCGTTACCGGAAAGACTTAACACCACAAACACAAGGGGAGGTTTGCGCATGAAACGCATTTTGCCACTGCTTGTACTGCTCACGCTGCTTTTGCAGCTCAGCGGCTGCGCGGCGCAGGAAGCCGATACAACCGCGGACGCAGCATCCGCCGCGACACAATCCCGATACCGCGAAAACGAAATTACCGAGTATCAGGGGGCGCGGCTGGACCCGGCTATCGGCCCGCGCGACAATTCCATCAGCGGGGTACAGCACGTATCCACCGATGGCTTCACGCTGGTCATCGACGGACTGGTTACGCAGGAAACCACCCTCGCGTATGAGGATGTGCGTGCCATGGATGCCTACCAGCGCCGCATTACCCTGCATTGCGTGGAGGGCTGGGACGCGACCATCCTGTGGGAAGGCGCGCTGCTAAGCGAACTGATCGATCTGGCCGGCGCACAGCCGGAGGCCAACACCGTCATCTTCACAGCGGTGGACGGGTACACCACATCACTGCCCCTTGCCACCATACGGGAAAAAGCGCTGATTCTCGCCTACGGTGCCAACGGATTGGATTTACCCGATGAAATGGGCTATCCCTTCATCGTCGTCGCCGAAGAGAAACTAGGTTACAAGTGGGCCCGCTGGGTCAACCGCATTACTCTGAGCGATGATGAGGCATACAAGGGCTTTTGGGAATCGCGGGGCTATTCCAACGAAGCCGACGTGCCGGAGGACTAAAGCATCCTTCTCATTAGGATAAGATGCTGCCGCAAGAATACAAAAACCCCTGTTTCCGGCAGGCGATTGACTGCCGGAAGAGGGGTTTTTTCTTATGCTTGCGTTTCTTCAATCGGTATCTGTATTTCCGTAATGTAGTTTTCCCGGTCACGTTCCAAAAATTGATCGATAATATTAAAGTTAATCACACGCTCGCCCAGCTGCAAATCGCGGTGGGTTTGCCGCATATGCTTGATCGTGCGCTGTATGGTTTCGTACGGCCCCTTGTGGTAGCCCACCAGATAGCGCCCCTGCACAATCACTTCCGTACGCGGCGGGTGTACGGCGGTGCTTTCCGCATCGGGATCATCCGCCGGTTCGTACAGGTAGGCGCCAAAGTACTTCAAATCTCCTTCGTAAAACGCAATGGTGGGATAGAAATAAAAGGAATCCTCCAGATAGAGTATTTCCTCCCCGCCAATAGGCATGTAATACCGGTTGGGAAACCACCGCGCCTCCACCGCCGACAGGTTCAGGTTTTGCCGCTTCTGGCTTACAAACTGTATTTTCCGGCGGATGGCGGTATCAATACGTATCAGCTGCGCCCATTGCCGCTGCAATTCCTCCGAGCGTTTATTCAGCATCTCCAGCGTATCGTCCGGACTGCGTGAATCCAGAAATTCGCGGATATTCTCCAGCGAATACCCCATTTTTCGCAGATACCGGATCGACGCCAGCTGATAAATCTGGTCGAAACGGTATTTGCGGTAGCGTGTTTTTGTGTCCCGTATTTCCGGCCGGTACAGCCCGATGGAATCGTAATAATGCAGGGTTTGCGCATCCAGCCCGAAAATGCGCGCCAGCTCCCCTACGGACAGATAATCCTTCATGCACACCTCCGCCGCGGCGCGCCTGCATACATGCCCGGGGTATCCGGCTGCGCCTGCCGCCGGTTTCAGTGTACCGTATTTACCGGGGGCTGTCCATCCTTTCCATTTGCATACCATTCACATGCAGCTATTCCAACGGTGGCAATAACGGCAAAAAAATGCGGCGTACCGCGCTGCCTGCCCGGCAAAAAAATCCAGCAGGCATTGATGCGGTACGTCGCAGGAAACAGGTTGTTTGTTACCCGCGCGAACCTTTCACATAAGGCTTGCCCAGCGCCTCCGGCTGATTGTTTTTGCCGATGGCCAGCAGCATCGCCACCAGCGTAATGGCGTAGGGCAGAATGTTTAAAAGGAACGGTGAAATGGAAAGCCCGATGGTTTGTAGGCGGATCTGCATGGCGTTGGCCGCGCCGAACAACAGCGCCGCGCCGAACATGCCAAAGGGCGAGTACCGCCCCAGAATGACCGTCGCCAGCGCGATATAGCCGCGCCCGGAGGTCATGTTTTCGGTAAACACGCCCAGCTGCACCAGCACCAGATACGCACCGCCGATACCGCCGAACACCCCGTTGCACACCATCGCCAGCCATTGGTAGCGGTGCACGGGCACACCCGCCGATGCCGCCGCGCGGGGGTTTTCGCCAATGGACGCAAAGGAAAGCCCCAAATTGGTTTTGCGGTAAAACAGGGTAACCAGAATCAGCAGCACATACAGCGCATAGGTCAGCACATCCCGGTTGAAAAACGCCTCGCCGATCAGCGGGATTTGCGAAAGCAGCGGAATTTTCACCGTGGAAAACGTATCGATCTGCTGGTAGCTCTGCCCGGCGGACATACGCTTGAATAAAAAGCTGGTTACGCCCAGCATGAGCATGTTCAGCGCAAGGCCGGTAACAGATTGGTCTTTTGCCAGTTTAATGGTCAGCACCGAATGCAGGGCGCTTACCGCCACGCCGCCCAGCGCGCCGCAAAGAAGCCCCACTGCCAAACTGCCGCTGTACCACGCCCCCGCAAAGGCGAAAAACGCCCCGCTGATCATTACGCCTTCCATGCCGATATTCAATATACCGGATTTTTCCGATATGGTTTCCCCCAGCCCCCCGTACATCAGCGGCACGGCCAGCCGCACCGCCGCCGACAGGAAAGCGGTTAAAAACCCGATGGATAAAATCTGCTCCAGCATCTTAGCCTGTGCTCCTTTCCGGTGTGCGCTCAGCGCGCGCTTTTCCTGCGCCGGGATACGGTAAGCAATTCTTTGCCCAATATGAGCACGACAACCACGCCGATGAGAATATTCACAATCGCCGAGGGCACGCCCAGCTGCCGCTGCATGGAGTTGGCCCCCACCTGCATGGCGGCGTAGAGTATCGCTACCGCCAGCACCCCCAGCGGACTGTTGCCCGCAATCAGCGCTACCAGCACCGCCGTGTACCCGCAGTTGGCGGAAATACCTTCCAGCAGTTTTTTCTGTATCGCAAGCACCTCAATGCCGCCCGCGACTGCCGCAAACCCGCCGCTTAAAAAGGCAGAAAGAATGATGTTTTTAAATACGTTGATGCCGTTGCAGCCCGCCGCGCGTTTGTTGCGCCCTACGGCAGTCAGCTCGTAGCCCACGGTGGTTTTCTCCATCAAATACCACACCAGCAGCACGCAGAAAACCGCAATGAGGATGCCCGCGTGAAACCGTGTAGAGCGGATGAGAATCGGCAGCCGCGCTGCCGTAGCGATCTTGGCGGACTGGGGCACGTTGCCCGCCGGGTCCATCAGGAAGGAGCGCACCGCATACCCCAGAAAGTTGATGGCGATGTAGTTGAGCATGATGGTTACGATAATTTCGGAAATGTTGAACTTCGCCTTCAGTACCGCCGCAATCAGCGCCCACAGCCCGCCGCAGAGAAAGCCGACCACCAGCGCCAGCACGATACGCATAGCGCCGAAGCTATCCGGCAGGTACAGCGCGACGATTGTAGCGCCCATCGCCCCCACGTAAAACTGCCCTTCAGCGCCAATGTTGAAAAACCCGGTGCGAAACGCAATGGCGCAGCCAAGGCTGGTCAAAATCAACGGGCACGCCTTTACGAAAATTTCCGCAAAGCTGGAAAACGTGCCGAACATACCGCGGAAGAACAGCTGGTAAGCTTCCAGCGGGCTTGCGCCGCTGGCTAATATCAACCCCGTGCCGATGAGCACCGTCAGCGCCAGTATCTTCAGCACATCCAGCAGCGCCTGCGCGCCCTTTTTTGCCTGTATCATCCCACACGCTCCTTTTCCACGATGCCGCCCATCAAAAGGCCGATCTGCTGTACGGTCGCCTCTTCCCGGCTGAGTACGCCCACGATAGCGCCGCCGAACATCACGGCGATGCGGTCGCTCAGCGCCAGTATCTCCTCCAAATCCGCCGAAATCAGCACGACGCTTTTGCCCGCGTTGCGCTGGCGAACCAGCATATCACGTACAAAGGCGGTAGCGCCGATGTCCAGCCCGCGCGTGGGCTGGCTGGCGACAATCAGCTTGGCCTTACCGGACAGCTCGCGCGCGATAATCAGCTTTTGCTGGTTGCCGCCGCTCATCAGCCCGACGGACGTCGCCACCCCGGTTTTGCCCGATGCGCGGATTTGGTATTCCGCCATTTTTGCCTCGGCGTTTTGCACAATCGCCTTTTGGTTCATCCAGCTCCCGCGCGAAAACGGCGCGTGCCGGTACTCCCGCAGAGCCAGATTTTCCGCAACGTTCATGCTCACAATCAGACTGTCGTTATGGCGGTCGTCCGAAATGTAGGCAACGCCAGCCTCGTAGCGCTTACGTACGGACAGTTTATCCACCTCTGCTCCATCCAGCGTAACCGTGCCGCCGTAGCCCCGGCGGATGCCGGTAATCACCTCTGCCAGTTCCTTCTGTCCGTTGCCTTCCACCCCGGCAATGCCAAGTATTTCTCCCTTGCGCACCTTAAGGTCAATGCCGTGCAGCGGGTGGTTGCGCGCTTTGCCCGGCAGGGATACATCCGCCAGCGAAAGCATCGTTTCCGTCCCGGCTGCGGTGCCGATTTCGGCAGGTTTGCTCAGCTCCCGGCCAATCATGTGGCGCGAAAGCTCGGCGGGGCTGGTAGCGGCCGTTACTAAATCGGCCACGTTTCTTCCATCCCGCAATATGGTTACGCGGTCGCTGACCGCCATAATCTCGCTCATCCGGTGAGTAATAATCAAAATCGCGTGCCCTTCGTTTTTCAGGCTCCGGAGCACATCAAAGAATTTCGTGGTTTCCTGCGGCGTCAGCACGCCGGTCGGCTCGTCCAGAATCAGCAATTCCGCATCCCGGTACAGCGCCTTGAGGATTTCCACCCGCTGACGCTCGCCCACGGATAAATCGCGGATGCGGGCGCGTGGGTTTACATGCAGGCCGTATTTTTCCGCCAGCGTCAGCACGCGTTTTTCCGCCGCCGCGCGGTCCAGCACAAAGCGGTTGCCCTGCAAATTGAGAATAATGTTATCCAGCACAGTCATCCGGTCCACCAGCGAAAAATGCTGCTGCACCATACCGATGCCCGCGTCGATTGCGTCCATGGGCGACTGGAAGGCCGCGGGCTGCTCCTTCCAGCGGATTTCGCCGCTGTCGGCTGTGTAAATGCCGAAGATAATGTTGACCAGCGTGGTTTTGCCCGCGCCGTTCTCGCCCAGCAGGGCGTGGATGCTGCCTTTTTCCACAGACAGGCTGATGTTCTCATTGGCATATACGCCGGCAAACGCCTTGCAGATTCCGCTGGTTTCCAGTATCGCCATGTGCGTACACTCCTCTTTAACTGTGCCTGCGGCAGCAGCCCCGTTTAATGATAGAGTACCGGCTGTCCGCAGCCGATACTCTATCATATCAAAATTCGTTCCGTTTGTTTAGCGCAGGGTGTAATCGCGTACGACGACCAGATCGCCGGAGATGATGGCGTCAATCGCTTCCTGGGCGATCGCGGCTACATCCTCGGGGAGGTTATCGGACAGGAGCACCGCAACGGCGTTATCCGCCATGCCCAGGTTGTATACGCCGCCCTCGAAGGTATCGTCGGCGATAGAGCCCAAAGCGATGTCCAGCACGACGTCCAGGTTGTACAGCGCAGAATCCAGAATGTTATCGGGAGCCAGCGAGCTTTGGTCGTAGGAGTCGCCCTGGCACCAGATGCCCGCATCCACAGCAGCGCTCATCGCACCGTTGCCGCAAGCGTTGGCGCAATGCTTGATGACGTCTACGCCGTCTTCGATCATCGCGGTCGCGGCTTCCATAGCCAGCTGGGAATCCACAAAGGAGTTAGTCCACGCGGTTTCCACTACGAGGTCGGGGTTGACGGACTTGGCGCCGTCTTCAAAGCCGTTGATGATCTTCACCAGCGAATCGCCCTGAATGGGGCCGATCGCGCCGACTTTGCCGGACTCGGTCATGTTGGCGGCGATGATGCCTTCCACATACGCGGTCTGCTCGCAGGCCATGACATAGGAGGATACGTTCTCGGCGGACGCATCCGCCTCGGTGCAGATAAAGATGGTATCGGGGTAGGTTTCGGCTACTTCCAGCGCGGGATCGCCGAACTCGAAGCCGTGGCCGATGATGACATCGTAGCCGGCTGCCGCGTAATCCGCAAAAGCCGCAACGATATCGGCCGTTTCCAGATTCTCGGTATAGGACAGATCAAAGCCATACTTATCGCAGGCTTTCAGTGCACCTTCATAAGCGGTTTGGTTCCAGCCCTGATCGTTCGCAGCGCCGGACATGCAGAGGGCAACCTTCAGCGGCTCTCCAGCGGATTCCGCCACCCCTGTATTGACCGTCAGGGATAGCATAAGCAACAGAGAAAACACCAAACTCAGTACCTTTTTCATTTTCTTCCCTCTCCCTTAAAAATTTGATAAAACAGCCATAAGCCGTCTGATCACAGGTTATGGAAGGCGTCGCACGGCTCCCGCAGCACGCGGGTGCACGTATCTTCGCCCTTACGCGCCAGTTCGCGCTCGTTCACGCCCAGCAGCTCGCCGTCCCGGTAGACCACTTTGCCGTTGACCATGGTCAGCGCTACCGTGCCGGTAACGCCCGCGCGCGCCAGCAAATTGCGCGGGTCATGCAGCGTACCGGTCAGCTCCAGCGCGCCCGCATCCACCATAAACAAATCCGCGCCCTTTTCCGGCGCCAGCGAGCCAAGGTCCGGCCGACCCAGCGTTTTTGCGCCGTTAACGGTAGCAATTTTCAGCATTTCGTACGGCGATATGCACCCGCCGCGCTGCTTGCTGTGCCATGCCTGCATCATCCACGCGGTACGCATGGAATCCAGCAGGCTGGAGCTATCATTGGTGGCCGAGCCATCACAGCCGAGGCTTACGCACACGCCCGCTTCCGCCATCTGCTTCATCGGCAAAATGGGGAAACCGCCCAGTATGGCGGGGCTTGGGCAATGGGATACGCCCGTGCCCGCTTTGCCGATCACCGTATATTCCTCCGGGGTCAGCTCCCAGCCATGCGCCAGCCAAACATCCTCGCCGATAAAGCCGATGTCCGCGCACCAGTCCAGCGTGCGCTTACCCCAGCGCTCCAGCATAATCTCATTTTCGCCTTCGCCAAGGTGCGTGTGCATGCGCACCTTATGCTTGCGCGCCAGCGTAACGGTATGAACAAACGTATCGCGGTAGCAGTTGATCGGCTGGCAGGGCGCCAGTACGATCTGCGACATGGAATACGGCTTTGCATCGTGGTACAGGCCGATAATGCGCTCGCAGTCCTGCAAGTACTCATCGGTCGTCTCCAGCATATTATCGGGCATGGTGCTGCCCTCGCTGCGGGGCAGCGTGTTGGTGCCGCGGCCCGCGTGGTAGCGGATGCCCAGCATCGCCGCCGCTTCCATCTGGCGGTCCACCGGCTTTTTACCCGTAGCCTTGGTGTAGCAGTATTGGTGGTCAAACGCGCAGGTGCAGCCATGCTTTAAAAGATCGGCCATGGCGGTAAGCGAGGAGTAGAAAATCACCTCATCGTCCACCAGCTGAAAAATCTTATAAATTTTATCCAGCCATTCGGGTACGGTCATGTTGGGATAGTCGATGGTTTTAAGGTTGCGCACAAAGGTCTGGAAAAAATGATGATGCGTGTTGATCAGCCCCGGGTAAACGAAACGGTCCGTCGCGTCGATGGAATCATCATACGCATCGGTCAGGTTTTGCCCGATTTTCAGGATTTTGGGGCCTTGAATCAGCATATCCGCATTGTGGTATACGCGATCCTGCTCATCGCAGGTGACAATGGCTTTGGCATTCCGGATCATCAATTTCGGTTCGATCTTGCATCATCCTTTACTCAGCTGTCCCCTCCATTGTAAACCTTATAGTAACTATAGGTTCAATGGGTCGGGTGTATTTATCCTGTTTTTTGGGATACAGTATCCAAAAATCGGTTTCCGTGCCGCTGCCGCAATCCCTGTGGTTAAGGCCTTTCCTCAGCCATTCAACTAAGCAAGCGGCGTCAAAAATACTGTTGTTTGTCTACGCATTATTCTCCCGCGGGTTCATCTGTTTCTTAAACAATTCTAATCTGTCTTCTATTGAATCGCCTATTGTGCCCTGCGATAATATAGGTGAACCTGTAAGAAAGCCCGTCTCATCCGGTATAAGGAAAGGGATTATTCATGGAAACAACGTTTGTGTTAGCCGAATATTTAAATCAGGGCGCGGAGCAGCTCATTCAGGATGTCATCAAGTCCACACTCCAAAGCCCCAAAGAGACCGCCTTTTTCTACCAATATCAGAAAAGTCAAAAAACCATGCAGAAGCGCCGGGCCGCACACGAAGCCGAAGGCCTGCCGGTGCCGATGTTTTTAATCGCCAGCATCACCACCGCCTGCAACCTGTACTGCAAGGGGTGTTACGCACGCGCCAACGGCCAGTGCGGCAAGCCGAGCGACACCCCCATGCTTTCCGCCGCCGAGTGGGGCGATATTTTTCAGCAGGCCGGGGACGCGGGCATTCCCTTTATTTTGCTGGCAGGCGGCGAGCCGATGACGCGCCCGGAAATCCTTACACAGGCCGCCGCACACAAGAACATCCTCTTCCCCATCTTTACCAACGGTACGCTTGTGGATGGAGAACAGCTCCGCTTGATGGATCAGCACCGCAACCTTGTGCCCATCGTCAGTATGGAAGGCAGCGAAGCGGAAACCGACGGGCGGCGCGGCGCGGGCACTCACCAAAAAGTGCAAACGGCGCTGGACCGCCTGGTAAAGGAAAAGCTGCTCTTTGGCGTATCGCTGACCGTAACCACCCAGAACATGGCGGATGTAACGGACGAGCGCTTTATCCGTATGCTGTACGCTAAAGGCTGCCGTTTGGTATTCTTTATTGAATACGTGCCGGTAGCCCCCGGCACGGAAGCGTTGGCTCCCGGCGATGATGAGCGCCGGTATATTGAGGAGCGTCAGGAGGCGCTGCGCACGCAGTTCCCCGGCATGATTTTTCTCTCCTTCCCCGGCGATGAAAAGTACATGGGCGGGTGCTTGGCGGCGGGCCGCGGATTTTTCCACATCAACGCCTACGGCGCGGCCGAACCCTGCCCCTTCTCCCCCTATTCCGACCGGAACCTGCGCGATTGCACCCTTTTGCAGGCGCTGGCTTCGCCGTTCTTTGCGCAGGTACGGGGCATCAACGCGGAAGAAACCGGGCACCCCGGCGGCTGTGCGCTGTTTGAAAAAGATGCGCAGGTACGAAGTCTGTTATGTGGATGCGGCGAACCGGCCAGATAACCTTCTTTTCCAATTACACTCCTTTCCGTATCATCATCTCTCTGCAACACAGGCCGGCAAGGGCCTGTGTTTTTTACTTGCTGTGCTGGCTGCGCGTGGCTTAGGCGGATGCCTATATTTGGATTATTTCATCATTTATTTTCATTTTGTTCCATATCCGTTTCCATCCGGGTTCAAATTTAACGCAGCTAATTGCGAATTCAGAAAAATTTTTACCACAATCTTCATTGATACTTTTTATATTTTAAAATCATCTTTTTCTGTATCTCTTGATTTATTTAGCTTTTTCCCGTATTTATGACGCGATTTAAATTTTTTCGATTTTTTTTGAAAAGTATTGACATTATTTGAAACTAGTAGTATAGTGTAGCTACGATCTTCACGAAGGGAATAGAATACACATGAAATTTGCAGGCAGAATGAATTCGTTCATCCACAAAGGCGACAAGGATATTTTCCAGACGATAGAAGCCTATCATCAGGTACGTGGCATAACGCACCTTGAATTTAATTATCCCGAGCATATCAAGGCTTATGACGAGCGTAAACTTTTGGACGCCGTCGGCGATATGCAGGTAAACGGTGTAGCGCTGCGGTTTAAGGAACATTACGTCGCGGGCGAATTCACCAATCCTAACGAAGCTGTATCCGCCGACGCGGTAACGCTTTGCCTGGAGGCGGTGGACGCCTGCAAGGAACTCAACGGCGAAATACTCACCATCTGGCTGGGTTTTGACGGTTTCGATTATCCCTTCCAAATCGATTACGCAGCCAAATGGAAAAAGATCATCCAGAGCATTCAAACCGTAGCGGATTACGCATTGCCCCTGGGCGTGAAAATCAGCATCGAATACAAGCCCTTCGAGCCGCGGGCCTTCTCCATGATTGACGGTATCGGCCTGACCATGATGGCCATTGACGAGATCGACCGCGAAAATGTGGGCGTGACACTGGATTTCTGCCACATGCTGATGAAGCGGGAAAGCCCCGCCTTCTCGCTGGCGTTGGCCGCGCGTAAGGGCAAGCTGTTCGGCCTGCACTTAAACGACGGCTATAACGCCATGGATAACGGCCTCATCTTCGGCTCGGTCCATCTGCCGCAGGCGCTGGAATTTGTCTATTACTTGAAAAAATACCAGTATGACGGCGTTGTTTTCTTTGACTCCTTCCCCTTCCGGGAGGATGCGCAAAGCGAAGTAGAATTAAACATAGAAATGTTCAATAAAATGAGCGACATCATTGATACCATTGGAATGGAGGAAATCGCTAAAGTTGTCTCTAAGCAGGACGGAATCGAGTCCCAGCGGCTGATTCTCAGAATGCTAAAATAAAGGAGAGAGAGGGAAGAACATGAAAAAACTGGTTGCTCTTGTTTTATGCCTGGCCATGTTGGTCACGGCGGTGGTTGCCCTTGCCGAAGATACCGCATTTAACCCCGATAACGAAGCCGGTATTATGATCGAGGATATCCGCGCTGAGTTTGGCGCCGTACCCAAGCCGGAAAACGGCATCACCCTTGGCGCTGTTGCCAAGCAGTTCCAAAACGAGTACTGGCGCACCTTGCGTGAAGGTTATTACGAAGCGCAGCGCACCGCCGCCGAAGCCGGTGTGGAAATCACCATCGACGTGCAGGCCGCCCAGGATGAAAACGACGAGCAAGGCCAATTGGCGGTTGTCAACAACATGATCAACCGTAAATACGCCGCGCTGATGCTTTCTCCCATTTCGGACGGCAACCTGGTGCCCGGCGTGGAAAGCGCGCTTGAAAAAGGCATCCCCTGCGTGAACGTAAACGACGGTTTGATTGCCAACGCCCCGAATTTCGTCGGACCCAAAGCCATCCAGAACGGCGAACTCGCCGCTGAATGGATTGCCAGCAAACTGGACGGCCAGGGCGAAGTTGCCGTAGTCATCGGCATGCCCAAAGCCTTCGCAGCCCGCCAGCGCACCCTGGGCTTTAAGACCTGGATGGCGGAAAACGCCCCCGGCATCACCGTTGTTGCCGAGCAGAACGCCGACTGGGATCGTAACAAGGCCAAAGAGCTGGCTGATACCTGGATTAAAAACTACCCCGACCTGAAAGCTATCTTCTGCAACAACGACGGCATGGCGCTGGGCGTTGTGGAAGCTGTTGAAGATTCGGGCCGCGACATTCTGGTTGTAGGCGTTGACGGCATCGGCGAAGCGTACGATTCCATCCGTGCCGGCAAGCTGGACGCGACCATCGACTCCTTCCCCTTCTACAAAGCGCAAATCGCCACCGAGTGCACCCTGCGCCTCTTAGGCGGCCAGGAACTGCCCCGTGTCGTGTGGACGCCGCAGGCGCTGATCGACAGCACCAACGTGGATACACCCGCCGCAGAAATCATCAATTGGGTACCGACCGAATACGCCGAGTAATTTGGTTTGTCCCCAGACTTATCGGAGGGGCAGAAGCGATTCTGCCCCTCCGATGCCAAAAAGGATGAATTAGATCATGTGCAACGCAGTAGAGTTTCAAAAAATTTCAAAAAATTTCCCCGGCGTGCGCGTACTGGATAACGTATCCTTTTCCATCCGCAAGGGGGAAATCCACGCCCTGCTGGGCGAGAACGGCGCCGGAAAAAGCACGCTGCTCAACATCCTGCACGGCGTATATACCGATTACGCGGGCGACGTGTATTTGAACGGCCAGAAAGTATGGTTCAAAAACCCTCACGACGCCATCGTAAACGGCAAAATATCAAAGGTACATCAGGAAACCAACATTATTAAGGATATGACCGTCGGACAGAACGTCGCGCTTGGGTACGAGCCCAACACCGCGCGCTTTGTGAACAACGCGGCCATGAACCGCACGGTAAACGTCATTTTACAGCGGCTTAAGTGCCGTTTTAAGGCGGAAGATTCCGCCGCCTCCTTAAGCGCCGGCGAAATGCAGATGGTCGCCATCGCCAAGGCGCTGTTCCACAGCTCCGAAGTGATCTCGCTGGATGAGCCGACCGCATCGCTGACCATCAACGAGACAGAGGCGCTGTTTCACATCATCCGGGAGCTGAAAGGGCTGGGCATTACCATTATCTACGTCAGCCACCGGCTGGAAGAAGTGTTTCGCATCTGCGACCGCGCCACCATCCTGCGCGACGGCCAGTGCGTAACCACGCTGGACGTGGCGGACACGACCCGGGAAGAAATCATCCAAAAGATGGTAGGCCGCAACGTAAGCGCCATCGCATCCCGCTTGCAGGAGCGGCGGGTGCAGCCAGTGGATGTACTGGAAGCAAGAAACATCAGTTCTAAAGACGCATTCAAAAACGTGAGTTTCCACCTGCGAAAGGGCGAAATACTGGGCTTTTCCGGACTAATCGGCTCGGGCCGCACCGAAGTGATGCGCGCCATCTTCGGCGCCGACCGGATTACGGAAGGTCAAGTGCTGGTACACGGCAAGCCCGTACGGTTCCGCTCCACCAAAGATGGGCTCCGCCATGGCATCGGGCTGATCCCCGAAGAGCGGAAAACGCAGGGATTCGTCAAGTTTTTCAACAATATTGATAACATGGCACTGGCCGGGCTGCGCCGGTTTGTGAAGATGGGCTTTGTAAACGAAGATTTAAAAGCCAAAAACTGCGGTTATTATATGAAAGAACTCAACATTGTACCCCGCAAACCCGAGTTCTTAACGCAGAACATGTCGGGCGGCAACCAGCAGAAGGTGATTTTAGCCAAGTGGCTGAGCACGGACGTTGAAATACTTATTTTCGACGAACCCACACGCGGTGTGGACGTTGCCGCCAAGGCGGAAATTTACCGCCTGATGGAAAATCTGCTGGCAGAAGGCAAATCGATCATCGTTGTTTCGTCCGAGCTGCCCGAGGTAATGGGCTTGAGCGACCGCATCTATGTAATGTGCGACGGCCGGATCACCGCCGAGCTGACCCCGGAGCAATTTGGGGAAGAAACGTTGTTAAATTATGCTATGGGAGGCAAAAACCATGCTCAGGAATAAACTGAAGGCTCGCAGCCGCGAGATGGCCGTGCTGGCGGCGCTCATCATTTTAATTGCCGTATTCTCCATACTGGATTCGGTTTACCTTACAGCCGGCAACATGGTGGATATTATTAAAATGGCCACTATCAACGGTATTCTTGCCATCGGCATCACGTTCGTCATCATCACCGGCGGCATCGACCTGTCCATCGGTTGTACGTTTGCCATCGTCATCGTCACCGTCGGGCAGCTGGTACACGAGGGTGTGCCTGCATTGCTGGCGATTTTGCTGGGCGCGCTGCTTGGCATTGTAATGGGCTCGTTCAACGGCCTGCTTGTTACCAAAATGCACTTACAGCCCTTCATTGCCACACTGGGCACCATGAGCGCCTTCCGCGGGCTTGCGTATGTGTTCACCGGCGGCTGGCCGGTGCTGGGCATTCCGGATTCGTACCGCCACACCTTCACCACCAAAATCATGGGCGATGTGCCTATTTCCATTCTGGTGCTGTTTGGCATTGCCATCATCACCCACATTTTACTCAGCAAAACGCGGCTGGGCAACTACCTGTACGCTGTTGGCGGCAACGAGGAATCGGCTAAACTATCCGGCGTAACGGTAGACCGCATTAAAATTTGGGCATACGCCATTTGCGGCTGCTGCGCGGCTTTTGCGGGCATGATTATGCTGGCGAACCTCGGCACGGGCGAACCAGCTTCCGGGCAGGGCTACGAGCTGGATGCCATCGCCGCTGCCGCCGTCGGCGGAACGCGCATGTCGGGCGGCAAGGGCACCATTTTGGGTACGCTGCTGGGCGCACTGTTGCTGGCCGCTCTGAAAATTGGTATGATTGTCGTAGGCGTACAGTCCTTCTGGCAGTTTGTGGTCACCGGCATCATCATCGTTATCGCCGCGTACTTTGAGACCATTCAGGACAAGCTGACGGCCGCGATGTACAAGCGTATGAGCAGAACCAGATCCGCCGGTTAATCAAGGCCACGCCAAACCGGCAGAAAAGGGTGGACTATGCAAAACGACAGTGTTGTTGTTATTGGAAGCATTAACTACGATTTATTTCTATCCGTGGAGCGGCTGCCCGTACTGGGTGAAACCGCTGTGGCACGGGATATGCAATCCGCAGGCGGGGGCAAAGGCGCCAACCAGGCTGTACAGTGTGCCAAACTGGGCATGAAAACGTATATGGTCGGCGCCGTAGGCCGCGATTTTATGGGAGAATCGCTTTTAGCGGATTTACAGGCCGCGGGAGTGGATACGCAATACGTGCACAAATCCCCGTTCCCAAGCGGTATGGGTATCGTGCATGTGCTGCCGGACGGCAACGTGTTCAGCACCATCTCCCGCGGTGCTAATGACAGCGTTACACCGGAGGATGTGGAAAAGGCGGAACCGCTGCTTAAAAAGGCCTTCGCCCTGATGCTGCAATTGGAAGTACCTACGGAAACAGTCTCCTGCGCCATCCGTACCGCTCACCGGCTGGGCGTACCGGTACTGCTGAACGCCGCGCCCGCCAAAGCGATCCAGCCAGAGCTGTTCTCGCTTTGCGATACGGTTATGGTAAATGAAGTGGAAGCAGGCTACTACACCGGACAGGTAAACACGACCATTGTGCAGGCCATGGAAAACATCGTCCCTTTCGCGGCCCGGCACCAGGTACGTACCGTATTCACTTTAGGCGCGCTGGGCGCTGTCGCCTGCGACCGCGGCGCCGCGCCTGTACACATCCCCGCTGTAAAAACCAACGCGGTGGAAACAACCGGCGCGGGGGATTCGTTTGCGGGTGGCTACCTCAAAGCCATGTCCGCCGGACTTTCCTTTACGGATTGCGTCCGTTTCGCGGCGCATTGCAGCGCCGTTACCGTCTCCCGTGTCGGCGGGCAAAACGCCATGCCCGCGCTGGAGGCTGTGCTCCCCTATCTGCGCGCCTCAAATTGAGCTTTGCTTGCAGCCAAAACTTAGTATATAATAGCAATTAGCTATTAAACAGAATCGTGGTGAAAATATGATCCCTTACGAAAGACGTAAAAGAATGCTGGAGGAATTGGGGAAGAAGGAAGTCGTCCAGCTGGACGAGCTTGTCGCCTCCCTGAAAACCGTTTCCAAATCCACCGTCCGGCGTGATTTGAAAATTTTGAGTGAAGAAGGCCAGATTATCCTGCTTCGCGGCGGCGCTGTAAAGCTGAAAAGCGGCTCTTTTGACACGCCCCTGAATTCTCGGCGTATGATTCATATACAGGAGAAGGATCGTATCGCCAAAAAGGCCGCTGACTTGATTAAAGACGGCGAAGTGGTTTACATCGACTCCGGCACAACGCCTTTCCGGATGTTGAAATACATCCGCAACAAGCGGATCACCGTGGTAACGACCAACACGATTCTATTGAACGAATTGGGTGGCACCCAGCTGGACTGCGTGGTGCTGGGCGGACAGGTGAACAAAGCCACCGCGTCCATCGCAGGCCCCATGACCGATAACCTGCTGCGCGAGATGCACTTTGACAAGGCTTTTATCGGCGTTTCCGGATACGATCTGGTTGCGGGCATCACCACGCCGGATTATCAGGAGGCCAACAAAAAGCGCATTGTCCGGCAAAACTCCAAAAAATCCTACATTCTGGCGGATAGCTCCAAAGAGGGCATCGTCACCATGTGCAAGGCTTTTGAGTTGGGGGATATTATTTTAATTACCGACCAAATCAGCGATGAAATTGCCAAATATGTGCAATATATTTTAGCGGATGGCGAGGGAGTGACGGAAAGCACGTATGACGAAGGCTGAAACCATTCTGGGGCTGGATATCGGCGGCACTCATTTTCGCATGGGGCTGGTGGACCGCAGCTACCGGGCGCATAACGTAGAAGTGCATTCCACACGCGCCCTGTTTACCCATACTGATCCGCTGGAAGCGCTGGCCGACGCCATTGCGGCGTACATCCAACGCGCGCCCGGCGGGCAAAAACCCGCCATGGTTTGCGCAGGCCTCCCCGCCGTGCTGGATCACGACCGCAGGCGCGTATGGTCCGCCACCAATTTCCCCGCGCTGGAAAACCGCGATCTGGTTACGTTTTTTCAGGCGCATCTCGGCTTGCCCGTGCAAATCGAGCATGACGCCTATTATTTACTGGCACACGATATAATGGCAAACGGTCTTGCAAACCGGGGCACCATGATCGGCTGCTACTTTGGCACGGGGTTTGGCAACGCCATGTACATCAACGGCGCGCCTTACATCGGTAAAAACGGCGTTGCCTGCGAAATCGGCCATATGCCGGTGCCGCTGGGCACCAAGCCGTGCAGCTGCGGCAACACTGGTTGCATTGAAATGTATTCCTGCGGCAAGGCGCTGGAAAAGCTGGCCAGCGAGCACTACCCCGCCGAAGACATTGGCGGCCTGTTTACCCGCCACAGTACCGAAGAACCGCTGACAGCGTTTGTCCGCTATATGGCCGCTGCCGTGGCGACCGAAATCAACATTATGGACCCCGACCATGTTTTCCTCGGCGGCGGCATTGTGCAAATGCCGGACTTTCCCAAACAGGCCTTGCAGGAAGCGATACTCGCAAACACCCGCAAGCCCTACCCTGCCGCAAACCTTTGCCTGCATTTTTCAAAAAGCGCACCGGAAAACGGCATTATCGGCGCGGCCATCGAAGGCTTCCGTAAGCTGGATGCCTCTGTGTAAAGGGCAGTTTCCGCGATAATAAAACAAGAAGTATGTTACTCTCCTTCCATATACTGCATTGCAGCGCATGAGACGAATACAAATCATCGCATACCTAAAAACCCGCCTTTACCTTGGCGGGTTTCTTTCTGCAATTTTCGCAAACGCCATGGCAGACGCAAATAGCACACAGGGCGGAGCCGATCGTCCCTTATCACTGGCACACAGGCTCACTCCTGCCGAGTCACCGGGCATTTGAGCAGGGTGTTCTGGCGGTACTGCATGGGGGTAAGCCCGGTAAGCGCCTTGAACACATGGCTGAAGTACCGCTGGTTGGAAAACCCCACCTGCTCCAGAATCCAGTAGATGCGGTTGCGCGGGTCCGGCAGCAGCTGTTTGGCCTGTGCAATGCGCACCTCGTTGATATAATCCACCACCGCAAAGCCGGTTTGCTTTTTAAAAACATTGGATAGATAGGTGGGGTGCAGGTATACGGCGTCCGCAAGATTTTTCAGCGACAGGTGATCGGCGTAATGCTGGTCTATATACTGTTTCGCCATTAGTACCGGGGCGGACAGCTCTTTCCCCAGCAGCGCGTCCTGCAGGCGGTGATCCTCCGGAATCGCCACGCTTTGCGCTTGCGGCAGCAACTGCCGGAAAGCGTTGGCCAGTTCGTCTATCTTAAGCTGCGCGCGGCTGGCAGCCCATTGACCGTCCAGCGCATTCATGGCACACTCCAGCGGCGAGGGTTCGCCATCCGGTATCAGCAGCAGCACCTCAAAGCAAAACTCCTGCCCGTACAGCATCCACGGGCGATCCGGAATGGCTTTGGCGAGCGCCTGCTTCACAGCCGTGCGGGACAGCGGCGTTTTCAGCAGCGCAATTTGATAACGAATCCCCGCCAGACCATACTCCCGCTCGCGCTGTTCCTGCTCCTGCGGAATTACCAGCCGTTCTTCAAACAGAATATCGCCCAGATAATGCTTGCGCAGCGTGTGCAGGTTTTGTTGTATGTATTCGGCATTCTCCCTGCCCGCCTTCAGCTTTTCATACTGCTGCCGGGCGCGGCGCAGCACGTTTTCCATATCGGCTTTGGATACGGGTTTCAGCAGATAATCAAACATGTTCAGGTGCGCGCCGCGCTGCGCATACGCAAAGTTGGCATGCGCGGTAATAAAAATAACCAGCGTGTCAAAACCGTTTTCCCGCAGGGCACTGACCAGCGTCAGCCCGTCCATCCCCGGCATGGTAATGTCCACCAGCACCACCTGCACCTGATCCCAATCGCAGTTGTTCAGCGCCTCTTCCGCATCGCTGAAAACGGCAAATATATGCCAGTCGGGATCGATCTGCGGAATCATGCGGGCAATACCGTTTAAAATAACCTGCTCGTCGTCGATGATGACGATGTTCATATGCTTTCCGCCTTCCGTATCCCCGGGATGTACAATGTCACAGCTGTATAACGCCCATACTCACTTTCTACCTGCACACGCGCCCCCGCGTGCATATACGCAAGCCGGGAGGTAACGTTGAGCAGACCGATGTGCTTATCCTGTATCTGATCCGGGTTTTGCAGCTGCGTATTTAAGGCGTCCACTTCCTCGGCGGGGATGCCCGTGCCGTTATCCTCTATGCGCAGTTCGTAGCCCTGCGGCGTGGGTTTCCCGGTGATTTGCAGCATATTGCCGTGCTCCCGGCCCAAAAAGCCGTGCAGCACAGCATTTTCCACCAGCGGCTGCAAAGTTTGGCGCGGCAGGCACACGGTTTGCTCGTCCTCAACATCCGCTTGAAAACGGATGTCTCCCCCGCGGATATGGGTGTGTACCATCAAATATTCCCGCACGTTTTGCAGTTCCTGTGCCAGCGTAACCAGCCAGTCTCCGCTCGCCATGGAATACTGCATCAGGTGGCTTAACGAAACCACGGTTTCGGCCAGCTCATCCTGCCCGCACTCCATCAGCCTCCAATGAAGCATGTCGAATGTGTTCATCAAAAAATGCGGCCGGATTTGGGATTGCAGCGTACGGAACTGCGCTTCCTGCATCAATAATTTTTCCTGATACTCCGTGAGGATCAAATCGTGTATCCGGCGCACCATATGGTTAAACGCATCGGTAATACGGCCAAGCTCGTCCTGGCGGATCACGGGCACATGAACGTCAAAGTCCTCCCGCTCCACTTTTTCCATGGCGGTAATCAGCTCCGCGATGCCCCGCGAGCCCTGCACGGCCAGCCGCTGGGAAAACACGATGCCTATCGCCATAAAAACGGCGAACACCAGCAAAAGCGCCAGGGCAATATCCGCCATCCCCTGCCCAAGTACGGTCAGCTGCGTGGCGCTGACCAGATACCAGCTCATTGCGCTGTTATAGCGGCACACCAGCAGGCGGCTATGGTTAACCCACTGGCTGCCACCACCGCTGAAATCGAGATGCGCCAGATCGTCCGCGGTCAAGCTGGAGTCGCTGCCCGCCACGCTGTAAATGCTTTTTTTGTTGGGCGATACCAGATACAGGCTGCTGCCGCTGAGCAGTTCCGCCGGGTAGGAAATATCCTGAAAATAGTCCTGGTTAAGCGACAGAATGACAAGCCCCATCTGCGTACGGTGCGAATAATCCATAATCACTGCCGCCGCGTGTATGTTGGTATCGGGCTTATACATATTATCCACCGTGTACAGGTCGTACAGATCATTCTCGCTCAGCCAGACGAGGCTGCCTTTTTTCTCCGCCGCGTCCCGGTAAACCTGCGAATCCTGCAGGCGGAACCCCTGCGGCAAAATCAGCGCCGCGCTGGTGGAATACTGGTGCAGCGAGGTATCGATAATGGTGATGTTGCGCAGGTAATTACTGCTGATCAGTTTCAGCTTTAAAATGGATTCCACTTTGGTACGGGCGCGCGCCACATCGATATCGTTGGTTTGATTCAGGCTTTCCCGGATAGAGGTATCGATGACGATGTCAAACCCTCGGGAATTGATATCCGTAATTCGGCTGGACAAATCGGCGTTGACCACCGCGACCAGCTGGTTTAAGTGGCGGCTCTCGCTTTGTGTTAAAATGTTGCTTAAAAGCGCCGTAAGCGTGCCGAAAGCAAGCGCCAGCGTGAGGCAGGTAAGCCCCATGTACGATAGCAGCAGCCGTCTACGGTATGGGATGGTGGACAGCCGCTTATGCAGCTTGTGAAACATCTCTCTTGCCTCCCATATCAGCTCAAATGGGCGGGGAGCCAAGCCCTTGACTATCATAGCAAAAAGCAGTGCAACATTCAATCACAGTTAAGGTTGCCGAGTTTATCGCCGCTACTCCTTCAGCCCCGTGCCCGCCACACCCTGAATAAAGTATTTTTGCAGCGGGATTAAAATGACCGCCGGAACCAGAATGGCGATGGAGGTTGCCGAATAGATGAGCGTCCAATCGGTAAAGTTTTCGCCGGTAAACTCGGCGATAGCCACCTGCATCACCTTGAGGGACTTGCCGGAAGCCGCCACCAGCGGCCACAGGAAAGCATCCCACTGCTGGATAAAGGTCATCAAACTGGCACTGATGATGACGGGAATGGACAGCGGCACGATCAGCTGGAAATAGATTCGCAGCGTTCCCGCGCCGTCGATGCGGGCAGATTCCATCAGTGAATCGGGAATGTCCAGAAAGAACTGCATATACAGAAATACGATCATCCCGTTGCCGATCATGGGCAGTATCAGCGCCGCCCGCGTGTTTAATATGCTCAGCGCATCGCATGTTTTATACAGCGGTATGGCGATGACCTCAAAGGGAATCATAAACGAAAACAAAAACACCAAAAAGATAAGGCGTTTTCCGCGGAATTTAAACTTGGCGAAGGTAAACCCGGCCATGCCGTTAACCAAAAAGCCAAACGCGACGGTAAGCACCGCTACCAGCAGGGAGTTAAACACCGGCACGCTGAAGCCCGCTTCGGCAAACAGGCGGCCGTATTGCTTAAGCGTAAAGGTTTTGGGGAAAAAGGTGTATACGGACAGGACTTGTGTGTAGTTGAAAATCTCCGCGTCCTGCGTGCGGAAGGAGTTGCCTATGGTAACCACGATGGGCATCATCACCAGAATAACGACCAGGGCGAGCACCGTGTAATAGACAACACTGCCTACGGTTACTTTTGTTTTCATCTTCATCACCTCTGCCCGGTATAAGGTTTCGCTTTACCGGCTTTTTCGTCCCTGGTCAGGAACATCTGTATGGCGGCGATAGCGATGGCAATCCCCATCATAACGGTAACCAGCGCATAGGCGCGCGGGTAGTTACCGTAGCTGAACGCCGAACGGTAGGCTTCGTACATCAGCGTATCCGTAGACATGGAAGGCCCGCCGCCGGTAAGCAGGTAGACCGGCACGAACATGAAAACATTAATTAACGTATCGGAAATCACCACAAACACCAGTGCGTTTTTCAGCATCGGCAGTGTGATGCGAAACAGCGTAACCCAGTAGCCAGCGCCGTCCAAGCGGCTGGCTTCGTAAATGCTTTCGTTTATGTTTTGCAGCCCTGCCAGCAGGAACATCATCCAATAGGGGACGCCCTTCCAGCAGCAAATAAAAACGATAACGTACAGCGCCTGATGCCTGCCCGTTAAAAAGGGCTGCTGCGCCAAACCCAGCGTTTCCAAAACGGTATTGATGATACCGGTGGACGTGCTGAAAAACAGATTCCACACCGTGCACGCGATCACGATACTGATGGACACAGGCAGGTAAATCATCGTGCGCGCGGCGCGAACCGCGCGGCTTTTCCGGTTGAGGAAAAGGGAAAGGGCAATCGCGAGCAACACCTGTATCGCGGTGGTAAACACACAAAACCAAAGCGTTACCCAAAGCGAGTTGGCGAAAGTCGGCTCCGCGAACAGGGAAGTGTAATTGCGAAAGCCGGCAAAAAACGTAACGCCGCCTCTGCCAAGTTTAAAAAAGCTTTCCACCAGCGAGTACAGGATCGGGTAGATTTTAAAAATACCGATCAGCAGCATCGCGGGCAGCAGGAGCAGATAAGGCTCCAGCCGTTTGCGCGACCGGGGAGAAAGCGCGCCGGTTTTACCAAGGGTTTTATTCATCACGGGCATTGCCCCCTTTGCCGGTTCCAGCCCGCACGGCGGTAAGGCCATGCGGGCCGGAACCCTTACATTGCGGTTATCAGTTGCAAATTCTTACGGGTTATTTGTACATCTGCATTTGCGTATCCAACTGCATCACGGCGGAGTTGAGCGCTTCGGCCACGTCCACACCGTTGCGGATATCCGAGAACGTGCTGCCGATAATGGTTTCAAACTCGCCGTACGCCAGCGTTGCGGGGCGCGGGTACGCGGTGTTCTGCGCTTCGTAGGAAGCCAGCTGGAAGATGCTCATGGGGAAATCCGCATATTTTTCGTCGGTCGTATATTTCTCCAGCGAAGCCACGTTGGCAGCGAATGCGCCGCGCGTTTCCAGGAAGATGCTGTTGCCTTCGCCCAGGGTGAAGTACTTAATAAAGTCAACAGCGGTTTCCACGTTCTGCGAACCGGAGCAAAGGCCCACATGCCAGCTGTCGGTCGGGGTCGCGGCGGTGCCGTCCGCAAAGTACGGGAAAGCGGTATAGCCCCAGTTGAGGCCTTCAGTCTTGCTGAAGGTGTTGTAGTTAAAGATGTTTCCGGTCAGGAACACGATTTTGCCCGCCATGAACAGGCCATCGGAATCCGCGGGGCTGGTGCCTTTGGGCGAAATCATCGCGACATTATGAATATCGCTGTACCACTGCATCGCGGTCTGGAAGGCTTCGCTGTTGAGGTAGCCATCCACCGTCAGGCCGTCTTCAGCAAAGGCATCCGCGCCCAGCGAGTTGGGCAGGGGTAGAATCTGGTAGGGACGGTCGACCTGCTCAAAGGTAAGGCCGAAGATAGTGCTGTCGTCCACCGAAGCCATTACCTGCTGGCTGATTTCCACCACTTGTTCCCAGGTAAGGCGCTGCGTGGGGTCTTCGGAGGGGTATTCGATCCCGGCGGCGTCCAGCAGATCCTTATTATAGAACAACGCCTGGCAGGAGTTGCAAAGCGGGGGTGCGATAAACTCGCCCTCGTACGTGCTGGATTTGACCAGCGCGGAGGCAAATTCGGCTTTTTCATCAGCGGTGAAATAAGCGTCCGTCGGGCTGATCCAGCCTTTATAGGTGTAGGCGCTTACCATGGTTGCATCGGTCATGATAACGTCAAAATCCTGGCTTTGGCTGCCAAGCTTGATGGTGACCGCATCATTGTATTCGGAGTAGGGATACTCCTCCAGTTTCACGGTAACACCCGGGTTGACGGCCATATACGCATCAATGGCAGCTTGTACGGCGGCGTGATACTCGGTAAACGATAGGACGGTAATGGTTCCGCTTGGTGTGGTTTCCGCTACGGCGCCGGGCAGGCACAGGCACACCGCCAGTACCAGGGAAAGCAGCACGGAAAGCAATTTGACCCCATTTTTCATTTGGACAATCCTCCTTATTCTATTGGCTGGTTCGTTGCGGTATCATCTTGTCAAATCCCGCATTTGATGTATTAATCATAGCATTAATCTACCGTTGAAAACATGATTTATCTAAAGATTCAGTCCGTGATTTACAGCACTTTGCCAATACCGATTGAAAATAGCCGGGCGGAATGCTATATTCGTAGCAACACAACAGGAAAACGAATACGATTAAAGGGGTTGATTGCATATGGAAGAAACCAAGCAATATCACATTCATACCACATCGGCTGATGTAGCGCCATACGTGCTGCTGCCGGGCGATCCGCACCGTGTGCCGTTGGTAGCCGAGCTTTGGGACGAAGCCCATTTTGTAGCGGACAACCGCGAGCACGTCACCTATACGGGCGTTTATAAAGGAATGCCGATCACCTGCACCAGCACGGGCATGGGCTGTCCCTCCACCGCCATCGCCGTGGAAGAACTGGCGCACTGCGGCGCGAAAACGCTGATGCGCATGGGCACCTGCGCCGGTATCGCAAGCTATGTAAACCCCGGCGACCTTGCCATTTTCGACAGCGCCTGCCGCTTTGAGGGAACCACCAAGTGCTATGTTCCCCCGGAGTATCCGGCAGTTTCGCACCACGACATTGTAACAGGCGCTATCCAAACCGCCGAGATGATGGCGATTCCCTACCACGTAGGTACGTCCCGCTGCATCGACGGCCTGTACACAAACCGGCCTGACCCCAATTGCAGTTTTGGCGGATACCACCCTCACAACTGGGATTATTTTCTCTCCGATTTAAAGCAGATGAATGTGATCGCAGGCGAAATGGAAAGCGCCGCTGTTATGGTGCTAAGCCGCCTGTTCGGCCTGCGCGGCGGCGCGATATGCATGTGCGTAGCCAGTCTGACACGGGATTTTGACAACGGCGGACAGCTGGATGTAAACAAAATTGAGTACGGCGGCGACCGGATTGCACAGCTCAATAAAATCGCACTGGAAACCATGTACCAAATCTACCTGAACGATCAGGAAAAAGCCAAGAAAGCGTAACACGCGAGCCGGGGCGCTTTCCGATTCCCGTAAAACACAGGTACGCCTTGCATCGCTGCTATAAAGCAGGACAGCGAAGATAAAACCATGCGACAAATCCATAGGATGCCGGCAAAAGGCTTTACGCAAATGCGTAAAGCCTTTTGCCTATTAAATGTAAAAATACGCTGCGCCGCCCGGCAATCATTCCCCCTTGCTTTCAGCGCAAAGCCCAGTACATGGTATAATGGGCTATGTTGCAGGGATACTGCCGCAACAAAACATAAAATCCTTTACCGGCATAAGAATAATAAAAGATCAAAAAGCAAGTAAAATCAAGCGGCATTCTCTCTTTTTCCCTACACTATCTATAGAGCCGTCGAAATGAGGTGGGCAGACGAATGTACGAGTGGCACAGGCAAATCCAGATCATCATTGATGAGATTGACGAGAGCATCCGGCATTATCACGACGAAGCGTTAACGCTGCGGTTTCTGGCGCGTAAGCTGGGGTACTCCGAATTTCACACCACCCGGAAATTCAAAGAAATTTCCGGCATGCCGCTAAGAGACTATTTGCGCTATCGCCGGTTAGCCTTTGCGCTCAAAGAGGTGCGGGACAGCGAAAGAAGCCTTTTGGATATTGCGTTTGACTATGGCTTTTCTTCCCACGAGGCGTTTACCCGCGCCTTTAAAGGGGCGTACGGTATAACGCCCAGCGCATACCGGAAAAATCCCGAGCCTGTGGTACTGCGTACAAAAATAACCCTCTTCGACCGCTACTTTTTCGGACTGGGAGAGATCGGCATGATGAAATCCACAGAGGACATAAAAATCTACTTTGTCACCATTCCCGCGCACAAGTTTTTACACATTCAGAACTACGAAAGCAACGGGTACTGGGATTTTTGGCAAAAACAAAGCCAAATTCCGGGGCAGGACTGCGAAACCATTTGCGGCTTGCTGGACAGCATCAAAGGCAAATTGGACGACGACGGCGGAACCGAGGTCAACAGCGGCAGCGGGCAGATTATGGCCTACATCGTCGATCCGGCAGGCAGGCTGTGCGCTTGGGGATTCCCACGCACCGAATGCTACGGTGTGCGGCTCCCCATGGATTATCAAGGCGCCGTACCGCCGCAAATGCTGATGGCCGACATCCTCGAAGCTGAGTATATCGTGTTTGAGCACGGGCCGTTCGATTACGAGCAGGAAAACCGCAGTGTGGAGGAAAAAATAGAAACAGCCATGTCTACGTTTGATTATACAGGCACAGGCTATTGTTTGGATACCACCCCCGGCCGCATAATATACCTGTACCACGACCCGGAACGGTTTTTCAAATATATCCGGCCCGTGCGTAAACAGCAGTAAAGGTTTGTATTCGCGCAGATTTACACGCACGAGTCCCATACAAGCATAAAGCCGAATACGCAGGCTGTGTCTTCCGGTATCGCATCACCGGAAAACACAGCCGTTTGCTGCACTGCCTCGTATACGGCGCACACGCGATTAGATCGACACATCGCCATTCGCATGGAGAACATGGGCGAACACCGGCTTGATCGCTGCAACATCCACCAAACCGGGATAATAGTTACCTAATACCGCGTTTCCTCATTGCGAAATCGCCCGTGTGAAAACGCATACAATTGGACGGCAAACCGGCGGGAAGGGATTCCCCACACCGAAGAACGATCACCAAAGACGCTTTT
Organism: Candidatus Limiplasma sp.; assembly: GCA_963663285.2. GTDB lineage: Bacteria > Bacillota > Clostridia > Christensenellales > Aristaeellaceae > CAXXOK01. The sequence goes on along the minus strand of CAXXNI010000004.1, from coordinate 783,102 downwards.
CCCAGACCGCTTCCATTCCGGTAAGAGATAAGTACACAAAGCCACAGCGCAAACCATACCCTGTAATCGTTTGACGGCAGACCCTTACAAGCGAACAATCAGCGGAATTGGGAACCGGAAGAAGCCGTGTAACGCCGCCACAAGCACCTTCGCCTTGACATAAGCAAACCATTGCCTTACAATGGTTTGCGTTCCCCATGCGCTTACCGCCCAGCCGGACAGCGCATGAACCGTATGACGAACTGGCTATGTTCACTCTTTATGCGGCACCATATACCCCAAACCATCTGTTTCCGTAGCTCAGCTGGATAGAGCGTCCGCCTCCTAAGCGGAAGGCCTCGGGTTCGAATCCCGACGGGAACGCCACTTTCAAGGCCGGAAACCGTTGAATGATAACGGTTTCTGGTTTTTCGTTACTCCTTACCTTCTCTTCAACTCTGTTCATAAACCATGTGGTTTCGATGTCATTTCGGTCGTCTTTGGGGGTCATTTGCTATGATCATCCCATGCGTAAAAAATCATGATCTGAAAGTGTGAAGCTATGTATTCCATTAAAAGCAGCGATATTTTCGGCAAGGATGCGTCGCAGCTGTTAGGAGAACTAAACGAGGCGCTGTTTATAATCACGGGAAGCAGCGGCGCAGACAGCTTTTGCATGACAAGCGGCACGGAACCTCGCTCGGTATTCCTGATCGGATATCTTGACGGTGAGCCGATTGCCTGCGGCGCTCTTAGGGAAGCATCCGCGCAAATAGCTGAAATCAAACGCGTCTATGCCAGAAAAAACAGCATAGGCGCGGCCCATAAAATCGTACTAGCCCTTGAGAAGCAAGCGCAGCGTAACGGCTTTAACACCGTTATACTGGAAACGAGAGCCGTCAACACAAAAGCCGTCTCATTTTATTTATCTTGTAATTATATTTTATGTCCAAACTATGGAAAATATATTGGCAGAGCAGATGCCGTTTGCTTCACCAAAAATCTAAAGTAGATTCGCACTTGCATGTCAGCATTGCCTTGTTGTTTAAAAATAATCCTTCTGTTTTCGCTTTTAAGCGGTACCAGATACACTCAACCATCTGTTTCCGTAGCCAGCAGGATAGAGCGTCCGCCTCCCAGGCGGAAAGCCTCGGGTTCGCATCCCAGCGGCATGCCAGGCAAATCCGTTTGAAACCGTTGGTTTCAAGGGACTTTACTTAGTTCCTGTCAATGCGAGGATTGCGCGTACTTCCTCTACGGAATACGTTCTCTTTCCGGCTGCGTCAGCAGCGTCCACCTGTCCGATCATAGAACCTCCTTTCCTCGCAACCGAGCCGATGAAAGCGCATCTAGCGTCATACAATGCACCTGTATTATAGGGGAGCCTATACAATCCATCAATGTTGCGACGAGTCTATTGTTCACACGATGATAGGGAATGACTTTATTCCAAATGAAAACATAAAAAGATTATTGCCGTATTTGCCATGCGCCCCGGCAGGTTTCCGAAGAAACCGGGGATGTTACAGGCTGCGGACGGCGTATCCGCAACTTAGCCCTGGTTGTACCGCCGCTTGCCAAAGCTGGCGCATACCACAGGGACTCCCCCTCCAGTCTGTGGGAGGCCGTGAAGAAGTATCATTATACCCGTGCGGTTTCTTCGCGCCCTGCCTGCCATGGCAGGGTCAACAGGATGCGTGGATCGCTCTGGCGATGCCGTCGTCGCGCCGCCCTGTTTGCCGCTCCACCGCACGGGGGTTGTACCCGTAACATCGTATATTCAATTGTCAAGTTGCGTTGGGGGACAATGTCTCTTCAATAATCAGGACATTTTAGTACCAAAAGTCAGGTCAGTTGAAAGATTCTTTTAAGAAACGTTTAATATTCTTCAGACCGCGCTGGATACTATCTCCAACGCTTTCCTGGCGAAAAAATATTTACATCATTAACTTTAATAAAATCGCAGTTGCTAAGTTTCTGATGCTTGCTTGTAACCATTCGTCATTTTCTATAGAGAAGCCTAGCAGAGTTTCTACAAATTGCTTACAATTACTACAGCCAGCTCGCCAATTATAAACATACTGCGCAGCTCAGGTCAACCGTCCAATGATAGATAATGCTATATTGTTTCACTTCGTTTACTCTTATTTTCTTTGGCTTTTATCCCACCATTTCCATAATACCCAATAAGGATCATCATTGATATCTTTAGATGATGAGATAAAGTCAGATAATAAGTTTATGTTGCCCACAACTGTACTGCCTCCAATGATACTGCTAAAATGCGAGATATCACAATCCAAGAAAAATTCTTTTATAACAATTGGAATAATTGTCAGTGCTAGACCCGTTGCCGCTGCGATACCTTTTGCACGTAGCCTTCGGCATCTTTTTTCGTACTGAACTTGAATATTATGTATAGCTTCTTTCATATCGTACAGCAAAGCGCTATTCAGCTCTTTGCTACTAATTGCTAATCTTTCTACAGCAATAGCAAACGCTTCAAATTCACGCGGATTTTGGTCTGCAATTTCAAGGTAATCATCGACTTGGGCGTGATACAGCCAAGGAAATGCGATATAAAATGATTCCATATTTTGGGCTAACATAGAGGCATCGCCTTTTCCTGTAAATACTTGTGCAACATTTGGGATTTTAATATATTTATCCTGCTCATTATAAGTCCCAACAATACGTGTGGGAAACAATCGAGAGACGCCAGCATCAATAAGCCTTTTGTAGGTGAAATAAGCTATAAAATAGTCATTAATTTGGCCCACTCCTGCGTACTCATCAGGCTTAATCTCTTCAGAATCTGTTACGGTAGTTATTAATGAACGTGATGGAAACAAGCACAAGTATTTATTTATATTTTCACTATACTCTTTTTGGGTGTGTTCGACAGCGATAAATTGACCACGCGCTTTGCTTATGCTATTGGAAATATTTACCCAGTCATGCCTCATAATTGTATCTAGCTTTATCAAAGTATCATCCGAGACAGTTGAACTAAATACCACCCGAAACATAAATTCTTGCAGCGTATATATACCCAACTCCGCCAGTTCACTTTGTATATAATCGTAGCTCTGCACACAATCACCTCAGTCAACTAATTACTTTTTTATCAGTCATTCCTATAATATCCATAATCAGTATCTGATCGAACTGCTAATTTTTGCTATAACCATAACTCACACTTGGTGGCGGCGAATGGTTTGTCAATTTTTACTTCTTGCTTAGTCATGTCATCTTAGTTCCTTTCAATAACGAACCAATCTTTAAAATGATAAACCCTAAATCTCTTTAGGAGAGAAATTCCAGGATATCATCAACGCCACAGCCAAGGGCGGCGCATATTTTCTCGATGCTCTCCAGCGAGACATATTCGTCCTTACCAAGACGAGCCCTCACATTGGCACTCACCCCGGCAGCCTTTTGCAGTTCAGTTTTCTTTATTTTTGTATCAATCAACTGCTTCCAGAGCTTGTTGTAGATTATAGCCATTGTATACATCCCGCAAGTGAAACATCTATCATATACAGATGAATTATATCACGAAATCGGTAGGGTACCAGAAAATTCTCCAAAATAATCAAATAAGTTACCTGTTTTGTTGCCGCTTAGCTTGCCACTCTCCGCCATACCTCACTATATGGCTTTGTCAGATGCGGAAGGAAAAGCGCCTTTTTTGAATAAGAAAGCTTTTGCAGCTTAGTTCCATGTCATCTTCTATAAGCATACAAATGTAGGGGTACTTTTCTGCGTATACAGTAGGAAGTGATAGTAATCATCCACCGTCTTGGTGCGGATGTTGCGCAGCGGCTTGTCGCCCATATAGGGATGAACGTAGTTTTCCAGCAAGCCTACATTGCCGTCATAGGTGGAAGCTACCCATCTCTTCTCACCGTATTTGTCAACAAACTCATACAGGAACTCGCTGACGGTGAGATTGTTACGGTCAATATGGGTGTTTGCGGAAATCTCGTACTTAAGCTGTGCCTTACGGACTTTTGCCGCGGTGTAGCTCAGTCCGGATTCCCATACTTGATGTCTGTTTGTGCCCTCGCCCTCGTAGTAAACCAGGGCATAGACTTTTCCTCTTTTGACGATTGATGCCATTGTTTCAGCCTCCTATGCGTCGTAATGATCCAGCCAGAAGTCGAAAGAGGCTTTAGAAACGCGCAGTGTCCTTCCAATCCGTAGCACCTTAAAGGAATTGGAATTGCAAAGCTCATACGCCTTTCTTCTGCTGATCCCGAGGATTGCGCGTACTTCCTCCACGGAATACGTTCTTTTTCCGGCTGCGGCAGCTGCGTCCACCTGTCCGATCATAGAACCTCCTTTCCTCGCAACCGGATCGATGGGAGCGCATCAAGCGTCATACAATGCACCTGTATTATAGGGGAGCCTATACAATCCATCAATGTTGCGACGAGTCTATTGTTTACACGATGATAGGGAATGACTTTATTCCAAATGAAAATATAAGAAATATTGCCGTATTTGCCACGCGCCCCGGCAGGTTCCCGAAGAAACCGGGTATGTTACAGGCTGCGGACGGCGTATCCGCAACATAGCCCTACCTGTACCGCCGCTTGCCAAAGCTAGCGCATACCGCAGGGGCTCCCCCTCCAGTCTGTGGGAGGCCGTGAAGAAGTATCATTATCCCCGTGCGGCTTCGTTGCGCCCTGCCTGCCACAGCAGAGTCAACAGGATACGTGGATCGCTCTGGCGATGCCGTCGTCGCGCCGCCCTGTTTGCCGCTCCACCGCACGGGGGTTGTACCCGTAACATCGTATATTCGATTTTCAAGGTGCGTTGAAGGCGCAATGTCCCTTCAACAATCAGGACATTTTCAAACCAAAAATCAGGTTAAATGCAGGATTCTTTCAGGAAATTTTCGATTTTCAACAGTCCTCGTTGTATGCTTTCCCCCACACTCTCCTTGCTAACGCCTTCCTCCTTGGCAATCTCCGCTTTGCTTATATCCCGAAAGAAATACGCATCAATTCGCTTTGCTTGTTTATCTGAGAGGGTTGCTATCGACGCGTAGAGTTGTTCACGCATGATCCTACGCTCGTAGATCTCCTCTGGGGAAAAAGACGTTAATAGCATATTCCGCTCAATACCATCCGCACGATCTAGTGAGAAATAAGCCTTGTGGCGAATCACCTGCCGTTGATACGTTGCTTCAGCTCGATCAAGTCGAAGCAATAGTTCAGCCTGTTCATCAGAAACCATGATAAAAAAATCCTGTAGGTAGTAGGGATAGAAATCCCGTAAATTAATTCTTACCATAACAATGTCCTCCATATTGATTTTTAGTAAGAATCGAAACAACTGTTGCAGAGGAACAGCAACGGGCGCAGGAAATAAAGGCGGCGATCCTTGTAAGCGCTGCCCAAGTGATATTGCAAAACCGTTTAACCGAAAACGACGATTAGGGTTAGCAACTGTCAACAAGTCTCTGCCATATCATACAGAGGCTGACTTGAAAACATACTTAAATTCTTGTCGCTGCTTACCACTCTGTTCGATAAAAGCAAGACTCAAGCTGGTGTCAGCGTTTTGTTAACATAGAAATAATTGATCTACAGCCTGTGTATCCTGTACTAAGTCTCAAATCAATTATCGGAACCAGCGTTCAATCGTACCCGATGTGTTCCCAGAAAAATAGGTATGGCAAATAAACTAAGTGAATTTCGCAATCGCACGATACGCTTTCAGTACAGTTGCTTTGTTGCATGCAACATTGCTTTCCTTTATCAGGATTCATGATAAAAGCGATTGATTAGAAGATACATTCATTCGCTCATAAAATCCGGAAAGACGTGCGCCTTATAATAAGGTGCGCGTCTTTCCGATTGATATTTTTATACGCACATTTAGTTGAATTTTACGCTATTGGATGTTCTGGCACCTGTGTATGTAGTCCCATTATACACAGCTTTAAAAACCGCCCTGATTCGATATGTGTTGCCTGCTGTGCATTTGCTTTCGTAGTCAGCCACAGCACCAAAATCACTGGTATTCGTCGCAGTGTACGAAGGAGGTGTTAGTGTGGCTGCGTACACCCAAGCGCCACTGGAGTTTTTCTTTTGCAGCGTGCATGAGGAAACGTAAATAGAAGAGCAATTGTAATTAGTGCCGGCATAAAAATCAGCATCTATGCGACTGCCTATGGTCACAGAGGCACTTTCGAAAGCTATGCTTTCACGAGTTGCAGCCACCCCAGTGGAAGCAACACTAAAAGTAAACAATAGAAAAATGCACAATCCGGCAGTTAACAACTTAGCCATTCGAGTGTTCATTGTATTAATCGCTCCTTTGTATTGAATTGATCATCTGAATGATTTCTTCGGTGGTTATCGGTCCCGACAGGCTATAGCATGCTGTGCCTATTTGCCATACAGCGACACACCTATCAACGTTTTGTGCAACATATACAGCCCCGCCATTGCATTGCGTTTCTGTCCCTGCCTTAGCCTGTTCAAACTCAAGTAATGCTCTCTCCGCATCTGGATAGATGGTGATACCGAATCGAAGTAGTTCTTCATCCTGTTCGTTTTGATATCGAATACGAAATGCTGCAGCGCTAGCAATCCTGACATAGTAGCTTTCCACAGCCCACCCATCAGGCACCCAGGATGGTATAAGCGGTTTATAACCCAACATTTTTTCAGCTTCACTGAGGTCAGTGGTAGAAATGGTTTTTACTTGCCCGGCGTTATCTGCTATACCTTCATTTACCAGACCAGGATCAATTTCTTGCCCACTGATGACATATTGTTGCCCATCAGGTGATTGACCACCTTCAAGCCATTGATGGCGGAATAAAATATCCGCTCCTAAAACAATGATTACCACCGCCGCGGTTACAAGAAGAACTCGCCTAATAACACTTGGTGAAGCTGTGTTTCGCTGGGAAGTACGATCCAGACGCTTTTTCAGTGCTCGCTTATTCTCCTCCCTTCGGCTCACATAGGGATGTCCCGTATGCATTTCATAAAGGATGGTTTCGCAGGCCATTACGAAGTCGGAATCCCGTTCTTCAGGTCTCTTTTCATTCTCTTTGTGGATGGCATAGGTCAACCTATTATTTATGTCTTCTTTCGTAAGACTGCCATCCGCAATGGCAGCTTTGATAGCTTCTAGTTTGTAATTGACAGCGCAATTACTGCTATCCATTGATTGTTCCCTCCTTCGAAATACTCAGTTATTCAGAAGTGAAAAAGGCGCGTGGAAATGAGCAATAATATGAAAAAAGAAGAAAATGTGTTTTTCAGCCGCTTTCGAATGCGATAAATCACACTTTTAACAGAGCTTATGCTTTTGCCCGTGCAATTTGCCACCTCATTGACATCGTATCCTTGTAGGAAATAGGAATCGAAGATCTGCTTCTCGCTATCTAATAAATGGTCATACATACGATCAACACATCTACAAAATGCTTGTTCCTCCTCAAAGTATAAAAAAGAATCATGGGGATCAACCAGGTCCGGACTGGTTTCCATGTCTGAGGAATAAGCATGCTTCTGACTCCGTTTATTATATTTGAATAGCATGTTTTTCATTCGATTATTACAACAACGAAAAAGCCACCCCTCAACATCGGGATGGCTCTGCAATTTCTGATATCGTTCAAGCGCAAAACAGAATACTTCTTGAACGCACTCCTCTGCCATATTCCGAAGTTCCGGCCGATACCCGGTCATTGTCATACAATGTAACACAAGTTTATCATAGTACTGTTCATATAGTTTCTCAATCAACGCATTTCTATCGAGTTTGGACACCATGCACCTCTTGTTGTCGTTTGTTATGGACGATGACTTAATTCTTCTACTAAATGATAAATGAGCGATCATGCGTAACAACAACTCCCGTTCCTTCTCAGGACACCTGTGATAACTGGCAAGGAGTATATCTTCGCCATCCTTCCCATTGATAGAAGATGGATAAAACAATTTTTCTACTGGCAGTTGCAAAGCAGCAACTAGCCGATACAACACGCTGTATGTAGGATTATTTTTCCCATTTTCGATGCCGGATACATATTTTTTTGTAATTCCGGCGGCTTCCGCAAGTTGTTCTTGCGTTAGGTGCCGTTCTGTTCGTGTTTCCCGTATACAATGACCGAGTAGAGCCAGATCGGCAACAAGCATTATCGTTCACCTCATTTATATTCTATCGTTCTCCATATGGGAGATAAATCCACGATAGGCCATTGTGTGATGAACTATATATCCCTCGTTGATGTAAAATGGTGGCAAGTATCCATTGAGAGCACATCTTTTTTTATTATTGATAACTATATGAAAATAGACAAAGATTTTTGTCGTCAGCTATAGAAGCAGCTGATTACTTACCCTAGTGAACTGGATACGAATAGCATCATCTGTCGTATTCATATTTTCTAGAAAGCATGATAAAAAAACGCCTACGTCAGGCATGTTCATTCTATCCTCTTTTTTGTGACATTGGAAAGGAGACGCTCAGATGGTTGGCAACATTGAAGAGAGAATCAGGTTGCTAATATCTGTGCGTCGCAAATTACAAGCGCAGCTTATCTTTTGCCGCATTTCTTGTAATGATGATCTGAAAAATACCATTTTTCTAACAAAAACCTGCCATGCGCGTGTCCAACGTTTGTTGGAGGGCATTGATGGTCTGTTACTTCTGGTTACAGAGGAAGAGCGTTTCATTCTCGAACTGCATCTTGTAGACGGATTGAAATGGGAAACAGTCATAGAGGAGTACTGCAAAAGATGGACAACAGAAATTAGTCATGTGGAAAGAACCTACAAGTACCGCCAGCAAGGAGCCCTTAGGAAAATGAAAGATTATATAGTGAGTAACGAGGATATGTTTGATTTCTCATGGCTAGATGATCCCTTGATAGATGAGTTAGCCACTTTAAACCCAAAACAATGATACGTATAGAACGATACATCAATTAAAATGCTTCAGAGAACCGTTTTCCCGATATTTTCATCATTGTTTCCCAGCATTTGCACTCCCATATAGTTAGCAATTCCATTACAATTTTCTTGGGAGATGGGATGAAATCTATACATCAACGCATCGGAAGTGAGCATTAAAAAAAGACTAAACGGAAAACCGCTCAGGTTAAACATGCAAGCCGTTAGGCATCAAACCAATCGTCCTGAAACACGTTGACGGAACAGATAGAAAAATGTCCCTGCAAAACGAGCTTGGCCGCTGCCATCCTGTAAAGGATGGATGTTCTACAAGGACAACTTTATTTTATCAACTTCTTCCCGGCGTGTAAAGCAGAACACTTTATACTAAGGAGGATATTCATGGAAGAATCTGTTCGAAAAATACTGAGCAAGTACTTAGGCTTTGTTTCTGAGAAAGAGATGTATGAGCGTTGGTTGGAATCGCGTGAGAACAAAGAGGCTCGCGAAGCGCTAGTGATTGTGAATATGAAGGTCGCTATGATTCAGAGTTGGTTTAACCTTCTGAATACAGACGAGCGGTTTGTGATTGAAAAGCACTTGCTGGAAGAGTTGGAATGGCCGCGTGTAGCCTACACCTTTACAGAGCGTTGGAAAGGCGAGTTCAGCCGTACAGAACGTACCCTGATCAGCTATCAGGCCAGCGGGTTAGCAAAGATAGCGAAATTTGTACAAAATCATCGTGACATGGTTATGGCGCTCTTCGGTGATTTATACGATGACACCTTGATCGATTAGTACCTGTATTCAGAATGAAAATTATTTAGCGGCCGCCAAATTGGACGGCCGCTTTTCTATGCGAAAGCGTTGCTAGAATTCTTCACCATTTCTACCGGAACTCTTCAATGTTCAAAAAGCCTTGTATCCTCTACACTTTAAGTGAGCTAGGGGCAGATAAGAGCGCGCGAAAAAACTTATCGATTCCGGCTTAATGATTAAGTGGAAATGAGGTGATTCCATTGGGTACGAACCCGGCGTAGATGCTTCCGGCAGACGAGCTTGGCCGCTGCCATCCTCCAGAGGATGGATGTTCTGTAAGGCTTCATTTTACGCAACAAGGCGTTGAAACACGCTTTTCATAGTAACTCTCATTCACAAAACAAACGAAATACAAAAAAACTAAGCCGCGCTTAGCTGTGTTTCGTCTACCCTTTTGAAAGGAATGACACGTTTATGAAACACTATATAAAAACTACAGTTTCTATCTTGATGATGGTTTGTATAGTTGCTTGCACTGCATCTGCATCTGCTGCAAGAATGTATGGCGTGTGCCAAACTACTCAGTATATCAATGTTCGTTCAGGCCCTAGCACAATATATAGTCGTGTTTATGCTTTACATAACGGTGAACCTGTGCAAACAACTGGAGATCCGAATGTAAATGGGTTCATTAAGATCAATCAACCTGCGTTAGGTTGGGTTCAAAGCCCATATCTGAGTAGTTCTATGCCTGCTTGGTGGACTCGTTATGGTGACCCAAATATGTCTGCAGCAACCAGCACCAACTTGAAGCATTTCCAACATGATCTGAATACTGCTCTGAACCTAAACATTTCTGAAGATGGAGTTTGGGGAACCCAAACTAGAAATGCAGTAAAGCAGCTACAACAGAGTGTGGGAATCACAGTTGATGGGATTGCTGGAACTTACACTAAGTTCTGGACTTATAACTTGAGCCACTAACGAAAAACTCCACAAAACAAGCAACTGAACCAACCGATTAAATGAAATGGTTTCTGAAAAACTGCACCCTATCGTTTTCTACGATAGGGTGCAGTTTTCGAATCCCACAACGTTTCGTAGCCTTGGTGCTATTCGAAAAACAGCAACCGTCGGAATATCATAAAACACCTTACGACTCCTCCTGCGTCTTGTAGAAGGCAGGTCACAGCTTATCAAGACAGTTCTTTTAATTTGGTGTTTTTTCAAGAAGCTCATCTGCAAAAAAATTGCTTTCCGGCGTGCTGAAGCTCAAAATCACGCCATCATTTCTGATCTGTACGGAGTACTCTCCAGAGGTGCTTTGATAGCGCACCATCCACAAGCGTAATGTGTTACAATAATTGTTGGAATCTCCCGGCAATCGATATTCCATATCCGACGACAGAATAAAAAACAGGTTCCATTCCATGTTATGCAATTCACTTGGCGTAAACCCAAACGCTTTTTGGGATGCATTCATAGCAAGTGTTATCGCTTCTTCTTGTGATATATCGCCTAATGCGCTATCGGGCAGCAGATTAACCACATATAGCCCACTTAACTCCCGGTTATTAAAAACGCCGTCTTCTTGCTGTATCTGAGTTAACCATGCCTTATCCTCAATTGACCAGGAATCGTAATCACCCATATCTTTACCGATAATATCGAGTATTGTAATAGCGCCCCCACGGCTAGACCCATAATAACCTTCTACAATATTATCAGCGATTTCTTCCTTGTGTTTGGCATCAATGGCGTTATCAAACAGTTCATTTGCTTGATCAGTGTCTACAGAAATCCCCGCCTCCTGCATCCAGCCGACCATCATAATTTTTCGGTCGACATCCCAATCCTGGTATAACCCATATTCCGCTTCAGAACAGATCACCTTTTTATAAAAATCACTCTTTGTGATTTCGGCATACGCTGAAATATTGGCATGCGTACTGAATAATAATATCATAATTAGAAAATTCAATATCAATTTGTAGCATCTATTTCTCATGGAAAAACAACCTCCTAAAAAGTAATTCAACTCAATATTTAACAGGGTCACAAGCATTGTTTGTCTTACGAGCTTACATTTTCACAACGTCTCTTCATACCAATTGAATCACCCTTTCCACATTATTCAACGTTATTTCTCGTTTTTTTCTTGCAATTTTATATTTAGAAGTTGCTTTTCACACATAAGAAAACAAATCCAGCTCCACTTTCTCCAACTCATTTTGTGAAAACCCGAACGCTTTTTAGTACGCATCCTTGGCGCTGTTATCGCTTTTTCTTGTGAAATATTGCCGATGCACTATCGGGCAGCAGATTAACCACATATGTCCCACTAAACTCCAGATTTTTAAAAAGCCGTTCACTTGCTGTATTTGGGTTAACCATACTTTTTCCTCAAATGACCAGATATCGCAGCAACTCAGCACACAGCATTCAAGGGATATAATAGCAAGGTACGCTTATTTGTGTTTGGCTGTTTGACTAGTTCACAATTTAAAGGCTGGGTTTATGATCTGAAAGAGCGTACTCCATAATTATTCATGCCTTTTTTGGCAACCAGATAATAGGTTACATTGACTTCAGCATCATCAATGGGAATAGCAACACGGTTTTTTGCCACTGCGCCTGGTTTAATCAAGTCTGATGTGAAACAAGGCAGTATTGAGTTTGCAACCAATTCCTCAAATGAATACCGCTCGCTTTGAACCAGAAAGCGCGAGTCCGGCATCTTACACTTTACAATATCAGCCCAGAATCCGATTTCGGAGAAAAGTAGCATATTTTCTCCGTTCATTTCTGCCATCGTCAGGGATTTTCGCATGGCATAATGATGATTTTTAGGTAGTAGGAACATTAAGTGCTCCTCTCCTATTTTTTCTGATATATATTCCGGATGATCCGGCACAAAAGGCAGCACGATCAATTGATATATATCTCTGTCAAGACCGTCCAGCAGTTCCGGCGGTTTTTTAAGCTCCATAGAAATAGCAAGCTCCGGATGCGCCTCGCTAATCCTACGGACCAAATCCGGAAGCTGTACTGCGGCCCCAGAGCCAATTGAGATCGTGTGGTTTGCACGGTCATAAGCACGAACCCTGAGAAATAGATCATCGGTTTGTTTGAGCAGAAGGGTCATTTCATCTGCGGCAAACCTGCCATTGCGGTTAAGCTTAATGCTGTTTTTAGTCCGATCAAACAGTGGGATGCCAAAATCCGCCTCCACCTTTTTCATGACACGGGTAAGTGTGGGTTGAGAAATATGGTATTGCTCAGCCACGCCAGACAATGTGTTATTTTTAGCAAAAGAAACAAAATATTGTATTTCCTCATAACTCAACATGTGTACACCCCCCTTTAATTCAATACAGTAACAGTGTAGCACAGGCGCGTAGATTAGCAAAGGTTTCACTATTCATTTTATGGAATGCGGATTGCAAAATTGATATTGTACAAAGTCCAAGAGTGTTGCTACAATCGTGATGAAGAAAGGAGGAAAACCAGTGGTATTCTACTTCACAGGAACAGGAAACAGCTTGTACATCGCAAAAATGCTGGATAATGATATAGTTAGTATCCCTCAAATCTTAAATAGTGATAACTTGGTTTTCGAAGCGGATCGAATCGGAATCGTCTGCCCGATTTACGGCCACAAAATGCCCGCAATGGTAAAGGAATTTGTCCAAAAAGCAGCTTTTCGCACAAACTATCTGTTTGTTGTTCTCACTTACGGAAACCGTCATGCAAACGCGGTGGAACTGGCAGCCGATACGTTTGAGCGTGCCAGAAAAAAGGCTGATTATATCACAACGCTATTAATGGTGGATAATTTCCTTCCTGTGTTTGATATGGATGAACAACGCAAGATAGATAAAGCAATAGCACAACAGCTTGCAATCATCAAGATGGACATAGAAGCCCAAAAGCGGAAATATCAAGAAGTAACCAGTGAGGATCGCGCAGTGCACAAAGGTTATCTAGTGCTCGTTCAGCAGCAACCAGAAACCATATGGGCAGACTTCGATTTCACTGACGATTGCATTGGCTGCGGCATCTGCACAAGAGTATGCCCGGCAAGCTGTATTCACCTTGAGAAGCAAAAAGCGATTCGCAGCGTAGAAAATTGCCAAGCCTGCTATGCCTGTGTCCACGCTTGCCCTACGGCAGCGATCAAAGTACGAAAGATACTGGGCTTTCAGGAAAAGAACCCAAAGGCGCGGTACCGGAACGAACACATCGCGTTGTCCGAAATCATCACCGCAAACAACCAGACCGAAAATCAGTAACATCCGGGCCTCCGGAAGAAAGCGAAGAAATTATGGAATTTATCACATTAAACAACGGGGTTAAAATGCCGATAGTCGGGTACGGCGTCTATCAGGTAACAAAAGAGGAATGTGAACGCTGCGTGCTGGACGCGCTGAAAGCGGGCTATCGTTCGCTCGACACCGCCCAGAGCTATTTCAACGAGGAAGAAGTCGGAGCGGCGATCGTAAAGAGCGGTGTCCCGCGAGAGGAAATATTCCTGACGACCAAGGTATGGATTGAGCATTACGGCTATGAGGCTGCCAAAGCTTCTGTTCTAGAATCCATGCGCAAGCTGAAAACCAATTACCTCGATCTTTGTCTACTGCATCAGCCCTTCTCGGATTATTATAGCGCATGGCGGGCGCTTGAGGAATTATATGACGAAGGCAAGATCAAGGCTATTGGCGTTTCCAACTTCTATCCCGACAGACTGGTGGATATCGCCTCATTTGCGCGTATCAAGCCAATGGTTAATCAAATTGAAACGCATCCGCACAATCAGCAGCTTGAAGCGCACGAAATTATGTTGAAGTATGATGTGCAACACGAGGCATGGGCTCCCTTCGGCGAAGGCCGTGGAGGTTTGTTTGAGGATGAAATGCTGAAAGCCATCGGCGCAAAGTATAGCAAATCTACAGCACAGGTCATTCTCCGCTGGCATATTCAGCGCGGCGTCGTTGTGATCCCAAAATCCACTCATTATGAAAGAATGGTGCAAAATCTCGATGTGTTTGATTTTGCGTTAACGGATGAAGATATGAATAAAATCAAGTCGCTGGATAAAGCGCAGAGTTCTTTCTTCTCCCATACCGATCCCGCCATGGTAGAGTGGTTCGCGAAAATAGTTGAGGAGAGAAAGCAACAACATGGTAGTTCCCAGGAAAAGAAAAACTGGTAAGTGGAGGATATGAGATGAAAAAGACGGTGCTGCTGTTTCTGCTGCTATCCCTACCCCTTTTTACAGGATGCTATGCACTTGCCGACAACAAACGATCTACCCAAGAAACCCAAACAGGAGCGGAGGATATAACGATGAAAGTGTCGGCAAACAGCCCATCCCTCAAGAACGAATATGAAGTACGGAACGGCACGCAGGATGATACTATAGCAGCACCGTCTGACATACCTGACACATACGATTACGGTAGCGGAAAAGAAAACGGATTTTTACGCACCGATATGGAGCAAAAGCTCCCACTTCCACAAGGCAACAGCACATTGCTGAATACCTTGCCCGACACTTCGCAAATACAGGCATTGTACCTGTGGGAAGTTGGAAACATGCCGGCTCGTACAGAGTTTACCCAAGCCATGACCGGCCATTTTGATACATATGATTTCCGTCCTTATGTAACGGCTATCCCCGTTCGGGAGGGCGCAGCGGCCAAAGACGCAGTCGTGCTGCTTGCGGGAGGAGCGTTTTCCTTTCGCGGTAACTATACAGATACGCTTCCCACCGCAATGCATTTGCGTGAACTGGGATTTCAAACGTTTATCTTGGACTACAGGCTGCATCCCTATACCCAGGAAGAAGGTGCGCTTGATGTTGCCCGCGCTGTACGTTTCATTCGAAACAGCGCTGACGCATACGGGATTTATGAAGATGCTATCGCCGTTATGGGTTATTCGGCAGGCGGCATTCAAGCCGGCGAGTTTTTCTTACACTATGATGAGAGCGTTAATGGGACTGCATTGGATGCAAGCTATCTTCCCGACGCGCTTGATATTGTGCCCGCCCATGCCTCCGCGGCAGGAATGATCTATTCTTTCTATGGCCATTTGAGTGTTGCATCACTAGATGTAAAAAGCCTGAAGTCCGGCAATTTACCACCCACATTTTACTGCTATGGCACGGAAGACCCGTTCTACCGGCAGTTTGAGGCACAGGTGGAACTGATGAAAACCGTAGGCGTAACCACGAAAACCGTGGTGCTGGACGGATGGCCGCACGGTTTCGGAGGCAACGGCGGATGGGTGGAAACCTATGCCGAGTGGCTGGAGAACCTGTTCTCTAAAAACGGACAGGGGTGACGGCGTGAAAAAAATGCGCACATTGATGATACTTGCCGTCGTCTTAAGCCTTTTCGGGCATTCCGCAGCCTCGGCCGAAAGCGCCTCGACTGCCGACGTAAAGTCGAGTATGGATACAGGAATGATCACTACAAATACTACAGTCGGTGAAATTATAACAGATCCCGCGTTTGAAAACTCTGGCAGGCTGCTGTTTCCGGTTGACCACACAGTTACGGAGGATATGACGCTGGCCGAAATCAGCACAAGTAACGTATATGTATGGTATTCAGACATTCAGCCTGCTATGACCGTAGAAATCATCCGATATCTCAAAGAACGGTCTGAAAACGGCGAACAGGTTTTCTTTCCAATCTATTCCGGGGATGAGATTACCCATGATTCGTCAAAAGCCGATACCGGTTTGTTCTTTTTCCGAGGGGACGCCGGGAAGCCGTTTGCCATCATGAATGCAGGCGGGGGCTTCATGTATGTGGGCGCGATGCATGACAGCTTTCCCCATGCGCTGGAAGTGAGCAAAATGGGCTACAACGCTTTTGCGCTTATTTACAGACCAGATTTCGCTTATGATGATTTGGCGCAGGCAATCGCCTATATCCATGAAAACGCCGATGCGTTGCAGGTGGCGCCAGAGAATTATTCCCTTTGGGGAGGCTCTGCAGGCGCGAGAATGGCAGCAGCGCTGGGAAATGCTTCCGTCCTTACTTCCTATGGCCCTTCGGATATACCACAGGCAGCGGCTGTGATCATGCAATACACAGGATATACTTCAGTTTCAGTTTGCGACGCACCCACCTACGCATGTGTGGGAACGAATGATGGAATCGCCAATTGGCAGACGATGCAAAACCGATTGGAAAGTCTGCATGCATTGGGTATCGATACGGAGTTTCATGTTTATGATGGGCTCAATCATGGCTTTGGGCTTGGAACCGGAACAGTTGCGGAAGGCTGGATTCAAGACGCAGTTGTGTTTTGGGAAAAACAAATGAATGTGGGAGATTAAGATATGAGGAAGATTACAAATGGCAGAGATTTAATGAACGAATTTGCACCCAAGTTCGCAGAATTGAACGATGATATTTTGTTTGGCGAAATATGGAGCCGGAGTAAAGAGCTCTCACACAGAGACCGCAGTCTAGTCACCATTTCTGCGCTGGTTGGAATGGGAATTCTGGACGCCCCTCTTGTCAACCATATCCGTTTGGGCAAGGAGAATGGCATTACAGAAACAGAGATCGCCGAGGTTCTTACACAGCTCGCGTTCTATGCAGGCTGGCCCAATGCATGGGCAGCACTAAAGATAGCAAAAAATGAATATAAGAACAATCAGGCATCAGCAGTTGGGACAACTTCACATATATGTGATGATACACATGTCCCCCGTCATCCAAATAATGGTTAAATAATGAATAGAGGGCAACTCCCGATATTTTCATATTTGTTTTCCTCCATAGTATGAACTTCTATAAGGCTTGCTTGCAATACGTCTCAAATCCATTGGTGATACAGCCTCTGTCGTCATATTCTCATTGTATATTAAAGCCGGCATGGTAGTTTCTGTAATGAACCCCAGATCAAGTTCATGATTTATGGACAAAGAGACATCCTCTATGCGACAGCCGTCTCTTTGTATATACATAATAACAACCATTATCCTTATGGCTTGCTTCTTGCTCCCGGCCGGTGTATATCTGATTTGATCAGGTTTCTCCTCTCTTACTTCAGCCTAAGCGTTAATGCGTTTTTCGCTGGCTTTATCAAATAGATGGAGCTTCGCCAAACAAGGCTTCAGCCATATTTCTTTCCCTGCCGGGGCTGTTTCACCGGTATGTTTATATACAACCACCTGCTGATCAATGGTCACATATACCAGATATGCATCCCCCAGCGGTTCGATGGATTCCACCAGCGCATGAATTGCGTTTTCATCATCTTGCGCTGCCAGCTCAAAATCCGAAGGACGAATGCTAGTAGTAACCGTTTGCCCAGCATACAGCTCCAGGCAGCCATCCATTTCCTCCGGCACTGTAAGGGAGAAGCTATCCGCCTTAAGCAGATATCCGCTTTCCATCTTCTCCACCTTCGTTTCGAAATGGTTGATCTGCGGTGTGCCCAGAAAGCTGGCAACAAACACACAGTTAGGATGATCATACAGTTCGCTCGGAGTACCCTCCTGCATTACACAGCCGTCTTTTAGCAGAACAATATGATCTGCCATGGTCATTGCTTCCGTCTGGTCGTGGGTTACATAAATCGTTGTAACCCCAAGCTGTGCTTGAATTTTTTTTAGCTCGTAGCGCACTTGATCCCTTAGTTTAGCATCCAGGTTGCCAAGAGGCTCATCCAGCAGAAAAACCTTCGGGTCGCGCACCAGCGCCCGACCAAGCGCCACTCGCTGGCGCTGTCCGCCGGAAAGCTCCGCCGGTTTACGATCCAGCAAATTTTCGATGGAGAGCATCTGCGCCATGTAATTTACCCGCTTGGCTATCTCCTCTTTCGGCGCTTTCTTGGTTTCCAGCGCGAAAGACATGTTTTTTCGTACGGACATATTAGGGTATAGCGCATATTCCTGAAACACCATGGCGATGTTTCTTTCCTGCGGGGGTACAAATTCCTTCTTACTATTGGAAGACATCACTGTATCATCAAATAGTATCTGTCCGTTTTCCGGCTGTAAAAGCCCCGCAATGCAGTGCATGGCTGTAGATTTTCCACAGCCCGAAGGGCCGAGAAAAACGCAGAACTCACCGTCTTTCACTTGTAAGTTCATTCCATTGAGCACATAAGTCTTGCCTTTGGTATAGGTTACGCTCATATCTTTAATCGTAATCGACGCCATTTTATTCACCTTTCTTCCTGCAAAACAGGCACTTACCATTCCGGGTGGATACCGCGACTGTAAGAGAAAGTTTACTCTTACATTCCAAAGGCTTCCACGTTGATGCCAAACCCATAGTCAAACAGCGGATTCACAATATCCTTTGCGACATCCTCACGCTGCGCCAAAACCTGATCCATCGACGCCGGAATTTGGAATGGTGTGCGGCCTGTGATGGCATGCTCTCCAAAGAGCGCCTCTGCAACGGCGTCCGCGCCGGAGGTCATGCCTGGCCGGTAAGCAAGCAGCACAACATCGCTGGTTTCCACAATGTTCGTCATAACGTATGCCCGATTCATCAACACCACCGTTATTACCGTTGCGCCTGCGTCTTTTAGCGCCTTTACCAAATCGGTTTGCGTATCCGGGAAAACAAGCGTGCTTGTGCCCCACTCCGGTTCATGTGTTCCCGAAGCCTCGCCAACCACCACAACGGCTGTTTTACCGGCATAGCATTCATTGATAAGGCTAACGTCATCACCGATGTACGTAACGTTTCCCGCGCCGGCTTTCTCCTGTATTGCCGTCAGTATATTCTTAGCCTGGTAAACATCCACCGTCCAGCCGCTGGAAAGCGCATGCCCGTCTTCTGCCAGGATGCCAGCAACAATCAGGTCTTTTCCGTTTAGCGAAGGGGCATTTTCATACTTCACAAGCGTCAGCGCCTGTGCAGCGGCTTCCTTAACTGTTTCTTTATGCGTTTCGTCGCCCAAAACCGTCATCGCGTTTTCCACGTCAACATACGGATTTTCAAAAATGCCCAGTTCGAATTTGGCAACCAATATTTTGCTTACCTTTTCATCCAACTGCTCTTCCGTAAGCGCATCCACGATTTTGCTGATCTCTCGCTGGCTTGCGCCGCCAAGTACGTCAGCTCCCGCAACTGCCGCAGCCGTGGGGCTTAAGCCCCAGTCCGTCTGGATGATTCCGGAATAGCCCATCTTTTCGCGAAGCAGCTCCGTCATCACTGTGGAAGATTCATGCGCGTAGTTATCCACCGCATCGCCGCCCAGATAGGGCACGGTCGAGTAACCGTACGGCATAATGCTGGCGGCTCCCGCATCGATTGCCGCTTGAAAAATGCCCAGCGAAACCGCAAACGTATCATCGTTATACACCAGCGGCGTACCGTCCACACCGGCTGTTTGCGAACCGGAACCCGGGAAATGCTTAACGCACGCCATAACGGAATCGGTTGTCAGCTCTTTACCACCCTGCAAACCCTCAATGGCGGCGACCACCATTTCCGTTGCCGTTTCCACATCCTCGCCGAAGCACTCCTGCACACGTCCCCAGCGCGGATCGGTTGCCAGATCAGCAACCGGCGAAAGGCTCATCCGCACACCAACAGCACGCATTTCTTCGTTTTGTATTTCCGCCAGCTTACGCACCATATCGGCATCTCCGCCGGCAGCCAGCGTAATCTGGTCGGGCAGTACGGTTGCGCCGTCCACCCAGCTTGCGCCGATGACGGAATCCATCGAGAAAACTACCGGTATCCCAAGGCGCGATGTCTCCGCAAGAGCCTGAATCTCGTTGGTATTTTGTGCCGCAGCCTCCGCCCCATCCTCCAGATAGGTATAGGCAAGGGCAAAGCCGATATCCAGCTCGTTAAACCAGCTTTCCTTCAGCGTAACAAGCGTTACATGCAGCATCTGCGCTGCTTTGTCTTCCGATGTCATCTGCGAAAGCAGATCGGCCGCACGTTCCTCGGCGCTTAGCCTCCAATCCTCGTAAAGGTCAAGGCTCCCGTTTTTATTCATATCCTTAAACTGGTAACCATCCTGCTGTATCAATTGCGCAGAGGTTACCCCCAGCTCTGGTTGTTCTAGCGTTGCGCCTTCCGCAATCACCGCGGGCATTGTGAACACCATCAGCTGTAAAACAATCAGCAGCGCAATTGCCCGCCGGAATAAAACCGTTTTCATAAAGGTTGCTCCCTTCATCATCCTGATCGGTCAGGAAGCTGTTACAGCGCCTGCCATATAACCGCGGATTAAATACTTACCCATAAAAATATAAAGAATCAGAACCGGCAACGCAAGCAGCATTGAGCCAGCCATTTGCACATTGAATTCTGCCGCCATTGTACCGGCCAGCTCATTGAGCGCAATGGTTGCGGGTTTTGCATCGTAACCGCCCAGTACCAGTGCGAAGAGCATCTCGTTCCAGATTGAAGTACATTGGAAAACAAACACAGTGATCGTTGCAATTTTCGTATTGGGGACAACGATTTTGCGATAAATCTGCCAGGGGCCGTTACCGTCTATCATCGCCTGCCGCACCAACACATCCGGAACGTCCGCATAATAACCCCGCATCATCACCGTACACATCGGCATCCCGAATACAGAGTGGACGAGGATTAAGCCAAGAACGTTATCATATAGGTTCAGCGCGTTGATCGTTTGCAGCAGCGGTATTAAAATCGCCTGATACGGTAAGTAGGTCGCCGCAACCAACAGTACGAAAAATACACCGCCGCCTTTGAATTTCCACTTGCTGAGCGCATAGGCGCAAATGGAACCAAAAAACACGGAACCAATTGCGCCGCCTAGTGTGATGAGCAAACTATTGCCCAAAGGCCCAGCCAATTCCTGAAAGGCTGTAACATAGCCCTCTCCGGTCACCTGCTGCGGCCACGCCACCGGGTTTGAGGTCATTACTTCGTTGTTGGATTTCAGCGAAGTCGTCAGCGTACCCCAAAAAGGCAGCATATAAAAGATAACAAAGACTATCATCAGCAGATAGTAAATAGCGTGAACCACATGCATGTGCCAACGCGGTTTAATTTTCGTAGTCTGCGCCGCCTGATCCTTTTTATTTCGTTGGATGGATACAGAGCCTTCCATATTATCACTTCCTCTTGTTTGTCCAATAGGTCAGCGGGAGTATCAGCACCAGCACCAGCGCCAGTAAAAAACAGCTGATAGCGGCAGCTAATGCAAAGTTATTCTTCTGGAATGCTTCTTGATACATCCAAACAGGCAGCGTCCAGGCAGAAGATTTTGTATAGCCAACAAGCGAAACGATAAAATCAAACGATCGCAGCGCATACATCGCAAGTATGGTAATGCACGACCCCATCGCGCCCTTTAGCTGCGGAATAATCAGCTTACGGTAAATACGGGGTGAATATGCCCCATCCAACTTCGCCGCGTTAATCACATTCTGCGGCACGGATTTAATGCCGGCCAGAAAGATAACGGCTACATACCCAGAAAATTGCCACACCAGCGCAATGATGATCGAAATCATAACCGTTTCATTGCTGGATGTCCACATTAGCCCGGAGGTGTCTATATGCAGCAAGGACAGGAAAGAATTTAAAACACCATTAGTCGGCCTGTACATCCACGCCCATACCGTACCTGTAACCACAAAGGAAAGGGCGAAGGGCAGCAGAATCAGGTTTCTGAATAATGTCGAGCCCCGCAGACCCTGATCCATCAGCAAGGCAAGCCCCAAGCCGATCAACAGGCACAGGGGAATTAAGCAGAATAAAAGAAGCGTATTCAGCAGTGACGAGCCAAAATATTCGCTCCGGAACATTTTCGCATATGAGGCAAAGCCGCCCCAACCATAGCTGGCCGTTAACGATCCATTTTTCCAGTCCGACACCGAAACCCATACGTTCCAGCCAAGCGAAACATAGACAAAGTACAACAACAGCAGCGCCGGAATGATGAGCGGCAGCATAGGGTGTCGTTTCAGGTATTTCCGCATTTGCTCTCTCCTTTAAAAAGCACTTGCGCAGAGCGGTTTGGGCTTTTATTGGCTCTGCGCAAGTCGATGCTGTTTACTCGCCGTAGCTTAATCCGAAGCCGTACGCATAGAGCGGATTTTCCAAATCAAAGGAAATGTCGCTCTCCTGATTTTCAACAGTTTCCATATCGCGCGGCATCGCAATTGGCAATTTTCCGGTCGGATTGTTCATGCCATATAATGTTTCGGCAATGGCAATCCCGCCCTGCTGCCCCGGATAATATGCCATCAAAATAGCATTGGTGTTCTCCTCGCACCATGTGAGGATATAGGGGCGTCCGCCAATTACCACGGTGATAATGGGAGTACCGGTTGCTTTTACCGCTTCCAGCACCGCCTGCTGGGATTCGGTGATCTCCAGCGTATTATAGCCCCAAGGCGGATTATGCTGGTATGCCACTTCGCCGACCGCGACGATGGCTACATCGCATTGCGCAGCAACTTCGGTAATTTTATCAATATCCTCCGCTTCGTAGATAATCTCCGCGCCTTCTCCGGCCAGATCGGACAAGGCATCTGCCAATGTAGACCCTTCCTGGCTGGACGTCCAGCCTCCGCAGAGGCTATCCATATCACCGGCGCGCAGGCCGGCTACCAATATCTTTTTCCCGGTGGAATCCAGCGGCAGAATGCCGTCATTCTTCAGCAGGGTCATGGCTTCTTCTGCAGCCTGTAAATTCACGGCCTGGTTTTCTTCGCTGCCCACATAATTCACAGCATATTCAACATCCACATAGGGATTTTCAAAAATCCCCAATTCAAACTTCTCACGCAGAATACGCGTGCAGGCGGCATCCAGCACCGTTTCCGTAATGGTGCCTTCGTTATACATCTCCTCCATCTGGTCGATCAGCCGGATGGACTCTCCGCCGATTCCGTCTACCTGCGCTTCCATCACGCCAATGAGGATGGCCTCCTCTTCGGAGCATTCTTCGCCCCACATCGAGGTAGACTGCTGAATCCCCCAGATCATTCCCCAGTCTGTCTGAATAATCCCGTCAAATCCCATTTCGTTACGCAGCAAGTCTTGCAGGGTCGCTCTGCTTCCCAATGCCGCCGTCGTATCCAGCACCAGTGGGATGCTGTAATAGGGCATAACGGAACCAACATTCGCCGCAATGGCTGCATAATAGGGTTTCAGGTGCGTTTGCAGGCTTTCCTCGGTGGAAACAATCGGCGCCTGATCCAACCCGTCCATTTGCGGGCCAGCGCCTGGGAAATGCTTGATGCAGGCAATAATACCGTCTTCATTCAATCCGTCGGCGCCGTTCTGATAGGCAACAATCTGCGCGACCACCATTTCCGTAACCAGATCCGGGTCCTCGCCAAACGTTTCCATTACGCGGCCCCATCTGGGTTCGGAGGCGATATCCGCTTCGGGTGACAGCGTCATGCGAACGCCAATAGCCATTAGCTCATTGCGTTGAATCTCCGCCAGCGCACTCACCAGCTCCTCGTCCCGTGTAGCGGCCAAAGACAGGTTATGGCCGGTAACAGTGGCTCCATTTACGTAGGAAGCGCCATGCACGGAATCCATGGACACGACTACGGGTATACCCAACCGGGAATTTTCACACCATTTTTGCAATTGGTTCATCGTGGTGGCGGCAGTGCCGACGCTGTCCGGCATGTTGAATTCACGAACCAGCACAAACCCTATATTTTCAGTCTCGTTCCATTTTTGCAGATAGTTTGGATACTGGCCATTGTCCTTGGGGGTAAATGTGGGATGCTGCATTTGCGCGATTTTTTCACGCACACTCATCTGGGACAGTAAATCGGCCGTTCTTGTATCCGCATCCTCGCGCCAGTCCTCATAAACATCCAACGTGCCGTCGGCGTTCATATCCTTAAAATACAAGCCGTCTACCTGAATAATATCCTTGGAATATGCCATCAACTCATGCTGGGTATCCGTTTCTTCAATAAAAACATACGCATCTTCGGCGTTTGCGCTTGCATCTTCTTGCGCAAAAGCGACGCCGGCGAGCGAAAACGTGACCAGCATCGAAAAAGCTGCCAGCACGGCCACACCGCGGTTTACATGTCGATACAGTTTATTCAACAAAGTTCCAATCCCCTTTCAGCCCCGACTCCTGCAAGGCTACGACAATATTATGCGCATACCGGGCCACATCCGGGTCGGATGCTACCGCAAAATCCTGAATGCGGGTTTGCAAATCGCTAGAAGCAGACCACGGCAGTGCCGTTCCATGCGTAAAGCTGGGATAGGTTTTCGTATTTTCACTTATCAGTTCATTCTTAAACTGAAGCGTCAGCGCACAATACGTTTCATCCGGCGTATCCGCATACGGTGAAATGGATTCTTTCAGTGCGGAGAAATTTTGCTGCACATCGGTCGTGGTTACATTATACGCCCAGCAAATGCCGGAATTAACATCCGCGGAGTCATTGGAAACCACAAAGCCGTCTATGCACATGCCAAACCAGCCGTCCGTACCCGGGAAGGTCAGCACGCCGTAATCCTCGCCGTATAACTGATCCATGCTGGTCATCAGCGGCTGCATCCACGCGCCCATAATCTGCATGGCATACTGGCCCGCAACTACCTGCCCAGAGGTTTCATACCAATCGCGTGAGGAATGATCCGGTGCGACGTATGTAAGCAGTTTTTTATAGGTGTTTAAAACAGTTTGCACCTGCTCTTCCGTAGCGTTACCGTTAATAAAATCCTCATACAACTGCGGATCGGTTCCCATCATGATATCTTCAAATACCTGACAGGCAGGCCAACCCTTTCGATCACCCAGGTCAATCGCATAACAGCCTTCCGGCAAAACGGCCTGTAGCTGATCGCATAAGTCCCAGAACGCATCCCACGTTATATTTTCACTGTCAGGCACGGCAATACCGTATTGCTCAAACATATGAATGTTGTAGAAAATAACATTGGTCTTGTGTATCCCGACCGGTACGATATACTGCTTCCCATCCGAGGAAGTACACAATTCTTCCAGCCCTGGTAATGCACGGCTATACAAACCGGCATACGACCAAATTTGGCTCAGATCCAGCAGCATGTCCGAATCAAGATATGGTTCTATCTCTTCACCGGGGTGAGCCTGAAATGTTTCCGGTGATTTTCCCGCCTGCTGGAGCACTTTCACCTTCATTACCATTGCACCGCCAGCGCCGCCGGGAATGGCATTGGATTTGGCTTCAATGCCGGTATATACTTGCGAAAAACCGTTGATAATAGCTTCAATCGCCTGTTTCTCTCCGCCGGCCGTCCACCAGTGATACACGCTTGCCGACCCTGTCACCTCTGTATTTTCAATTACAGAAGCATAATCCACATCTTCCGCGTTCACCTTGGGGTTCTTCGCAGCAAGCGCAGCGGAAGGCAGTATAGACAACACCAACAGGAAGCATACAATAAGCGCCGTGATTTTTTTAAGTCTCATAACATTTCCCTTCTTCCCGGTTCCCCAAACATTACTTCTCTGCAAAGGTAAGCGTTCCCCATAAAGAAGGATTGCTATCTGCCTCTTCGCTTCCGCAGGCTTCCATGCGTACGGTGGCAACGCCGGGGCAGGGGAAATCCAAATCAAACATGGCGCATTCAAAACCAATCGTCATTCCGCTTTCCGGCGTGAGCTGCGCAATATTTTCATTGGAGAAATTGCTCCAGGGAATTACGCTTTCGTATGTGTATCCGCCCTCGATATCCGCAATAGCACATTGAAAACCTTCCAATACCTGCATATCGCCATCTTCGCCGACGGTTTCAAAACCAAGGTTGTCGGTAATCATATCCCGATCGATGCCGTTGCAAAAATCATAATCATCAATGATTTGTGTCAAACGGAAATCGGTAGCGGTGTACGCCGTACGCGCCGGGTCCGCATCCGCATCCGCCGAAAGGAAAATCACAAGGGAGTCGGCCATATCCGGCGGGAATCCCTCACGATACATATAAGGCGTATCGTCCAAAATTGTCGCCGCCAGGTAGAGGTTGTCTTCATCCCACATCACGTATACTTCAAAGGAGCAGTCCTCCGGCCCCGTCCACTGCCCCACATCGCGTACGACCTGCGATTCCGTATTCGCCGCTATTGCAGAAGATGTATCCCATTCCGTCAGATCCCCGTCGATCGTTATTTCGCCCGCCGCCTTGTATGCGGTAACCGTATTGTCGGAATAAGCCAGGGCGCCCACGCACAGGCACAGCGTAAGCAGCACGATAAAAATAGATGTTAATAATCTACCTTTTTGGTTCATACCCATATATAATTCCCCCCGAATGAAATTAATCGGGCTATTACGTTTGTCGCGTATCTGCCCTTGACATGATTATTATAAAGGGTTTCCATCTATTCCGCGTAGGAAGATTTCAACCATCATTTTGAAAAAAGCAGCCCAATTCACCGCAACATGGACAATCGCAAACAAATCATGTGAAAATCCATTACTATTCCGTTTGTTCCAGGCGGGTATGGTATAATCTACGGGATTGACGAAGCAGGAGGCGGTTACTACGAAGATCAGCAAGAAAATGATACTGATTTTTTCTGTTATGATCCTTCTGACGATCAGTATCAATACTTTTTACCTGAGTCAAAGCTCTCTTGAATCCGCCTTAAACAATACGCAGATGCGCTTTGAAAATATGGGGTCCTCCATGGTACGCGCCATTGAACAGTATGTGTTGATGATGGATCTGGCTTTGGACGAAGTTACCTCCGATGCCAGTTTTATGGATGCCTTTGCGCTGGCCGCAAGCGACACGGGCACCTACAGCCAAATCCTCGCCTCTCAAAACATGATGTCGCAAACACTTTATCACTCGCCGGCCGTAGAAAATTTCTACCGAGTCAGCATTTATTCCCGTAACGGTTTCTATCTGTCTAGCCGTTTTGAGAAAAACGATACGCTTGTCAGCCTGTCCGATGAAGCCAAAGAAATCATCAATGTGATTCCATGGCTAAAGGAAATCGAAGCCGATTCTTTCCAAAGGCATATCATCGCACCTCACTTGGATACTTTCAACATTGCCCATGCCGTTCCTGTTTTCAGTGCGATCCGGGCTGCCACATGGCATGGTACGCAAATCGGCTTTATCGAAGTAGCCGCCAGTACGGATGAATTGCAGGCTATTTTTTCAGGTGACAGTGAGGATATTCTTGTACAGGCGGTTTTATCCGACGGCAGCGAGTTGTTTAAAAGCAGCGAGAACGACACCGCAACGTTAAGCAGTTCCAATATACCCCTTGGGAAAATGAGCCGTTATCAGGATGAAAAGGGTAATAACCGGTATGTAATGCATACCGAAAGTCGCTGGCTGGGGCTGGATATTTACCTTTCGGAGGATGTCGCGATTCAAAACGCAGCCAGCTACCATATGATTCTCTCCTACATCAAATTCGCTCTTTTCATTGCAGTGATCGTAATCACGCTGGTTATTGTCATCTCCATGGGATTAACCCGTTCCACTCGGCGTCTGAACGATAAGGTGCGCCAGCTCCCCGTTAATAAGCTAATCACAGGTCAAAATCCATCCAAGTACCTTGTGCCGGTAACAAACCCACGCGATTTGGAAATACGGGAACTGGAGGATAGTTTTAATCAAATGCTGGTTGCGCTGCATGCCCGTACACAAAATGAGATCGCCCTGCAAAAGAGCGCGCTGCAAGCCCGGCTGAAAGCGCTGCAAACTCAGATCAACCCCCATTTTATATACAACACTTTAAATATCATCAGCGCTAAAGCTATGGAAAGCGGCAGCGAAGATGTCACAGAGATTTGCGATCAATTCGCCCAAATGCTGCGCTACTCCACCGATACCCGCAGCGAAACCAGCACCCTAGGCGAGGAACTGGTTCATGTTCAGTATTATCTTCTCCTTTCCAAAGCCCGTTACGAGGATACGTTAAGCTACGTTATCTCCGTACCCCCGGAAATGTGTTCCCTCTCCCTTCCCAAACTGACACTCCAACCGCTTGTAGAAAATGCCATTATACACGGCTATAATGCTTCCACTGCCGTACGGCACATCGAAATTCTGGGCTCAATTGAAAGCGATCTGCTTTGCCTGACCATACACGATAACGGAACAGGCTTTAGCGATGAGAAACTAGCAGAGCTGCGACGGGATATCGCACTCATCGAATCCGGCATATCTTTTGTGCCCGCAACCGGAGAAGACATTGGTTTGATTAATACCTGCCAGCGTTTGCACTACTATAGCAAGGGAGCCATGCACATACACCTTGCCAATGAAAACGGTGCAGTAGTGCGGTTAACAATCCCCATCGTTATCGGCCACGTAGCGCTTGCACAAACCCTATAAAGCTGTCTCCCTATAACAAAAAATACCGGCAGCCGTTTGCCTTCGCCGTCTGCGATTTCACCGGCAAAGCCGGATTGGTTATGGCAAATACACAACCGGCACATCGGTTACGTTGGCAGATAACACGGTACCATTCAGGGCGCCGTTAGCCTGTATGCTTGCAGCTTCACTGCCCGTAAAAATATTGTTTGCAATACGGCTGTATGCAATACCCCTGATATATAAGCCGCAATTCAAGCTGTTCTCAAAATGGTTGCCCAATATGGTGCATGACGCGTCACCGTACACCATTGCGCCGACCCAGTTATTTCGAAATGTATTATTCACCAGCGTTGTCGGCGAACGATCCAGCCGGGCTGCACAGACTGTATTTCCTTCTAAAGCACACTCCGTAATCAACATATCCTTTTCTTTTTGGACATTAAAGCCGTTTTCGCAGTACAGGGCGGCACTGCCAAGTACCATATTACAGCTGCCTCCCGCCAAAAAATATCCCTGCCCCGTAGCAGATACACTACACGCCTGCACAATGCTATCCGTAACGCGGGATAGAAAAATTCCCTGTTCGCAGTTAATAGCTTGGCAGTTGCCGATCGTCAACAGCTGCGAAGCCCGCAGATCGATCCCGTGGTTGGTTTCGGCGGCAACACATCCCTCCAACGTGCAGCGGCTGCAGCAGGCAAGATAGATGCCAAAAATTCCGCAACGGTTCACCCGGCTTTTCATCAGCCGTACATTCCGGCAATATGCTAGTGTGATTCCAATACTTCCGCTTGTTATATCCTCATTTTGAACATCCATATCTTCACAGGCGGCCAGTATCAACTGCCCTGCGTCTGCTTTTATCTCCGTCTGTTTTTGATTCACCAAATAGAGCAGTGGTTTTTGGTTCACCGTGCAATCCCTGATTGTATGCGACGTAAAGTATTCCGCATCATCGCCCACCTCAAATAATCCGGTGAGTACCGGCTTATCGTTACTGGCTTGGGATATAGGCGGTCCGGCTATGGAAACACCGCAATCTGTAAATGCACAGCCGGTAAAACAGGCGCGGTATACGCCGGCGAGCCAAACCCCGCAGGAAGAAGTGAGGTATTCAGGGTTGGCAAGCGTTATGCAACAATTGCTCATGGAAAAATCATCCCCCGTAACGCACACGCCATTGCGCCGAAGGTTGATGGTTATATTCCGAATCGTAACATTGTCCGCTTCCACCTGTAGCGTTGTCTGAAACACCGGCGCATCAATCACCACATGGTCGCCTTCCTTAGCGCAAATCGTCACGCGCCGGTTGATGATCAGCGGAAAGCTTTCGTTCGCATCAGTGTAAACCCCTTCGCTGATGAGGATGGTATCGCCATCCTTCACCTGCGCAAGTGCTTCTGTTATGCTGTATCCCTCCGGAGTAACCTGCCATGTTTCCCCATACGCAGCCACCCCAAGCAACCACAGGATTGCTATAGTAAGCAATGCGGCAAATGTGATTCTCTTTACCATAAGTCCTCCCAAGCAAAAATGCCTGTGCTTTCGGCCACCGAAAACACAGGCATATCATTTTCAACGCTATTTACCGTACGGAATTAGCATATTAAGCCGTGTCCGCCCGTAGCGGTATCATTCCATCGTCATGCTGCCCCAAAGGCTGGGATTTGTATTGATGTTGCTATCGCCAGTCCAAGCCATCTGCGGGATATACTCGGTGCCGGGGCAGGGATAGCTGATATCCGTTATGGCAAAATCCACGCTGAGCGTATCGCCGGATGTCGGTACATAAACGGGGATTTTCTTATTGGAAAGCGCCGCCCAGGGAATAATACATTCGAAAATAAAGCCGGTTGTTGAGCTTTGCGTAGCCAGCTCGTACCCTTCTATTGCGCTCTCGCCGCCGTCCATACCAATGCTGACAAAACGCTGACGTGTATCCTTATCCAGCATGGAGCGGTCGATAGCCGTGTCCCAATAGCCTTCGTTCATAATCAGGTAAACCAGAAAATCATTGGTTACAAAGGACGTGCGCGCCGGGTCAGAGGACGGGTCGGTAGAAAGGAAAATTTTCAAGTTATCTTCCCCGTCAACCGGCAGCATATCAATCGCGCCGTAAATGGAATCCTCTGTAACATCAAAGCCAAGGTATAGATTTGTTTCATCGTAGGCGGTGTATACCTTCATACTGCAATCATTCGTACCCTGCCAAAAAGACACATCGCGAATCACCTGTGACGCATCCTCCACAACAGCGGGCGAAGAGAGATCCCAGTCGCTCAAATCACCGTCAATGACGATGCCGTTCGCCTTGTGGCAAACAATGTTGGGGCTCTCATCCTCTGCAAAAGCCGCGGGCGTAGCTGCCAACAGCAGCGCGGCGACAGCACCGGCAAGGAATCTGGTTTTCATGTTCATAACTGGGACCGCCTTTCAAAAAGCTTCGTTGCAACCCGTGCACGGGGGCAGATCGTTCTGCCCCCGTGCGCAAGGTGAAAACAGGGTCTATTCAACCGTAATCGTCAGGGAGTTACCGGCAACATCCAGCACATGTTCACCTGCACCTTCCAGCGTTACTTCAATGGGAAGGATTACGAAGGAACCGCTCTTGACCGATGCGAACTTGGAGGCCAGCACCGTATCGCCTTCCTTCACTTCTACAACAGTATACCCGTCGGCGCCGGCGTTTTCAACAATCATGTCGAGTTCGAAGGCTTCGCCGGATTTCGCGGGAGCGTTTACTACTACAGTGGAAGTGGAAGTGCCAAAGAAGGATGCAACTTCAACCTCCGCGGTCGTCTTCGGGGCCTCCACCGTGTTTACATCAATCGCGGCGGCGTTTCCGTACGCCATGCCATATCCCGCTTCGAAGAATACATCGCCCAGGTTGGTCGCAATTTCAGCCGTGGGGTTGGCACGAACGGTCGCGGCAATGTAGAGACGAGTCTTCATATCCATACCGTAATCGTTTTGCAGCTCGCCCCAGTCGTAGGTTTCATCGTCTGCGTTACGGGCAATGGAGTAAAGCAGTTTGCCAGTCGGCTGCTTTTCGCCAAATACCATATCTGCCAATACAGCGGGCAGTGTGTAATGGAAGAAGTTACCCATAGAGGAGCCATGATCGGGCGTGCAGTTATAAGTGGTCATCAGCAAGGCATCCGCGTTTTCGATCATATACGCGTTGGGTTCTGCCGCGCCATTCATGCTGTTGCTGGCCTGCGCTACAAAGACAATGGGTTTTCCAGCATCCTGCGCATCCTCAATAAAGAGTTCGGCAGAATCGTCAAGGCTTAAAGCGCGAATCACAACCACATCGGCTTCTTCCATAGTATCAACCACAGTAGCATAGGTTGCAAACGCTGCTTTGTCAATATCTACGGAGTCGCTGGATGTGCCATCCACATAAACCTTGATTCCTTTGGCAAGCGGCAGCAAATCATTTTCGTTTTTCAACAAAACGGTGGATTCGGTCTGCAGCTGGATTTCCATTTCGTTGAGGGAATCCGTGCGAGCCGCGTAGATATCATCAATGGTGTTCAGTTCAAACTGATCCGCTTTGTATGCATCGGATGCGCACAGTTCCAGCACTTCATCCATCGATCCATAGGGATCTTCAAATAAGCCCAGTTCAAACTTGTTTTTCAGCACACGGGAAACGTGTTTATCAATCACTTCCATGGCAATGGAGCCGTCGTCAATCGCTTCCTTCATGATTTCCGGCCACATAGGCTGCATCATGTTGGGGTAATTGGATTCAATGAATTCAGCGCTTGTATCTGTGCCATCCACCATGAAGAAGCAGCCCACCTGATCCACATCGGCATTCATAATCAAAGAATACAGCGTCTTCAGGTCGGCCGTCGCCAGATTGATGCCGTCAGGCGTCGTACCGCTGGCGGAAGGCGTCGTCATCCACATCGGCCAGTCTGTTACCACACAGCCGTCATAGCCCAACGTTTCGCGCAAAACCGCCATGGATTCCGCATCGTAGCATACATTGCAGTCGTTTAGCAAATGTCCGTTGTTGAGCATCACCCAGGAGGTACCGGAATCTACCGCCGCCTGCCAGCCAACCAGCCAGCTATCCAGCAGGTTCGCATCGCTCTTGGCGTTGATGTAAGAGGAACGCCCGCCGCGTGCCATGAAGTGCTTGGTGCAGGCAGATACACCGTTTTCTTCATACGCCTTGGTTTCAATAGCGGTCATCTTGGCAATATTGCTGGGGTCTTCGCCATACCAGGAACCGATTTCTACGCCATAGGTATGGAAGGGAACATGGAAACCCAGTGCCCGCTCTTCCTTGGCGTACTGCGCAACCAGGTCGTACAGCAGCTCTTCATCATCCGCTATGCCAAAGGCATAGTTGGACATGTTCACCATACCGGCAAACGTATTGTAGGAGCGGTCGCAGCTTAACACAACCGGTATGCCTAACCGGGCGCTTTCTGCGATTTCCTGGAACACATTATTTTCATACAACAAATCTTCGGGCGTACCATTAACATTGTGCAAATACGTCGTCACATTATCCGAGATAATGGAATGATACATCGGCACATAGGTAGCGCCATCCACCTCGACGGTGTTTTCGTCGCTAAACAGGAACTCTTCGGTATAGGGATACAAAGAGCTGAACGTGCCGCCGGTAGAAGCATGCCACAGCGTTCCGATTTTCTCATCCAGCGTCATCTGAGACAGCAGATCGGCAACACGGGCATCCACATCCTGGCGCCAGTCTTCGTATACATCCAACGAGCCGTTCCCGTTGAGATCTTTGAAGGAAAGACCGTCGGCCTCAATAATGTTTTTCATATGTGTTTCGAGCGCTTGCTGCGTATCAGTTCCTTCAATCACCACCTCGTTGGTTTCATAAGGTTTGGTGATGTTAGCAGAAAAACCAGCGCTTCCCTCCGTACCAACATCTTGATTGAAGTAAGTATTGGTGTCTTCTGCTATTGTGGAGGTGCTGATGCATGATACCAGCATAACGAGTGCGAGGAACCAGGATAGTTTTCTCATGGTTTTCTCCTTTCCAAATTGAAGCGGAACCCTTTTCAAAAGCCAGTTCCTTTTTCTCTGCCAAAAGAATTCGAAACATTGTATATACCATTCTTTTCAAAAGCAGCTCTCCGCCCCATGCTTCACCGTTATTATATGTCGGGGTTTTTGTTTATGCCTTGAAAGATTGAACACACAAACATAGAAAAATGCATATCATCTTCCGGCATTTCGAAAATCCGAAACAGTAAACATGAAAATCGGGTACTTTCTTTCATTGCTATGTTCAACTATGGTAAACTGGCTCTACAGTCGAAACTGTAAAAAAGGAGTCTGCCTGATGATTTACCGTGTATTGCTTGTTGATGATGAGATGCCTGCCCTTCGCTATACGCAAAGCATCATCGAAAAATACGCTCCATTTTTTGAAGTGTGCGGCACTTGTGCCAGCAGCGAAAAAGCATTGGAATACTTACAAGATCACGCTGTGGATCTGCTTATAACCGATATAAATATGCACGGTATCAATGGCATTGAATTATCCAAACAAGTACACGATGCCAATCCCCATATTCATATTATCATCATTAGCGGTTATGCGGAATTCGAATATGCACAGGGCGCTATACAGGCTTCCGTAGATGAATACATTTTGAAACCCGTTAGCGTATCCCAAATGCGCACAGTGCTTAATCGGTTAAAAGAGAAGCTGGATACCGAGTTTACGCTGCAGTTATCCAAGATTCTACCGGCTCTTGCTTGCAACGATAATATAAACCAAAACGATGTCGATTTATTGTTCGGTGCGTCAAAATACCGTTTTGCGCTAATACGCTTTGGGAACTTAAACCTTCGGCTGCAAGATAAATTGCTATCCACATCCCTGACCCAGCCATCCTATGCCGAATGCTACACCTTGCGTGGCCGAGACGATGATGAACAGATACTGGTTTTTAACGAACAAAGCTTAGAAGCCTTTTTGACAAGCATCAGCGTATACATGAGCCAGCGCTCCAGCGGGGGTACTTGGACTGTTGTTTACACATCTGCAATACAGACAATCGGGCACTTATATACCTTTATTAATCAGTCGCTTCTTAGATTAAAGGCTCAAGTGAGTATTGGCCGGCACCAAATGCTGGCGTTGGGTTCTCCGCTCCCAAATAATGAGCAAGAGCAGTTTACTGCGTCAGAGCTTCGCCAGTTATCCTATCTGGCCACATCCGGCAAACCCTCCAAGCAGGTGAAAGATCATTTTTTATCCGTAGCAAGCGATTGGGAGAAGACAAAGCTTACACAAACACAAGCATGGGTTATGGTACGGCAAATGGTACGTTCTCTTTCCGCAACAATCCCTTCGCTGGACGCACGCATGGACGATACACTAAACGAAATTCAGGATTTGTTTCAGTATGCGTCGTCCTACGGCGATTTGCTGATGAATATCTATTCTGTACTATTTAATGAAACCGCACCGCAAGACAGAAAAATGTCCACGAGCGAACTGTACGATTTTGCTATACATTATATTGACGAACATTATTCCGAACCGCTTAGCATGCAAAGTGTCAGTGAAGAAATGGGGATTTCCAAAACATATCTCAGCCGGTTGTTTCGCAATTACAGCGACACAACTTTCAATACATACTTGACTCGTCGTCGTATGGAGGTTGCCATGCAGCTATTAAACAGCCGCCCCAACCTTTTATTAAGAGATGTTGCAGCCTTTGTTGGTTATGAAGATGCTTCTTATTTTAGCAGAGTATTCCACCAGTATTATGGTATGACGGCATCTGTTTTTACCGCAAGAAAATAGGGCAGAATACAACAACCATTTGTACTCATACCCTTTTTAGTTCAAGGTAGTCCCATATAAATAACCAAGGCTTGCTGCTCGAAAAGCTATAGTGCTTTGTCTTCTGCAACCGCATTCCATCTGTGAGCAGCGCATGTATCCTCTGATTAATGTTTTGGAGGATGCCAGTTACAAGATCGATTATTGGCGATAACATCAACGGCCTTCCTGCTCGCGCTCACGAATATACCTCACATTAGCTGCCTTAGCAGTATACAAGCCGAATTCGCCGTTTGGGGCTTTCGATTCGTAACATCGAAAATTGAACAATTCCGGGGAAGCGCCTAAGTCCCTCGTTTTTATGCAGAAATATAAGCAGAAAAATAATATGAGGCGCAGGTCATTTGCATAGCAAACCCCACGCCCCAATTTCCGCATTAACCAAACAGTACTTTAGGCAGCGTGGGCATTACAAGGCGGTTGTTTATATCCACCAGGCCAAAATCCATCGCCTTATAGCACCAGTAAGCATAACCTACGCCGATTCGTTTCAGCTCTGTTACCACGTCGTGCGTCCAGCTGGCAGCAGCTTGTGGATTCGTATTTTCAATCACGCCGAATTCGCCGCAATACAGCGGTTTCTTTGCATACTGTATAAAGTCTGCTGCTTTTATCAGGTTCGCACGTATCTGCTCCGGTTCGTTACGCTGGAACGCCAAATATGGAAATCGTTTTGCATAATCCGGGTGCGCGGCCATATAGGCATACAAACCGTCAAAGTCGCAGGGATAAGCATAGGCGTGTGCGAACTGCCGCATGTCCTCATCAAACGGCGCATTTTGGTGTGTGAACGGGTGCGGTTCATAATAATGAAAATTATAAATAACATGCGGGTCGTCCAAAAGATGAAGCGAACTAAGATAATTGATATCGTTCATTTTATTGCTGCCCACGTAGATTACACGGTTCGGCTCTCTGCGGCGTATCAGCTCGATTACCGTGGGATACAGGCCATTCCACAGATAGCCGGTTCCATCCGTGATCTCGTTTAGCAATTCATAGCGTACCCCATCGCCCGCATCGGCAAAGTGCTCGCTTACACTATCAAATACAGTCAGCATCCGCTGCGTGTTTTCCGGCAGGAAAAGCGGGTTAAAGTGGCGGTTCGGATCCCACGTCATCCCCTTAACGTAGTGTAAATCCAATATTACACCTATACCCCTTTTATTACACCACTCCACGCATTTATCCATATAGCGAAAGCTTTCGTCATCCAGCACTCCGCTTTCAAACGGAAGCCTTACATGGTCGACGCCCCAGTCGGCCAGCATTTGAATATCTCTTTCTACAATGAAACTGGCATAGTGCTGCTTCAAGTCTGTACCCGGCATATATTGGCTCAGCCAGCCTCCCAGATTGATACCTTTCATGTATGTATACATCCTTATATTCCTCCCTCACGATACTGCCCGGGCGTACAGCCCATATATTTTTTAAATGCCGTAAAGTAGCTGCGCAGATTAGGATAACCGGCTTGTTCTGCAATTTCATACACAGCGTCGTCCGTATCCCGAAGCAATTGGCAGGATCGTTCAATGCGTATTTCCGTCAGGCACGCGTGTACCGTTTTCCCCGTTTCTTTTTTAAACACTTCGCTCAGGTAGGCTGCGCTCATGTAAAAAATACCCGCCAGCTTATCCAACGAATAGTCGTGTGCGCAATCCTCGTAGAACAATGCCAGCACTTGCTCCGAAACCCGTTTGGGGCGTTTAGCGCGTATCTTCGCCAAGTAATTGCCTATGCGCATGCAAAGCTGAATGTACCATTCGCGCAGTTCCCCAAAGCTCATCCGGCTGAGCAGATCGTTCAGGTTCAGCTGTTCGCCCAGCACATCGTACACGTTGCCGCCTTTATCAAAGATAACACGCATGGAGTGCACCACGGACTCCGTAAACAGCGCACGCACCACATGCGGCGCACGGTTCTCCAGCGTGGTAAAAAACAGATTGATCTGCTGGCGAATCTCATGCTCGTTGGCATGCTCTACCGCAGCGTCCAACACATCGTACTTCCATTCCCCCACGCTGATCCACGCATCGTCAAACCATTGCCGCGCACTTAGCACATCGCTGCCCTGCACAAGCCAGCGGTTATCCAGCAGCTGCTTCAGCCGCAGGTATTGAGACCGGGTATCGCCTGGAGAAACGATGGGGTCACTGTACGCGACGAGCGCCCGCGGATGATCAGCTTTAAGCCGCTGCAGAAGCATTCGCGCACTCTCCTCCGGCGGTTCGTCGCTCTGCCAGAGAATAGCAACCCGTGTACGTTCAGCGATAGCCAATACGCTCGTGTTGCTCTGCCATTGTTTTTCCCATTCGTTCGGCCTTGGCTCCTCGCTTTCTTCCTCCTCGGCAAGGTCGATTAAGAAAAGGGTGCAATGCTCAAACGATATGGAAAGTCCGAAAGTCTTACCCTCCGCAAGCGCATTTTTCGGTTCCATACCGTATAGCAGGCTGAGGAGCCACCGTTCTCTGCACGCAATTTCGCCTTTCCTGAGCTGCCGATCCAGCATACGGGCATGCAGCAACTCGTCTTCGGCACGCTGCAGCGCCGCCCGCAGTTCATCGGGCGCAACAGGCTTTAGCAGGTAGTTTTGCACGCCTTGCCGCATAGCCAGCTGTGTATAGGCAAAATCATCATATCCGCTTAAAATCACACGCCCAACAACATATTGCAGGCGCGCGATTTCTGCAAGCAGCGCAAGCCCGTCCATTCCCGGCATACGTATATCTGTGATCACAATATCCACATGGGTTCTCGCAAGAAGCGCGATTGCCTCGGCGCCGTTTTCCGCCTCACTGACGACCTCATACCCATCGCAGGCATGGCGAATGAGGTCATGTAAGTGTTTGCGAATCTTTGGTTCATCGTCCACAATCAGGATTTTCATCTTTTCCCTCCCGAATTGTCAACACAATGCTTGTTCCTATGTCTTCCGTGCTGTTGATTACAAGCTGCGCCCTGCCGTCATAAATCAGCCGTATACGGTCTGCCACATTCTTTAGCCCGATGCTTTCTCTGTTTTTACTATTTGCACTATTTAACGTTTGGTATAGCTCTTCACGGGTCAGTTCATCCATACCAGCACCGTCATCCTCCACGGCAAGCACGATAGAGTTTTGTCCTCTCCGCGCGATTACTCTTACTTCTCCCCCGCCCGGTTTCATAGCGATTCCGTGCGTGACGGCGTTCTCTACAAGCGGCTGCAGTAAAAGCTTGGGTATCTGCATTTCCAGTAAGGTGTCGTCAATATCAAAACAATAACGGAGTTTTTCGCCATACCGATATTTTTGAATCGTCAAATGTTCCCGCACATTGAGAAGCTCCTCACGTAGCGTCGTAGGTTCGTTATCCCACACCGCAATACGTCGCATATTACGTGCCAACAGCCGCACAATTCCCTCGGTTCCATCTAAGTGCGAATGAATACCATATTCGACCGCTTCCAGCGTGTTAAACAGAAAATGCGGGTTAATCTGGCTTTGCAGGGCGTTAATACGCGCCTCGCGCTCTGTAATTTCCAGCTCTCTTTGCTGCATTTGCATTTGCGCATTTTCCTGTACCAGCGTGTTCAGCCTCCCCGTCATTTGGTTCAGCGATTCGCCAAGCCGGGATACCTCATCCGCCCCGCCTACGTTTACCCTAACGGTGAAATCGCCTTTTTCTACATGTAAAATGCCATCACTGATGAAAGCAAGCCGTTTGGTCAGCCTCTGTGCAAATAGAATACTCATGCAAGCCATAAGAAAGAGAATGATCACACATAATGCCGCGGCAACCCGATAATTCGCATCCGCAACACGCCGAAGGGAAGACATCGTCGTCATTCGGATAAGGTACCAATCCGTTTCACAACCCATAACCTCAAACGGAAGAATCTGCGCCTGTTGCTCCACACCCGCTACCTGAAGCCTCGCATCCTGCCCGGGATTATTGGTAATCCCCGCTAATTCCGTATCCTCAATCGGGTAATTTTGCAGCGATGGAAGTGTTGACAATACAACATTTCCCTCGTGCGAAACAATAGAGATATTGCTATCTTCGCTGTCTACATCGATTAATGATTGCAGCTTCTCCTGATCCAGCGTGAGTACAAACAAACCGACCGGTTTTTGATACAGCCCAACAATGCGAGCGGCGACCAGCTGCTGCTTGCCATTTCGTTTAAGAGTGGTCATCGTCCAAAGGGTACCATTTTCTGCGAGCAGACGATACAAGCTCTCCTCTGCACTGTTATTTGCCAGATAGGAAATCTCGCTTTCGTTTGTCACAACGCTTTCATTTGTCGTATAAACCGTTGCCGACAGGATTTCCGGATGCAGCTTACGATAACTGTTTATAATAGGCTGGATCAGGCTGAAGTACTCTGCGATGCTGGTTTCAGGATAGCTATATTCATGGTAGAAATATTGCCACAC
This sequence comes from Candidatus Limiplasma sp., assembly GCA_963663285.2. GTDB lineage: Bacteria > Bacillota > Clostridia > Christensenellales > Aristaeellaceae > CAXXOK01. Next base: position 742,886 of record CAXXNI010000004.1, on the reverse strand, counting down.
CCCGGTATCCGAGCAGAAATCTGCAAGCACATCGCCGATGCCCCCAACGGTGTACTTGATATTTTCACTCAGCACAAGCGCCTCTTTTTCGATGCGCTGCGTTTCCTGCTTAAGCAACATTTCATCGAAAACGTATAAAAAGCCATAGCCGATCGCTACGACAGGAATAATGAGAATCAAAGCATAAGAAAGGAGCAGTTTAGAACGGATATGCCGAAGGCGAAAGAACCTTCCGCGTTTCCTCTTCAGCGTTCTATGTTCCATAAAAAGCTCCTTTCACAGGGACTGATACAGAAATGGCGGGGAGGGCCGCACCCTCCCCGCGTTTTGCGATTAGTTATCGCCGCCCCATATCGCCATACGGTCGATAATCGCCTGCGACATCGCGTCCTCCCAGAGGTTAATCTTGCAATCATTATACAGCTGATCGGTAAAGCTTGCAAAATTCGCATCGAATTCTTCACTCGTCTTGCTCATCACAATCGTGGGCACCATCGAGTGGCGAAGTGTGTTCGCTTTGGTGTTGGCAAGCTCCGCATCGCTGCCGCTCTCAATCGGGATGGTCCACGCATAGCCGTACGGCGTCGGTGTGCCGGTGGTGTCGAAATTGTCACCCCAGCAGACGATTTCGTACTGGTCAAGCACTTTCTTCGTCCAATCATCCGCGTTGAGGTAGAACGTTTCTTTGTTGGACGGAGATGCGTAGTCTCCGTCGTCCAGTTTCATCGTACCATAGTACAGCGGCCACCAACTCAGGCAGGCAATGCCTTCCTGATACCGGTAATTGGGATCGTTAGCATACTGCTCGGCAACTTCCTCTTTCCATACGCGTTTGCCGTCGATAACGTCATAGTGTACGCCTTCGATGCCCCAGTTGAACAGAATGTTACCGTCCATGCCGGCAATGTAGTTAATCACTTTCATCGCCAGGTCCGGATTTTCGCATTTGGTGGAGATGCCCACGCCGTTATCGTAGCTTTCGCAGTATACATTGCTGCGATCCACAATGCCTTCTTCGGCAACGATCGGGAACCGGGCATAGCAGCGTTCCGGCATACCGGCGGCGCGCAGCGCGGCTTCGGGCTCGGCCAGCAGGCTGGCATTGTAGATCATCGCAAGTACACGGCCGTTGGCTACCTGGCTGTCAAACTCGTCTTTCTTGGTGATAAACGCGTTCTCGGAGAGCAGTCCGGTATTGTACAGCTTGTTCATAAAGCTCAGGTAGCTTTTAAAGTAATCCGTAGCGTTGAAATAGGTAACGTCGTAGGTGGTCTGGTCAATGTAGGCATCGCTGTCGTCGGTAAAGCCGTTCGTCCACAACGCGGGATTGTTAACGGTCTGGTTATAGCCCCAGCTATCCGCCCATACGCCCCACGGAATGTAGGCGGTACCGTCCATATCCGGGCTGATGGCAAGATAGTCGTTGAGCATCGAGTATACATCGTCCAGGGTTTTGATTTCCGGATAGCCCAGCCGATCCAGCACATCATACTGCACCAGCAGGCAAGCGCCCGCATCCGTGATTTCTTCGGGGCGGTTCTTTGGGGAGCCGATCCAGTACACTTTGCTGTCGCCAGGATAACGCAGCTTGTTGATGGAGGTGCCCCATGCATTCAGCACGTTCTGGCCGTCGCTCTCCAGCAGATCATCCAGCGGAATCAAAGCGCCCGCTTCGATCATGCGTTCATCTACACGGAACATCATATCGGCATAGTCTTCGCTGGCGATCATCGTCGCGATTTTTTCTTCCGAGCTCATACCGCTGATGACCTCGATCTCCAGGTTAATCCCCAGATCGTCTTCCATCTTTTTGATGGTTGCGGCGTTGTTGATCAACGAAGCATCCAGGTTCTCCGTAAAATCGAACACCGTCAGCGTCGGGCGTTCCGCCTCCGCCAGTACGGTTGCCAACGGCAAGGCCAAGCTAATGACCATCGTCAAGGCAATCAGCAATGAGAGCCCTTTCTTCCCCAGTTTCATAGTGTGTCCTCCTTTAATCATTCAACAGGTTGAGCCCCTGTTGTGTTACCCTTTCACACCGCCCAGCGTAAGCCCGGTAATAAAATACCGCTGCACGGACGGATATACGCAGATAATCGGGATCGTCGTCACAACAGTGATGGCCATCCGAATGGATTGCGGCGTACTGCTTACGCTGCTGCCGGTGGCAAGCGTGCTTTGCAGTTCACGGTAATTGTTGATGGACGCCGTAGATTTGTTGAGCACTTTCACCAACTCGTATTGCAGCGTGGTTAGATCGGTCGCTTTGGTATAAATATAAGTGTCATACCAACTGTTCCACTGATCGACCGCCGTAAACAGCACCAGCGTAGCAATGATCGGCACGCTCAGCGGCACGACGATCTTCATGAAGATGGTAAAATCATTCGCGCCGTCAATCTGCGCCGATTCCCGGAAACTGTCCGGAAGCTGGTCGATAAAGCTGCGAGTAATGAGCACATAGTAGGCGTTGAGCATGAACGGGATGATGTAGACCAGAAAGTTGTTCATCAGCCCGACGTTCTTAATGACAAAGTAGTACGGAATCAAGCCGCCGGTAACATACATGGATATGACGACCATGCGTTGCAGCACTTTGTGCGCGATAAAATCACGGCGGCTGAGGCAGTAGCTGAACATCATGATGCTGGCAACCGCTACGCAGGAGCCGATGACCGTACGAAGCACCGAATTGACGAAAGCCTTCAGCAGATTACTCATTTTCAAAATCTGCCCCAGATTGTTCAGTGTAAACACTCTCGGCCACAGGTATACGCCGCCGCGGAGCGTATCCAGCGGTTCATTCAACGCCAGTACAAACACATTCCAAAAGGGATAGAACATGATGATCGCGAGGACTCCCAGAAACGCATAGAGCAGTACATTAAAGGCGCGGTCGCCGCCGGAAAGCCGAATGTTAGTTTTTTGCATCTCCGCGCCCCCTTACAGGATGCCGCCGTCTACCGAACGGCGGGACAACCGGTTTGCGCCCCACACCAATGCAAGGCTGAATAACGAATTGAAGATGCTAAGCGCGGTACTCATAGAGTAGCGCGACATCCGCAAGCCATAGGTATATGCGTAAACGGCAAGGTTTTCGGAATAATTCACCGTCATGTCATTCCCCATCAAATAACTGGGGTCAAAGCCAGTGGAGTTAAGTAAATTGCCGATGTTGAGCACAAGCAGCATCATAATGGTCGGCATAATGCACGGAATGGTAATGTAGCGGATTTTCCCAAACCGGGTGATGCCGTCTAGCTTTGCCGCCTCGTACAGTTGCGGGTCAATTGCGGTTATCGCGGCAAGGTACAGGATGGCGTTCCAGCCCATCTCCTTCCAAACCTGTGCAATGGTAACGATCGGCCAGAAGTAATTTTCCTTGGACATAAAGCTGACAGGCTCCCCGAACATGCCAAGCTTTGTCAAAATATCGTTGAGAAGGCCTTCGGACGAGAGGAATGTATAGAAAATATTGCTGACAACCACCCAGGAGATAAAGTGCGGCAGGTAAGTAAGCGTCTGCACAGTGCGTTTGAACGGACGGCTGTTGATCTCACTTAGAAAAACAGCAAGCAAGATGGCGCACGCCGTACCAAACACAATGTTCAAGCCGCTCATCGCAATGGTATTACGAAGCACTTCAAAAAAGCGTTTATCGCTCAGAAACTCCGTAAAATACTTAAGTCCAACCCATTCCGATCCAAAAATGCCAAACCTCGGCTTATAGTTGACAAAAGCCATCGACCAGCCAAACAAGGGCGCAAAGTTAAAAATACAAATCCACACAACAAACGGAGCGACCATTAAAAACAGGATGCGCTGATTCCATATACGCTTCCCCAAAGGCATTCCTTTGGCTTGCTTCATCAATTGATTGGCACTTCCTCTCGTGTCCATCGCTATTTTGTACCCTTAGTGTAAAGGGTCACTATGATGAAAACAATGTTGATAATTCGGAACGTACTGCAAAAAAGCTGGCATTGTCGGACATCATCCGCCTAATGACAGCTTGGGAGAATTAAGGGATTGTATGCTACCAGTGATCATATATACTACAGATGAATAACAGTTGGATAAGTTACCGGTTTGTAGATACATAATTGTTTTTATCTAACTTAACAAGTCTGCGTCAGATGGTGTTGCCGCCCACCTCTCAGTACTGCTGCACCTTCAAGTCCGCCGTTATAAACACCGACAACAAATGCATCTAGGATTACGTTGGTCATGCCTGCTGCGATGGTAAAAACAAGACCCAACTTTGGCTTTTCTGCTGTGATAAAAAGCTTTGGAACTCATATTGAAGCATCAGAACAGGAAGCGCAATGAGCAAAATCCTGCCATACTTTACGCAGTTATCTAACATATCGTTTTGCGTACCGAGTAAAGAAGCAATAGATATAGTACTCTTATATGGAATTCTATAAATTTCGAATAACGTAGCAGGCCTTCTCTATTTCTGGAGTAAATCTCACCCACAGTATTATAAACAAGGTCGCAATTAATTTTCCTGTCTTCATTCGTTTGGCAACATTTGACTATTTCCAAGCATTTTTACTTCGTAACCAAGCGGCTCAATGATCTTTTTATAAATTCTATTCGAAGCACCGTCGACAAAATCATGATATAGTATATTCGTTTCCAGTCAAAAACACATCGCACAATATCGTATACGATAACAATTTTCATTCGGTTTCAACTCCCGAATCAAAGAAGCATGATAATAAAGAATTATCACTATGTTCAACCCTCTGATCATAAAATATCACACAGTGGCTGATGCTTCACAAAAAGTCATCTTGATTGTTTATATATGCTGGATATGGTATTATTAGACAATAAATTACCAACTCGATGCGCTGGATAGAAGTCTTTCATTGCTGGGTAAAGAGCACTTGATGCCTTGTATTATATGAACACTAGAGGTGACAGTATGCTTGACTCTCTCATCGAAGCAATTATATCAACGGTGTTTGGATACGGAATTGATGGAGTCGCTATGCGAATCCGTGGTATAGCTGATAAAACAAGACTGCGAAAGGAGCTGGAAGATCAATTAAAGCGACAATTTGATACTGATTTGGTTCACGCAGACAGGGATTCAGAAATCGATTATGGTGGCTTGTGTGCCTTCCTTGAAAAAGGATCCGGGGCTAATTTGCTAATGCTCACAATATTTGATCAGCAGTATAGTAATAGAAATGAAAGAAAAGCAAGCTTGCTTGTACAGTGTATGAATCATGCACATGCGACCACGTGCCGGCAAAAAGAGAAAGTAGATAGAATAGTAAATATTTTGTTAGGAACAATCCAGGACTTTTTCTTGAGAAAAACAGAGTTAACCGATAATGCAGCATTCAACAACATAGTAAGCGAGATAATTAAATATCAGGCAAGTGATACGCGAAGCATACACGATGCCATTAATAACCTAATTGCTTTACTGCCTGAATTGATGGAACGTCCAATTGATCTCAAAACAGATGAGAATCCTGAAGAATTCACAGGCATCCATCGGTGCGTGTACCGAAATCCTTATGGAGCAGGGTCTCAGGAGAGCTATAGTATTTGGGATGCTTTAGAGGAATATCGTCATATAATTCTGTTGGCCGAAGCTGGAGCGGGCAAAAGCGTGACGCTACAGGAGACGTATGTTGAAGCTGTGAATAGGAACTGCATTCCAATTCATATCAAGCTAAAAAACTATCCTCGAATTCCAGGATTACAGCGTCTTTTTGAAAGTCAAAAACAAATATCAAGCGATCATGTTCTTATTATGGATGGACTGGATGAGATCACTTCTGAACAACAAGCTGACTTTTTCAAAGCAATGAATGCGGCTAAGCAAAACCTTGCAAACAAGAGAATCATTATCTCAACTCGACTTAATGCATATAGATATCAAGGTGTTAACAGAGGGCAACTTGAGGGTTTTGAGACAATGTTTTTCGTTCCGTTGTCGCAAGATGATCAAGAAGAGTATGCGAATATAATGCAAATTGACTATTCGACATTTATTCGAGAAGCAACAGCAAAAATGTCGCTTGAGCTGTGTAAGAACTTCTTCTATTTATCAAACTTGATCGAAATATGGAAGTTAGATCATGCGATACCAGACCCTGCAAATATTCTTGAGAGAATCGCAATCCTCCGATTTAAAAAGGATATAGACCGAGAGTATGAAGACGCCTTGGAAGAACATCAATACGATATATTCAAAGAACTAGAGCGTGCTGCGTTAGTGATGCAATGCATGCAAACATATCAGTTGGAGAATATAAATTATCAAGCGTTAATAACAAAGGATATTGTTAAAGATTTGATCAAACGCACTGGATTTTGGATTAAAGACAAGGAAACACAGTGGAAGTTCAGCCATAATATAATGCAAGAATACTTCGCGGCACGAAAACTAGAGGCATACCCGTTTGAAGAAGTATTAGGTGTTGTATCTATGCCACATAAACAGCTCAGGCCCTCATGGATGAATGCGTTTTCGCTCCTATGCCAAATCAGGCCCAATGGAGAAGAGGAACGATGGGCGATTCGTTATGATTTGGATGCAATTCTCAGTTTTGAAAGAAATAATTACTCTCAAGCTATGCGGGATGAAGTATTTGTGCAGCTAATGGAACAACACGAACGCGATGAAACATGGGTTGGGTGGTATCCGGAGACAATGAGAAAGTTAGCTGAATATGCCAGCAGTATGGAATCATTTCAATATTTGCTCAGCAAGTTAACGGACACAACTACAGATCGTCATATCCTCAACGTTATGCGTGTTTTGCAAGGATTCACTATTCTATATGATTTAGATACGGAAGTGGAAAGTATACTTCTCAACATTGCATGTGCAACTCACAAGCATGAAGCCGTCCGTGCAGAAGCTATTCGAACGCTAATAGCTCTAGAGATTTTTAACGAGAACGTATTAAAGGCGCTTGTGTCCCGCTATGAGCACAGCGATGAGCTGAATGTACTAGCTGGTATATATGAATACATCCTGGCCACAGGTAAGAGTGCATCATTTATACAACTATTTTTGCATGGATTGGGCGTTTGCCAACGTAGTGAAACAATATATATCAGCGCTCAGACAGATATAAAAAGTGGCCTTGAACAGGCAAACACAATAGAAGACCTGCAACTAATATTGGAGTATTTCCAGCATAATCCAGGGGTATATCGTATCTATGGGATAGATGCCGTTCTTATAACATGTTGCAAAACCGCTGCTGATTTGTATTCGCCATCAGCCCAAGGAATTATAACCCGTTTAGTGGGAATTCTGCAAAAGAAATGGCACTATAGAGAAATCACAACCGCCGTTCAAAAGTTTATGATACAAACCAAGACTGAAGGTATATTTTTCTCCATGTCGGCAGCTCTTCCAGACGATAGTTATCATCATTTGATCCCGGAGGCTTTGATGTCCCAATCGTTAGCGGAGTATCTGGTTGCCCAATACCAACAAGGTGTTGAGGCCGCTATAGATGTACTATCGTGGTATGCTAACCGTATGCGAGGGGATGAAACATGGTATGCACGAATTGACGACGCAATCTATTTAAATACAAACCAACACATTCCACCGAATTCAGCAGTGAGATATCAGGATGAACGTGCCGAAAGAAATCAACGCTATTTTGATACTCTATTTAATAGACAGCAATACCAACAATTGATACATGAATTAGTTGACAACATTGGTGAAGATATAGAAATAAAGAACCTGATCGATTGTATTTCAAAGTCTGATTATTGGCAGTACGCAGATTTACAGCAATGTGCAGATGACTTACGGCAGGCATTAGGATTTGATTCGACGACTTTGCTGAGCGAGTGCCTTGATAAGCTTTCATGGGAACAGTTTTCAATCGTTTATATAAAAGAATCGCTGGGTCGGAATTCAGAGGCGCTTCATATATCTCCACAACAAAAAGATGATATAGCAGCAGCGTGCTTGAAAGCACTTAATTCTATTGATTTAGAACATGCGGTAACGATTACCGAGCGTAGCGCATCAATCAATGAATTCACAGTTGTCATATTACAGCTCATGGAAAAGCAAGATGTTGAGTGCACAGAAGAGCAATTCCTGTCAATGTTGATGATCCCGCCAATATTCTTCAATGAAACGCAACGAAATACATTCCCACAATACATTACTGATCACCTGGAACAAAAACTCATAGAAGAACAGGTCATGACAAATCTAAAGGATAAAGTCTTACATGGCGATCTTGCAATAAGTCATCTGCTTTTTTGCCTAGAGCGGAACATTGGGAGAGCTATTCCTTATGTTACGGGTTACTTGCTTAGTGAAGACAAAAGAGATAGTGATAAATGGGTTCTTTTGAAAGCGTTTTATAATTGCCGTGGAGCAGCTGCAGTACTTGCATTGGTGGGTGAGCAATCTATTTCTAATGAACTGCTTCAGGCTATTACCGGGATTGTTCCAATTAATGAGTTTTCTGCCGAACTAGATCAAAAGATTCAGGAAGCATATGAACACAGCCAAGATGAAATATGGTATCGTTTGATGCTGGAACGTGGAAAGAGATCGGCATTGGAGGAATACTACCAACGCGCAAAGGATAGCAATAGTATACCTGACTACTATGAGGGTAATCGCATTGGGGATATCACATCAGCTATTGCAACCATCGCTAACACTGATGCCCTTGATGTTTTAGAAAAACTGCTAATTCTCTGCCATGAAGAGGGCTTTCGGGATGACCCAAGATTCGGCTTGAGGAATAGCCTAACTAAGGTATTCACTCAAATCGCTAGTAACCGCCATGGTGAAGTCGTGGATTGTTTGCAGCGAATCAAAAATGAGCATAAAGATAACCAGAATCTTCGATTGTTTGCAATTGACTTGCTTGAGGATATACGGCTTCCAGCTGTAAGCGCTCAGGATACCAGCCTGTCGTTCAAGGAGGCGTGCCAGCTGCTAGCATCGCTGGAAAGCTAGGCTTTCTCAACTTAATTAGTCAATGTACAAGGAGTTTATTATGGCAATGCCTTATTCAAGAGCCGGCGCCGAAGCTTCCAACGCTGGAGACTATTTTCATCTACTATGGGCGTGTAAAAGAATAATTAGTATGTTGCAACCCAAAAGTACACTCACTGCTGTTTGTGTTGAGGGCCCTACGTGGGAAGATTCGATATTAACTGATGATAAAGGGGCTTTGCTCGCAATCGATTTATCGGAATATTACAATGGTGAGACCTATGAAGGCGCTACGAAAGTTGTTTTTTCACAGTTGAAATATAGTACATATCAAGCAGCTGAGCCATGGACGGCCAGTAAGCTATGTTCATCAAGCAACAAAGCAAGAAACAATTCTATTATCCGAAGGCTTGCAGACACGTACAAAGACTATGCCGAAAGATATCTAGATGTTCAGGAAAAACTGGTGCTGAAACTGGTAAGTAATCGCAGCCTTAATGCCGAATTTAAAAAAACAATGGCGGATGTAAAAACACTCATCACAGAAGTGACTATAAAGCGTTTTTGTGATTTGGATAAGCGTCTCGTAGGTGCTTCACAAAAGGCAATGCTTGAATCTATAAGGAAAACTACAAACCTTGGTTCTTCAGATTTCATTGGTTTTTTAAAGGTTATAGATTTTGAGGATTGTGGCAGTGATATATCAAGCATCCAACGAATCGAGATATTGAAGGAGTTAGGATGTTTTGGCATTAAAGACCTTCACAATGCTTTTTTAGCCTTAAAAGACGATATATATAACCTTATGTTGCCAGCGGCAAAGAAATACAGCTGGACACGCGGTAATGTGTTAGCTGCGTTAAGCACAACCGATCAGATGATGTTTCCTGCACCTAATAGAATTGAAATCTTATCTGATGTTTTTATTGAAAGAAGCGTACTCAGAACACTCGTTGAACAAATAAGTTGTCAGACAAAAATTTGCATTCATGCGGGTGGCGGAATTGGAAAAACAACACTCGTCAGTAAAGTTAATGAGTATCTTTCCGATGCTTCGGTTGTGCTTTTATATGATTGCTTTGGCGGAGGAAGTTTCTTCCAGCCAAGCGAACGGCGGCATTTGCCTAAGGTTGCGTTTAAGCAGATTTGCAATGAATTGGCCGTTGAGTGCGGAACAAATCTTATGCTGGAAGATCGCTCAGAAAGTTTTGAATATCTTCGTTTTCTAAAACGGCAACTCGAAGCAGCCGTTAAATACGTTAAGGCTCAAAATCCAAATGCTGCTGTCGTACTTATGATTGATGCGGCTGATAATGCTGTTACTGCTGCAAATAAATACGGGCAAGAGTGCTTTCTGCCATTATTGCTTGAGGAGAATCTACCAGAAGGTGTAGTTTTAGTTGTAACGGCAAGGACAGAACACCTTCGCATACTTTCATTACCTGATAGTATAAAGAAAATAGAAATTCTACCGTTTGAACTTGATGAGACAAAAGAGATGATACGGAGCAAATATCCAAACGCTGCAGACGATATATGTGAAGAATTCCATCTCCTAACTGATCGAAATCCTCGATTACAGAGGTATTTCCTATCTAGTACATTATCATTGGAAGATGCACTTGAATGGTTACGGCCAAACGGGGAAACGCTTAATTCATTATTTGATGAAAATCTCTACGGTATTCATGAACAATATCGAAGTATATTTGATACGAATGTCTTGTTTGCGTCATTGATTATTCTACCGCCTCCCATTCCACTCAATTTACTTTGCAGCATTTGCGCTATTTCAGAAGATGCCCTATACAGTATCAGCTCTGATTCTCAAAAGGCCATTTGCGTGTTTGAACAACATATTTACCTAAGGGATGAGGATTTTGCGACATATTTAGCGAATAAATACGCTGACTTAGCAAGCGCGGCAAATCAAATTGCGAATTTCTTATTCAACAATAGAGTCAACAACTCATATTGTGCACGACATGTGCATTTATTACTTAACAAGACTAATCGATTTGACGATCTAGTTATGGTGTCTTTTGATTCGATCGAAGACACAACGCTTCCGATTGATCAGGCAAACCAAGTTATGATAGATAGACTAAAAACTGCGCTGCAAAGAGCTGAGATGCGTTTAGAAACGAATAGCGTTCTTTCATGTAAGCTATTATATAAACTCATCGATTACAGTAAAAGTGACGATGCCGTATTCGAGCTGTTACGCAAAGCGCCTATTGAAACTGCTTTGTTTTGTGATGAATATTCAACATACAATGCGTATAATAAAAGCGGAGCTTCATTTGATGCAATATCAAAAGCAGCCTTATCTTTTTCACTTTTACCAGATCAAGAGACACGGGCAAATCAGTTGATTGATTCTTATGATAATCATGTGTCAAACTATTTTGCATTGGAGAGTGAAGAACGTTCATTACACGATCGGCCTTCGTTGGATAATATCATAAATATATCGCACGCAATGTTACTTTCAGGCAGAAATGCGGTCGAATGGATATCGAGATGGAAACCACTAGCATATCAAACGGATATCATCCGAGGGCTGATAATAAGATTGTTACCAGGCGATATTGATGGATATTGTAATATAATAGTACATAACGAGTGGAATGAAGCAATTAAGCTGGCGATTTCAGCAGCATTCATATCGTTTCAATTGGATCCACCGGCTGGCTATGTTGAGATGTTAGTTCAATACTTAGAGTCTTTTTCGGAAACTCTGGATGAATCTATTTCAAAAGATGATGTATTGACACTTCTAGAGTATATGCTGACTTTAGGTTATTCCGAAACTTTGGTCGTCAATATTGCGGAAAAACTAAAAATAAATTATCGGTTCTCTCGTTTACCGGCGTTGTTCGAAAAACATGAAAAAAATGAATTCATAGCCGCTATGCGTTATTATGTACTGAAACAGACCTGCCAGCAAAACCCTCTAGATGCAAACGCGTTTACATTACCAAAGTCAAAAGATGAGACTATTCTTAAAGATGAAAGACAAGCAGAAAATAACCAGCAAGAAATCAAACACGCGGCTAATACACTCTTACCAATGGTGGAGTTCCGACTCAAAAACATCCGAGGGATAGAAAACGATGAATTTGATGCCCGATATAATGAACTTGTTACACACCTCGATCGCTCAACGCTATCCCTTCATCCATTGGATTACAGAAACATTGCTGAGCTTGAATTGCAATTGCTTGTTGAAGCTGTTCTATGTAATCAAAAACTGGGCAACCTCCAACTGAAAGAAAAGCTAAGCCCAGTTGTCCGAAAGAAGTCGTACTCACCGAATTTCAAGGTTACACTTCTTGATAAGACCATTCTCAACCCAAATGCGTCTCTTTTTGCTCATGATTTATTGTCTTGGATTGATGAATGCTATCAACAATCCCCAGGAGCCGCAGAAGAAATGTCGGATATCTTTGTTGAGTGCGCAAAATTAATGCGACGCTCCAATTATGACGAAGCTCGCAAACTGTTTCAGAGGGCCATTGTATGTACGCGAGAGGCTGATTATGAATCTTATCGGAAACTGCATCTTTTTGAAAAACTATCGAAAAGTGCAACAGAGGATATGCCGACTTTGTCATATCAAGTCACGCGAGTGGCAGAAGATTATTTTTATAAAATCGGCGACTCAAAAAACTTCCCATACAAGGAATCAATCGTTGCTGGAACGCTATTAAGCGAGAAAACAATCTGGAGCACGCTATGTCGCTTAGACGACAGACATGATGAATTCTATATCTTCAAACTAGTTGACACTTTGTCTATTGTATTGAGCACACTCCTTTCAGTGAAAAAACTAGCTCCTGCGCTTGCAGTTGCATTGCTTGGTATGCTCACGCCAGATCAGTCCCATGACTATTGGGACATCGTGGAATTAATTCTAGATGATAGCAGCATATCATCACCACAATTGAAACTTATAATAGAACTTCTGATCCACGACGCTTTATATGATCTTCCATTAGGAGATAAAGAGTATACCTGCGAACGCTTAATGAACTATCTGGATCAAAATTATATACCTAATGGACTGAACGTTAAAGAGCTTCGGGGTATGACTACATTCTGGAAGTCGCTTCCGAAACAAGACGAACTTTTACATGCAGAGAAACGCGAACTAAAAACCAAACAAGAGCTCCGTAAAATGGTAGAAGACTCACCAATTTGCTCAGTACAAGATTTTGTGTTAGTAGTGGAGAAATTGCATCCTTCAGAGTATGAAGGCTACTTGAATTTATTGATTGAAACTATAGCGCCTGATGTATATTGTGATGTTCTAGAAATGATACTAACAGCAACTCTGAATAGAGGGTCCATCCCCAAAATGGGAGAAATGCTGGTTGCGTTCAATGGTATTATTGAGCGGGTTGCATTATCACCAAACGTGAAAAACTGGCGATATAACAAAACAGTTCAAAAAAAACACTTGAATAGGTTTCTGGATTCATCTTTATATCTGTTCAACCATGCACATGATCACGAGGTTTTTTGTAGTATATTTCCCTTCGATTCTGATGATTTACGTATATGGATTGTTGAATACATAATAAGAAATGAGAAACTTTTCAATGAGCAGTTGGTGGTCGCGCTAATGCATATTTCGGATACACTTACTATTGATGAGAGAATTGATTTTCTCACTTGGTCTTTGAACGAAGAAATGCAGCGGATACATCCAGCAACTGGTGATACCCCTCCTCAGCTGATCGAGACTAGTGAAAATATCGAGGATTATATTGCAATTTATATTTGGAGAACTCTTGGCCATCCGGATAAACATATTCGCTGGAAGGCTGCTCATGTACTATTACGGCTTAATCATTTAGGGAACAAGCATATCCTGCTATTTATACAGCAACACTTGTATTTTCATTCATTTCCCAGTAGTTACATGGATTCCAATAATTATTTCTTCTCAGAATCCGCTCAGCTTTGGTATCTGCTTACTTGCTTACGAATTGTAAAAGACAATCCTGAAGCGTTACAATCAACTTATCCATTTTTTGAAAGCATTGCATGTAGCAGAAGAATCATAAACGCGCTCCAAAGAAAAGTAGCTAAAGATATCTGCCTATTACTGCTTCCAATAGATGCAGTTGATAAAAGAGCCGAATTATTGGAGTATAATCAATGTATAAGTGGAACTAGCAATAGTATCCCTAGATATGCACGCGAAGATGCAATGGAGAATCCGGAGCCGAAATTTCACTTTGATACCATGGATACGTTGCCTTATTGGTATGACAGTTTAGCAGGCATTTTTTCTAGTACGCAAAGGGGAATTGCGAGAATCTGTGACCCTTATATAGAACAATTTGAGATTACAAACCACAAAGTCAGGGAATGGCATGAGCGCTACTTAAGCAGGAACAACTATGATCGAACACGTAATCGTCATGGAAGTATACCAAGTTATGAAACACTTGATAAATATGCTGAGTGGCATGCCATGTTTTATACTGCTGATGAGTTACGTAAGAGTACTCCAGTTGTTGAAGATGACTGCACTTATGATGGATGGTTGAACTCCTTTTATCCTGGGTATCACGGATTTTGGCTTTCCGAATTTCTTGGCAATGCACCCTGTCATCCATTCTTTTGGCAATTCACCAGAATTCCAAACCCGCAGAATAAAAAAATTTACTATATCCCGGACGATCTGCCTTTTTCTCTTGTTCTTGATAACGAGTATATCACCTTAAATCTCGACTATTCCTCGACTTTTGATAATAGTCATCAACGAATAAGTATAGAAAGTGTTTTTATAGAGAATAAGGACCTTGAAGCACTCTTATATGCATTGAAGAAACCACGGACTTACTTGGACCATTTCTACAGGAATGAGTATTTTGAAGAAAAAGAAAAAGTTGCAGTTGATCCTTCTGTTATTACAATTGATGGACCAGCGGATACCAACCTAGATAATTGTGATCTATTGTCAAAAGATGTGGCATATTATAATAGCCAGATTTTTGACCTTTCTCCTATCCTAAAAGCATATATTTCCGAACCCTTATATAATGTTATTGTTGGTGCAGCCAATACATGTGCTGATTTACGCTTGTTTCGCTGGAATATGAGCACACAAGAGAATGTCTATGATGAAAAAAGCACCGCTGGCCACATGATAGTCGTTAAACAAAACAAGCTTCAGCATATTCTTACAGCGTTGGAATGTTCTCTAATCTTCGAGGTGCGCATAACATTTGAAGATAAATCTTACCGTTTCTACGGAACTCCCTGGGCTCCATCTAAAATTAGGAGACTTTATATTCTCCAACATGACGGCTTCAGAATTTTTCCCAATTAATCTTGGCAAGCAGGGCATGTGTTATAACACACATGCATAACAGGCGAATTTACTTTTTGCAAATCGCTTACTGCTTATTGGGGAGAGTATCCCCAAACCCCTCGAAACGCACAATGCTTGTGCGGCTACGCACCCTTCGGGTGCTTTTTTATGAAATATTGGAACGAGTGTACTGAACCCACCCAAGCTTTCGTGTAATAGTGTCTTTCAAGTGGTAATATCTGTATGCTCTCGGGCTTGGAAAACCTGGTGTCAAGCCATTCCACTGACCACCCAGGTCGCAAAATCCCTTATATATCAACGCTTTCATCGTAAACAAAAAGGACCCCAACCTCTTACCAAGATTGACATCCTTATTTGGAAGAGTCTTATAAGCTGCTGGGTGCACTCTGAAACGGGGAATCGTGTAAGGGTGTAACTAGCATTCATGTCTTTAAAAAATTCAAATATTTAATCGCAAACTAATATCCAACGGCTGTACACTGTTAGTCAGATCGCCGATACTGATACAATCAACACCGGTTGCTGCCACTTCACGAATATCCCGCTGTGCCATATTGCCGGATGCTTCTACAATAGCACGCTTGTTAATCAGCGCAACCGCTTCTTTCATCTGTTCTGTAGTCATGTTATCCAGCATAATAATATCGGCTTTCACAGCCAGCGCTTCCTGCACTTGTTCCATGGTTTCGGTTTCCACTTCTATTTTTAACGTAAATGGTGCACGGGCGCGTGCAGCATTCACAGCGTTTGTAATCCCTTTCGCTGCCTGAATATGATTATCCTTGATCAAAATTCCATCCGACAAGGAAAAACGGTGATTGTATCCCCCGCCTACGCGTACGGCATGTTTTTCTAACATACGAAGTCCCGGCGTAGTCTTTCGGGTATCTAGTATCCGCACATCATAGTCTTGAACCATCTGTGCCATCTCACGGGTGCGTGTTGCAATCCCAGACATGCGCTGCATCAGATTCAAAGCAACTCTTTCCCCTGTAAGAATGGAAGCGGCTTCACCGTGAATATCCGCGATCACATCACCAGCACGGAGTATATCTCCTTCGCTGAAATGAAACTCCACCGCTATGTTGTTATCTACATAGGCAAACACAGCCTTCACAACTTCTACACCACACAGTACACCATGCCCTTTTGCCAGAAAACTCCCGTTGATCTTTGTGCCCTGCGGCACGGTACTAATCGTCGTAATATCCCCAGTGTTCACATCTTCTGCCAATGCAGTTTCAATAATCCGCTCAATTTGTTTACGATCCATCATAATTTTAGTGCCTCCTCATCAGTACGGAAATGTGAACCCACTGAGACACAACGACTGATCGCACTCAGTAGAATTTCGTTTGCCGTAGATGCCATATTATATAGTTCTATTTCCCGAATTGTACGCAACCTCGCATGGTGAAGTGTTTTCAGCATTGCTTGTACTTGTGAAAGGCCAGACTGTAATTTTTCACCATCACGCATAATACCACAATACTTAACCATAATTCCCTTAAGTTTAATGATATTTTCTTCAGCATTAATTTCAATTTCCGGCATCTCTTCTTGAGCGGGTAGTTCCATTGCCGGTATGTTGTCTTTGAATTGTTGGGCAATGGTTGCCGCACAGTGATGCCCAAAAACCAGGCACTCCAGCGTGGAATTACTCGCCAACCTGTTGGCGCCGTGCACCCCTGTGCAGGCGGATTCACCGCAACAGAATAACCCTTTAATATTAGTGCTTCCCCATAAATCGGTTTGCACGCCGCCCATCATATAATGCTGCACAGGTCCGACTGGGATATCGTCTTTGGTAATGTCTATACCGTGCTCCAAACACTTGGCATAGATGCCTGGAAAGCGTTTGACCAAGAAGTCACTATTTCTGAATGAAATTCTTAGCCGTACATACGGAAGCGTTTGGAGCTGAATTTGCTTGTAGATTTCACGCGCAACTATATCCCGCGGAGCCAGTTCCTTAAGTGGATGCACTCCAATCATAAAACGCTCGTCTTTTTCGTTTAGCAAGATCCCGCCTTCGCCGCGTACTGCCTCAGAGATGAGAAAACACTGCCGATTCCGATTCTCCGGTGTATATAGTCCGGTTGGATGAAATTGGATAAATTCCATATCCTTTAGCTTAGCACCAGCACGCATCGCCATAGCTATACCATCCGCCGTAGCAACAACCGGGTTTGTAGTATAGCGATAGATTTGCCCGACACCGCCGGATGCGATCACCAGGAAATTCGTTCGGTACAAATGCCAATAATTATCTTCAAACACCGTTAGTCCGCACACATAACCATCTTTTGTTATCACATCGGCCACAAAAGCATTCTCGTGCAGACGCACATTTTGCTTTTGCTGCATAGCCTGTTCCAGCGCTCGTACCATGAAAATCCCTGTTGAATCGCCACCTGCATGTAGGATGCGATTCATACTATGCCCGCCCTCTCGGGTTGTCATCAATCGTCCTGCGCAGTCCTGATCAAATTGTGTGCCGATTTTCAGCATGGTTTCAATTTCGGCAGGGCCTTCCTCTACAATCGTGCGAACAGCATTTTCATCGCACATGCCGGCACCGGCAGTCATGGTATCCATAAAATGATATAAAAATAAGTCGTCCTTCTCCGTCACTGCCGCAATGCCACCCTGTGCCAGAGAGGAGGAACTCATTTCTGTTTTATTCTTGGTAAACAGCGCACAGCGCATGGTTTCGGGCAAATGGAAGGCCGTATACATACCCGCCAGTCCACTGCCTATAATAGCAACATCCACAGTGTGCACTATATAATTTTCAGGGTTGATATCCGATACATATCGGCGCATAGATTTTCCTCTTTTCGTTTCGTCAGGACAGAATGAGCATGCGATCCAGGCAGCGGCGCGCCTTGCTCATTACATCATAACTGAGCGAAATTTCATGCTGTTCATACAACAGCGCATCACGAAGATCCAACAAAGTGGTTTTCTTCATATCGGTGCATAGAAGATTCGGAGTAAGCGGAAAAAACACTTTGTCGGGGTTGTCTTTATGCAATTTATGCAAAATACCCTCTTCCGTAGCAATGATAAACGTCTGCTCCGCTGCTTGCTTCGCATAGTCCAAAATCTGCGCCGTACTTCCGATATAATCAGCTGCATCCAACACAGCACGCGTGCATTCCGGATGAGCCAGCAAAACTGCGCCGGGCATTTGCGCCTTAGCCTTTGCCACGTCATCTGATGTTAGGCGGTGATGCACAGGGCAAAATCCCGAATGTAAAAACACTTCTTTTTCTTGTACGTTTTCTGCTACATAGCGCCCAAGATTTTGATCTGGGACAAAGATAATCTGTTTTTCATCCATTGCCCTTACAATCTTGACAGCATTGGATGATGTAACGCAAACATCGCTTTCAGCTTTTACCTCGCAGGAAGAGTTCACATAGCATACCACTGCAGCTTGCGGATGTTTTTCGCGCAGACTGCGAACATCTTCTGGCGTTACCATGTCAGCCATGGGGCAACCCGCATGTGGCACAGGTAAGAGTACTTTTTTATGCGGCGACAAAATTTTCGCGCTTTCCGCCATAAACCTTACGCCACAAAATACGATGATACTGGCATCCGTATCCTTAGCCATTCTGCTTAAAGCAAAGGAATCGCCTACGATATCCGCCGCATCTTGAACAGCACCTGTTTCATAGTAGTGTGCCAATATCACAGCGTTTTTTTCCTGTTTTAGCCTATTGATATCCGCAATGATTTGTTTGTTTCCCTGCACGATACAATTCTTTTCCATAATACAGTCCTTGTGTATCATCCTATCAAAGTATTAGGCCATCAATAACTGTATAATAATACATTGTCTGCTATGCCGCAACTATACAGCATCATCAACTCCGATTATTCATGCGCACCTCAGGTTCGTTCTTCGTAACACCATTTATATCGAGGGCGATATGACCACATAATTATACATTACGTAAGGAGCGAAAGCAAGTCAACAGCTTGCATTGTCAACCGTTAGCCGAGCAGAATTTATAGGTAAATGTAGTCCAGAACATACGCAACGGTCTTGTTCATGTCTATGTGATAAACGAGTCTTTGTATCTTCCAGATTCAGCATAATGCAGATATAGTGATCTAATTTTAGCAGAATGTTAATATCCAAATTTCCTTAAATGGTTCTTACAGTCTATATACCCCAACGTAAAGTGGGTTACTAACATCGCATGCATCAGAACCCATACTAATTGGTTCTGTCATCTGATATTTCGGTAGTATAAAAAGCTAAACGATACGGTAATAATGATGCGTTTCCTTAAGTTGTGATAATGCAATCTCAAATGACGAAGAATTCATAAGATTATCAAACTCTGATTTGGTTACGTTACAATATTCGAAAATTTTCCCATTGTACAATTGGACTTCCAAAATGTTATGACTCCATCCTACTGTTGCGACATTCGCTGAAACAACTAGTGACCTTCGCATTAAATTGTCTCCTTTGCTAGTATTGAACTAGATAGCATCGATTTACATCTTAGAACTATTTATTAATGACATTCGCTCTTTTCTCCCTCTCCTGAATCCAACCTTTTCGGTATGCCTCAAGCAACTTCTCTAATATTTCTATTCTATGTTTTATAGCTTGTCCGTTATCCGTATCACTCACCATGACTCTTTTTTGAAATCGCATGAATTCATATGAATCCGAGTGAATATCTTCGTTCCCATCTAGTGCTGCCGCAATTGATGTGAACGGTTGATGCGCTGAAATACGAAGCCCGTGAGAGTTTGCGATCAACGTATATCCAGCTATACCCGTTTTTTTCTGGAGTGACCGACAAAAACCCCCGTCAATAACGATTAACCTGCCGCCTGCTTTGATTGGGCTCTCACCATCTTTAACCAGAATTGGTGTATGCCCATTAATAATATGAGCTTCTGGTGATGTTAAGCCAAATTCCCAAAGCAATGTTTCGCAGCCACTTGCTGTTTCGCAGTGCTTGTAATAGGCATCAGCTTTTTCGTCCCAAGCTCTTTTATTTAAAATAAACGCACGCTCAAAAGTTTTCATCTGTCTGCCGCACACAGGCGATCGGTCCGAGCCCCAAAGATACCACATAAAATCAATTGCTTTTTGAGAGCTCTGTTCACGTGCAGTCCGGGCCATATCCTCATCATATTGCATCAAGCTTCGGCCAGAATAACATCTACCCTCGAATTCTTCACTGAGAAAGCCGCCGTCTTCTTTCATGGGAACACAGCCATGAAATAATAGGTTGTTGTTCGATATACGATATAACTTACCGTTGCGATAAAGAAAATCCACATGTTTCTGAAGCCGCTCGCTGTGTAAAAAACAGTAACGCAACCCATTTACGACTATTAATTCACCTTCAGAAAGTCGATATGGATCTTCAATATTTACTGTCGGTAGCGGTATCTGCATTACATCCCATTCCGCCCCGTTAATTTGTATAGTTTTCGCATTATGTATCAATCGGTGTAAAAGTCGACGATTGTCCATGTGAAAATCCGGATTACGTTTTATCAATTGGCCTTCTAACTTAAACATGATGATAGTAATCGTATGTAATATCGCGTCCCGCAACGTCATTTGTGGATAGGTTTCCTGTGCAAACAAAGTAAGAGAACGCAAACTAATACCGTATCCGCTTTCCAGAATCGATAGGTTGTCATAGGTTAAGCAATTGCGTACGGCGGCGGCAATACAGGCATCGTTTCCACACGCGGCACCCATCCAAAGGATGTCATGGTTGCCCCATTCAAAGTCAACATCATGATAACACATCAGAAGATCCATTATTTTCTCTGCATGCGGCCCTCGATCAAAAATATCTCCGACAATATGAAGTTTATCTACAGCAAGCCGTTTTATGAGCTCGCTCAGTGCGATTATAAATTCGTCACCACTTCCTAAGTTTATCATCGTCTCCAGAATTTTTTGATGATAAACGTATTGGTTGTTATCTTCATCAGGTTGTGCATGTAGAAGCTCGTCCAAAACATAAGCATAATCGCGCGGCATTGCTTTGCGGACTTTCGATCGCGTATATTTAGAGGATAGATTGCGACTTAAGCAGATAAGCTTATTTATCGTATTAGTGTACCAGTCGTCATTTAATGCATTCAATACTTGAAACCTTGCCAGCTTTTCCGTTGGGTAATATATAAGCGTTAAAAGCTCGTTTATCTCTTCTGGAGGTATTGCTGAACCAAATAAAAGCTCCATCTTCTCTCGGATAATACCCGAGCAGTTGTTCAGAATATGGCAAAATGTTTCATATTCTCCATGAACATCGCTTATGAAGTGTTCAGTACCACGTGGAAGATTTAAAATAGCTCGCAGATTAATGATTTCTGTATATAGAGATTGCCTAGTGGGGAATAATTCAGTTAAAATCGAAAACATGGCTGTATCTTCCACATTATCAACTCCTCATTTTATTCTTCCCTCTCCCACAGAAGGAGCTGCGGTAGTAGATTGCGGATATCTTCTGTTTGGAATTCTCTATGGGCAAATTGGCACAGCTCATCATCTCCATTCAGAGAAATGGAACGTCTGCATTTCTGGAAAACCTCTATATCTGAGTAACTGTCCCCTACAACAATTGTGAGCGAAGAGTCCAAACCATGCTTAGAGCAGAAATCTTCAATACAGCCGTATTTGCCACCATAATCCATTATATGCTTAGCAATCCTACCGGTCATTTCCCCATTCTCTTCCTCATATTCACTTCCATATACGGCTTCGAAAGGAAATCTGCGTAGAAAACAATTTGCGACATCCAACGGACCGCTGGTCACCAGAATCGCCATCATGTTGTTTTGTTTCATTGACTTTAACAATCGTTCCAGACCGCCAATGATCCTTGCGTGCGCTTCAAACCATGCGTCGATATCGCTCACTTTTGTTCCCTTCATGTAAGTTGCCATTATGGCGTCACCCTTGACCCAATTCAAACGTTCCTCGCCCTTGATTCGATCAAACACTTCATTTATTTCCTTCTTATGCCCGTTCAAGCTCCCTACCAACTCCATGGAATTGGTATTGCGGATCAGAGTTCCGTCCATATCAAAGGCAACCAGTGTTCTTTTTCTGTGTCCCATATATTTCTTTCCTCCTTTTCACATTAATATTTGACATTTTAAATGCGAAGAATATAATTTACTTATTGTCGCTCTTCTTACAATTCTTACTGCGTTAGGAGAATTACAATGGCTTTTGAGATTGAATCTGCAATTACCACGTTGATCGAACAGTATCATCATTTAGCGTACACCGAGCAGTTTCTACCAGGTTTCACAGAACCACTATTTGATATGCCAACTCCAGTTCCGCCTCACAAGCTGGGCGCCATTATTTTAAGCGCTCACTCCTCCATAGAGAAAGAAGAACCATACCACCGCCATAACTATTTTTTAATTAATTATGCATATCGGGGGGAGTACCAAGAGATCATTGATGGCAACGAAATCCTTCTGAGGGAACATGATATCTTCCTGTCGCAGCCTTTCGTTCCTCATTGCATGCTTGCTCATGAATCAAAGGAGGATGTCATTTTATCAATCCGTGTTCGTAAGGATTTATTGCTGCACTCATTAATGCCTGTACTTCCCAAGAATGAGTCCCTGCTGAGCTTCTTTATCTCTCCGTTAGATAGGCGACTCAATGCCGCTCATAAATATATGATTTTCCGGAAAGATCCCAATCTTTCACCTCAGATACACCGCGTGTTTGATGCCTTGATCGAAGAGTATGTTGAGATGCAGCCAGGTTACGGTACGCTGCTAGATACCAATCTGGCAAGTCTTTTAGCTCTTTTTTCTCGCTATTTCTTCCTGCATCAGGAAGAATATAACAGAACCGAAAAAGCTCTGACATTAACAAGCGGAATCCTCCATTACATCGCTGACAATTGCTCGACTACAACACTGACACAGGTATCAGATGAGTTCCATTATCATCCAAACTATATCTCCACATTTCTTCAGAAAGAAACCGGGCAGACATTTTCAGAAATTGTCCGAACATACCGATTGGAACGCGCTTGTACTTTGCTATCAAGTACGAATATGCCTATTGAAGAAATTTCTGTTCTGGTCGGATACCCACACACAAGTAATTTCTACCGCACCTTTAAGAAATATCATACATTATCTCCTCAGCAATATCGTAAGGAGCATCGCACGTCAGCAAGCGATCTGATCCGCTGATTAGTGTTTTTCTATTATTCTCCAGCTTCCGCTTACATATTCAATCACAGCATAGCCACAGTTTTGAAGCATATTTCTCCAATAGTCTCTGATCGGAACCTTATCAATCCAGTTCAGCATAGCACAAATGATGGAGGCGTGTGCTCCAACAAGTACCATTCGATGCATCTCCGCAGCCGGACGAAGCACTTCATTGAGTGCCCGTCCGCCGCGTTTAACCATATCTTCCATGGATTCTCCGCCGATCGGCGGAACATATTTCTCAGGATGGTGCAAATAATGGTACATCGTAAACAATGGAAGGCGAAAAACCAACGGTTGCCATTGGCCTTCGCACACTCCATATCCTTGTTCTGCAAGCAATTCATTTTTAATAATTGGGATCTCGTCATTGCCGATGACTGCATGTGCCGTCTGTACTGCGCGGATCAGCGGACTGCTGTAACACATATCGAAGTCACACTGACGGAGTTCTACAGACAGCTTTCTAGCTTGCTGATGTCCTTTCATATTCAGGGGAATATTCACCTGCCCCTGCATTTTCTTTTTTTGATTCCAATAGGTCTGTCCATGCCTGATCAGTACAAAGCGGCATACATTCTGTTCTCGACTTTTCATAGGAAGAAGCACGGTCCTTTAACATTCATTTGCTTGAATTCTTCCGCACGCTCCTGATATCTTCTCACCATTTCAGGCTGTGGTTCAAAGATCTTGTTGACGCGCACCATATTGCGAATAGCTTCATCATGATTCGAATAAATACCAACACCTACCGCAGCATTTACTGCAGCTCCAACAGCAGAAGCCTGAATATTCTCTACACGCTCCATTGTAATATTCATCACATTGGCTTTAAGTTGCACCCAGTTATCTGCTTTTGCGCCGCCAGCGCTAATACGCATGGCTTCGAATTTTCTACCCGTCAGGTTCTCAAATTGCTCTAGCATGTCCTTCAGCGGAAAAGTAATACTTTCGATAATACCAGTAAAAACATCTTCCAGTTCACTTGTCAGAGAGATTCCGCGGAGCCGTCCGTCTCCCTCCATTGGATCCTGTGTTAAGCGTATATTGCAGGTCGCATCATATACCGCTTGACTGCTAACTTCCGCCAGACTCTTGCCTCCACAAAGAGTATGCACAAACCAATCCAGCAGCGGGCCTACGGCTCCTGCCGCTTGGAAATAATAGCTACCCTTCACTGGCCCGCTACCTGGGGTCAGTTTTGGCGCGTGTACAGTTGTATCCACAAACCGGTTATAATATAAATTCATCAAGTTCCAAGTCCCAGCATTGTTGCCAATCAGGCTTACATCATTTTCAGGCGGAATGCCCAATCCCAGAGCAGAGCTGCAAGCGTCATGCCCACCGGCGACTACTGTAACCTTGCGCCCAAAATTAGCTCTGCCGTAATGATCAATCTCACCAACCACATGGGCGGAAGGATACACAGCGCCCAGCTGCTCCGGCGTGATTTCCAGATACTTCATGATTTCTTCTGACCATGCCTTTTCCCGGATATCAAGCATCATCTTTCGAGAAGCTAATGTATAATCGTTCACCGGGTCCATGCCCATCTTCTTTAGTATATATTGCTGGAGAGAAAAGAAACCCGCTGTTTTTTCAAAAGCCTCATGGTGATGATTCTTGATCCAAAGAAGCTTCGAGATACCAGATGCAGGACTTACATATCCACCAGTAATGCTGCTATAGTTTGGCATTACCTTCGCAATTTCAGCAGCTTCCTCTAGTGCCCGGATATCATTCGATCCCAGAATTGGATACAGATGATTGCCAGTCGCATCAACTGGGACGATGGTTTCACCGAAGCAGGATAGGACGACGGCCGTGATCTCGATTTGTGCCGGATCACGTTTCATCAGAATCTCCTCTGTTACCTGCTGGGACACCTCCCAAAGTTGTTCTGGATTAGTGTCCATATAATTGTCAGACTGTCGCTCCCATATATAGCGCTTTTCCGCTTCGTATAGCAGAGCGCCATTTTCCACATCAATCAGCGTAGAGTTGATCTTTGACAATCCAAAGTCTACACCTAAAATTGCCCGCTTCATAAGAAGAACCTCCTTTATTTGCTAAATATGATTTTGTTATCTATAATTTTATTCTATTTACACCAATAATATAAGGTTAAATTCCAATATTCTATATGTCTTTTTTTATTATTTTCATGTTTCAATGTCTTCATATGGCGCTGTAAAAGCTCTCATTGAAAATCAAAAGGCACTTCTTTTTTATTATATATTGCAATATACATCTTAAAAAATAGCGTTGTTTTGTCTTCATACTCTTGATACACTAATTTTATCCGGTTGGTATGCATACTTGGTATCAAACATCAATATTAGGAGGAGTTATCATGTATACTGTGATTGCTAAGTTTTTTGTTAAAAAGGAACAGCAGGAAGCCTTTAAGGATCTCGCGAATAAACTTGGTGCTATTTCCAACAAAGAAGAAGGCGTTATCATCTATCAGCTTCACGAAGATACTTCCGATGCTGAGCGCTATGCTACTATTGAAGTTTACAAGGAAAAGGATTGTCATACCTTCCACGCGGATGCCCCGCATGTAAAAGATCTCTTCCCTCAAATGTGCGCGCTCTGCGCCGAAGAGCCAGTCGTCGAATTCTACGCTGAAATATAAGTTTTTAGCTCTATAAAAAAGGCTTTTCATATGCGGTATATGAAAAGCCTTTTTATTTTCACTCTCCGAATATCCGTAGCCTGATGTAGAGACTGTTGATTGACGTGTTGCTCTATGCCAATTTTTGGAACAATGAACATCTCCATCAAAACAACTTGTCCGCTTCAATATCCAAAATTCAAAACTAGCAAAGGCAATCGTAATGATACCTCTTAAAATGTAAGTTTTTACTGATGCATGTGCTTTGGAATCCGCAATCTCTTAATTAAAATTATATTCCGTTACGATCGGTTTTCGCCCAGTGGTCTTGTCCATAAAGTATTCATACATGCTGATTCCCAGATATGATCCAGAAATATTGTAGATGTTATGAAAGCCTCTATTGACAAGTGCCATAACTGCATTGTAGCTACGCTGCGAAGAACGGCAGTGCATATAAACTCTCTTATCCTTTGGGATCCAATCAATCCTTTCGCGGAGCTTGCTCAGCGGGATGTTGATAGCACCGATCAGATGGCCCTGTTCATATTCTCCAGCCTCACGTACATCAATGATACATGCGTTTTCTTCAACCAATTTCCTTACCTGAGTAACGGGCACCTGTCGGAACCGGCCTTCCAACAAATTCAGTCCTACTAGAGCTGCGTAGTTTACAACATCCTTTGCCGTAGAGAACAGTGGAGAATAACATAGTTCTAAATCCTTCAGATCCTCCAACGTTGCATTCATCCGGATCATAGCAGCTATTACATTAACACGCTTATCCACTTCACCCTTGCCAATTGCCTGTGCGCCAACAATTCGCCCAGTCGGAACCTCAAACATTAATTTAAAGAACATAGGATTGGATTCTGGCATAATTCCAACTTTATCACTCGGCAGTACATAAGCAAACTGACAAGGGATCCCTAACTGTTGCGCATTGCGTTCATTTAAGCCGGTGCAGGCGGCATTTAAAGAGAACACCCGGAGCACGGAAGACCCCAGCACCCCCTTGGTCGTAGCTGCTTTGCCAAACATATGATCCGCAGCTGTCCTAGCCTGCCACTGCGCTATGCCCGCCATCGTTAGGCGGGTCTTTTTGTGCATCAGTTCACTATAAACTTCCACGGCATCACCAACAGCGTAGATATCTGGATCAGACGTCTCACAGTTAGTGTCAATCGCGATGCCTCCAGTCTCACCCAGTTCTAAGCCAGCCTGCATAGCCAAACTGGTTTCCGGGCGAACGCCGACTGCCATGACAACCGCTTCCGCTTTAATCTCCTTACCAGACTTACAAATAACCTTTTCATTTTGGATCTCACTCACAGAATTATCAAGAATCAGGTCTATACCATTATCTATCATTTCCTTGTGTAGCGTCTGAACCATATCTTCGTCAAACGGCATCAAAATCTGCTTCATGCCTTCCACAAGATGCACGCGTTTGCCTGCCTTAACCAGATTTTCCGCGACTTCGACACCGATAAATCCACCGCCGACCACAACAACGTCTTCTACTTGCTTCTCCTGCAGATAGTTATCCAGTTTGCGGATATCTTCCACGTTTCGTAGCCCAAACACGTTCGGCTTTTCAATGCCCTTGATCGACTGAGGCATCACTGGAGCCGCGCCCGGAGCTAAAACAAGCTTGTCATATGATTCACAGTACACCTCACCGGATTCAAGATTCTTGACCTGCACAAGCTTGTTCTCACGATCGATCGCGATCGCTTCCCGCATGTTGCAGACATCGATATTATACTGTTTCTTAAAACGCTCTGGAGTCATCATTAACAACCAATCGCTGTCTTCGACGACTCGGCTCAGATAAAACGGAAGAGCACAATTGGAATAAGAAATATGTGGGCCTCTTTCCAGAATTACAATTTGTACATCTTCATCCAGACGACGGATTCTTGCTGCTGCGGATGCCCCGCCAGCAACGCCCCCGATAATAACCACTTTTTTCATATCGATCACCTCTTAGGTTATTGGGATCGCACAAGGTTTATTCGGCTGTTTTCTCTATCTTGGCAAGTTCTTCGTCTTCTGCCATATACTTAACCATCTTCTCCTCTAGAACACCAGCCGCCATTTTCACGGTCTTTATGCATTTGCAGCATTCAAGACTATCATCATAGTAACGTTTTTTGAGTTCATCGCACAAATCACTTCCCAGCGTTTCAATGAAGGCTTCCACAAATTCGGTTACACGGTTGCAAGCCAGTTCTTCCGCATGGGCGCGAGTATGAATGTACTTGCTGGAGATAGCCATAACGCCTCCGGAACAGGCTCCACAGAGTCTTCCAGAATAGCAGCCACCGCCAAAGCCCCCCAGCGCCAACAGCGCCTCCTCATTCAACCCAAGACCATAGTACTCATTGGCACCACGAGACAGACTCTCCGCGCAGTTATAATCTTGTTCCAGATAGTATTTCAAAACGGTATCAGTCAACATTTTTACAATCTCCTTCGTCTTGATCATAATCGATCTGCTTTTTTGATTATATAGTTATGTTTTCGTTCAATTCAACGAAATTTATTCAATCTTTGAAGACAGCGGATGTACTCCCAACTCCCATATCATCCAAAGAAAGCTTCCGGCTTAAGTCCAGATCCTCCGAAATATGGCATCGAATTGATAAAGCTCATATCTTCTTTAGTAATCTGGAAATCAAAGACCTGTAAATTTTGCTGGATTCTCTCTGGTGTAACAGACTTGGGAAGAGGCAGCACTCCATTTTGCAGGCCCCATCGGATGCAAAGTTGCGCCACAGAACGATCATATTTCGCCGCTATGTTTGCAAGCTGCTCATTGGAAAGCATTCTACCTGTTCCCAGAGGTGCCCACGCTTCCACCACCATTCCATGCTTCTTACAAAACTCTACCGTCTCCTCCTGCCGCTGACCCGGATGGAATTCGATTTGATTTACCATCGGTTTCACTTCCATCTTCATCAGAGGCTGCATATGCTGCACATGAAAATTAGACAGACCGATTGCTTTGATCTTTCCGCTCTTGTACAGTTCCGTCATTGCACGCCAAGTCTCCAAGTTCGTCTCCTGCCAGTTAGCATCCCGGCAGGAATCTGCAGGCCAGTGTATCAGATACAGATCCAAATAATCCAGTTGCAGGTCAGATAACGTCTTTGAAAAAGCAGCTTTTGTTTTATCATAGCCCATCTCAGTAATCCAAACCTTGCTTGTAACAAAGAGTTCTTCTCGCTTTAATCCATTTTCCTTCAGGCCTTCTTTAATCCCGATGCCGACGCTTTTCTCATTTCCGTAGATTGCCGCAGTATCGATATGTCGGTAACCTGCAGTAATGGCAGTTCTTACAGATCGTACTGCCGTCTCGCCATCTGGCGTCTGCCAGGTACCAAAACCGACGCATGGGATTCGCTCACCATTGAGCAGTGTGTATGTGTCTATCATGTCCGCAACCATAATATCATCCCTTCATAATCGTATATTTAATCCCGCTTTTTGTTTGTGCTGATATCATACCAAACAACAGCCGTCAGAACTAAACCCTTCACAATGAACTGCCAGAAGCTCTCCATGTTCAGAAGACTCATACCATTATCCAAAACGGTAATCAGTAACGTGCCGATGAGGGCGCCCGGAACGCTTCCGATACCACCAGCCATGCTTACGCCACCAATCACGCAAGCTGCGATTGCATCCATCTCGGCCATATCACCGATTGTAGAAGTAGCCATATTCAGTCTGGAGGTCAGGACGATTCCTCCAATTGCTGCCAACGCGCCCATGATCACAAAGGCTAAAAACGCTTCTTTGCGAATATTGATACCAGAAAAACGAGCCGATTCAGCATTGCTACCAATCGCATACAAATTGCGGCCAAACTTCGTCTTTTTGCTGATAAAGGTAAAGACAATAGCCAGAATTATCATAATCAGGACCGGCGAAGCAATGCCCTGATAAGCATTCAAGATCACCACAGCGCCCATGATCAGCGCAATCACACCGATAATCTTTAGTACTGTCACAGCGGATGGTTCCAGCTCCAAGTTAAATTTCTTTCTGGAGCGAACACGGTTGATGATCAATCCAACTGCAACGACAGAGCCAGCAATGCCTAAAAACAATCCGATGGTGTGGTTCACATAGGATTGTCCGACAACTTGGTAGGCAGAATCGAATGGTCCAAGCATTTTACCGTTAGAAATGGAAAGGGAGATGCCTCTAAAAGCCAACTGCGTGCCCATTGTCGCGATAAAGGCAGGCAGCCCGCGGTAAGATACCCAGAAGCCATTCCACATTCCGATCACCATGCCTAGCAAAATAACCGTCAGTATAGTAGGCACAGCCCCCCATTTCTGATAGATATTTAGCTGTCCAGCGATTGTGGCACAGACCAACATGATAGCGCCAATAGACAAATCAATATTACCGTGAATGATAATCAACGTCATTCCGATGGCAAGGATACCTGTAACAGCCATCTGTCTGGCCAACATGGACAGGTTTCGTGTTGAAATGAATAAGCCCTTCGTCATAATCGTGAGCGCAATTGTTAAAACAATCAGCAGAAGAATCATCGTAAATGATTTAAAATTCAATTTTTCAATATATGCGCTCATAGTTCTTTTATTTTTCATTTAGATACCTCCTTCAATACGCTACACGCTAATAGTCGTTCTTGTGTTGCTTCGTCATGGCTAAATTCACCTTTCTTAACACCTTGGTGCATAACCATAACTCGATCTGACATTCCCAATACTTCTGGCATTTCCGATGAAATCATGATAATCGCACATCCCTGATCCAATAAATAATTCATGATCTCGTATATTTCCAGCTTCGCACCAACATCAACGCCTCGTGTAGGTTCATCCATAATGATAATTTTCGGTTGTGACATCAACCATTTCGCAATAACAACCTTCTGTTGATTTCCACCAGAAAGACTGCGAACTGGACTTTCAATGGATGGTGCCTTTAAGCTCATTTGCTTTGTATAATGCTGTGTCTGTGTAATTTCTTTACTCTGGTTGATGATTCCGTGGTCTGACACAAGACTCAGGTTGGCGATGGTCGTATTCATTAAAACGCTCTGATCCATCATCAGTCCTGTATGCTTGCGGTCTTCGGTGATCAGAGCAATTCCATAATTCTTAGCGTCATTCGCATTGAGAATATTGACTTCTTTCCCCTTTACCAGAATGGTTCCTTCGTGTTTGCATGACATACAGCCAAACAGGCTTGTCACCAACTCCGAACGCCCAGAGCCCATCAGTCCGGAAATACCAAGAACGTCACCTGCACGAACCGAAAAGCTCACGTTGTCCACTAGCTTTTTGGATCCCGACATATTAAACACGGAGTAATTTTTTACTTCTAGCAAAACATCGCCTTTTTTATGCTCCGTATAAGGATAACGATTCTTAATTTCACGACCAACCATGTACTTGATCACTTCTTCTTCCGTGATCTCCGAACGATCCTTCGTGCAGATCATGTTGCCATCCCGTAAGATTGAGATGGAATCTGCCAATTCCATCACTTCTTCAAGTTTATGAGAAATGTAGATACAAGTCACATCTCTGGCTTTCAATTCACGAACTATTTTCAATAGGACAACGACTTCTCTTTCTGTCAGAGCAGAAGTCGGTTCATCCAAAATCAGAATCTTCGCATTTTTTGACAGTGCCTTGGCTACTTCTACCAGGGACTGTTGACCTATGCTTAGATCTCCAACCTTCGAATGCCCATTGATTCCCTGCTGATCCAGCGTCAGTTCTTTTAAAAGTGCCTCTGTTTCCATATAGGCCTGATACCAGTTTACAACGCCTAATTTATTTACCGGCAATCGACCCATATAGATGTTCTCACAAACATCCAAATCCTGTGCTAAAGCTAGTTCCTGATAAATAATGGCAATCCCGGCGTTTTCGGATAGTGCGATATTTCGGAATGACATTCTCTCTCCATCTATCAAGATATCCCCAGAAAACTCATGCTCCGGAATAACACCGCTCAAGATTTTCATCATCGTTGATTTCCCAGCACCGTTTTCTCCACACAGTGCGTGAATCTCACCCTTTTTCACACGGAAATTTACGTTTTCCAGAACACGGACACCGGAGTATTCTTTTACGATGTTCTGAATTTCCAAAATATATTCCGACATACCGTCTCGCTCCTCTTTCACAACGCCGGACCCGGGGATACATCGCCCGGGCCCGGCCCGCCTTTTATGCGAGGAAGGAACCCGTAAATCTACACACTCAGCAATCTTGATATGCTCAAAGCCTGCCGACTATACTTGTCCGTTCTTAAGCTTTCCTCGCATTTTAATGTTATTGGTTCGCGGCTGTATATTCCTTAGCAGCATCTGGCCATTCTTCTTCAGGAATATTTGCATAGATATCCTCAACCTTGTGCCAACCGGTGGTGTAAACCAGATCCATGTTTTCGGCAGTTACAGAGTAAAGATACTCGCCTGCACCGAAGGGCACGTCTTTGAAGCCATTGTTCATAGTAGCGCCATTGGTAAACTCAGAGATATCCCCAGTTTTCGCCAGCTGAATTGCCGCATTGATGGTAGCTTCTGCAATACGGGGGAAGGCGGGATATTCTGTTTGACCTTGGATACCTTCTACGATCCTCTGGCATGCAGTCAGGTCACAATCATTACCTGTCATCATAATTTCACCGACCAGATTCTGCTCATTAAGAACCGTTACAGCAGCCCCTGCGAAGGCATCATTGGCGCAAATGATGAACTGAATGTCGTTATTGTTAGAGGTCATGCAATCCTCGATATAGCGCAGAGCGTCATCGGCACTCCAGTTGTCACACCACTGCTCATAAACAATCTCGATATCTCCATTATCAATATAGGGTTGCAGAACTTCGATGTGACCTTCATGGATCACACGGGCATTCACGTCATCAGGAGCGCCTTCAATTAGAGCATATTTACCTTTAGGGGCAACTGAAATGGCATATTCAGCTTGGTCCACGCCACAATCCTTGTAGTTGCTACCAAAGAAGTAGTCCACATCACAGTTCTGAACGGGCCGGACAAAACCGATTACCGGCACATTCGCTTCGTGAGCGGTTTGAATGATCGGAGCAGCAGCTTCTGTATCCAACGCCTGCAGGATCAATACATCAATACCCTGCGTAATCAGGTTTTCGCACTGAGAAATCTGCTTTTGCATGTCATCATTTGCAGACTGAACCAGCAGAGTAATCCCCTGCTCATCACAGACAGCCTGCATGATATCCTTTGATTTTACCCAGTGTTCTTGCTGCAAGGTACCAAAGGAAATACCTACTTTGATCTCATCCGCTGCAGCCATCCCAACCATCATGCTCAGTGCCATCATAGCTACCATTACAAAGCTCAAAATTTTCTTCATCGTCTTTTCCCTCCATAAAATTGTTTGCTTAAGAACAACGAGTTTTGATCCCGTCTCAAGCATCGTGGAATTTGGTGCAATAGACACACTTGTATGAACAAAATTTAACCAATCAAGCTATCTTGAGTATAGAGACGTCATCGATTACTGTCAACAAGTTTACGAAGCGATCAGTATGGCGTAATGTCTTAGTGGTGTTTTTAGACTAAGCCAAAAATCCTTTGTGTCTATGCAATTTGCCTTACATTGTTTTCTTTTCCCTTCCTCCTCTCATCTCGCTTGAAGTATAACGTTCAGTTTGCTTCGTGATGTCATTCTACTGATTTGCTCAAAATAGAACAACGCGTAAATCAATGATAAAAGAGTGTAAATTCTCATACAATTGTTTTAAAGTAAAAAACGATGCTTGCGGATTGTTGTTTCATCCAAACCGCGAGCACCGCTTTCTCTCCCAAAAATGCCGAGTAAATATACTTCATCTTTTGCTTCAAATAACTTGATCTTAGAAGAAATGTTTGGTACGTTGATTTTTCATCATTCATATCATTTCTGTCCGACTAACTGTTGACAATCCAATAAACTTACCCTGCATTTCTCATGAGTTATCTCCACAAGTTACACCATATCGAATTAGAAAGCTTTTTATGCCTTTGATTGATTGCGTTGCTCAAGTGCGATCTTATCTTGCATCCGTTTCTGAACTTGATCAATAATCACAGCGAATATAATGACTGCGCCTTTTATAATCTTTTGCCAGAATTCCGAAACTCCGCACATTACCATGCCATCATTTAATACACCAATTACAAAAGCACCTACAATCGTACCGCCAATGCTCCCAACTCCACCAGACATGGAAGTGCCACCCAATACGACAGCAGCGATTGCGTTCATCTCCCAGCCGGTGCCGTTGGTTGGATTGGCTGCCTGTAGCTGAGATGCCGTTATTATACCTACTACAGAGGCGCAGATGCCGGAGATAACATAAGTTTTGATTTTAACCAAGGATATTTTTACGCCTGAAAGCCGCGCAGCTTTTTCATTCCCGCCAGTGGAATATATGTGCCAGCCAAAGGGCGTACGCTTTAGCACAAAAGCAGCGATAAGCGTAAACAATAGCAGTACAATCGCGGCATTCGGAATGCCTAACGTTGTACCACCAAAGATCTCAAAGCCGGTATTCCCCAACTCGATTTTCCCTCGAAGGCCGGAAAAAGTTGAGCCTTTGGAACGCAAGGAAGCAAATCCGCTGGCAATGTACATCATACCCAGCGTTGCAATAAATGGCGCCACATTAAAGCGAGTTATAAACAAACCATTGAGATACCCAATAAATGCACCAAGCAATATACAGAGTATAACAATTGCCCACACCTGTGGGAAGATTGCGATCCCAAAGGGTTTAATCACAATGCCCTCAACTATCATACCTCCAGAGATCATTCCGACCAGGGCGACGATCGAGCCGACAGACAGATCAATACCGCCGGAGATAATTACATAGGTCATACCAATTGCCAGTATGCCATAAAGCGCAACATGCTTGCAGATCATAAGCAGTGTACTGAGGAGAAGAAATGTAGGAGATAGGATACTAAAAGTAACAAACAATATAATAAGTGCTATGAAGGTACGAGCCTTCATAACGAGCATTCCTATGCTCATTTTTCCGTTGGACGCTGGTTTTGCAGTCATCCTGTACACCTCGATTTCGATTTGTTATAAGTATCATGCCCCATATATGAGGCATTAACCAGTTTCTGCTCTGTCATTTCTGCTTTATTAAAGTTACCTGTCACCATTCCATTAGACAAAACCACAACCCGATCAGCGACAGAAAGAATTTCTTTCAATTCGGAAGAAGCCATCAATATTGCAAGTCCTTGATCTGCGTATTCCCGAATGATATCAAAAACCTCAGCTTTCGCGCCGACATCAATACCCCGGCTTGGCTCATCCAATAACAAAATTTTAGGATTCGTCAATATACCTTTAGCAATGACTACCTTTTGCTGATTGCCTCCCGAGAGTGAAAGTATCGGGAGTGTCTTATCCGCAACTTTGATATGCATATCTTTGATGATAGATGTTGCAGCTTTGGATTCTTCCTTTCTGGAAATGGCTCCTTTGTGAACAAATGAACATAGACTGGGCAGCACGATATTTTTCTGAATATTCAAGGTCTGTATAACGCCCTCTTTCTGTCGATCCTCAGGCACTATAGCAAATCCTTTACATATTCTACAGGAAATATCTTCCTCTAATAAAGTCTCGCCTTCTAGCTCTATAGTTCCAGAATGTCCCGGTCGTAAGCCTATCAGACACTCAAATAATTCCGATCGTCCGGCACCAAGTAGCCCATAAACACCAAGTATCTCGCCTTCTCTGACATCGAGGCTCACATGATTTAAAATATATCCACCGCCACGCTTTGGCAGCGTGATGTTTTGCAATTTGAGCATCACTTTGCGCGTAGACCAGTCGATCTCTCGGTACTGAGATTCGTATATATGATTGCTGCCAACCATCTTCTCCACCAGCCAATCGATGGTGACTTCCTGTATATTAGCTGTATCAACGATACAGCCATCGCGAAGAACCGTCACGCGATCACCGATCTCCATGATCTCTTCCAAACGGTGTGAAATATAAACAATTGTTATTCCCTTAGCTTTCATATCTCGAATAATTTTAAAAAGAGTGCCAACCTCTTCCGCAGAAAGTGAGGATGTAGGTTCATCCATAATTAAAACGCGCAGGTTCGGATCGATCAAATTCCTAGCAATTTCCACAATCTGCTTTTCACCAACAGATAAATTATTCACCTTCGTGTAAGGATCCATCGGATGGTCCAGCCGTTCTAATACATCTCGGGCAATCCGTGCATGTGCCACATCGTCTAAGAGACCATAACGGCTGATAATTTCCGCGCCAACAAACATGTTTTGAAAGATATTCATATCTGGATATAGGCTCAGCTCCTGATGAATAATCGCTATTCCTTTTGCCTTTGCATTATTGATTGAGGAGAAGTGCACCTTCACACCATCCATATAAATATGACCAGATGTGGGTTGTTCAATGCCAGCAATCAGCTTCATCAATGTGGACTTACCCGCACCATTTTCGCCGATCAATACATTGACTTTTCCACGTTTCAGCTCATAGTTCACATGGCTCAGTGCTTTTGTGCCAGGATATACTTTTTCAATATTTTCTACAACCAGACAATTATCTGGATCGTTGATTCGCGTTGACATACTCACTCCTCCACAATCGATACAGGCATAATTTTGAGAATCTTATCGCTGCCAAGAGTGAAACAACCTGTGAATGTAATCGTTTGGCCAATAATATTTTCAAAATCCAGCCGTGCTAAAACATCAGCTTCAATCTTTGATGCAATCTGGCTGGAAAGGTCGCTCCAGTCCATCTGATTATCAAAATCAGAAAATTGGATACACGAAAGGCTATCTCTTAGTGCTGTGCCCTTAAAAATCGGACCTATTTGTAAATGAAGAACATAATCGGTTTTAAAATTCGTTAGCTCTGCTACAAGATAAGCCGCTTTCGACTTAGTATTTGCGTCTTTAATAAGTACGCGCGCAGATACTGTAAAATTCTTACCAGAGCCAGTACAGTACTGATCAGCTACTGCTGCAAGATCGTCGTTTGCTTCCTCAAGTAGATGAGAAAAATCCACTGTATTTGCTACGACCTCGTCCATCATAGAAGTCCAGTGAGAAGCCAAATATTTTTCGGAAGAATTCGCTTCCTGGCTCAGAATAGTTTTCCCGGTTTCATCCAGTTGTGCAGTATAACCCGTGAGGCAGGCAACTAATAAAAATACTAGGATTACCGCGACACAAATGATTGCTTTGTATTTCACTTTCATGTGTTATCTCCCTTATGGGCTTTGGATCAAGGTAGAATACGGGAGCAAGACATAATCTTGCTCCCGATATAATGGTTTTATTCAGCGAAGGAGAAACCGCTAAGCTTATCAACGTTGCTGGCATCAATCACCGGTGATTCGCAGAGCTGCTTTTCTTCTAATCCGGTTTCACCAGTGGTAAGATAGGCGAAGATCTGTTGGATCGCCATTTGAGTCTCTTTTACACAAGGTTGCAGTGCGGTCGCGAGGATGCCGCCTTCTTTAATGGAAGCCCCAACCTCATCAGAGCCATCGTTCCCGATCACGATAATGTCAGTACGGCCCGCATCAACGCAAGCCTGCCAAGCACCCAACGCCTCAGTATCATTGGCAGTTACAATGCCTTTGATTTCTGGATAAGTCTGCAGTAAGTTTTCGGTGTCACTATAGGATTCGGTAAGGCTGAAGTTAGACACCTCCACAGCTACACATTCCATGTCAGTGTACTGATCAATAACAGAATGATAAGAGTCAGAGCGAACTTTGGAGTTGTTATCTCCAGTCATACCATAAAGCTCGACATACATTCCTTGTTCACCCATTGCTTCAACAAATTTTTCAGCAACTCCCATAGATCCGCCAGCATTATCCGCAACGATTTGTGCAATCGCCACGCCTGTGGTATTCATCTCACGGCTTGTACAAACGGTAATAATGCCCGCGTCCTTGGCCTTCTGCACGGAGGCTATGCTGGCATCAGAGTCTGCTACATCCCATACGATCGCAACCGCACCTTCAGCAATGGCAGCATCACACAACTCGGCTTCACGAGTAATATCGCTCTCATACGAAGTTATCTTCGCGGTAAAACCCATTGCCTCCGCAGCCGCCTTTGCGCCTTCCGCTTCAGCTACGAAATAAGAGTTTTGTTGGGTATCTGTGATGATATAAATCAACTTACCTTTAAGTTCATCAGCGGTATACTTGCCTTCCGCAAGTGCAGTACAGGAGAACGCTAAAAGGAGCAGAGTAAGAGCCAAAGCAATCCATTTGTTGAATTTCATATCAAGTTACCTCCATTTTTAAATTTCATGATCGTCTGGGGATATGTTTGTGTATATAGACATTGTCCGTCTTAAACTGTTTCCTTTTTCCTTATCCCTCCTTATTTTGTTGACGTAAGTGTTTGTATTACTTTGTTAGTCATTCTATACATGTTTTCAAAGTAGTACAACGTATATATCAATGATAAAACAGTGTAAATTCTCATATCCATATTGTCTCCAATTAAAACAGTGCTTGCGGGTTGATTACAACACACAACCCACAAGCACCGGTTTTCGATCAGTGATGCTTTGTAAATATTCTTTCCCCTTTGACTTCAATGGAGTCAATCACAGCGGAAATAATTAGATCCGTAGGCTTGCCATCGGTCATTGGCGTCTGTCTGGCTGGGCTTCCGCCCGTCAGCATCACCACTTCTCCAACTCCTGCACCAACTACATCAGCCGCAACAAGAATGTTACCTTTTTCTGTGAATGTATCTATATCGATAGGCTTGACCAGTAAAAGCTTCCATCCAATCATGTTTTCTGATTTTCCAGACGCCACTACATGCCCTTTTACTTTTCCGATTTGCATATTTCATCCTCATATTAAATACCATCATTAATGAAAGTTACGTGTTTTGCCTTCATATGTAACACAGTCTACCACACCAGCGATTGCAACATCCGCGATGATTTCCTTGTCGTCGAGCACCATATTAGCCGCTCCCCCATCAGCAACAATCAGAACCACATCGCCAATTCCAGCTTGTCCACCATCAAATGCAATCGCTCTGGGTCCATCCGGTTGACCGTTCTCATCCCAGTATTCCACAATCAGCAGCTTATAGCCATAGAAAGATTCATCTTTGATTGTCGATACAACATTTCCTACGACTCTTCCGATCTTCAATTGTTAACCCTCCCATTCATTTATAAGGGTTCACGGTAAGAATCAATAAATCCGACAATCGCGGCATCTACTGGCGTATATTCTCTTCGAAACATTCTGGCTGCTTCTTTTGAACCAATCAGGTAAACAAAATCGCCTGCCCCAGCCATCCTTGTGCTGTCGGCCGCAATAATAAGACTTTTTTCCTGTCCATTCTCAATCTTGCGAACAACAAGAAGCGGTATATTCATCAGGTTTTCTTCTTTCACAGTCGAAACGACCCTTCCAGCAACGATTCCTGTATACATTCCGCTCCTCCATTTCCTAGATATCGCCATAGCTACCTTTAATTTATTGTGGCATCTGTGAAAACAGCTTCTTTCGGATCCTCTATATTTGTGAGTTTATAGAAGTGTTTTCAGGAGATCCGGGTGTGGTGATGGAATGATCACACTGCCAGCCATTAGTCCTTTGGCCTCAGTCACACCTGATCCAGCCTCGATAGCCGAGCGTACAGCTGAAACGCTTCCGGTTAACGAAACAAAGGACTTACCACCCATACCCCGTCCTAATCGTACTTCAATCAGGTTCACATCGGCTGCCTTCACAGCGGCATCAGCAGCTACGACTGCTGTAACCAACGAAAACATTTCCATAATACCAACCGCGTTAGGTTTACCGATCTCGCTGCAGGCGTTGATTGCCTGTGGAACCTGCGAATGCACTCTAGGGATAACCATCTGATTGATTAACATGCTACCTGCAGCCCGAGCCGCTGCCTGTACACTAGATTGGGCTGCAGCGACTTCTCCAGTCACGATTGCAATATACTTGCCTGCGCAGACAACCTGAGCAGTAACCAGTTCAACAGACGCAGCTTTAAGCATTGCGTCACACGCCTCGATTCCCACTGGAATACTCTGGATCTCTACCATTCCCAAGGCTTTCATACTTTCTCACCCTGTATTTCTATGCTTTCATCGGAAACCTTCACTACAACACCGGTAATACTAGCGTGAATTTTTGCACCTAGCATCTTCTCTGGAGCATCGGCTATCATTTGTCCCTTTTCCACCCACTGTCCGGATTCTACAACAGCAACAGATGGAGCGCCAATATTCATATGAAGCGGTATCTTCACCTTCTGTACAGAAAGAAGCTCCCTCTTCATTGGTGCTGGGACATCATATTCCGAGATTCCCATTCTATCGATCAAACGTGAAACCGGAAGTTTTTTCAGTTCCAAACCGCTGTCCACCGTGGTAAAAACTTCTTTCTTCGGTTTGATGCCTGCTTTAGAAAATCCCTGTTTCAAGCTCTGCATGACCTTTGAGGGTTTTAAGCCGAAATTACATGCATAGTAAGTACAGATTCCACAATCACAGCAAGAAAAAATACCATTCATACTGTCTCCTAGCAGGTTGTTTCCTGCAGCAATGGTTCGCATGGCCTTATGCGGCTCCACACGCAGCCCTAACGCATTTCTAGGACAAATCTGTGTGCACATGGAGCATTGGCAACAGACTGCTTGGATCAGCTTTAAATTGATCTCTTCATCCTTCTTTTGCAAGATAGGATGTGATCGTGGAATCGCAAGAAGGCCACCGGTTGTTTTCGTCACCGGAAAATTTGTAGTCTCCGAAACACGTCCCATGCAAGGGCCGCCGATAATAAATACACAATTGGGGTTCGTAAGTCCTCCGGCAGCCTTAATTAGTTCTTCACCGGATGTTCCGATTGGAACCCTTACTGTTACCGGCTGCTTAACAGCGCCACCCACCGTCACATATTTTTCTGTGAACGGTGTTCCCTTGTTAGCCATGCTTATATCTGCTAGCGTGCTCACATTGGATACCACCGCGCCTACGTCCACTGGCAAACCACCGGTAGGTACGACTCGTTTCATCACAGAATATACGATCATCTGTTCATCCCCTGCAGGATAGGTGCTCTGCATGATATGTAATTCAATACCATTTCTACCTGCAATGACTTTTTCCAGAGCGGATATTGCTTCCTTATAGTGATCCTTTAGTACTATAACTCCGCGCGTGGCTCCAGTCTGCTCCATGAGAAGAGCAACACCATCTGCTACACGTTCGGGAAAATATTGCATAATCTGCTGATCAACTCGCAGAAGCGGTTCACATTCTGCTCCATTAGCAATAACACATTCAGCTCTGCAGTTTGCTTTTACGTGGGTCGGAAAACCAGCTCCACCTTCCCCAACAATACCAGCTTCCCGGATTTTCTCAATGATATCCATCAAATCACCCTAAAATCGCCTCTCAGAACACAGCGCCTTGCGCGCGTAAAAGTACGGGCACTAGTTAAGCCTTCTCCGGTGGGAGTAGCAATTGTCAGTGTTGCATATCCTTCTCCCCCAAAACCCAAACCAGAATAAGAAGGCGCATTCTTAACAAAGATGGTTGTATTCATTATTTTTGCTGCCAGAGACATATTGTGGATATTCTGTGAATGAATCAATGCAGAATGCTCGCAGCCCCTTTCAGCCTTGAATGCCTCTTTCACAGCTTCTTCAATATTCCGAACGCGGCAAATCCCCAATACTGGCATCAGCATTTCGACATGTATGAATGGATGCTCCGGTGTGACCTCGGCAATCACCAGACGAGGTTTCCCCGCGAAAGAAACACCTGAACGCTCCATGATAAAAGTGGCATCTTTACCTACATAATCACGGTTAA
The DNA here is from genome assembly GCA_963663285.2 of Candidatus Limiplasma sp. Taxonomy (GTDB): domain Bacteria; phylum Bacillota; class Clostridia; order Christensenellales; family Aristaeellaceae; genus CAXXOK01. Next base: position 700,794 of record CAXXNI010000004.1, on the reverse strand, counting down.
TCACATAGCCATTATCCTTTTTAATAAGCACAGTTTCCAGTATCTTATCGATGTCCCGACCGTATACTCGGAATGCACCTTGCTTTTCCATCTCGTTCATCAGTGAATCGGCAATTGTATCAAAAGCAAAACATTCCTTTTCTGCTACACAGAGGATATTATTATCAAAGCTCGCACCATCAACTATGTCTTTTGCAGCGTTTTTCAAATCAGCGGTATCATCCACGATCACTGGAGGATTACCAGGGCCTGCAGCCACACACTTTTTCCCCGTTTTCATTGCTACGCTTACAACTGCTTCGCCACCTGTAATTGCCAGCATACGGACATCCTTGTGGTTCATGATGATGCTTCCGCTTTCCAGCGTGGGATTTTTCACTGTTGTCAGCAGACCCTCAGGGCCTCCTGCAGCTACAATGGCTTCATTCAAGATCCGAAGGGTCTGCTGTGAGGCACGTTTTGCAGCCGGATGAGGATTGAACACAACACTGTTTCCAGCGGATACCATACTAATGGCGTTGTTGATAACTGTCGATGTCGGATTAGTTGAAGGCGTAATCGATCCGATCACCCCATACGGAGCTTGCTCTACGATCGTCAATCCGTCATCGCCGCTATAAGCCATAGTAGGAATATCTTCAATTCCAGGGGTCTTAGTAGCCGCCAGTTCATTTTTAGCAATTTTATGCTCTACTTTACCATACCCGGTCTCCTGATGTGCCATTTCTGCCAACAGTACTTTGTTTGCCAGAGCTGCTTCACGCATAGCTTCAATCAGCCGTCCGCGTTTGGCCAGAGATAACTTCATTAGTTTAAATTGTGCCTGATAGGCTGTATCTACCGCCTCTTCAGCATTGTCACACAACCATTTATCCACGCTGGGCTGATACTTAGCCACAAATTCTTTGGTAACATGTTCGACAATTTTTCTTATTTGCACTTCGCTGATTGCCATGGTATCCTCCCTATATTCTACAAAGTATTCCGACCTTTTTCTCATCTGGTCAAAATCCATTTATTTCTCAAAAATACGTTTTCCTTCAATATCAATCGAGTCTATAACGGCAATGATGCTCTGATCACAAGGCTTTGCTTCTGTTACTGTAGTTTGTCTGGAGGAGCTTCCACCTACCGTCATCACGACTTCTCCTACCCCTGCATCCACGGTATCGATTGCCACAAAGAGGCTTCCTTTCTCTGCAAAAGTTTCTATGTCGATAGGTTTTATCAGCAATAACTTCAACCCGCTCATCTTTTCAGCTTTGTTTGTGCTTACGACATTACCTTTAACCCTGCCGATCTGCATCACAACACCTCCGGTATATTCAGCCTCAAACCTAGTTCGCATGCAGCATCCCTTGCCAACGGAGTAACGATCATACCAGTTTGAAGAATAATTTCTTTTTTTCCAGCGTGAAAGGCTCGTAAAACGGTCTCTTCCGTCATCAGCAAACCCTTCTCCACTGTCTGCATTTCTTGTTTTTTTCGATAACAAATCAATTCCACGCCAGCATTTTTCAACGTGTCCAAGTGATCTATGATTTTACTTCCCGAAAGAATCTTTCCACGTTTGGGAATCTCGAAATCCAACCATGCCGCTGTTTGTTTTCCCCATAACAAGGCATGAAGAAACAAATACTCTGGCAGTAAATCATCTTTGCCTTCAGCCAAATCCGAGATCAACTTAATAGTCGGTGCTAGCAGAACGATATGTTCTGCAGTTGACAACATTTCCAATATTTTATTTTGTCCAACCAATAAAGCATCTACGGACGGTATCCCAGTCGTTTGAAGTTCCTGACCGAAGGTTACTGAAATCATGCTTCCTGAATACCGTTTCTTTAGTTCGCAGACAGCATCTTCAGCAAAAGGAACAAGCCCCGGAATCAGTACAACCGTCTGTTTCCCTTGCATATCTGTTTCTTGAGTCAGCTTGGACAATGAAGCCTGTTCCCGTTTTAACACTTCCAAGGCTACCCGGCTGATCAGGCGTTTCAATTCTGCTTCATTCATGGTACTATTTCCAGCATTTCTCCATTTTTCAGGTGTGCAGCATTCGCTTCATCAACATCAAAGTGTGCTTCAATCTCGTGATCGTTACCACTGCGCACCAGCACATTTTCGAATACGATTCCTCTTTTTCCGGTCGCTCGTAGTTTCACAATGTCTCCATTTTTTAGGCCAAACACTTTTGCTTCCTCTGCAGAAATATGCATATGTCTAGATGCGATCATGACGCCCGATGACAGCTGCACGCTTCCTTTGGGGCCTATTACAAGAATCCCGGGTGTCCCTTTCAGGTCTCCGGACATCCTAACCGGAGGCTTAATGCCTAACGCAAACGAATCTGTAACGGAGATCTCTACCTGTGTCTCTGGACGAGCAGGTCCTAACACACGCACTTTCCCCAACTTCCCTTTTGGCCCCTGAAGTGTGACAGTTTCCACTGCTGCAAATTGTCCAGGCTGGGAAAGAGGACTATACTTTTGCAATGCATATCCAAAGCCAAAGAGCGTTTCAATATCGGCCATAGACAGATGAATATGCCGGTTGGAGACACCGACAGGAACAAATCTTCGTCCAATTTCCCGATTGATTTTCAATAGGACGAAAGCACGAACCTTCCACGTCAATTCCTGTTGCATCATCTTGTACTCTTTCATTCTTAATTATTACCAATTCAGGCCAGTCGGAAACTATCCGAGTGGCCTGAATTGTATGAAATCAACGATGTGTCTGATAATCGTATGCCGAACTACGAGCGGCATTATTAACCCTTGAAGAGTAATTACCGTCAAACGCCGATTCTTTTCTGGTTTCGCGATACATTTCCGTAGCGCAAGGGCCCATATCGTAGGCCGAGCGTCCACTAGATGAGTCCCGGCTTGTGAACAAAGCGGGAGTGTTCTCTGCGCGAAGGCTTTTAAGCGTTTCTTCGGTGATTTCTCTGATCATCTTATCAATATCCATATGTTACCTCTTATTTGGTGCCATTGGGCAGGATTTGTTCCACATCGCCATGAGGGCTGGGGATAACGTGAATTCCGAACAGCTCACCAACACGCTTCGCAGCAGTCGCGCCAGCTTCAACAGAAGCTTTAACAGCGCCCACATCGCCGCGAACCATAACAGTAACCAGACCAGAACCAATCTGAGACTTCCCAATCAGATGAACGTCAGCTGCTTTCACCATTGCATCTGCTGCTTCGATTGCTCCAATTAAACCTCTGGTTTCTACCATGCCAAGAGCCTGCTTATCCATTCTAGTTTCTCCTTTTTTCATAATGATTTCTTTGTTTTTAAGAGGAAGTATCTCAACCGCTTCACTCTTCGCTTCTTGTTGGGATTGTTTCACTACTTCTGGGGCAGCGTTGCTCGTTTTCTTTGCAGTATCCGCCATAAACCTTTACCTCAACCCTGTTATTTTAGCGGCCAGAATAGGCAGGTACCAAGCCAATTTCCCGCATGGTATCAAAAGCTTCACAAACCTGTGGTGCTTCAAAGCAACCGATACGATCGCAGCCGGCCATGTAGAATGCCACGCAATTCTGAGGTTTCGGGAACACAACGCCAGCTTTTACCTTTACGCCAGTACCCTTAACAGCATCACGAATAACAATAATCTGTTCCATCGACGGGCCTTTGGACTGGCCGCTGGAAGTCTTGGCAAAGGTTGCACCGGCTTCAACAATAATGCTGCACGCCGCACGGATTTCATCATCAGTCAGAAACGCTACTTCCATGATGGGTTTAGTAACCGCACCAGCCGCCGCCTTCACATGTTCTTTGAGCTCATGCAGGCAATAATCATATCGATGCTCGCGAAGAGCGCCAATATTAAAGACCATGTCTACAGAGGTAGCACCCATCTTCACTGCGTTTTCTGTAGCCTGAACCTTGGTTTTAGTATCAGAATAACCGAACGGAAAGTCTATAACAGTACCGATTTCACAATCCAGATCGCTCAATTCCTTGGCGAGATAAGGAATCATCGCCATGCCTGTCATAAAGCAAGCGAATTTATATTTGCGCATCACCACCAGAGCATCGTCGAGCTCCTTTGTGGTAGCTTCCTTACGGCCAAGAATATTATAGTCCAGCAGTTTTGCTAACTCCCATTTGTCTTTGATTTTCGATAGATCGGCCATCTTTTTCCCTCCTATATATAATGAAGCATATTTGGTGTTTCACCAGATTTATCGTAGCACAATCCCTTTATTCACATAACGCTAAAACTTCAGCCATCCAGTGACTTTTCTTAATATTCATATCCTTATCCAAAGCACATAAACAACGAATCATTGCCCATGTTTAGACAATTCCTTTTGTAAGCATGACATTTGCATACAAGGCAGTCTCGCCAGTTTGAATAAATGCATATACATCCTTACAGGCTTCATAATATGCGCTTCGCTCCAGTGTTGCTACAGCATCTGCGCCACGATCATCATACTTAGCAACAACGTCTTTATAAGCCTTCCAAATAGGCGTTTTAACCTGTTGATCCGCTGGCACTTCCATTAAAAGGACCGGCTGTTCCTTATATTCGTCAAGCGGAAAGAGCTGTAAAATCGCGTCCAGCAATTCCGTAGCACCAACACCATCAGCTCTTAGTACAATAGCACCATGTTTTGCATAGCGCTGTGCCGGGAAATTCGCATCTCCAAGCACAATTGAATCTTGATGTCCCATTTCAGCTATAACCTTTAATATATCTGGAGATAGTAATGGAGAAATTTTTTTCAGCAAAATGGACGCCTCCTTAAAAGAGAGCACATCGCCCTCGTTATCATTTATAACAAATACGAGGCTGCTTTGAGCAGTTATACTCTGCGCAGCCCCGTATTTGTTTACCTTATGTCATCAATGGGGTTGCTTTCACTCTTAGTGGTTTTGTGCCCACTCGTAAGCATCAGACGTATCAAACTCAGGATCATCCACATTTTCCTTGGTAATCAACGGGAAACCAGTATCATAGTATGGTTCAATTGTCTCGCCGTTGAGATACTTAATCGCATAGTCAATAGACCACTGCGCTTGTTTTTTTGCACTCTGGATCGCTGTGCAGAGCAACGTACCCTCGCGAATTGCGTTAAGCGCATCGGGTAAGCCATCAATACCAGCAACTAAAATTTTGCCTTCGAACTCGGTTCCTTTTAATGCTTCGATAGCACCCAGAGCCATTTCATCGTTCTCGCCAAAGATACCGGTTATGCCCAGATCCGCCTGTAACCAGTTTTCAGTCGCAGCCATACCCTGATCGCGCATCCAGTTGGCGTATTCTTCCGCTACGATTTTCACTTCCGGATACTCTTTCAGGACATCGTTGAGAGCCTGCGTTCTAGCAAGTTCAGCGTCATGGCCAGAAGGTCCCTTCAATACAGCAATGTTGCCTTTCCCGCCCATTGCTTCGATCAGGCATTTGGCGGTAACATAACCACTATCGTAGTGATCAGATCCGACATAACTAAGTCGATAATCCTTAGCGTCAGTTTCAACATTAAACTCAATCACCGGGATGCCTGCTTCGTAGCACATCTCAGTCGCTGCTGCAAGCTGTATTCTGTCCCAAGGATTAAGTAAGATTAGATCAACGTCCTGAGAGATCAGGTTTTCAACCTGAGAAATTTGGACGTTGGGATCACCCGTGCTGTCGAGCTGGATTACATTCAAGACGCCGGGATGTGCAGCTTCATATTCCTCAATGTACATATCCATGTAGTTCTTGCATACAGACATGAATTCGCCAGAGAGCCAATACCAGCAAACGCCAATCGTGTAAGTCGTTTCCGTTTCCGCATACGCAGATCCGAATGTTATCATCGATAATGCCAACATAACAGTAAGAACCATTGCCAGAAAACGTCTTTTTTTCATAGTTTAGATCTCTCCTATTCGTTTTAGTTGTTCTTTCGACAAGAACCAGAGCAAACCAGAGCTCGTGATCGTTTATTTGTTTGAGCTGCTTTCCTCCTTCCTATTCAGAACGTACAAACGTTAACAGATCCCACTTTGTGCAAACTGTAAATCACTCCATAGAACAACAAACATACTTTGGGTTTCTCAAAGGATTGAATACGTGAGTCGAGTGCTTTCTTCAGAAGACTACTCTTCACATAGCTTTCGCGTTCGAACGCTGATCAAAGAAGACCGCCGCAACGATAATCAGGCCTTTAATGACCTGTTGAATATAGGAAGAAACATTGAGAAGATCCAGGCCGTTACTTATGATACCAAGGATCAAGAAACCAACACATGCGCCTAGCACACGGCCTTTACCGCCAACTGTGCTAACCCCGCCGATGACAGCGCTAGCAATAGCATCCAGTTCATATCCTGACCCTGCTCCCGGTGCTGCTGCATTCGTACGGGAAGCTAAAAGCATACCTGCCATACCACAGCACAAGCCTGAAAAGGCATAGGCGAGAAGTTTGATTTTTCGGGTGTTGATGCCAGACGCACTTGCAGCCATTTCATTTCCACCTATAGCGAAAATGTATCTTCCAAGAACAGATCGGTGCATAATAATGAACGTAATTGCAACAAAAATCAATAAGATCCAAACCATTGCTGGGATACCTAAAATCGACTCTCTGCCAATAAAGCGGTATGCCGTCGAAAGTCCGTTTACGGGCTTGCCGTCCACATATATCATTGTGAGTCCTCTTGCTACACTCATCATCCCAAGCGTAGCGATGAACGCTGGCACATTCAGGTAAGCCACCACAATGCCGTTAACCAATCCACAGGCTAGCCCTACTAACAAGCCTATGCCAAGAACCATGGCGATCGGGAAATACGGCTCTGGGTGCGCATAAGTAGTGGCAATCACGCCGGCGAGTGCCAGAATAGAACCGACCGATAGGTCAATACCACCGGTTACAAGCACTGTCATCATGCCGAGGCTCAAAATGCCATTGATCGATACTTGCTTAAGAACGGTTAGGATATTACCCGGTCTAAGAAACCGGCCTTCTGACAATATACTCATCAGTAAAACCATCAGTAAAAAAATGAAGAAGATTCCATATGATGAGAGCACCCTCTGCACTTTTTTCTTTGTGTCGTTCTCTGTGAGTAGTTTGTAATTCATGTGCATTTATTCTCCCTTCTCAAACCCAAACATTCTGCCAATTTTCTCCTGTGTTGCATCTTCTCTGAGCATTTCTCCAACCACACGACCTTCATGCATGACCAAAATGCGGTCACTCATACCCAGCACTTCGGGTAGTTCTGAGGAAATCATGATAATTGATTTCCCCTTCTTTACAAGTTCTTCCATAATGGCATAGATATCAGACTTTGCCCCTACGTCAATGCCTCGCGTAGGCTCATCTAGGATAAATACATCCGGTTGCGTCAACAGCCATTTTGCAAGAACCACCTTTTGTTGATTGCCCCCAGAAAGAGTTCCTACTTTCGCTTTCATGCTCGCCGTCTTGACTCCCAGCAGCTTGGCATATACCGCTGTTTGTTTTTCTTCATTTCGGGCGTTGACTAGCCCTCCCTTTGCAAAGCCTTTAAGACTAGGCAACGAGATGTTGAAGCCAACGCTCATTCCTAATACCAAACCTAATTGCTTTCGGTCTTCTGTAGCAAGCGAGATACCATTGTGTATTGCGTCTACGGTACTGTTGATAGTAAGAAGTTTTCCGTCCTTACGGATTTCGCCTGATGAGATTTTACGAATACCAAAGATGGATTCAACTAATTCCGTTCGACCAGCTCCTACCAAGCCAGCGAGCCCGAGTATTTCTCCGCGGTGCAAACAAAAGCTTATATCTCGGAAACCATTTCCGCACAATTTTGATACCTCAAGCATCGCTTTTCCGGTTTTAACAGGTACTTTGTTGTACAGATCCTTTAGCTCACGTCCTACCATCGAACGCACGAGCCGATCATTCGTAAAATTCCTCGTTTCATCAGTCTCGATGGTCTCACCGTCGCGAAGCACAGTAATTGTATCGCTAATCTCGAAAATTTCCTCAAGCCTGTGGGAAATATAGATAAATGAAGTTCTATTGCTTGCTTGTAGTCTTCTTATAATTAAAAAGAGGCGAGCTACATCATCATCGGTCAGAGAAGATGTAGGTTCATCCATGATGATGAGTTGTGCATGGTTGGATACAGCCTTGGCGATTTCGACCATCTGCGTTTGCGCCATGCTCAGCGTTTTCATCTTCGCCCCTGGCGAAATCCCTTTGATATCGAGCTCCTCCAAGAGCTTTTTTGTTTTTTCAAGCATACTGCGCTTTTGAACCATTGATAATCGATTTTTGGGGTATTTACCCATGAAAATATTGTCAGCTACAGAGAGTTCTAAAATTGGCATCAGTTCTTGGTGAATCATCGAAATACCTGCAGCAAGCGCCTTGTGAGTTGATGAAAAAGCAACCTTTTCTCCTTTGAAGATCATTTCTCCATCATCAGCACTGTACATACCGTTGAGGATTTTCATTAATGTTGACTTCCCTGCTCCGTTTTCACCGATCAATGCATGTACAGAAGCTGGTTTTATGTTAAGGTTGGCATCTTTTAACGCTTGCACGCTACCAAAGCTCTTTGATACTCCTTGAATTTGTAAAAGGAAACTATCATTAGATTCTATGCTCATTAACCTTTTTCAAAAGAATGCTCTGCATCCTTTGTACTCCTTTCTTTTCTCAAGTGTTCAACTTGCAATTGCGATTTAAAGGTATATTATCTTCATATGATTTCTTTCAATATACTTTTTTAAAAACCATAGTTCTCGTTCTGTATGTTTGGTTTTATAGAAACACATCATTTTCATGCCTTAAGGGCTTTATGTCACATAAATATTTCTTAGCCTGGTTGTCATGCCAAATCAACAGCAGCTTCATCGTGTATCATTATTACAAACGCTCATTTTCATTTAATTCTCGAATGTTCATCCGCCAGTTCTCCTCCAAATATACTGGAAACAAGATGGTTAGTTGTTTTATATGCGCATCATAACACTAGCTCATTTTTTACATAACGTTATATTCTCATCTATCCTATGACCATTTATAAGAAAAAGATCACAATGTGGGTTAGCCTGATGTAACAATTCAATGCTTACACTGCAGAATCTCGAGAAATATGTTTATTTGTAATCGTTGAATTTATGCCCCGGTGGGTTCAAATCCAACGATGTCTGTTCAACGTTTGGGTGCAAAATTATGAGATTATGATCTTTTTAACTATATCAGCCATATTTTGCTTTAAAATACCATAGATACAACGCTACCAAAATCGCCCAAAGCTCTTATAAATCATAGCTTTCGTCATCTAACAAAAAACCATCTACCGATAAAATCTCTTTTATCAATAGATGGTAACTGTTATGGCTTAAGTACAACAAAATGATAAAATGCACACCCCGCGTCCGATGTCAAACGATTTGTCAGACGAAGGTGTGCATTTTTCAGGTGTTGAATCAAAGAAGGAAATAACATCGTCTCCAGTAAATGAAACAAGCCACCAAACACTGGCTCCGCTTCTTGATGAACCGACAATCAAACCGATGCGGAAGGAAGCGGACTCGACCACTTCTCCCGCATCGGTTTGAGATTGAACAATTACGCAGCAAGTCTGAACGATACCGTGATGCGCTCGTTTCATTGATCCGGTAACCCTATTCCCCCAATCCAACCTTACTACAAGTTATGATACTATAATTTGGGAGGGTTTCCTATATAGATATACTTGTGTATCTAGAGCTTTTAAATTCTAATACCGTGATATTATGCTTATCAGAATCCAACTGTAAAGCCAATATTTCTTTCCAATTGCTTATGAAGCCATTTGCGACAATTCTTTGGTCTTTTTGCTTGTGTAAATCACAAATCCAACAATACCAACTGCGAGTATAAGTCCAACAATATCACACCATGTGAATGGGAAAATCAGCAATGCCGCGCTGACAGCGAACAGCAATCTTTCAATTATTCTCAATTTCCGTTTCAGCCATCCAATGACTGCAATAGACATAAACACAACGCCAATGGCCGATATCGCAATCACCCATATCACCTCAACCGGATTGGAACCAACAATCAACAATTGCGGACGAAACGCATAGATATATGGAATGATAAACCCGGGCAAGCCAAGCATAAATGCCAGCCATCCCGTCTCACTGGATTTGCTTTTGGCAATACCGGAAGCCGCATATGCGGACATTGCAACCGGCGGTGTGATAAACGAGATGATCGCAAAATAAAAGACAAACAAATGTGCCGCAAGTTCGGGAATCCCCGCCTGAATTAATGCGGGTGCGCCTATGCTGGCAGCAATGATATACGCAGCAGTAGACGGAAGTCCCATCCCCATGATGATGCAGGCAATCATGATCATAACAAGCATCAGAAATAAATTTCCGCCGGAAGCAACAAAAACGATACTGGTGAATTTAACGCCGATACCCGTCATAGATACGATTCCGATTACGATGCCTGCACACGCGCAGGCAATCGCCACGGGGATCGTCGTTTTAGCAGCAGCAATCAGTGATTTGATAATTTCCTTTAGCGGGAAACGCTTTTCAGTAAATCCTATCCGAATAATCCCGATCAGTAACAGACTGGCGATCGCAAAAATCGCAGCAAAATTCGCCGAAAGCCTGAAGCCCAACAGCGCGACGATCAACGTAATTATCGGGATGGAATGATACCAGCCTTTTTTAATAACCTCTTTCACGACCGGCAGCCTAGTGCTGTCTTCGTTCCCAAGTCCTCGTTTATCCGCCTGCAAGAAAACGGCGACGCCGAGGCTGAGATAGTAAAGCAGCCCTGGTACGATAGCGGCAATTACAATCGTGGAATATGCTATTCCGGTCACATCCGCCATTACAAATGCTGCAGCCCCCATAACAGGTGGCAGCAACTGGCCGCCTGTTGAGGCAACAGCTTCAACCGCGCCTGCAAACGCAGGCCGGTAGCCGACTTTTTTCATCAAAGGAATTGTGAAGGTTCCAGTCGTCATCACGTTGGCGACAGCACTTCCGTTGATCGATCCCATCAAAGCGCTGGAAACAACCGAGGCTTCAGCCGGACCGCCTTTCATACGTCCGGTCAAGGCATAGGCAATGTCAATAAAAAACTGGCCGGCGCCAAAGGTGCTCAGCAGTTCGCCAAAGACAATGTACAAAGCGACAAACGAAACACTCGCTCCAATAACCGACCCGAATATCGATTCTGACGTCCACGCCACATAATTGGTAATATAAGGAACGCTATATCCTTTATGCGCAATCAAATCAGGCATATACGGACCAAGCAGCGCATACGCAATGAAAACACCAGACAATGCGGTCAGTGCCCATCCGACTGTTTGCGAACTGATATAAAGAACCGAGACGATTAAAATAACACCGAAAACAATATCAGTCGATGTTGCACCCATAATCCCCCGGCGGGATAGAGCGGATAGTGTGGTTCCATTCAAATAGTAAATACCGACAACAAGTACAACCATCGAAGCAATAAGGTTGAAAGCCGTCTTTATTTTTGAGGAATCAACCGTCTTCACGCTCTGAGACAGAAAGAATAATAGCAGAATCAGCATCACATGAATCACGCGTTGCTGTACAATTGTGATAGCTGTATTCCAGGAAACGTATAAATGAAACAATGAAACCATAATACATAGAACGCTTAAGGTTAAATTTAAAGCGTTTCCGAATTTCTTTTTGATCGCCATTTACCTCGGCCAGCTCGGACACATAACCGACAGGATTATCCTGCTCCATGACAATATAGCTGCCTTTGCGAAGCGGCTCCGACAGGGCAACGCCGTCCTCACCGGTCGTCATGCTGCCCGCCAGCTCGCTGCCGTACTCGTCATTGGCATAGATGTCGAATATCACGCCCGCAATCGGCGTGCCGTCCAACGCATCCGTTTTCGTGATACGAATCCAACCCTTCGCAGGCTCGTTCTCCACTTCGACCGTGTAGGTTTTGCCGTCCTCGTAGGCTTCGATCTCGGTAGAGAAATGGGTATCTACAAAATGCTCCGGCACCTTGGTTTCCTCGATCCTGTAACGCCCCCAATCCAGCCAGCCCGTTTCGGCAGCGCCATTTTCATTGGTGGTGATGACGGCCGCCACTTCGCCGATACCGTTTCGACCGGCGGGCGCAGACAGGCGTGTGATGGTAAACTCCACGCCGTACAACGGCTGTTTGGTCAGCTGGTCTGTCTTGACGATCCGGATTTTTGCGGTCATCGCATCGTTGGCAAAGGTTACGGCGGATACCGTCCCCGCAGTCACTGTCACACTCTGCGTATCCGTCACGCTGACGGTATAGCCCTCCGGGGCGGCTTTCTCCCGAATGCGATAGGTTCCGGGCTGCAAATTGGCAAAGGCTGCGATTCCGCTCGCATCGGTTGTTTGTGTTTGCAGCACATTGCCTGCCGTATCGACTAGTTCAAAAACCGCTCCCGCAAGCACAGCCCCGGTAACCGCATCCGTCTTGGTAACGGTGACAGACCCCAGTGGCACTTCAAATGGAACAGAAATGGATTTCAGCTCATAGGGAGAACCGTACTGCGGAATCAGCATCTTTTGAAGCTCTACGCTGGGTACGCCCACGAGGAAGCTGGCTTCTTCGTCCTCGGAGGAAACGGATTCCACCGTCAGGGTAAAGCTGTTGGCTGAGGATGATATCGAAACGGTATCACCGCTGTTGAGATAGTAATAGCTGCTGTTCGAGCCCGAAGTATTGCCCGTCAGGCTTCCCACGGATTTGCTGACGCGCATCAGGTCGGCATCAGTAGTCAGCGTCACCGTACCGGTGCAGATTCCGTTTGTGGATGTCACGGACTTGCCCGATATATTGATGTTTCCCGTAATGCTCGCACGGGCGATACCGTTCGCCGCCAGCCAACGGGCATATTCCAGATAGACGGCAGGAGCCTGTCCGCTGGCGCGGTAGAAGTTATCCATGTCCCAGTAGCTGCGGACGTACTGCGCGCCTTCCAGCTCACGGATCACCTGCCGGATCGCGAACTGCCCGGCCACCCGCGACCAGACTTCGTTATCCGAATCACTGCGGTTGAGCACCATGAAAGGATAGGTGTGGCGCAGCACCCACGCGATGGCGTGCAACGTCGAATCATGGTAGATGATGCTGGAATAACCGGGGGTATTGCGGTACGAATCAATATCCACAATCAGATAGGGGCCGGTGGGTTCCTGCCCGCCGCCGGAGATGTTCTCGCCCGGGCCGGGATAATTGTGCTCCAGACAGTAGACTGTAAAGCCGTTCAGGTAGTGCGGCGTTGCGTAGATCGTGCCGTGATCCGTCGATTTGGCGATCTGCAAATAGTCACTGTCCTTGCCCGAGCTGCCGTACACGCCGCTCTGCCCAACATACAGGGACGGGATTGCCGCGTTGATAGTTTTCAGGCTGAAGCCGTTCATGGGTGTTGTGGAACGCAGGATACTGAATGTCCGTGGTACGCTTGTAAAAGCGTAATCCGTTACGGTGAAATCCTGCTCTATTGTTTCTGCCGTTTCGGACGCCAGCACATAGATGGTGTCGTAATCCGTCCATTTCAGCGTACCGTCCGCGAAATCGTCGCCGTACATATAGCGCACCCTATACCAGTAACGGCCAAGGCTATCCTGTTCAATGGTTTCGACCTGCACCGAGGCATCGTTTACGAAAACACCGAGGAACAGGTCTCCGTCGTAATCATCCGCCGCTGTTTCATCGATGCTGGGGTATACCCTTGTATGGGTCGTAACAGCAACGAAGTCCCCAGCTTGTGCGGAAGGAGGTTCCGCGGCGGGGACTTCGGTCGGTTCTTCTGTCAGGATTGGTGCTTCTGTCGTTTCGGGAACGGGTTCTGGCGTGGCCTCTTCCGTTGGCTGCTCTGATAGGGCGGGTTCTTGCGTAGGTTCTTCCTCCGGTTCAACTGACGGAACAGGCTCCAGCGTGGGCCCTTGGGATGGAGCAACCTCGGCAGGTGCTTCGGTAGGCACAACCGGCCTTTCACCTGCCACAACGAAGGCGAGCAGTTCTCCCGCGTCGGAAGATACCCACGCGGCGTGCTGTGTATCAGCCAAAGCGTTAGCTTCCTCATCCGTGAGAAGCGCATCCGAAATCGTGGCTTCGGATACGTAAGCCGTTATGGTTTCACCCTCGGCGGTCAGGAACCAGACTTTCACGCTGCTTACGTTCTCACGCGGCACATACTCTGTCGCCAGCAGCACAGCGCCGTCCTGCGTGATGGTGAAAACGAGCTCTGTTCTGTCCGCCGTGGCATATGCATCGGTAGTGCCCGCCGTCATAACGTAGACATGACCGTTGGCAGCAATGGCACTTCCAATACTGTCAAGAGCGGAAACTGCGGTTTCTTCAGGAACGATCTCTTCCTCGGCTTCAACCACTGGGGGTTCTTCTGTCGGCGTATCTTCCGGAGCAGGCGTTTCTTCTGCCTGTTCGTCAGATGGCGATTCATCATTGGAGCTTTCAGGCTCTGCAGATGGTTCGATCTCTTCGGGAGTGTCAAACTCTTCAGTTATAATGGTTTCCGGTTCCGTAGGCGGTTCCATCGTCACTTCCGAATCAACAGTTGATTCGGCTTCCGCGAAAGTGGTAATAGGCAGGGCTGAAACCAGCAGTATCACCGACAGCAGCAATGCGAGGAATTTTTGAATTGTGTGCATAGATTTTTCCTTTCGTGTTTTGTTATTGCTGGACGGCCATCACCACAAGCCGCCCGTCCCTGCCGCCGTAGCTGCGGTCACAGGTAATAAGTGTCAGGATATAATCCGTCGCCAGCAGCGTAATGCCCGTATCATACAGGGATTGTGCTTTGGCCTGCCGGGCAAAGGCCAGGAAGGTATCGTTGCCAACAAAATCCGCCGTGGACGGTTCCCAGTCTCCATTTTGCATATTGAGCACAGCGAAGACTTTATAGGTGCCGGCATGATACAGCGTATCTAAGTAGATGATGCTGTGGGTTGTGTAGAATTCTTCATCCTTGTAGCCAAGCAGCGGGCTGAACATCACCTGATCGTTGCTCCTGATGTGATGCCCAGAGATGGCGATGTTTTGGCTCGGTGTCTGGAAATCCGTTTTACCGAGCGAAAACAGCGTACCAATGTAGCTTTGTTTGCCTACGAACGTATGGTTCAGGTAGTAGTCTGTATCGTCCGTCTGCACGACGGGGTAATCGATTGTCGTATCGGGAATCCGCAACCATCCGATGAAATCCGCGTTGGCAGCAAGGCAGGCAGACAAGTCTACGCCGGTATTCCCTTGCTCCGGTACTGGTGAGGGGCTTACCGTAGGAGAAGGCAGAGCGGCAGATGATGATTCGCTGGTAGGCGAAATCGGATTGTCATCCGTGACAGTGGTGATCGGTTCAATCATGTCGGCAAATTGTTCTCTCCACGCAACATATTCCTCTGCGTCCTGCGCAATTTCCATTTCCGTTGTCAGGATGGGAATGAAAAAGGCTGCCATGCCTGCGAGAAACAGGGTGACAGCCAGGGCGAGAAGCGGCGCGCCGCTATACTTTTTTCGTTTCCTGTGATGATCGTGGATGAAACATCCCTCCTCTGTGTATGGGTTGTCGGTCGTGCGGTTCATCGCTCCAACTGTTTGGGTTTTGCGATGCGTTCAAGCGGCTTCACTTTTGCCTTATGCTTCTGCATCTGCTCCTGAAGCGAGGGCTTCTTTTCCCGCCTGATTTCCTTGGTAGCATACTCCTTAAAAGCAGCCGTCAGCGCGTCCGTTTCCTTTGCCTTGAAAAACACGAGGTATCTGGGATGCTCCCCGGATACGTCTTTCTTCAACGCGTAATTCACGCCGTATTTACGGGCGACACGCTCAAAGGATTTGATGTTGCCATCCGTGATCTCAATGTTGGTTACGCCCTGCCCCTGCCCTATCAGCTGCTTGACCGTCTGCTTTCCCGTGGGGATATGATGCAGCTTTTTAGTTTTCCGATGAGCAAGGTATTTGACAATGGCTGTTTTCAGACCGTGGGCTGTTAGCTTTGTTCCCCGAATAGCAAGCGCAACCGACCGGTTTTCAATATCTTCCTGCATGTTCGTTACTCCCTTCTGATATGTTGCTTGTTCCATATCTAACTTGCAATACAAGTAAAAGAGCATCCCATATTTGGAATGCTCATTCAAAGCTATTGTGCAAAAAGCAGTTGAATTGATAATACAACTGCTTTTTCACGCATCCATTGCCCTTATTCTAAAGAGTGGAATATGCTGATGCTGGTTTGTTATTTGCTGAGCACAGCGCTACTTCACAAAGATAGAGTGGTGTTGGTTACCTCAGTACAGGCTTTCCAACGTGGGTCTTCCCTTTTGATGATTGCTATTACACCCTACATTTTATCTTGATGTTCTGGCAAGATAGTGCTTGTGTTGAAAAGCAGAACCCCCACCAGAAATCTAGTGGGGGCTCTGCAATCAGTTTCATTGTTCAGCGGCCATATCACCTGTGCTGAGAATTGTACCGGTAACCGCATCCAGTTTCACAGTAATCTGTTGCCCATTCCCATTCAGCAAATCAATTTCGTAGATGGGTGAGCCGTTTTCGTCTTCTAGTGAGATGCTGGTAACAGTCGCGCTCGGGTTAAAGGTTAAAGCAATGTCTTGCGCCTGTGCAAGCGTAATTGTCGCTTTCGCATAGAGAGCAGCATCGGCTGCATCCCCGGTAGCTTCGTTTTCCGATTCGTTCTCATTGTTGTTTTCGTTTTGGTCGTCCTGTTCGTACTGGTCGTCTTGTTCGTTCTGATCGCCTTGCTCATACTGGCCAACCTGCTCATTTTGATCGTTTTGTTCATATTGGCCATTTCGGTTATCTTGCTCGGTTTCGCCGGTATCGCCGGTGCTATCTGCATACTCAACATTATCATCATCTTGGCCGGAACCAGATTCCATCTGATCTGCCTCATCAGAAGCGATCATATTTTGCACCTGGCCGGTCATACTGTCCAGTGTGATTTCGTAAACAGTACTGTCTGCCGGGTTGAGCAGTTCCGCATGGTATACGGTATTGCCGTTTTCATCCTCAAGAGAAAGAGAGATGAGTGTCCAGCCGGGGTTGACCTCCTGCGAAAGCGAGAGCGCTTCGCTGAAGGAAATGGTACCCACTGAGGTGGCTGCAACCGTATCGGTTGTGGTCGTGGTTTCTGCAAAGGCAGGCGTATAGGCAAGCAATAGTGCCAGACCCATGGAGATAAGATAAAGCATAGAGCGTTTCATAAAATGATCCTTCCTTTCTGTAGGTAGACGTGTATGTGTTCGGGTGATCGTCAGTCGGCTACTTCGGCAGTACCGGCATCTTTTTCGATGCTGAACTGAACCGGAGCGTAACCGGCGGCGTGGAGCGTTACGTCAAACAGTAGGCCGTTTGCCGAAGTGCCGTATAAGCCATTCATGTTGCCATAGAAGTGATTAGGCGAATCGACCTGATTGTCGAAATGTATCGTCTCGGTTTTACCAGACGCGATGGAAAGCGTATCCAGATTGACATAGTACGCCTCCTGCGCACCGGTCTTGTTATCAGTAATCGTGTAGTAAATTTCCAGTCCAGTCAGCGTATCGGCGTTTGTATTTTTAATGGAGATTTCAAGATGGTCGGCAGTCTGATTATCTTCCACCCGTGCGTCTGTAATCTTCACCGGTAACGCAGCGGTGCTGCTTTCGCTGAAAGGAATCTTAAGCATAGCCGGTTGAGTATCTTCCAGATCACCGATACCGTCGCCATCCGTATCTGCCGTGTATGGGTTGGTACCCAGTATCTTTTCTGCCGCATCGGGGATTCCGTCGCCGTCCGTATCGTTTGTAATGCTTGCGGCTGCATTATCGTTACCCTGTGCCAAAGCGCCGGAAAAGCCCGGAACGGCGGCGAGCAGAAGGAGTGCAAGTATGGTAGAAAGAATGCGTTTACGATTGTTCATAGTGTTAACCCTCCTAATTGTTTGTTAAAGAAATCTATCTTCACGCCTGTGGAATGCAGTAGAAGCGGCAAACCAGAGTATCAAGTCTGGAATGATCAGGCAGGTTAAATCCCACCATTTAAGGCTCACAACTTCCAAGGCGGTATTTTCTTCAAAGCCAGGTTTCACATTCAGCAAAGCAAACCCGATACGCTCAAAGTGCTTCAGTGGGGACAATTCCTCAAATCCGTTGCGCAGCCATTCATAGAAGCTGAATTGCGCAAGCACCTGCTTTTCCTGTACACGGTTCAGCCCCATCGAGGCAAAGAAGCCGCCGCTGATTTGGTTATCCATATCCATCGTATCGCCAACCTGCGGAAGGATGAAAGCCAACACCAGCCAAATGATAACGGTCACGAGTAGCGCCTTCTCACTGTTATCCGAAACAATGGTCAGCAGCATGCTCAACAGAAAGAAGAAGGACATATATAGAAAGCCATTGGTTAACAAGAAGGCCAGACGCATGTTTTCATCAGCGGATAGTGCCCAGTGACCAATGACGGGTACAGATACGGAGGCAAACACGAAAAACATCAGCGTGATGCCCAGCAGCAACAGCAGGTTTCCAGCGGTTTTTCCGCCAATGAACAGTCCTTTGGATGTCTGCCGGGTCAGAATAAGCCGCAGCGTTCCCGCCTCGCGTTCGCGGCGGATCGCGGCATTACCAAGTGCAATACCCAGCAATGCGCCCACCATACCAATGTAGTTAGTAAAACTTTTCGAAGCGCTTAACGGATTAAGTGATGGGGATGCAGGGAAATCCGTTTTACCAATAGACTTCAGTAGCGCTACCGATTGTTGGTATGTATCCACGTTTACACGAACCTGAAGAGCCCCCAGCACAACCGACACAACAACGAGAGAGGCCAGCATCAGCAGGATGATCAAAAACAGCTTGCTTCGGAAAGCATCCCGTACTTCCTTTCGCGCTAGCGTAAAGACGGATGAAACGCGGCTGCTCATCGCAAGACCTCCTTTCTGTTGGCGGAGTGGACTAGGAAAAGATGCAGTACCATATTGACCCCAAGAAGATACAACATGGTGGGCATCAACTGTGTTAAAAGAACAGGCAACCCCAGTGATGCACTTTCCGTATCGGCTTGAAGCAATGCATTACCAAGATTCGTAAATTGCAACGCCGGGGAGAACAGATCAATCACATGGGATGCAGGCGTTGCAGTAGGCGTTGCGGCTACGGTGCCGGAAAAACTACTGACAGCATACGCAAAATTGCGTTGCGTATCGGAAAGTTGCGGGATTACAAAGCTGATAAATATCCAAATAATAAGCATGGCCATAAAGGCAAATGTCCCATTGCTCGCTTTCCAGGAAACCCATAGCGCACCAATATAGAAAGACAGCATGTATATGAAAGCAAACCCCAGACAAATCGCAAACCGTGCAATTTCCCCTGCCGAAGGCATAATGCCTGAAACCATGATGAACAGCAGGAGATTGAACAGGAATGTTGCTGCTAACAGGGTGACCATAATTCCCGCAGAGCCCACAAGCTTTCCAGCAATAACATCCTTATAGGTCAAAGGGCGTGAGCGTAAAACTAGCCATACGCCGCTCTCGTGCTCGGTACGCAAGGAACGGTATCCCAGGAAAATAGCGAGCACCGCACCGATCATCACAATATAATCCACAAGATTCGCCAGAATCTCCAGCGGATAGATTTGCGGGGGATCGGGCACTGTGCTTCCCTGCTGCTGCGCCAATTGGACGATGTCGCCATAAACCTGCATTTCCATACTTTTTGTGGAAGCGCCGATGTATACGGAAGCGATGGACATTACTAGGAATAACGCTGTGATGATGATGAAAATCTTATCCCGTGTTATGGTTTGCCACTCTTTACGAGCAATGATCATACGCGTATTCATTTTTCACCGCCTCCGGCAATGGCAAAGTAGATTTCCTCCAGCGACTTACAGTTGGAATACTGCTTCTCCAGCTCCGCGATGGAATCAGACACGAGCATCTTCCCATGGCTGATGATGCCAACATCGGTGCAGAGCTTTGTAACCTCGGACAAGAGATGGGTGTTCATGAAGATGGTGGTTCCCCATTGGGCATTGATCTTCTGTAGCGTATTGCGGATGTCCAGCGTTCCCTGCGGGTCTAACCCAGAGGTTGGTTCGTCCAGGAACAGAATTTTGGGATGATGAAGGATTGCCTGCACAATCCCAACCCGCTGCCGCATGCCTTTTGACAGCGTTTTTAGTTTGGCATCCCGCCATTGGGACAGGTCGAACATATTTAACATCTGTATAATATCGCCTTTGGGGTGCTGAAGTCCGGATAGTTTTCCGAAGAACTCCAGATTCTCATAAACCGAAAGCTCGCTATACAACTGGACGTTTTCCGGAAGATACCCGATCATTTCCCGAACTTCCAAATACCCTTTCTCCACATTCACACCATTGACTTCGGCATAACCGGAGCTGGGCCTAATAAGTGTGGTCAATATGGAAAGGGTGGTTGTTTTACCGGCGCCGTTATGCCCCAAGAAACCGAAGATAGCGCCTTCGCGGATTTCCAAGTTGACACGGTCAACCGCCGTAAAATCTTTATACTTTTTGGTTAATTCATGTGTTGCAAGCATTTTGGTACTCCTTGTGTATGATTTCACATCAGGTTTGCTTTAGGTAAGCACCTCTGATACATATACCTTAACAACCAAAAATGAGAATCGCATGAAAGATTCTCATTTTTAAAATATTCTGTTATTGCGTATGAATGCCGTTGTAGAAGCAGTTATGAAACGTGCAGGAACGAATCATCCAGTAATGTTATAGTGAAAACCGATCCTACACCAGGCGTACTCTGTACTGATATTTCCCCATGATGCACTTTCACGATCCATTGCACAATGGAAAGGCCAAGGCCGGTACCGCTGCGGTCACGTGCGCTGTCTGCGCGGAAAAAACGCTCAAAGATGTGCGGCAGGTTTTCTGGCGAGATACCAATGCCATCGTCACGAATTTGTATCTCAATCTCCTTATAGCGCCGCTGTGCTTTCAGATCAACATGCCCGCCGTGCTTTCCATACTTGATCGCATTTTCGGTCAGGTTCAGCAGCACTTCCGTAATCAGGCTTTGATCCGCTTGACAAGTCAGCGCGCCGTCTATATCGATGCTCAGCGTTATATCCCTAGCTTTCAAACTGGCCGCAAGGGTTTCCGCTACGCCTTCCGCAACCGCACGCAAATGCACCGTTTCCATATAAATAGGATAACGCCCTTCCTCCACACGGGTGATAGTGAGCAAATGCGCAATGATTTTCTGCATTCGTGAGCATTCAGCGATTACCGTATCCAGCGACGCTGCGTTTTCCTGCGTAACATCTTTCTCCGCACGCATGCTTTCCACATATGCCAGAATAACGGCGACAGGCATACGCAATTCATGGGAAGCGTCGGAAGTAAATCGTTTTTCACGTTGGAAAGTTTCTTCTACGCTTTGCAGCATATGGTTCAGCGTATCCGTCAATTCGCCAAGCTCGTCTTTTGCGGGGGCTGTGGGAATACGTGCAGAAAGATCTCCCTGCGCAATCCGGTTCGCGCTATGGATGATTTGCCGAATAGGAGCCAGAGAACGGTTGGCAATCATAAAACCGCCCAACACGGATAAAAGCACAATGAGCGGAATACTAATAAAAAATGCCATGCGCATTGCAGAAAGAACCCGGTCATTAGTCGACAATGAACCAGCTATACGTACTTGAATTTGAAAATCATCCACTGAAATCAAACCGGATTCCAGAATCAACCAGCGCTCAGTTGTGCCTTGTGCTGTGCTGAATACATCTGGTTCCGCTTGGATATGATCAAACAGGGTGATGTCATTCCCATAAGAGGCAATTTTACTGCCGTCTTCCTTTGTGATTGTAAATATAATGCTTGTGGAGACCGGAACCTCTTCATCGAAGGTAACCAATCCATTTTTATTTTCGATCTGCGCGGTTAGCTGCTGCATGGAAAGATGTATATTCTGCTCCAGTATTTCGCCCAACACATAGTTTGTCATGAAATACAAAGCGCAGGCAAACGCTACTACTGTTAAAAAGGTAAGCAGAGTATACCATAGCGTCATTTTATCTTTCAACCGCAAATGCAGGCTCATCTTCACTCCTCCATCCGTATAACATATCCGGCACCGCGTATGGTGTGAATCAAACGGGCAGTTTCGTCCTTATCAATTTTATTACGCAGATAACCGACATACACATCAACAAGGTTGGAGGCAAAACTGGATTCAAAATTCCAAACATGGTCGATGATCTGATCACGGGTCAATACCTGTCCGGCGTTTCGCATGAAATACTCCAGCATTGCGTATTCCTTACTGGTCAAGTCAATTCTTCGTCCATTGCGCTCAACCGTATGGGATGAGGTATCCATTTGCAAATCGGCAACCGTCAGCACCGGCGATCGATCCGGAGACCGTTTCCGAAGCAGGGCACGAATGCGAGCCATCAGCTCATCATAGGCAAACGGTTTAACCAGATAGTCATCCGCGCCCATATCCAAGCCTTTTACACGATCCGCTACGGTATCTCTTGCGGTAAGCAGCAATACCGGACAGCTGCTTTTTCCGCCACGCAACCGCCGCAGAATCTCCAGCCCATCAATACCCGGTAGCATTATATCTAATATAATGATGTCATACTCAGCGCTTGTTGCAAAGTCCATTCCATCCGTTCCGGTCTCGCACGTGTCCACAGCGAAGCCTTCCGCAGACAATCGTTTCGCCAGCACAGTACGTAAAGCATGATCATCTTCAACAATTAAAAGCCTCATACAACTCACTCCTTTACTATTTTTCCCATTATAGCATGCAAGCATAAGAGGAAGATGAAAAATAATTTTTTCTCATGTTCCTCTTAAAATCACCTTATAATATGGTGCCATACCCCATTTTATTTTGATGAAGGTGATATACGATGGTTAAAAAGAACTTTTTATTCACAGTCATATTGATGATGCTACTAACCTTTACCTACTTTGGCAGCTCTGCTTTGGCGTGGGAAGAACCATGCATCGATGCCCCTTACGGCTGGCAGTACCAGGATGATACACGTTCCATTGTTATCAATCAGGTCAGTGAAAATGACTATACATATTATGTTGCGGATATCCAGCTTGCACAAACAACCGATTTCCATACAGCAAGCAGTAACAGCCTTGTTCCAGTATCCAAACTGGCTTCGCAGGAAAATGCAGTTTTTGCCATCAACGGCGATGACTACGGCACCCACAAGTATGGCGTGATCATTCGAAACGGACAGTTATTGCGCACGCATGACACAACAAGAAACATGCTGATTGTTGACGCTGAAGGGAATATGTCGGTAAAGGTTGACCGTGCCGGTGAAGATTATAAAAGCCTTGGGAACCAAATGGTGAATACCGGTGTGTGGCAGACTTTTGAGTTTGGGCCGGAATTGGTTAGAGATGGACAAGCTGTTGAATTTAGCTCCGCCTTTGATGTGATCTCGACTCGTTCAACCCGTTTGGAGCCGAGAACAGCTATTGGACAACTTAGCGCTTTACATTATATTGTGATCGTAGTCGATGGCAGGCAGGACGGGTATTCAGTTGGGATCAGCCTACAGAACTTACAGAAATTGTTTATTCAATATGGAGCAGTCACGGCAATGAATCTGGATGGTGGTGGTTCCGCTGAAATGTGGTTCAATGGACAAACCATCAGCAGCCCCAGTGGGGGTGAGGAACGCAGTGTGTCCGATATCATTTTTTTCTAAAGGGGGATAAGATGGTTAAGGCGGTTATAAAGGCGACTGTAAATGGAGCGCTCATTGGTGTTGCGATGGATTTCATCGTATCGATCATTATATCTTTGCAGCTGCGATTGGGCTACCTGATGCCTTATCCTGCTCTTTTACCAGAGCAAGTAGGCGGTGAAATGAACGCTGTTATTCTCCAAGCAGCCGTTTGCGCATTGCTCGGGGGCGGGATTGGCGCAGCATGGCGTACCATGCGTTGGAAAGAATGCCAAGTGGAGAAAAGAAGACTTTTGGCTGCCATTGAAATGATATTCTCTATGAGTATCATTGCTATACTGATGATACAGATACGATAAAAAAACCTGCGAATCTTCACGCCTGCCCAATCAGAAGCCTAACCGTTTTCTTGTCTGTTGGAATATCATTCAGCTTTCTATTTTTCCGATGGGCAAGGTATTTGGCAATAGCTGTTTTCAGACCGTGAGTCGTAAGCTTTGTTCCCCGTATAGCAAGCACAACCGACCTGTTTTCAATATCTTCCTGCATGATCGTTCCTCCTCCCGATCTATCTATCCTTCCGCTTGCGTTAAGAAGGCACCGTCAAAAGAGCAAAGAGCATTTCAACATCATGTGCCGTTCCTTTCCGCGCATCCGCCGCCGTAATACTCATGCTGGAATTGCGCCGTGTAGTAATTATCGATGGTCGCGGGAGCGTTGAAGATCACGGTGAGCAGATACCGCTTGATGTTGCGAACAGGTGTGGTGTTGGCTTTCAGGCTGTTCATGACGTACTCGATGTGCTGGCTGTTGATCTTGAGCAGCCGTTTCTTAACCAGCGACGCCGGAAGGCTGTCGCCTGCAACGGAGATCGTCGGGCGCGACGAGCAAAGCGTTTCTACCATGAGATCGACGATTTCGTCCAGTTGCTCAATGTTTGTTTCGTAACCTTCCGAGAGTTCAAAATAGTCGATATTGTTCCGCACCTGGCTTTGAAATTTCTTCACCATATCCGTCAAATCCAATCGATCCGATCCATCCCTCTGGTCAGATGGATGGGAAAAAGAGATGGATGGATAGATTGATGTTGTTGATGGCTTTTTACTCTCTGGATACATCTTTGATTCTTTAGTATTTAATTGCGTTGGATTTCCCAACGTAGGCTTATCCAACGTAGGGTTTTCCAACGTTGGATTATCCAATGTTGGATTTTCCCACATAGGTGTTTTCTGCATGGTGTTTTCCGTGCTGGTTGGCTGCTCATATCTCTTGGAAACCTTGGCAGATAAGGATTTCTCGTGTTTGGGTCTTTCTTTTTTCGAGCCGTCTATAACGGGATTTTCCTGTGTGTTACTTTCCAACACAGGTGAATCGGAAACAGGCTGCGGATGCTCATAGATCACATATTCCGTTCCCGACAGTTGCCCTTTATCGTTGCGGCTGCGGGCACGAACGATATAACCCGCTTCCTCCAACTCCCGAATCGCCTGCCGAATCGAATCAACACCTTCCTTGATGATAGCTGCCAGCCCCCGAAGGGTGTAATCCCATTCGTTCGGCAAGGAGAGCATGATGGACAGTAGCCCTTTTGCCTTTAAAGACAGCATCCAATTCTTCAAGTGGTGGTTTGACATGCCCGTGTAATCACGGGTGCGTTCCACACGAAATACTGCCATTATGCAAGCCTCCGTTTCTTCGACAACCGCCTAACGAGAGGCTTCGTGCTGCCGTTTCTTTTGCCACTGCTCCAGCAACCGGATGATCGTGATTTCCATCTGCTCCGGCGTATACGATTTGGGAAAGTATTTGCGGAGCTTATCCCCCGTAAAGGTCAGTTTATCCTGCTCGGGCTTCTTCTCTTCGCTCATGATGGCTCGCATCACATCGACAGAAAGGGAACCCTCCTGACTGAATTTCTTGAGCCGCTGGGCTTGAGACAGGGAAGGTGTAGCTTGCTCGCTTTCCATTGCGTCCAGCAATAGAACCTGTTCTTCGATTTTGAGATAAGAAAGCTCCACGGTAGGATTGAAGGCGATTTTCTTATCGTCTACGAGGTTGAGGAGGTCGGGGATAAGAGCGGTTAAGCGGATAAATCGCCTAACTTGGTCTTTGCTAAGCCCAGCATCACCACCGACTCTTTCAGCAGACAACTTCTGTGCGATTTGCATAGAAGTTAAATCCGAACGTGAGCCTTGGTGCTTGATAGCATCCAGCTTCATCTTATAAGCAAACGCCCGCTCACTTGACAGCAGGCTTTCCCGCTGCAAGTTGCTATCCACCATAATGATGGTCGCCTCATCATCATCCAGATCACGGACAATCACGGGCATTTCCTTTTCCCCGGCTAATTCACAGGCGTGGCGCCGCCGATGCCCCGCGACAAGCTCATATCCACCCTCTTCCAGCGGCCTTGCAATGGAGGGAACCCTTACGCCGTATTGCTTCACGCTCTCCACCGTGTTCCCCATGGCTTCGTCATCCTTGACTTTGAAAGGATGATTGCGAAAAGGATGAAGCGCCGAGAGATCAATCATCTGTACCTTTTCCCGTTCTTCATCACCACGGGTCTCCTCGGTGGTAAAAATATCATCATAGCTGCTCAGAGAGATGTTTCTGCCGCTGCTTTTCAATTTGCAGCACCTCCTTTGTCAGATTTCGATACGCTTCTGCGACCGTGCCTTTAGGGTCGTGGGCGAAAATGTTTTTGCCCTCTGCACTGATTTCAGCGGTGTGGATGGAATGCGAGATCTTCGAAGCGAACATATTGAGTTTTGTGCCATAGGTATCACGGAATAAACCGCTGATCTCCTGGCGTAATTTGTGCGATTGTCCACCATCGTCAACAGAATGCCGTCGATTTTCAGCTTGGGGTTAATCTGTCGGCGAACCTTGTTGATGGTCAACAGGAACTGTTCCAGCCCCTTTGCGGGAAGGTACTGCGCCTGTAAGGGAATGAGTACGCTATCGGCAGCAGCGAGTGCGTTAATAGTCAGCATCCCAAGTGCGGGCATACAATCCAGCAGGATATAGTCATAATCGCGTTTGATGTCGTCCAGATATTGCTTGAGCACCTTCTCGCGGCTCATGGCGTTGACCAACGATACTTCCATGCCGGAAAGTTCGATATTGGCAGGCATGAGGTCAACACCTTCCTCATGCCTGAGAATGCCTTCCTTAGGTTGAAGCGGTGCGTCCACCAACAGTTTGCTAATAATTTGCGACAGCGTGATGGGCAGCTGATCGGGCTGGGGATACCCGAGGCTTACGGTAAGCGATCCCTGTGGATCGGCATCCACCAGCAATACCCGTTTCCCTTCCCGAATCAGGCCGATACCAAGGTTTGCAGTAGTCGTGGTTTTACCAACGCCGCCTTTTTGGTTCGTAACGGCAATGATATGATTCATTCCATCTTTCGCCTCCATACAAAATAAAAAACACCAAACGAGCCACCCGCATACGAAATGCAGATGGCTCGTTTGGTGTACAATGTTCCGGTCTTGAAAAGCGAACCAACGTTGTTCGCCGACCTCTTGTGCTAATACTTTTGCTAATAACGCATTGTTTTCACGATAGCACGAGAGAGTACAGGGGGTTCTCTGAGGAAATTCGTTTCGCTCGCTTTTCCTTGTGTGATGGAACTTCCATGCACTGTATGACATTTGAGCGCATCATCAGCTTGCGAATGTATTAAACTCCTAAGCGGAAGGCCTCGGGTTCGAATCCCGACGGGAACGCCACTTCCAAGACCGGAAACCGTTGAATTATAACGGTTTCTGGTTTTTCGTTACTCCTTCCTTCTCTTCAACTCTGTTCATAAACAATGTGGTTTCGATGTCATTTCGGTCGTCTTGGGGGACATTTGCTATGATCCTCCCATGTGTAAAAAATCATGATCTGAAAGTGTGAAGCTATGTATTCCATTAAAAGCAGCGATATTTTCAGTAAGGATGCGTCGCAGCTGTTAGGAGAACTAAACGAGGCGCTGTTTAAAATCACGGGAAGCAGCGGCGCAGACAGCTTTTGTATGACAAGCGGCACGGAAGTTCGCTCGGTATTCCTGATCGGATATCTTGACGGTGAGCCGATTGCCTGCGGCGCTCTTAGGGAAGCATCCGCGCAAATAGCTGAAATCAAACGCGTCTATGCCAGAAAAAACAGCATAGGCGCGGCCCATAAAATCGTACTAGCCCTTGAGAAGCAAGCGCAGCGTAACGGCTTTAACACCGTTATACTGGAAACGAGAGCCGTCAACACAAAAGCCGTCTCATTTTATTTATCTTGTAATTATATTTTATGTCCAAACTATGGAAAATATATTGGCAGAGCAGATGCCGTTTGCTTCACCAAAAATCTAAAGTAGATTCGCACTTGCATGTCAGCATTGCCTTGTTGTTTTAAAAATAATCCTTCTGTTTTCGCTTTTAAGCGGTACCAGGTACACTGAACCATCTGTTTCCGTAGCCAGCAGGATAGAGCGTCCGCCTCCCAGGCGGAAAGCCTCGGGTTCGCATCCCGGCGGGCGCACCGCTTTCAAGGCCGAAAACCATTGATATAAAATGGTTTCCGGTTGTTTTGTTTTTCTCGCCTTCTTTTCAAATCTGCTTATAAAATAGCCTCGTTTTCGCGTATCAGCAATTTGTTCATAAGGGCGGGCATTCTCGTATTTTATTGATTAGCAGAAAATCTGCTTATTAACCGTGTTTTGAAACTGTATAGTTTAAATCAATATTGCAAGATGCACGGTGCTTGTAAAGGTAGATACCCGATGCTCAAAACCGGCAGCGTTGCCCCAACACAACACCTATTGACACTCCAACAACACCCATACCTTCCGCAAGCCGAATTTGCCATAAATCATGCGGCTTATGGAGGCCATAATCAACCTCGGTTTTTCTTATGGAAATCGGACTACTTTTCGGGGACATCCAATACCAGATTTACTATTTATCAAATTGGTACAACGCTCCGGGGCAGGATAAGTAGCGATTTTACTATCTCAGTAGCATTATTATAATCATTATCCCACCCGCTTCGCTGAAAACAAGCAGCCCATCTCATGCAAGACGGGCTGCCTGTTTATTTATATTCAACACTACTGCTATCCTCTCCCGCCCCTACGCCGAATCACCCGTCGTTTCGGTAGGCGGAAGGGCTTTGCCCTGTGTATTTCACGAAAATATGCGTGAAGTACGTGGGGTCGTCGATGCCGACGGTGTGGGCAATTTCAAATACCTTTTGGCTGGTGCTGCGCAAAAGGCGTTTGGCTACCTCGATGCGGCGGCGGTTGAGCGCTACAATCAGCGACTCGCCCGTTTCGCGCCGGTACAGTCTGCCCAGATACCCGCAGCTGACGTGGAACATATCCGCAATGATCTGCAAATTAATATTCTCGGCATAATTTGTGTGCATATAGGCATTCACCTGCCGGATGAGGTTGTTTTTCACGGCGGGCGCATGCTGTTTCAGGGCAATGTAGCGCGCAAGGTAGTGGGTGAGCGCATCATAAATATTACGCACCGTCCGCGCGCTTTCCACCGCCAGATAGAACTGCTCGTCCATCTGCTCGTTCCATTCGTCACGGGTATCGATGGTGCCCACGTTGACCGTAAGCGTGGTGAAAATTAATACCGATGTGAGTTTCAGCGATTCTATGCTTTCGCCACTGCGCAGAAAATCATCAAAGTACTGTTTCAGCATCGCCTGCAGTTCCTCCTCACGGTTGGCCTGCATCAGCTCGCTCAGCTGATCCGTCAGCGCGCGGGGATCGGGCAGGGTGGAAACAACGTCGCTTGGCAGGGGCGCATACAAGCCGATCACATTGTGATCGTGAAACAGCCGGTTCAGCGCGACAACCGATTCCTGATAAGCCTGCAACAGCTCCGCAGGTTCTTTTTTTGCTGCGCTCAGGCCGATACGCACGCTGTATTGCGTGTAATTATTTAAAACGCTGATGATATTGTGCAGCTCCTTCATCATCTCGCGCAGGGAGGAATCCGACTGCGCAAAGCAGATCAGGCTGCAATACTGGGTGGGCGACAGGCATACGGAGACATTTTCGTATGCTTTTAAACACATAGACAGCACATTGAGTATCGCTGATCGCGCCGAGGCGGCAGCCACCGGCGCTGTATGCGCCATTTCATAACTGGCAACCAGATAGGGGGCGGAAAAGCCGGGCGGAAAAGCAGCGGCGGTGATTGCCTGCCCCTGCGCCGCGCTGCGCAGCAGGTTTTCCATTTGGGTATGCTGGTTTTTCTGTTTTACGGTTTCCGCGTCCAGCAGCTTCCGGCGCTGCTCCTCCTTTTGCTGTAAGCTCTGCTGCGCCTTGCGCACGGCGGCGGGCAGCGCTTCCGCCACGGAGGCTTTCAGCACAAAGTCGCAGGCGTTGTAACGTATGGCCGTCTGCGCGTAGGAAAAATCCGCATAGGCCGTGAGCAAAATCACTTCCGTGATTTCCGCGCAATTTTCAAATACATAGCGCGCGAGCTCCAGCCCGTCCATCACCGGCATACGAATATCGCTGACGATGATATCCACAGGGTCGTCGTGCGTTTCCAGCCAGGATACCGCTTCCTGCCCGTTGGCGGCCTTGAAAATGATCTCGCAATTCAGCGACTGCCAATCCACTAAATACACTAAACCATCGCGCAGCATGGCCTCATCGTCAGCCAGAATGACACGGTACTTCATTTTCCGTCTCCTCTCTGGGCAGGTGCAGCGTTACGCGGCAGCCTTGCCCCGGCGCTGTGTACAGGCGCAGCGTATATTCGCCGCCATAAATCAACTCGATGCGTTTTTGCAGGTTGGACAGCGCAATATGATTATGCTCCGCGCCGGACTCGGGCGGTTCCTGCGGAAGGGTGGGGTCAAACCCGCAGCCATCGTCCTCCACGGTTATATCCAGCGCTCCGCCATTTACCGCTGCGGTCACGCGCACGAAACCACCCTCTTCCTGCGGGCCAAGCCCGTGGATTACGGCGTTTTCCACCAAAGGCTGTATGGAAAGACGGGGAATCAGCAGCGTATGCAGCGTCTCGGGAACATCAATTTCAAAACGAATGCGGTTGCCAAAGCGCAAACGCTGAATATTCAGGTAAGCATTTACGTAGCGCAGTTCCTGACACAGGGGGATTTTTACGGCCTGCTTCTGGTGCTGGCTGGCCTGTATCAGTGTTGTGAGCGACTGCACCATTTCATACAGCGGCTCGTCGTTATCCATCTTGGCCCGTGCGCTGATGGATAAAAGCACGTTGAATAGAAAATGCGGGTTCATCTGCGACTGCAAAAACGCAATATCCATCTGCTGTATCAACATCTGCTTTTCGTAGCGTTCCTTAATCAGGGTGTCTATCTCCTCCGTCATCTGGTTGAACGTACTGCTGATTTCCGCCAGATCATGGTCCTGATAGGCGGGCAGTTTCACCGTAAAATCCCCGCCCGCAAAGCGGCGGATGCCACTGACAAAATCGCTGGTAAAGCGCGTCAGGCTCAGGGCAAGCGGCAGCACCAGTAAAATGGTGGCAACCAGAATGCCCAGGCACAGCAGCAGGTAACTCCATGTGGCGTTGCTCACCCCGACGGTGAGGCGTAAAACCGGCAGCATCGTAACGGCGCGAAAGCCGTTGCCAAGGCTGCAAACGGATAGAAAGAAGCGGGTGCCGTTAAACACCGTTTCCCGCAATTCACCCTCCGTGCCTGCAAGCGCCGTGATGGAAGCCTCCGCCGGGTTGCTTTCCGCCTCCGGCTGGCTGGAAAGCAGCACCCTGTCTTCCGAATCGGTAACGTAGTATACAGCGCCATCGTTATTGTGCAGGGGCGTAAAATGCTCGTACAGGCGGTTTTTGGAGGTAGCGAGGATCAGGTACAGGTTGCGGCTTGCGCTGTCGGTCGTAACGGGGTAAAGGCAGTAGGCAAAGTAAACCATCGTATCGCTTGCCGACGTTGGAAAAGTGTGCTGGCCCCAAAAGCGCTCCCCCCTGATCTGCTCGTACACCGCTTTAGCGGAAGGTAAATCCTTATCCGTGGAGCGGTTGGAACGGGAAAGAAACGCCACGTTATCCTCCGACAGATACAGGTAGATGCTTTCAATCAGCCCTTCGCTGAAAGCGGAATCAAACAGCAAATCGTACGCCATATCCTTTTCAATGCCGGTACGCAATACTGATTGCGCCAGCTCGTCCCCGGTTAAATCCGGTGCGCCATTTTGCAGATAGCCGTATACCGAGTCGCCCACGACGATGTTCTTAGCCGCCCGGTTGATGGCCGCCAGATCGGCCGCCAGATTATCCTCCACCGTTAATTGCAGGGAATGCAGGTTTTCCAGCACGGTTCCGCGGGCCATCTTCTGCACGGTGTAGGCATAAACCGAGTAGGATATGGCCGCCACCGCCAGCGCGATAAAGCAGCTTGTAAATACCAGCTTGCCGCGCAGGCTCCATTTTCGCCAGAACATACCCGTTCCCCTCCGGTTCCCGTTTCTTTTTTACCGCATCCATTTGCCGTTATTATAACAAAGGCGCGGGGGTCTTTCAATGCAGGGGACGGGCGCAGGCGGGCACTGAACCGTTTTTAACAGCATAAATCCGTTTTTCCCATCTTCCCGCTTGCAAGCGTCCATGCCGGGCTGTCCGCCGAACCGTTTTTTCATTGCAAAACAAGGATAATTCCGATTGAACCAGTGCTTCACCCCCCTGATAATGATAAGGAAAAAAGGAGGGCAGCGCATGATCAATCTAAAGCGGAAACCACGGCTTGGTTTATTGTTTATCTCCCCCGAGCGCTTCGCGGGGCTGGGCGAAGGCACCGCACGCGGCAGCTACGACCAGCGCAAACAGGCCGAAGCCAAAAAGATGGCGCTGGATTGTGAACGCTTTGCCGAGGTGGTTTTCCCCGGTGTTGTGTATCACACGGCGGATGTACGCCGCGTCATCTATCAATTTACCGTGTCGCAGGTGGATGCGGTGCTGGCGATCTTTCTCAGCTGGTCGGAGGATTATACCTGGGTACGCTTTCTGCGGGATATGCCCGCAACCCCCGTACTGTTTGCCCATGTCATACGGGACCATATCGACCTTGCGGATACGCACGACGACGATGAATTTACCGAATTCCTGTGCTGCGGCGGGCTGGTCGGCACACTGGAAGCCAGCGGCGACAATGTAAGTTACCAACGCCCCATGCTGCAAAGCACACTGGGCACATGGGCCGATGTACTTGCGCGGGCGAACACTTTTACGCAGGCAGCCCGTGCCCGCAGCCTGATGAGGGAGAGCCGCACGGGGCTTTTGGCATGCTATAACGAGGCTATGTGGTCCACCTACGTACATCCCTACGATGTGTTTGCGAAGGCCGGACCGGAGCTTGCTTTCCTGTCCATAGCGCAGCTGGAGGACGAGGTAATGCACGTCAGCGATGCGGACGCAAACGCCGCCATGCAGCGCATTGCAGCGCGCTACCCCGTACTGCCCGGCGTAACGGAAACCACGTTTCTGGCCAGTGTACGCGCCAGTATGGCGATGGAGCGGCTGGCACAGGCGCACGATATTGACCTGCTGGTGCTTAACGATATTGATACCGTGCTCTTTGAGCGCATCGGGCTGCGTCCCGGCTTTTACCCCACCAACGAAGACGTGCAAACCGTTGTCATGCCGGAGGGCGACATCGGCGGTGGCCTTGCGACCTTTGCGCTCAAGCTGCTCACCGGCAGCCATGTAAACTTTATCGAGCCGTTCCACATTGACCTGCCCAACGCCAATTTTGCTGCCGGGCATGCAGGCCCGAACGATTATACTGATCCTGCAGGCATTACGAAAATTTCGCGGGATGTGCGCTTTGCGCGCTCCAAATACAAATATGCGGGCGCGCCGTTTGCGTGGCACGTTTTCCCGGTGGGGCGCAAAACCATGCTGCACTGCTCCGAGGTGAAGGGTCGTTTCCGGTTTGTCACCTCGCAGCTGGAGTGTCTGCCGACCGAGCCATTTTTAGCAACGTATTCGCACGCGCTGTTCAGCCCCGTAGGGCAAACCAGCGTGCAGCTGTTTGAAAAGCTGATGACCATCGGCGTAACGCAGCACTACGCCATCACCCCCGGCGATTGTTCCGCAGCGGTGCGCGATCTGGCGCATATACTGGATTTTGATTTGTTTGAGGTATAAAGAAAGGCGGTTTTATCCATGAGCTTTATGTTCCACCCCTATCCCTATCTGGACCCGCGCGCGGTCAACCCCGTTCATTGCGCCGGTGCTAAACGCGCCGTATCCGGCACGCTGGAAGTAGTAAAGGCCATTTCCCGCGAAATCAAGGCGGGCAAACGCCTCGTAGCGGTGGATGGCTACGCGGGCGCGCCGTTTGAAACGCTGCGCCACACGCTGGCCCAGCAGCTGGGCGGCGAAACGGTGCGCATTATCGATGCGCGCACGCTGCTTCGGGACGATCTGGAAGCGGTCATCGCGCCGTGCCTGCCGACCGACCGCGAGATCGACCCCGTTTTGCTCTACGGCGTGCGCTACGAGGGCGGATATGCGGGGCTGCAAAGCGCGGATCGCATCGCGGCGCTGCAGGGGCTTCTTCAGGAGGGTGGTATTTGCATCGTCATCGGGCAAGGCGCGCTTGCCCCCGCACTGCAACAGGATTACGATTTGAAAATCTGGATGGATATTACGCCCCGGCAGGCAGCACTGAATTTTAAATACGGCAAGGCGACCAATCTGGGCTGTGTGGAGTCCCTGCCCTACGCCGCCATGATGCGCCGTAACTATTATGTAGATTTTGAGGTCGCCCTCGACCTGCGCTGGCAGCTGCTGCGTACTGCCACGCTGGACAGGTACATCACAGCGGACAATCCCGACGCGATGATGATGCTGGACTTTGCCGCGCTTACCGAGTTGTTTGACGCGCTGCGCAGCAAACCGTTCCGCTGCCGCCCGGTGTATCTGGAGGGCGTATGGGGTGGTTTCTACTTCAAACGTCTGAGGAAGCTGCCGGAGGCGATGCGCAACTGCGCCTGGGTGTTCGATATGATTCCGCTGGAGGTTTCGCTGGCCGCGATGGTGGACGGGCAGGAAATCGAAGTGCCATTTTTCACCTTCGTGCAGCAGCAGGGCGAAAAACTGCTAGGCAGCGCTGCCATGCAGCAATTCGGCGGGTACTTCCCCATCCGGTTCAATTACGACGATACCTATCACGCCGACGGCAACATGTCCATCCAGTGCCATCCGGACGAGGATTATGTAGTCGGGAAACATCATGAGCTGGGGCGGCAGGATGAAAGCTACTACGTTTGCATTACCGGGCAGGGAGCTAAAACCTTCCTTGGGTTTCAGCAGGAGGGCAGCTGCGAAGCTTTCCTGGCCGACGCCAAGCGCGCCGAAAAAACAGGCGAGCTGATCGATTACGAAACGTATTTAAACTACGTACCCTCCCAGCCGGGCACGCAGGTGATGATACCCGCAGGCACCATCCACGCTTCCGGCCGCAATCAGGTCATTTTGGAAATCGGCAGCCTCACCGTCGGTTCCTACACCTATAAACTGTACGATTATCAACGCATTGACCCGCAAACGAATCTGCCCCGTCCCATCCACCTGAAAGCAGGCGAAAAGGTGCTGCATCCCGAATATACCCACGATTGGGTAGAGCGCAATCTGGTAAATCACGGTGGCGTAGTGCGCAAAGGCGACGGCTGGAAGGAAATCATCGTCGGCGAGCACGACCTGTTGTATTTCTCGCTGCGCAATTTGGTTTTTGAAAAGCAAATAGAGGACGATACAAACGGCACCTTCCACGTGCTGACGCTGGTAGACGGCGAAAAGGTGCGCGTAGAAAGCCTTACGGATGCTTCGCGCGGGTTTGAGGCGCTCTCGATGGATATCCTCGTGGTTCCCGCCGACTTTGGCCCCTACCGCATCATCAACCTCGGGCTGGGCGTGGTAACGGTGCACAAAACCCTGCTGAAGGAAACCCGCTGATATGAGCGAGTGTATCCTTGCGCTGGATGTGGGCGGCACGTTCATTAAATACGCATTACTGCTGAAAACAGGCGCTTTGGTGGAAGATACGGTGGGGCAGGCCCCTGCCGGTTCCACCCTGCAAACGGCGGAGGCGCTGGCGGCTTTCCGGGGGGTGGTGCATACCGCCGCCCGGCTGGCCCAAAGGCGCGGCCTGCGCATTGCAGGGGTCTCCATTGCGTTTCCCGGCCCGTTTGATTACGACCGGGGCATCCCGCTGATGGAGCATAAGTTTCAAAGCCTGTACGGGGTTTTTCTCACCCCTGCCGTACAGGCTGTGCTGCCCGGCGTACCCGTTGTTATACCTGCACGATTCCACAGCATTTCTACTGGGCGAGGCGGTGTATGGCGCGGCACGCGGTGCACATAACCCTGCGGGTATCATGCTGGGTACGGGGCTTGGGTTTGCCTGTATGCAGGATGGCCGCGTCTGCGTGCTGGCCGATCAGCGCCCGGCGGTGCGGGTTTGGAACCGTCCGTTTCGGGGCGGTAAAGTGGAGGATGTTTTATCCGCCCGAGGCATCGGAACCCGCTTTCGTACACGGACGGGCGAAGAGCGCTCCGCCAAAGAAATAGCGCAGCTGGCGGATACCGGGCATGCGCAAGCGCTGGCCGTTTACCGCGAAACCGGCGAGCTAATCCGCGAGGTTCTCGGGCCGCTGCTGGAACAGCTTGGGAGCGGGATGCTCGTTGTCGGCGGGCAGGCGGCGCACAGCGCACGGTTGTTTTTACCGTATGCGAAGATGTGTATCCCAGTGGTACCGGCCGCCGATCTGGACGCGGCCGCTTTAAAGGGCGCATGCGCCTATGCCCTGCTGGGGCGGGAGCGCACTGTGCGCATCATGGAAAGTAACGAATGCACAGGGCAAACCGCCGGCGGCTGATCGCCGGCGGTTTGCCGGTATCAGGCTTGCGCCATCCGACCGGAAAGGGAGATGGAATGATGCTGCGGAATCATTGTATTACGCTGAAAAACGGTAAAAATGCCGCCTGGATCTGCGCGGAAAAAGGCGCAAATTGCGTGCGGCTTCGGCTAAACGGTGCGGAAGTGCTGCGCACGCCGCCCAGCTGGCGTACGCTTTGCTTGTCGCCCCATGTATACGGCGTACCGCTTTTGCTGCCGCCCAATCGCATTGCAGACGGCAGCTTTATCTGGCAAGGGCAAACCTACAGGCTACCTGTAAACGAACCAGCGCGCGGCAACCATATCCACGGCGCATTGGCGGATGAGGCATTTCAGGTCGTCTCGCACACCGCTGATGCGGTTACGCTGCGCTATCGCACCGCTGGGGACAGCATCTACGCTGCGCAGGGGTGGGATTTCAGTTTGGAAGTCACCTATGTATTAAGCGGAACGGGGCTGGAGCAAACCCTGCGCCTGTGCAACGGAAAAACGCCGCTACCGCTGGGACTGGGCTGCCACACAACGTTGAACGCACCCTTTCTGCGAGGCGATTCGCCGGAAGCGATGCGCCTGCGCGCGCCCGCCAAAGCCGAATGGATGCTGGAGCGAACACGGGTGCTGCCCACGGGCGAACAAGCAGTATCGCCGCTGTGCACGGCGCTGCGGGCGGGCGAGGTAACCCCCTGCGCCCAGCCGCTTTCCGCGTTGTTTACGCTGGATGGAAGCGCGGTGGAGCTGCACAGCCAGCGCGCCCGTTGCGCCGTGCGCTACGAGCTGGAAGGTTTCTCTTTTCTGATGGTGTGGAATCAGGGGGGCAGCCGCGCGTTTGTCTGCTGCGAGCCGCAAACATGGGTGGTGGATGCGCCGCATGTGAACCTTGCGCCGGAGGAAACGGGCTTTCTGCCGTTTGCGCCAAAGGAAACCCGTGTTTTCCGTACCCGCCTGTCGCTTGTGCGCGGCCTGTAACGGAAAACCACCAAGCCACAGCAGGTGGATCACACATCCATACAACCCAAAATCCAAAAAACGCAACCAAGGTATGAAAATAGCAAGCCGCCCTGTAAAAGGTTCACCACGGGGCGGGCGGCTTGCCCGACAACTGGACCGAATGACACAGGGAACGGCTTTGTCAATCGTTCTCTTTTCCTGTCGATTCTTATATACTGGCCACAGAACATGAGGGGCGGCAACAAACCCTCGATCCAACATATCAAGGAGGTTCGATCCATGAAGAAACTATTGGTTCTCTGTCTGGCGATGGCCATGATCCTGACGATGCTGACTCTCCCCGCCTATGCGGAGGACGGCGTTATCGAGATTTCGTTCCCCACCTACCGCGTCGGCACAAACGTGCTGGCAGCCTCGGAGAAGATCCTTATCGATTCCTTCAACGAGTATTATGCCGGTAAGTACAAGCTGGTCGTGGAAGAATTGCCCAGCGACATGAGCTACATCGAAAAAATGACCATTTTGGCCGCGACAGGCGACCTGCCGGATTTAATCGAGGGCAAGGGCGGCGTTGTCGGGCTGGCAGTGAAAAACGGGCAGGCGCACGACCTGACCGAGCTATTAGCAAACGACCCGGAATATGTTGCCGAAGTGGGTCAGGCCGCGCTGGATTCGCAGCTGATCAACGGCAAAGTGTATAGTGTGCCGGATTTGAACCAGTGCTTTGCTTACTACTATAACAAAGAGATGTTTGCCAACGCAGGCATCAAACCCGCCGAAACGTGGGACGAGTGGATGGAGAACTGCCAGAAGCTTAAGGATTCCGGCGTTACCCCGCTCACCTTCTTCACCGGTGAAAACAGCTGGACCACGCAGAACGTACTGGTCAGCATCATCGGTACCTCCGGAGAAACCGGCAACGCGCTGGTCAACTCTCCTGTGAAGGTGAAGGAATGGAACACCCCCGAAGTGATTAACGGCCTCAAGCTGATTAAGACCATGTTCCAGGAATACTGCATGCCGGATGCGATCGGCGGCATCTACGCCAACGCGGCCAACTACTTCCTGCAGGAGAAAGCAGCCATTATGCCCAACGGCGCGTGGATGATCCCCGATTTCTCCAATCCGGAAAAAGCCACGGAAGGCTTTGCGGATAAGGTCGGCATCGCGCTGTTCCCCGAAGGCGGCATGATCAGCAATTACGATTACGGCTTTGCCATCACCACCAAGGACCCCGAAAAGGTAGAAGCCTGCTGGGCCGCGGTAAAATGGCTTACCGACAGCAACGCCCAGAAAGTATTGCTGGAGAACGGCGGCAACATCCCCACCGGCCCCAAAGTGGAAATCAGCGATGCGTACCGCCAGGCCAATCCGCTGGTAGCGCAGTTGGTGGATTTGATTTCGCAGGCAAAATGGACCTATAAGACCATGAACAAGCTTGCCTATGAAAACCTGACATATGACGGCTTTTCCACCCTGTACCCCGAGCTGATTTACGACAAGATCACCGCCGATGAAATGGCGCAGGAGATGACCGCTATCTCCCTGAAGAACGAATAAGGTTCCCCTGCACTTTCGGGCCGCCGACAGCCGCGCCGGCTGCACTGCCGGCGGCCCCTTTTTGCTCCTGAATACCGGCATACCGCCGGAGTTACGCAAGGAGGCGTGGCAGTGAAAACCAAGCCCGTCAACTATCTCGTCTTTATCCTGCCGACGATGCTGCTGTTTCTGCTGGTGTTTGCAGTGCCGCTGGTGGTGCTGCTGGGTACGTCGTTTACCAACTGGCGCATCGGCGGAAGCCCTGTTTTCAACGGTTTTCATAACTATATCGAGCTTTTCACGGCGGACCGTTCCTTCCGGCAGGGCTTGATTAACAACATCATCTGGGTTGTTTTACAGGGCACCGTTCACGTGACCATCGGCGTACTGTTCGGGTTAATTCTGGCGCGGCGGCCTTTTTACTGGAAGTTTGCCCGCACCAGCTACATGATTCCCAGTATCATTTCCAGCGCCGCGATGGGTATGCTGTTCCTATGCATTTTCAACGCCGAGTTCGGCCTGGTCAACACGGTCATTTCGCTGCTCACCGGCAGCAAGTACACACAAAACTGGTTTATGAGCTATGATACGTCGTTCCTTACCGTCACGCTAACCTGGCTGCCCTACGCGGGCATTACCTCGCTGCTTGTGCTTACGGAAATTACCTCCATTGACGGTTCCATACTGGAAGCCGCCATTGTGGATGGGGCGGACAGCCTGCAAATTAACCTACGTATCATTCTTCCCCTGCTGAAAAACATCATCGGCACCTGTGTGATTCTGGAAGCCTCCGGCATGCTCAAGAAGCTGGATATAATCCTGCTGACCACCAAAGGCGGCCCCGGCGTAACCACCATGAACCTGCCGATGTACATTTATAAAACATCCATGCTGGAAAACAATTTCGGAATGGCCAACGCAGCAGGCATCATCCTGATTCTGCTAGGCTGCGTTACGGTCGCGGTGAGCAACCGCCTGTTCCACATCGGAGAGGGGGCGTAAGGGATGATACAGAAGCAAATTGCCGCTTACCGCACACGCCAGTCGGTGGGCTATGGCACGCTGAAAGTGATTTTAAAAATCCTGATGACGGTGTTTGTACTTGTCATCCTGCTCATTTCGCTGGGACCCATCCTCTGGGTGCTGCTTTCCTCCTTTAAGTCCAATACGGAAATCCTCAACAGCGCCGTCAGCCTGCCTACGGTATGGAGTTTTAAAAACTACGGCACGGCG
Organism: Candidatus Limiplasma sp.; assembly: GCA_963663285.2. GTDB lineage: Bacteria > Bacillota > Clostridia > Christensenellales > Aristaeellaceae > CAXXOK01. Next base: position 660,440 of record CAXXNI010000004.1, on the reverse strand, counting down.
CTGACCATTGCGCCAATCGGCCAGTTTTATGTAAACAGCGTCATCGTGGCGTGCATTGCGACTATCCTCAACGCATTTGTGCTTTCCATGAGCTCGTACGTACTGGCCCGGTTCCGCTTCCGAGGACGTATTAAACTGCGCGGCCTGTTTGGCCTTGCGCTGTTCATCCCCGCGGCGGCGCTTTTACAGCCGCTGTACTTAACCATGAAAACGCTGGGCTTCTACGATACCTTAACCGGCCTGATCCTGTGCTATGCAGCGTTCAGCCTGCCAGTAAGCATGTACATCCTCACCAGCTACTACCTGACCATCCCGACGGATTTGGAGGAAGCCGCCTACATCGACGGCGCGGGGTTTTACCGCACCTATTGGCAAATTATTATGCCCCTTGCCAAACCGGCGATGGCGACGGCGGGCGTGCTAGCCTTTCTGGGCGCGTGGAACGAGTTTCAAATCGCGATGGTGCTTACCTCCAGCACCGCCAAGCGCACGCTGCCCATTGCCCTGCTTTATTTTAAAAGCCAGTTCGCCAGCGACTACGGTGCTATGTTCGCCGCAACAATGATGGTTGTAATTCCCAGCATAATTGTGTTCGTACTCATGCAGGAACAAGTGGTTAACGGGCTGGTAAGCGGCTCCGTGAAAGGATGATCGGTATGGATGCCAAACGGACAATCAATTTTCGCTTTGCACCGGATGTGCAGCAAACCTGCATCGGTCTTGTTGATGATAACTACAAAACCATCGTCCGGGAGGATGGTAGCCTGAACTACCAGTGGTGCGACGATAAAAACCAGTTTGTGGACGGCACCATCCGTGCCTGCGCAAAGCGGGTGCTGGATGTGCAGGAAGGCAACATGGGTTTCAAGTATCGCTGCCTACCACGCTTTTACCACCGCGACCGGCTTGTGGAGCGCTATCAGGACTTCGGCGATCCGTGCGCAGCCATTGTGGAGACGGTGGAAACCTACGAGCACTGCACCTTCCGCTGGAAGACCTTCGGTCATAGGCTGGTGGACGGTACCCGGCTGGATGTGATTCTCTTTACACTGCAGGCCGGGGAAAACTTCGGCCACGCGCGGGATACCGTATACCTGCAAACGCTGGGCGCACCTTTTGACCCGCCGGAAACGCTGCGATATCTGTCCTCCGCCTACGCGCTGCCCACGGGTAACGCCTCCACTCCCGCGCCGGTTGCGCTCTATTCCCCTATTGTGGGGCCAAGCGGCGCACCGCTGGATATGGAAAATGCCTTTCTGCACGCGGGCGAAATATGGCAAGGCGCTTTCGCGCTGGTGTATTGCGGCCATGTTGCGTTTACGGATTTTACGCTGGATTTCGCCAAACAGTGTCTGGCCGCGTGCGAAGCCTACTGGCGCGGCGTAACGCCCTTCCGCAATGCTTTCCGCGTGCCGGATGAGCAAGTACAGCGTATGCTGGCTATTTGCGGACGCAACATTTTGCAAGCCCGCGAAGTGGTGGACGACGTGGTGGAGTTTCACGTCGGACCGACCATCTATCGCGGCCTGTGGGTGGTGGACGGCTATTACTTTGCGGAATGCGGCTATATGATGGGCCGCGACGACGAAGCGTGGCAGGGGCTGTTGGCTGTGCTGCGGCGGGTAAAGCCCGACGGCAGCATCCGCATTTTGCCGGATCACCATAAGGAGACGGCGGTTGCGCTGTCAACCATTGTGCGGCAATGCGAACTGCGCAACGACGATGCACGCTTGCAAGAGCTATGGCCTACCATGTTGCGGGGGCTGGACCACCTGATCGCCATGCGGGATGAAAGCTATACGCTGGGCGCGGATTATCCCCTGCGCGGGCTGTTTAAACCAGCATTCGGCGATGGCGGCATCTATGGCCCGGAGCCGGAGTACACCACGCCCCTGAACGTGCTGCTGGGCGCAAAGGATGCCGCCCGTGCGGGCAAGCGTCTGCAGCTTAGCGGCTGGGAGCGCTTTGCGCAGTTTGCCGACGAAATCAACGAGACGATGCAAGCCTGCATCCGCCGGGATTTGCGCACTACGCCCGAAGGGCTGCCCTATCTGCCCCTTTCTATGGGAAACAACCCCGTTTACAAGCCGCAAACAGGCGTGCAAACCATTTGCCGAGTCGCCTTCCACGGTGCGTTTGCGCTGGACGACCCCCTGATGAAGATGACCGCCGATTTGATCGACAGCGTAGATGGACGCGAAGGTCTGCCGGAAGCCTCGGGCTGGCGCGCCGACCAGAGTATCTACCTTTACGCCGCCGGGCGCTTTGGGGAACATATGCTGCTGATGAACCGTCCGAAAAAGGCCGTGGATTATCTGTACGCATTTGCCAACCACGCCTCGCCCGCGGGCGTCTGGCGCGAGGAGCAGCCCCTGCGGGATACGACCTGCGCCGAAATCTGCGGGGACATGCCGCACAACTGGGCATCGGTGGAGTTTATCCGGTTGGTACGTACGCTGCTGCTGTTGGAATGGGACGGTGGTATGACGCTGCTGCCCGGCCTGCCCAAGGAATGGCTGCCGACAGCAGAAAATGATTTGCTGCTTCAAGATACACCCACCGCCTTTGGCAAGGTGACCCTGCACTTGACCAAAGCGGCTGCTGGCTTCACGCTGCACTACACGCGCGAGCCGGGTAACCAGGGGCCGCAGTATGTCACCCTGTGCTGGTCTGGTACACCGATCGTCAACGGCAAGCCGTTGACGCAGGCGGAAGACGGCAAGTGGGTACTGCCTTGCGAGGCGGGCAGCTACACAGTGGAACTGGACGGCTAACCAAACCCGCAAAGCACTCGGCGCAGGCAAGGCGGTTTTCTCCGTCCTTGCCGCCTTTCACACAAGTACAACCTGCCCGCGCCGCTTACCACAAGCCGTGCGGGTATTTTACTGCGCATGCGGCCTTATCCGGCCGTAGCGGCACTGAAAACGGAGGAAAGCCCATGCATATACTCGTCGCACTGGATCAGGGCACAACATCCAGCCGCGCCATTGTCTTTACCGAGCGGGGTCAGGTGCTGGCCTCGCGTGCCATCGAATTTCCACAGCACTACCCGCAGCCCGGCTGGGTGGAGCACGACACAGAGGACATCCTCACCACACAGGTGGCAGCGCTGCGGCAGGCGGTAGCCGCCAGCGGCGTGGATGTGCGGGACATTGCCGCTATCGGCATTGCCAACCAACGCGAAACCACCCTGCTGTGGGAAAAAGCAACCGGCCGATGCGTGCACAACGCCATTGTATGGCAATGCCGCCGCACCGCGCCCTATGTGGAGCGGCTGATCAAAAACGGTTGCCGCCAGACCATCCATAAGAAAACCGGGCTGGTGCCCGATGCGTATTTCAGCGGCACGAAACTGGCCTATCTTTTGGATACCCTGCACCTGCACGAGCGCGCTAAAAAAGGCGAGCTATGCTTCGGCACGGTGGATACTTTTCTGGCATGGAATCTAGTGCAGGGGCACCCGCATGTGACGGACGCCACAAACGCCGCCCGCACCATGCTGTTTAACCTGCACGAGCAAGCATGGGATGACGAGTTGCTCTCCATGCTTTCCATTCCACGCGCCGTTTTGCCGGATGTGGTGGATACGGCGTACCGGATCGGCAATCTTCGGCCGGAGATTCTCGGCCGCCCCATCCCCGTAACGGCCATGGCTGGTGACCAGCACGCATCTCTGTTCGGGCAGGCCTGTTTTGCGCCAGGCGACAGTAAAAACACGTATGGCACCGGGTGTTTTATGCTGATGAACACGGGCAGTAAGCCTGTGCAAAGCGGCAGCGGCTTGCTGACGACCATGGCATGGCGCTTGAACGGGCAAGCGACCTACGCACTGGAAGGCAGCGTGTTTATGGGCGGCGCGACTATACAATGGCTGCGGGACGAGCTTTGCCTCATCCAAACCGCGTCCGAAAGCGAGCAGTTGGCACAAAGTGTGCAGGATACGGCCGGGGTGTTTCTGGTGCCTGCGTTCACCGGCCTTGGCGCGCCGTATTGGGATATGTACAGCCGCGGCGCCATCGTCGGTATGACGCGGGGCACAAGCCGCGCGCATATCGTACGCGCCGCGCTAGAAGCCATATGCTACCAGAGCAGCGATTTATTCCGGGCGATGGTAGCCGATTTGAACGGCCATCCGCCAGCGCAGCTCCATGTGGACGGCGGCGCAAGCGCCAATCGCTTTATGATGCAGTTTCAAGCCGACATCCTTGGTGTGCCGGTAGTGCGCCCCGGCGTGTTGGAGACCACAGCGTTAGGGATCGCGCTGCTGGCGGGTATCGGCGTGGGGCTATACTCCAGCAAGGAAGAAGCCGCCGCCATGGTAAAGCCCGGCTGCACCTTTACGCCCCACATGGACGCGCAGCATCGCGCGCTGGCATTGCATGGGTGGCATCGTGCGGTGGAGCGCAGCCGCAACTGGGTGGAAAGCTCTGAATTGTAAATAATAGAGCTTCTCAGAGCAAACCGCCCGCAAGGCAGAAAAGTGCCCTGTGGGTGGTTCTGTTTGATTACTATAAGGTTTCCATGCACTATGTAGCGTACGCCGACGTTTCTTTCTCAACCACGATTTGAGCAGCTTGAATAGTTTCCAGTTTCTCTTTGCATTTCTGCTGCATCATCATGGTACCTTTTCCCCTTTCCATCAGTAGTTGGAACAACTCCACATATATGTGATGATACACAAGTCCCCCATCATTCAAATGATGGTTAAATAATGAATAGAGAGCAACTCCCGATATTTTCATATTTGTTTTCGTCCATAGCATAAACTTTTTTAAGGCTCGCTTGCAATACGTCTCTACAAATCCATTGGTGATACATCATCTGTCGTCATCAGTCAACATTTCTACAATCTCCTTCGTCTTGATCATAATCGATCTGCTTTTTTTGATTATATAGTTATGTTTTCGTTCAATTCAACGAAATTTATTCAATCTTTGAAGACAGCGGATGTACTCCCAACTCCCATATCATCCAAAGAAAGCTTCCGGCTTAAGTCCAGATCCTCCGAAATATGGCATCGAATTGATAAAGCTCATATCTTCTTTAGTAATCTGGAAATCAAAGACCTGTAAATTTTGCTGGATTCTCTCTGGTGTAACAGACTTGGGAAGAGGCAGCACTCCATTTTGCAGGCCCCATCGGATGCAAAGTTACGCCACAGAACGATCATATTTCGCCGCTATGTTTGCAAGCTGCTCAGTGGAAAGCATTCTACCTATTCCCAGAGGTGCCCACGCTTCCACCACCATTCCATGCTTCTTACAAAACTCTACCGTCTCCTCCTGCCGCTGACCCGGATGGAATTCGATTTGATTTACCATCGGTTTCACTTCCATCTTCATCAGAGGCTGCATATGCTGCACATGAAAATTAGACAGACCGATTGCTTTGATCTTTCCGCTCTTGTACAGTTCCGTCATTGCACGCCAAGTCTCCAAGTTCGTCTCCTGCCAGTTAGCATCCCGGCAGGAATCTGCAGGCCAGTGTATCAGATACAGATCCAAATAATCCAGTTGCAGGTCAGATAACGTCTTTGAAAAAGCAGCTTTTGTTTTATCATAGCCCATCTCAGTAATCCAAACCTTGCTTGTAACAAAGAGTTCTTCTCGCTTTAATCCATTTTCCTTCAGGCCTTCTTTAATCCCGATGCCGACGCTTTTCTCATTTCCGTAGATTGCCGCAGTATCGATATGTCGGTAACCTGCAGTAATGGCAGTTCTTACAGATCGTACTGCCGTCTCGCCATCTGGCGTCTGCCAGGTACCAAAACCGACGCATGGGATTCGCTCACCATTGAGCAGTGTGTATGTGTCTATCATGTCCGCAACCATAATATCATCCCTTCATAATCGTATATTTAATCCCGCTTTTTGTTTGTGCTGATATCATACCAAACAACAGCCGTCAGAACTAAACCCTTCACAATGAACTGCCAGAAGCTCTCCATGTTCAGAAGACTCATACCATTATCCAAAACGGTAATCAGTAACGTGCCGATGAGGGCAACCTTGTGCCAACCGGTGTTGTAAACCAGATCCATATTTTCGGCAGTTACAGAGTAAAGGTACTCGCCTGCACCGAAGGGCACGTCTTTGACCAATCCGGGGGAGCATGTCACGTTTTCGCACTCATCTTTTAAAGAATCAATTCATACAAAGTAAGGGCTTACAATGCACTTTTATATTGATTTAACTGCAAATCAAAGCCATTACCAGTTATACAATAAATCGTATTTGCTTTTCAACATGCAGGATTGCTACAGGCTCATCGTAGTTGTTCTTGCCGATTCCCGCCTTGCATTTTAACCTTCACCGCTATGAAGAGGAGATATTAATATGTTTTCTGTCTGGAACGAAGTCCAGAAAACAAAACGCGCTCCGACGCCAGCTTTGCTTTTTCAGGCAGCAGACTTTGTATGCGTATTCCAAGATCCTGTTTTCATCACCGGTCTGCCAATAAAAACCGGGTTGTTTCCCTGTAATGCTTGTTTTACAATAAAATCAGATTAGCCCCTATCGTGCTTAACACAACAGGGGCAATTTAAATGCAGATTCTCCACGTTAATGATCAAAGGCGCGAATCCTGTCCACTTTTGGTTGGGAGGGCCCTCCCGGTACATATTCGCACGCTAAAAACTCCTCTGCCAGGCGTTTCATATGCGCAATGCCCAATGTAAAAGCGCCAAAACACGCAATGTTTGCATCATTGCTTTTGCGTGCGCGCTCTGCCGAATAAATATCCGACAACAGCGCCGCATATGCGCCTTTCACCTTGTTGGCCGCCAGCGAGACGCCAATGCCGGTTCCGCAAATCAGCAGTCCGCGGTCATACTTTCCGTCTGCCACAGCCCGCGCCACCGCAACGGCAACATTCGCATAAATCGGGTCCTCGCTTCCAAAATCCGTAACGCTGTACCCTTTCCCCTGCAAAAACTCAATTATCTCCCGCTTTGCGTTTTCTGCATTGGGGTCACAGCCGATCGCAACGGTATGCAAGTTATTCCCTCCTCCCTTATAGATTTACATCTCATTTTCCCCTAAAAACATCAGACGAAAACGCTATGCAAATGCTCCATCGACACCTTCATACGCTCCAGCACCTCGTCATCGTCATCCTCAAAGATCGTTACGACTTCCAGATACTGGGTTATATTTTCCACACCTGCTTTTTTTGTGGTTTCCCGTATCAATTCCGGTGTGACAAGTCCATCCCGTGTATAATCCCAATGCCTGTCCCACAAACCATCCGTTTGCTGCAAGTGGATACCACCCACATAGGGTTTGCACACAGAAAGCCATTCTTCCATGGAATGGGTGGTTTCCGGAATGCGTTCACACAAAGCATGACCCCAGTCGATCAGCAACCGTACAGGAATTGCGGTTATTCCGTCCAAATCGGCAACAAATTGCCGGGCAGTCTGCGGTGTATACAGCAATTCTGCACGCAGCGGCGTCGCCTCAATCTGGATTTCCGTTAGCCCCTTCTTCTTTGCATACGCCGCCAGCTCCCGCAGCGCTGTTTGCGCCGATTGGTACAGCGCCTGCGATGCAACGGGGCCCTTCCAGTCCTCATAGCTCATGCCGCCAATGGGTGTGCCCAACGTTTTCGCGCCCAGTTCCGCCGTCAGATCGACAGCGCGTTTCCAAAATGCCAGAGAGATGTCCCGCTGCTCCTGCGTCGGCGCCAAAAACTGCGCATATGTGTAGGACGCTACGCCGCCAAAAGCAGATGCGATTTGTATGCCCTTGTCTTGAAACGCCTCACGGTACGCATCAGCCAGATCACGGCGCTGTATCTTGGGCCACCACGGGTCAATGAGATCAAACGTGAACTGTACGGTATCCACATGGAAGGTTTCCGCGCATAACCGTGCCAGATTTTCCGGTTTCAACCAACGCTTGGTCGCAAAGGACAGGTTAAGACCTAATTTCATGCGTCTGTTATCCTTTCCTGTACTACCGTTTTCAGCCTTCGCACCGCAGCGGGCACGAAATTACGAAACAATGCCTCCATCGTTGATGGCGATAATACGAGACGGGCACGCGTCAATGCCTTTGATCTTCATGGGCAGTATAAACACAAGCGCGCGTCCGTTTTGAATCATCGACAGGTTTTTCAGCGATTCGATGATCGCCACGCCCCGGCTGAAACAGGCGGAATGGTTGGGCTGATCCAGCTTGCTCAAATCCTCAATGGAAGTCGCATCCGAACCGATCGCCTTGATCTTTTTCGTGTCCAGCAGCCACTCCAACGCATCCGTTTCAATAAACGGGAAGGGCTCCCAGTCCTCGGTGCGCCATTTTTGATCAAAATCCGTACGGATGAACACAATGTCCCCTTCCCGTACTTTTTCAGCTTCTTTCTGCATCTCAGCCAGCGTGATACCCTCTCCAGCTTGTTTGCCGACAAAATTCAACACCTGGCATTCGCCGATCATCTGGGTCAGCGGGTAGGTCATGGCGTCGTCTCCGCCCTTCCAATGGTGCAGCGGAAACTCGATATGCGTACCGCAGTGAGTGGAAAAGCTCACATCCGCCGCTACATACCAAACGCCTTCACTGTGGGGCTCGCCGCGCTCACCCAGATCATTCACGTCAAACAGGTTCACCTTCAGCATAAACGGCTCTTGTTCGGGAAGCATCGTATGGCTGAGCTCAACAACTTTACTGAAATCGACCTTCATCATTCTTCCTCCTCGTGTTTGCGAAAATTATTGTTTAATCACCTTGAAACGATCAATCGCTATCGCAACCAGTACGACCGCACCAATCACCACGTTTTCCCAGTAGGGGGATACGTTCAAAATCACGATCGCGTTTGAAATAACACCCATAAACACACCGCCGACAATGGACCCAACAATACTGCCGCGTCCCCCGGCCAGCGACGTACCGCCGATGCAGGCTGCCGTTACAGAGGGCATTACCCAGTCCGCGCCCACCGTCGGTTGGGCAGTCCCCAAGCGGCACGTAATCATGATGCCGGCTATGGCGGCCGTAACCGCGGAAAGGCCATACACGATGGATGTTACCTGCTCGGTTTTAATTCCGGCAATTTTAGCTGCATACTGGTTGCCGCCCACCGCGTAAATGTGCCTGCCAAAAGGCGTCAGGCGAAGCATATACATGAGTACCGCAGCCAAAAGCAGCATCAGCACCACAGGGTATGGGATGATGCCGGAAATAACGCCCTGCCCAAGCGAGGTTGCCTTTTCCGGAATGCCCATGATAGGAGAGCCTTTCGTGACGACATAAATAATACCTGTGAAGATGCTGCCGGTCGCAAGCGTGACCACAAAGGGAACCATCTTCATCTTGGTAATAAAGAAGCCGTTGAGCAATCCTGCCAGGAACGCACCGATGATAACGATCGCCATAGAAAGATACGGGTCCAAACCCACATCCACCATCAGCGTAGTTACGAAGATGCCCGCCATACCGGCCATCCCCGCCACGGAAAGGTCAATGCCGCCGGTAAGTAAAACCAGCGTCTGCCCGAAAGCCACCATCGTTTTATAGCTGATGGACCGGCTCAGCGACATCACGTTGTACTGGGATACAAACGCTGGTTTGTAAATACCAAGCACCGTGCATAGTAAAACAAGGATGATAAAGATCATACTTGCCGTTGAAAGGTCTGCCAGGGACCGCTTACGCGGTTTAATCGTTTCGCAATTCATAAGCGCACCTCACGATCTTAATGCGATATCGAGAATATCTTTTTCCTTGAGGGTAGCGGTATCGCGGAAACCCTTCACCGCACCCTCGTGCATAATCATTACCCGATCCGTCAGCAGCAGCAGTTCCTCCTGCTCGGAGGATACCACAATCACGGTAATGCCCTGTTTGGCCAGTTCCCGAATCAGGCTATAAATCTCACTTTTTGCATTCACATCAATGCCACGGGTAGGTTCGTCCAGAATCAACAATTTCGAATCGCGGATCAACCAACGAGAAAGGATCACCTTTTGCTGGTTGCCGCCCGAAAGGCTGCGGATGTACGTTGACGTAGCAGGTGTCTTGATTCTGATTTTTTCTATATATTCCCGGCATTTTGCCTCCGCCTGCGAATTGCGCAGGAAAAAGGACTGGTACAGCTTTTCCAGTATGCTGACCACCATGTTTTCCCGTACAGTCAGTTCCGGAAAAATGCCATGCAGTCTGCGTTCCTCAGGCACAAAGCCCATACCGAGATTAATCGCCTCATGCGGCGAGTGTATACGCACTTCTTTGCCTTCAAAGTACATTTTGCCCGTATCGGGCTGCGTGATGCCGAATACCGCACTCATCAGTTCCGTCCGCCCGGCGCCCACCAGTCCGCCGAGACCAAAAATTTCACCACGGCGTACTTCAAAAGATACATTTTGAAATTCGTTTTTCCGGCAGAAGTTATCCACTTTTAATATTACTTCATCCGGAATAACACGTTCTTCCCGGTGCATCTGCTGTATTTTTTTGCCCGCCATATGCTCAATCAGCATACCGATGGACGCATCTTTGGTATCGCATTGGTGCACAACATACCCGTCGCGCATAACGGTAATATGATCGGTTGTAGACAGCAGTTCCTCCAGATGATGGGATATGAAGATAATGGTTTTGCCCTGCTCCTTTAAACGCAGCATGAGCTTAAGCAAAAACTCCGTTTCCACCGAAGTCAGCGAGGCGGTTGGTTCATCAAAAACCAGCAGCTGTGCACCCGTCATTAACGCACGCGAAATTTGTACCAGTTGCTGCTGCGCAACGCTGAGCTTGCTGACGATGATATTTGGATCTACATTCGCCCCGATCATCTCCAGCGCACGTCTGGCTTCTCCGGTCGTTTTTTTCCAGTCGATCGAACCCATCCGCCCTTTGATCTCGTTACCAAGGAATATATTCTCCTTAACAGTCACAAAGGGATTCAGGTCCAATTCCTGTGGTACCATACCGATACCGATGGAGTTGGCATGAAACGGCGACGTGATATGAACGGATTTACCGTTTAAAATAATCTCTCCGCAATCCGCCTGATAGATACCCAAAAGCACTTTCATCAGGGTGGATTTTCCCGCGCCGTTTTCGCCGATCAAGCCGTGTATTTCAGCTTTCTGAATCGACAGACTCACGTCGCTTAACGCGCGGACACCCGGAAATTGCTTGGATATCCCACGAAATTCCAGTATATTTTCTATCATTGGCTCTTTCCTCCATATTCCGATTGGCCCGGCGTGAGCCGGACCAACCGGAACGTGAGTGTATCCGTCCTGTTCAGGCGATTGCCATACTTATTCCGCGAGGAACTGATCCACGTTGTCGATGGTTACATAAACCGCGGGGATTTCGTCCACTTTCACGGTAGGCTCTTTACCATCGGCGATCAGCAGCATATTGAAAACGCTGTTGTAGCCGTAGGTGGGCACCTGTTGTTTGAGGGTGCACAGGATGGTTCCGCTCTTCACGTATTCCATAGCTTCCTGGTTTTCAGCCATGCCAACGATGAGGATGTCCCCAACTTTACCAGCGTCCGTAACCGCACGGGCAGCGCCGATGGGGCTGGCGGCATTTACGCCGATAACGCCCTTCAGGTCGGGATACGCGGAGATCCAACCTTCCATAACATCCAAAGCGGTTTCAACGGAATCATTGTCAGCCTGCTCGGCGACGACGGTCATGTCCGCATACTGCGCGATAGCGGCCTTGAAGCCGGCTACACGTTCCTGATGGTTGCCGGCGCTCAGCGTGCCAGCCAGAATGGCGACTTCGCCGGTGTAGTTCAACGAAGCGGCAAGGGTTTCGCCCATGTAGAAGCCGTCGTCATAGTTGCCTGCATGGCCGCAATAGTAGTAGCGGTCAGAATCGGGCGCGTCACAGTCAAAAGTGCACATTTTCACGCCGCTGGCAACCAGCTCGTTGATTACGCTGGTGGTAGCGGAAGCATCAATGACAGCGATGGAAATCGCATCCGGATTGGTGGCAACGGCGCCTTCAATCTTGGCGATCTGGTCGGTCACGATGGCATCCGTGGGGGGTTCCCATGCATACGTTACGGTGATTCCCTGTTCCGCCAGCTCAGCAACGGCAACGTCGATACCGGCTTTCACGTCTTCGTACCATTCGTGAACCAGCTTGGGGATAAATACCAGATGGTATTCGGTCTTGGCATACTGAACCGTTTCTGCCGATACGCTCAAAATCGGCGCGAGAGCGAGCACCAGAGCGAGAATGGCTACCAGGATTTTTTTCATTGGGTTACACCTCCGTTAATATTCTCATAGGCGTTTCGTGCCTTATGATTCGTGTTCATGCTGTAGGCTGTTTATGGCTTACGGCTTCCCGCAGCGCTTTCATATCATCTTTCGTATGCTTATACAGCGAACGGTATACCGCAAACAGTTGATCGTAACGTTCGTGGTTTTCCGCATTTGGTACGATCGGTTCGCCCAGCGCCATCCATGCGGTAATCTTTTCCGGGTTGTCAATCAATCCTGTGGCTAGCCCTGCCATAAACGCATCGCCCACCGGTGCTTCCAGCGGATTTTCAGGCGATATGACCGTAAGCCCCGTTACATCCGCAAAGATGGAACGCCACAGGCGGGATTTGGCGCCACCGCCTGTAAGATACACTTTTTGTATCTTCATTCCGCCTGCCATAGCCTCGATAATGTCCCGCAGCGCATAGGCGGACGATTCCAGAAGCGCCCGGTACATGTGCGCTCTGGTATGCGTTAGCGATAGCCCCATAAAGACGCCGCTTGCATTTTCATCCCAAACCGGCGTACGCTCCCCCATAAAGTAGGGCAGCAGCAGCAATCCCTCCGCCCCTGCGGGTATCGGTGCCGCTTCACTTTCCAAACGCGCGTAATCCGCCTGTGTTTCGCTACCGATAAAGTTGGTCATAAACCATCTGGGCAGTGCACCCGCCGTAGAAGCGCCGCCATAGATATAGGTTAGCTTCTCTGGGCTGAGGCAGTATGGCATGGATACCAAATTGGCGTCTGCTGGGCGCGTTTCGCTCAAATAGCCCCAGTTTAGGGATGTTCCCAAAATAGCGGCGTTATCGCCCGCTTTGGTACATCCTATACTCAGCATCGCCGCCAGACAGTCTACCGTACCGCACAGGACGGGTGTGCCCTGCGGTACGCCAAGTATCCCTGCAAATTCCGCATTCACCGATCCGGCAATGTCCGTGGACCCCTCCAGGTTCGCGGGCAGCTGAGCAAGATCGATGCCCAGTTCGTCCGCCATTTCTGCAGACCAGGTTCGATTGGCAAAATTGTAAACGCCACCCAGATTCCCCGCAGAGGAATAATCGATAGCGATTTCCCCGGTCATACGGTAAATCAAATAACTGTGAATGGGTAAAATCGTTTTGATTTTGGCGAATAATTCCGGTTCATGACGCTTTACCCACATCAGCTTCACATAGCCAAAATAGCTGTCAATACCGTTGGCGGATACTGCAAAAATTTTGTCGACCCCGATATGGTTACGGATATATTCACTCTCTGCAGTGGCGCGCCGGTCGATCCAGATAATAGCAGGCCGAACAGGCTGCATTTGGGCATCCAGCAGTACGCCTGTGCCGCCATACAACGCGCTCACACAAATACCCGCAATCCTCTCCTTCTCGACCTTAGCGGCCACCTCGGCTACCGTTTGTGTCATCGCATCCAGCCATACCTGTGGCCATTGCTCCCCCCAGTTTGGGTGAGGCGCTAAAATGGCATGTGCTCGATGCGCACTGGCAAGCACCGTTCCATCTGGCGTTACCGCCACCGCTTTGGTGCCCGACGTGCCGACGTCGCAGCCGATGAGGATATCTTTCAGCATGTAGTAGCCTCCGTTGTTGTCAGTTGTTTATCTTGCTTGCGTATCCCGGGAATACGACCGGCGTTTGCAGTCTGCTTACCGTTTTACGCCAACAGCTCCGCACGCGCGGTCTGGTATTCTTTTTCACTTGGTGTTTTACCATGCCATACAACCACGTTCTCCATAAAGGATACCCCTTTGCCCTTCAGCGTATGGCAGAGTATGACGGACGGGTTACCTGTATGCGCTTTCGCTGTTTCTATCGCCGGTATGATGTCTTCAAAGCTATGCCCATCTACTTCGGCAACATTCCAGCCGAAAGCCTTCCACTTGGCGGCGATATCCCCAAGGTTCTTCACGTTGCAGGTTAAGTCATCATTTTGCAGGCCATTAATATCCACAAAAGCAATCAAATTATCCAGCCCCTGGCAAACGGCGGTCGCAGCTGCTTCCCAAATCTGTCCTTCATCCAGCTCGCCGTCGCCAATCATGCAATAGACTTTATAATCCTTATTGCATATTTTCCCCGAAAGCGCCATCCCTGCCGCCGCCGAAAGGCCGATCCCCAGCGAGCCGCTGGTCATATCGATACCGGGAGTTTTCTTCATGTCGGGATGTCCCTGCAAAATCGAATTTACAGAACGGAACGAATCGAAAAGCCGTTCCTTAGGAAAAAACCCCGCTTTCGCCAATGTTACGTACAGTGCGGGAGCCGTATGCCCCTTGGATAAAACAAACCGGTCACGATCAGGATCATGGGGTTGTTGAGGCTGATAACGCATCTCTACGAAGTAGAGCGCCGTAAGCACCTCTATAATAGAGAACGCGCCCCCGAGATGGCCGGACCGGGCGTGGTAGACCATATCTAAAACATCTATACGCAGCTCTTGCGCAATTTTCCGAAGTACCTCATAGTCTCTTTGCATGTGTACGACCTTCCATCTGATGTCATCTTTCGCCGCTTTGCATTACCGGTTTAAGCGCTTGCGGTTTTCCGGGCAATCACCCTTTTGGCAGCTTCCGCAATATGCCGGGGTGTAAGCCCATACTTTTCAAACAGCTCGCTTTGCGTACCGGATTCGCCAAAGGTATCCTTTGTGCCGATAAATTCCACCGGTGTTGGCCGGCGTTTGGCCAACGCTTCCGCAACTGCGCCCCCTAAGCCGCCGAGAATGGTGTGATCCTCCACTGTCACAATCGCGCCTGTTTTTTCCGCCTGTAAAAGCACTGCTTCTTCATCCAGCGGTTTAATGCTGTACATATTCAGCACTGCCGCATCAATTCCGTCTGCTTTTAACAGTGCCGCCGCCTTCAGGGATTGATCAACCATCAGTCCGCAAGCAGCTAGTGTAACATCGTTTCCTTCCTTCATTACGTCGCTTCCGCCAATGCGGAACACCGGTTGAGCTGCATAAATATCTTCTGCCCTATCCCGGCCCAAACGAAGGTAACACGGGCCTTTATTCTCCATCATCGCCGCGATGGCCGCGCTGGTTTGCGCCGCATCCGCGGCTACCAGAACACTCATATTCGGCAGGGAGCGCATAACCGTAAGGTCCTCAAGGTTTTGGTGCGTTGCCCCGTCCTGCCCTACACAAAGCCCAGCGTGTGTTGCAACGATTTTCACGTTCAGGTTAGGGTAACATATCGACTGGCGAATTTGCTCAAAGGGCTTTTCGGTAACAAACATCGAGAATCCAACGACAATCGGGGTAATGCCTGTTGTGCTGATTCCAGCCGCCGCACTTACCATATCCGCCTCGCTGATGCCATAACAAAAAATGCGGTTCGGATAGGTTGCCTTGAAAACATCCAAATTTAAAACCCGAGCGGAGTCCGCATTCAAAACCACAAAACGGTCGTCTGTTTCCGCCAGTTTCATAAGGGAATCGCGCAGTGCGTCACGAAAAGACCTGATCATTATTTACTCTTCCTTTACCTCGTTTTTCACCTTGTTCACCTTTAGCGCTTGCGAAACGAAACGCAGCCTTGTAAGCGAACTGGGTTCCATATATTTCTCCACACAATAGTACAGCGCTTCCAAAATGGCTTGTTCTGCAATGCGTCTGGCGACAACATCCAAGCTGACGGTCGTGTCCGAAGTGCCGGTAAGTAATGTAATATCGCTGTGCTCGGTCATGGGGGAATGCTCGCTACCAGTAATACAAATGGTGGTTGCCCCGTTATCATGGGCAATCTTTAAAGCATTGTTTACCTGCAGGCTTCTGCCCGAATGCGATATGGCTACCACCACATCCCCGTACTTTAGGTTACAAGCCCCAATAATCATAATATCCGGGTCACTGTCCGCCATACAGTCATAACCAAGCTTGATAAACTTAAAGCACGCAAATTTGCAGGGTACCATTCCATCGCCGATCGCCAGATAGAGAATCCTCTTAGCTTTCAGCAGCGCTTCAACCGCCCGGTCGTAATCGTTTGCGGCTTGCGCCAACATATCGTGCAGAATTCGGATACTACCTTGAAGAACCAGATCGACTGTTTTAATGATATCATCGCTAAACAGCGTCTCTTTTTCATAGTTCAAATCTATACCGATGCGGCCTTCCTCTGCCAGCTGCACAGCCAGCGTTGATTTAAGTTCCGCATAGCCGCTCACACCAATCCGTTTACACAATCTGATGATGGACGGCTGGCTGCTGTCCGAAGCTTTTGCAAAATCCACAAGCGTCATTCTTGCAACTTTAACCGGGTTCTCCACCAGATACGCACATGCTCTGCGTTCAGCTGGTGTGATAGACGGCAGCAGAAACTTCGCCATCGGAAGGATTCGATTTGTATTCTCCATATTCATCATGTTTACAATACGCCTCCTGTTTGGAGAGCACACCGTCTATCACTCGTTCAGTTTACGTACTATCCTTCCGTGATTTCAGTATGCCCGAATATTCTCTCCATTACAATATATCATATATTCACATATATTCCTTATTTTTTTGTGCATATTAAATATTTTATTTTTAATTTTGGAGAATTTCTTCTCGTTCTATCTAAAGAATAACGACTTTTGTTGTATTTTATTACTGTGCTTCTGGTTGCAACTATTACCATTTCACGCTAAGTTGTATATAATATTTGGTATAAATTTGGTCATCTATTGCATTTCCGTATTCATCTATACGCTATCTATTTTGATAATACCGAGATGTACAATCTGATACGTTTAAATTTCAATCGACCTTTTCTCCCGAAAAACCATTCCAGTAAAAGTTTGGGATCTAGCAAATAAAGGCAGATAGAAGAAGAAGTTCGGAGGTATGCTAATCAATAACATGAAAAGCTCAAACAACTGGAAGATGAAAACACTAAAACGAAGAGACTGTTAGCCGATTTAGTCTGGACAAGACCATGCCGCAAGACGTGCTCTTAAAAAAATGGTAATGCTTGTTGGCTGGAAAGCGGAAGCGATCCATCCTCTGAACTATTATTCCGCCATCGAGCGGCGGATGTGCCCTGTGCTGAAAATTGAACTAGCTCCCTGAGAATGGGCAGCAAAGCTGCACCCTTTGCATGATAAAATAGACTTGCAAGGGGTGTTTTCATGCACGAGCTTATTACTAGGGAGCAGGCATTAGTGATGTACTTTGAGAGAAACGAAGCCTGAAAGAGATCAGCCACCGACTATTGGTTCCAGAGCAAACCATCAAATCATGGATCGGCAGGTATAAAAGGAAATATGGACTCTACGGTCGCCGGGAACCCTAGAAAGAGTTTACCGAGGGCAAGGCAAGGTTCCATCTACTTCCGTCCTTGCCTCCGACCACAAAAAAGCAATATGAGAAGCGTATTAAGGACTTGGCGCGACAGGTTGTGTTGATGCGGGATTTTCTGTACTCAACAGAAAGAAGATGGATAAAGAAGTAATCTTTGCTTTAGTTCTAAAACACTCCGACACTTGTCCGGTTGCCTACCTGTGTCGACTTTGGGGAGTTGCCAGAAGCAGCTACTATGTATGGTTAAAAAGAAAAGACAGATCGGATCAGAATCTGGCGCTCTATGAATGTATCGTGGAATGTCAACAACGCAACAAGCAACGTCTTGGCTATCGACGTGTAGTCAAATGGATTCTAGCCGAGTATGGGATGATTGCGAATCACAAAAATGTAACTATACAAATTTACTCAAGCGGAACTTCCGAGCCGTTCGCCCTAACGAAAAGTGGGTTACCGACATCACATCCATCAGTACCCGTATCGGCTGGCTCTATCTTTCCGTTATTAAGGACTTGCATGATGCCTTTATTGTCGGATATCAGATGTCACGTTTACAAGGCTTTACTCTGGTAGACAGAACATTGGATGCTGCGCTAAAGGATAATACATTCAATGGTTCGCTTCTCCTACATAGTGATCAAGGCAGTCAATATACATCCGACTTGTACAAACAGCGCCTAAACGAGTACGGCATTACCCCCTCCATATCTCGAGCCGGTACGCCCTTGGACAATGCATATGCGGAAAGCTTCTTTGACATTCTGAAAACAGAATGTATCTATATTGAAAAGTCTCAAACTGCCGCGGAAGCTGAAAAGCTTGTTGATGAGTACATACACTATTACAACCACGAGCGAATCCAGCTTAAGACCGGCCTTACGCCCTATGCGATAAGAGCGACGGTTTAAGACGCTGTGCTCCATGGCCGCACGGCCAACCTCAGGAATCCTTTGTGTGATTCCGTCGACTTGAGGGGATAGCAGAAAAGGAAAGCCACGTCAAGGGTACCGTAAGCCCTTGACCTAGCTTTGCTTTTCTGCTTTATGTACTGCGCCGACGGAATCACACAAAAGTGTCCAAGGCTTTTGCGATTTTTGGGTCGTACGATTAGCAATACCGTGCTATAATGTCCGTATTGTCATTCTTCGGGCAGAATCTGTCCAGCTTTTGGGGTTCAGTTCACAGCTCATGTTCGCACAAAGTAATCATAACCTTCTGGTTTTTCTTTTCATGCCAGTGCGTTTTTCTATCTGTCACGAGAAGCACCCATACATAAAGGATATCATCATATGATCATTTATCCCACAATTATCCAATTAAGAAGTTGACATTGTTGTCTGCGAAAAGTATAATGTAAACAGGAGAAGTCTACAGAGGCTTCAAATGATGGAGGGGCATCTATTTCCCCGTGAAGCGTGGCCCGCGCGTACTAATAGCATAAAGTATCGACTTTATTTTGCAGGGCACAAAAGCGCATCGGTAAAGACCGAGCGCTTTTGTTTTATGAGCATATGTCAAACAGCCAGCAAAATCAATCAAAATATGACTTACCTCGCGCTTCTTTTTATGTACTCGCTTTCTTCTTGTTAGCGTACTTAAGAAGATTTTTCTTTTGGCACTGCTAGCCTATCCTTTTCGCTGCAGCATCTCGGTAAAAAACCGATAGTCAATGGACTTTGTTAGTGATCAGTTCTATAATAGAAAAAAGATTTCAACCTCTCACCTTACTGGGTATTGAACCGAGAATACCTGATAGTGTATATAGATAAAAGCACAACAGGAGAAACCATAGCCAGCGTACCGGAGCCGATCCAACAGACAAGAGGTCTGCCCATACGCATCAAGGCAGGCAATCATCTTGCATATATTACCAAGGATTTGGATGCATGGGTTTGCTTTCACCAGATTTATTACAGAGAGCCACTCGTGTTGCATTTTACCAACACTTATTTAAGCGCAGTAACCAATAGTATCCATAATCTACCCTACAGCATAAACCATTCTTGTTCGATAAGAGGTATGACGATGAAGTTTCCTAAAAGCAGTTGTAGAAAAATCGTTTATGAAATCAGCAATATCATTGGCGAGCAAGTCAACATGATGGATCATTACGGAACCATCATTGCCAGCACCGACCCAAGCCGTATAGGCACTTTCCACGCCGGGGCAAAACGCGTTGTGGATGAGAAGCTGGAATGTCTTACCATTCACAGCAACGAGGAATATATTGGTGCCAAGCCAGGCATTAACCTGCCAATTGAGTTTCAGAAGGATATCATTGGCGTCATTGGTGTTACGGGGCCGGAAAAGAAAGTGGGCAAATACGGACAAATTATTAAAAAGATGACGGAGATCCTACTATTGGATATATCCATGCGGCAGGAGATCGACGTTGATCAACGCATCCGTACCCGTTTTCTGAACGATTGGGTTCACGGCACCCCTCAGGAGATTAACCGGCAGATGGTGGAAAACGGGCGCCAGATCGGTATTGACATCACACTGCCCCGCAGAATCATGCTGGTTAGTATCATTCCAAGAGACGAAACTGTAACAGTCGCGCTGCAACGCAGCATTGACAGCGCCGAGGGCAGCGTTCGCAAACTGGCAAACGCTATTACAGACGCGATTGTCTTCAAGTCGGGCAGCGCATTGGTATGCTGCCTTCCTAGATTGGACGATACACACATAGAAATGATCGCAAAGAATATTAAAGTAAAAATCGAGAACAATCCCGCTCTCATGGTCTGCATCGGGATTGATGATGCTGTGCAAAGCTTCGCGTTCATTAACACTGCATACCAGCACGCCCAAAAAGCGCTGCGAACCTGCCTGCGTTCTCCAACAAAAGACATCCGCTTGTACGACAGCATCAACATGGAAATTTTCTCCGGCGAAGTATCCGATATGACCAAGCTGGAATATGTACGCCGTATTTTCCGCAACTGCTCAATCGATGAAATCCCCAACTGGATTCTTATGCTGGATACCTATTATACATGCGAAGGCTCTATAACAGAAGCTGCTAATAATCTGTATATACATAAGAATACACTTCAATACAGGTTCAAACAACTGGCTGAAAAAACTGGGTATGATCCGCGAAGCATCCGTTTTTCTTCTCTATACTACAACGCTATTCATTTTTACCGCGATATCAGCGATAAGATTCATCTGGATATGGATGTAGAATCGACAATCCAAGGCTAGATTGTTATGCGCAACATAATTTTGACTCCATATTTGGTTTCTGTAACATTTCAATATATGCTCAATCGAGTATAATAATGATCAATAGAGGCACCACAAAATAATAAGGAGGCTTTATCATGACTGGTATTGGACTTATTATCGTATTCATTCTAGCCATCGTGCTGATGATCGTTGCCATCAGCAAATTCAAGATTCATCCTTTTCTGTCCATTATGGGCGTCGCACTCATTTTTGGTTTGATTGCAGGTATCCCGTTGTATAAGTACACGGATGCCAACGGAAACGCTGTATCCGGCATTGCCGATATTATTGGCGCAGGTTTCAGCGGAACCTTCAGCAGTATTGGCATCGTTATCATTTTTGGCGCATTGGTTGGAACGTTGTTGGAACGTACCGGAGCCGCGCTCAAAATGGCGGACAGTGTTGTTCGAGTGGTTGGCAAAAAACATCCGGAATTTGCGATTGAACTCATGGGTTGGATCGTATCTATCCCCGTGTTTTGCGACAGCGGTTTCGTCGTGCTCAACCCCATACGTAAAGCGTTGGTTAAGCGTACCGGAGCAAGCAGCGTTGCTATGACTGTTGCACTCTCCATGGGTCTTTACATAAGCCATTGCTTTATTCCGCCCACACCCGGCCCTATTGCTGCAGCCGGCACTTTGGGCGTTGGTGACAGCTTGCTGATTGTCATCGGCCTTGGCGTTCTTGTATCCATCCCCGCGTTGATCGCCAGTTATTTCTTTGCAAAGTTTATCGGCAAACGTGTTAAATCCTCCGAGGACGAGGAGAGCAACGAATCCGTTAAGACTTATGAGCAGTTGGTGGCCGAGTATGGCAAACTGCCCAATGGCTGGCTTGCATTCGCCCCGATCGTGGTACCGATTTTGTTGATGGCGCTCGCCTCCGCCTTTTCTATGGCAAAGCTCACCATACCTTTCATCGCTTTCCTTGGTACGCCCATTATCGCACTTGCTGTTGGCGCTGTTATTGCTATCGTCAGCCTGTTCATGAGGCTGATAAGGGAAAAGACTTCTATGACCTGACCAATGATACGCTTAAAACAGTAGGCCCCATTCTGTTCATCACTGCTGCCGGCGGTGTGTTGGGCAAGGTGATTGCCTCTTCCGACATTGTAAATTACATCAAGGCCAATGCTCTTGTGTTTGAAACGATGGGCGTTTTCTTCCCCCTTCCTGCTGGCGGCCATCCTGAAATCGGCACAGGGTTCTTCAACCGTGGCGATTACGACTACCGCAGGCATTGTAGCCCCGCTATTGCCTATGCTTGGGCTATCCAGCCCCGCTCTTGCGTCTCTTACGGTTATTGCCATCGGCGCGGGAGCAATGACTGTATCGCACGCAAATGATTCATACTTCTGGGTCGTTACCAACTTTGGCGGTATGAGCCCGCAAAATGGTTATAAGACACAGACGTTAGGCACTCTTGTTGTCGGTATTTCGTCGATAATCGGTGTATTCATTATTTCCCTGTTCTTGCATTAAGGCTGAGTATGCCGGACTGTTCGCAAGAGCAGTCCGGCTATTTTTATACCAATATTCATCGCAACGCGGACGGATATAGATTGGAGTGACAAAAATGCATTTACGGGAAGATTGCGATTATATTGTCAGTCAGGCTATTGCAGCGGTCCAACCAGATATCGCAGTACAACGCGCTTTAAGTGGCAAGGTTTTCCGCAGCGGCAAGCTGATATTGATCGCAATTGGTAAAGCCGCCTGGTCTATGGCGTCTACAGCCAAACGTGTGCTGGATAACCATATCCAGCAGGGAATCGTTATCACAAAATACGGGCATACCATGGGTGATATACCAAATGTGACGATTTATGAGGCCGGGCACCCCATCCCCGATGCCAATTCGTTTCTGGCCACCGAAGCTGTGCTGAAAGCTACTGGAAATCTCACCGCGGAGGACACGGTTCTTTTTTTAATCTCCGGCGGCGGTTCGGCTTTGTTTGAGGCGCCGTTAACCAACCCGGAAGTTATGACCAGTTTAACCAGCCATTTATTAACCTGCGGCGCAAATATTGTTGAGATGAACACGCTTCGCAAGCGTTTTTCCAAAGTAAAGGGAGGGCGTTTTGCTCAGCATTGTCAACCCGCGCAGGTGTATTCCATCATTCTTTCCGATATCATTGGCGACCCTTTGGATATGATCGCGTCGGGGCCTGCGTACCCAGACAGCAGCACAGTAGAGGACGCTCTTCGGATTGTTGAGAAGTATCATTTACAGCTTACCAAAGAAATGGAATCGCTCCTGCAAATTGAAACGCCCAAACATCTCAGCAATGTAGAAACGGTCATCACCGGCAGTGTGCGGGAGCTTTGCTATGCTGCCGCTAATGCCGCCCGTGATAAGGGCTACCAACCCATCATACTAACCGACTCGCTGGATTGCATTGCAAGGGAAGCCGGTTCATTCTTTTCCGCGCTTGCACGCTATCACCAGAACACCCAACAATCCATCGCCTTTATTGCGGGTGGCGAAACGGTTGTACAAGTATCCGGCAAGGGTATGGGCGGCCGCAATCAAGAGCTGGCGCTGTCCGCGGCAGAGGGAATACGGGGATTATCACAGACCGCTGTGTTTTCCTTTGGCTCCGATGGCACGGACGGCCCCACCGACGCTGCAGGCGGCTATGTGGATGGAGATACAGCCTCATTATTAGAAAGCCAAGGCTGTAACATCTATTGCCATCTTCAGAATAACGATGCCTATCACGCACTGGAAGCCAGCGGCGGGCTGCTCCTCACCGGCCCGACCGGAACCAATGTGAATGATGTCTCTGTGTTGCTAATACAGCGGTAATATCCCTAAAAGCACACTTGCTTCGGTTCTTTTGGGCGTATAGGCATTGCATATATCAGCATTTTATCCACACCATTTGTCTTAAATCATGCGTTAAAAGCTATATATTTATTCACTTTTTCGTTTACTCAGGAGCTGTTGGCAAGAAATCGGTACAGCATGAACAGACAAGTAAATCCATCCAGCATTAAGCAGCATGCTACTCACCGGAAATCTCCTGTGCGCGTGCCAGCGCCTTTTCTAAATGCTCACAGCAATTATCTGCACCGATTTTTTCCATAAACCCCGCTTTGGTCAGCATGTTTTCCGGCTGTGCATTCAAGTGCGAAAGCACGAGGGTAATTCCTTTTTTCCGGCAGCCGGTAAAAATCTGCTCCAGCGCGTTAAGCGCAGTAATATCGATGCTATTGACGCTGCGCATGCGCAAGATGATACATTTGCAATCCGCTGTGGAAAGGTTGGTGGTTAATTTATCAGCTACGCCGAAAAACAATGGGCCATCCAGCTCATAAACGCGTGTGAATGGAGGCACTTCCACGCCGCTTCCCATTTCCACCTTATCCGCGTCCACCCACGCACGCACACCGGTTTCTTCCGTCATACGTTTAACAAACAGTATGCATACCAGCATCATTCCAACGCCAATGGCAACGACCAGATCAAATACAACCGTTAAAACAAAAGTAGTGACCAATACAAGAATATCGCTCTTGGGGGCTGTTTTACACAGCTTAATAAACGTCCGCCACCCACTCATGTTATAGGCAACCACAAACAGTATCGCCGCGATCACTGGCATCGGGATCAGCGCGGCATAGGACATAAGAGAGAGGAGCACCAATAGCAGCACCACAGCGTGAACCATCCCCGCGATAGGCGTGCGTCCTCCGTTTTTTACGTTGGCTGCCGTGCGTGCGATGGCTCCGGTTGCCGGAATGCCGCCAAACAGTACGGAAACAATGTTGCCCAAACCCTGCGCAATCAACTCCATGTTGGAGTTGTGGTGACCGTTGATCATACCATCCGCCACAACACAGGAGAGCAGTGATTCAATGGCGGCCAGCAGCGCGATGGTGATTGCGTCCGGAAACATTGCAGCGATACGGCTATAGCTGAGTGCCGGAAGGTGGAATGCGGGTAAGCCTTGGGCGATGGTGTACAGATCCCCAATGGTGTTTACATGCAAATCAAACTTCTGCACCATGAGCACGCCCACCAGTACGGCAATCAGCGAAGCCGGGATACGCTTGCTGATTTTAGGCCAAAGCATCAAAACAGCAAGCGCCGCCTCTCCCACCAGTAAAGCCTGTAAATTTACACTGGAGAAGCTGCGTACGATAGCATGCATCTTATCCAGCGTATCCACTGTTTCCAATCCGGCAAGATAGGTGATGCCCAGAAAATCCTTTATTTGCCCCACCAGTATGCTCACGGCAATGCCCGCAGTGAAGCCAATGGTAATGGTAAAGGGAATAAATCGAATCAACGACCCCAGTTTGAAAAAGCCCATGAGCACGAGTAAAAATCCCGCCAGAAGCGCAGCGATGATTAAACCGTCTGTTCCGTTTTTGGCAACGATTCCTGCTACGATCGTTGCAAACGCGGCCGTCGGCCCTGCAATTTGAACCCGGCTCCCACCCAGCAGAGATATAATGAACCCGGCAAATACAGCCGTATAGATACCCTGCTCGGGTTTGACGCCCGATGCAAGCGCCAGCGCGATAGAAAGCGGCAGGGCGATGATGGCTACAATAACACCTGAAGAAAGGTCCTTTAAAAGTTGCGCTTTTGTGTACCCTTTGAGTGTGTGAATCAGCTTGGGCTGGAGTTTCTGCATCATTACGGACTTCCTTATTCACAGATTCCGCGATAGACAACGGTGGCAGTGTAACAGCCATGCGGAGTATCTGTCAATAAAAAAATAACGAGGCAAAATATATATCCCAGAGGTCAGGAAGAGCTTGTTGCTTTTTTTGAAAATCACTTCTCAAACAGACTTTTTAAGTGGACCTTATTGCAGGTTTTGACCGGATGCCATTGGGGCTTTAGCGGTAAATTTCTTTTGGTAATACATTGATTAAACCCTTTTGGTGGTTTTAGCAGGGTTTATTTATATGGAAATCAATTATTGTATATATTGTATAAGTATATCGACTGTGGATTTGACAGCAACCCCCAATGAATTTAGTCAGGTTTATATAAATATAGACAAGTTATACCCAATGACAATAAACACTCTTTAACTTTTAATAATCTGGATAAGCCCCAGCTACAGAACTGGCAGTGTTGGGGTCAGGAGTTCGAGTCTCCTATGCTCCATCAAACCGGAAACCTTTGTTTAAATGTCTCTGTTTTTTATATGCAATTTTAGCATAATCCATCCACCAACTGAGTAGTGGATGGATTACGTTAAAGCTGTATATTGGAAAACCCTCCGTTGCATAGTGCAGAAAAGGGTTTTCAGTGAAAACATAACGTCATGTCCTTAGTAGCCTCTTGTTTCGGACGCTGAAGGGATCGCGATTGCTGATATTCCCCTATATATACGTGATAGAAAACGCTGAGATTATGCAGGAAGTACAAACGACTATAGGGGGACTTCACCAATTCTTGTCTGAAGGGTGAGCGAATGAGTACGAGATATCCCCCGTGTACTAGAAGGACGTTACAGCCAGTAGTATACTATGTTTTTCAAGCCATCTTAGTATTCATCCCCCTCTACCCCGACTAATGTCTCCATTGTTCACAGCTTGAGCGATACGCCGAGTCTCTCTGCTATTATTCTGCCCACGGGCCGTGGTCCCATCGGAAATCTGTAACCACAGCGTTCTCGTCAAAGTTTACGATTAGCAACGCCAGATTTTCATAGATATAATTAATCGGATTTTCCTCCACATACTCTCTGAAAGCCCCGGTTGGCGCGCCATAGTGAAGGGCAAACGTACCGTCCTCATTGTAGCGAAGTTCGCCGAAAGGCGGGAACTGCACGTCCATCCATTCCACATAGCCGGATGTATATAGTACGGTGTCGGACTCCAGATTGGGGTCGATATAGAAAAGGGCGATAACATCAGCTGACGTTTGCCCCACCCGCAAACCGCGCGGGCCGATGTAAGCATCCGAAGAGACTTCGGCGTGAAACAGTTTACCTTCAGAGTTAAAGGTAAGGCTCATCCCGAGATACTGCCAGATTTCCGTCTCTTCACCCGTAGCTTCCGATGTGTAGTGTTCGATGTCGATTGGTTCGCCGAACATCCATTGTACGTCAGCACGCTCTGTGTTGACATAAACATAGGAAACCGCCATATCGTTGAGCGAAAAACGGGAAAGTGCAGGTGTGGCAGCCTGTGCAGCCGTAAGGGAGAGCAGGAACAGCGACAAGCAAGCGACTGCAGCCATACGTCTGATAAATTTCATCGTATTTCTCTCCTTCGTTTGTGCTATAAGCAGAGGTTAATTCATGATTTTTGTACTACCCGAATGCGAAACAGGGCAGCCAACCTTAGTATACTGTCTGTTTACTGCCTTGATTATACATCGCATTTTCTGTTTTTCAAAGCAGTGAAAAGCAACGCATATGTTTGGTATTCAGACATCCAGCCTGGTATGGTTGTAGAAATCGTCAGTTGTCTCAAGCAACGATCCGAAAACGGAAACAGGTTTTCAATTCAATTTATTCTGAGGATAAAATCGAAAGAGCAATACCAAAGGCTGGACGCGCGGGTTCTGTGCCTACATTGACTGCGTATCCCATTTATGCTATATTATTCTCAAAAGAACTATAAAAATCGTTTGCGAATGGCTCCGTAACCACATATCCCTATCTTACTACCATCATTTCAGTATGACTGACCCTGTCCGATACTGAGAACTTATAAGTCAGGAAAGATGGAGTGGTTTCGTATGAAAAAACCTATATTTTTTCTTGTTCTGATTGTGTTTTGTATGCAAGTGGCTTTTGTTGCACTAGGTACAGAAATACCAGAAACCCTGATATCCTGTGATATACCGGACACCAGCTTTCTTTCAGGCGCAGTATTCACCGAAGATGGAATCCTGTTGACCGGGGTTCCGATAGGCCAAGTGACGCCATGGATCTCCCTGTTTGATAAAAACGGAGCACAAAGGTGGGTCTTTTCCGAGGCGGCAAAAAATGTGTCCCAATACATTTGCCCCTCCCAGCTGGACGACGGCACCTATGCGGTTCTTCGGCAATCATCCCGCAACGACGCCGGCTATGACTGCGACCGACTGACTCTGGATGCAAACGGGAAATTACTGCGCGAGACGCCGCTATGGTCCAATACCAACTGGATTATCCCCCGTGAAGAAGAAACCTATACCATTGGGTGTTACAACGACAATGGCACTCTTTACCCTATCATAGCGCTACAGGACAGCAAGGGCAACGACCTCTTTGCGTACTATTACACCGTGGATGGATGTACATCAGCAGAGTTTGAAAAAGGGCTTCTCACGGAAGATTCCCTCATCGTCAGTGGACAAGGCACCGACACACAGTATGATCAAAGTGCCGGCCTTCTATACAAGATTGATTTGGAGGGGAAAGTGGTTTGGGGGTTGACCTCAACGGCGAACAACCCCAACGAAACTGTTTTTTCGAATGATTTCTGCGTTACCGACGAAGGTCGAATTATCTGGATTTTCACAACAGTCTTGGGAGATGAAGACGACGGGTATCCTATAGAAAGAAGCAGCACCGTGTACTGCCTGGACATGAACGGTAAAACCTTGTGGACCTATCAGACCTCGGACAATCGCATGCTTGACTATTTGGTTGCCGTGTCGGGAGGCATTCTGTTCGGCAGCCGAGGATCGGACTTGGAAAACTGCCCCTACCTTGGTGAAGGATGGCTTCTGTACCTGAACAGAGACGGGCAGGAAAACTCTGAAATGGACCTTCCGCAGCTTGGCAACGGCAACATGGAACTGCTGGGTATGGCGGAAAACACGATAAACGCAGTATTCTGCTACGGCCTATTGATGCAGGACCCGGGTTACCCGAGCAACCCTTTTTTCCTTGAACTAAACTTGCCAATCGTGGAAAAGTAATACTCCGCCCGTGTTCTAAATGCCGAGCCGAAGACGGTTTCCTGTCCTTGGTCTTTTTACTTGGTTACCGACGGATTTTGTTTTCAAGGGCTAAATTAAGACTCCATGATATCCCGATCCTCTTTCTGCCCCATCTACAAGCGCCAAGGTATACACCGTTCTATTACTTTTTCGCCAGTTTGACATTGATGAACCTCCGTCATATAATTTGAGTAGGAAAAGGAAAATATTTCCGAACTGCGCTCTGGATTGAATGGATAAGGAGGGTATATGCCATGAAACGGATCTTTGCGCTCTGTATAGTCCTTTTTTTAGTTGCCCTGGCTGCTCCATCCTTAGCTGCCGGTAAACTAGTTTCATCTCAAGAAAACTTATATGTCATTCCGTACTATGACACCAGCGTCTACTGCAACTTTTACGCTGAGTTGAAAAATGACGGAGATAAGCCGGTGGAGTTCACTAGTGGACTTCTTGAGTTGTATGACACCGATAGTAACAGCATTGTTTCCTCAGACATTTATTACTGTTACCCAATGGTTTTGGAACCCGGTGAATATGCATACCTTTATGCAAGCGATTACACCGATTTGACGGGGAAAACTATTGATGACCACATGCTTTCGGTCATAGGTCAGGGTAAAGCAACATTGAAGATTGTCCGATTAACCACTGTAGCTAATATGGAAACCAAATCTGATGGATATTATACCTATAATTATTTGACAGCAACGATTACAAATAGTACTCAGGAATTGCTTCTCAGTTTTGATGTTGTTTTCGCTTTAAAAGACGCCGATGGTAATCTTCTATATGTAACCAACAGTTCTTGGTATGGTTACAATGTTGGCATTTTGCCCGGTTCTTCGGTTCAACTTGAAATAACTATGGATTCGACTATATCCGACTACCTATCTGAAAACAACTTGATTCCCACTTCGACGGAATGCATAGCATATAAGTCCGAGTATGCTGATTAATCGTTCTCTAAGGGTAAGAGGAAGCTTAAATTGGGGCTTCCTCTTTTAATTAACTGACAATAGCGATTTGTTTCCAGGGCATTTTGTTCTTGTTGAATATGCCTAAATCGGATTTCTTAACCCTTGAAGGCG
Source organism: Candidatus Limiplasma sp. (assembly GCA_963663285.2). Classification (GTDB taxonomy): domain Bacteria; phylum Bacillota; class Clostridia; order Christensenellales; family Aristaeellaceae; genus CAXXOK01. Next base: position 630,692 of record CAXXNI010000004.1, on the reverse strand, counting down.
AAATTTGTATTGTGTATAATAAGAATAGGAGAATTCCTTTCAGAATTGCGTTTAATTAGCATAAAAATTAAGAGGTGATAGCATGAAGCTGTCAGCGGAGGAATATAGGAGGATCGTTGAGAACTCTCCAAGTATGATATGGAGAGCAGATCAGAATGGAAAGTGCGATTATGTTAACCAAACATGGTTGAATTTTACCGGACACACACTAGAACAGGAAATTGGCGATGGATGGAAAGAAAGCGTGTTTCCCGATGATTTGGAAAGACGTGTTGCTACTTATCTGGAAAGCTTAAAGAAAAGAAAACCTTGTAATGTAGAGTATCGGCTTCGGCGATATGATGGTCAATGGCGGTGGATTCATGACAGCGCCGTTCCAATCTACAGTGACGAGGGCGAATTACAAGGATTCATCGGGAGTTGTATTGACGTCAGCGATAAATCTGAGGCTTATTTCTATCATACTGAGGCAGAAAAAGATGCCCTTACCGATACATATAATAGACAATTTCTTATGCAACGCCTGGATATGCAATATCATGTACATTCAAAAAAGAAAGACCATATTACAGTAGCTTTGATGGACATTGATCATTTTAAGCTTATCAATAATCGATATGGGCATATCATCGGAGATAATGCGCTCAAGCTATTTGCTTCAATAGCTAAAAAGTATATAAGGGATGATGATATTCTCTGTAGGTGTGGTATCGATGAATTTGTGATTTTGTTTCAAGACACACCTATTGAGGTTGTAGAGCGGATTATTAATAGAATTTGCTTAGCATTGCAGCCAGAAGAGTTGGAGACCGCTGAAGACATCATTACATTGACGATAAGTGTCGGGATCTGTGAATGCGAAGGAGGAAAGACACCGGAGCAAATGTTTTATATGGCGGATCAACGATTGCAAGAGAGCAGACGAAATAACCAACAAGCATTTTTGGTTAAGAAGAAAATGGGGCTCTGATGTGTACTTTGCTCATTCATACATCTCATTGGAGTCGCCCATCAAACGAACTCACAACGATTTTTCCGCGCTTGTATCTCATAAAAGGAGCATCTACAGAATGTAAAGAAAAATCGTCATGCCAATGCGTTGAATCATGTAAATTTTCATTTGAGCACATTCCTTTTTCGATATTGTCGCCTGTCTCTTTGAACCGGTAAGTGATGAATCATGCCGTTGTCAATATCATAGGTTTTCGACAGCAATATTATTTCCCCCTCTGCCAGTCAGTTTAAGCAAACTGATATTGATTTTATGTGTTGTTTGTGACGTTTCTGCCTTTTTCAACAAGCCCTGGAGAGTACATTCATACACGATTTTCCGGTTCAGAATGTGCCCACCCGATTAGGTCCATGTTAAAGCACTTTCCTGTAGTGATAAAAATATTTTGAGTTTCAACTTTCATTGAATCGGACTTGACTACAACTGAAGATTGCTGAAAAATCTAACGATTCCGCTTGATGGTAGACTATTATTCCGAGGGGGTGCATCGCTTCATTCCATAGCAGCTTAGTCAAACCAAAAACCATCTGCCGACAAAGAACCTTTTATCAATAGATGGTTTTCTTATGCTTAAAAGTGTTTGCGATATATGCCTATGGGGTTCTGAATCTTCTATGTTGCATCATATGTTTATTCTTTCAAGCCGCCACCATCACTGAACACCTGACACGAACCGCCTCTTATCAGGGGCAATATTTTGCCGATTCCACCGTCAGGGGTGTTCTAATGTAACGGTTTGCCTTGCCCGTGCAGATGTTTTCCATCATTTGAAACAGGTTGTTATCCCCTTATCTAGGGATGCCGCGCAATAAAAAAACCTGAACGGATAAAGTGTAAATGCTTCATACTATCGCCCATAAATTGTTGTTAAAATCCTGGACAAACCATCGCTTCTCTTTCTGAATGATGGTATGCCCTTCCGTTTCCAATCTGAACTTTTGTCCGTCGATGCCCTCCGGGTACTTCTCGTTCAATTCTCCCTTTGCTTTCACCGTACGCCAATAGGGGATCTTCTGATTATCACGTTCTGCTGAAGCATGCGCACAAATATTGATGAAGATCCCGGCCGTCAGAGGGCAGGTAAAATCAGCGTTTGCCAACTTTGCCAAATAGCTACGGATCATGTCTGTGGTAATGATTTTCCCTGGCGGCACTTTGGCCATGATTTCATTATATTGCAGCGGTGCTGCAATCAACATCATTGTTCCACCGTAACGTTCCATAAATTGGGGTTGATCCGAAATGTCGATGATTTTAGGCATATCCTTGCTGTCTTGAAGCTTTTCGTTGTAAGTTTTCCTTGGCATAAAAATCCTCCTCTCAATATCATTTACGTTAAAAGAGCAGGGGTTATATCTCTGTACGGTGTTTTTTTAAATTTCGTGTTAAAATCCGCAATTTCCTTTAACAAGATCGCTGGATTTCTGCTCTGTCTAACGTATCTCCAGTACAGTTAAGATCTTCATAAAAGATCTCAACTTCACATATAGCAGGAACAGCGAGTAATAAGCAAAAGAAAAAGAGTAATACAGACCCGATACAAAAGACTCTTATCTTCTGTTTCATGGCAATACCCCTTTATATTCTGTTGTCGGTATTATTATTGTATATCAATCAATCGTCGACTTGTATTTCTTCTTTGTTCTACCGATTTTGTCAAATGCTTCTGTAATTATATTACAGTCTTTTTTGGCATATGTCAATAATATGTTAGTATTCTCTAGCTTTAATACAGATACGTATTTTGTTGATTTTTTTCTTTTCGATGTTCTATATCAAACAAGTTTTGGAGTGTGATAAATCGTTATATTAATGTTCTCATTGAAAAGCAACCACTCCAATAAATAATTTGAAGCATATGATATCGTATTTTCTTTTTCTCCAGTTCCACCCGTGTCTTTTCTCGCTTGTTCTTGTACATCCTCTGATCGGCTACATACAGCAACTCTTCAGGTGTTTTTTCTCCCTTGCGTTCACACAACCCGGCGCTCATGGATAGGATTGATTTCACCTTTTCCGGTTTTTGCGTTGTATTCTGCAATCGTTTTGTGATTCTATCTAATCCCTGCAAGGTTGAACAGTGCAACCGAAGCGCCTCATTCACGCGAGGTTTTTCCCTTGATCAACTTTCACAAGAAGGAAAGTCACTCAGCAGAAGCTAAATATATACATCAGAAACAAAATGGCTACGCGCAAACAATGAAATATTTGCGGAGGAATTAACTAAGCTTCTATTATGTTATCTTGAGATACTTTCGCATCGACAATGAAATGAGGGTATGAATATGAAAAGGTACTTGATGTTGATGCTCGCTATGATAATAGTATTCCCTGTTTTTTCAACGCTAGCTGAGGATGGTGATTTTCCACCGCTGAACGAGACTGGGTTTTTAGGCGATGGTGAATTTGTCTTTCAAGACGCGGATGCTGGTATTTGGCGATATGCCTCCACTACTTTGAAAGTGGAAATTTACCGTTTTTATGACAAGGCTAAAAATCTTACCTGGTATGAGGCGGAGGTTTGGAGTCAAAATGGAGACATATTCCGGTGTATTCCCAACGATCCAGAGGAGCGTATTAAAAGCACGGCATGGCCCGCGAGCATCGCAAAGAAAAATAGCACTGTTTTCGCCATTAACAGTGATTACTCCAACGTAAGAATCCAACAAAAGGCCCGCTCGGGTGTTCTCATCCGCGCCGGTGAGATTTTAGGAGAAAAGACATACGCCCATAACAAAGGTAGCTTTCCTAATTTAGATACCATGGCGTTGTACCCAGATGGGCGCATGGAAGTGTATGCTTCGGATGCATTCACAGCCCAGGAATATCTGAATATGGGCGCGTTGGACGTACTAGCCTTCGGACCGTACCTGATCAAGGATGGGCAGCTCAACGAGACGGCATTAAACAAGTATGGTAAGAGCCTCGCACCTCGTACAGCTGTAGGCATGATAGGTCCCGAGCACTATTTTGCCATGATGCTAGAGGGGCGGCATAGTAAAAGCAAAGGCGCCGGTATCTCCTTCTTGGCGGGTAAACTACTGGAAAAAGGTTGCCAAACAGGCTTCAACCTGGACGGTGGTCAGACAGCTACAATGGTGTTTATGGGTGAGCAAATCATACGCGTGGGAAGTACCTCCGGTACCAATGCCAGTGCTCGCCGCGCTGCGGAAATATTAGGAATTGGGGTATCTGGCCTAGTGCCTCCGCTAGAAGAATAACGTCCATACCATCCCCCAAAGATTAATGATACAGTTTACCTCGCTCTAGCTGTATTCATTTCTCCCAATAAATCGGACTATTGCTTTATTCCTATAGTGTAAAAGCAGTAAAAGTCTTAGACAAATAACCAAGTTCTTTAATTGACATAGGCCTTGAAAACAAAATAAATCCTTGTTATGATACTTGTATAGACCGAAGTAGTTAAAACCGAATATCATAGCAGGAAAGAAGGAGAAGTGTATTATGATGAAAAAACTAGCAACTCTGTTGATTGCCCTGCTGATGCTCTGTACTTTTGCTTCAGCCGATACCCTTGACTATTTGGGTGTTTGGTATCTGGTATCAATCGAATCGGAAGGGATGGTTCTCAATCCCGCTGATATGGGGATGGCTGTAAACGTAACTCTAAACGCAGATGGCACCGGGATGGTAAACGCAACTGACGAAGAAGAAATGAGCGCCACCTGGACCGTGAGCGGCGATACTATTACAATTACAGTCGAAGATGAACCTCTTGCATTTGTCTTGACGGACGACGGTATGTTGATTGCTGAAAACGAAGGAAGCAATATGGTATTTGGGCGTGAAGAACCCGGCCCAGGCTTCATCCCAGCACCTGAAATTCTTGCTACGGATATTACTGAATTTGATGGTACATGGACTATCACCAAAGTAAATGCATATGGCATGATATTACCCTTCTCTGCAATGGCTGAAATGGGCATGGTTGACGGAACCGTCTTCATACAAAATGGCAGTGTTACCTCGTTTGGTGCTTTAGCCGCGGAAGTTGGAACCCTGGCGGATGGTAAATTGGATATCGTTTCTTCTATAGAAGATGGAGAAATGGGGAAAACAATCAGCCTACTTGAAGATGGTTCTATATCCATGGAATACTTAGGAATGGTATTCTACTGTGAAAACATAAAAGTAGCAGAGTAATATCAGCCAAATCTATTTATTAAGCGTCTCGGTTGAGTACCGAGACGCTTTTGTCATGCGTTATAAAAAGGCGAGCCTTACGGCTCGTCGCTATATTGAGCCCTCATCGGGCGAAATCGTTGTCCGCCATTCAGAGCAGGCGGTGGCTCGCGTGGTATGTTTTGGTGGAGCATAAGATGTTTGAACTGCTGGTTAATACAATGCGAATGCAGCACGCCACCTTAGCCAAACACGCTGTTGATTTAAAGAATTCTACATAGTTCTAAAAGTTGCAGCATTATTCATGCTAGCGGTGCACCATTGGCATGGCCACTACTATATAAAATTGCGGCTTAATTATTCTCAGCATATTCTAAGTCCAGTATTGCAATGATAGTTGTGAAAGTTTAGGCAAATGTTGACATAAACGACTGATTTGCTATAATTATTGTACAGCATGAGAGTGTTTTATTGCCTGCTTTTCGACTTCTAATCTATTTCATTGCCATCACAGTATTGAACAAATCAACCCTGTAAGCTATGCATGTCAAGCAAGACCGAGTAAGCATTCGTGATAAGCACCTTAATCCGATTGTTTTTGCGTCCAACATGTTTTGCTGAAAGGAGAATTTCTTATGAAGAAAAATAAATATCGAGTTTTTGGACTTGTTTTGTTGTGTGTTTTTCTAATAAATGCACTAAACTTTACTTCCGCATATGCTTCTCCCAGCGAATGGTATCTTCCATGGAGCAGATCAGATCAAAACAGTATGAATAGCGTCATACTATTCAATTGTAATGTTACTTATGATAGAGATCCACAGTCTGTTACCGTGGATTCAGGAGGGACGAAATACTATGGTTATTGGCATGTCCTGAGCGTACGGTTTGCCACTTCAAGCGGAGATACTTGGTTAAATATCATCGCTCCAGCTGATGGCACAGTTATCTATAGTCAAAATGATCTGCTAGATGTGAAGACAGATGACGGTGATCTCTATGAACTATCTACTTCTGGAAGTCGATCTAGCATGACAAAATTTCCAGTAGGTACAGATATTCCAGCCGGGAAAGTGGTTGGAGCAGTTTATTTAAAAGAGACATCACCATCGTTAGAGATTCAGTATCTTGTTGATCGTGAACCAACCTATCTCTTCGGCATAAAAAGCAAGTATTTTGTAAATGGTACAGACCTGACTGATTATGATTGTAATACCTACGTTCTATATAATACAAATAGCCCATCCGGATCTTCTTCAAGCAGCTCTTCTTCAAAGCCCGATCTCATTCTCAATGGGTTTTCTTGGAGCGGTGGAAAACTTACTGGATATAACACGTATTACCCGAACTATTTAATTACAATAGGTGCCAACGTAACAGTTGTCGGCGACATTAGCAGCAGTTCCTATAATCTCTATGGCGGCAATCTTACTGTACGATGGATTCTTGGCAATACGACAATCGATAAACTGTATTGGGTTGATAATCCGGGTGACCCACTTACACTCACAATCGACTGGACTCCTCCACAAAACGGATACTATAAAATCACTTGTATTCTGGATCCTAATAACGACATTCAAGAATCTCATGAAGATAACAACGGGAGATACATGACCTTTGAGGTTGATGATTTTTCTGGTTGGGGCACCATACCCAATATTGGATGGTAGAACATAGATGAATAAGAATCTCCCAATAACGGTTCACAAAGAACTGCCCACCGCAAAAAGTGGGCGGTTTATTCTGTTCTTGGTAAGAAGAAAAATTGAAAAATTGAACTAGCTCCCTGAGAATGGGCAGCAAAGCTGCACCCTTTGCATGATAAAATAGACTTGCAAGGGGTGTTTTCATGCACGAGCTTATTACTAGGGAGCAGGCATTAGTGATGTACTTTGAGAGAAACGAAGCCTGAAAGAGATCAGCCACCGACTATTGGTTCCAGAGCAAACCATCAAATCATGGATCGGCAGGTATAAAAGGAAATATGGACTCTACGGTCGCCGGGAACCCTAGAAAGAGTTTACCGAGGGCAAGGCAAGGTTCCATCTACTTCCGTCCTTGCCTCCGACCACAAAAAAGCAATATGAGAAGCGTATTAAGGACTTGGCGCGACAGGTTGTGTTGATGCGGGATTTTCTGTACTCAACAGAAAGAAGATGGATAAAGAAGTAATCTTTGCTTTAGTTCTAAAACACTCCGACACTTGTCCGGTTGCCTACCTGTGTCGACTTTGGGGAGTTGCCAGAAGCAGCTACTATGTATGGTTAAAAAGAAAAGACAGATCGGATCAGAATCTGGCGCTCTATGAATGTATCGTGGAATGTCAACAACGCAACAAGCAACGTCTTGGCTATCGACGTGTAGTCAAATGGATTCTAGCCGAGTATGGGATGATTGCGAATCACAAAAATGTAACTATACAAATTTACTCAAGCGGAACTTCCGAGCCGTTCGCCCTAACGAAAAGTGGGTTACCGACATCACATCCATCAGTACCCGTATCGGCTGGCTCTATCTTTCCGTTATTAAGGACTTGCATGATGCCTTTATTGTCGGATATCAGATGTCACGTTTACAAGGCTTTACTCTGGTAGACAGAACATTGGATGCTGCGCTAAAGGATAATACATTCAATGGTTCGCTTCTCCTACATAGTGATCAAGGCAGTCAATATACATCCGACTTGTACAAACAGCGCCTAAACGAGTACGGCATTACCCCCTCCATGTCTCGAGCCGGTACGCCCTTGGACAATGCATATGCGGAAAGCTTCTTTGACATTCTGAAAACAGAATGTATCTATATTGAAAAGTCTCAAACTGCCGCGGAAGCTGAAAAGCTTGTTGATGAGTACATACATTTGATGTTGCCGTCCGTGATCTCAATGTTGGTCACACCCTGTCCCTGCCCGATCAGCTGTTTGACCGTCTGCTTACCCGTGGGAAGCTTATGCAGCTTTCTATTTTTCCGATGGGCAAGGTATTTGGCAATAGCTGTTTTCAGACCGTGAGTCGTTAGCTTTGTTCCCCGTATACCAAGCGCAACCGACCTGTTTTCAATATCTTCCTGTATGATCGTTCCTCCTCCCCGATCTATCTATCCTTCCTCTTGCGTTAAGAAGGCACAATTTAAAGAGCAAAGAGCATTTCAACATAATGTGCCGCATCCGCCGCCGTAATACTCATGCTGGAACTGCGCCGTATAGTAATTATCGATGGTCGCAGGAGCATTGAAGAGCACGGTAAGCAGATACCGCTTGATGTTGCGAACAGGCCTGGTGTTGGCTTTCAGGCTGTTCATGACGTACTCGATGTGCTAGCTGTGGATCTTGAGCAGTCGTTCCTTAACCAGCGATGCAGGAAGGGTATCGCCTACAACGGAGATCGCCGGACGTGCGGAGCAAAGCGTTTCAACCATGAGATCGACGATCTCGTCCAGTTGCTAAATGTTTGTTTCGTAGCCTTCCGAGAGCTCGAAATAGTCGATGTTATTTCGCACCTGGCTTTGAAATTTCTTCACCACATCCGTCAAATCCGATCGATCCGATCCATCCCTCTGAATAGATTGATGGGATAGAGGGATGGATGGATCGATTGATGTTGTTGATGGCTTTTTACTCTCTGGATACGTCTTTGATTCTTTAGTATTTAATTGCGTTGGATTTTCCCACATAGGTGTTTTCCGCACGGCAGTTTCCGTGTTGGTTGGCTGCTCATATCTCTTGGAAACCTTGGCAGATAAGGATTTCTCGTGTTTGGGTCTTTCTTTTTTCGAGCCGTCTATAACGGGATTTTCCTGTGTGTTACTTTCCAACACAGGTGAATCGGAAACAGGCTGCGGATGCTCATAGATCACATATTCCGTTCCCGACAGTTGCCCTTTATCGTTGCGGCTGCGGGCACGAACGATATAACCCGCTTCCTCCAACTCCCGAATCGCCTGCCGAATCGAATCAACACCTTCCTTGATGATAGCTGCCAGCCCCCGAAGGGTGTAATCCCATTCGTTCGGCAAGGAGAGCATGATGGACAGTAGCCCTTTTGCCTTTAAAGACAGCATCCAATTCTTCAAGTGGTGGTTTGACATGCCCGTGTAATCACGGGTGCGTTCCACACGAAATACTGCCATTATGCAAGCCTCCGTTTCTTCGACAACCGCCTAACGAGAGGCTTCGTGCTGCCGTTTCTTTTGCCACTGCTCCAGCAACCGGATGATCGTGATTTCCATCTGCTCCGGCGTATACGATTTGGGAAAGTATTTGCGGAGCTTATCCCCCGTAAAGGTCAGTTTATCCTGCTCGGGCTTCTTCTCTTCGCTCATGATGGCTCGCATCACATCGACAGAAAGGGAACCCTCCTGACTGAATTTCTTGAGCCGCTGGGCTTGAGACAGGGAAGGTGTAGCTTGCTCGCTTTCCATTGCGTCCAGCAATAGAACCTGTTCTTCGATTTTGAGATAAGAAAGCTCCACGGTAGGATTGAAGGCGATTTTCTTATCGTCTACGAGGTTGAGGAGGTCGGGGATAAGAGCGGTTAAGCGGATAAATCGCCTAACTTGGTCTTTGCTAAGCCCAGCATCACCACCGACTCTTTCAGCAGACAACTTCTGTGCGATTTGCATAGAAGTTAAATCCGAACGTGAGCCTTGGTGCTTGATAGCATCCAGCTTCATCTTATAAGCAAACGCCCGCTCACTTGACAGCAGGCTTTCCCGCTGCAAGTTGCTATCCACCATAATGATGGTCGCCTCATCATCATCCAGATCACGGACAATCACGGGCATTTCCTTTTCCCCGGCTAATTCACAGGCGTGGCGCCGCCGATGCCCCGCGACAAGCTCATATCCACCCTCTTCCAGCGGCCTTGCAATGGAGGGAACCCTTACGCCGTATTGCTTCACGCTCTCCACCGTGTTCCCCATGGCTTCGTCATCCTTGACTTTGAAAGGATGATTGCGAAAAGGATGAAGCGCCGAGAGATCAATCATCTGTACCTTTTCCCGTTCTTCATCACCACGGGTCTCCTCGGTGGTAAAAATATCATCATAGCTGCTCAGAGAGATGTTTCTGCCGCTGCTTTTCAATTTGCAGCACCTCCTTTGTCAGATTTCGATACGCTTCTGCGACCGTGCCTTTAGGGTCGTGGGCGAAAATGTTTTTGCCCTCTGCACTGATTTCAGCGGTGTGGATGGAATGCGAGATCTTCGAAGCGAACATATTGAGTTTTGTGCCATAGGTATCACGGAATAAACCGCTGATCTCCTGGCGTAATTTGTGCGATTGTCCACCATCGTCAACAGAATGCCGTCGATTTTCAGCTTGGGGTTAATCTGTCGGCGAACCTTGTTGATGGTCAACAGGAACTGTTCCAGCCCCTTTGCGGGAAGGTACTGCGCCTGTAAGGGAATGAGTACGCTATCGGCAGCAGCGAGTGCGTTAATAGTCAGCATCCCAAGTGCGGGCATACAATCCAGCAGGATATAGTCATAATCGCGTTTGATGTCGTCCAGATATTGCTTGAGCACCTTCTCGCGGCTCATGGCGTTGACCAACGATACTTCCATGCCGGAAAGTTCAATATTAGCCGGTATGAGGTCAACATCTTCCTCATGCCTGAGAATACCTTCCTCAGGTTGAAGCGGTGCGTCCACCAACAGTTTGCTCATGATCTGCGACAGTGTAATGGGTAACTGATCGGTTGAGGATACCCGAGGCTTACGGTAAGTGGTCCCTGCGGATCGGCATCCACCAGCAATACTCGCTTCCCTTCCCGGGCCAGGCCGATACCAAGGTTTGCGGTAGTCGTGGTTTTGCCAACGCCGCCTTTTTGGTTCGTAACGGCAATGATATGATTCATCTCATCTTTCGCCTCCAAACAAAATAAAAAACACCAAACGAGCCACCCGCATACGAAATGCAGATGGCTCGTTTGGTGTACAATGTTCAAGTCTTGAAAAGCGAACTAACGTTGTTCGCCGACCTCTTGTGCTAATACTTTTGCTAATAGCGCATTGTTTTTACGATAGCACGAGAGGGTACAGGGGGTTCTCTGAGGAAATTCGTTTCGTTCGCTTTTCCTTGTGTGATGGAACTTCCATGCATTGTATGACACTTCATAACAACACAAGAAAATGAAACGACTAAACTCCTAAGCGAAAGGCCTCGGGTTCGCATCCCGACGAGAACACCACTTTCTAGGCCGAAAACCGTTGATATTAAATGGTTTCCGGTTGTTTTGTTTTTCTCGCCTTCTTTTCAAATCTGCTCATAAAATGGCCTCGTTTTTGCGTATCAGCAATTTGTTCATAAAGGTGAGCATTCTCGTATTTTATTGATTAGCAGAAAATCTGCTAATTAACCGTGCAGGTTCCGGGGCATTAGAGAAGTTTTGGGAACATTTACTAATTCGATGTTTTTCTCCCGCTCTGAATTTGCTAATAAACTCAAGGATGATTAGCAAACCGGACGGACTGGAGAACTTTGGCGAAAAAAGACGTATCCTTAGCCAGAAGTGCCGCCAGGGCGCCAACATCAACGATGGGCGGTACTACTTGCGCAGGAGCGGGATTACGGACAGGCGTCTGATTTGCGTTCATGCCGCCCTCCCGATAGAAACCCACTTCCATTTCCGAGGCAAGGTTCTTGCGATCCTCATCCAGAATATGCGCGTATCGCTTCGTGACCATATCGGGCGTATTCCATCCGCCATCGCCTCTTTCAACAGGTCCAATCAAGTTTGCAACATTGGTCTCCGAGAAACAATGTAATGCTGCCAAGCCGTTGAGTGATTGAAGCGATTCCAGATTGTCAACAGTTAGTCGGACAGAAATTATAAGGTGTATGTATTCCTGAACTCGACCGGAGAGCGGTAACCGCGAGTACTGTGCAGCTGAGTATGATTAAACCAGTAAACGTTATCCACTAGCTCCAATTTCAGTTGTTCAAGCGTTTCAAACCGCCTATCTGCAGCGAATTCCGCCTTGATCATTTTAAACGTCGATTCCGCAACCGCGTCATCATAGGGGCACCCTTTCATGCTTAGGGAGCGCTGGATCCGAAAGCATTCCAGTATTTCATCCATTAGCATGTGGTCAACCTCCCTGCCATGGTCTGTGTGAAAAATCTGGATTTCGAACAGATTCCCTTTCACAGATGCGAAAGCATCATGAACCAGTTCAGCGGTTTTGTGAGCTCCTGCACTGTATCCGATGATCTCCCTAGCTCCCAGGTCCAGCCGAATGCAGATATATACCCATTGCCCTCCAACTCGTACGTATGTCAGATCGCTGATCACACAGGCTCCCGGGATCCTGTGGCTGAAATCCCGATCAAGGAGGTTCGCAACCGGGGCTTCATTCACCTTCACTGCATGAACGCGGTACTTATTATGTGTGTAGGCAGATACCAGTTCTCGCCGCTTCATAATCCGGCCGATTTTTCGCCCGGATGCGATCAAACCCTTGTGCAGCAGGACACGCTTGATTTTCATCTGACCATACACTCTGTGGTTTTCACCATACGTAAGCTGTACCGCTTCTGCTAAGTCATAATCATCAAACCGACTTGTACATTCGTAATAGTATGTGCTGCGCGTATTGCCAAGGCACCGGTACAGCGCTGATATAGAGTACTTGTGGGCATTGGCTTTGATCACAATTACTTTCGTGCGAGTATCAGCGCTGCTTACTTTAGGGCATCATTTTCCATCCGCAACTGCATGTTTTCTTTCAGCAGACTCAGCAACTTCTGCTCTGTAGGTGTCCGATTATCCTTATCGTGGCTGGAGTTAGTTGCGTCGATGCGCTTTGCCCACTTATCCAAGGCCGATGCTTTCAGGTCGTTTTCCTAATGATCTCGCCGCGATTTTTCCCATGCATATATAATTCATCCAGCTCATGATATTGCCCCCTTGTTTTCCCTGTCATTCTATTATAGCCATATTTTTCTGCCCGATTGAATGTAAAAAAGTCAGCAATGCATGTTACAAGACAAGGATAAATATAAATCTAAATTTCAATTATTAAAAATAGTAAATACGAGATTATTGCTAATAACGCAACAATCTCGGTTATTCAACACAAGAATATCTTTGAAAAATCAAGCGCGCTGTGTTTATAATAGCAATGTATTAGATGGCAAAATATCGCAAGAGTATTACATGTTTGATAGAAGCTGCACACTTCAGAAAAACAAGCGATTTGGTATATTCCCCAAATTTTGTATTCGCAGTTAAAATAATATCTAAGTATTAGGGGGGGTTGAATATGAGTTATCCAAAAGATCGGGAGATATTAAGCGCTAGAAAAATCGATAAACACTTTTATGGGACACAAGCACTGAAAGAAGCAAATTTGACATTAAAAGCAGGAGAAATACATGCGATAGTGGGAGAAAATGGTGCGGGAAAATCGACGCTAATGAACATAATATCCGGTGTTTTACCAGCAGATTCTGGCCAAATTTTTCTTGATGGACAAGAAGTACACTTTAAAAACCCCAATGATGCGCGTGTCGCAGGGATCGGATTTGTTCATCAGGAATTGGCACTTTCACAGGATTTGTCGGTTGCCGATAATGTTTATGTAGGGCACCTGCCAAAACGATTTGGCATGTTGGACAATCGGGTTCTGTATGAAAGAACAAGAGAAGTTTTAAGCAATTTCGGCGATACGGGGAAAGCGATCGATCCAGCGGAAATTGTGAACGATCTAAGTGTTGCAAAGCAGCAGATGGTTGAAATTGCAAAGGCATTATCCTCGGAATGTAAAGTATTGATTTTTGATGAACCGACCTCCAGTTTGAACGAAAGCGAAGCGGAAAAGTTGTTCGAGGTCATCAGACGATTGGCCGAACACGGAATTGGCATTTTATATATCAGCCACAAAATGGCCGAGATATTCGACCTATGCGATTCTATTACAATCATGCGGGACGGATGTACCATTGAAACCGTATCGGTTGAAGAAACCACTACGGAACATGTCATCACCACAATGGTCAGCATGGATTTGGGCCATCTTTATCCAGATAAAAGCCCAAGCGTTGGAGACGAAGTGCTACGAGTGGAAAATTTGACGAATATGCCTCACTTTAAAAATATTAGTTTTACAACATACAAAGGCGAAATTTTGGGGCTTTGCGGCCTTGTAGGAGCCGGACGAACGGAAATTGCAAGGGCGATTTGCGGTATTGACAAGGTGCAATCGGGAAAAATTTATTTGGAAGGTATAGATATCCATATCCATAGCTGCCGGGATGCGTTACGTGAGAAAATATGTTATTTGTCTGAAAACAGAAGGCTTGATGGGCTTTTTATCGAGATGCCGCTTACCGAAAACATCATTGCACCGCAAATTGATAATTTTGCATCAGCCGGGATCGTCTCCAAAAAATTAGCAGCGAAGGTTACCAATGAATATAAGGAAAAACTCAATATTCGCTTTGTTTCTCCATATCAGGTTATCGGAAGTCTGTCGGGCGGCAATCAACAGAAGCTGATGATTGCTAAAATTCTGGCAATGAAACCGAAAGTTATATTTTTGGATGAACCCACCCGCGGGATTGATGTTGGCGCCAAATCGGAGATTCATCAATTGCTTCGCACGCTTAGCAACGAAGGAATCAACGTCATTGTTATTTCTTCGGAAATGCCGGAAACCGTTGGCATCTGTGATCGCGTTGTGATTATCAATTTAGGGGAAGCAGTGTGTGAATTAAACAAGGATGAATTAACACAGAAAAACATCGTATCTGCTATATCACATTTTAGTGATATCAACAAAAAAGGAGCTTGAAAATGAAGCCAGTAGAGTTAAACCCCAAGCTTTCGGTCTGGAAGCGAGTCAGATCCGTAAAGGAGTTTTCCGTTACCATCATCTTATTGTTGCTGATTATCTTTGCCAGCTCAATTGCGCCGTCATTTCGCAGCGTTACAAATCTACGTACCACAGCAATAGGGTTTTCCGCAAATGGCATCATTGCCATTGCCATGACACTGGCTTTAATCAGCGGCGGATTTGACCTTTCTGTCGGCTCTGTTTTGGGCTTGAGCGCCGCGTGTGTAGTCATGTTTACAAATGGCGGTATGAACATATGGCTGGCATCGTTGCTGGGTTTAGGCGTAGGCTTCCTTTGCGGTAGCATCAGCGGACTGCTGATCGGTTTTTTACGGCTCAATGCGTTTATTACCACGCTTGGAATGCAGCAGATAGCCAGGGGGGCCGTATATGTACTCACGAAAGGCGGATCGATGGGGTTTTCGCCCAACACCCCCGAGCTTTCATCGTTTCGCTTTCTTGGCTCCGGATCGTTGGCCAATATCCCCATGATTGTGATTATCAGTCTGGCATTGATTATCATCGGTGATTTAATGGTTCGAAAATCCAGCATAGCGCGGAATGTATTCTTTGTGGGCAGCAATGAAAAGGCTGCGATACTTTCGGGTATCGATTCGCGGATAGTAAAGCTTGCAGTTTATACTTTGACCGGTACGCTGTCTGGTCTTGCCGGTGTGCTGATGGCATCAAGGTTTGGTACGGCAACTGCCAGCACCGGCTCTGGTGTAGAGATGACGGTAATTTCTGCGGCAGTCATTGGCGGAGCCAGTCTGTCCGGCGGTAAAGGAACGGTTCTTGGCGCTGTGCTAGGCGTTATTTTACTGAGTATCATCAGCAACGTACTGGTTATCCTCAGTGTTTCGGTTCATTGGCAAAACCTGATTACAGGCGTCATTCTTATTCTTGCAGTAGTATTTGATGTTCTTTCCAACCGAAAGAAACCCTGAACACATTATCGGGGGAGTGCACACCCCGTTTGTGATGTTTGCTAAAGAACACATCGGCATACAATTTAAGAGGAGGAAATTTATGTTCCAGTCCAAGTTAGTTAAAAAAATTCTGACACTTCTCATCACAGTCACAATGTGTGTCTCTATGGCGGGTGTGGGTTACGCAGCGGGTGACATGGCTGAAGCCAGCCTTTTACAGGGAAACAGCGATCAGGTTTATTACATGGTTACCTTTTTATCCGGGTATTCCTTCTGGGCTGAATGCTGGAGAGGATTCCAGGATGCTGCATCTTTGTTCGGCGTCACGGCGAAGTATGGCGGCACAACCGAATATGATGTAAATGCTGCGGTAACCTCGCTTGATCAAATCATTGCTCTTCAGCCAACGGCTATGGCTGTTACATGTATGGACGCAAGTGCGTATGTCACATCCCTCAACAACGCGGTCGCTTCCGGCATTCCGATTGTTACCTTTGACTCGGATTCACCGGATTCCAATCGCACAACGTTTATCGGAACATCCAACTATGCAGCCGGTGTACAAGCGGCCAAGTATGTTGCTGGCCAACTGGGCGGCACTGGCCGTGTTGCATGCTTGACTCGTACCGGTCAGACCAATATCAACGCGCGTATTCAAGGCTTTGTGGACACGATTGAATCCGATTATCCGAACATCGAAATGGTACAAGTGGTTGATGCCGGAAATGACGAAAACCAGGCAGCGGCCAATTTAGAAAGCCTTTTAGCGAAAGACAGCGATCTTGACTATATCTTCTGCGGCCTTCAGCAAGCAGTGTTGGGGACGGAAACCGCTCTTTCCGAAACAGGCTTGACGGGTCAAATCAAAATCGTCGGTTTTGATACCGATACCACTACGCTTGATTCCATTAAAGCGGGTTCCGTGGAAGCCACACTTTCTCAGTCGCCTTATGCGGAAGGTTTCTGGAGCATGGTCTATCTTTACATGCTCGCCAACCAGGATTGCATCAATTCGGCTGATGACTGGTACGCCAAGGGATTCCCGTCGCTGCCGATCACGTGCGATTCGGGCTGCGCAGTTGTTACCTCTGTCAATGTGGATATGTATTATTCAAAGGCCGAATAAACAATTCACGCTACGTTCAGTATTTGCGTTTTTACATTGAACGCCTGATTGACAAACGCCTACCGATAAGAGAACGTTCTCTTATCGGTAGGAATTTTTAAAAATGAAACTATATCTCATTTGAAAGCAGAACAGAGGCTTTGATCACAATACAACATCCATTGGTTGCGCTGTACTCGAATCTTCTATCTTGCGGGCATATCCAACGTTGTATTGATAGAATAAATACAATCATACTGTAACACCAGGTCGATTCACGCAAAGGAGGAATACACTATGGCATTTCAAATTATAGATAACTGCCTGATCTATAGAAACGACAGCGAAATTTTACAAATCGAGGCGTGGGGCCCGAATAGCATTCGCGTTAGAGGCACAAAAACTTCTCAAATATCCCAGGAACCATGGGCGCTTCTCCCACCCGAATCTTGTCAAGCAAAGATTGATATTCAGGGCAAGGAAGCGCAGCTGAACAACGGGAAAATCACAGTTAAAGTCAATCAGTTTGGCTGGCTGACGTATTATAACCAAAACAATCAGGTGTTGATGGAAGAACGCTGGCGTGTGAACGATGGCGGTGAAAAAACCAGCCCTCTTGCGATAATGGGCCGTGAATACAAACCCATCATCGGTTCAAGCGATTATAAAATCACACTGCGCTTTGAAGGCCGTGATGAAGAAAAAATATTCGGTCTTGGTCAACGGCAGGAAAAGCAACTGGACATGAAAGGCTGCTCGCTGGAACTTGCGCAAAGAAACACCCAATCCAGCATTCCCTTTGCACTGTCCAGTCTGGGATACGGAATTCTATGGAATAATCCTGCTATTGGCCGTGTGACCTTTGCAAAAAATCTGACGGAATGGGTAGCGGAGTGCTCGGAGCATATAGATTTG
Source organism: Candidatus Limiplasma sp. (assembly GCA_963663285.2). Lineage (GTDB taxonomy): Bacteria > Bacillota > Clostridia > Christensenellales > Aristaeellaceae > CAXXOK01. Next base: position 612,751 of record CAXXNI010000004.1, on the reverse strand, counting down.
TGGATCACAGCCGGTGACACGCCTAGCGAAATCGTCGAAGCCTACGCGGGCGCAACGGGCAAAGTGCCAATGATGCCCGAATATGCGACGGGTTTCTGGCAATGCAAATTGCGCTATACCAATCAGGAGCAGCTGCTAAACGTTGCACGCGAATACAAGCGCCGCGGAATACCGATTTCTGTCATTGTATGCGACTTTTTTCATTGGACCAGGCAAGGTGAATGGAAATTCGATCCTAAATTCTGGCCGGATCCGCAGGCAATGGTTGATGAATTGAAAGCTATGGACATTGAATTAATGGTTTCCATTTGGCCGACTGTTGATGTTAATAGTGAAAACTATGAGGAAATGAAGGAACTCGGACTCTTGATTCGCTCAGAACGTGCAAATGCGGTACAAATGCAATTCATGGGTAATGAATACATGTTTGACGCATTCAACCCTGAAGCTCGCCAATTTGTTTGGGAAAAAGCAAATCAGAACTACTACCAATACGGTATTCGAATCTTTTGGCTGGATGAAGCGGAACCGGACTATATGTTCCATTATGACTATGATGCTTTCCGCTATTATAAAGGTCCTGCGGTAAAGGTATCGAATTTCTATCCGGTCGAATATGCCAAAGCATTCTATGAAGGCATGGAAGCCGAAGGGCAAAATGACATTCTCAATCTGATTCGCTGCGTTTGGGCGGGCAGCCAGCGTTATGGCACGCTGTTGTGGTCTGGCGATACGCACTCAACATTTGAATTCCTGCGTTATCAAATAGCGGCAGGTTTAAATGTCGGACTATCGGGTATCCCATGGTGGACCACGGATATCGGCGGTTTCACGGGCGGGAACATCCAAGACAGTAAATTCCACGAATTGCTGGTTCGCTGGTTCCAATTCGGTGTCTTTAGCCCTGTGATGCGTTTACATGGTTTCAGGGAGCCGATGGACTTCTCTATCTCGGATGCAAGCAAGCTATTTAATCAGCCGTTTGGTTCCGGCGCGGACAATGAGATATATTCATACGGTGAAGATATCTACCAGATTTTAAAGAACCTGATTGACACACGTGAGCTCCTGCGTCCCTATGTGACTCAGCAGATGAAAAATGCCCATGAAAAGGGTACGCCTGTAATTCGCCCGCTGTTTTATGATAACCCTGCGGACAAAACATGCTGGGATGTCAGTGATGAATTCATGTTTGGACCTGATATTCTGGTGGCGCCTGTATTGTATGAAGGGATGCAAAGCAGAGAGGTTTATTTGCCGGCCGGAAGAACATGGAAGGACGTCCATTCAGGGGATACCTATGAAGGCGGTATTACAGTAACTTGCAAAACACCCTTATCGCAAATCCCTGTTTTTACGACCAATCACTCGGATTTCCATTTCGTAAAGAATGCATGATCACACGATATCAGGGTATTTGTGATTTCACCAATCAGGTCTGTTCTTCTGTTGCAATTAAAGCAATTCCCACATGAGCGCTCTGCTTTCCGGCAGAAAACAGAGCATGGCAAAGCGACTCCTTTCGAATGATTTGGATGCTGCGAAAGGAGTTGCTTTGCGGCATATATCCTGCTATATTATAAGCATTTGAGGGCGTGCAAATCGCTGTGTTTCAAATATACCCTCTGTACGCAATTGGTCTGAGAATAGTTATAGATTATACAACACGCCATGTGATGATTGTAAGGAGTATCCTATGAATTTGTCGGGTTATGAGGTTATACATTACGGGAAGGTACACCATATTAATATCTTTATGGCGTCTATAACATATCGCGATTTTCATATGCATTCGGCGTGGGAGATTGGTGTGCTTGAACGAGGAAAAGCATGCATTAAAACAAAAAATAAAGAGTATTATCTGGAACCGGGGGATCTGATAGTATTCAGCTCGGATCAAGTGCATGCAATTAAAGCAATAGGCGAACCGACTCTGTTTTTTTACATTCAATTTTCCAATAACTTCTGTGCCGAATATGCGCCGCTGATATCGAAAACAGAATTGAAATGCAATAGTATAAACAAATATTTTTCAAAAGAAAAACGCGTAGAAATCATACGGACTCTTCATGAGATGGGTTATGCCTATTTTTATGAAACGAAGCACTATGACATCAAGTGTGTTGGTTCGTTAGCAGAACTGATTTATACGTTACTCAAGAATATGCCGAATCGCGAAATAAACAGTGCGGAGTATTCCATTCAAAAAAAGAAATCACGCAGACTCAATCGAATTATCAGCTATATGGAAGAACACTATAATGAACCTTTACGCCTTTCAGACTTGGCGACTGAAGAAGAGCTGTCACCAACCCATCTTTCACATTTTTTCCGTGAGAATATGAATATGACATTCCAAAATTACTTGAATTCGATCCGCTTGGACCGCGCGCTTCAGATGATGAATGATGCTAGCCTAAAGGCGACGGATATATGTATTGCATGCGGTATATCTGATAGCAGGTTTCTCAACAAAATGCTTGAGAATCACTATGGATATACATTTAAAGAATACAGAGAACGAATGAAATGGAACAATCAAATGCGGCAAAGTGAACACTATACACCTTCGGTTCGAGAAGATTGTTACTTTCTTACAGACGAAAATGCTAAAAACAGCATGTTGGAATTTTGTGTTAATGGTGAAGATATACCACGCTAGATATAGATTGCGAGCGAATGACTCTACAGCGTTTTTGTAATATCGCCAAGTTGGCAGCCCTGTGCAGTATTGCTGGAATTTCAAATACAGCAATTTTACTAGGGTTCAGAAGAACGCAATCAGGCATCGTTCCCAAACAGTGGTTGCGCCCAATGAAACGGCGTACAACCAGCTGAGGTAATTATCATTCAAAAGCAGGCGGTACGCAAGGTCATCCAGCCCTCATTTGCTGAGTGCCTTGCACAGGTAGGCGGTGCCGATAAAGCCTGTTTTCAGGTGTACCTTCGCTGCTTTTAGCTTTTCGGTGAGCGCCTGCGCCGTGCGCTGTTCCGTGCCCGGCGGGCACAAATCAAACCAGACAGCAAGCACGTACCCGCACTGGGTGGTAATGCACAGCCGCCCGTTGGGCGAAAAATACTCTCTGTGAATCTCCTTGAGGACTTCCTGTGACAGTGCGTGGTATTTGGCGGTGTCTTCCCGCTGGCTGGTACGCACGGCTGCTTTGGCAACCTGCCTCACTGAGTAATAATAGAACGCGCTGGCAATATAACTATCGTCCGTGCCTCCCTTAAAGCCGTCGTCCGCCTCGTTGTCCAGCCCCAGCCAGTCCCCGAAGTGAAAACCGGTCGTCTATAAGCGGCGCGCGCCTGACTACTCATCCTTCCGGTAAATCCAGTCCACCCTCCACCCAGTCCTTCATGCCGAGGACTGCCGGTGCAGTATGCTTTCATCGCCAAAAAACAAATACAGCGTCCACGGTATAATCGTGGCGGCATCGCCCCAGGCGGAGCAGCTGCCTTTCTTGCCGAAGCTTGGCAACACATGCGGCACCGCGCCGCCGTGGTGCTTTTGTTCCATGTACAGATCCCCGCAGTATTTTCCAAGCAGGGCGCAGGCATCCGTGAGGTAGCTCGCCGTGGCAGCAAACACCTGTGCGTCCGCCGTCCAGCCCAGCCTTTCGCTGCGCTGCGGGTAGTCCATGGGAATATCAATATAGTTGGACCGCTGCCCCAGCGCTCATTCTCAATCAAACGGTTTACCTGTGCGTTGGATGTATGCAGCCAGCCAGTCTGGAGCATGTCGCTGTGCAGCGCACAGGCGTTAAAATCCGCGGCGCGCCTGCTTGGCATGCCCTCAACCTTAACATCTCGAAAGCCGAATTAGGTAAGGTGCGGCGCAAGCTCGCGGGCGGTGCCATCACTGATGTGGCGGTATTCCGCTTTCGCCGTTCCAAGGTTGTCTCGATAAAAACAGCCGTTTTCCGCAGGTGGAATTTGCCATAAATCATGCGGCTTATGGGCCTTAATCAGCCTCGGTTTTTCTTATGGAAATTGGACTGCCTTTCGGGGGACATTCAAACCCTTTGATTTTAACGCTGCAGTGGGGTGTGTGAGTTGAAACACAAGTTTCAGGGTTTTAAATGCCCGATTGAATGGAGCCGGAGAGAGATCATTTAACGTTGCCCAATTGGCAGGGTCTTTCAATCCTACCGCTGCACCATGCATACCGGTTCCATCAGCCCGGCGCGGTGGTCGACCGTATCGTTTTTAATAATCAGGGAAAACAACACCTCATTGCAGAGCGTTACGGGAAGCTCCATTTCCACGCGGCTTTTCCCAAAGCACTCCCGGCTGCCCAGCAACCGGTCGCCCGCGTAGATTTCCACCGTGCCCTGCACAGCGTTCAGCACCAGAAAGCGCCCGCGCGCCGATGCGCCGACATCCGCGCGGGTGTGGTACAGTGCATATTCTCCCGGATGTCCGTCAAACTGAGGCTGCCCCGTGCCCGTAAAGTTAACGGGTTCCATGCTGCGAATGTCGCTTTGGCTCATATCCGGGTTAATTTCCGGCTTCTCCGGCTGCGCCGCATGGCTGACGTGCCAACCGGCAAGCACCTGCATGTCCGTTCGAGGGACGTCCTCCGGAAAAGGCCGCCTATGTACGGGCAGGGTTATAGCCACATCACCAAAGCGGGTGGAAGAAAAGGTTACCGCCACCTCGCGTGCCCCGGCTTCCGCCGCCACCAGCACCTGCGCGCGCCCGTTAAACAAGCGTACGGTCGGCTCACTGTCCAGCGCGTGACTGTTCGGGTCGCCATTGCCCACACCCAACAGTTTTCCGCCGTTCACTGTCACGGTCAACCGCGTATTTTCCAGCGGGCAGAACACACCGCGTATATCCTCGCAGGAAAGGTTGATAATCCCTACCGAATCAGTGTCCCGGAACAGGAAAGGAACGGGGGCTTCCGGTACAAACCGCTTGGCACGCCCTGCTGTGCGCACGGTATCCTCCACAACCAGTTCGCCGCCCCTGTAACCTACGGCGCGCAGTTCGCCGGGCTTATAACGAACCCGCCAATCCGGCTGGCGCGCCCGGTCGACAGGCTGCCTGCCCAGCGACTGTCCGTTCAGGAACAGCTCCGCCTCCTCGCAGTTGGTGTAAGCCATCACCCGTACCTCCGCGCCGCGGCGGTGGTTCCAGTGCGGCAGTACATGGATGCGGGGTTCCCGCGTCCAGTATGCCTGGTACAGGTAATACGTGTCTTTGGGAAAGCCGCAAGTATCCATAATGCCGAAATGGCTGCTCACACTCGGCCACTCGTAGGGTGTCGGTTCGCCGCGGTAATCAAAGCCCGTCCAAGCGAAAAGTCCTGCCACAAACGGCCGCGAAAGCACCATGGTGTTCGTTTCCCGCACCGTAGCGCCCCAGTCGGCGCAATCCTCATCGTAATTGCCGAACACCTGCGCCGTCTCGTCACTTTCCGTGCAGCCGCGCGTGGCAAAAGCAGACACATCTTCACTGGAGATCAGCGGCTGTTCTGGAAACAGTGCATGGAAACGGTCGAAACCGTCGAGGCAGTAGTTGATGCCCGTTACATCCAGCACGGTGGCGGCTCCGCCCGGTTCGAACATGCCTGCGTTCAACGCCCCTGTGCAGGGGCGGGTATCGTCCAGCTTGCGCACCTCCGCCCGCTGGCGCTTCGCGATGCGCCTGCCTTTGGGCGTACCCTGCAGCGGTTCTTCGTTGAAAAGCGAATAGAGGATCACGCAGGGGTGATTGCGGTCACGCCGCACCATATCCCGTAGCAACGAAAGCGAAGCATCCGATGTGGAAAAGGAGCGGTTTTCATCCATCACCAGCACGCCCAGCTCGTCGCAGATATCCAGCAGCTCACGGGGAGGAGGGTTATGGGAGCAACGGTAGGCGTTGCAGCCCATCGCTTTCAGTAAGCCAATGCGGTAGCGCCACAGGTCGGCAGGGATAGCCGCGCCGACGCCTGCGTGATCCTGATGGCAGCACACGCCCAACAGTTTCACCGGGTGTCCATTGAGGAAGAAACCATATTGGGGGTCGAAAGCCGTTTCCCGCAGCCCGAATGCCTTCCGGTTCGTATCGCGGCCCACAGCGGATGCCATGGCCGTCTGAAGCGTATACAAGTTTGGGTTTTCGATGTCCCACAAAGCCGGAGAATCCAGCTCGCATTCCACGCGCACCGTCTGCAGGGAATAGGCGGCAGCGCGTACCGGAAGCGACACTTTTGCCGCTGTTTCGCCGGACGGCGCTTGCACCTCAGCCTCCAAAACACCCTCCAGATCGGTTTCCCCTGTGTTTTCCAGCGTCCATTCCAGCGCGGCGCTCCACCGCCCGTCCGTTTTTATAGGTTTGATCCATACGCCGTCGTCCGCGATGTGAAGGAAGGGGCGCTTCAGCAGCCATACGTGGCGGTTGATGCCGCAGCCCTCGTACCACCAGCCTTCCCACACGGTTTTATCCACGCGCACGGCAATCACGTTGGGGGTGGCGCTGAAGTTGGCGATATCCGTCAGCGGCAGGGCAAAGCCGTTATAGCAGCTTTCATTGTGGCGCAGCTTCACACCATTCACATACACGTCCGAGATGCCGGAAATTCCGTCGAACACAAGGGTGATTTCTCCCTGTTCGTCCTCCGGGTCCAGCAGGAAGGTTCGCCGGTACCAGCCTACGCCGGTGTGCTGGTATCCGTGGCTCACCACGCTGGTCATATCGAACGGTTCGGTGTGCTGCCAGTCGTGCGGCAGGTCTACCGGCTCCCAGCCCGCGTCGTTGAAATTCAAAAGCGCAGGGCCCTGCGCGCCGTCGCCCTTTGCATAGGTGTAGATCGTATCATGGGTGATGAATTTCGGCAGCACGGTCTGCGGCGTTTTGGTAAACCGCCAATACCGGTCCAAACACATCCGTTGACTATCCATGACGTTCTCCTTGTAGGCCCGGGCGGCGGCGGCCGTCCGGCTCCCGGAAAATGAGGAGGGTGCACCAAAAGCCGCAGTTATCCCTTCACCGCACCCGAAATGCCTTCGCTGAAGCTCTTTTGCAGCAGGAAGAAGATGACCACTGTCGGCAGCGTGCTCAACAGCACCGCCAGCATCAGCACCCCGTAATCCGTCACATAGCCTGCGATCAAGTTGGCGGTCAGCATCGGCATGGTGATGGACTCGTTGGTTTGCATGATTACCTTCGGCCAGAGGTAATTATTCCATGCGTTCATGAAGGTAATGGTCATGGCGGCTGCGTAGGTGGAACGCATAGTGGGGAAGAACATACGCAGGAAAATCTGTAACTCATTCAGGCCGTCGATGCGCGCCGCCTCAATGATATCGTGCGGGAAATAGCGCGCGCTCTGGCGGAACATCATAATCAGGAACGGCGTGGAAACAGACGGCAGTACAAAACCGATGGCGGTGTTCAGGAAACCCATCCGGCTCATCATCTGGAACAGGGGCACCATCGTGGCTGCCAACGGAACCATCATCGCCAGCAGCAGCACGTTCATCAACCGGTCCTTGTGTTTCGTGTGATAAATCTCAAACCCGTAGCCTCCCAGTGAGCAGATGACCAGCGATAAAATCGTCTGGCTGAGCGAGTACAGCAGCGAATTTTTCATCGCGCCCCATACGTTTTGGTTGGCGATCAGTTTGCTGTAGTTCTCTATCAGGTTTGTTCCGGGTTTCAGCGAACCGCTGAGCACCGTCTGGCTGGTGTTGGTAGCCGAAATCGCCATCCATATCAGCGGAAAAATGGACAGGAACGACACAACGATCAGGAAGGCATATTCAAAGATCAACGGTATTCTCCGTTTCATCGTTTATCCCCTACCTTCATCTGCAGCAGCGCGAGGATCGCCACGAGAATAAAGATCACGTAGCTCATGGCAGCCGCATAGCCAAATTTGGGCACAAATTCAAACGATGTCCGGTAAATGTAATGCGACATCGTAATCGACATATTGGATGGTCCGCCGCGGGTAAGGTTGTAGGATTCGTCAAACAACTGCAGCGTGCCGTTGGTAGATAGTATGGCAGTCAGCAGGATTATGGGCCGAAGCAGCGGAACGGTAATTTTCCGGAATTGCTGCACGGCATTTGCGCCGTCGATGCGCGCCGCCTCATACAGCGCAGGATCGATATTCTGCAGGCCGCTCAGGTAAAACACCATATTATAGCCCGTCCATCGCCAGATGAGCGCGATGATGATTACGGCGCGGGCGGTAACGCCGCTGCCGTTGATCCAGTTGATATTGGTCTCGATCAGCCCCAGTTTCATCAGAACGACATTCACAAAGCCGTCCACCTCGAACAAGGAGCGGAAAATCAACGATACGGAAACCAGCGACGTGGCGCAGGGCAGGAAAATAGCGGTTCGGAAAAGCCCCCGAAACCGAAGATCCTTCTTGTTCAGCATCGTTGCGAGTATCAGTGCCAGCACCAACATAATCGGCACCTGAATGAGCAGATAGGTGAAGTTGTTTTTCAGAGCCTGGATAAAAATGCTGTCCTTGAGCATGAAAGCGTAGTTTTTCAGTCCCACGTAGGACAGTCTCGCGCCCATTCCGGATTGGAATGAAAGCAGAAACGCCCTGACCATCGGGTAAAAACACATCCAGCAGATCAATATCGCCGCCGGTAGCAAGAATGCCCAGCCAATCAGGTTCTGTTTCTGGTACAGCGTCAATCTGCGCCGGAGCGGCGTCGCTGCTTTTACCTGATTCCGGTTCATTTTTCGCCCTCCTTTGCTTGCGTTGTTCGTGTGGCTGCCGGAGAAGCTGCCGCCTATGCGAAAGCGGGGGGACCGCCTGCTTTGACGTTCCCCCCACCGTCGTTCACATCGTCAGATCCGGCATCGGCTACACGCCCATAGCGAATTCAACGGTTGCCTGCGCGTCATTGAGAGCCGAATCCACATCGGCGCCCTGCAGGATCGCCGTCATGGCGGTGCCTACGGCGTCGCGCGCCTCATAGTAATAAACGCCCGTATAGTTGCTGGGGATCATCCCGGCAAACGTAGTGATCTTGGAATAGACCGCGTCACCGCCGAAGAAAGCCTGCGGCTCGGCATACACATCGCTCAAGCCGGCGGGCAGGTAGGTGGCCAGCGCGCCGCTGGAAGGCAGGATGTCCTCATAGAAGGCTACGCTGCCCGCAAAGGTCTTGGCCAGGAAATCGTAAGCCAGTTCCTTGTTCTGGCAGCTGTCGCTGACGGCCCAGGACGAACCGCCGTTGTTGGAGTAGTTGGTAGCTCCTTCCACGCCCGGCAGTTTGGGCATGTTGGTAATGGCCCATTTGCCGCTCTGGTCCGCAGCGGTCTGAATGGAGGCCATGATCCAGCAGCCGTTGATGGTGCCGACCACGTTGGAGTTCACAATCGTGCCTACATAGCCGTCCCAGCCGGTCACTTCCACGTAGATGCCTTTCTGCACCAGCGTGGTGAAAATGTTCATGACTTTCTTAAGCACTTCGTTTCCGGCAATCGCGGGTTTGCCGTCCGCATCGAAGAGGCTCGCGCCCGCGCTCTGGAGCATCATCATGACCAGATCAGGCTCGCCCGCAGTACCGCTGAGCATGGGCTTGCCGGTCTTGGCCAGCACATCCTCGCCGATCTCGATAAAGCGATCCCAATCGATATCGGTCACATCGGCAATGGTATAGCCGGCTTCGGCCAGAATATCGGTGCGCATCGCCTGAATGACGGCGCCGTTGTCAAACGGCACGCCGTAGTTCTTGCCGTCAATCACAGAGTAGGCGGTCTTTGCCGCGCCGAACTGGGTAAAGTCGATGCCGCTGTCGGTCAGATCGGCAAAAAGATCGGGGAAGGTAAGCACGTTCTTCTGGAACGCATTATCCTGACAGAGGAAGATATCGGGCAGCGTGTTGTAATCGCCGCTCATGCCCACAGTGGACAGCTTCGTCTGCAGATCGTTCCACGGGGTTTCAACAACGTTGAGTACGAAGTCGGGATCGACTTCCTGGTAGAATTTCGCGGCTTCTTCCATCGCGTACAGGTTGAAAGCGGGGTCCCAGCACCATACGGTCAACGTATGGCTGTCCGCCTGGGCGAAGGCCGGTGCGGCGCCCAGTGTCAACGCCAATGTGAGCGCAAGGAATACGGCAACCAACTTTTTCATGATGCAATTCCTCCATTCGTCGTTATGGCGGCGGTTGCTGCGAAATCGAACGAGGATCGGATAATTCCTCGCGTTCTTTTTTCTTTTTCAGCAGACCGTCTTTCTGTTGCAAGTATAGCATAAATTTTGGTAAACCAAGGATCATTTTCGATCACAAAAGATGCATATTCGATCATTTTCATGGTCTATCAGGAAGATTTATTCCCATATTGTATTGTTTTTCGTTATAAAATAGGCAAACCCTTGTGCTACCGCCAACCTTGAAACGCCGCGATACGGTAGTTGCGCAGCTTCTGTTCATAATTATTGGGGTTTCTTTTCCATTGCAGGGGCGTGCAATTGGTCACCTTTCTAAAATTGCGGTTGAACGTCGTCATCACGGGGAATCCGGCGCGGCGGGCGACTGTTTTCATACTATAATCCGTGGTGCGCAGCATATTGCAGGCCATTTCGATCCGGACGATGTTAATGTATTCCAAAGGGCTGATGGACATAATATCCCGGAAGACGCGCCGGAAATGCGTCTCGCTCATATGGCAGGCTTCCGCAAGCGTCTCAATTTTGATCTCCTCGCCGTACGCGCCGGTAATATAATGCAGCGCGTCCATAATCGCAAGGTTCTGCGCTCCGATCAGTTCCGGGAAAGGCGCGCCGTCGTCATCGGCGGCGCGAGCCAGTTCGATCAGCAACGCCAGCAGCAGCCCCCGCGCACTGACCAGGTAGAAGGGCTTTTTCTCCCGCAATTCCTCGATCAGGGATAGAATCAGTCGCCCAATTTTCGGATTTACCGCCGCGCTGCCCACATGCGCCCGCTGGTTTACCAGCCGGGCGAGGTGTTCAGCGAAATGCCCGTTTTCCGGGTAAACGCTTGCCAGAAACGTCTCCACATCGATAAAAAGATATTCGCAGCGGCTGAGCATTCCGTTGTCGCTGACCGTTGTATGGCACATGTAATGTGGAATTACGGAATAGGTTTCTGGCAGGTAAGGGCGGTTTTCGTCTTCGATCACCAGCGTGCCGTGCCCCTCATAACAGTACCCGATTTCCAGATGATTATGAAAATGCAGTGCTTTCAGACCTAATTCGCCGTAAGGGCGTATCCACCCATCTCCCAGCAGCGCCAGCACGGGGATATCCGAAGGCATTTCATAATAGCGATACTCAACGGTATCACGAGCTGTTTTTTTCATATCGGTTATCTCCCCCTTTTTTGATCCGCCTGCCAATGAATTTTCTATTGAACGGATTGAATCATGTAATCTCTGTGCATTCTCTATTTCATTCGTTTTCCGTTGCACCGGAAAATCGATAAAAGCGATGCCCACGGGGTAAATGCTAAAACGAACAAGCCTCTTTTCCTTTTAATCCCGATTGAATCATTACATTTTCTATATCATGTATATTGCAGATAACACTTTTCAATTGTTACTCATAATTTTTAGGCTTTCTGTACTCAACGATTATCTGGCTTTATATTTATCCCGTTTTGCCGCTCAAAATCATCCGCACTGATCTGTCTACTGCCATATCGATAGTTTTCGTCGTGCCTCGAAGCAAGGGTATTGCGCGGTATTGCGGTTTTTCTACCCTAATTATACCAAATTTTTCTACCGTAGTCTTGTATTTATTGACTTTGCTTCTTAGCAGCAGGCATTTGTATATCCACATTTCTGCAATCCCATCCGGGTTTTAAAAACGAGGTTGAAAATAGACGTTTTCTGAGCATTGAGGATTGCCGGTATGGGAACCGGAGACATTTTTTTGCTTTTTTCTTCTCCAAACATCCAAAGATCGTCCCCCCTCACCAAAAGGATATCAGTTTTGTCCAAAAATCGACCATGCTATAATCGAGGTACCGAAGGTGATGACGCCGTTGGTGAAAACAACATCATAAATAGACGGTACACGCTGTCTGCGGTTCATCCCGTACGATGCGAAAGGACGGCATGGAAACATGAAGAAAGTGGAACTATACCTGAACAAGCGCTATACGATCGGCGAAGTCAGCCCGATGATGTATTCTTCGTTCGTGGAGCATCTGGGCCGCGCTGTGTATACGGGGCTTTATCAGCCGGGGCATCCCACGGCGGATGAAAACGGATTCCGGAAAGACACCATGGATGCGATTCAAGACTTGGGTGTGCCCATGATCCGCTATCCCGGAGGCAATTTCGTTTCCTGCTATAACTGGAAGGACGGCATCGGCCCAAAGGAGAAGCGCCCGCGCCGGTTGGAATACGCATGGTCCAGCATTGAAACCAATCAGTTCGGTATCGACGATTTCTGCCGTTGGGCAAAAAAAGCGGGCATCGAGCCGATGATTGCCGTCAACCTCGGCACCGGCGGCATACAGGACGCCGGCGATCTGGTGGAATACTGCAACCATCCTTCCGGCACCTACTGGAGCGACCTGCGCGCGCAGAACGGTTCTCCGGAACCTTATAAGGTCAAGTACTGGTGCCTCGGCAACGAAATGGAAGGCAGCTGGCAGGCCGGCCACCTTTCGGCAGAGGATTATACCAAAAAGGCGCTTGAAGCCGCGAAGATCATGCGTTGGGTGGACCCGGACATCAAACTGATTGCCTGCGGCAGCAGCTACGAAATGCTCCCCACTTATCTGGAGTGGGACCGCGTGATGCTGGATCAACTGCTGGATCAGGTGGATTACCTTTCCACCCACAGCTATACCATGAATGCAGGCCAAGGCGACATCAATTTCCTGTCAGCCTACAAGGCGCTGGACACCCATATAAAAAACAGCAAACGGGTCATCGACTATGTAAAGGCCCGTAAGAACAGCCAAAAGGAACTGGGTATCTGTCTGGATGAATGGAACGTGTGGAATTTTCAGGATATCGAGTTCAACAGCATGGATGATTTGATCGGCCTGACGACTTTCAAAATGACCTCCGCCGGGAAATGGGAAATCGCCCCGCCGATTTTGCAGGAAAAGTACAGCCTGTTGGACGCACTGACGGCGGGCGGTTTAGCCATTACGCTGCTGAAAAATGCGGACAGCGTAAAGATCGCCTGTCTGGCACAGTTAGTCAACGTGATTGCCCCCATAACCACCGACCCCAACGGCGGCATTCTCCGCCAGTCGATTTACTACCCCTTCCGGGCGGTTTCGCAACTGGGGCACGGCACCGTGATGGACACGCGTGTAGACGCGCCGGAATACGAGTGCCAGTTCGGCAAGCTGCCGGTGGTGGAGGCCGTGGCGGTGCTCAACGAGGAAAAAGGCGAGCTGAACGTTTTCGCCCTCAACTGCGATCCGGACGAGGACGTGACCCTCACTATCGACGGGGCGGATGGCTACCGGGTAGCGCGTCATCAGGCGCTGTTCGGCGATGACCTGAGCGCGATCAACACGTTTGAACAGCCAGACAACGTTACGATGAAGGATATGCCCGCGGGCGAAACGGTAACGCTGCCGAAAATGAGCTGGAGCGCAATCACCCTGCGCAAGGCATAAGCACAACAACGGAAACAGGGGAGGCGTGCCATTTGAGCGAATCTACATTACTCTACGTGAAAAATATCAGCAAGCATTTTATGTCCACGCAGGCGTTAAGCGACGTTAGCATCCATTTTCACCGCGGCGTCGTCAAAGGACTGGTGGGCGAAAACGGCTCGGGAAAATCCACACTGGTCAACATTATCGCCGGGGTATTCCCCGCGGACGAAGGCCAAATGGAGCTGAACGGGCAGGACTATCAGCCGAAAAATTCACATGAGGCTTATGGGCACCGCATCGGTACCATTACGCAGGAGATGGGTACAATTCCGGGCATTGCGGTCGCGGACAACCTCTATCTTGGCGAGGAGGAGCGTTTTAAAAAGAATGGCCTCATCAACCGCCATGATATGCTGAAAAGCGCTCAAGCCGTGTTTGACCAATTCGGCATATGCGGCATCGACCCGGCCAGCCCTACAAGCAGCCATACGCTGGAAGAGCGGAAGCTGATCGAGATGGCGCGTGCGCTGAACAACGAGCCGGAAATCTTCATCGTGGATGAGACGACCACTGCGCTGACGCTGGACGGCCGCAACCTTTTGTATGAAAACATCCGCAAGGTAAAGGAACGCAACGGAACCGTGATCTTTATCTCTCACGATATCGACGAGCTGATGGAAGTTTGCGACGAAATCACCATCCTGCGAGATGGCGTGTTCATCCGTGATCTGCAAAAAAGCGAGTTTGACGCCGAATGGATCAAGACCCTGCTGGTGGGGCGCAAGCTTTCCGACCACTATTACCGGGATGATTTCACCCCCTCCATGCTGGAAGACGTAGCGCTGAGCGTGAACAACATTTATACCATGGGCGGTCTTGAGGATGTTTCCTTTGAACTGCATAAAGGTGAGATATTGGGCATCGGCGGCCTTACAGACTGCGGCATGCACGAGCTGGGCTCGGTGTTGTTCGGACTTACCAAAGCGGTCAAGGGAAGCATTTCCTTCCACGAAGGTACCGAGCTTACGGCCACCATCGGCGCCGTGTGCCATGGCATGGGTTATATCTCCAAGAACCGTGATCAGGAATCGATTATTCTAGACGCAACCATACTGGAAAACACGGTGATCCCGTCCTACCGCAGGCTGGGGAAGTACGGTTATATTACCCGCCGGTCCGAAAGAGAGCTGACCCGGCAGCAGGTGGAAAGCCTGAGCATTAAATGCCGTTCCATCCGCCAAAACGTTCGGGAACTTAGCGGCGGCAACAAGCAGAAGGTTGCCTTTGGCAAATGGCTGGCCAACGATTCGGAAATCTTTATTCTGGACTGCCCCACACGCGGCGTGGACGTGGGCGTGAAAACAGCCATGTACCAACTGATGATGAAGATGAAGAGCGAAGGCAAGGCCATCGTGATGATCACGGAGGAACTGCCGGAGCTGATTGGTATGAGCGACCGAATCCTCATTATGAAAAACGGGCGAATCCAGCAGGAATACGCCCGTGCGGAGGAACTTTCGGAGCACCACATCATCAAAGACATGATTTGATTGAGGAAGGACACAAACGATGGACATGAGAAGCAAAGCGCTGTCGCGGCGGGTCAGGGCGCAGGAGCTGACGCGCAATCTGGTTCCCGTCCTGGGGCTGGTGTTGTTGCTGGTGATTTTTCAATCCATAAGCGGCAACCTGTTCCGGATCGGCAACATCAAGAGCATCATCAACCAGTCGTACACGATCATCCTCGTTGCGCTGGGCGGCACCTTCGTATACGCGCACGGCGGTATGGATATTTCCTACGGAGGCGTGATCGGGGCCAGCATGCTGTGCAGCACGCTAGTCGCCCTTGAAACCAACAACCCGTACCTGGCGCTGATCACGTGTATCGGATGCGCCTGCGTGCTGAGCATGGTAAACGCCTTCTTCTCCATTTACCTGAAGGTATCGCCGTTGATTGTATCGTTGTGCCTGATGTACATGTGCCGCGGGGTGCTGAATGTGGTTTGCTCCAGCAATAAGTTCAGCGTGCCGTCCTCCATGTTCCCGTTTGACGACTGGTCGGTGAAAATTCCCGTGCTGCTGGGCGTGATTCTGATTACAGCGGTCATCTTTGAAAAGACGGCAATCGGCAAGGCCAGCAAGGCCATCGGCGGCAATATGGTTGCTTCCCGGCAAGCGGGCATTAATGTGGAGCGTACGCGCTTCATCGGCTACCTCATCTCCGGCGTCTGCGTTGGAATCGCGGGTTTCTTTCAGCTGTGCCGCGCGGGCAGCGTGAGCACCAGCACCGGGCAGGGGCTGGAAATGAACGTGATCACCGCGCTGGTGCTGGGCGGCATCTCGCTCTCCGGCGGGTCCGGCGTGCGGATTCTGCGCGCTGTATTGGGCGGGCTTACGGTTATCGTACTACGCTTTGGGCTTAACATCATTCGCCTGGATGAGAACCTTATCGAAGGGATACAGGGTATCGTACTGCTATTAATCGTATGGATAACATACGAGAAAAATAGGACCAATATCTATAACTAGGGAAGGATGGAGAACATGAAGAAACTGGTTGCTCTGTTACTCGCAGTCGTTCTGATGGTGCCTGCATTCGCTTTTACGGCGACGGCTGAGGAGGACCTGCCGCATTACAACATCGGCGTTGTCATCCATACCACGACGGACTTCCTCTGCTCCAAGTATAAGGCATACTCGGAGTACATCGGCGAAAACTTCAACGTGGACTTTACCTACTACATTCTCTCCAGCTTTGACGACGACGTTTACCTTGCCGCTATCGAGACCCTTTGCGGGCAGGGAATGGACGCCATTATCACCACCAACTTCTCCGGCTCCGCGATTCTCAAAGGCATTCAGGTCTGCGATGATTACGGCGTATACATGGCAGTGGGCTGGTCCCACGTGCAGCCGGAAGACCTGGAGCAGGCTAAAAAGTCCAAGTATTTTGTCGGCTCCTCCTATGAGGATGATTACAATGCCGGCTACGCGCTGGTAAAATCCTGCTACGATGTCGGCAAACGCAACATTCTGGCCATTGGCTACGAGCCGGGCATCACCTGCCACGATCAGCGCTGGAACGGCATGATGCAGGCGTTCACCGATCTGGGCATCGAGCCCGCCGGCGAATACCGCGGCCTGGAGTTCAGCGACGCGGTAGAAAGCTACCTCGCTATGAACAAGGATATCGACGCCATCTGCATCACGCTGATGGGCTTGGAATACACCAAGCAGCCTATCGCCAACGCGGGCAAAACCGGCGACATCATCGTAGCGTGTGTGGACTTCTCCGACAATACCGGCGACGCGCTGGCGGACGGCGACCTGTCCCTGACCATCGGCGGCCAGTATGTGGACGTCGCGTACTCCTTCGTACTCCTGTACAACGCCCTGCGCGGCACGCCGCTGGCGGAAGAGCCGGTGGAAATCCCCGTCAACTTCATCTCCGCTTACACGCAGGAAGATTTCGACAATTACATGAAGTACGTGCACAACGACATCTTCGCCTACACGGCGGATGAACTGAAACAGGTCATCAAGGTCTTTAACCCCGATGCGACCGCGGACCAACTGTTCGCCATGGGTTCGTCCTTCGGTATTGAGGATTGCAAGACCCGCCACGCGGACCTGCTGCAATAACGAACTGACGCGGGAAGGCGCCCACCGGAACCCGTTCCGGTGGGCGGTGCCTCCCGCATTCATGGAGAAACACGGAATAAAAGGTTATTGCGGCTGTCAATACAGCTGCCAAGCGCAAAAAACGGTGTTGCTCCAAAACCGCAAACATGTTACAGGAAAGGAAAACGACCATGAAGGTAAAAACCTTTGCGATGAACGCCCTGAAAGTCCTGCTGATTCCGGTGGGTGTTTACCTGTTCTTTTTCATCGCGTCTCAGGGCAGGTTCAGCGGCGGCGCGACGATTGTGAGTATTTTAAAGCAATCGCTGTATCCGACCCTGATCTCCTATGCGCTGTGCGCCAATATGCTGTCCAACCGTATGGATATAAGCGTCGGCAGCGTTGTGGTGGTCTCAGCCATGATGGGCGCGCGCTTTGCAATCACGCACAGCTTCGGGCTGGTGCCTTTTGCGCTGATCATTCTGGCAACGTCATTTGTGCTCAGCCTGATCGTCGGGTTACTGTACATTAAAATGCGCGTTCCCACCATCGTTTCCGCACTCGGTATCTGCATGGTGTATGAGGCGTTGAGCAATCAGGTAAGCATTTCGTGGGTCACGGCGGTGAAGGGTGAAGTTTGCTTGTTCGGCACAAGCCCCTACTGTTTCATCCTCTTTGGCGTCATGTTTGCGGCGTACTACATCCTGTTCAACCACACAACCTTCGGCTACCAGACCCGCGCCATTGCAGGGGACCAGCAGATTGCGGCCAATAACGGAATCAACGTCCGCCGTCACGCGTTTATGTGCTACGTGGTCTCCGGCGTGTTCCTCGGCTTTGCGGCACTGCTGAAAATCTCCACGCAGGGCTCCATCGATACGCTGATGTATATGTCCAGCACCAATCTGGTGTTCACAAGCATGCTGGGTATCTTTGTGGCCATGGCGATGCGGCGTTACTGCAATATCGTAATCGGTGTGTGGATCGGTAACATCATCATGTTCATCATGAACAACGGCCTGCTGAGCCTCGGCATTTCCTCCTCCTGGCAGGATGTGCTCAACGGCACGCTGCTGCTGCTGATTATGACGATTACTTACAACAACGAAACCTTTGCCAAATGGCTGGGCATGCGGAAGTTCAGCCGCAAGATACGCGCTGCATAGAGAAAACCCAAACGGGGAGGGACGCGCCTGCATGCCGTGCCTGCCAAATAAAAAGAGGCTCCGTCTTTGGAGCCTCTTTTTGTTTGCTTTTTAACCGGAATGAAAAGGCGGCCCTTTATTTCTCGCTCGCGCTCAGAGCGCCGTCGATCAGGTAAAGCGTTTCGCCCGGCATGGCCATGGTGGGCAGGTAGGAGGCGACCACCAGCATGGAGATGCCCTTGTTGAGCAGCCGCCGCATCATCTGGGCGGTCACATCGTCCACCTGGCAATCCATGCCGGTGAACGGGTTCACACAGACCACGACGGAGGGGTGAAACAGCAGGCACTCAGCGTATACCAGCTTCTGTGCCTGCACGGGCGTAAGATCCTGCACGAAGGTGTTCCACATATCTTCACCGCAGGTTTCCGCCAGCGTTTGGCGGATGCTGCGCTGGTATGCGCCCCGAAACCAGACCAGCTTGGACTTGCGCCAGAGGATAAGGCCGATATTATCCAGCACCGTCATATGCGGAATCATTAGGTTTTCGGTGGGGTTGTCCCCCAAAAAACAAAGCCCCTGCGCCTGCGCCCCGCTGATGCCGCGGCAGCGGTATGTCCGGTTGTTGAGGAGAATCCTCCCCTTTTCGGGTGGCTGTTCGCCGCGGAGCAGGGTGAGGAGTGCGTCCCCGTCCTTCTCCTTCAGATAGACGATTTTCAGCATCTTCCCCTTACCGAGTCGGAAATGAATATCCTTCAAAACGCCCAGCGAAACGCCGGCGAAGGAAAGGCTCACGGTTTCATCCGCATCCTCATCGAAGAAGCGTCTGGTTTTGGATAGATCGGCGGTCAAATCGGCGTCTTGCCACAGGATGTGTTGAAGCACCCCGTCGCTGAGCTCCGACGGTTTATAGAATCCGCAGGTGCGTCCCTGCCGCACAAACCAAAACAGCTCCGCGTATTTCATTGATAATTCACGGGTGCTGTCAATCAAAATAAAGGAGAAACCGCAGGCTTTGATCTTCTCCATTAAGGTGAACATCTCTTCCATTTCGTACGTGGTCAGGTAATAGGAAAGATCGGCCAATACGATAACGTGACGCTTCATCACATACGCTTTGATCAGCTCAATCTGGATGGCTTCTGCGTGAGAAAGCTGGTTGACAGGTTTGTCCGGGTCCACACGGACATCGAAGCGGTCCATCACGTCCTGCAGCATTTTCTGGTAAATCTGCTTATGAAAAACGAAGGTAGAAAGGCTGGAGTAAAAGACGTTTTCCCAAATTTTCAACTGTACCATCAGGGCGCTGGTGCGGTGGATAACGTACACAACTTCGCGGATGGTGCGCGGCGGGGTCAGCAGCACTTCGTCCAGGTACAAACGCCCCTGCAAAAAGGGCAGCGCGCCCTGCATTGCCTGGATGAAGGTACTTTTTTCATGCAAATCCGCAAAGACCACCGCATGGATCTGTCCTTTGGGTAACGAAAAATAAAGGCCATTCAGCGAGCCATAAACGCCGGTATCAATTTTGCCATTGTCGATGCGTAGCAGCTCTTTTATCATTCATGCGCACCCCGGGTCAGCTTTGGCAGGTTGATTACGACCTCTGTACCCACGCCCTCCGTGCTGTACAGCTGCAGGCCGTACTCTTCGCCAAAAAGCAGTTTAATGCGCTGCGCCACGTTGCGAAGCGCAATGCCGCCTTTGCTTCGTTTTTCCTCGCTGATGTAGCCAACCTTTACCTTCTCCAGTTTCTGGTTGATCAGGTTCACCTTCGCCTGCGGCATGCCGACACCGTTGTCTTTGACGGTGATAATAACGCGTTTTTCAGTGGTTTGCAGGGAAATCGTAATCAGCCCGCCGCCACTTTTCCGTTCCAGCCCGTGGAAAATAGCATTTTCAACAATCGGCTGCAGTGTCAGCTTGGGAATTTTGCAGCGGTAGACGATTTCCTCATCCGCGATTACTTCCAGATGCAGCTTGTCGGCAAAACGGTATCGCTGAATAATAAAATAACTGTCAATGTTGTTCAGCTCGTCTTCCACGGTCACCAGATCGCCCATTTCCGTTATGGTATAGCGGAAATAGGAAGCCAGCGCCTCAGCCGTCTTGGCGAGGTCCTCCTGCCCGGCGATCAGCGCATCGCCCCGGATGGCTTCCAGCGTGTTGTACAAAAAGTGCGGGTTAATCTGGTTTTGCAGGGCGAGATACTCGGCCTGCTTTTTGGAAAGGCTGACGATCTCCTGTTGGCTGAGAAGATAACGGAAACGTTCCATCACCTGCTGTACTTCAGGCGTCAGGGGAACAGGCGGCTGAAAAAGTTCGTTGTAAATCTGTTCGCTTAAAAACGCGCGCTGCTGCCGAACCGTTTCCCGGTATGGACGCTGGATAAAAAGCAGAACATAGCCAAGCAGCGCGCCCAACAACCCCAACAGCACGATGTTCCACAAAAGCGCCGGATATGGCATCCCGTACAGGTAGCAGAAAATCAGGCCGGCGAAAATGCTTAGCAAAGCCAGCACAAAAAGCGCCGTCAACGCGATGGTGATTCGAGTGGAGAGAAAGCGTGTTTTTTTCATCTTTTGTTCTCCGGGCCAAACAGGGATGCGCAAAGTGCCGGATTTGGCGCGTTCCTAGTGTTGGCCGTATAATTTACGGTAGTCCTTGGGGCTTAGACCCGTGAACTTTTTAAACCGCTTATAGAAGTATTTCATATCCTGATAACCGACGTGCTCGGCGACATCGCTGATGGGAATTTCCGTATCGGCCAGCAGCTCTTTCGCAGCGTCCACACGTACTTGTGTGAGATAATCCAGAAAGGATTGGTTGGTCTCCCGCTTGAATACACTGGAAAGGTAGGTGGCGTTCAGGTTTACCTCGTTGCTAAGGGTTTCCAGCGTCAGCGACTCGGCATAATGCTGGTGGATGTATTTGCGCGCAAGGCGCACCGGTTTGGATTTTTCCGCGCTTTTCCCAATCTGCCAATCCATCACCGTGTTGGTAAGCAGCTGGTTCAGCCCATGGAACAGGCGGGACATGGTTTCCGCCTGCAGGTAGATGTTTTGCGCTTCCTCCTGAAAGTTGGCGGCAACGCGGAACCCGCTGTCGTGCGCGGTGTTCACAAAAAGACGTACCAGTTCCAGATAGAGAGCCTGCACGTCCCAGCCGGTGAAACGCGAGCGGGCCAGCAGCGTATCCCGAATGGCGTTGACGGTAATGGATAGCTGTTCGTCGTCCAGCGCCGAAATGGCCATTTTTAAGTCGTTGCGGTGCTTGGCGGTGATCAGCTCGCCGGAGGCGAGGCAAGGTTCGTAGCCCGGCTCGTACTCCACAGCCGAGTTTACAGGCAGCAACAGGCGCTGCGCGGAAGCTTTTTGCAGTTGATCCACGCACTGCGGCAGAAGCAGCGTATCCGCCACCGGGCGGCTGGCGGCCACCAGAAAGCGAACGTCGTCGAAAATATCGCGCAGGCTGTTCATGGCGGCGCTAATGCGGTGCAGCACCTTGCCCATCTTGCTGAAATCCGCTTCCGTTCCGCAAACCAAACAGACGGCTTGGCCCTCATGCGGCACGCATACGGTTTCCGTAAAACCAGCGGAAAGTTCGCCATCCATAATTGCCCGTATCTTTTGCGCCATCAGCGCCTGCCCGGCTTTGCCGTCGGCACGGAACGCCGAATTATTATAGAGCAAAACCAACGCGTACAGCTCCGCATTCAGGGTGCATCCGTAGTTTGCCGCGAGCATTTCGCGCGAAATGGCTTTACCGTTTAAAACGTCGCTTAAAAAGCGCTCTTTCAGGCGCGTGGTATCCTGGCTGATGCGCTCCATCAGAGTCGCCTTTTCCTCAATGGTCGCCTGCTTTTGATTGTTTTCGCTGATGATCTTTTTCAGAACGTTGTTAATGTCGTTCTGCTTGAGGGGTTTCAGCAGATAATCTTCCACGCCGTATTTGATGGCATTGCTGGCATATTCAAACTGCCGGTAACCGCTGATGATGATAAAGTGTGTATCCAGCTTTAACTGCCGTACCCGGCTGATGATATCGATACCGTCCAGCCCGGGCATACGGATATCCGTAATCACAATCTCCGGGCGCTGCTCCCGGATGAACTGGAGCGCTTCGCTACCGTCGTGAATAATACCGGCCGGTTCGAGCCCCAGCCCTTCCCAGTCGATCAGCTTATTCACGAGGGAACAAACTTTTACCTCGTCATCAACGATTAATACCCGCATCCATATTCCCCTTGTCAGGTCGTGTCCGTCCGGCAGCACCAAACGCTATGATTGTATTATAACAAAGCGGTGCCTTGTTTTCAATGTTTCAAGGTAATTTGTGAGCTTGAAAAAGCATTGTAAAACGAAGGAAAAGCAGGCATTTCACCCCTGCTGACGGAGGGCGGAACGCCGGGGAACACCCGGGGAAAAATGGAGAAAAAAAGGCTGTGGGTATAAACATTCCCACCCGAATAATCCGGGTGGGAATCCACGATGGATGCAGTGTTCGTCTATCAAACGGAAGAAACCGGAGCGGGGTTTTCAGCGTGCGTGTCAATGGCGGTTTAAACGTAGATTTGGCGAAGCGAAGGAAAGCCCGGACGCGAAACAACCATGAAGGCACCCCCTGCATTCGTACCACCTTGGCGTTTGGCTTACCCCAATCTGCAAGCAGCGAGTGCGGGGACGGCCTTTTCTGTTGCCTTGTATTCATCGGTTGGCGGTAATTTGGCTTTGCGTTACCTGCGTGAAGGTTTGGATTCAACAAGAAGAGGATTAAATCATTGATAAGCGGTCTACTCTCAGCACGACAGCTTCCCATGGTGTTAGCTTGCCGTTGTATTCGGTAATTCCCGTGTTGGAAATCATCACCGTTCCCTGATAGGCGGCCTCCACCGTTTCCACCGAGAAGTTTAACAATACCAAGTACCGCTTAGCGCCCAGTGTGCGCGCATAAACCATGATATTCTTATCGGAGTATACCGGTGTAAACTCGCCATATTTAAGCGTTTCGCTGTTGCGGCGCAGGTCGATTAACCTGCGGTAGTATTGCAAAATTGAGTCCGGTTGGTTCTCCTGCATCCGGTAGTTGATGCGCGTGTAATTTTGGTTGACACTTAGCCACGGTTTGCTCGGCGTAAAGCCTGCATTCGGTGCGTCTGACCATTGCATAGGCGTACGTGCATTATCCCGCGAAGTACGCTTAATCCATTCCCATCTGCGCTCAGGGGAGATGCCAGCCTTCTCCATCTCCCGGGATGCATTGAGGCTGGCAACATCATTGAGTTGGGACATGTCTGTAAAATCAAAGTTGGTCATGCCGATTTCCTGACCTTGATAAATAAACGGTGTGCCCCGTAAGGTCATCTCTAACGTACCCAGCAACTTTGCGCTACGTTCCCAATACACTCCGTCATCGCCGTAGTGCGACACAATACGCGGCTGATCGTGACTTTCTAAATATACGGCGTTCCAGTTTAATCCTTGCTGCCATTTGGTTAACACACCCAGCAAATGATCCGCCCGAAAGGAAGTGAAATCAAAGCGCGTTTCCGCCGCATCTGCTTCCAAATGATCAAAGTAGATGATCATATCCAGTTCGCGCCGGTCTGGATCGCTCAACAGGCGGCCTTCCTCCAGTGTCACCTTCATGGCTTCCCCAACCGTGAAACAATCGTAGTGATCCAGTACATCTTTGCGCAGTTCTTTTAAAATCAGGTGATTCCCTTCCTGGGCTTTATAATGCTCAATTCCCTGTGCAAAATCTCGCTTTTCTCCATCCTCCAACGAGGTTTTATAAATCGCGTCGATCACGTCACAACGAAAACCCGCAACCCCGCGATCCAGCCAAAACCGCATGATTTCCTTTACTTCTCTGATTACGTCAGGGTTGTGATAGTTCAAGTCAGGCTGTTTTTTATCAAACAGATGCAGGTAATATTCGCCGCTTTGCTCGTCGTACTCCCACGCAGGGCCATCAAAAATACTTGTCCAGTTATTCGGCAGGCTTCCGTCCTCCTTCGCCGGACGCCAGATATAATAGTCGCGGTAGGGGCTTTTCGGGTTCCGGCTCTGCTGGAACCATTCATGCTCGTCGGATGTGTGGTTTACAACCAAATCCATCAAAACGCGAATGTTGCGCGCTTTGGCTTCAGCCAACAGACGATCCATATCCTCCAAGTTGCCATATCGAGGGTCAATATCACGGTAGTTGCTAATGTCGTATCCGTTATCAGCATCCGGGGACGGATAAATGGGCGATAACCAGAGGATACCGATTCCTAATTTTTGAAGCTCATCCAAACGGGAAATAATGCCCGGAAGATCACCGATCCCGTCTCCATTACTATCCTGAAAGCTCCGCGGATAGATTTGATATAAGACCTGTTCCTTCCACCATGGCTGCATAAAATACTCCTCCTTCACTTTCTGGTTGTTGCTGTGCTTTGCAGGGACCCGTAAAATGTTTCTTTCCTATCTGTCTGTTAGTATAACAATTCCATCCGCAAGGGATACATAGGAAATGCTATACGCGGTCTTCCCGCTTACTCCTCTTTTGCTTTTCAGCATACACAGTGTCCCTGCCACCCAATATTATGTTATAGTTCTTCAATATAATACAAACCCTGCATGGACTTGATTCTTCGTATAATCTCACTATGGTTTTGCCCGTTCGAACTTTTTAGGGTGGATAGAAAAGCAACGTGGCAATCGCCAGCGTCCGCATTTGTCTGCATCTGCATGTTACTGATATTAATGCTATTTTTATATGCGAAGCGGATAAACGTACCGATGGGCACCTGCGAATCCAGTTCTACATACACCTCTAACTGATGTGTTTGCTTTCTCATTCTATCGTCCAGTTCATGCAAAACAGAGAGGATAATCAAGGCAAATATCGAGCTAATCACAGCTCCTTCGTAAAAACCTATACCAACCGCCAGCCCGATCCCCGCCGCTGTCCATAGACCTGCTGCTGTTGTCAGCCCCTTGATCTGATAGCGGCTCGTTACTATAATCGTTCCGGCGCCAAGAAACCCGATTCCACTTACCACCTGCGCTGCCATACGCGTAGGGTCGCCATTTTTAAACGCTTGGAATACATATTGGTTTGTCATCATAATGACGCAAGCCCCCAAGCTGACCAACATATACGTGCGCATCCCGGCGGGGCGGTTTTTCATCCCTCTTTCGAATCCAATCGTGCCACCTAACGCAATGGATAAAACGGATCGAAGCACAACAGCCAGCATCGTTAATTCACGTATCGTCTCCATCTTCAATCATACCTTTGCTAAGCTACTGCAGATTGGGCGTCATGATGGACGTTTCCTGCGCCGCCCGTTTTTCTACGGTATAGATCATTTGACCGTAAACAGCTTGTATCCTTTTCAATCTGTTCTCCTCCAACTGCAAGTATTGAGATAGATTTGGCAAACAACCTTTTCATGCTGCTCTGTTCTTTTCGTCTGCATGTATACATTCTTTTTGCCCTAACGGGTTTCCTGAACGAGTACGCCAAAATGATCCGATATGATAGGATAGTTATCCTGATTGAAAATCACCCGGCTTGTTTCCGTGATGCCATCCTGCATGGCAAAAACAAAGTCAATCCGCATGGGGTTGACGTTTTCACTTCGCCAGCCATCTATCGCAGCTCCTACAGTAATGCCATTGTCCTTCGTACATGCCCGTGTATAACAGTCCTGCCAACCATTAGAAAGGATCAGATCATAGCCTTCACCACGCACATGCGCGGGGCTGTTGAAGTCGCCCATCAGATAAACGGGTTCCGTGTGAGTCTTGCAAATACGGTTAAGCCGCTTCCACTGCTCGCTGAAGGGATCGTTTTCATCCTTCCACCAGCCCATGTGTACCGTGTAAAACCACGCTTCGCCCCACGGACTCTGTGTTTTAATGCCAACAGCCTTGCGTCTGCACTTTCCTTCCGGTGCAGAAACAGAATAGGCGTTTTGCGCCAATATTGGCATCTTGCATAAAATGGAAAGTCCTTCGTCGAATTTTTCGTATCCTTTATGGGCATAAGCCCAAGTCCAATAATAGGCCGCTCCCCTGCTTTTCAGCATTTTGGCAAGAGCCAATGCGAAGTGATCCTCTCGAATGGGACAGTCCCTTTCGCAGGGAACAAAACCACTTTGCTTGAGTTCTTTTTCATCCGCCAGCGGCTTGTTTATAGACTGGTTCACTTCCTGCAGAGCGACTATGTCTAAATCCTCCTGCAAAATAGCCTGCATCAGCGCCTCCATACACAGCAGGTTATCCTTCTCCATGTAGCTGTGGGTATTCAGGGTCAGTATGCGAAGCTTATCCTTTGACGGCGCCATTGGTCAAGCCTCCAATAATGTTTTTTTGCATGAAGATATAGAACAGCACGATTGGCAGGCTGGTCACCACCAAGCAGGCAAACGCCTGATTGTACTGCACGCTGTATTCGGACTGGAAATTGTTTAGATAGATGGATAACGTCCATAGCTTTGGAGAACGGTTCAGGCACACCAGCGGCATTTGGAAATCATTCCAGATCGCCAGCCCCTCCCGAATAAGCACCGTCGCTAAAATAGGCTTCATCAGCGGCAGAATGATGCGGTAGAAAATCTGTAGTGTGGACGCGCCGTCAATATAGGCTGCCTCCTCCATATCGGTTCCGATGGTCGATAGGTACCCAACGTAAAGAAACATGCCTTCACAGGTAGCGTGAGCCAAGTATAACAAGGTAATTCCCAGAGGGCTTAGAAGTTTGAACCAGCCCATCAACTTGACAACAGGCATCATACGTACCTGCCAGGGAAGAAAAATACCCAGCAGTAAAAAGAAATATATCCATTTAAATCCCTTGTTAACTTTCATTCCCCGGGAAATAGCGTAGCCCATGGGAGGTAAAACCACCATTTCAAGGCAAAGGGAAACTACAGTGACCAGAATTGTGTTTTGATAAGCGTAATACAAATTCGGGTCAGCCAGCACCTCTATATAGTTGCCCAAATACAGGCTGTCAGGCAGCGTAAAGAAGCTAATCGCGCTTTCAGCCGCGGACTTAAACGTAGTCGTTACACATATGTACAAAGGAAAAAGAATAATCAACGCGCCGACAGAAAGCAGTGTATACGTAATTACTTTATCGGCTTTGATGGGATGTTTCATTTACTCCACCTTCCCCTTCCCTGTAAATTTAATTTGGATAAAGGAAATAAGGGCGATGATCAATCCGGTCGAAATAGCCTGCGCGATGGAATAACTGTATCTATTGCGTTCAAAGCCATTGTTATAAATCAGCAGGGCGATACTCTGCGTCGCTCCCCCGGGACCGCCGCTGGTCATGGATATTACATAGTCAAACACCATCAAGCCCAACTTGACTACCAGTACCAGTACGACACTCAGGGTTGGCAACAGATAAGGTGTCGTTATGGAGATGAACTTATGCCATCCATTTGCACCGTCGATCGATGCCGCCTCGTACAGCTCCGCAGGTATCGTTTGCAGTGCCGCTAGAAACAACAGCGTAGGCAAGGCAACACCCTGCCACAGATGCACGAATAAAATGCCGTAAATGGCAAGTTTCCGATTCGCCAGAACATTGCTGCTCAGCGCCTCAATGCCAAGGCTTTTCCCGATGGTGGGAATCACATAAAAGAAAATTTGCTTGAAAACAAGGCTAATGGTAATCATACTCAGCACAGCCGGCAGAAAATAGAGCGTACGATAAAAAGAGCGTCCGCGCAGTTCTTTGTTCAGCATCAGTGCCAGCGCTACGCTGAGGCACACCACGCCAATGCACAACATTACCGTATAACGGCCATTAAAAGATAGTGCAGAAAGGAATTTTCGGTCTGTAAGCAGCTTGGTATAGTTTTCAAACCAGACGAAATTAAAATGAGAGCTAATTCCGTTCCAGTCCATAAAACTGTAATAAACGCCCATCAGAATGGGGAAAATTAAGAAGATACAATATAAAATAAAGCCTGGCACTGTAAAAACACAATAGGTCAGCATTCGGTCGTAATGAATGGACATGTGACGAGTCGGTTTTGAACGCATTGCCTGACATTCCTTTCATGCAATAATCAGCATCACCAGCATGACCGGCGATTGTTATATGTGGGCATAGCCTTTGGCTCCTGCCGCTCTTCGCGTGTTGTTGGCACGGCTCAACATTTGTATAGGGCTTGTTATACGCTGCCCGGTAACGGATTCGTATGGTGCATTCCTATTCTTAAGGCTGTCTCTCGATATAGTCCTTGATCTTTTTACCCGCCGCATCTACTCATCGCGCTATAACCACTCCCTGTTGCGAAACAGGCGTTGTTATGGCTGGCATTTGCATTGGGTATCAGGCAGCCCTTTCCATTCCCTCCGAGAAACATTTACCGTTATACTTTAGCGCAAACGCAATATCAAATCCGGAAATTATTACGTAGGCACAACTCCATTACGATCGCCAGCTCTCGTAACATTTTCCTTTTGCTTTGGTTTCTTTAATCAGACTACTGCTCAATAGAAAAAAGCGTTTTTGTTTTATAAAGTGGTAAAAGGTTAGGAAAGCACTGTCGTAAGCAGTAATGATCCATATAAAAACGGGATTGGCCGCTGCGAGCCAATCCCGCTCTAAAACCGTTGGCTTTAGTTGTTGTAGAAGTCGTAGATGGTTGCTTCTGCGTCGGCATAAAAAGCATCCAAATCTTTATCAATTTCCAAATTGGTAGCTACATCGCCCAATTCCTTACGGAAACCGCTGGGCCAAATCGCATTCAGGCTCAAGCAGGTGTTGCCGCTGGTAAGCGCTTCATTGATCACTGTCATTTCAGGCACATTCAGCGTAACGCCCTTAATCACATTGGGGCTGCACTCAATATCGGTGTATGCCTGAGCGGTTTGCGTCTGGCTGAGGAAATCGAGGAACTTCAGGCACTCTTCCGGATGCTCAGTAGATGAGGAAATACAGAAGCTGGTATCAATGCTAATAACCACTTTAGTATCCGCGCCAGTGGGATTTGGCAGGGGAATCAAAGCCACCTTGCAGTCGGGGTCATACTCCTTCAAAGTGGTCAGGGACCACTGACCATTGATGGTCATGGCAGCCTCGCCGGCCAACAGCTGCTGATAGCTTTCCGTATACTCAGCGCCAAAGGATTCTGTGGTCATGTTGTCAACCAGTTGCAGATCAGCATTAGCAAAGGCTTGGAGAACCGTGGAGTCCTGCACGTTCATTTCGCCCGCGGCGATTTGCTTGAACTCGGAATCATCCTCGGACAGGAAACTCATCATCCGCTCCATACGCTGATAAACATATTTTTTATCCGGCAACGTGAAGGGCGTAATCCCGGCAGCCTTGAGGGTTTCACAAGCCGCCATCAGTTCGTCCCAGGTCGTTGGCAGCGCGATTCCCTGTTCTTCAAAAATGTCGGTGCGTACATATAAGCCATAGCAGCTCAGAGAATAAGGAAGCCGCCAGTACTTACCCTGGTAGGCGGACAGTTTCAACGTAGACGTTTCGACATTGTTCAGGAAATCCTGACCCGTCAAATCCATGATGATGCCATCTTCAAACATCAGTTCAAACTGCGTGCTGGTTGAGCAGGAGAACATATCCGGCATTTCGTTGAGCTGTGCACGGGTTTGAAGCACGGTAGAGGAATCGGGAACTTGCGTGAAGGTCACCTTAATGCCGGGATTGGCTTCGTTAAAAGCATCTACTACCGTTTGCAACGCCTCATTGGCAGCCCCCTCCGGTTTATGGAAAACCAGTTCCAGCTCCACAACCTCGTCAGCCTGAGCAAAGGTGAATACAGATAACACCATGGTCATCGCTAACAGTAAAGATAGAAGTTTCTTCATTGTTGGGACCCCTCCATTTATTTGATGTCACAATTTTAGCAAAAACATACCATTGTTAAAATTACATTATCTCATATTTCTATGCGTTTTATAAGATGTTTGATTCAAACACCCGTCTTTTACCGAAGCCGTATTTTCAGGGAATCCGAAAAGAGGCGATGGTTCCGCATCCGTCCCCGGATTTAAAAATTGGAGTCGTTTGTTATGAAACCAGCTGCCGGCTCAAAAATACCGATAGCCCGAATTCAACAGGATGGATACTATCGGGGATCAGCTCATTCCGGTGTTTAACATAAAAATATACCGTACAGTAATATGGTTTGATAACCTTTTTCTTCTTGTTGCAAGAAATGATGAGATGGATTTACAAAAGGAACTTATTTATTCGGTTACTGTCTTCCGGCGGGATTGACGGTATTTCCCGCCCTCTATATACTGGATTGTGCAAAAATGACGAGGTGAATCGCATGGCCCCAATCACATCCATATTTCGCAGAAGCTCTGTGGTGAAAAGGCTGCATAGCATGGTAATACTGCAAACAGTGGTTATTTTATTGCTTTATAGCTTTGCTGCCTTTCATGCCGTTCGGCAAATGACAAGCGACATTCAGATGTCAGCTCAAAAGATACTTACCACTACGAACGCGTCTATGGAAGAAGAGCTTTCTCAAATTTCCATAATTACAAAATACCCGGTCATACTCAACAGCTATGGGAATTCCCTGTTTTTTGATTATCTTGCGTGTGATCAGCAGAACATGATAGAAACGCTGGACTATCATCGGCGCCTTGAGGCGCAGTTTTCCAGCATTATGGCAATGCATCAAGACCTGGACCAGATAGGCATTGTGAACATGGACGGAGCGGTTTTTTTCGCTCTGGCATTCGATAATGATAGTCACCAGACCACCATGGACTGGACAAAGGATATTATGGTTCGCCTACAGGAGTTAAAGGGCAGTGAAATCATCATTACCGCTGCAGAAATGGCGAACTTTTCCCCGGATTTTTATCAGGAAGGGCCATGTGTATACGGTGCAAGAGCTATTATGCAGCTAAACCATTTGCGAACCGTTGGTGCTATTTTCTGCCGGATGAGCTTTGCAGCGATCCAACAAGCCTTTCTTACCAGCAGAACCTATGAAGAGCAAACTATGTGCATGGTGGATGCGGATGGCAAGGTGCTGCTGGGCGAAATCGACACCGAATTACTGGCTGATTTACAGCTTGACCAACCCAATGAAATGGCGACCCAATGGATTACGGATCAGGGAGGAAGCTCGCTTTACCAGTTCTCTATGAGCAACTCCGGCGTGATAACCATATTGCGTACACCTGTTGTGTGCTTCCTGAAGGACTTATCCTCCCAGTTGGTTTATCCGCTGATTATTATTGCGATGGTTGTAATCAGCTTGTTATTTTTCTCCCGCGTGATGGTTCGCAGCATTTGCGTCCCTGTAAATAAATTGATGAAGATGTGTGATACGCTTAGCGTGGAACAATTCGAAGTTGTGGAGGATGATGGCGCACAGGATGAAATGCACAGCCTGATTGAATCCTTTAATGACATGTCCCTGCGGATTCAAGCGCTGATTCGTGAGGTTTATCAGAAAAATATAACACAAGCACAAACCGAAATGCAGCTTCTCCGTTCGCAGATCAATCCTCATCTGGTTTATAATACGCTGGAAACCATGCGCGTCGAAGCCTTCGAGCATGGGCAAAAGGACTTGGCGGAAATGGCCGTGTTGTTGAGCAAAAGCCTACGCTATGGCGTGTCCAATCCGGCCGAAACAGTACGTGTTTCTCAGGAACTGACCCATTTAAAGGAATATGTACAGCTTCAACAATATCATTTTCATGGCCGGTTAAGCGTTCAGGTTAATGTTGAGCCTGAAATCACCGGTTACCACGTAATTAAGATGATTTTACAGCCCATTGTCGAAAACGCCATCTATCATGGATTGTCTCACACAGGAACGCAAGAATGTATTCGTGTGCTTGGTTACGAGGAAGATGGCAACCTGGTGTTTACCGTATCGGATAACGGCCAGGGCATCTCGCCTGAAAAGCTAAAGGTTTTGCAGGCTTATGTGCGCGGGGAAAACGATGAGTTTCAATCTATCGGGCTGCGCAATACTTATCGAAGAATTCAGCTTTCCTATGGAAAGGATTATGATTTAGCCATTCGTTCTGTCTTAGGAAAGGGAACCGTAATTACCCTGCGGCTTCCATGCAGAAGAAGTCAGGCACTGTAGCAAAGGAGGAAAGCCTTATGAAAACAACCGTTTTGGTGGCAGACGACGACGAAATGATCCGCAAGGGGATTATACGCATCCTGGAATCCCATTTTGCCAATCAATTTGAAATCATTCAGGCTGAAAATGGTCAACAAGCCCTCTCCTTTGTCTGTGCGCAGTCTGTCAGCCTGATCCTGTCCGATGTGAAAATGCCTGTTATGTCAGGTGTTGAGTTGCTTGAGAAGCTCAGGCAGATTCATTTTGCGGGAGAAGTCATCATGATCAGCGGCTATGATGATTACACTCTGGTACGCCAAACAATGAAGATGGGCGCAGCCGACTATCTTCTAAAGCCCATTGCCAAGGATGATCTGGTAATGCAGCTGAAAGGGGCGCTAATGCGGATGAGCTACGGCCGCCCCTCTGCTCCAACCGCCGCCTTTAGCACTGGCGACATTGCAGCCATGCAGCAATATCGCCAGCAATACCTGCTGGAGCAGCTGCTCAGCGCCAAACCCGCCAATATCACCGACACGCTTTCCAGTTGTCAGCTCACGCATCAGCACAGAATGATTCTATGTGCGGCGGAACTGGATGAGCGCAACAATCGGCTGGCCCTTATGCCTTGGCAGGAACAGCTGATCACAGATGCAGCGTCCTTTCAGCAGCACTTGTACCTAATCAGCGGGCATTGGCAGCAATATGCGGTAACATTGCTGTTTTTTACCCCGCAAATGCCATCCAAACAACTGAATGGTCTGCTTCATTCTATACAAGCAGATTATACTCAAGTATTAACCACCGAACAGGTTTCGGCAGCAGCAGCCTCTGAAGCGCTGGATCAACTTTTTTTGCTGGCCCAGCGGCGATTTTATAATCTGCCCGCTGCAGACAGCGACGACCGCTATCCCTACGCTTCCATTTGCGCAGCGATAAAAAGCGCCGTCTGCCATTTGGACATAGTATCATTTGATCATCACTTTCAGCTTCTTCTTATGCGTGTATGTGCACAAATGCCACCAGTGGAGCAATTCCGCCAGCTTCTGGTATCTGTTATCTATAGTGTTTTACAAAGCAGTTCGGCCTTTGTACGCATTGTCAGCAATGCGGAGCTGACGAATGACGATGTGATTGCTTGTGCTCAGGAAGCTCCGGATTGCGCCTCGCTTTCCTGTGAGTTTACGCGGATTATCCACGAATATATTCATAAGGTACAAGACCGCACCGCCGCTTCGGGAGATTTTCATGTGGAACATGCCCGGCAGTTTATTGAACAGCATTATGCGGAAAACATCACACTGGCGGATGTAGCCGAGTATCTGGCGCTGCATCCAAACTACGTCAGCACATTATTTAAGAAGGATTTTGGCATTTCATTCAGCCAACATTTACGCCATGTGCGCATTGAGGAAGCCTGCCGTGCCATTCGGGAAAGCGACGAAAAGCTTTACCTGATCGCAGCCAATGTGGGCTATGATGATCCGGCTAGTTTTGGACGTGCTTTTCGCGAAGAAATGAGCTGTTCCCCTACGGAATATAAACAGAAATTCTTTCTTTCGGAATGATGAACAGTGCAGACAGAAAACAGAAAGAAGCAAAGACTGCCCCGCTCTCCGATCAACTGGTCCAGCAAAGAGTTAGGGATCCGGCAAAGAGGGACAGCAAAGCTCATGTAATGCCAATGAAATAGGCAAGGGCACAGCAGCGCAGACCACATTTGCACTGCAGCAAATTGAGCATGATACCTCAACGGCATCCGTGTATCGAAAAACGGTCGTGACCGAGTGAAGTTTTTAACGCCAGAAGAAGTTCGAAGGCATGACGCACAGTCATATGAAAAAGCGCAAGCAACTGGCCAGTTCGCACGTGTGATGCCGTCGTTTTTCCGCTTGCGGTACTCTGGCGGCTACCAGGTTGATGGTCAACAGTCCAAGTGAGGGCATACCGTCCGGTAGGCTATAATCGTAATCGCGTTTGATATCGTACAGCTCTTGCTTGAGTACCCTCTCGCAGCTCATCCCGTTGCTAAAAGATGTCTCCCTGCCGGAAAGTTCGGTATTAACCGGCATGAGGTCGACGGTTTCTTCTGCTTTTGTTTGTGTGGTGGAACTTCTATGCAATGTATGACACATCATAACAACACAGGATAATGAAACAGCTACGCTCCTAAGCGGATAATAAACAGTAAAGCAGACATTGACAAACAAAAAAATCCGTACCGGACTCATTCCAGTAACGGACGAGAACATACCTATGCCGTCATATGATAGCGACTCTGTAGCAATAGATGAGCCACAGTGCGAATTTTTTACCCCATGCCAGTGCGAGAGTCAGCCAAGGCATGCAAATCATAGCCCTGGACAGTATAAAAGAAATACCTTCCCAGTGCTCACTTGCCGTTAAGATGCACACGATTTTATATAATCGGCGTATTGGTGCCTTTCCGTTCTGATCCAATTCATGACTTTTCTTGTTTTCTCTACCCTCTGTTCTTCTGCGAAGCATTTTGCAAGGAACAGCCTTACCTGCATCAGCGCATCAAATGCTCTACATGAGTATAAAAATATCTTTCAGCAGCGCTTCCTGCGCCCTTTTTAAGTCTTTGTTTTTTAACGCATCATAAATTGTTGTGTGCGGTTCGGAATCAATGAGATCCTTAAAGGTTTGCTGAGACTGCCATCTGTTTTGCGCAAAGTATAGAACTTGTCTGCGCATAACCCGCCTGAGGCATTCAATGTAAATTTGGTTTTGAGAAAAAGATACCAGCAGTTCATGGAATTCCATATTTTTTTGCCATACATCCCAAACGCTATCATCTTTTGTCTTTTCATGCCGGATCAGCAATTCTTCAATCGTCGTCAGATTCGATGTGATTTCATCAAACGATTCGTTTAATGAATGTTCTTCAATGAGCTGCCTGAACGTACAAATATCCTTCAGTTCCTTCAGCCCCATATGCACAACAACATATCCGAATCGCGGAATGCTCATGAGAATATTTTCGTTGCACAGGCGAACAAGCGCTTCGCGGACTGTCGCTTTGCTTACATTAAACTGCTGCACCAGCCTGCCTTCATTAAACACACTGTCCTGCGATATATTTTCCTTGATGATAAATTCAATGATTTGGTTATGAATCGAATCTGCCAGCGTTTCTTTTTTAGCAGAGAAAAGACTTTCTTGCATCTTACTCACCATATACCTCCACAAAATATCAAGCACTCGTTATTTTATATTATATCATAGTCAAAGCATCATTGTATTGGTAGGGAAACCCATTATTTGTATTTGCGGTTTCCTGCTCCACACCCAACCCGCGGGATACGGCTTTCCTTACTTCATCCGCTGGAGGAGAGCCAGAATATCCTGTTTGTTCATGGGGTAAAAACTGCCGACCGCCGCATTCCCGGCTGCCGTCATGTTGTCAGCCATCAGCGCAAACTTATCATCATCAATATTTACATCCGAGAGCTTTGCCGGCAGTCCCGCGTCCGCTATCAGCCGCGATAGTCTTTGAATTCCTTCTCTTGCCGTATTTTCCGGGTTGTTTTCATCCGGCTCAACACCCCATATGTTGACCGCATATTGTATCAATTTGGGCAAGCACGCCTGTTTATCCAGCAGGTATTCCATCCAGGCCGGGAAAGAAATAGCCAGGCCAGCTCCATGTGCAATATCGTAGTAACCGCTGATTTGGTGCTCAAGCACATGATTAAACCAATCCTGCTGCCGTCCCATTCCCGTCAGATCATTTTGCGCCAATGTGCCGGCCAGCATAATTTCAGAGCGGGCGGCAAGATCGCATGGATTCGCAAGCACCTTGGGAAGATTCATCACAATCGCTTTAATCATTGTCTCCCCCAGGCAATCCGTGATATACACATCCGGTGTAAGCGAAAAGTACCTTTCCATCGCATGAGCCATAATATCCATACAGCCACATGCCGTTTGGTAGGCAGGGAGCGTATATGTCAACTCGGGATTCATAATGGCAAAAACAGGGCGCATCTCCGAGGCAGCAAAACCACCCTTTATCCCCACAGTCTCATCAGAAATTACACAACTGTCGCTGGCTTCGCTGCCCGCTGCCGGAAGCGTAAGAATGCAGCCAACCGGAATACGGGTATCCCCCGGTTTGGCTTTATTGATGACCAGCTCCCAAACATCTCCTTCATAAAATACACCGTAGGAAATCGCTTTGCAAGTATCTATAACGCTTCCTCCGCCTACCGCCAGCAGAAAATCGATCTTCTCTTCCCTGCATATGCCGATTCCTTTACGCACGAGCGAAACGCGCGGATTGGGCACCACCCCCGGCAGTTCGGTATAATCAATTTTATCCATTTTCAGAAGCGTCGTTACACGGTCGTACAATCCGCTGTTTTTAATTGAATTACCGCCGTAAACCAGCAGCACTCGTTTGGCATTATGCTTACGCAGTTTGTCAACTAATTTGTCCTCCGCTTTTACCCCAAAAACAAGTTCCGTTTTACACTGGTATTCGAAAGCATTCATGTTGTAATCTCCTTTATAATACCATCAAATTTTTCGGGCTCCGGGTAAAGTTTTCATATCCGTTTGACGTTACCCATAACATATCCTCAATCCGAACGCCAAACCTGCCTTTCAGGTATATACCAGGTTCAACCGTCATCACATGGCCGGAAGCAAGCATGGTTGTACAGCTTTCATTGAATCTTGGGTTTTCATGCACCTGAACACCGACCGCATGCCCCAATCCATGCGAAAAGCATCCCCGGTAACCCTGGTTATAGATATAGGCGCGCGCAGCTGCATCCACATCCCGGCAGCAAACACCGGGCCGAATCATATCCAGTGCCCGCTGCTGCGCTTCCAGCACAATATTGTATACAGCGCTTTGTTCATCCGTCACCCGGCCCAAGGCGACTGTACGGGTCATATCTGCCAGCCTGCCCTGTACAACAGCGCCGAAATCCATCGTTATGATGTCTCCCACCTGCACGGTTTTATGTGTGGCAAAACCATGCGGCAGGGCGCTGTTCTTTCCGCTTGCCACTATAAAATGATAATGGTTGCTTTCCGATCCTTCTTTTGTGAGGCGGCATGCTATCTCCTGCGCAATTGCAAGTTCCGTAATGCCCGGGCGGATGATTCCACAAATGTAATTGAAGGTATCATCCGTTATACGCTGCGCTTCCCGGTGAAAAGCAGCTTCATGATCGTCTTTGATCATCCTGAGATTTTCAATCAGATTATCCAGCCTGCCACTATCCTCTATCATAAGGTCATTAAAAGCCGATTGAATTTCACGCACGCTTGCCAACGAGCACTTACCAGCGCAGATGAGAAGCCTTTCCATCCCCTCCGTTTTTAGAACTTCTTTCGTCTGGCGATACAGGTCAAACGACTCTACGACCTTGCAGTGCGTTATGCAGGACGCTGCTTCTTCATAATAGCGCCCATCACAGAAGAACCATGCGTTGCGGCTTGTGACCAGCAGTACCCCTTGGGAAGAACGTAAGTTTGTAAAATAGAATCGATCCTCTTCATCGCTAATCCAAAGGGCGTCCGTTTCAGCCGTTATTCGTTTCTGCAAGCACTCAATCGGGTTTTTCATTCCCATATTCTCCGATCAGATTTCCTCAAATAAGAGTCTTGTGTAAAAAGCCACCGCTTTTTCAAGAGATTCTACCGTAATATATTCATTGCTTCCATGAACACCCTTGCTCTGTTCTTTGCTTATAAAAATCGGTGAAAAGCGGATAATTGTTTGTGTCAGCTCCTGAAAGTGCTTTGAGTCTGTTCCGCCAAACAGCAGCGTGGGGATAACCGGCAAATCCTTATCCAAGGCATGAATCGTTCTTTCAACCGATGCATAGCCAAATGAGTCAACCGAAGAATATGCAGACGCGTCCGATCCCCCTACCAATTCACATTCAACGTCAAATTCCGCCGCTTTTTGTTTTAATTTCTGCGTAATCTCTGCTTCCCGTATTTCAGCCGTAGTCCTTACGTTTGCAGTTAAAACCGCCTGTTTAGGCAAAACATTGAACGCACTGCCTGCCTTGATGACCGTAAAGGCAATCGTTGCACCCAGGTACGCGCTTGCGGCAGGCCCTAAAATATCCGAAAGCGCCGCCGCATCCTTCTGCTCCCCCCGTAAAACAGCTTCCAGGGCATGTCGGTCTTTGCCCGTTAAGTGCTGCATGGTTGCTTGCAGTATTTGCAAAATTTCAGGTGCCGGCTTCTCTTTTGTTAGAAACTGATCGTTTTCTTCACAGTCGACCATCAATCGGCTTAGCCGTAATAACGCCGAATTCTTTTCCGGCATCGCCGCATGGCCTCCGGCAGATATAGCGGTAAACCGGTACTCTAACGAGCCTTTTTCTGCAATCGCCACCAAGGCACACTTTTTATCGATCTTGCCAAAGATATTGTCCGTGACGGTTCCGCCTTCATCAAAGATCGCTTCTAAAAACACGCCCCGTTCCTTGAGGATTCCAGCCGCATACGCCGTGGTTTCTCCACCGGTTTCCTCATCACAGGACAGGTACAGGTACATTGTTCGTTTTGGCGTAAACCCATTTTGCAGTAGTTTATCTAACGCCTCAAACAAAGCACACTGTGCGCCTTTCATATCCAGCGTACCTCTGCCCCACACTTTGCGATCGGCAATATGGCCGGAAAAAGGAGGATACGTCCAATCAGCCGGATTAGCCGCCACCACATCCATATGACCGATAAACATAACCGGCAGCAATCCCGGATCCAAGCCGGGCAAAACCAGCAGCAGCGCTTTTCCAAAAGCCTCCCGTTCCGTACGCATAAACACATGGGGGAACATTTGATTCAGTTGAATCAAGTATTCATTTATATTATTGTGCTTTGTTCCCGAAACGGTTTCAACTTTTACCAGCCGGCTTACTTTTTCTTCAATAGGGATTGCGAACGGTTCACTCCTGATCATCGTCTTAGCATCATCCCTTCATGCCGGATACGGCAATGCCTTCAACAAAATACCGTTGTGCCACAACATACAAAATGAACAACGGCAGCATTGACAGGAGCGCCCCAGCCATCGCAGGGCCGGTTTCGCGTACGCCTTCTCCAACAAAAGTAGCCAGTCCGGCTGGAAGCGTCCGCATGCTTGTCGAGCTGGTCATCATCAACGGATAAATTAAATCATTCCAGTTGCTGGTTAAGCAGAAAATAAAAAACGTAATCAGCGCGGGTTTACATAGGGGCAGCATGATTCTGAAAAAGATGCCAAATTCATGCAAACCATCAATTCTCGCGGCCTCTTCCAGTTCCGGCGGAAGGCCTGTAAAGAAAGATCGCATAAAGAATATTCCATAGGCAGATGTGATTCTTGGCAAGATTAAGCCAATAAAGGTATTTAAAATACATACGAGATTTAACTCAATGTATAGGGGAATCATTATAATTTGAAACGGAACAAGCATCGTCAAGAGTATGATATTAAAGATGAGTTCCTTTCCTTTGAAGCGCAGCCTCGCAAAGGCATAGCCCGCCAGCGAATCAAAAAACGCGGAAAAAAAGGCGACGCTTCCGGCAAAAATAATTGTATTGAGAATATAGCGGGCCAGCGGAATACGATCCCAAACCGTAACGTAATTTTTCAGTGTCCACCTGACCGGCCAAAAGGTAGGCGGCCATTTGATGATATCTTTTTGCAGCTTGAATGTGCTAATGACAAGCCATGCAAACGGAAAGACCACCAAAAAAATGATCAGAAGGCTGATTACGGTTCTCATGGTGTTTGACAGCGATATACGTTTCATTGCGTTCACCTCAGTACACATTTCGGATTTTACGTTCTATAATGCCCTTAAAAAACAGCACCAGAACCGCAATCACGATAAACAGTTCAACCGCGATGGCAGAAGCATAGCCCAGTTCATACGGCATCGAAAAGCCACGGTAATAAATGTACTGCACCATTGTTTCCGTTGAGTACAGCGGTCCGCCTCCCGTGGTGACGTAAACCACATCGAACACCTGGAATGCCCCGATCAGGGATGTGAGTATTGTGAAGTTCAACGTTGGTAAAAGATTGGGCAGCGTTATTCTGAAAAATTGCTGCGTATTGGATGCGCCGTCAATAGCAGATGCTTCATAAAGTGTTTGCGGAATGTCGTTAATGCCCGCCACCAGGATAATGGTGGTTTTCCCGAAGGTTTTCCATACAGAAATAAAGATAATTACCGGCATGGCGAAACGGACATCCGATAGCAATGCAATGGGAACCCCCGTAAAACGACTGATAACGTAGGGTATATACCCCACGGTGGAATTTAAAATTAAATTAAACAATATGCCAATCGCAGTAAAGGAACAGAGCACCGGCACATAGATAACAGAACGGCTAAATTTATTAAACCATGTCGGATGGTTCAACCATGCAGCAAGCAGCAATGCCAGCAGCATTTGGATAGGGATGAAGTATGCAACATAAATCAGCGTGTTTTTCAATGCGTTCCATACACGCGCATCTGCAAGCGCTCTACTGAAATTTGAAAAACCCACAAATTCCGGTAGTTTCAAAAAAATACTTAAATCTGTCGTGCTAATGGCAAACGACGTCAGCAATGGAATTAAGATAAACAGAAAAATGACCAGACAGGAAGGCAGGATAAACAAATACCCAACCCGGTCCTTATCAAACCACCGCTGAAAAAATAGTCGAATACCGGTGCTGTTTGTCACAAATCATTCCCCCTTTGTTAATGCCGGGGGGC
Source organism: Candidatus Limiplasma sp. (assembly GCA_963663285.2). Classification (GTDB taxonomy): domain Bacteria; phylum Bacillota; class Clostridia; order Christensenellales; family Aristaeellaceae; genus CAXXOK01. Next base: position 571,598 of record CAXXNI010000004.1, on the reverse strand, counting down.
TGTACCTGCAAGCCCCCCGGCACATGTGTGTTTAGTTATATTTCGCGTCCAAAATACCTTGTATTACATCATTGTACTTATCAAGCGTAGTTTGGATATCCGCGCCTGCGAAGATTTCTTCCAGAGCGGGATAGAGCGCTTCGCTCGCAACAGAGGAAACACCAATGTCTTTGAGCACGACTTTGCCGTAGGACAGCGGCACAGACAGCGCACTGTTAATAGGATCATCGGCAAAATTAGCTTCTGCCGATTTCAGGTAAGCCGGGGTTCCGCAGCGTTGCGTCCACTCCGTGCAAATCTCTTCCGTGTTCCAGTAACGGACAAAGTCATAAACAAGTGCTTTATGTTCGTCGGATGTTGTTACCGGAACCGAGAAACCAACCGGAATAATCGCGGCGCCGGGGTCATTGCCTTCCGCAGCGGGAACCGCAACTACGCCGAAGTTAATCTCGTTTTCTCTCAACCCGTTAATGATCCACGGGCCGTTAATGAACATACCCAACTGTCCGGAGATATAGGTATTATCATCAGTATCGGTCGGGCTTGCCTTCAAATTGACATACACATCATACATCCACTCAAAAGCCTTAACCGCTTCGGGCGTATTCAGCGCAGCCGTTTTTCCATCTTCGGTCGTGTAGTCAGCGCCAAAAGCATACATCGCATATTGGGCCGAAACATTGTTATTGGTGGGGATCAACCAACCATACTGGTTTTTGCTCAGGTCGGTCAGTTTGGCAGCGTATTCTTTGATCTGCTCAAAAGAGGTGGGCGGCGTTTCGGGGTCCAGGCCCGCAGCGGCAAACAGATCTTTGTCCCAGAACAAGTAATGGGAAATCATCTGCATCGGGATGCCAACGAGCAAATCCCCATAATGCAATTCTTTCAGAACGTTTTCGTCAAAAGCTTCTTCGCTCGTTCCTGTTGCCGCAAAGAAATCGCTCATATCCTGAAAGCTGTCCGCATCAACATACGGCGGATAGTAACCGGAGCTGCAAAGCACAAAGTCTGGAGCCTGATTGGCGGCAATGGCTGCCGGCAGCTTCTCATTGAAAGTCGCCCAAGGCATGATATCCATTTCAATGGTGACCCCAAGCGTATTGGTTTCATTATAACGATTCACAATCTCCTGAAGCACATCACCATCTGTGCTTGTAAAGCCATTCCAGAAAGTGAGCGTTACGGGCTCACTTTCCGCAGAAGCGGATGCGAAGCCGCCAAAAACAGAAACCAGCAACACCAAAGACAGTACTAACGCAATTCCCTTGTTTTTCATAGTTTTCTCCTCCTCTTTTTTTGTGAGTTAAACCGGTATCACCATAAAATTACGGCTGCATCCGGTAATCTCCGATATTTAGATGCTTTTAGACGCCTCAACGACCCAGCGGATTCTCTCGTGCGGTATTTCGGAAGCCAGCGTGCAATCTCCGCCAAGCATCAATTCCAACTTTCCATGATCCAGGATGAGCTTTTGGGTGTATTCTTTCAGCTCGTCAACGCTGCCATTATAGATGATGCCTTGTTGCTTTTGCCCGTCCCATAAGGTTTCAAATCCGCCCAGCACAACTTTGTTGCCAAATAGCTTTCTGCCTTCGGTAAGCGAGACGCCCTCAACATGAACCGCCCAGTTGACCGCTGCCACCGGGTAGTCCGCCCAGAGAGCAAGTTGGTTTTTAACGCCCGCCCAACCACAGCAATGCATGATGTTAGTTTTTGAGTATCTGTTGGCACGCTCCAGAACATATAAATCACTCGGCCTGATGGTCGAAACGTATTCATCAAAAGACATACGGTTATACTCGCCGCCCTGCACACAGTAATAGATACCGTCACAGCCTCCTTCCTCTATTAATAGCTGGGCAAGCAAGGCGTTATCCTGTGCCACAACATCCAGCGCATACATAACAGCTAACCGGTTTTCTTTCAAATCCTTCATAATCCGTTCGTCGCCCGCGCCAAAACGCAGCGAAGAAAAGGGAGCAAACACATTATAGAACACACACATATCCTTGCCTTTGCGCTCAACAATCTTTTTTGCGCGCTCTACCTGCTCCTGAATAAAAGGATGATCCTTCCCAAGCGGCTTTAGCAGGTACCAATCCGATGCCGTTTTTATCTCCTGCGGAACCGGATATTCAAAATATCCGTCGCACATGATTTTGATAAAATCAAGACCCGTATCCTCATAGTAATGTACATGTGCGTTTACACAGGCTTCGCCCATGCTTTCCTCGCCGGCAAAATGATACCAGAAGCCAACGGGAACATGATCCACCTCTTTTTTATGTAGCGCATTTTGTACACGTGTCCGCTTGTCCATCGTCATTCTCCTTTTCCCATGATGGGATATTATTTATGCTGCATGATATCAAGAATCGTTTTATCCGTATCCTTCATGCCTTCGTTACCCAACCGACCGATATTCCGGATGCATGCTTCCACATCTTTAGAGACAATGCCATCCATGCTGCCTGCGCCAACTCCTTTCAAAGCCAGTTTGGCGCTTCGGAAAGCACTATTCAGTACGGTTGCCACCTTCAAGGCGCATCCCGCCTTGGCGCCGTCGCAGATAATGCCGGAAACATCGGCAATCACATTTTTAATGGCACAGTTGATCTGCCACAATTCGCCGTGATGTAAATAGGTTACGGCTGCTGCCACCCCGATGGCCGATCCCAGCCCGCAGCCGCAGACAGAAGATAGTTTACCGATGTGACTTTTTACATGCGTCGTAATCAGGCAGCTCAGCGCCAGCGCGCGAAAAAGGTATTCATCGCTGTAATGGTAGTAATCGTTTAAGGCAATAATTGGCACAATCGCCGTGATACCCTGATTGCCGCTGCCGCATAGTGTGACGACAGGCAATACGCAGCCGGACATTCTTGCGTCCGCAGCCGCAGCAGCCAGAGAGCATGCATATTCGCATGCATCGTCAAAGGTACCGGACCGCAGCACCGCGTCATAAATCACCTTTCCCACCATCAGCCCGTATTTATTTTCGATTCCTTCCTGTGCAATTTCCCAGTTGACTTCGATTGCCTCTCGCAGAAATCCAATATCCTGTAGTGGCACTTTCTGAATATAATTATATATATCCTCAACCGTCAGGTGATATGAAGCGGAATCGGATAATTGATTGTGATCGGCGACATCACCGCTGCTGAATATCACTTCTTTGTTCTTTGTAATGCTGGTGATATTTGTATGGTCCCTGCGAATCACAACCGTAGCATGTTCGGTTGCGCTTTCCACAACCGCCTCAATAAATAATTTTTCGCTGGTATCTTTCAGTGCGATGGTTACATGTTCATTTGCAAAGGTTTTAGCGCTTGCTACATCCTCAGGCGTGAGGCCGTGCAATACCTCCAGCTTAGCATTTGCATCTCCGCCAAATACGCCCAGTGCGGCAGCCAGTTTGATGCCCGCCATACCGGTACTTGGTATTCCCGCGCCCATTGCGTTCTTCATCATGTTCCTGCTTACATTTACATGGATATGACGAATTTCACCGTTCAGATAGCTGGTTGCTTTAGCAACCGCATAGGCTATGGCAACCGGCTCGGTACAGCCGACAGCCAGAGCTGTTTCCTGCTTTAATATCTCGGTATAGCTGCAACAGTTTAAAGGTGTATGATCCAAAACCATCTATAAAGCACCTCATTGATTTAATTACGCGTCTATTTATACGGCATCCGTGAACTGTTCACTGACCATATTATAAAACCTGTTTATATGCATGTCAATACAAAATACGAAAATTCCGAAAATTTATACGTACAATTCGAGCAAAACACGCAATCATAGTATTTTAAACACCAGCAGAACAGCTGATAATCGCTTTGCAAATCACGCTATCTGCTTCAATGCATCAAAGGTGTCTTCAAAGGACCAGACAACCCAAGGTTTGTCTGTGCTATCTGATTTTATATAATTCTTCTTGCAAATCGGTAAAGCCATCCTATTCGGACGGCTGAATATGAGAACAGCAGCCGTCCCTTGCCTTGCCGTAGTCCATGTAAAAAATTGCGGTGCAGGATATAACACCCGTAAATGGACGGAGACTATTCATCCTATAGATGAACCCTCCCTTATTTAACAGAGGAACGCCATAGTCAAGCCGTCTCCAGACGCTTTATTCGGCAGTAAAAATCCTCCACCTTACGCGGAAGCGCATGAACAATCGGCATTGCATGCGCCTAGCAGAGCATGCGCATCACCAACTGATGAGCCAAATAGCCATCGCCGGATAAGCAATCTCTCGGAACGCCAACGAGTGTGAGAAATACATGATCGCTTGTGCAGATAACAGGTGTTATCAACAGCAAACGAATACCCGGAACGCCAGCAGTGCTTTGCATATGGAAGTTGTTAATAGCAAATGAACGGTTGTTTTTCCGCAACCCTTGTTCCATCAGTGATTTCATTATAGAGCACACCATCCTACGGATAGTTTACATAAAAACGAAACGCTTCTATTTCAGCTGCGCGCCTGTATTGAGATTGGCACTATGCAAGTTATGCAAACAATAACGGCATGGCAAACGCAGCTTTTTTATTTGAAAAATATTATCGAATGTCAACGAATGTGTTGTTGTAAAAACAGAATTTCCGTTTAACATTCAATGGTACTTTTACCCTTTGTAAAGAGTATCTCAGGCTAAAAAGCATGGCTTCGTCTGTGTCTCATACAAGCAATAAATATCTGCCCGCAAAACGCAATCTTTGATTGCCGATCATTCCCCCTCATCTGTTTCCCCATAAGGGGCAACACCATTTCGGAATCCATATCAGCTCTTTGATCGCCCAGAACAACCAACCGGACCACCCATATACAGGTGATCCGGTTGGTTATTTTGTATGTGTTAGATCTTTTATACTGGATAGTAGCCAAGTACCGGCAGCCCGGCATAAACCGCTTACACCTCTCGCACATCGCGGTGTTTAAATATAATGCAAACCCGCCGGCAATTTTGCATAGATTATACAAGCCTGTCCATTTCCGGGATCGCCTGTACATAGATTAAAAATGCTTTTCGAAGCTTATCAAAAGTTGCGTATTCGTCCGGCTGGTGGCCGCCGCCCCGTCCAACGCCAAACTCGCTTTCCGTCTTACCCGGTATTCCCGGGCCAAACCCTACGGCATACTTCAAGTGCCTTGCATAGGTGCCTCCGCCCATTGTATACGGTTGACTGTCCGTTCCCAGCACACGGTTACTAATCTCCGTCAGGGTCTCAATAATGGGTGTATCCTTGGGAATATAGCATGGTTTGCTATCTTGGAGGCGAACCTTCTCCATACCCGCCGCTTCCAGCGTCGCCTTCAGATCGATCATCATCTGTTCCCTGTCCGCCGTTACAGGATAGCGGATATTGATATTCTGGGTAATGATCCCATCGTTCAACCATGCCATTCCCCCGGCATGCGTCAACTTGCCCGATGCTGAATCTTCCAGCGGGATACCGATACCCGCGCCATAAAAATCATGAAACAGGTTTGTCACTGCGTGCATAAACCGTGCCGTTTTTTCATCCAACAGCCGGGTTTTTTGCAGCACATCTGCCAAAACCACCTGCGCGCTTCTGGCGCCCTCCGGAAAAGCGGCATGTGCAGCTATACCATACGCGGTAACCTTACAGCCCTCCGGCGTATCCTCAATATCAATCTCCCGGATGCCCTTCAATGCCCTGCGAACCAGGTCACCATCCAATGCAAGCGTCGCGCTGGCAATAGCAGGTACCGAGTTAGAGGCAACGCCGGATTGATATGCCGTAAGTACGCCACCAGATACATCAAACTCGGCATCAACCTCCAAAATGCCTTTTTCCCCGTGGCATACCGGGAATGCAGCATCCGGTGTAAAAGCGAAGACCGGCATCGGAAGATGCCGGATATAATATGCAATATCCTTCATCCCGCATTCCTCATTTACGCCAAGCATATAGCGGAAAGAATGGCGCGGCTTAAACCCCTGTTCCCGCAAGTATTGCAAGGCGTATAACGCCGCCAACGCAGGCCCTTTATCATCGCTGGTGCCGCGGCCAACGATTTTATCCTCCAGCAGCGTGGCTTCATAGGGAGCATACTGCCATCCCGTTCCTTCAGGCACAACATCTAAATGGGCAAAAATCCCTATTTCTTCTTCTGTTTGGCCTTTCCATAGCAGCGTACCGCAATACCCCTGCAGGTTAGTGGGTTCAAACCCCATACGTTCCCCTAACGCCAGCGCCTCTGTTAGCATATGGGCGCACGGCTGTCCAAAAGGAGCATCCGGGTTGTCCGTTTCGCAGCTTACGCTGGGTATTTTTATCCAAGCCTTCAAATCACGTAGATACTCATTCCACCGGCTATCCAGCCACGTCATTGCATCCATTGTTTTCCCCTCCGAACCATAATCATGATTCCTATTCCAAGGTTGATGGCTGGCAAAGATGGCACGCCACCATATGACCGTTCCCAATATCCATCAATGCAGGCTCCTGCTCCCTGCAGCGTTTCTGGGCATGTGGGCAGCGCGTATGAAAGTGGCATCCGCTGGGCGGGTTATACGGACTTGGAACCTCGCCTTTCAGAATAATCCGTTCCATTTTCACTTCCGTATCCGGCACAGGAATCGAGGAAAGCAGCGCCTGTGTGTAGGGGTGCGCAGCATGGTCGTAGAGCCTCTCGCGGGTTGCCAGTTCTACGATTTTGCCTAAATACATCACAGCAACACGATCACACAGAAAGCGCACCACACTCAGGTCGTGAGAGATAAACATATATGTCAGGTTCAGCTCTGCCTGAATACTTTTCATCAAGTTTAGCACCTGCGCGCGCACCGAGGCATCCAACGCGGAAACAGGTTCATCGCAAAAAACAAACGAAGGATTGATGATCAGCGCCCGCGCAATCACAATACGCTGCCGCTGTCCCCCGGAAAACTCATGGGGATATTTAAAAATAAACTCTTCCCGCAGACCCACGAGGCGCATCATTTGTTCAACACGCTCCGTCTTTTCGCGCTCGCTCAACTTTGAAAAAACATCCAGCGGTGCTTTGATCGTCTCAAGCACCGTCATCCGCGGATTGAGTGATGCATAGGGGTCTTGGAAAATAATTTGAATTTCTCGTCTTTTCAGGCGCATCTCTTCCGCCGTTAGTGTACGCAGGTCTACACCGTCATAGTATACGTGCCCTTCGGTAGGTTCGATCAAACGAATAACGCTTCGCCCAAGCGTGGATTTCCCGCATCCGGATTCGCCAACAATACCAAAGGTTTCGCCTCGTTCTATTGTAAAGGAAACATCATTAACCGCCCGGACTGTTTGGCGTTCTTTTCGGCTGGCAAAAAGCTTACGGGTACCGTAAAAATCCTTTTTCAAGTGTTCTACCCGAAGCAGCGAATTATCCTGCGCCATTATAATGCCCCCTTCCTATATCATTTTTTCCGTTTCATAGTTCCAGCAACGAACCTGCCTTGTGCCAACCGCAAATATCGGGGGCCGCTGCTTATGGCAGCGTTCAGTCGCTTCTTTACAACGGGTGCAGAAACGGCAGCCTTCAGGCATCGTCTGGAGTGTCGGTACCGTACCTTCAATAGTGTACAAAGTCTCCACGTCCCTATCTTTTCTAGGGATCGAAGCCAGCAAGCCTCTGGTATACGGATGCTTGGGAGATTGGAAAATATCACTGGATTTGCCGTACTCCATCACCATACCTGCGTACATTACCATAATCCGGTCGGACATTTCTGCCACCACGCCCATATCATGTGTAATCAGCATAATCGCCGCTCCGCTTTTATGTTTCATCTCCTGCATCAGAGATAAAATTTGCGCCTGTATGGTCACATCCAGCGCCGTCGTAGGTTCGTCCGCAATAATAACGGAGGGGTTTTGTGCAAGCGCCATGGCGATCATCACCCGTTGGCGCATTCCTCCGCTTAACTGGAAAGGATACTCTCTCATTCTTTTTTCAGGAGACGGAATATCCACCTGCTTGAGTAATGCTATCGCTTTTTGATTTGCCTGATGCTGCGTCATCAGCTTATGAATGTTAACCGCTTCCGCCAATTGCCTGCCGATAGTTACCACCGGATTCAGGCTGGTCATGGAGTCCTGAAAGATCATCGATATTTCTTTACCGCGAATATCGCTCATTTCACGGTTATTCAGCGGCACAATATCACGGCCCTTATAGCGTACTTCTCCATGATCGATGCGCGAGGTCTTTTCCGGCAGCAGATGGAGAATCGACATCGAAGTTACGCTTTTACCACATCCAGACTCACCAACGATGCCAAGCGTTTCCCCCGCATCTATGCTGAAGCTGATATCCTCCACCGCAGTAACCCACTGTTTTTCAATTTTGAAGCTGACGGATAGTTCTTTCACTTCAAGTATGGTCGGCATAGCAATCCTCCTGCATCAGTTGCCTTATACTGCGCCATCCTTCCAGCAGGAAGGATGGCGCAGTAAGCAAGAATCGTTAGCGGTCAGTCGGCAACAGACCAGTTCCACACATCGCGGTTCTGCTGCGTATAGTCCTGCACATCCTTAATGCCACTCACGCGGTTGTTATAAGCGTACAGCATATTCTGATAGTACAGGAAAGCAAAGGGAACCACTTCGCGCAATGTGCGCTGGTAATTATCGTAGCAAACTTTACGGGATGCAAAGTCGAAAGCGTGTTCACCCTCGGCCCCGGTGTTATAAACCGTCCAATCGCTCAGCTGCGAGAAGTTGTTCAAATGATCCGGGCTGAAGTTAATAACGCACTCGGAAGGATCAGGCGAACCGCTGGAACCAATAAAGCCCAGGTCATAATCGCCTTCACGCACTCTATTCAGATGCGTTGAAAAATCGGCGGTAACAATATTCGCTTTAATGCCAATGTCGGCGAGATTCTGTTGAATGATAACCGCAGATTGCTCGCGAGTAGTATTGCCCGTTGGCACAGACATAACGAGTTCTATGCTCGAATCCCATCCGGCCTTTTCCAGTAAAGCCTTAGCACCTTCAGGATCATACGGCTCTTCGATATCGGAGCAGTAATACCGGTTGCTGGGTGCCACCGGGCCATAAGCAGCAACGCCTTCGCCTTGCAGCAAGCCCTGGATAATAATATCGCGGTTGATGGCTTTATTGATCGCCTGCCGGACTTCCTGCGTCAGGTAAGGCTTAGACGTATTAATCGTCATGTACTGATAGGCCAAAGATTCCGCGGAGATGCAAGTCAGGTTGCTTTGTTGATTCGCCATATCCCAGTCCGCCAATTGCAGTGAACCCACATTGCCGGCAAGACAGTCAATTTCGCCATTCATCAACCCGGCCAACAGGTTCGTGGTCGTAACCACTCGCACAACGAAACGATCCCAGCCCGGTGTAGCGACCTGATAATCCTTATTCGCCACAAATTCCATCCGTTCGCCATTGATCTGGCTATCATAAACCGCGGGGCCGGAACCAACGGGAGCGTTCCAGTATTCACTTGTCCGGATCTGATCCAACGGGATATCACCCAGCAAATGTTCGGGCAGGATGTAAATATCACGGAATTTGTTAAACAGGAGAAAATCAATATTCGTGGATTCTTTCAGGGTAAACTGTACGGTATGTTCGTCCAGCGCGACTACTTGCAGGGTGTCCTCCCCTTCGCCGAATCCCGCAAAGGGGGCGAGGTTGTTCACACGGGCGGTCGCAAGCGACGGTGAAGCGTACAGCTTACAGGTGAACACCACATCGTCGGCTGTAACGGGCACACCGTCATGCCACTTGGCGTTCTCATTCAGGTGAAAGGTAAGCACGGTAGAATCTTCATTCATCTCCACGCTGTCAGCCAGACGCGGTTCATAGGTCGCATCTGCTTTGAGGTAGACCAGTTTGTCGTATAACAAGTCGAGAATACAGTCGGAGTAGGAACTTGTGGTATCAAAGGGGATAACGCTATCCCATGCAGATACCATTGCCATGGTAACCGTCTTTTCACCTTCCGCCATTACCGAGGGAACGAAACTCAATAACAGAACGCATGTGAGAAGCATTGCCATGATCCGTTTAGTGGGTGAACTTACCATTGTAAAACCTCCTCGAAAACATTTTATCCTCAGATACTCATCTTCGTATCTAAAGCATCCCGAATTCCATCGCCCAGGAAATTGATAGACAATACCGTAATAATCAAAATGATGCCGGCCGGAAGCCACATCCATGGTTTATTCGCCAGAATAGAGATGGATTGCGCATAATAGAGAATGTTCCCCCAGGATGCCGTCGGCGGCTGTACGCCAAGCCCTAAAAAGCTGAGCGCCGACTCTGTAATAATCGCTTGCGCCGTTCGGAAGGTAAAGGCGATAATGAGCGGTGCAAACGCATTGGGAAGTATATAGCGCAATAAGATAACACCGTTTTTCGTACCCACAGCTTTTGCCGATTCCACATAATCCTTCTCCCGTACCGAGAGAGTGCTAGCATAAATCAGCCTTGCAAATTCCGGCCAACCCAGCAGACCGATAACCACTGTGATCGTTATCACCGATTGCCCCAGCACCGAAGCCAGTACAAGGATTAATATCATCGAGGGAAAGGACATGAAAATATCAGCCAGCCGCATAACAACCATTTCCAGTTTGCCACGAAAGAAGCCGGCCAGCAGTCCCATCGGCATCCCGACGATCAACCCGATCAGTGCTGAAAAGATACCAACCGTCAGGGATATCTGCCCGCCATATACCAGCCGGGCAAATAAATCGCGTCCCACATCGTCCGTGCCCAGCAAGTGCGTTGCCGACGGTTGCCCGCCAAACGCCATTACATCAATGCTGTATGGGTTCAGTTTCATAATCGGAGGCAGCAGCGTTACGGCAGCCACTTCCACCAGCAGCACCATCAACCCCAGTACCGCCAGCTTATGATGGAAGAACCGTTTGGTTACATCACGGAAATAGGAGCTCCTTTTCATACGTTCCTTCATCATGCACCCTCCGTTAGCTATAGCGGATACGGGGATCAAGCAGCCCGTATGCGATATCAATTATGATATTGCCCACCAGCACCGCCGCCGCAATAAACACCGTAATTCCCATGATAACGGGATAATCACGTGAGTTGATGGATAGCACCATTAAACTGCCCAATCCAGGCCAAGCAAATAACTGCTCCGTTACAACCGCGCCGCCGATTAAAAATGGAATCATACTGCCAATGCGTGTTACAACCGGCGCCATTGCGTTGCGCATTGCGTGATGCACAAGCATTCTTTCTTCGTGGCAGCCTTTTGAACGCGCCGTTCGGATATAATCATCCTGCAGTACTTCCAGCATGCTTCCGCGTGTTTGCCGGATCAAACTGCCTACTTGCTGCACCGACAGCACCAACACCGGTAAAACCATATGCCTTATCAGCGTCCCGGTAAGGTGCGCGCCGGAACTATCATACATCCCGCTGGACGGCAGCACTTTGAGCTTAACGGAGAACACATAAATCAACACCAGCCCGGCGAAGAAGTTTGGCATCGCCGCACCCATAAACGACAAGCCTGACGAAGCATAATCCCATAGTGAATATGGCTTATATGCCGACATAATTCCCAACGGAATCGCGATCAGAATGGAGAGGAAGAGGGAGGAGAACGTAATCAGGCACGTAGGCCCGATGCGTTCGGCAACGCTATCCCATACAGCATGCCCCGTACGGTACGAAACGCCAAGGTTGCCATGGGCAAGCTCCCCCAGCCATCGAAAATACTGCACATATACTGGTTGGTCTAGCCCCAGACGGGCTTCCATCTGCTCCATTGCCTCGGCTGTTGCGTTGGAGTCGGTAAACATCATCTCCAGCGGCGAGCCCGGCGCCATCGAGGCCAAAAAATACACTAATATTGTGATTCCAAAGAACGTCGGTATGGAAACGAGCAGACGCTTGGCAATATGCTTGAGCATTGGCTCCTCCTCCGTTACTGTTAATTGTAGTAGTCTGGCTTTTCAGCAATCAGTCTTCCATCATCAGCTGCAGGATTTTTTTATCGGTTTCGATCATACCTTCACTTGCCATCCGCCCTACGGTGTCTATTGTTTGCTCAATATCCTGCTTTACGAGACCATCTCCCGATTTGAAATGATGGTTTTCCATGCTCAGGCAATGGCTCATTATTGCCGTATCGACCGCAGAAGCAATTTTGGATGCACAGGAAGGCTTTGCCCCATCGCAAATCATACCCGATATATCTCCCAGCGTATTAACGATGGTCGCGTTGATCTGCTGCAGGTTCCCTCCATACAGCCATGTGATGGCCGCTCCGCTTCCCGTCGCCGCACTGACAGCGCCGCAAAAAGCGGACAACCTGCCATAGCTGGCTTTAATGCGCATCGCCACGAGATTGCTCAGTAATAGCGCGCGGATCAACTCGTCGTGCGTCTTATGCAATTCTTCCGCATAAGCGATTACCGGGAGCGAAACCGCTAATCCCTGGTTGCCGCTGCCGGAGTTAATGACCACAGGCATTTCACAGCCGCTCATCCTCGCATCCGATCCGGCTGCCGCGTAAGCACGGGCCCGCGTGCAGACGCTGTTTCCATAGTGGCGCAGCAACGTGCTGCCCACGCATGCGCCGTACACATGAGAAAGCCCTTCACGGGCAATTTTTGAGTTACAGCTAATCTGGTGTTCCATAAGCGCCCGCAGATCATATGCATCCAGATCAACCGTTTCGGTAAACTCGACGTCATTGGCGATGGTAAGCGTTTCGGTTAGATCCTTTAGCAGGTTAACGTCATTTTTTTCCGTATCATTACGGAACAGTACAACGCCATCCTTTTCAACGCGTACAATGCCGGTATGCGTATGCTCCAGTTCAACCGTTGCCTGATGCCCAGCCGCATAACCAGTAACAATGACATGCAGATTATCGCTGCTTTGCAATAGTTTGACACGGCAGAAAGACTGTTCTAAAAGCCGTTGGGCAGTAACAATATCCTGCGGTTTAATCGTCGTCAGCACTTCCAGCTCTTTAGCCGGATCGCCCCCCACAACGCCAAGGGTTGCAGCTGCGTCAATCCCTTTCATGCCATTGCTGTTGGGTACGGTTGCCCCCTTCACGTTTTTCACAATATTGCCGGAACATTCCACCAGGATTTGCTCAGGCATAGCCCCTAATGTTTCACGCATTTTCGCCGCACAGTAAGCAATGCATACAGGCTCGGTACAACCCAGTGCCGTCAGCAGTTCATTATGGAGGAGCGTGCTGATTTTCTGATATTGTTTCGTATCCATTTTATTCACGCGCAGCCTCAACCGCAGCGCGCAGGAGATGCAAATCCTGTTCAGTCGCCAGCGTGCAATCGGCGCCAAGTATGAAGCCTTTACGGCCGAACTGCTCTATTACATTGCGTACAGCATCACGAACTTTCCGTTCGTCGCCGTCAACCAGCACGCCATGGCGGTTAGGCAAGCCGCCCATCACACATTTTCCGGGGAAAAGTTTACGCCCTTCTTCCAGAGAAAACGGCGCTTCATATACCCCCCAGTTCACAACGTCGGCATAAGGAGCGTAATTTGCATAACGGCGCATGTTCAAACCATCTTTACACATATGCAAAAAACAATATCCGCCGGCTTCATGAATGGCTTGCATTATCTGCCGGTCCAGCGGCTCAATCCATTCGGAGAATTCATCATCCGTTAAATAACGGTCTTCCGCACCGAGCGCAGCGTAATAAACCGCATCCACACCGCTCTTAATATAAGCCTGCGCCAATTCGCTCATCGCATCGGTTATGCGTTGCATAGCGCTTAGCGTCGCTTGCGAATCTTCACGAAGCATTTTTACCTGAAAGGCTCTCCCCTCATCGTAAGTCATCCCTGCTTTTTCCAGCGGATGAAGACCGGAAGCCATCGCGCCATGCAGCGTACCCATCGTAAAAGCGCTATGATCGCACCGTTCCAGTATCTTGCAGGTAAAATCCATCTGTTGCACCATAAAATCATCTTTCATGGACAAAGTAGGAATCTGGCGTTGATAATCGGCGGCACAGGTAATCTTGCCAAATCCCGGCACCAGGTTCTCATTCATTATTTTCAGGATATCGGTATCCGTTGCTTTAAAAAAGTCTAAATGTGCTTGAATCCCTGCATCCCCATAAGCAGTTTCCGTCGGGAAGTGAAGTGAGAAGCTCGAGGGAATCTGATCCACTTCATGATTCTTTATGGCTGCAAGTACACGCTCTTTTTTCGTCATATCCAATTCTCTCCTTTATTAACACGCGCAGCATCTTTATTGATATTATCTGTGCTCATGTTTGTGATATGATAACACATCAGATTAATTGAGTCAACAACTTTTTGCATTGTTATATACTTTTTTCTCCCATTGTGTATATCGTTTCTCTTCTGCCACCATTCCGCTGCTCATGACCTATCCTTACAAATGTATGTTTCCCATTTTCAGGTATGCCAACACGCGAGGCATCTCCAATTCGCATATAACAACCGCAACAGTGAAGAAACACTGCGCAGCCGATACAATATTTGCTTTTCCGCTTCCAACGGACAATATTGATTTCAGTGTATTTTACGCTTGCCATCATAGTATGCAAAACATATGTTTATGCCAAAGTCATTTCCTTTTCAATAAGCCTAATGCTAAAGACCGCCGGCACATTACGTACCGGCGGTCTTTAGCGTTGTTATTCAATTTACGGCTGTACCTAGCCGCTCTGTTTTACATATCACAATAAGAGTTTGGCTTCTTCTCACAGACTATACTTCATCGAAGTATCCGTTGCACCTCATATTTTACCGCCAGAATGTCCTGCTTGAGCATCTCTTCCGCTTGTTGTATATCGTGATTACAAAGAGCCTCTACAATCGCTACGTGATAGCTCCCCCATGATTCTTTTTCCTCTTCCCAAGCAGCCGTAAAATACTGTGATGCAAAGCGCGCGCTCTGCCGAAGCGCGTCTTTCAGCATTTTATAAGCATATTGATTATCGCTCAGCTGACATAATTGGAGATGAAAATCTGTATTAATCGCCCAGTGCGGCGCAATCTTCTTCCCCGTGCCCGCATCAACATTAAGAACGCCCTGCTTTAACTTCTCAATATCTTCCGGTGTAATTCTTTCCGCCGCTTTTCGCAAACAGCAAAGTTCCAGATCAACCCGGAAATCCAGAATATCAACGATTTCTTTAATCGTGACTGGTATAATTTGATAACCGAGTCTTGGGTAGCTCTGTAAAATGTTATCTTTGCAAAGCTCGATCAAAGCCTCACGTACAGGCGCCTTGCTAACGCCATATTTTTCGACAAGCGCGCCTTCTGTGATAATTTCGTTCGCTTTATACTTGCCTTCAACGATATCATCAAACACTGCGTTATATACAGTTTTTTTAAGTGTAATCTTGTTATCCAACATCTATACCAGCCATTTCTTTAATAATCGCTTTATCAGTATAAATTAACACAACAGTATAAACCTGTCAATAAAGCGGTGCTTGGTTATTCCTGCATGTTAAAAGGCAACTTTATTGTTTGCGCCTTGGCTGGGAAATAGATACTCCTGTGGCATTTGCAATCATCTTGAAAGCACCCATTACGTTACTGTTTCTCTCCGTTGCGGCACATACATAAACGAATCCTTTGATGTTTGACTCCGGGTTGCATATCGTGAATACATTAAACCGTATACAACCTCAGGTTAGAACCCCAGTAACTATATTACTGAATCCAAAGCCGAAAGGAAACAAAACGTCCCTCTTCATATCACCGTACCAGTTGCCGGCAAAGATTCTCTCCAAAGCGGAAGGCCTCGGGTTCGCATCCCGGCGGTAACGCCAGGCAAAGCCCCTCGAAACCGTTTGTTTCGAGGGGCTTTTTACATTGGCCGCATTATACGTATACCATTTAACCTCTATCATCCACTGCGATAAGGGTTGCTTTATTTCATCAGCAAGTGCCCTATGGTTTTTCTCTTCGCTGCGCCATATCCGGAGCTGCCATTCCGCTCGGTGCATGCGGCGGTGAGTCACGTGTCAGAAAATAGCGAAACAGTCTTCATCATGACAGCTTCGTTCGCTTTTTTTCGGTTACGTCCATCCGGCAGCTCAAAGGTATCGCATGAAAGCTGATCATGATAATGATCAAAAATAGCAGCTATACTTCTTTGGGCGCCGTCACGCTGCCCCGTTCCACAAGCACAACGCTCATTTCTGTTTTCACCGTACAATAGTTCAGCCGTCCCGCAATATTTAACAGCGTCCGCGCTGCCGTAATCCCCAATTCCTGGCGAAATACACGGATTGTCGAAAGCGGGGGTGTGCAGAACTGGCAAATGGATAAATCATCCATCCCTATCAGCGATACATCCGCAGGAACGGAGTAACCCTTTTCTTCAAGCGCCCGCATACAGCCGACCGCCATAATATCGTTGCCCGCAAAGAACGCTGTCGGCGGTTTTCTTCCGCTCTCCAGCAGAACGCTCATATCGCGATAGGCTCCATCCAGCGTCGGCGTTACTCGCCATATGTTATTTTCATCAAAAGTAAGATCATGCTCCAGCATGGCAGCTTCATACCCCTTGCGCCGATATCTCATATTGCTGAATTCAACGGTGCTGGTAATATTATCAATACGCCGATGCCCCGCGGTATATAATGCGTTAGTAGCCTGATAGCCGGCATCGTAATTATTCATCACCACGGCATGCACCTGCTCATGGCGGAAAAGATTATCCAGCACAACAAGCGGCGAAACGCAGTTGGCAAACAGCTCCAAATCCTCCGGGTACATTTCGGTTCCCATAATCAAAACCCCCGCGCATTTTTCCGCGCAGATCGTCCGAATACGGTCTTTATAGTCAATGTCCTTTGCGATCTCAATGTGCGTGATAATCATATCATGTCCCATTGCCTGGCACTCACGCTCAACGCTTTCCACCAGATCCATAAAAAACTGAGTATCCATTACAACAAGGCCGTGACGCTTGAACATGACTAGGCGGACATAGCTTTTATCCGCCATGTTATTACTGCTTTTGGTAACAACATAACCCATTTCTTCAGCCAGTTTCAATATATAGCGTGAATTCTCCTCGCTAACGCCCGGCCTTCCATTTAACGCATTGCTGACTGTTGCTGGAGATACGCCTGCTTTAGCAGCTATGTCACGAACCCTAATTTTCATAAAGGCTTTCATCCTTTCATGAGAACCACTACAACACACTGCTATTTGCGTCGTTCTCCCCAAACTTCTCTTTACTATAATAACATAATACTAAATTGTTTCAAGTACGTACTGAATATTTTGCAAATCTTCAGTACGTGTTTACGTCAAGCACAGTTTTTTACATTATCATTCTCATTATTTTTTCGTTTCATTGCTGCGTATTTTACCGGTATAGCGCGCGAAAGCTTGTTGTTTGATAAGTGTTTCGCGGTTATTGATAATCTCGCATCCTCCTGCGGCACCTGTTTCTCCCCGGTATAAACCCGACATTATACGAATGGTAATCCGCGTTTGCAAAGCTCCTTTTCAAACGCCCTCATTCAGCCGCGAAGAAACCCTTTGTCCTTTTGCTGTATATCAACGACGCTCTGCACTTCGTCCTTTGGATGGTTCATCAGCACCTCTGCCAAGCAATTGCCTACGGCGTTTGCCCGCACGATCCATATTTTCATCAAGCAGGCGCGCGTCCACAAATGCGGGCGCGCGCCTGTTTGTATTTGCTGTTTGGCGCACGAGTCGTACTTATAAACAACATTTTGCACAATTACGTGCGCAATATACAATTGTACCCGGCACCGCTGCTTGCCAAAGGGGTATCCGCAGCGTTCATCGCGCCAATTCGATCCGATTTCTCAACATTAACAATGGCGGTAAACATCCCATCCCATATAGTTGCTCAGCGCCTCTTCCAACACATCCGCGCAGCTTGCCTGCGCCAGCGCAACGTGGTGCTCATAGCCGTTTTTCGTCAAGTGCCGCATCAGACCATTCAGGTCCGGGACTTCGCACACCGCTACCCCGCCAAAAGTCGGCAGCGGATCATTCGTAAACGTACCCTCTCCAAGATAGCATTTGATCTTTCCGTTCTTATCATCGGTAGATACTTTTAAGAACGTCATTTCCGAGGGCCGCACACGGCCTTTCAGCGCGCCGAAGCTCACATCCGTTCCCAGCGTAGTCGCCAGAATGTCCAAATTGGCGATCTCCGGCTTCTCGGAGAACGCACATGCCGGGTAGTTACTGCAATGCACGTTGATGCATTTGTTCGGCTCGTTTTGGTAATTGTTATTCCAATCCTGATAGATCGGCGGCACACCGCCCGCTTTCAGCAGCGCCAGCATGCTGACCGCGCCCATCACATCGGTTTCGCAGGCGCTGGGCATGCCCTTTTCCCCCATCATGCTCATCGCAAGGCATACGGCGCAGCCGTAATTGGCCTCTACACTATCCCAGCATTGGATAGCGCTTGCTTGGCAATGATGCTCCGCCATCCAGTTATCCAGCGCAATGCAGAGTTTCGCCTGCTTTACCAGTTTTTCATCTGCGGTGCCGGGAGCGACATTACCATACCCGGTGATTTCAGATACTTTATCGGCAATCTGCTGCTCATCGGTAATCGCCGCGATATCCGCCATAATTTCGCTGAAGTCTTCTGTTTCCACAGTGATGCCGCATTGCTGCAACAGCTTTTCCGAATAGCGGACCGTACGAAACGGCATCACCCGCGCGCCGATCTGCCCGATGCGTGCGGTTCGCATGGCTTTAACCACTGCGCAAACACTGGCAAAACGCTCCACGTCGGCGTGAAATTCTTCGCCGTCCACCGGGCAGGTATGCCGGGTGGTGAGCGTGTATTTAATGTTATTCTGATACAGGTTGTTGCAAAGGCTTAATTTTCCGCAAAATGCATCGCGACGGTTTTCCAGCTGAAGTTTATCAAAATCATCGTCGCAAGCCTGGATCAAAATCGGGCAATCCAGCCTGCTCCACCGGATCGCATCCGCAATGCCCGTTTCTTCGCCGAAATTAGGCAGGCTGATAATCACACCGTCGAGTTCGTCCTCATGCGCTTTAAACAACGCCGCGCACTTCTTCGCTTCGTCATACGTCATGGTCTCTCCCATGAAGGTATCCTCTGTTGAGAGCGTAATCACCTTATGCCCCCACTTTTCCAAAGAAGTAAGCAGTTTCTCACGCGTTGTAAGCACCAGATGATCCGGGAAAAAGCTTCGGTTGCTAATCAACACTCCAAAAGTTGCCATATTTATGCCTCCTTGTCAGGCGACTGCCGCCTGCGATCGTCTATTTTATCTACGGCAGCGTTCCACTGCCGCCCGCCAACCGGCCAGCAGCGCCTCGCGCTCGCTCGCATCCATCATCGGCTGGTAGGCCGATCCGGTATTGCAATACGCGGGAATGGCCTCCAAATCCTCAAACACACCTGTTTTCAAACCGGCCATATAGCCGGCGCCCAATGCGCTCAACTCGCTCTGCGCGGCGCAGCGTACTCCGCAGCCCAGCAGATCTGACAGCAATTGCATCAGCAGCCGGTTACGGGTCGGGCCGCCATCCACGCGGAGTTCGCGAAGCGTTTCGCCGGTATCCATGCGCATGGCCTCAATAACATCCACATCTTGATAAGCCATACTTTCCAACGCCGCACGCACAATATGCGCGCGCCGGGTGCCTCTGTTCATGCCGGTAATCGCCGCGCGCGCTTTGCCATCGAAATACGGCGCTCCCAGCCCGGAGAAAGCCGGTACCAAATATACACCCTCGCTCGAAGGCACGCTTGCGGCAATGGTTTCCACGCTCTCCACATCCGGTACCATTTCCGCCTCGTCACGCAGCCAGCACAGCGTATCCGCCGAGCTGGTGATGTTGCCTTCCAACACGTAACAGGTTTCCCCCCGGAAGCCGAAGCCAACAGAAACCGATAGCCCGTTGCGCGAGACCGGCACGGTGATACCAACGTTCATCATCACACTGCTGCCGGTACCGAAAGTCGCCTTCGTCATGCCCCGCTTCAGGCATCCCTGCCCGAACAACGCGGCGTGGCTGTCGCCCATAACGCCTGTAATGGGAATCCCTACGGGAATCCCCGGACAATCCGTGGTCCCAAAATCCCCGTCCGAGGAAACAATCTCCGGCAGGCAGTCAATCGGGATATTGAAAAGCCCGCACAAAGCGCTGTCCCATTGGAGCGTATGCAAATCGCACAGTTCCGTTCGGCTGGCGTTGCTTACATCTGTGCGGAATGCCCGCCCGCCGGTAAGCCGGTATACCAAATAGCTATCCACCGTGCCAATGCACAGTTCGCCTTTACCGGCTTTATCCGCCAGCTCCGGTTGTTCCCTTAGCACGCTTGCCGCTTTCGCTGCCGGGTAATAAGCCGACAATACCAACCCGGTTTTCGCCTTGATCGTCTCGCCGTACGCCTCCAGCTCACTGCAAAGGGTCTCCCCCCGCACATCCTGCCACACCACGGCATGGCAGGCCGGTTTGCCGGTAGCACGTTCCCACAGCACGGTTGTTTCCCGCTGATTGCTGATGCCGATCGCCGCAATCTGCTCGGGCGCTAATCCTTCGGCCATTGCCGCAATGCCTTCCAGAACATTTTGCCAAATCTCCTGCGCGTCATGCTCCACATAAGCCGGTTTCGGGTAATATTGCTGATGAGACTTGGAAAAGCGTTTCACAATCTCCCCGTGCCGGTTGATCCGAAAAACCTTGCTGGCAGAAGTGCTCTGGTCAATGGCGATTACAAATCGTTCCACTGCCTTCACCGCCCCTGTTTCACGGTCAAAGCGATGCCTTGCGGTGTCAGGTGGTAATATTCAAAAACTTCCGCGCTGGTGCCGGTAAATAATTTCTCATCCGGCAAACCAAGTATTTTCATCCGGGTTGGTTTCCGCTGCGACAACACCTCCGCCACTGCGCTGCCCAGACCGCCGTGCACATCATGTTCTTCTACCGTTACCACAAAGCCGGTTTCCGCCGCCTCCAGAATCGCATCTTCATCCAGCGGGCGCAGCGTGTGCATATCATATACCGATACATTGATGCCATCCGCAGCCAACAGCTCCGCCGCCTGCAAAGAGGGATATACCATTTCCCCGCAGGCGATGATTGCTGCGTGCGTACCTTTTGTAAGCAGGTTTGCCTTGCCGGGTGTAAACGGCACGTTTCCTTCGTACACCGTCGGCACCGCGCCGCGGCCCATGCGCACATAAGCGGGTTCATCGGACTTCGCCAGATATTTCGTCAGCGCTTCCATCTGCGGTCCGTCCGCAGGCAGGAATATTTCCAGCCCGGGAATAGCGCGCATAAGTGCAATATCCTGTGTAGCGTGGTGCGTGGAACCCAGCGCCCCGTAGCTGACACCGCCGGATACGCCGATGATCTTCACATTCATATGGCTGTAAGCCACGTCCACCTTCACCTGTTCGGCAGAGCGCAGTGAATAAAAGCATGCAGGTCCGCATACAAAGGGGCGAACGCCGCCGTTTGCCAACCCTGCCGAAATCCCAATCGCGTCTTGCTCGGCAATGCCGCACTCCACAAACTGCCCGGGCAGTTCATCCGCAAAATCCGTCAGGGTTACACTGCCGCGGCTATCCGTCGCGATTGCGAAAATGGATTTATCTTCGCGCGCCAGTTCCAAAAGCGTGCGGGTAAAAGCTGTTCTGGCTGCTTCCTTATTCATGCCCAGTCAACCCCTTTCACGCCCAGTGCAGCGTAGGCTTCGGCCAGCTGCTCGGCCGTAGGCACCTTATGGTGCCAATCCTTTCGGTTTTCAGCAAACGGCAAACCTTTGCCCTTCACCGTATGTGCAATCAGGCAGTGCGGCTTTCCTTCCGCCTTTACGGTATGGAAGTACTGCAGCAGCGCAGCCGGATCGTTGCCGTCCACCTCGTCGACCGCCCAGCCGAATGCTTCCCATTTGGCGTGGAAATTTTCCAGCGCCATCACATCTTCCGTACTGCCGCTGATTTGCAGGCCGTTGCGGTCAATGATCGCGTATAAATTGTCCAGATGATAGTTGGCGCCGGACATGGCGGCTTCCCATACACTGCCCTCGCCCTGCTCGCCGTCGCCCATCAGTACAAAGGTGCGGTAGTCTTTTCCCAGCCGTTTGGCCGCGAGCGCCATGCCGACGCCGATTGGCAGCCCGTGCCCCAAAGCGCCTGTGCACAGCTCTACGCCGGGAACGCAGTTGTTCGGGTGCCCGATCAGTCCGCTGCCCGCCTTTGAAAATGTCGCCAGCGCTTCTTTGGGGAAAAAGCCCTTATCCGCCAACACAGCCAGATAACCTTCCACGCTGTGGCCCTTGGAAAGAAGAAACCGGTCACGATCCGGCCACATAGGCGCTTGCGAGTTCACATGCAGCACATCGTAATACAACACAGATAAAATATCCAGCGAGCTCATGGAACCGCCGGTGTGCCCTGTGTTGGCACGGTGGATCATCGTAACCGCGTCAGCTCGCCGCTGGTTTGCCAACACCCGGATTTGGTTTGCATCCATAAAAAAGCCTCCTGACTTGAGGATATTGAAAGAGACCGAACCGCCGCCAAATCAACCACCTGCGCAAGGGTGCTTATCGGCCTCGTTGTATCGAATCAAGAACATCACCCGACTGCTCCATAGCCGCCGGAGAAAGCGCGCAGGGCGCGCTGCTCCGGCAGTTTCTCAGAAGAGAAGGGGTAGCTTACTTCAGCCGCGCCGCGAGCGCCGCCTTCTTTTGCAGATCTTTCTGCACAAGGTCAATCACAACCGCAACAATGATTACAACGCCTTTGATGACCATTTGCCAGAACGAGCTGACACCCATCATGATCATTCCGTCATTGAGAACCGTTATGACCAATACACCTATGATGGTGCCGCCGATGGTGCCCACGCCGCCGCTCATGCTTGTGCCGCCCAGTACAACGGAAGCAATGGCATTCATTTCCCAGCTTTCACCGGTCGCCGGGTGCGCTGCGCGAAGCTGGCTGGTCATGATAATGCCGCTCATAGAAGCAAGCAGCGCCGAGAAGATGTACACAAACACCTTCACCTTGTGGATTTTAATGCCTGACAGCTGCGCCGCGCGCTCGTTGCCGCCCACAGCATAAATCTGATTGCCAAGCGGCGTCTTTTTCATAATGAATCCGGATATCAGCGCCATCACCAAAAAGATAACAATGGAATACGGAATATCAACGCCCGGTATGGTGCCGGAGCCAATCAGGTCAAAACCCAGATTGCCTTTGGCCGCGTCGCCAAACAGGTTGGGGAACGTCGCGCCGCCGCTGCGAAGCATCGCCGCGCCGCGGCAGATGTACATTGCACCCAGTGTCGCAATAAATGCCGGAACTTTCAGCCTGGCGATCAACTCACCGGAGCAGAGGCCAACGACAATCGCGAGTACAAAAACGATCAGCAGGATCAGCGGAACATTGGGATACACCGTTCCGGCAATGAACGGCAGCCTGATACCTTCAATCATCATGCCGCCGGCAACCATACCGGACAGCCCGACAATGGAGCCAACGCTCAGGTCGATACCGCCGGTGATAATGACCATAGTCATACCAAGCGCCAGCAGGCCGTAAATGGAGGCGTGCTTTACCATAAGTACCACGCTGCCCCATTCCGTGAAGTTTGGCGCGCGGAAGGAAAAATAAATCAACAGGATTGCCAGCGCGATAAACGTGCGGCCTTTCAGAAGAAGCATACCCAGAGATGCCTGCCCCTGTAGCTTCCTGTATTTTCCGGTTCTGCTCATTGTACGACGCTCCCTTCGATCATGCCGGCTGCTTTGCCAGTAAATAAATTGGCGGCAGATGCAGCCACCAGCGAGGATTCCGTAATCTCCGGACCCGATAAATCCGCAGTCAGCTTGCCGTTGCTCATCACCAACACGCGGTCGCAAACGGATATAATCTCTTTTAACTCGCTACCGACGAATATCACGCCGTTTCCCTGCCCGGCAAATTTACGCATCAAGATAAAGATATCTGTTTTCGCCCCCACATCGATGCCGCGCGAAGGCTCGTCCATCATAAATACCCGGGCATTGGACATAACGCATTTCCCGATGACCACCTTTTGTTGGTTGCCTCCGGAAAGGCTGGTAATTAAATGCCGTACGTCCGCCACTTTGATTTGCATATCCTTTACCGTGCAATCCACCGCTTTTTTGCATTGCTCCCGGCGGATGACGCCGTTTTTGGTAAAGTGCGGTATGCTGGTAAGAAGCAGGTTGTTTGAAATCGACATGGTTTGCACCAGTCCATCCCGCTGCCTGTCCTCGGGCACAAGCACCATTCCCCTTGCAATCTGCTGCGTAATATTGGGTTTTTCAATGGTCTCTCCATCCAAAACTACGCTTCCCGATGATTCCGAATGAAGCCCCATCAAGCTTTCTACCAATTCTGTACGGCCTGCGCCCATTAAGCCGTATATGCCCAGAACCTCACCTTTATGCAGCGTAAAGCTTACATGGTCGACCGTCCAGCCTCCGCCCATGCGGGGCAGGCAATAATCTTTGACCGTCATAATCGGTTCCGGTTCGCCCTCGTACGGCTCTTTTTCAATGGTCAGGTTGGAATGCCCCACCATGTGCTTGATAATCCAGTCGACATCAATGTCCTTCACTTCGGCATTGGCGACCCTTTGGCCGTCCCGGAGAATGGTTACATAATCGCCGATCCGGATAATCTCCTCCAGCCTGTGGGAAATGTAAATAATCGCTATGCCCTGCGCCTTTAAATCCTCAATCAGCTTGAAAAGCACCTCGACCTCGGCGTTGGAAAGCGAGCTGGTCGGTTCATCCATAATGAGAACCTTTAATTTCTCCTCCAGCATGGTTTTGGCGATTTCAACAATCTGCTGCTGTCCCACACGAAGGTTCAGCATCCACTCATTGGGGTTGATGCCGGGCTGCAGGCGATTTAGCACAGTCGAAGCCATTTGGGCCTGCTTTTTCCGGTCGATCACCCCGAAATTTGAGATTTCTTTTCCCGCGAACATATTATCCGCCACTCGCATTTCGGGGAATAAATTCAGTTCCTGATGGATGATGCCAACGCCGCTTTGGCTGGCCTCTCGGGTATCGGCAAAATGCACTTCTTCGCCTTGCAGGTATACGCGGCCATCGGAGGGTTTCTCAATGCCCGCGAGGATTTTCATTAATGTTGATTTTCCGGCTCCGTTTTCACCAATCAATACGTTTACCTTGCCGGGATAAACGCTGAAATCCACATCTCTTAAAGCAACCGTTCCGGGATAAAGTTTGGTAATTCCCTGTGCTTCCATTACAGGGGCAAGCGTTGTTTCCATTTTATCAGCCTCCCGAAACTTGAAGCTCAACAGGAATCACAACAAAATTATCGTAAGTTGCCTCCGTAAGTGATATGCAGCCGTAGAAAGATAATTCCTCGCCCTTCAGCGCCGTTGCTTCATGCTTACTGAGCACATCTTCTTTTACCTTATTATTAAAGGCGGTCGTCAGGTCGGCAAATTCCACTTGGTTTTCAAAATCATCCAAATGTAAGAATCCTACGCCATCGCGAATGGCATTCTTAATGTTGGACGAAAAAACTCTTCCATAAAAAAGCTTGGCGTCTGGTTTCCCGTCATAAGGAACCAAATCTAAAATCAGCAATGTTTTATTGGGCTTTTCCGCGTTTTCAATGTCGAGCACTTTCGCATCGGCCTTTACGCAGAAGCTCCACGCACTGGTCTCGTTGGCACGGTTGCCATATTCGATACCCGTTGCTGTCAGGTCTGTTTGCGCGTCTTTCACAAACTCCGTCATTGCAACAGCACGTTCTTTGATGGTAGGAACGATCTTCGCTTCCCAGTTATCCAGGCAATATTGCTCCGCCACGGAAAGCTTTTCCACAGTAACAATCTGACCCTCGGCATTCACGGTCGTTACAGGCTGCTCGTCGGGGATAATCGTCACCCTGCAAGTAAGCGCAATCAGCACAACCAGCGCAACGATGCCAACCCATTTTAAGATCGTAATCTTTTTGTTCTTCATTTGCTTTCGACCCCTTTATTAAAAGCGGGGCGGACACGCGGCAAAACCGCGTGCCGCCCTCGGTAGGGTTAAGGATACAAATTATTCGGAAAGAGCGAAGTTATCCAGCGTAGCAGCGTTGTCTACGGTAATCAGCACGCAATCCATAAGCTGCTTCTCTTCTTTATCGGTTTTGCCGTTCTTAATATACTCATCCGCCTGCACAACAGCCTGCTCGGAGATGTAGGCGATGGGCTGGAGGCCGGTAGCTTTGATTTCTCCGCGGAGAATGGAATCACGAACGTCGTTGCTGCCATCAAAGCCACATACGATCACGTCGGTCATGCCGGCTTTCAGGCAAGCTTCAATAACACCCATAGCCATGGTGTCGTTACCGCAGATAACGCCCTTGATGTTCTCAGCGCCCTGAGCCTGAATGATGCTCTCCATCTTGGTGTAAGCTTCCGTCTGGCTCCAGTTCGCGGTCTGCTGCTCAATCATGTTCATGTCGGTGTACTGGTCAATAACATCGTGGAAACCCTTGGAGCGAACGCCCGCGTTGGTGTCGGATTCTTTACCGGTCAGCTCAACGTAGTTGCCTTCTTCGCCCATCTGCTCAACGAAGTATTCGGCCACGAGGGATGCGCCCTGATAGTTGTTGGAAACCATCTGCGCAACCGCATCACCGGTGGAGTTGATTTCGCGGTCTACCAGGAAAGTCGGGATACCGGCGGCCTTGGCGCGCTGTACCGGCTCGATGGTCGCATCCGCACCGGCGTTGTCGCACACAATCGCGGCAGCCTTGCGGGCGATGGCGGTGTCAAACGCTTCGGATTGCTTGGTTACGTCATCGTCGTGCTGAATCACCAGATAGTCATAACCCAGTTCGGTGGCTTTTGCAGAAGCTGCATCAGCAACAGTTTTGAAGTAAGGGTTGGAGTGGCTGGGCGTAATGATGACGATCAACGGTTTGTCTTCCGCGATCGCGCCGATGCTGAACATCGATACAACCATTAATGTAGCAAGGACCAAAGCGACGATTTTTTTCATGTGGGTTTCCTCCTTATTTTTTTGACCTATTTCTTTGCGCAATGTTCGATGCGCATGAAATCCATATTCATCAGGCATTTCAGTATATAAGCCTGTACTTTTCGGGAACAAACCAATTCAAATCAACCATATTATATTCCCTCGATTTAGCTTTGTCAACACAATTTTTACTTAATTATTTATTTTGTTTTTCTATTCGTTCAGTTTTTTGTTTTATTCAACTAAATTGTTCGATAGTATTTTGATATTATCGTCTTATTTCTTTATTGTGATTGCATCATTATCTTGATTTGGCTGGTAAACCGTCATACATAACCGTTTATATGCAAGCAATCTCCCGGAGAGTTCAGCGGGTAAGAATCCCACATCCACGGCTTCTCCCTGGCTTTCGCTTCGTTCTCTGCCAAAGGAATAACCCTTTGCGGGCTGCTTCCTTCGGGCGTCGGCAATAGCATGCGTAATCATTTGCGGCGCAAGCGTCTGCGCCAAGCCGCATTCGCCCGTATCATGAAGCGCCAACCGCCGCAGCGTACCCGGCAAGGGTTTCCCCTCCAGCCGGTTCTATAATAGAAAGAACATAACCGTATCTGGTGCAATTTGCATTTTGTGTTTATACAAAATTCAGGTGAAAATCAAGCATAATCATATAATGCGGATAGCGGGGATATACGCCCTTTCTTGCCGGCTTCCCTTCGCTGCGAGCATATGGGAACGCGCCAAAAAATCTGCGTTCGTTCACCCACGGAGGCAACCGGCATCATGCTCCAGCTAATGGCAGCATCATAACGCCGCCAAACGCGCCGCCCGTCACCACGGCCGCGCCGCAATACGGCCATTGGCCTAGACGTCTCCGGTTTCATCTCCTTGACGCCGTTTGGAAAGAACCTTTTCTTGCACATTCTGCGTCTATGGGTCTGCTGCTTACGAAAGCATTGTGTTTCAGGTGCTTCCGCACCGTCCCGGGCAAGCCCGCACAACATACCCGACGGTTGCCATATGTCTTTCCCGGCATATACTTTTTCGGTGGTTTTTCCTTGGCTGCAAAGCGCTGCGGGTTTCCGCAGGTATACAATGTCCCTTCCCTCGCCCTCCTCGTTTCTCTCCCTCCCAAACCCTTGGCTGCGAGCATTTTGCGGAACTCGGCCACCGATGGAGGTTTCATCCCGCAGGGCGTGTTTGGGGCAAAACAGGGAGGTAACTTAACACAGATATTACAAATTCGGTCGCTTATTGTCCATTTATGACAAATCATAATTCGGGATAATAGAGTAAAGGAACTATTTTTGGAAAAATCTTTTTTCAGCAGGCAAGGAGGACGTGAGCTATGGGTTTTGTTCAAGCCGTCAAGGATCATTTTGAGCTTGATGGCCGCAGGGTGTTGCTTCGCGGCTGGGCACTGGGTTCTTGGATGAACTTTGAACATTTTATGGTTGGTATGCCGGGCACGAATTCTCAGATTATCGACGCTTTTCGTTGCGTATACGGCGCTGATCAGGCAGAGGCGTTTATCGACCATTTTTTGGAATGTATGGTTGGAGAAGATGACATACGTTATCTGAAAAGCCTCGGTATCAATTCCATCCGCATTCCTTTCGGCTATCATTATTTGATTGACGATGCAAACCCCAACGAATATCTGGAAAAAGGCTTTGCGCGGCTCAACCGGGTGGTAGAGCTTTGCGCGGCTCACGAACTGTATGTCATTTTAGACCTTCATTCCACGCCGGGGTCTCAGAATACGGATTGGCATTCGGATAACATTACCGGGCAGCCCCTTTTCTGGCAGTATCGCGTTTTTCAGGATCAGGTTGTTCACCTGTGGGAGTGGCTTGCCAAGCGGTATGCCGATAATCCCTGGGTCATCGGCTATGATGTCATCAACGAGCCGGGCTTTGATGTGCCGGCCGAGGCCATCAACGGATTTTATAAGCGGGTTCTTGCCGCGATCCGTAAACACGATCCGCATCATATCCTTTTTCTGGAGGGAACGGATTTCGGCCGGGATTTTTCAGTGCTGGAAAAGCTGGAGGATCCAAACATCGCTTATACCGTACATTTTTATCCTTTTGTGCTGGAAGATGATATTCTGGATGAAAAGATGGACGATAAACGGCGGCTGGAAATTTTTACGGAAATTTATGACCGGCAGCTTGCCGCTGTTTCCCGGCTGGAGCATCCCGTCTGGTGCGGTGAATCCGGTTATGAAATTTTAGATGAGCAGGAAGGTTTCTATTCCAAACTGCTGCTGCACAACATTCGCCTTTCCGAGGCGCGCGGTATATCCTGGAATTTGTGGACATACAAGGATGCGCGCTGTATGGGGATCGTCATCCCCAAAAAAGAGACTGCCTGGATGAAGATGGTTCATCAGATCGCCGCCAAATGGAGTCACCACCGGGAAGAGATGATTTCCATGAAGGTAGTCACCGATATTGGAAAGCAGTTTTACGAGGAGCTGGAAAGCCATCTGGCCTATGTGCTGGATTTTCAAATCCGCTCCGTACTGCATACCATTGCTGTGGAACAAATATTAAAACCCTTTCTGCAAAAGGTTCCGTGGGAACAGATGATGGGATATCCTGATGGTTTCTGCTTTGACAACTGTGATCGAAGAGAAATCATCACAAGAGATATAAAGGACTATATTTCAAATGAGGAGGGTACCAGACCATGATGAAGAAAATGCTTTCCATCCTACTGGCACTGGCAATGCTGCTTTCATTCGCAGGCGTCGCCGCTGCAGACGAATCCGCCGTTGAAGATCCATGGAATTTCGTGGATCCTTCGGTATCGGCCGAGTTGACGGTTTACCGTTACTATGCCGATGCGGACAAGGACAATCTCGATTATGCCATTGCCCAAATGAAGGACAAGTATCCCAACCTGACGATCAACGTTGAAGCCCGCATCGGCTCCGATGGCGAAGCGCTGCGCGAGTGGGCTGCTGTCGGCGAGCTGCCGGACATTTTTGAAGTCAACAGCAAAGACGTATTTGATCTGCTGAAAGGAAACGGCGATCTGTACGTAATGGATGATGTTGTTGAGAAAACCGGTTTCTATGATCTGTTCTCCAACGGCGCCGCCGCCAAAGCCGCGCGCACCAATGTGGACGGGCATCAGTACGGTTTCGGCTGTGAAGCCAGCAATCTGGGCTGCCTGTGGTATAACAAAGACTTGTTTGCCTCTCTGGGCATCTCCGAACCCACAAACTATGAAGAATTCAAAAATGTTATCACCGTTTTGAAGGATGCAGGCAAAACGCCTATCTCCCTCTTTGCCGCAGAAAAATGGCCGGCAACCACCCTGTATTCCTGGGCGAGCATCGCCGAAGGCGCTGTAAGCGGCGTGGACGCCATCAACGACGGCAACGCTAAAATTACGGATGAGCCTTATGTGAAGGCCGCGCAGAAATTTGTTGAAATTGCCAACTTGGGCGCTTTCAGCTCCAGCGCATTAACCACCAATTATCAGCAGGCTTATGAAGCGGTGTACAATCAGGAAGCCGGTTTCTTCCTTAGCGGCGCCTGGTTCTTCCTCGGTCTGGAAGGCGACGGAATGGGCGAAACCATTGAATGGTGCAAGTACAACCCGTTTGCGGATGCCGACATGGCTGAAGAAGTGAAATACCATGCCTTTGGCGGCGTGCAAACCGAAATGAAATACTCGGTTAACACCAATCCGCCTTCCGGGCTGGACTCCGAAACAGTTGCCATTCTGGGCGAAGAGCTGGAGTGGTGGTCGCGTGTATCCGCCGGCGTAAACGGTGTGATGACCACGGCGATCGGCAACTTCACCTTCGGCGGTTCAACAGGATACCAGGAATATTACAACCTCTACGGCAACTATACGAGCTTTACCAACTTCACCGGTGACCTGTCTGACGCGGAGTTCCTCAATGCGATTGATATTGATTGCGAACTGGTGGTTTCCGGCAACATCACCAGTGCGGATGATTTCATTAACGACATTTCCAGTCAGGGCTACTGATCATTAAATTTGGCGGTTTACATGGCAGGAGTTCTCTCCTGCCATGTTTCCAGTTCAGGAGGGTTACATGAATCCGATTCTTAAGAAAAACAAAGGTTGGCTCGTGCTCTTTGTACTGCCCGCTGTTTTGTTGTTTACCACCGTAGTCGCGCTTTCGCTGGTCGAGTCCGTATACTATAGTTTTTTCGAATGGAACGGCCTGAATACAGTTGCTTTTCGTGGTGTGGATAACTATATCAGAATGTTCTCCTCCCGCGAAATATCGATCTCGCTGATCAACAGCCTTTTATACGCCTTTATTCTGGTCGTGTACCAGATCGGCATGAGCCTGCTTTTGGCCTCATTGCTGACGCAGTCCAAAATACGCGGAAAGAAAACCTTCCGCAACATTTACTTTGTTCCGGTATTGCTGTCCATTTCCGTTGTGGCCCAGTTGTGGAAGTGGATTTATAATGCGGATTACGGGCTTATCAACCGCATTGTGGAACTGTTTAACCCCCAATGGCAGCAGAACTGGCTGAACCGGCAGTGGTCCTCTTTAATTGCCGTTGCCTTTGTAGAATGCTGGAAGGGCATGGGCTATATTATGCTTATCATTTATGCCGGCTTTAAAAATGTGCCGGATGTATATATGGAAGCCGCCGAAATTGACGGCGCAACGCCCTGGCAGCGCTTTGTTCATATTTCTATGCCTCTGGCCGCCCCGATTATCCGCATGACGACCATCATGTGCCTTACCAACGGCTTCCGGGCCTTTGATACGACATGGCTGATGACAAAAGGCGGGCCGGGGATTTATACGTATAACATGACCATTATGATGTACAATGCCATGATCACCCGTCATGATTACGGCTACGGCAGCGCTATCGCCGTCTTCATCGTGGTAATCTGCATGGGGATCATGTGGGTGTTAAACCGTTCCACCAGAAGATTTGACGAAGTGTACCGGTGAGGTAGAGAAGATGAAAAAGAAAACAGTAAAGATCCTCCTGTATGCGTTTCTGGTTATTTATGCCGTGATCTCCCTGTATCCGCTCATTTGGATGGTATTCTTCTCCTTTAAGGATAACGCAGAGATTTTTATTACCAATCCGTTTGGTCTTCCCCAGGTTTGGCGGTTTGAAAACTATCCCGCCGCGCTGGAAAGCTTCGACGCGATCACCTATTTTAAAAACAGCCTGATCGTTTCTGCCATAACAATACTGATTGTGGAACTGGCCGCGCTGATGTTCTGCTACGTCATTGCCAGAGTGCGAAACCGCACCACCAAGACCCTTCAGTTTATGATTACTTCCGGTATGTTCATCCCCGTTCAGGCTATTATGATTCCGCTGGTCGTTGTCGTACGGAAGATGGGCTTTACGAACTCCCTGCTATCTGTTATCATTCCTTATGCGGCGATCGGACTGCCTTTTGCATGCTTCCTTTTATACGGCTTTTATCTGGGGCTGCCGTTTGAGCTGGAGGAGTCCGCTTATCTGGATGGTGCATCGTTTCCGACAATGTATTTTCGCATTATTATGCCCCAGCTGATCTCACCGATTGTTGTATTGGTGATTTATCAGTTTATGGCCTGTTGGAATGAATACAATTTAGCGCTGATCTTGCTGACGAAAAGCCAGTTGAAAACATTACCGCTGGGACTGGTCAGTTTCTGGTCCTCCTACGAAGCATCCTGGGGGATTATCGGCGCCGCGATGGTGCTGGCCAGCATCCCTGTTTTGTTGTTATATTTGTTTTTCAGCAATCAGATTACAGACGCCATGGCAATCAGCGGGATGAAGAACTAGCATTCACGCTTGAGAAACAGGAGAGAACAACACATGAGGATAAAAGCAAGTTCTATTCTCTCCAGAGTCAAACGAACTCTGTTTATTCCTTTTGTCTTTTTCTCCCTTGCGGTCATTCTGATCTTTGTTATCCTATACCGCAACGATGCGATCAACAAGTATTACGAACAGTGTGATTATGAAGATACCATTCTGGCGCAAACCTTCAGTGTTGAGATTGATAATGTAAAAAACTGCACGAACATGATTATCATCCACCTGAATGAACTGCTGGACAGCAGCTATCTGGATGATGATCTGTATCCGGTCCCAGCCGGCCGCACGCAGAGCATCATCAGCAAGTGCATGATGGACGCCTTTACAACCTTTTCAAATTTGAACCAGATCGTGATCGTTTGGAATAACGGGGTCATGTTCTATGAAAACTGGACAAAAAATTACTTTCTGTCCTCAAACGGAGAAGAGCTGATTGAGCAGCTGCAATCCATGGACATCACGCGCTTTGGTAAATGGATGCCGTCCTTTGATAACAATCAGCTGCTGACGGGCGACGGCCCCATTTACGCCAAGGCTTATATCGATATTGCTACCGGCAAGCAAACCGGCTACGTGATTTTAAAAGCCTCCCCCATTTTTGAAATGGTCGGCAGAGGCAAGGACGCAAAACATCTTTTGCTGTACAGCCCGGAAGGCGCTTTGATTAAAAGTCTGGGCAGCGAAGCGCTTTTAGCGGAGCAGGGGCCGGTGTACAGCCATAACATCCGGCTGGATAATCATTGGACGCTGCTTTCGACCACAGACCTATCCGCAGAGCTAAGCGATCTGGACCGGATGATTCTGGAAATTATCATTCTCAATTTTCTGTTGCTGCTCTTGGTCTATCTGCTTACAAACCATCTAATGTCAAGGATTGTAAGGCCGGTACGGGAATTATCCGATCACATCGCAAACGGTAAGGATACTTTGCCCCAGCCGATTAGCCTCACGGTGAAAAACGATGAAGTCGGCGTTCTGGTGAATCGCTTTAACGAAATGTCCCGTCACAATCAGGATTTGGTTCATATGCTGCTGGAAGAGAGAAAAAGGGAAGAACACCTGAAATTCTCCCTTTTACAAGCGCAGATCAAACCGCATTTTCTATACAATACGTTGGATACGATTTATTGCCTGTCCACGCTGGGGAAAAATGACGACGCCAGCCGGATGATCAAGCTTCTGTCCGAATACTACCGCCACGTGCTCAGCAACGGGTTTGATTGGGTGCTGCTTTCAGAAGAAGTACGGCAAACCAAAGATTATTTGGATATTCAATCCATCCGTTACCATCATTCCCTTGAATACCAGATCATCTGGGAAAACGCAGTAGACGAGGTGCGCATACCCAAGCTTACGCTGCAGCCCATTGTGGAAAACGCCATCTACCATGGCATTAAACCCACCGGGCAAAAAGGGCATCTTACCATTTCCCTGCGCCAGAAGGACGCGACTATCGAAATCAGGGTAATCGACGATGGTCAGGGCATGACAAACGAAACGCTGACGCACATCATCAAGGAAGCCCGAGAGGATGATTCCGGGTTTGGCTTGCACAACGTATATGAAAGATTGCGTTTGTACTATGCGGATAGTTTTTCAATGAGCATTGAACCGCATCCGCAACAGAAAGGAACCTGTTTTCTGATCTGCCTGCCTGTAATGGAAGAGGAGCTTTAGCCATGTATCGTATTCTGCTTGTGGACGACGAGCCTATCTTTCTGGA
Source organism: Candidatus Limiplasma sp. (assembly GCA_963663285.2). GTDB lineage: Bacteria > Bacillota > Clostridia > Christensenellales > Aristaeellaceae > CAXXOK01. Next base: position 537,019 of record CAXXNI010000004.1, on the reverse strand, counting down.
ATTCATGAAAACCATTGCCGAATGGGAGCGGTATGACTGCCGGATTGAAGGCGTTGCAGAAGATGGAGTGTCGGCACTTTCTCTGATTCAAGAGATAAAGCCGGATATTGTTTTTATCGACATCAGCATGCCGCGGATGGATGGGCTGGAGGTGTGCCGGTGGGTCAAAAATCAGGCGCTGCCTTCCAAACTGGTGATTATGACGGGGCATGACGAGTTTTCTTTTGCTTATCAAGCTATTAAACTTGGCATTGACGATTTTCTATTAAAGCCTTTCAGTAAAGAAGAGCTGGAAAAATGCCTTCAAAAAATGATTGAATCCATCCAAAATCAAAGCAGCCCAACCGATGCGGCTGCCGACCGGGAGAATACCTTTCATCAAATGACAGACGGTTCCACCAAATATGAAATTATGTCCCAAATGATTGACGAGTACCTCAATAAAAATTACAGCAATGCCGGTTTAACGCTCTCCACACTATCCGCAGACCTGAATTTTGACAGCAGTTATTTACGCCGCGTATATAAGCTGACACGCGGAATCACCATTACGCAAAAACTGGAGATGCTTCGGATTGAGGAAGCCAAACGCCTGCTGAAATCAGGGCGGTATCTGGGGCAGGAAATATCATCCCTGATCGGCTTTAGCGATCAATATTACTTCAGCAAACGCTTTAAGCAATTAACCGGGAAAACCCCCTCCGAATACAAAGCAAGCGATAATAAGCCGGGTTGAACCGACCCCTAAAAAGAGCGCCGCACCGTTACAGCAGGCATTGCCGTAACCCGGTCAGCCTGTAAAAACATTCCCTATACGCACGCTGTACATACCGTTACAGCGTGCTTTGTTATTGTGCAAAGCGATCGATCAAACGGCCATACACCATTACCGCCTGCTCCAGCTCCGCCCACGGGAGCGATTCGTTGACCGTATGCGCCTGGCGTAAGCTGCCCGGCCCCAGCACAACCGTAGGCACGCCTGCCTGCAGCATTAAGGCCTGTTCGCAGGAAGCGCGAAATTCCACAGGTTTACAGGTGCGTCCCAGCGCTTCGCCCGTAATACGGCACACGGTCTGTGTCCACGGATGCTCGGCAGGCAGGCTGCCGCCGGGTAAAAAGCAATGCCACCGTAATGAAAAAGAAAAACCGGGGTCCGCTTTATGCAGGGTTTCCATCACTGCACGCAGTTCGGCCTGCGCCGCCGGCTCGGTTTCCCCCGGGAAAGTCCGGTAATCCACTAACAGCGACGCATGGGCGGGCACAATATTTTCCCGTTCCCCACCCTGCAGCATCGTTACGCACATTGTTTTCGGCGGCAGAATGGGGTGCTGCGTCTTTGCCAGCTGCCGGTTATACGCCTCCACCGCGAAAATAGCCTGCGCCGCGTGGGTCAGCGCATTTTCGCCCAACGCCGGGGTAGACGAGTGCGCCGCACGCCCCGCCAGATCCACCCAGTACCTTGCGGTGCCCTTGTGCGCCACAGCCACTTCCATCTCCGTCGGCTCGCCGATGATGCACGCTTCGGCGCAATCGGGGTGTGTGGCTAAAAACCGCTTCATGCCCGAATTGCCGCTTTCCTCATCCGCCACGAACAACAGCGCAAGTTTCATGCCGGTAAGCCCGCGCGCCAGCGCACGCTCCGCAGCGGTAAGCATAGCGGCCACAGCGCCCTTCATATCCGCACAGCCGCGGCCCACACAGCGCTCGCCCTCATCGCGGAGGGTAAAGGGGTCGCTCTGCCACCCGCCCTTCGGCTGGCACCACATCCAAATGACCGCACAGCAGCAAACAGGGGCCTTCGCCCGCCTCCGCATACACGTTGGCACGGTCGTCCCCAAAATCGTCCACCTGCACGCGCATGCCGATTTTTTCCGCGAGCCGGGCAATTTCCAGCGCAAGGGGCTTTTCGTGACCATTCACAGTACGGTGCGCCACAAAGCACGCAAGCAGCTCCCTCGTCGCCGGAAATGTTTCCATGGTTTATGCCTCCCTGGTTTTGTCAGCATCCCGCACGCATCCGCAATCCAGCGCATCCGCCCTTGGGGGATCAGCCCATAATTATAAAACACAAAGCCGTCGCTGCCCGCCTGTAACGACGCGCCTACCTTTTGCAAAAAACGCCTCTTTGCCCCGTATATTCCGGGGTAAAGGGCGCGAATGCCGGTATACACCCGGCACGCCGGGTCCAACTCGGCACGGGAGGTGGCCATATCGCGTCCGGCCTGCCCGGCATCACTATCGTAGCTGCAAATCAGCGTACTGCCGCAACTACGGCTGATGGCCTGTAAATCCACACCAAACAGCCACGAGCTCGCGTTTGGCAGCAAGCTTAAAAAGCACAGCTCCGCCCGCTTCACTTCGCCCGCTACCCGCTGCACCAAACTGGTTACGGTTTGGGCGCGAAACGTAAGATACGCCATCAAATCCGGGTCATCCGCAAAGAAGTTCGGCCCCAAGGTTAAAAACTCCTGCGACGGCACCGCTCCGCGCGGGAGGGCTAGATATTTTTCTACATCTGCGCGCACGCGCTCCCGCACATATTCCATATCAATGCCAGCCGCGCGCCCTTTGGCCATGCAGGCAGGGCAAAAGCACAGCGACAGCAGAAAATCCTCCAGCGCCGTCAGCCCTACGCCGTCTTTTTCATGGTGATACTCGTGCGCAAAGCCCATGTAATTCATGCTTTCCATTTGCAGGGTGCGCAGCGAAACCGACTGGTCGACGGAGCGCATCAGCGCTGCCATGGTATCGCGGATGTCGTCGTTTGCGGGGCACTGGTTATAGTATGTAATATCGCCAAACGCGTTTTGCACGCACGCTTCGGGGTGCTGATACCCCAGCCGCGTGTTATGCAGGCACACCGTCCAGCTGGACAGGGTCATGCCGTGTTTGTCCGCCTTCTCCGCCAGTTCGGGGAAAAACGCCGGGTGCTCATGGGCAAAATCGCCGACCAGCGGGCGGATACGGCAAGCCGCAAAATCCTTCGGATCAGCCGGGTAATACAGCACCCCGTCCTGCGGAAAATACACCTTGCGCTTCGGGCTGCGAAGCTGTAAAAAGCGCCCGCTATGGTAGGCCATGGCAACGGATACATCCGTAACGCCGCAAGCCCGCAGTTCCGCGAGCACCTCTTCGATTCCGCAATCATCCAAATCCCACGGATACGTCCACATCGATGCGTACACGCTTAGCCCTCCTTTGCCTGTTCATGACAACGGCCGCAGCGCGGCGCACAGTATTAGGTAGCGCTGATAAAGCCGTTCATAGGCCTTCTACCGCCTGTGGCTCCGGGGTTATTTCCACCGCGCCGGGCAGGTTGGCGCGCGCCACCGCGCGCGGATCGGCAAACCAGCCCGCGCCGTAGCCCGCCAGCAGCGCCCCGCCCACAGCGGACGCATCCGGGTTTTGCACTACGCTCACCGGCAGGCCAAACACCTCCGCAATGATACTCGTCCACAGCGGTATCTTGGTGCCGCCGCCAAACAGGCTTACATGTGCCTGCCGCTCCGGGCAAAGCGTGCGCATCCGTTCCAGACTCTGGCGCAGGTTAAACGCCACGCTTTCCAGCATAGCACGCAATAACTGCGCGCGCGTCGTCGCGGTGCTTACGCCCACAAACGCCGCCCTGTCGGCGGGTGAAAACCATGGCGAACCGCTGCCGGCAAAAAACGGAAGCGCCTGCACGCCATCGCAACCGGGCGGCAGCCCCTGCGCTTCGACAGCCAGCCTTCCGATCATATCATAATCAATGCGGCCATCCTCCGAAAATAGCCGGGAGAAGCAGTTTACCGCCAGCCCGCCGTTGAAATGCGAACCCAGCGCATATAGCTGCCCGGCAAACGCCCCGGCATGATAGGTTAGTTCGGAGGCGAACTTCCGGTCGATGTGGTCGGTCATCATCATAAACGGGGCGTTGGTGCCCATGGAGACGCTTGCGTCCCCCGCTTCGCCCAGCCCCAGCGCCAATGCACCGGCCGCCATATCGGCGCCGCCCGCATAGACGGGCGTACCCTCTACAAGCCCTGTAAAGGCGGCTGCCTCCGCCGTGACGGTTCCCGCCTGCGCATATGGCTCCAGCAGTGGCGGAAAAATCGCTTCCGGCAGGCCCGTTTGTGCAATCAAAGTACGGTTCCAAGTGCGCGCATCAATCGCAACGCACAGGGAATTACACGCATCGGTTACCTCCTGCGCCGCTACACCGGTCAGGCGCAGACGCAGGTAATCCTTGGCGCTCATCCACGCATGGGCGCGGGCGAACGCTTCCGGCTCCCGTTCCTGAAGCCACAAAAGCTTCGGCAGGGCAAAGGCATTCAGCGGCAGGTTGCCCGTCGCCGCAAGGATCGGCTCTTGCAAGGTTTGCGCAAGCCGGTTGGCCTGCTGCACGCTGCGCCCGTCCGCAAGGGTGATGCACGGATACACCGGCACCCCACCAGCGTCCGTCAGCACTACGCTGCTCATGTGGCCTGCAAAGCCAATGGCTTGCACATCGCTTGGCGCAAACTGTTCCCACAGCGCGTGCATACCCTGTGCCAAAGCGCTTACCCACGCTTCGGGGTCCTGTTCTATCCAGTCCGCACGGGGAAAGCGGGTCGGGTACGGGTTTGTGCTTACGTACGCGGTTCGCCCTTCCCGATCCAGCAAAAGCAGCTTCAGCGCCGTGGTACCCAAATCCAGCGATAAAATGTACCCCATTCGCCTATTCCTCCCCAAGCAGGCGTACAATCGTATCGACCACCGCGTCGATCATCACTTTCCCTTTTTCCGGCGTGGCTGCGGTCGCGTCGCCCATGACGGCGGTCTCCATAAAGGCGCTCCACGGGGTCGGCAGGGCTGCCATCGTATCCGGAAAGGTAGGATATTGCCGGATAGCCTGCGACATATCCACCTTGTCGGGGCGCAGATAGAGCATGTAGGATGTCTCAATCTCGCAGGCGTGGAAATATGTCGGGTGCGGTCTCGGGGTGGTCAGCACCTGTTTTTGCGCGGTGCCAACCCCCGGATAGGTAAAAGCGTACATCTTCAGGGCACATTCGTCGTAAAGCACGCGCTGTGCGGCCTTAATCGCATTCACATTGCCCACATGCCCGTTTACAACCGCGAAGCGCTTTACCCCCTGCTGCCACAGTGCGCGCCCGATTTCGCAAAGCAGGGCGGTCAGGGTCGCATCGCTCACGCTCAAGCTGCCCGGTTTGTCCCGCAGGCTCCAAATCTGGCCGTACGGCATGCCCGGCAGGATAACACAATCCTGCACACGCTCACCGACCAGCTTGCACACACCCTCGGCAAGATACAAATCCGTCAGCAGCGGCAGGTGGTTGCCATGCACCTCCACCGCGCCCAGCGGCAGCAGCGCCACCGTGCGCCCGTTTAGCGCCTGCGCCGCTTCGCGCTGGTTGCAATCGCCCAGAAACATGCCTGTCACCCTTTCTTGAAGGTAAAGCAGCGCTTGGGGTTATCCACAAAAATCCGGCGGACCATCTCCTCGCCGTTCATCCCGGCGCGGTTGGCTTCATCCGCAAGCCGCGGCGCCCAAGTGCCCAGTATGTAGCCCAGTCCCAGTCCGTATTTGTAGGAAGCATAGTAGGATTTTCGCGCCGTATCGCCGCTGACCAGCACCTGATCGCCATACCCGTGGGAAAAAAGCGACAGGATACATGCAATGCGTGTACTTTCGGGGCCGTATTTCACCTTTGCAATGCCATCAAAGCACAGGTACGCGCCGGTTTCGGCCATCCGCAGGTGCATATAGGGGTCGGGGTTGCGGTCCATATGCCCAAAGCACACGTTACTCAGCTCCACACCCTCTTCGCGCAGGTATTGCATCTGTTCCAGCCCCATTGTGCCCGATTCGGTGTGGGAATGGATGGGGCGCGCCCGTCGCATGGTGCGCGCGTGCCACTGCGCGGATCGTTTTAATCTCCAATGGATGAATGCTGTTGTAGCCGGTGCCGAATTTGACCTGCCCGGCGCGAATATCAGTGCCGTTCATTCCCTTTTCCACTTCATCAACCACAAAGCGGGCCAACTCGTCCACCGACGCCTGTTCAATCCACTGGCGGTAGGTAATCTCCTGCCCCGGCATTTTAACCGGCCACAGGAACGACTTGTTAAACCCGGCCGTGCCGACAATCTGTACGCCTGTTTCCACCGATATTTTCCGTACGGCGGCGGGGTCCCGCCCGTAATCCACGGCGGTCGCATCCACAATGCTTTTACCGCCCGCGGCCTTAAAGAGCAAAACATCCTGTTTACTCTTTTCGGGATCGTCCAGTAGTAAATCCTCCTCGCCGCGCTCCTGCCAGTATGCAGGGCGGCAAACCAGATGTTCGTGGGAATACGTAACGCCCAGTTCCTCGGGAGCAATATCACCGAGCATGGTACGGATAAAACTCATGCTTTCTTCCTCCTTGCGGATTTTCCAACCCGCATGTTAATGGCTACCATCACCGCAATCACAACCCCCTGGCTGATGCTCTTGCCCGCCTCGGGGATGTTCAGGATGGTGAGCGTGCTTTGCAACAGCACCATAATCAGTACGCCGGGGAATGTTCCCTCCAGCGTGCCTACGCCGCCCGCAAACGATGTGCCGCCGATAACCGATGCGGCAATGGAGTTAAGTGTATAAGAATCGCCAACACCCGTGGAGGGAACGCCGATGAACGCCGTGAGCATCAGCCCGGCAACACCCGCCAAAAACGAGCACAGCATATACGCGGATACCGTAATCCCTGTGGTGGATACACCCGAGAGCCATGCCGTCTGCGGGTTTGCGCCGGTAAAATATACGTTCTTCCCGAACGGGGTTTTGTATAAGATCAGTGACAAAATGCCCCATATTCCCAGCCACACCAGCGCCGCAATGGGAATCGGCCCCAGCCAGCCCTCCGAAATGACCCGGAAAGCCGTGGGCAGGCTGCCGCGGGGGATGCCGCGCGTATATACGTAGTATCCGCCCTGAATGATGGTCGCCATCGCCATGGTAATCAGGAACGGGGGCATCTTGAACCGGGCGATGATGATGCCGTTGACAAACCCGATCAGCAGCGCAAAGCCCAGCGATACAACAACACCCAGCAGAATGTTGTCCGGATTGCCCGCCATCATCGCGGTGGACAGGATGTTTGTAAGCGACATCACCGCGCCGACGCTCAGGTCGATGCCGCCCATCAGCAGCACGATCGTCTGGGCAATGGCTACAATGCCCAGCGGCGCGTTCTGCCGAACGATGTTAATAAGGTGCGAGGGTGAAACCTTCCACTGCGCGGCTGAGAAGAATAGCAGAATCGCAATCAGCAGCAGACCATACACGCGCAGCGGGAGCCGGGAATACCGCCTGTTTTCTTTCCAATTTTTCAGCATGTTTTTTCCCGACCTCCTTTTCATGCGGAACACCAATAGCGCCAGCACCAGGATTGCGCCTTTGATGATGTACTGGTAATACGCGAAAACCTTGAGCATGTTCATTACGTTACTGATAATGCTCAGCACCAGCGCGCCCGCCAGCGAACCAACCACCGTGCCCGCGCCGCCAACCAGCGATACACCGCCCACGACAGCCGCCGCAACCGAATCCATCGAGTAGTTGTCCCCGATGAGCGGATCGCCGCTGAACACGCGCATCGCCAGCACCATACCGGCGATTGCGGCAATCATGCCGGAAATCATATACGTGGAGATAATCACGCGGTTGGCAGGCACACCGGACTGCCGCGCATGCAGCGGGTTATTACCCACCGCGTACACCTGCCGCCCATAGCGCATATAATGCAGCACCAGAAACATCAACGCATACAGGGCGATGGCCAGCAGGCTGGATGTATTGAATACCCCGACCTTCGCCGTGAGAATATCCAGCAGCTGGATGGAGATTTTGCCGCCGGGTTTCGGCTGTATCAGCAGCGCAATGCCCTTTACCAGAGAGCCTGTGGAAAGCGTGATAATCATCGGCGGGATGCGAAAGCGCGTTACCCCGATGCCGTTGATGAGGCCGACCAGCGCGCCCGCCGCAAGCAGCGTAACAATAGCCAGCGGAATCCCAATCCCCTCGATGCTGCTAAGCTGGGCAAGGATTACCGTAGAAAGGCTGATGGTGGAACCGACCGACAGGTCGATTCCGCCCTGCAGCAGCACAACCGTCTGCCCGATGGAGGCAATCGCCAGCGTTGAGGCTTGGGAAATCACATTCTTGATGTTGACATACGTGGCAAACTTATCCGAAAAAAAGGAGGCGAACGTTACAATGACCAGAAGAATCACCCACGCCGGCAGTGCTTGCGCCAACTGCTTTTTCAGCGAGCCCTTAAACATGCGATCCCTCCTGACCCGCGCCCTGCCCCGGTAACCCGGCGCTCAGCTGCATAATACTTTCCTCAGTGGCGTCCGCACCGCATAACATGCCGGAAATCGCGCCTTCGTACATTACGTAAATTCGGTCCGAAAGCCCGATCAATTCCAGCATATCGCTGGTAAAAATCAGCACGCTGACCCCTTCGGCGGTTAGTTTGCGAATCAACTCGTATATTTCCAGCTTGGACTGCACGTCGATACCGCGAGTCGGCTCGTGCAATATGAGCAGCCGTGGTTTAAACTTGAGCCACTTGCTGAACACGATCTTCTGCTGGTTGCCGCCGCTGAGCGACGCGACCGGCTGTCGGCTGGAGTGCGCTTTAATGCGCAAGCTGTCTATGCCTTCCTGCGCGCTTGCCAGCGCCTTTCGGCTGCTTAACAGGCCGTGTTTGCACAGCTTTCGCATTACCAGCATGGTAATGTTTTCCCAAATCGGCAGGGATAGCACAAGCCCTTCCAGTTTACGGTCGTCCGGCACATAGGCAATCCCCAGCCGCATCGCCTCCCTTGGCGAGCGAATGCGAACCGGCTTACCCGCTAAAAGTACATCGCCGGAGGTAAAGGGATGAATGCCAAATAATGCGCGTGCAAATGCATACTGCCCCTGCCCTTCCAGCCCGCCCACACCGATTACACTGCCCTTTGGTACCGTTAAATCGATATGGTGCAACGTGCCGTGCAGCGAAACGTCTTTCAGTTCCAACATCGGCTCCGGTGAAAGAACGGCGCAGCGCGCAGGGTAGGTATTGGTAATCTCGCGCCCCCACCATTTTACAGATGATTTCATCCCGCGTAATATGATCCACCCGCTCGCGGGTCACGATCACCCCGTCCTTAAGAACGATCACATCATCGCAGGCCAGTGCAATTTCCTCCAGCCGGTGCGTGATGAGTATAACGGATACGCCTTTGTCCCGTATCTGGCGGACAAAGGAAAATAATTGATCGGATTCTGTTTTATTCAGGCTTGATGTCGGTTCATCCAGTATCAATACCTGCGGTTTATCGGCCCACGCTTTTGCAATTTCCGTCATTTGCTTCTGGGCGGGCGTCAAATCGGCTACAATGGCTTCCACCGGCACATGGTAGCCGATATCATTCAAAATTTGCGCGGCTTGTTCATGCAAGCGCTTCTGGCTGACCAGCAGCCTGCCTGCGCGGGGTTCCTGCCCCAGCATGATATTTTCGCCGACCGTCATATTTTGCATCAAGCTCAATTCCTGATGCACAAAAGCGACCCCGCTGCGTTTGGCTTCCAGCGGGTTTGCAAAAACCACCTCGCGCCCTTGCAGCTCGATGCGGCCTTCATCCGCGGCCAAACCGCCGCTGAGTATGTTCATCAGCGTCGATTTTCCCGCGCCGTTCTCCCCCACTAGCGCCAGCACGTTTTGCCGCCTGCATTCGATGGTAACGCCGTCCAGCACGGTGTTGCCGGCAAACTGTTTGCTAAGCCCGTACCCGGCCAGTATGATCGGGTTTGTCATCGGTTGCTCCACCCCATTCAAAAATGCGGCTTCCTATCCGCTGCCGGATAGGAAGCCGGAAGACCGTGTGCAAAGTTGCTTACTGTGCGAAGATAGACTTGATGATATCGTCGGGCAAATGCGTATTGGCCCAGAAATCATCCGGCAGATCGGTACGCACGTAATTGTCCAATTCATCATCGGAGAATACGGCGGTCGGATAGATCGTATCCTGCTCTACGGTTTCACCCTTTACCAGCGCGATGGCTTTTTCCAGCGCAACCTCGGCCAGCCAGGTGGGTTTTGCGCAGGCGATGCCCTTCATGCCTTCGCTTTGCAGTTCTTTCCACTTCTTCAGATAGCCGTTGTTATCCTCGCCGGTCATCGGCACCAGAGCGCGGTTGGCAGCCTGGAAAGACTCGATGGCGCCCAGCGTCATCGCACCGCCCTGCGACCAAATACCATCGATCTGCGGGTAGGTCGCCAGCAAGTCGGCAACAACCACTTTCGCCTCGGCATAGTCCCACTTGGCATCGGGAGATGCGAGCACGTTGATGTCCGGGTAGCTGGAGAACACTTCCTGTGCGCCCTGCCAGCGTAGTTCGGACGTGGACAGGCCGGAAATACCATTGAGGCAAATGATGTTGCCCTTGCCGCCCAGCTGGTCCACCAGCCACTGTGCGCCCGCGCGGCCGAATTCGGTCTCATCGCAGGTAACGAGGCAATCGTAATCGGTGGTGTCGATGGTGGAGGCGAGCAGCACCACTTTAATACCGGCATCGCGTGCTTCACGCAGTACCGGGATGGGGGCGCTGGACGACCACGGCGTGGTGATGATTACATCCACCTGCTGGGCAATCAAATCCTCCAAATTGGCGACCTGCTTATCCGCGTCACCCTGAGAATCGACATAGATGACTTCGATATCATCTGTGCAGTTCGACACTGCGTACTTGAACTCCTCGTACATTTGTACCGACCAGCTGTTACCAAGGTAGTAGATGTCGTACCCGATTTTGATTTTCTTGTCTTCAGCGGTTGCCATTGTGGTGAAGACGCCCAGTGCAAGACACAATGCAAGCACAAGAGCACAGACCTTTTTAGCCATAGTGGAGCAGCCCCCTTCAATTTTTAAAAAGCGCCTTTGCTTTTCTGCACCCATCATACACCGAATCAGTTGACTAGTCAACTAGATAATCAAACTTTTTCTTTTTTTCCTGAAAAATCATGCTATAATAGAATAGATTGTAAAAAGGAGCCGGATTATGAAAGCTAGCCTCCCTTACTATGTGCAAATTAAAAGCCAACTTGTCAAAGAAATCGCCTCCATGCTGCCCCATCAGCGCGTGCCCAGCGAGCATGAACTGATGGAAAAATATTCTGTCAGCCGCGGCACGGTAAAGCAGGCTATGCAGGATCTGGTATATGAAGGGCTATTATACCGCGTACAGGGCAAAGGTACCTTCGTCGCACCCGAGCGCATCAGCCGCTCGTTCGACCGTTTGCCCACCTTTACCAACGATGTTCTGGCGCAGGGCTTTACACCTGTATACCGTACGCTGTTTTTTGGTACAATTGCCGCCGGCAGCCCCGTAACCGAAAAATTGCGCGTTATTCCCGGTACCGAGGTTACCCGCTATAAGCGGCTGATGACCGTAAATGGCGAGCCGCTGGCCGTGATTTGTTCTTACCTGCGCAGCGATATTTTCCCCAATCTCCAGATCACGGATATTGGAGACTCGCTGTATGACTCGTTAATGAAAAAGTACAACACCGTTCCCACTTTGGTGGAGGATACCTATTCTATTGTACGTGCCACCACCAAAACCGCCGATTTGCTTGGGATTGCCAAGGGCGACCCCATCTTCTTTTCCGAACGCGTCGGTAAGCATCCCGACGGTTCCCCGATGGAGTATGTGGAAAGCTTCATCCGTGGGGACAAATATAAACTGGTAGTATGCGCCGGGCCGGATAGTACCGAGACAGCGTCCGGGCAAATTACGCATCAGCTCAGCCCTAAATAAGCAGCATACAATTATACACAAACAAACCCAGTTGCGCACTGCCGCATTTTTCGGATGCAGCGCGTATCCGCCGGACAGGATGGATTGGTACAGAAACGCTGTGCCAATCCATCTTTTTCCTTCCCTTTTCATACAGCGCCGGGCTGTCTTTTTATTTCTGCGTTAGTACAGCGTTTTCAATACGCCCGGCGTGCTCCGGTTGGATAGGCAAACAAGCGCGTCAGCCACGGGTTATTTACTCTTCCCGTTTTTAACTGTGTGCTCGCCCTGCGACCACAGGGAATAAGAAAAAATGATCATTTCCGCTTGCTAAATGAATAATTTTTATATTTCCGCTTTACATATAACAAATTGTATGTTAGAATCCAGCCATAAAAATAAAAATTTGTTTGATTGCGATGGTGAATGTATGAAGTTTATCAAGGAGGAACAGTCCTTCTTTAAACAATTACTGGATATGCTGGAATCCCAGATGAACGCTAACGACGAGATCGTACTGCACGATTTGTCCAAAGAGTACGACCATACCATCGTGGATATCCGCAACGGGCATGTTACGGGCCGCGAAATCGGCGACTGCGGTAGCAACCTTGGGCTGGAGGTGCTCCGCGGCACGGTGGAAAACGGTGATCGCTACAATTACGTTACCCATACCCATACGGGTAAAATTCTCCGTTCTTCCACCCTGTTTATCCATAACGACGAGGGGCGCGTAGTCGGCTCCATCTGTATCAATAAAGATATTACCGAATCCCTGAAGATGGAAGAATATCTGCGCAACGAAAATAAATACTCCCTTTCCCACGAAAACAGTGCGGAATCGGAGCACGAAACAAAAGAAGTTTTTTTCAACAACATCGGCGAGCTGCTGGAATATATGCTGCAAAGCGCTGTGAGCCACGTGGGCAAACAGGTTACGCTGATGGATCGGGAAGATAAATGCAAGTTCTTAAAATATTTGGATGATAAAGGCGTTTTTGTCATCTCCAAATCCGGCGAACGCGTTTGCGAGTTTTTAGGAATTTCCAAGTTTACACTTTACAACTATCTGGACAGCGTCCGCAAAGCGGGTGAAAAGCCGGAAGATTCGCAAGCCTCCCCGCAAGGATAAGCAGCCGCGCCATACGCAAAAATGCCGCCGCGCCCCCGCGCGCACCCCTGTGCCGCAGCACAACTTTCGCACAGGAAAGCCAATACCATACAGGATGCCCGCGAGCCTATCGCCACCCCCCGGATGATTCGCCGGGCCATCCTTTCACCGATTCGGGACCATACTCAGCCGTGCAAAGGCGCACAACTGATGGTGACCCCTGTCTTTTTATACCTTCACAGCGTTGCGCCGCGCCGTTTAACGCGGAGCACACTCCAAGCGCGCAAACGCCGGTACTCAGCCCGCATCGCGATTGCACAGGCAGAAAAGAGCAAGCTGCTCTTTGGAAAGGAATGATGGTCATGCCGATTCGTTTGAACGATTTTCTATGGGTGCTCGCCAGCGGCCGCGCAGGCAGCAACCTGACTGATCCGATGGATTGCGACGTCTACATGGTGGATACCGGAGACGGCCTTGTATTGGTGGATACAGGCGTAGGCCCGGCTGGCGGCGCTCCGCTGGAAAGCATCCGCGCGTGCGGCTTTCAGCCTGCGGACGTAAAACTGATTTTACTTACCCACGGCCACGCGGATCATGCCGGAAATGCCTTTCACCTGCACAAAGCAACAGGCGCGCCCGTGAAAGCGCATGCCATGTGCGCCCGCTATGTGAGTGAAGGGGATACGGCGGCAATCGCGCTCAAAGACGCCATTGCGGGAAAAATGTACCCTGCGGACTATTCGTTTCAGCCCTGCCCGGTTACACCGGTTGCCGATGGAGAAACCTTTCGGATGGGGCAAACCCTGTGGCAGGCCATCGATACGCCGGGCCATTGCAGCGGTCATATGTGTTACCTGATGCAGCGGGAAGGCCGCGGTTACTTATTCGCGGGCGATTCCATCTTCGTGGGCGGCAAAGTGATTTTGCAAAACATTTGGGATTGTTCCATAACGGATTATGCCGCTACGGCAGAGAAGCTATGCAAATTGGATTTTACGGCTTTGCTTCCGTCCCATTTCGGGATCGACCTTTCGCAAGGCAAAACCCACGTGGAAAAAGCGGCTTCCATCTTCCGGACGCTCTCGATACCGCCGCAGGCCAATCGATAAACAGGAAGTGAGAACCATGTACGATATTGTCATCCGAAACGCAAACACCGTAGACGGGTTAAACGGCGAACGGCTGGCGGACGTATGCATCACCGGGGAGAAAATCGCGCAGCTGCTGCCACCCGGCTCCGGCGCGCAGGCTGCCCGGGAAATCGACGGAAACGGGTTGTTGCTTTTACCGGGGCTGATCGATATCCACCGTCACGCCGATCTAATACCCTTTTCCGGTCAGCCGTGGGACGAGCTTACGCAGGGCCTGACCACGATGATCAGCGGCAACTGCGGCTTTTCCTGCGCGCCCAACGCACCTGATACCTTTGACGCCGTAAGGGATTACGCCGCTCCCGTTCTGGGGGAGATACCCGAAACGCTGAAAGGGATGAACACAAAGACATTTTTAAGCGCCGTAGCCAGCCGCCCCCTGCCCATGAACTGCGGCTATCTGGTCGGCAATGGCAGCCTGCGCCGCTGCGTAACAGGGTTTTCCAGCAAACCGCTGACCCCGCAGCAGCTGGATGCCATCTGCGCCCTGTTGGACGAAGCCCTCACGGATGGAGCGCTGGGGCTTAGCATGGGCATTATGTATACGCCGGAGTGCTATTACACCACCGCAGAGCTGACCCAAATCGCACGGGTTGCCGCCCGGCATGATAAGCCGGTGATCGCCCACATCCGGGGGGAAGGTAAGAGCGTCGTTGAAAGCATTGACGAGATGATCGCCATTGGCCGCGCATCCGGCGCGCGTATCCACATCAGCCATATGAAAGCCGCGGGTACGGAGATGTGGGGGCACGCCGTGGATACGATGCTTGCGCACATCGGGCAGGCGCGCAAGGACGGCTTGGATATTACTTTTGACGCTTATCCCTACACGGCGGGCTCCACGACGCTGCTTTCCCTGCTGCCGCCGGAAGCGCTGGAGGGCGGCGCCGAAGGCGCGCTGCGCCGCATCGCCGATCCGGCAGGGCGCGACGCCATACTCAAAGCGTTCAGTCAGGAGCGTGACGGATGGGATAACTTCGCCTATTCGCTGGGCTGGAGCCGCATTATCGTTGCAGGGTCGTCCGACGAACACGAAGCCGGGCAGAGCATTCAAGCACTTGCCGAGCAAGCAGGCCGGGAACCCGGCTCCTTCGCGCTGGATCTACTCCTTCGAGAGCATGGGCGCGTGCCGGTCGTGCTGGAGGAAATGGCTCCGGACGATGTGCGTAAAATCCTTTCGCAGCAGGGTTGCATCGTCATTTCGGATTCACTCTACTCCGCGGGCGGAAAGCCGCACCCCCGCAGATACGGTGCTTTCCCGCGTTTTTTCCGCCAGTATGTGAAAGAGGAAAAGCTGCTCACCCTGCAGGAGGCTGTCGATAAAACGACCCGCCTGCCCGCTGCGTTTTTGCGCCTGAAGGATCGAGGCCGTCTGGAAGCGGGTTATTACGCCGATCTGGTTTTGCTGGATTGGGCAGCCTACCGGGATAACGCAACCTATGCCGAACCATTACAACCCAGCGATGGAGTGCGGCTGGTGCTGGTAAACGGCAAAACCGCTTTTGCATCCGGGCAGCTCACCGGGGAACCAGCCGGCAGGCTGCTTGGCAACGATTGACGCAGCTTACGGATCCGCCCGCCGGATGCTATTTTGAGGGGACGCCGCTTTGCGGCTGCCTCTGTACCTCCGCAAGAGCGGAGTTTTCATAGGTAAAAACCCGATCCCACTGCAGAACATTGAAGGAGGAACCGATATGAACGATGTGTACCAAAGGCTGAAGGAGCTGGGTTATGAATTGCCGGATCTGCCGCCTCCCGGCGGCGTTTATAAGCCGGTAAAACAGGTTGGCAATATGCTGTACGTTTCCGGTCAGGGTGCGACGGTGAAAGGCGTGCCCACAATCGTAGGCAAAGTGGGTGCGGAATGCACGCTGGAGCAGGGACAGGCAGCAGCAAGGCTATGTGGTCTGAACGCGCTTTCTACACTCAACCATTATCTGGGCGACCTGAACCGCATTAAAAGCGTGGTGAAGATACTCGGTTTCATCGAGAGCGCCGATGGTTTCAACCGCCAGCCGGAAGTACTGAACGGCTGCTCTATCCTGTTTCGCGATCTTTACGGCGAGGACGGCGTAGGGGCGCGTTCCGCCATCGGTGTCAACGAACTGCCCGGCAACATCGCATGCGAAGTGGAATTTATTTTTGAGGTCGAACCGGGGAGGCTGGCGATATGAACCCCGAAACCTATACGCTCAAAGAAACGGATGGCATCGTTACCCCCGCGTTGATCTACTACAAAGACCTGATAATCCGTAACGCACAGGAGATGATCGCGATGGCCGGCGGCTCCGGCCGCCTGTGGCCGCACGTGAAAAGCCATAAAACCGCCGATCTGGTACGGATGCAAATGCAAATGGGCATCCGGCGTTTTAAATGCGCAACGATCGCCGAAGGGGAAATGGTGGGTGCATGCGGCGCGGAGCAAGCTATCATTGCCTATCCGCTCACCGGTCCCAACATCGGGCGCTTTATCCGGCTGGCGAAAGCTTACCCCGGTACGGAGTATTTCGCTATCGGCGATGATGCGCAGCAGTTCGCCCTACTGTCAGCCGCAGCTGCGGCAGCAGGCATGACAGTAAACGTATTGGTGGATATTAACAGTGGCCTTAACCGCACCGGCGTACCCACAGCGCTGGCCGGCGCGCTGTACCGCAAGGTTGCAGCCATGCCCGCCCTGCGCGTTCGCGGCATGCATGTGTATGACGGGCAGAGGCATGAGCGCGATTTGGAAGAGCGTAAACGGTTGGTGGCGCAGGATGTCGCGCCTGTTTATACCCTGCGCGATCAACTGCGCACCGAAGGGCTGGATTGTACGCTGATGGTGATGGGCGGTACGCCGTCCTTCCCCTGTCATGCGCAGTATGCGGACGCATGCCTTTCTCCGGGCACCTGTTTAATACAGGATTACGGCTATGCCAGCACGTTTGCTGATCTTCCCTTTACCATCGGCGCTATGGTAGCAACGCGTGTCGTCAGCCATCCCGCCCCCGGCTTGTTTACACTGGATTTGGGTACAAAAGCCGTCGCCGCCGATCCCGAACCGCTGCGCGCGGTGATCGCCGGTTACGAGGACGTGGTCACCGTAAAGCAAAACGAGGAACATTGGGTGCTGCAAATTCCCGCGGGCCGGGAACGCCCCGCCATCGGCACGGTACTGTACGCCGCGCCTTGGCACATCTGCCCCACCAGCGCGCTTTACCCCGAAATCCTTGTGGCGCAGGGCGGAGAGATCGTAAACCATTGGCCTGTTACAGCCCGCAACCGGGTCATTACGGTATAAGGTGACAGCGGGGCATAAACCCCGCGGAAGCGCGTATATCCTGTTCATTTTACGCCTGTTTATATGTGCTTAACGCCAAAAGCCCCCTGATACCGCTCAAGCGGCATCAGGGGGCTTTTGCCATAACGATGGATATTCCATCAAATCCCTGCTGTTGTTATCCTTAGTGGGAGGAAGGATTCACAAGGGGTATCCTTGTGTTCATGCCACCCATGTACTTAAAAGCACAGCAGGCCTTGAAAAGGGTGCTTATTTTCCCACGAAGTTGTGATACTGCTCGGTCCATACGGCGCTGCGCACCTGTCCGTCGGTTTCCCACGCGAGTGCAGCGGCGTTGTTCCAATCATCCTGCGTGAATTCGCCAGTCATTACCTTCTGCAGTGCTTCCTTCATCAGGTCGGAAGCATCGTTGGTCAGGAACTCCGCATCGGTGCCGATCAGGTTGTACGGCACATAGAAATCAAAGCGCGGAACAGCGGTGATGCCATTGGCAATTTCTTTGCGCATGTTATAGGCAACCCACTGCCGCCAGCTGAGTTCTTCGGAGTAGTACGGTTCCGGATAGACGGAATAATCATACCACTCAAGCAGCTGGTACTCCAGCAAATAACCGTCCGTTGCGCCTTCCGGCTGGGTGAATGCGCGGGTATCGTCCACCATGTTCCAGTGCGTGCCCTCGATACCATAGGTGGCAAGCATGTAGTTTTCTTCGCTGGTATAAATCCAGTCCAGCAGCTTCAGCGCCCATTTGGCGTTGGTGCTGGTGGCGGAGAGTACCAGTTCAGGCATATAGGTGGGGTTGCCGGTCCATACCGTTGTGTTGCCTTCTTCATCCAGCAAATTCGGGATGGCGCTCCAGGCTACCGCGCTGTCGGGATTGTTCTGTCTCAAGGTTTCGCAGCCGGGCAGGCCGAGGTTATACCAGCCGGATACCATACCAACGCGGTCACTGGCGCACCAGTCGTCGCACTGGTTCTTAGTCATGGTAAGATAATCCTGGTTGATGTACCCTTTCTGGTACCATTCGCCGGCTTTGGCTGCCATTGCGTAGGCATTGGGGTGCATGTACCACGGCATTACAGCGCCGTCTTCGGCAAGGTAGTGATCGTCGTTATCGCAAGCGCCGTTCGTGCCCAGGTAGTAGCCGTGCAGCGGGCCATACAGGCTTTGGTAGTACGGTACATAAGGAATTTCGTCATCAACAACGCCGTTGCCGTTCATATCGGTCGTCATTACGCCTTCAAAATAGGCTTCCAGTTCGGCCAGCGTTGTGGGCATATCCATCCCCAGCATGGCAAGCCAGTCCGTACGCAGGGTCGGCACGCCGCCGGACGTGAAACTCTCATGGCGCGGAATCGCCCAAATGTTGCCGTCCGCATCCTTGCAGGACTCCCAGGCTTCTTCCGGAATCATCGCCATAATGTGCGGCGCATATGTCTCCAGCAGGTCGCCCCAGGGCTGGATAGAGCCGTTTTCCGCAAAGGTAGCCCAGTTGCCGTTGCTTGCGGTAAGGTTGAGCGTGTCAAACTCTTCCCCGGAGGCCATCATGACATTGATTTTTTCGTTCCAGTTTTCTTCACTGACAACGACAACCTCAAAATCAACACCGGATTGTTCCGCGATCATGTCGTGGATGGTTTGGTTGTCGGTTTTGTTTTCCCTGTTGCTGTTGGAGCGGACCACAAAGATGACGGGCGAGGTTTGCACATCCTCCTCGGCTAGTGCGAGAGTTGGCAAGAAAGACGCCAGCAGTACCAGGGAGACCAGAAGCGCGAGCATTCTTTTCATGGATAGGTTCCTCCTTGTAGATTTGGTTAATGTTACAGCCATCCGTGCGTTTAACCCTTAACGGCGCCAACCAGCAGACCTTTTACAAAGTACTTCTGCAGGAAAGGATACACACAAAGGATCGGTACGATCGCAACGATGATGGTGGACATTCGGATGGTATCCGCCGGCGGGATATTATCCACGCTGGTGCCGACGGTGGAAATGTCGATTACGTTGGCGCTGTTGATCAGCTGGCGCAGCGTATATTGCAGTGTCCACATTTCCTTTTTGTTCATATAAAGCATGGAATCAAACCAGCTGTTCCAATGGCTGACCGCGTAAAACAGGCCTATTGTCGCCAGGGCCGCGGACGAAAGGGGAAGATAAATCCGCAGGAAAACAGTAAAGTCGTTTGCGCCGTCCAGCTTTGCGGATTCTTCCAGCGTAACGGGCACCTCCATAAAGAAGTTACGCAGAATAATCATGTTGTAGGTGTTCACGGCGCAGGGGAGAATGTACACCCAGAAACTGTTTACCAGTCCCAGGTCCTTGTTGAGCAGGTAACTGGGAATAAGGCCGCCGCTGAACCACATGGTAAATACAATCAGGGTGGTCAGCAACTTACGCGGGGGATATTCCCGCTTGGAAAGCGGATATGCCAGCAGGCAGGAGACGACCAGGTTGACGACCGTGCCTACCAATGTGCGGGCGATGGTGGTGGCATAGGAATTGATAATGTTGGACCCGGAAAAGAAAATGAACTTGTAGCCGCTCCAGTCAAACTGTTGCGGAATCAAACGCAGAGGGTACATGGCACGCTCCGCATCGGATGTGAAGGAACGCCCAAAAACAAACACCACCGGGTAAAGCATAATCAGGCACAGCAGAAAAAGTACGGCTGCGTTGATGACGCTGAAGGTTTTTTCGCCACGGGAAAGGCGGGGGCCGTTGTGTAAAGCATGGTTAATCATGGCGCGCCTCCTTAAAACAGGCCGTCCGCGCCTAGACGCTTGGACATGCGGTTGGAGAATAGAATCAGCAGCAGCGTTATACCGGATTTAACCAAACCGACCGCCGCCGTATAGGAGAACTTCGCATCTTTAATACCGGTACGGTAGATATAGGTTTCAAACACATCGGAAACCTCGTAAACGGCAGCGCTGTACAGGTTAAAAATCTGCTCGAAGTTATCGTCAAACAAACGCCCGATTTGCAAAATCAGCATGATGGCAATGATATTGCCAAGCGCCGGCAGCGTAATATGGAAAATCTGCTGTACCTTGTTGGCTCCGTCCACGGTGGCGGCTTCGTACTGGCTTTGGTCAATGGATGTGATGGCCGCCAGATAAACGATGGAGCCGTACCCCATGTTTTTCCAGACTTCGCTGATAATCAAAACCGGTCGAAACCATGTATTGCTGGCTAAAAAGTAAACCGGCTGCCCGCCCGCCAAACGGATGAGTTCATTGATTACGCCATTTTCAGGAGACAACAGCGTGTTGAGCAAGCCAGCCACCACAACCCACGAAAGAAAATAGGGCATGTACGTAACGGTTTGCACCGTGCGCTTATAACCGCTGGACCGCACCTCGTTTATCATCAGCGCAAGGAGAATCGGCGCCGGAAAGCTGAAAATCAAACGCAGGATACTGATAACAATCGTATTGCGGAATATCCGCATACAATAGATGGAGTGGAAGAAAATTTCAAAGTTCTTCAGCCCGATCCAGTCCGAATTCCATATGGTTCCCAATCCGCCCGCGGCACCCCGATAGTTTTTGAAGGCGATGAGTATACCGTACATGGGCACATAGCGAAAAATAAGGTAAAACACCAGTCCCGGCAGAACCATCATGTGCAAATACCGGAAACGCCAAAAGCGTGCCCAGCCCGTGCTTTGTGTTGGTTTGGCCGTGTTTACCACGCGCTTTTCCACAGGTACGTCCTCCTTTCAAGCTATATGTAAACGTCTCAAACGGCGAGTGTCTTTACGCAGTCCACAACCCATTGAAACCGCTGCTTATCAATATCCGCAGGCAAGGTGCAGTCCGCACCGATCATAAAACCGGTTTTGGGCGCCGCCGCGACCAGCTTTCGCGTATATGCCTCCACATCCGCTTTGGTACCGGAGAACAGCACGCCTTCCCGGCGGTTGTCAAACCCGCCCAGCACACAACGGCCGCCGAAGAATGCCTGGCCTTCACCGACCTGCATATTTTCTATAAAACAAGCCCAGTTGACAGATTTAGCAGGATAGTCGCGCCAGTTTTCCAGCCGGTTGGGAATGCCCGCCCAGCCGCAGCAATGCAGCATGTTCATATCGCTGAAACGGTTGGCATGCGCAAGCACCTGTAAATCGCTGGGCGCGATAAGGCGCATGTAATCCTCATGGCTCATCCGGTTCACTTCTGCGCCCTGCAGGCAATAATATACGCCGTCCACGCCGCCTTCGGTAATCAGCTTTTCACAAAGAAGCGCGTTGTCCTTGGCAACCACATCCAGCGCGTAGAGAATAGCATCCGGATTTTCCTGCAAATGGCGGGTCACAAGCTCGTCCGACGTGCCAAAGCGCAAGGTGGAGAAGGGCGCAAATACGTTATAAAGCACCACCATGTCTTGCTTTAATCCGGCGCGCACCGCCTTGGCGCGCTCAACCTGCCCGCGTATAAAATCGCTGTCCGGCCCCAGCGGCTCCATTTTGAACCAGTCTTCGGGCTTAACAACCGCCTTGGCAACAGGGTTTGGATAGTCAAAATATCCGTCGCACATCAGCTTGGCGATATCCACATCGATTTTGTTATAGTAATCCAGATGCGCGTTTACACACGCCGCGCCTTCGCACTGGTCCTCCGGAAAGTGAAACCAGAAGCCGACCGGAGGCCTGTCCACAGGTTGTAGATTCATTGCATTGGTTACGCGCTGCCGTTTGTTCATGTATGTATACTCTCCTTACTTAGCCAGCATAATATCCAGTATGACATTATCGGTTTGCTGCATACCCTGATGGCTTAATGTATGCAGGTTTCGGATGGAGGCTTCCACGTCCCGGGTTACAATGCCGTCCTGTTGGGTTGCCCGCGCGCCCGAAACGGCAAGGTAGGCACATTGTACGGCGCTGGCCGTAGCCGTGGCTATTTTCAGCGCACAGCCGGGTTTCGCACCGTCGCAGATCAAGCCGGAAATATCGGCAATCATGTTCTGCACGGCACTTGACATCGCTTCCAGCGAACCGCCCAGCAAATACGTTATACCGCATGCCGAGCCGATGGAGGCTGCGATGGCGCAGCCGCACAGCGCGGATAGGCTGCCGATACCGGCTTTGATATGGATTGTGACAAGCTGGCTGAACGCCTCTGCGCGCAGTGTCGTTTCGCTGTCGCTGCCCAGCTTTTGAGAGGCAGCATAAACCGGAAGCGTTGCGGTAAGGCCCTGGTTGCCGCTGCCTGCCGTGCTCATAACCGGCAGCACGCAACCGGACATGCGTGCGTCCGACGCAGCCGCGGTAAGGGCGGACACATACTCACCCAGGGTGAGTTCATCCGGCGACCGTCCGGCAAGCAAGGTTTTGCCAACCTGAATCCCCCACGCCCCGCTTAACCCCTCCTGCGCAATCGTCAGGTTCATGGTGATGCCGTCGTTGAGGAATGAAAGGGCGTTCACATCGGTTTCATGCACAAAGCGCCAAATCTCCTCAAGGGAGAGCGGATCGCTGAGCATAACCGTTTCCGTATCGCAATTCTGCACGCCTTCCAAAAGCACGTTATCATCCAGCGACAACCGCGCAATATTGCGGTGATGATCACGGATGACGCATTCCGCCTTGTGCCCGCTGCCGGTAACGTTTACCGCGATGTATAGCTTTGGCGCTTCCTGCTGCATGGAAATGTGAATTGCGCCGGAATCCGCCATTTGCTTTGCGGCGTCTATGGATGCCTGCGATGTCGCATCGCGCAGCACCTCCAGCCCGTAAGCGGAATTGCCGTAAAGCAGCCCTAAAGCGGCCGCGATCGGCAAACCGGTAAGCGCAGTACCGGGGATGCCTACCCCCATGGCGTTTTTATAAATATTCCGGCTTACGGTTACCTCCGCCGTTTCGACCGGAAACCCCAATGTTTCGCGCGCATGGGCACAGGCCAGCGCAACTGCGATAGGCTCCGTGCAGCCTAATGCCGGAGAAATTTCCTGGTGCAATAAGCTGAGGATTTCCTCATTCGTCATGCTTGATCTCCTTCAAAAAATAATTCCATTTCATTGAGCGCGAGCAGCGCGTGGATGTAAACCTCCGTAAACATGCACAGGTGCTCAATATCCTCGCTCTCATCCACCTGATGGTAGTCCCCGCAGCCGGGGCGGAAAATATCTGGGGGAAAAGTACGCCCCGGCATACCCGGCCCAAAAGCAAAAGCATTGGGCAGCTGCCCCGCATAGGAGCCTCCGCTCATAACAAACGGACTTCCCATAAAACCGGTAGTTTCCCGGTACACCTGTGTGAGCCGCTCCACCACCGGATGGTTGGCAGGGAACGAGTGCGGAGCGCGCAGCTTGATAACCTGTGTGGAAAGCCCGTACACGTTGCATGCGGCTTCGACGGTTTGCGCCAAGGTATCGGTGTTTACACAAACCGGCAAGGTAAGGGTTACATCCATAAAAACACGGTTTTGATCAACCCCGATTTTTCCAGCGCTGCCGCGCAGCTGTCCGCTATGCGCATCCTCGCAGAAAATACCGAGTTTTTTGCCGGTCGTATCCCCGGCAACCGCCAGCAGGCTTTGCAAAGCCTGTTGCTCGTTTCCGGTATAATGCCCGGTTAATTGCGTAAGCAGCATCTCTGTCGCGATGGGTTGCTCCGGGTTCCGTTCGGACAGGCGCACGGTTTCGCCTTCGGCCTGCAGTGTTTCCCCGCCGGGGAGAACGGCTTTGGCTAAACCGGCTGCCAGCCCCGGCAATGGTTCGCATTGGATTTGCAAACCCGAAAAGCCTTCCAGCGCAGGGGTACAGATGCGCAGCAAACAATTGCCCCGTTCCGCTATGCAAACAGGAAAGCCGCTGTCCGGTACCAAGCTCAGCGTGGGGCAGCGGTAATGCCGGCGGTAATACTTTATATCCGCCATACCGTTTTCTTCATTTGTTCCGACAAAAAGCGAATAGCGGTGCCGAAGCGGAATGCCGTTTTCCCGCAAATAATTCAGTGCATACAGCACGCCGATGGCGGGCATTTTATTATCCTGTACACCCCGCCCAATCAAATAGCGGTTTTGTACCACCGCGCACTCAAAAGGCGGAAAACTCCACGCGCCCGGGTCCGGAGCGGGCACAACATCCAGATGGCTCCAGATGCCGATGCTGGTTTCACCTTCCCCGCAGGTGGCTTCGCCAACGTAATAATCATAATTGTGAAGCTCATAGCCATATTTACCGCAAAGAGTTAAGAAGGTATCGATCACATCCCGGCAGCCGCGGCCGAAAGGCGGATATTCTTCGGACGGTTCCGAAATGCTGGGGACGCGAACGAGCTTTATCAAATCAAGAACCATCTGATCCCGATGCCCGCGAACCCACTGACGAACCTGTTCCATTCCCGATTCCACCTTTCGCTGACACTATTGTAAAAAAAATCAGACGATAAATCTTAGGTGAAATGGATCAGAACTATGCAAAAACGACCAGACTCATCCCGAGCATGGCCGTTTTCTGGTCTTTATACGTCGGCATAGGGCATACCGTTTCCATTCCCTTTGGCTTGCTGCCGCCACTTCAAAGGCTGTATGCCCATCACCTTAAAAAACTGGCGGTTAAAGCAGGATACGGTGTTATAGCCAATTTGATAGCAAATATCCAGTATGGACAGGTCGGTGGAATATAGGAGGCGGCAGGCCGTATGGATACGCTCGTGATGGATGTATTCCAGCGGCGATGTGTGCATAACGGCTTTGAAAACACGGCGGAAATGCGTAGGGCTCATGTAGCACAGATCCGCAAGGCTTTGCAGGTTGATTTCCTCGGCAAAATGCGCGTGTATGTATTCCACTGCCGGAAAAACCGTAACGATAATGCTGCTGGTGGGCTGCTCGCCGGAAAAAGCTGTGGTAACGCGGGAAAGATCAATGCAGAGGTTGAAGATAATGCCCAGAATGTAGGATTGGTAATTCGGGCGTTTTGCGCGCAGCTCATCCAATACCATGCGGATATGGGTAGAAACCATGGGATCGCTTGGCGAAATAACCATATAGGATGCTTTTTGCTCCGTAAGCGAGCTGAGCATGGAGTAAAACACGCTGGAGCGAAAAGCGGTTTGCAGTATTTTCATGTCAAAATAGAGCCATTCGCAGAACATTGGCTGTTTCACACCGTTTTCGTACACAGGTTTTACGTAATGGGTCACATAAGGCTTCACCATTACCACGTCACCGGCTGAAAACGGCATTTTCACACCGTCCACAAACAAACAGCCCTTGCCCGCATGGCAATAGCCCAGTTCAATGGAATTATGAAAATGCATGTACGTGAGTTCCTCTGTTTCCTGTACGGGCATGTAATAGGTTCCTTCCAAAAAGGCCTTTACAGGAAACTTCATGTCAAATGTATATTGCCTGAAATCCACCCTGATCTTGTTGGTTTGCATATCCCGCCCTCCATATGGTCAAAAACCCTCATAAGAAGATACAGAACAGTTAGATTATAGCATAACCGCTCATTATGATAAAACCGTACAGGGAAACAAGGCAAAAAACCGGTTCATCCGCATGGGAGAACCATAGCAAACAGGAGGGTACTTATGACTTACAACCCAAACCCGTCACGATATGATGCCATGGCCTACCGCCGCTGCGGCGCAAGCGGTTTGCTGCTGCCCGCGCTGTCGCTGGGGCTCTGGCATAATTTTGGCGCGATCACGCCGTTTGAAACGCAGCAACAACTGCTGCGCACCGCGTTTGATTTGGGGATTACCCATTTTGATCTTGCCAATAATTACGGGCCGCCTTACGGTGAAGCCGAACGCAATTTTGGCGTACATATGCGCAGAGACTGGAAACCCTACCGGGACGAACTGATTATATCCACCAAAGCCGGGTACGACATGTGGGCAGGCCCCTATGGCGACCACGGAAGCCGCAAATATTTAACCGCCAGTATTGACCAGAGTTTAAAGCGGATGCATATTGACTATGTGGATATATTCTACCATCACCGTCCGGACCCCGAAACGCCCATTGAAGAAACCATGGGCGCGCTGGATAGCATTGTCCGCAGCGGAAAAGCGCTTTACGTAGGCATTTCCAACTACGACGCACAGCAAACCGAAGCCGCAGTAAAAGCGCTCCGCGCCCTGGGCACGCCCCTGCTGATTCATCAGCCGCAATACAATATGATGAACCGTTGGATTGAAAATGGCCTGACGGACGTACTCCGCCGGGAAAAAGCAGGCTGCATCACCTTTATGCCGCTGGCGGGCGGCATGCTCACCGGCCGCTACCTGCACGGGATTCCGGCCGATTCACGGGCGGCGCATGATCCGCGTTTTCTCAAGCCGGATGATATAACGCCCGAAAAGGTATCCGTTATTACCGCGCTGAACGAAATAGCCGCCAAACGGGGACAGTCGCTCGCGCAAATGGCACTGGCATGGAACCTGCGCGATTCGGTGGTCACCAGCGTGCTGATTGGCGCAAGCAAACCCCAGCAGCTTACGGAAAATGTGAAGGCGCTGGAACAACTGGAGTTTTCAAGCGAAGAATTGCAAAGCATCGACAATATTCTTGCGCTGCTGTAACCACACGCAAACACCTTGATCGATACGCAGGGAGGAAACAGTATGGACGGCATACAACGGGGATCATTTACGCTTCCGGGAGAAACTGGCTATGAAGCGCTGACATTGGACCTTGCCAAACGTTGGGGGGCCGACGCAATACGAGACAGCGACGGTACCAAACTGTCGCCCGCCCTGCAAAACGCCGGGTATCAAATTTATTCAACGGTATGTGTAATCCGGGAACACAATGCTTTCCTTTTGGAACATCCGCAGGCACAGCAGCAAACCTTCCTATGCTCAAAGCCGGTACTGGCGGCTGCGGGTTCGGTGACCATACCGTTGCTGGACGGGTATTTTCAGCAGCAGTTCAGCATCAACGACGGGCAGGATGCGCTGCGCTACTGGCAGGTATACGACCGCACGGCACAAACACCCGTACCCAAGCGCCTGTGGCGGTATGACGGAAACGGCAGCGTACAGGTTGACGGCTGTGTGTTATGGCACCGCTATACGGTTTCGTTTCTGTGCTTCCGCATCTGGGAAGAAATCAATATGTACAACCACACAACCAACAACTGGACAAGCGAACCCTTGCGGCAGGCAGACCCCCGCCACCCGGAAGCGTGGGTCTACCTTAGGCGCTGGCTCACGGATTGGTGTGAGGCGCACCCGGATACGGACATTGTACGTTTTACCAGTTTGTTTTATAACTTCGTCTGGATTTGGGGCAGCAATCCCCGGAAGCGGAACTTGTTTACGGATTGGGCCAGCTACGACTATACCGTCAGCCCTGCCGCACTGGACGCCTTTGCGCAGCAATACGGTTATGCGCTGACCGCGGAGGATTTTATCAACAAGGGAAACCTGCAGGTAACGCATATGCCGCCGACAAAGGCAAAACGGGATTATATGGACTTTGTACAGGCCTTTGTGGCGCAAAAAGGGAAAGAACTGGTGCAGATCGTCCACAGCTACGGAAAGCGGGCGTATGTCTTTTACGATGACAGCTGGGTGGGGTTGGAGCCATGGGGCAAATACTTTGCGGATATTGGGTTTGACGCCATTATCAAGTGCGTCTTTTCCGGTTTTGAATGCCGCCTTTGCGCCGGGGTTCCAGCCGCCGTACACGAACTGCGGCTTCACCCCTATTTGTTTCCGGTTGGGCTGGGGAATTTGCCTACCTTTTCCCCGGGCGGGCAGCCTGCGAAGGATGCGCTGGCATATTGGCTGCACATTCGGCGGGCTTTGCTCCGCCAGCCGGTGGAACGGATTGGCCTTGGCGGATACCTGCATCTTACGGAGGCATTTCCGGCGTTTGTGGATACGATTACGCAAATCAGCGATGAATTCCGCCGCATTCGGCAGCTGCATCAAAACGGCGCGCCGTACTGCCTGCCTTGCCGCGTTGCGGTGCTGCATACGTGGGGTTCCTTGCGCTCCTGGACACTGAGCGGGCACTTTCACGAAACGGACATGCATCCGTTGATTCATATCAACGAGGCGCTGTCCGGGCTGCCTGTGGATGTGCGTTTTATCAGCTTTGATGATGCGCAAAACGGCGCGCTGGATAACGTGGATGTTGTAATCAACACCGGAAGATGCGGCGATGCATGGAGCGGCGGGGACGCATGGCAAAGCAGTGCTTTGGTGGAAACGCTGACGCGCTTCGTATACGAAGGCGGCGCCTATCTTGGCGTTGGCGAATCCTCCGCCGTGGAGGGATATGATACGTTCCTTAGAATGGCGCATGTGCTGGGCGTGGATATTGACCGGGGCGCCAAAGTATGCCACGGAAAATGGGCTTACAAGGTCGAACAGGCTCCCTACACGGTAGCACGCGGTGCGCTGGGCGCGCACCCCTACGCCTTTGTCTGCGAAGAAAGCACGCATGTCTACGCCGGCGATCAGGGAAAACCCGTGTTGACGGAGCATGCCTTCGGGAGCGGATGCGGGGTTTGGATGGGAGATTTCCGGTGGAGCGTAGAAAGCGCCTCGATGCTGCTGGCAATACTGGCGCGTTGTGTTCATAGGGACAAGAATACTCCGTGGATCTCGGATCAGCCGCAGGCGGAAGCAGCGTGGTTCCCGGCCGATAACGCGCTGGTTTTGCTCAACAACAGCGATCAGCCCTGTGAAACAAGCGTCATGAACGAGGAAGGCAAAAAACTCACTTTCGCGCTCAGCCCCATGGAAACAAGCATACAATACCTATCATAGGTTGTTATGGCACGAATGCCTGAATGGAGTAAGCATGAATCAGAACCGCTTAAAAAATGTCAGGCTGCTTATGGAGCAGCAGAATATACAGCAGTTGATTGTTACCGCTCCGCAAAGCATATGGTACCTCACCGGGCAATGGGTACAGCCGATGGATCGTCTGGACGCGCTGATTATCGGCCCTGAGGACTGCAAGTTGCTTTGCTATATGCTGGCACAGGCTTACTGCGAGGGCTGTGAAACGATTGTCTATACGGATGAGAGCCAGACGGTGGAACAGCTGTCCCGTTTATTGCAGGCCGTGCCGACCGGTGTGGACGGCGCTTTACACGCCCGTTTTCTTCTGCCCTTGCTGGAAACACGAAGCGATATCGCTTTTCGTGTTTCCGCTTATGTGGAGCAAGCGAGAAGCCGCAAAGACGGCATGGAGATGGACCGGCTGCGAAACGCGTCACAGGTTACGGATGCCGTATTGGCGGATGCGTTTGCGCGGCTTACGGAGGGCATTACGGAGAGGCAGTTTTCCAAAACCGTCGCCGACGCGTTTGAACGCGCCGGAGCAGGCATTTTTGAAGGGTCTCCCATGTGCGCCTTCGGCGAAGGGACGGCGGAGCCCCACCATAGCCCCGGCAATCGCAAGCTCCGCGCAGGGGACGCGGTACTGGTGGATACGGGTATGCGCATCGGCGGATATTTCAGCGACATGACGCGCACGGTATTTTTCCGCGAAGCGGACCCGGAGCAGCAGCATGTGTACGATGTTGTCCGGCAAGCCAACAAAGCGGCCATAAACGCCGCCGAACCCGGCGTATTCATTGCGGAGCTGGACCGGGCCGCGCGCAGCGTTATTGAGCAAGCGGGTTATGGAGAGTATTTTACGCATAAAACAAGCCACGGGCTGGGCATCGATTTTCATGAAGAGCCGTTTGACAGGCCGCACCGGCACATCCCGGTGCAACCGGGCATGTGCTTTACCATTGAACCGGGCATTTACCTGCCGGGACGCTTCGGGGTGCGCATCGAGGACGCACTGCTGATGGGAGATCACGGCGCGGAAGTTTTGAACCAATTTCCAAAGGAACTTAAAATTGTGCCCTGACCATTGCAGTGCCTGTTTCCCCCGCTTCTTTTGGATTTTTTCAGCGGCACTCAAATAGAAAATAGCACGTAACGCAAACCGGAGCTTGCACCCTGCCAACAAAATTACGGTGCAAACAGCTTCGGCTGCCATTGGTGCCGTCCGCCGCAGGTGGTATAATGGAAACAACGAACGAAACATCACATCGTAAAAGCGTGCCCGGTACAGCACCCCCCGAAAGGAGAGCCGCCATGGATGATAGGCTGATTGAGCGCTTTGCCGCCGTTACGCCGGAGGAGACGCGCCTGCTTGCGGGCGGGCGGCTGGACATGGCGTACTATACATCTGCCACGGGCGGCATGCTGGAGGGCGACCGGCTGATACCCCGCGAACAGATGATTACCGTGCGCCCCCATACGCGCTTTGTGGCGTTTCCGCCGCACCGGCACGATTTTGTGGAAGTCATGGTAATGCTTCGCGGGCAGACCGTACATACCATGGCAGGACCGGAAACCCTGACCCTGCATGCGGGCGAAATACTAATGATCAACCGCCACGCCATGCATAGCATTGCCCTGTGCGGGCCGGCGGATGTGGCGGTTAATTTTCTGGTGCAGCCGGCCTTTTTTGATTTTGCGCTGGAAATGGTAGGTGCGCATAACGCGCTGGGGCGCTTTTTGCTGGATGCGCTGCGCACCGGCGAAAGCAGCATTCCGTACCTGTACTTCCCCGTGGCGGACAGCCAAAGCATACAACATCTGCTGCAAAGTATACTGTATGGCTTTGTGGATGCCGCGGACATACGGCGGCGCATCCATCAGGTGGAAATGGGGCTGTTGTTTTTGCACCTTTTGGAGCGTACCGATTGTTTACAGCTTTCCACCGGCCTCAGGCGCTGGAACACGCTGGCTGTGGAATTGCTGGGAGATATCCGCACCCACTACGCAACCTTTCATGTCGGCACGTTTGCCAAAACGCATGGCGTATCCGCCGCATATGTCAGCCGTATTGCCCGCGAGGTCACCGGGAGCAGCTGTACCGCGCTGCTGCAGCAGCGCAGGCTGGAAGTAGCACGCCAGCTGCTGCGGGATACGGATATGAGCATCTTAAGTATTTGCCAGGCGGTAGGGTACGACAACAGCAGCTATTTTTACCGTATTTTTGAGCTGCACGAGGGCATAGGGCCTAAAACGTACCGCAGTTCACACAGGACGTGAAACTTTTAAGTCACGTCCTTTTTTCTTTGCATTCTTTGCTGTATGCTTGAGAAAATAGAATCGCAAAGGACGTGATTCGCAATGCCGGTCTATACGTTGGCCATTGATATCGGCGCTTCCAGCGGGCGGCACATGCTGGGGTGCATGGAGGGCGGCAAGCTATCGCTTGAGGAGGTTTACCGCTTCCCAAACGGCATGGTGGAGAAAAGCGGCCATCATTGCTGGGATGTGGACGCCCTATGGTCGCATATTCTGGAAGGGATGAAGCGCTGCAAGGCACTGGGTAAACTACCCGCCTCCGTCGGTGTGGATACATGGGGCGTGGATTATGTGCTCGTGGACGCACGCGGCGAGCGTGTTGGCGACTGCATTGCCTACCGCGACGACCGTACGCAGGCAACCATGAACACGATTGATGATGCATGGCTGTATCAGCGTACCGGCATTGCCAAGCAGCCCTTCAATACCGTTTACCAGCTCATGGCAACGCCGCGGGAGCAGCTTGCGCAGGCGGCGCGTTGTTTGCTGATGCCGGATTACTTTCACTATAAGCTGTGCGGCATAATGAGCAACGAGTTTACGGATGCTTCCACCGGCGCGCTGCTTACAGCGGGAGCAGGCACATGGGACCGGCCGGTATTGACCCGCGCCGGGATACCGGCTTCGCTGTTCCCGGAAGCGCCGCAAGCTCCCGGCACACGGCTTGGATGTCTGCGCCCCGAGGTGGCACAGGCGGTGGGCTTCACCTGCGAGGTGATTCTGCCCGCCACGCACGATACCGGCAGCGCTTTTATGGCGGTGCCCGCACAGGATGACAACGCCGTTACCCTGTCCAGCGGCACATGGAGTTTGCTGGGTGTTGAAAACGACGCACCCATTACAAGTGAAGCGGCGCGGCTGGTGGGCTTCACTAACGAGGGCGGTTACGGCGGCAAGGTACGCTTTCTGCGCAACATCATGGGCATGTGGATGATGCAGAACATCCGCCACGAGCTGGACGACCGCTACTCCTTTGCGGAAATGGCGGAAATGGCAGCAGGCGCAGCCGCATACATGCCGGTGGTAAACGTGGCGGATAACCGTTTCCTTGCGCCCCGCAGCATGACCGCCGAAGTCAGCGCGGCGCTGCGGGAAGCCGGCCAGCCGGAACCCGCGGATACGGCGCAGCTGCTGCGCTGTGTGCTGCACAGCCTTGCCGTAGGCTACGCCCGCGATATTCGCGCATTGGAAGAGCTTACGGGCAAAGCATTTACGGCGGTGCACATTGTAGGCGGCGGAAGCCAGAACACCGTACTGAACCAATGGA
Organism: Candidatus Limiplasma sp.; assembly: GCA_963663285.2. GTDB lineage: Bacteria > Bacillota > Clostridia > Christensenellales > Aristaeellaceae > CAXXOK01. The sequence goes on along the minus strand of CAXXNI010000004.1, from coordinate 504,324 downwards.
CAGCTGATGAAACCGGACTGCCCGTGTACGCAGGCCCCGCGGAGGGCACGGCGCTGGGTAATGTAATCGCGCAGATGATCGCGCTTGGCGGCATTGAAAACCTCTCTGCCGCGCGCGCCCTGATCCGCAGGGATTTTACCGTGAAAACCTACCAACCGGAAAATAAAGGAGAATGAGAAGAATGGACGAATTGTTTGCAGCGGCAAAAGCAAAGTATGCGGCGCTGGGCGTGGATGTGGACAACGCTTTTTCGCAGCTTATGCAGGTACCGGTCAGCATCCATTGCTGGCAGGGCGACGATGTAACCGGCTTTGAAAGCACCGGCGAGGCGCTCTCCGGCGGTATTCAAACCACGGGCAACTACCCCGGCAAGGCGCGCACGTATGCCGAATTAACGGCGGACTTTGACAAGGCCATCAGCCTGATTCCCGGGCAGAAGCGTATCAACCTGCATGCCAGCTACGCAGTTTTTGCCCCCGGTGAAAAGGTGGACCGGGATGCTCTTTTACCCAAGCACTTCGCGCCGTGGGTGGAGTACGCAAAAAGCCGCGGACTGGGCATCGACTTTAACCCGACCTACTTCAGCCACCCCATGGTCAAGGACGGGCTGACCCTTTCCAGCCCCGATGCGGAAACGCGCGCCTTCTGGGTGCGCCACGGGCAGGCCTGCCGCCGCATTGCCGCATACTTCGCCAAAGAGCTGAACACGCACTGCCTTTGCAACGTCTGGATTCCGGACGGACTCAAGGACATTCCTGCCGACCGCCTTGCCCCGCGCCGGCGGCTTGCGGACAGTCTTGATCAGATTTTTGCAGAGAAGCTGGAAGGCGTTATCGACAGTGTGGAAAGCAAGGTATTCGGCATCGGCGTAGAAGCCTACACAGTCGGCAGCCACGAGTTTTATCTGGGCTATGCGGCCAGGCATCCCGGCGTGTACGACCTGCTGGATAACGGGCACTACCACCCCACCGAGCTGGTAAGCGATAAGATTTCCGCTATGCTGTGCCACTTTGACCGCCTGCCCCTGCACGTTACCCGCCCGGTACGCTGGGACAGCGACCATGTAATCCGGCTGGATGACGAGCTGACCGCGATTGCCGCCGAGCTGGTGCGCTGCAACGCGCTGGATAAAGCGCTGATCGGGCTGGATTTCTTCGATGCTTCCATCAACAGGGTAGCGGCATGGGTGATCGGTACGCGTAACCTGCAAAAGGCATTGCTGATGGCGCTGCTGACCCCGCACCGGATGCTGATGGCACTGCAGGAGGAAGGCCGCTTTACCGAATTGCTGGCGCGGCAGGAAGCCTGCAAAACCCTGCCCTTTGGCGTTATGTGGGATGCCTATTGCCAAAAGGCGGGCGTACCATTGGAGGACGATTGGTTCTCCGCGGTGACCGAATATGAAGCAACTGTATTAAAAGCGAGGGAAAACGCATGAACATGATGGATATGCAAGTAATGCAAAAAGCGGTGCGCACCTGTAACGACGGATGGCTGCTTGGCTGGCACGAGCGCAACGGCGGCAACCTGACCTACCGCATGACGGCTGCGGAAATTGAACAATGCAAGCCGTTTTTCGCGGAAAAACCGGGCGCATGGACGGCGATGGATGTTACGGCTGAAAACCTTGCGGGAGAATATTTTATTTCTTCGGGCAGCGGCAAATTTATGCGCAATGTCGTTTTGGAACCGCAAAACAACCTGTGCATCCTGGAGATTAACCCGCAGGGCAACGCGTGGCGCATTGTATGGGGACTGGAGCAGGGCGGCGTACCCACCAGCGAATTCCCCAGCCATTTTATGAACCACAGCGTACGCAAGCAGGCGACCGGCGGTGTTTGCCGCGTCATTTACCATGCGCACACCCCTAACGTAATCGCCATGACCTATATTTTGCCCCTGACGGCAAAGGCTTTTTCCCGTGTGCTTTGGAAAAGCGCTACCGAATGCCCGGTGGTTTTCCCCGGCGGCGTGGGCGTAGTGCCGTGGATGGTGCCCGGCGGCGCGGAAATTGCGCTGGCGACCAGCGCGTTGATGAAGGAATATGACGCCGCCATCTGGGCGCATCACGGTACGTTTGTCAGCGGGCCGGATTTGGACACCGCTTTCGGCCTGATGCACACCATTGAAAAAGCTGCCGAAATCTACATGAAGGTGCTTTCCTCCGGCCAGCCACAGCTGCAAACCATATCCGATGCGGATTTACGCGCCATCGCCAAGGAATTCAAAGTCACGATTCGCGAAGAATTCTTAAACGGGGACGAAGCGAACGGTTGAAGTTGCCACTGTATATAACAAAAACCCGGCAGGCATGTGTATTGCCTGCCGGGTTTTTTGATTATGTACCTGCTTAGGGCGCGGGAATGTCCCCATTCCAAAGAATGCAGGTGGAAATCGACTCATAATGCAGCTGATTTGAAGGGCCACCCCGGAAAATGCCATATGTGTGCGCACACCGGCAATCCAGCCACGCTCCATATCAAGCCCTGCGGATAAATGCCCTATCCGTATGAACAGCTGCGGTCAAGCATGATGCTCTTTCAAGCAATACAGTCCGCCCTCATCGGCAAGCAGAATATCCAACAGGGTCTCAATCGTGCCGATATTATAATTGGCAAAGGCGAACAGCGCTTGCCCCGCTTGATTCACGGCTACGGAAAACGGAAGGCGGGGGTCGCCCACCCGCAGCGCCTGCCGCATTTGCGTCAGTCCGTCCGCACTGCGCAGCACGGCGATGCTTGCGTTGCCGCCCAGCATTTGCAGCGGCTGGGCGATCGTCGGGTGCGCCGCCTCCTTCTCATCCCTGACAATGTAGAGCAGATGGCGGTTTTCACGAATGATCCGCTTGCAAAGCTGCGTCGATTCCAGCAGCAAATGCTCCGTCGGTTCCTGACTCGGCGCCACGACCGACAGGATGCCGCCGTTTGCCAACAGGCGGGACAAATCGATTTTTTCGCCCGCAATGCCTTCTACTGCAAGCACAGGCAAAGGTGCATGGTGCAGCTTGCCTTCCATGCGGTTGTCCGGCAGACGCAGGGGCAGCACCTTGTGCTCCCCATCCTTTAATTGAAAGTACAGCGCGTTTGCCAAAATCGAACCGTCGATCTGGCGAATGCCCGTCAGCAGGCGATAGTCGCCGCCGCAAAGCGCAACCGCTTTTTCTTCGTCCACCGTTTCCTGCTGCAGGGACAGCGTTTTATATGCTCCGTCTTCCAGCTTTCCAAGCGTAAAATGCACCCTTTGCATCACGGAAGCGGTTGTTTCCTTTTTCAGCGTCAAGTCGGCCGTGGGTATTTCCTGCGGGAACAGCGGTACATACGCCGTGCCCGCATACTGCTCCGGCTCCTGCGAAACCGGTGAAAGCCGTACGGCATAGCCGAAGGTACGGCAAATGGTAATGGCAAGCACCGTTTTGGTGCGCCGGTCCGTACGCCCTGCCGTAAGCGCCGCATACGGATTGGCCGGCAGTACCGCCTGCTGCGGCAGCAGCCCGTTATCCGCCACATGCTGCGTAACCCACGCAAACACATCAGCCGCGCCGGTAAAAACGATTTGCCTGTCTGCAAAATAGGCTTTAATCGCACGCCGTACCGGGTACAGGTGCTCAAATTCCACGCGCGGGCAAAGTACGGACGCGTTAAACACATCCTCAGGATACCGGCCGCGAAAGGGCGCCGCCGTTTCCAGTACATCGCAAAGCACATCCGCGGTAATATCCGAAAGGTCTTTGTCCGCCAGCGAGCGCAGCAGCGCGCGTTTCTCTTGCGTTTCTCCGGTACTGCCTGCCAAAAAGCCCGCAATCACGGCGGCGTTGCCACCGGCTTTTTCCAGCAGGTCATCCTCCGCTGCAAAGGATGCCGCATAGGCGAGCCGTTTCTCCCGGCACTGCGCAAGGCGTTCCTCGTAAACAACGGACTCGTCGGGAACGGTAAACCGGGTTTCGGCAGGCGCGAACAGCTCCAGCGCATCGGTTGCGTGGTGAATATCCTTACCCTGCGAAAAATCAATATCGACAGCCGTTGTTTGCCGGGTATCAATCACCGTGGTGATAAAGCGGCCCTCATGGGAAATTTGCAGGTGCAAACCACCCCGCCCGACAGTGATAACAACGCATCCGTCATCCCCTGTGCAAAGGCTGCACAGCGGCACCAGCTCGCCCTCGTTAAACAGCTCAAACGCCACGCGTGCCCCGGCCAGCGGGGTGCCGCCCGTGTGGATGCGAACCCGTATTGCCTGGCACTGCGCATATGCTTTGATCCGGTTGAGAATAAAGCGGTTATGGTTTTCGGAAAGCATCTCTTCATCCGCAGGGCAGATGCCATACGCAACCGTATGGATCAGCATCGCCCGTGACGCGGCGGATGTAAACCAGCCGCTGTCCAGCTCCATTTCCGGCTCACACGCACCCATGTAATGCCATTCACCTTCCACGTAGGCTTCCACCCAGGCATGGTTATCATCGCAGTGCGCCCACCGTGGCACATAAATCTGCCGCGCGGGAATGCCTACGGCGCGCAGCGCGCAAACCAGCAACGTCGATTCTTCGCCGCAGCGCCCGCAAGCCCTGCGGATTACGGTTTTGGCGCTGGCTGTGCGCGCATCGGTCGTGCAGTAGGTCGCTTTTTCAAGACACCAGAAATTCACTTCCAAAGCGGCCTGCCGCATACTCATGCCCTGTATTCGTGGAAACAGCTCCCGGTAAATGCCTTCGCGATGCGCCTCCAGGTGCTCGTTGTTTACGCGCGGAAACAGCACGTACACAAGGAAAATATCTTCCGGCAGGTTCTTGCACCACGCCACCTGATCGCGCAGCATCACCGCATGGGCGGCGAACGAATCGATTACATCGTCCGCAACGCTGATCCGATCCGACGCAGGTAACGCCCGTTTGATAAATTCCCTTGCCTCGTTGATCTTCATTGTTACACATCCACTCTGTTATTACAAAATACGCAGGGAGGAAACGCCGGAGCCAGTTCAATCTACATGCCGCATTGCCGCTGAGATAAGCATACCGCCGTTTCCTTGATGATTCCTGTTTGCAGAGCGCGGCAAACGTAAAAGCAGCGCACATAAACAGGGGGATCGGTACTGAGGAAGCAAACCGCCGCTTCAGCGGCTGTTCACACGCCGAAGCGGCGGCTTGCCCCGTTACCGGGTATATTTGGTTATTGTTTATTTAAACTGTGCGTTATACTCGGTCTGGTAGATTTCCGTCAGGCGGCTTAAGCCTTTGGCATCCAGATCCTGCAGCCACGCGTCAAACTCGGTATCCACGTCCTTGGAACCGGTGAAGAAGCCCAGCATGCCTTCTTTAATGGCCGTGGACAGGTCCGCCATCAGCACGGAAAGCTCGGCGTTTTCATCTTCCGTAAACTTGATGGTGGGCAGTGCTTTGCTGTCGTCCGCGTAGGGCTTGTAATCCTTGGTTACCTGATACAGCAGGGTTTCCAAACCGGCGGCGCTGTACAGATCGACCGCAGGATCGGAAGGCTCGCCAAGGCGGAAGGTGGAATCGCGCTTGGAGGTCGTCATCTGCAAGACACAATCGTTCTGGGGTTCGGTTTCCTGCCAGGGCTTGAGCAGTTTGTACAGGGCGGGTTCGCCGTTGATGCCCACCGCGTCGGCATCCGCATCGGTCCAGGCATCGCCGTATACGCCGTAGTAACCGCGCATGCTGGCGGCATAAGAATACAGCATATCGCCGATCTTAAACGCAGCTTCGGGGTTCTGGCAGTCTGCGGAAATGGTGAACATGTTGCCGGATACGGAATCGTACGGGAAGGAGATAATGCCCTGGTAACCCTCGGGGCCTGTTACCGGCATTACGGCGCGATACTGCTTGTAAATATCGCCGCCCAGGTTGGCAAAGAGGATGTAACCGCCATTGGCAGCGCCCAGACGGCCGGATTCAGCCAGCTGCGTTAGCCCCGCCAGATCCTGCGTAAAGGAACCTTCGTAGATCAGGCCTTCCTTCGCCAGTTTCGCCATGTACGCTACGCCCTCTTTAAAGGCGGGCTGCGCAAATGGAGTCGTTACGGTGTCGCCGTCCATATACAGGCCGAAGGCTTCGTAGGTGGACGTGTCGTTTTTATCCAGATCCAGGTTGTAGTAGGTGAACGCGTTCATAATAAAGCGCTCGGGGTTGGTGTACCAGCCATCGAAATAGTCGCCCGCCAGCGGGATTTCATCGCTGGGGTCGCCGTTTCCATTCGCATCCTGATCGCGGAAGGCAACCAGCACGTTGTACAGTTCATCCAGCGTCGTAGGCTGCGCAAGGCCAAGGTTATCCAGCCACGTCTGGTTCATCCAGAACTTGGTGGGCACGGTGGCGTGATAGCATTCGTTAACAACGGGCAGAGAGTAAATATTGCCGTCCAACTGGGTAATCACATTTTCGGAGCCGGGATACTGCGCGAAAATCTGCTTGGTGAACGTGCCGTACTGGTCAATCAGATCATTCAGCGGCAGGAACATCTGCTCGTCCACGCCGTAGCGGCTGATCATCTGGTTGGTCATGCCAACGGAGAGGAACACATCGGGATAGTCGCCGGAAGCCAGCAGCAGACCCAGCTTTTCCGCACGGCCGTCATACGGAATCAGTTCAAAGGAAAGATCGACGTTAGTGACGTCTTCAATCCATTTTACATACTCGTTGGTTTCCCAATCGATAATTGCGGGTACGCTGGTGACGGCAAAGCGCAGTTTAATGTCGCCAAAGTTATCGCATAATTTGTAAGCGGAAAGATCCTCGTCGTGTTCCCATTGCGGTTCCCAGGCGGAAGCGCTGCCAATGCAGCCGATCGCCAGAGAGATGGTTAAAACCATTGCCAGAAGCGTTCTCATCATTTTTTTACCCATTTTTTTACCCTCCCCAATCGATTTTTGATTTATTTTTACACGATTGTGTAAAACATCAGCAAATCAGCCTTTTACGGCGCCGATCATAATGCCTTTTACAAAGTACTTCTGCACAAACGGGTACAAAAGCAGCAGCGGCACGCTGGAGACGACGATGACCGCATATTTCAGCAAGTTGCTCATGCCCTGCCGGGACGCCATATCCCGAAGGTCGGCCACGGTCGTCATATCCACTTGATTGAGAATCAGGATATTGCGCAAAACCACTTGCAGGGGGAACAGTTCCTTTTTGGAAATGTAGATGAAAGCATCAAAGTAGCTGTTCCAAATGCCGACGGCACAGTACAGGGAAATCACGGCGATGATGGGCCCGGAAAGCGGAAGCACGATCGACCACAGCTGCCGGTAAACCGAGCAGCCGTCCAGCGCGCTGGCTTCAAACAGTTCCCGCGAGATCGAGCTGGAAAAGTACGACCGCATCAAAATGACATACCAGGCGTTCATGGCGTTGGGCACAATCAGCGCCCAGATGGTATTGAGCCAGCCGAGGTTTTTAATGAGCAGGTAATTTGGAATCAGCCCGGCGTTGAACAACATGGTGAAGATTACCATGATGGAAACCACCTTGCGGCCGTAAAAATCCTTGCTGGAAAGGCAAAATGCGCACAGCACCGTAAGAAACAGGTTGATGCCCGTACCGCAGACCGTATAAATGGCGGAGTTTACATAACCGGTCATGATCGACTGATAGGTAAATACAGCCTGATAGGCGATCAGCGTCGGCTCTACCGGAAACAGCCAAACCTTTCCGGACATAACCGCGTTTGTGGAAGAGAAGGAGGCGCTGACCACATAAAGCAGCGGATACGCCACCACCAGCACGGAGAGTATCAGAAAGAGGGTGGAAACAACGTCGAACAGATTATCGTCCCAGCGTTGCCTGATCCGGTTTTTATTATTTACACGTGACAAAATCATACTCATTCAACCTTCTTTCTATATTACTTGTACGTCGCTGATCTTCTTGGAAAGGGAATTGACAAGCAATAGCAGCACAAGGTTGACTACCGAGTTGAACAAGCCCACGGCGGTGGAAAAGCTGAAGTTCGCGTTAATCAAACCGACCTTATATACGTAGGTCGAGATCACCTCGGATACCGGAGTATTGATGGAGTTTTGCATCAAGTAGATTTTTTCAAACCCGATGGATAAAATAGAGCCGGTATTAAGAATGAACAGTGTAATGATCGTCGGCGCGATATGCGGAATATCGATATGCAGGATTCTTTTAAATTTGCTGGCGCCGTCCACCCGCGCCGCCTCGTACAGTTCCAGCGGTACGCCGGTCAGCGCAGCCAGATAAATAATGGAGGAATACCCCGTACTCTGCCATATCCCCGTCCAGACATAGATGGAACGGAAATAATCCGCCTTCCCCATAAAGTTGACACTGTCGCCGCCCAGCGATTGAATCAGTTGGTTCACGATGCCGGAAGATACATCCGTGAACTGCAAAATCATCGATACCAGTACCACTGTGGAAATGAAGTACGGCATATAGGTGACCATCTGCGTAAATTTTTTAAATCCCGTGCTGCGGCATTCGTTTAAAAAAATAGCCATCAAAATCGGGATAGGGAAACTGGCGATCAAATAATACAGGCTTAATACGAAAGTGTTTTTAATGATCGTAACCGACGAGGGGGATTGAAAGAACGTTGCGAAGTTTTCCCAGCCGACCCACGGGCTGCCCCAAATGCCCAGACGAACCTTGTAATCCTTAAAGGCAATTTGCGCGCCCAGCATAGGGTAATACTTAAAAATCAGCAGAAAAATAAGGGGAAGCGCAATCAGTGCATAGTACGGCAGGCTTTTTTTAATTCGCTTCCTGAAATTAGCTGTCCGAATGGATTGATCGGCTTGTGTATTTTGCTTGATCAATATCATCACACAGCCCTCCGTTCATTAATTTCATATCTGAAATTATAATACAATGAATCCATGCCATTTACAATAGATTTTGCAAATTTCCTTCAAATTTATTTTTTCTTCTTCTAAATTCATTTTATTTCCGGTCAAATAATCGCCATATTGTTCTGGTTTATGCCTGCTTTCATTATTTATTTTCTTATATGCAAATATATCTTGCAACTTATTTTCCTGTATGATAGAATTTAGCAGAAAGCGACAAACAGGACTTTGAAACACAAAACAATTCCTGGCCCGCCATGAATGGGGAGGTACTATGCAGCCAATCAACACACTCGAGCATATCCGTACCTACAACAAGCGTTATGTATATGAATTGATCCAATCCAATCAACCCATATCCAGAACGTCCATCGCCCAAATGACGGATATGAGCCCCGCAAGCGTAACGCGCGTCGTCGCCAGCCTGATCGAAAAAGGGCTGGTGGAAGAAAGCGTAACCACCGCCTCCATCGGCCGGGGGCGCAAAGCGGTTGGATTGAACATCAGCAAAAACGGCGCCTATCTCGTAGGCGTGTATTGCGCGCGCTCGTCCGTATACGCCTGCCTGATCGACGGCACGGAAACGGCGCTGGCCGAATTGGAAAGAGAAATCAAGCCGGGTTATTCCCTGAAGGATCTTACCTACACCATTATGGCGCTCACCCACGAGCTGCTGCGCCAAAAGCAGGTGCCTAAGGAAAAACTGCGCGGCGTGGGCATCGGTATTCCGGGCATCGTAAGCCACAAGGACGGCATCGTGCACCGCAGCGACGGGCTGGGCTGGGCGGATGTGCAGGTTGCCAAACCGATCTCCGAGATGCTTGGCTGCGAAGTCTGTATCGAAAACGACGTAAACGCCTGCTTAATGGGCGAGCGCGTAAAGCGCGGGCTTGATGATAACCAGGATGTGGTATACCTGATGGTGGATAAGGGCCTTGGCATGGCCATGTGCGCAAACGGACAGCTGGTTCGCGGACAGGATAACGGCGCCGGCGAGCTGGACCGGATTCCGGTGGAGGCCAATACGGCGCTGCAGGATCATTTATTGGAAAAGTATCTCATTGCCCGCGCGAAAAAAGTGGATATCAACATCGCCTCGCTGACAGACCTCAAGGAGGCTTATGCCATGCAGCTGTATTGGGCCGTTTGGCTCATCGACGGGCTTCGCTCCCATTTGCGTACCGTACTGGGGATGATTCAGGGGCTGTGCGCGCCCTACGCGCTCATCCTCGGCGGTTCCGTGATCGAGAGCTTTGAGGAAATGCTCCTGCCGGATATGCCTTCCAACGCCATTATCTCCAGTGATTTTCGCAAGAACGCCGCCTACGGCGCGGCGATCTGCGCGCAGAAGCATTCGCTGCAGGCATTGTTTGAAAACGAACTGTAAAGGAATATTGTATGAGCGAAAAAAAATTGACCATTGAAATCTGCTGCGGCTCCGCGGAAGACGCCATCGAAGCCGAAAAAGGCGGTGCGGACCGCGTGGAGCTGAACAGCTGTCTTTTCCACGGCGGGCTTACCCCGACGCTGGGAACGCTGCAGGCCGTAAAGCGGCATACGCACATCCCGGTCGTGGCTATGGTGCGCCCGCGGCAGGGCGGTTTTTGCTATACGGATATTGAATTTGAAACCGTCTTAACAGACGCCGCCCTGCTTTTGGAAAACGGCGCGGACGGCCTTGTGTTCGGTTTTTTGCAAGAAGACGGCACGCTGGATCAAGAACGCTGCAAAGCGGTATTGGCGCTGTGCAAAGGGAAACCGGCGGTGTTTCACCGCGCGATCGACGTTGTACCGGACTGGAAACGTACGCTCGAAAGCCTGATCGAGCTGGGCTTTAAGCGGGTGCTTACCAGCGGGCAAGCCCCCAACGTGCTCTACGGTATTGAAACGCTGCGCGCCATGATGGAGTTTGCCGGCGGCGCCATCGAAATCCTGCCCGGCGGCGGCGTAAACCAGTGGACGCTGAAACGGCTGCTGGCGGAAACCGGCACGGCACAGGTCCATTTCGGGCATTTTGTGGACCGCTTCGATCATTCCACGGAGCATAACCCGTCCATCCAGTTTGGCAAGTCGCTTTCGCCGGAGGAAAACCGCTATTCCGTAGCGGACGCGGCGTATATACAGCAAATGAGAAATTTTTAAGTTGGAGGCGAAACCCATGTCCTCATACACGACTAAAAAGACCCCCGGCGATACGGTCTGGTTTACACACGACCGTCTGGGCATGTTCATCCATTGGGGGCTGTACAGCATGCCTGCCCGCCACGAATGGGTGAAAACACAGGAAAAAATACCGGAAGATCATTACGATTTGTATTTTAAACATTTCAATCCGGATTTGTTCGACCCCAAAGAATGGGCGCGCCGCGCAAAAGCGACGGGCATGAAGTACGTTGTACTGACCACCAAGCACCACGAAGGCTTCTGCCTTTGGGACAGCGCCTATACCGATTACAAAGCCACCAACACGCCCGCAAACCGCGATTTGCTGCGTGAATTTGTGGATGCGTTCCGCGCCGAGGGCATCCATATCGGTTTTTACTATTCGCTGATCGACTGGCACCACCCGGATTTTCCCATCGATATGCTGCATCCCCGCCGTGACGACCCGGACGCGAAGGAAGTTAGCGCAAAACGGGATATGACCAAGTACGCGGAATATATGCGCAATCAGGTGACCGAGCTTTTAACCAACTACGGCAAAATCGATGTTCTCTGGTTCGATTTTTCCTACAGCAATCCCGCCGAGCACCCCATTCCCAAAGACAAGCCCTGGATGCACGGCAAGGGCAAGGACGATTGGGAGGCGGAAAAACTGCTTGCACTCGCACGCAAGCTGCAGCCGCATATTATTATCGATAACCGTACGGAGATCGATCAGGACATCTGGACACCTGAGCAGTACCAGGCGCTTACCTGGGTGCGCCACCCCGAAACAAACGAGCTGGTCACCTGGGAAGCCTGCCAAACTTTCTCCGGCTCGTGGGGCTATTACCGCGATGAAACCTCTTGGAAATCGCCGGAAATGCTGATTCGTATGCTGGTAAATACCGTTGCGCTGGGCGGAAATTTGCTGATGAACGTCGGCCCCACCTCCCGCGGGTACTTCGACAGCCGGGCGAACAGCGCTTTGAAAGTATATGAGGACTGGATGCACTACAACAGCCGCTCTATCTACGGCTGCACCATGGCGGAGCCGGAATATCTGGCGGTGCTGTCGCAGGATTGCCGCATGACCCAGTCCACAGACGGCAAACGGCTGTACATCCACTTGTACGCCTACCCCTACGCGCATTTGCAGCTCAGCGGCATGGCGGGCAAAGTGGAATACGCCCAATTCCTGCACGATGGCAGCGAGCTGAAGTATACCGAAGGCAAGGTAGAGCATTTCAGCTTTGGCGCGTCCGTAGCCGAGGATTTGCTGGTGATCGAGCTTCCCCCCGTAAAACCGGATGTGGTTGTGCCCGTCATCGAGCTGTTCTTAAAATGAGAACTGCCCGCCGGCAGCCATTTGGGTAAAGGCCTTCACTGCGTGCGTTTGGTAATTGCTTTGCTTGCTGTACAGGTAGATGTACCGCGTGGCAAGGTCGTGATCGAGCTTACAAAACACCACATCCCGCGTGGCGGGCATGTGCTTGACCAGCGTATCGCTGATAAAGGCGCACCCCACGCCGTTACAGGCAAGGTTATAGGTCGTCATTTGCTGATCGAGTAAAAATTGAATTTTCGGTTTAAAGTGTGCCCGCCTGAATATTTTTTCAGCGCGGGCACGCGTGTCGTTGCCCTCCTTGAGCAGCAAAAAGCCCTCGTTTTGAAAGGCTTCCACCGCAACGGCCTGCGTATCCGCCAGCAAATGCTTGCCCTGCTGGATGTCCGCAGCGTTCAGGCAAAACGGGGCAACCGTTTTCTTCACCAGCGCAACCGGCACGGCCAGCAGCAGTTCTTCGGCGCAGATGATTTGCCTGTCGACCGTTTTTCCGCTGATTTCGCAGTTATCGATCACAAAATCCAGCGTTCCTTCCGCCAGCTCCTTTTCCAGCTGCTTCGTGTTCGCCTCGCAAATTTGAATGCTCACACCGGGATAGCGCCGGGTAAAACCCGCGATCAGCGCGGGCAGTATAAAGGATGTGAACAGCGTTGTACCGCCGATGGTCAAATGCCCGACTAAAAGCGCGCTGCTGTCGCTGATGTACTGCTGCAGCTCCGTTTCCAGCTCCATGATTTTTTTGACCGCCGCTATATACGCTTCCCCGATTTTCGTAAGCGTAACCGGGATGGTGCTGCGGTTGAAAATATCCCCGCCGATGCGTTTTTCCGCACGCTTGACCATGGTGCTCAGCGAAGGCTGCGAAATATACAGTTTTTCCGCCGCTTTGGAAAAGCTTTGTTCTTCAAACACCGCGTACACATAACGCATTTCATGAAACATACAGCAGCGCCACCTTATAGACAATATACTATATTATAAATCACATTATATGTATTTGTAAATATTGCACCACCGATTTACAATAAAGGCAAGGGAGAGCCTTTCTCCCCGCAACCATCCGATAAGGAGTGAGCGGAAAATGGTCACAACCGGGCATGAATGGAGAACCGAGAGCGACAGCATCGGTGCTTTGCAGGTTCCAGCCGGTGCATTTTACGGGGTACACACCCTGCGTGCCGTTGAAAACTTCCCGATCACAGGCCAACACATTCCCGACGAGATGATCGTAAGCCTTGCCGATATTAAAAAAGCAGCAGCCCTTACCAACATGGCGGCGGGCGATTTACCCGCACCCATTGCCCGCGCCATCATGCGCGCCTGCGATGAAATCGCCGCCGGGCAATGGCACGAGCAATTCATCGTCGATGCGATTCAGGGCGGCGCGGGCACATCCACCAACATGAACGCCAACGAGGTCATCGCCAACCGCGCCATTGAGCTGCTGGGCGGTGTAAAAGGGGATTATACGCTGGTACACCCCAACGACCATGTAAACATGAGCCAATCCACCAACGACGTGTACCCCACCTGCGGCAAAATCACCGCTATCCGTTTACTGGCAGGGCTGCAGGAGCAGCTTGCGCTGCTGCAAAACACCCTGCTGCGGCAAGCCAAAGCGTTCCATAACGTAGTCAAAATCGGGCGCACACAATTGCAGGATGCCGTTCCCGTGCGGCTGGGGCAAACCTTTCACGCCTACGCAAGCTGCCTCGGCAGGGACAGGCAACGGCTGCAAACCGCCGAGGCGGAGCTGCACCAGGTCAATCTGGGGGGCACGGCTATCGGCACGCACCTGAACGCAAGCAAAGCGTATGTGCAAAATGTAGTACAAAATCTTAGCACGGTCAGCGGCATCCCGCTTACCCCTTCGCCGGACTGCATTGACGCCACACAAAACGCGGATAGCTATGCCGCGCTGTCCGGGGCGTTGAAAACACTCGCGGTCGACCTATCCAAAATCAGCAACGATCTGCGGCTCATGTCCTCCGGCCCCAGCGGCGGTTTTCACGAAATCAACCTGCCGCCGCGGCAAAACGGTTCCTCCATCATGCCCGGCAAAATCAACCCCGTGATTCCCGAGGTGGTCAACCAAATCGCCTTTCTGGTCATCGGAAACGACGCGACCATCACCATGGCGGCAGAGGCCGGACAGCTGGAGTTAAACGCGTTTGAGCCCGTAATCTTCAACCGTCTGTTCGGCTCCATCACCGCGCTGACGCACGGAATGCGTGTACTGTCGGAGCTGTGCATACAGGGCATTACCGCCAACCAAAGCCGGTGCAAAACAATTGTGGAAGGCAGCTGCGCGTTGGCCACCGTGCTTTGCCCCGTGGTCGGCTATACACGCGCCTCGGCACTGGCCAAGCAGGCGCTTGCCAACGGCGGCAGCGTGCGGCAGCTGGCGGTGCAAAACCATCTGGTTAACGAAGCGTGTGCGGATACGTATTTCGATGTTTTCGCCATGACCGGCGAAGCCTGATTTCCGCAAAGCAGCGAAGGGTATCGCCTGCCAAAAAACGCAAAGCCATCATCTTTCCGGTTCAAGAATCCTCCAATAAAAACATAGGCAAGCAACCGACTCCCCCTTTACATAACCGGTGTAAAGGGGGCGTCACTTTTTATAGAACCCATGCAAGGCCGGTATCGCCCTTCCTTGCCATACAGGCTTGCACAATCGGCATTCCCATCCGACACGCAATCCGCAACTCGGCAATTTTCCACAGTCCATACCGCTTCATCAAATTTCCGGAAAATAACCCTTCTGATTCATAAATTCCATTTCAGGACTGGTAAATAAAAGGATACTCGCCTATAATAGTAAAGAATGACTATAAGTATGATTTACAGGTAAAACCGCAAGCCCAAACCTCCACACCGCGCTTCCGCCTGCGGGTGACAGGCATACTCTGTTTGCCCTGCAAACGAAAAACCACAGGCCGCTAGGCGGACAAGCAGCCCCTATCGGAACGACGACGAAAGGACGGCACGAATGAAACAGTATACCGCCATACAAAGCACGCCGCTGAAGTTCCATCACTTCTATCATTATATCGGCATGCCAATTCTCCTTTTGCTGATCGGCTATACCATCGCCGCCAACTACACCTATGTAATCACGGAACCCAACGCCTACACCATCGGCTACATGGTCTGCCTGCCGGTTGGCGGTATCGCCCTGCTGGCAGCGTTTATCGGCTTTTTCAAGTGGAAACGGTATGCGTGGGTTGCCCACCAAATCTTTCTGATCGTTCCGGTGCTGTTCGGTTTGTTCATCCTGCTGGATGCGCTCTTTTTTGAGCCTTCCCTGATGCGTCTGCCGGAAGTATTGATTCCGCTTTTCACCATTTTCGCGGGCATTTTGGTAACCGCCCTCCTCCTTTCCCTGTACTACATCAAACGCAAGCCGCTGTTTACGTCCGGCTCCAGTTCGTAAAGCAAAGAAGCTGCCGCATCCTCCGGCAGCGCAGAGGTCACAACCGAAGCCGTGCCGCAAGCCAAAGCAATATTAGAAACCTCCGCGCCTGCGCAAGCCCCCCTTTCCCGCAAGGATGCGGCAAAGCGGGACTTTGACCGGCTAAACGATCAAATCGTTCAATGCGCCGGGCGCTACCCGGACTTCCAATACGAGCGGGAGCTGACCAACCCGGGAACAGGGAAGCTTTTTGCTGCGATGATCCACAACGGCATTGCCGTCACCATCGCATACGAAACCGTTCGTTCCCTCCTCACCGGAGATTCTACGCCGCCGGAGGAAAACCGCGAATAACGCCGCGGCAAAGTCCGGTTCAACCGTTATTAAAACCCGGAACGTGAAAACCCTGCATTGCCTATCGCGTTCCGGCTGCGTATACCGCGGTTTGCATCCGGCGCCGATGTCTAGAGCACCGGCAAGTATATACGCAAAAACACAGAGCCGACCCATTCCGGCGGCTCTGTGTTTTATCTTTGTTCAATTACTTCAGCATCCCTACCGCAAGCCCCAATGCAGCCAATATCGATATCACCAAACCAGCCGACGCCCAAAGCGTTCTTTTCCTAAGCGGCCAACCCTTCCGGCGCATAAGCCGCCACGCTACGCCAATGCCCGCCCCCAGCAGCAAACAAACCGCGGTTTGCAAAAGCACGGCATTCATTTCGCCGCCTACGCGCTCCGGCAGGGTTGTAGGAAACGCCTGAAAGTAGCCCAGCTGTAACCACAGCGACATTACAATCGCCGCAATGTATGAAAGCGCAATTCCGGCCGTAGCGCCGATCAAGCCGCTTTTTACCAGCTGCTTTGCCATGATAATTCCTCCTAAAAGTAGATGATATCGCTTACGTAGCGCTCCCCGCCGCCGCTGGGGCTGTTGATAATTTCGCCGTCAAACCACATCTCGGCCGAGCCGCCGCCATCCAGGTTCATGGCTACCGTCGCGCCGTATTGCAAAAACAGCTGTTGCAAATTCTGCAGGCTGATGCCGGAAGAATAGGCATCCTGCCGCCCGTCCACAACGATAATAATATAATGCAGCGGGCCGATCTGCCCAATCGCCGTGCGCGGCTCCAGCCGGGTGGAACGGGTAGATATAACATCAAACGTTTTGCTGAATTCTACGGCTTGCCCATCCCGTACCAGCTCAGGGCCAAACTCAAACGTCTGCCATACCCCCGCGGCTACCAGTTCGTTCCCCAGCCCCTTATAATCTTCTCCCTTGCGGTCCACCTTTACGGTCATGTTCCCCTGCGCGTCCACAATCAGCATATTCCGGGTCGTGTCATGGGTGCGCAGCAGCTCGCCGTTGCGGATGATGACGCCGTATTTATGGGTGCCGAAATCGTCCCCGTTAATCGCCAGTACAGCCCCCGCTTCCGACGCCAGCACCGAAACCGGACGCATGTCCCTATCAATATACGTTTTCAGTCCGTCCGGCGCGGTCAGCTGCACATCCGCAACATAATACGTCAGGTTTTTCTCGCTCACCTGATTGATTACGATTGAGCGGGTGGCATCGTGATACTCCCAGTCATACGGTCCATCGATGCAGGGCGATTCCAACGCCAGCGCCGAAGTCCCAAAACCAACGGCTGTCAGCAGCGTGAGCAGGAGTACAAATGCCGCGCTTTTGATCACCATCATTCATCGCCTCCATGGTTGCAAAATCAGTACAGCGTTATCCTAAAGCATCAAGATGAGAAGAACATGAAAGCGCATTCATTTCATCAGTCTCTTATAATACCGTGCTATAATAGAGGAAAAATAAAGGGGTGAGGGGCTACGAGGCTGTTGATTGTGGAGGACGACCACTCGCTTTGCACGGTACTGGCCAAGCGGCTCTCGGCGGAAGGTTATGCCGTGGATGCCTGCGAAACAGGTACGGACGGGCTGGAATACGCAACCAGCACAGCGTACGATGGCATCATACTGGATATTATGCTGCCCGGCATCGACGGGCTGACCATCCTGCGCCGTCTCCGCAATGCTGAAAACGGCTGCCCCGTACTGCTGCTAACCGCCCGGGACGCTGTTGCCGACCGCGTAAAGGGCCTGAATATGGGGGCGGACGACTATCTGGTGAAACCTTTCGCCTACGACGAGCTGCTCGCGCGGGTGCGCGCGCTGCTGCGCAAGCAAACCCCTAACCGCTCGCCGCTGCTGACCCTTGCCGATCTGCAAATGGATACTTCCGCCCATACAGTGACGCGCGCCGGGCGGCGAATCGGCCTGACCGCCAAAGAATATGCCATGCTGGAGTATCTGCTGCGCAATGCCGGGCAGGTATTAACACGCATACAGATTATTGACCATATTTGGAATTTTGAATCCGATTTTGCGTCCAACCTGGTGGATGTGTACATCGGTTACCTGCGCAGTAAAATTGATAAAGGGGCGCAAGTCCGGCTGATCCACACCGTGCGCGGTGCGGGCTATGTGCTGCGTGCGGAGGAATAGCGATGCGTAAGCCTTTGCGTTTGCAGGATAAAATGACCCTGTGGTATACCCTGCTTACTTTTTTCACCGTCGCCGCTTTTTCCGGCGCGCTGTATTTGATGACCCGTTATGTGCTTAGCGAACTGCTGGAGCAAAACGTGCGCCTTTCCATGCAGCAAATTACCGCGCAAATTGAGAACCACAACGGCATGCTTACTTTTGAAGACGAGGTGCCTGTTTCCAACAGCACCATGTTTTTTATTACCGAGGCAGACGGCAGCGAGCTGGCTTCCTACGGGGATGACATTACCGTATTTGACGGTGTCAAAATGGAACCCGGTGTATTTCAAGCTGTGCAAAACGGTGCGGAAAGCTGGCTGCTGCTGGATTCCGGGGTCATCAATGTAGATCATTTTCAAATTCGTGTACGCGTTGCCGGGTCCATGGCGGTCAACATGCGGGTGCTATCCGCCATGTGGCTGGCCTTTTATATCAGTATTCCGCTTATTGTGCTGGCATCCCTGCTGGGCGGGCTATTTATCGCACGCCGCTCGCTGGCTCCCATCCGCCGCATCATCCACAGTGCAAACCGGATTGCGCAGGGCGATCTTTCCGCACGCATCCCCGCCGCCCCCGCCAAAGACGAGCTGGGCGAGCTGACCGCTACGCTCAACCATATGCTGCAAAACGTAGAGGCGACGTTTTTACGCGAAAAGCGCTTCACCTCCGACGCCTCCCACGAGTTGCGCACGCCTGTTGCCGTGATACGCGCCTATGCGGAAAACCTGCGCGCAGAGAAAACGGTAACGCCGGAGCACGCGGCGGCACTGGATACGGTGATTGCGGAATGCACGCGCATGCAAAAAATCATTGCGCAGCTGCTCACCATTACCCGCGTGGAGGAGGGGCGCTACCCGGTCTGTATGGAAACCGTCTGCTTGCGCGCCATTGCCGACGGCGTTGCGGAAAGCATGTCCGCCGGGCTCACCGCGGCTGCGATGACCCTGACGGTGGATATAGACAGCCAGTTACCCTGCCACGCCGATCAAAGCCTGCTAACCGAACTGTTTTTAAACCTTGTGGAGAATGCCATAAAATACGGCAAACCCGGCGGCCATATACAGGTGAGCGCACAGCCGCTGGAAAGCAGCGTTGTGCTGGAGGTGCGCGACGATGGCATCGGTATACCGCCAGAAAGCCTGCCCCATATTTTTGAACGGTTTTACCGGGTGGACGGCGTTCGTGACCGCAGCGGCACGGGGCTTGGTTTATCCATCATACAGTGGATCGTCCGGGCGCATCACGGCGAAATCACCGTTAGCAGCCATCCGGACGAGGGCACGGTTTTCACGGTCACTTTGCCAGCCGTACCACCGGAGGAAAATTGAAAATCAAACCGTTTTTATTATGGCTTACTTCTTTTCGGGCTTTCCCCGCGCCAAAAACCACAAAACCACAACGCAAGCACTATCCCATTTACCGATCACTGCCGTATATGCATCGTTTTATTTCATCCAAAAAGTGCATCTTTTCACCTCTGGTTTTATAAAAATCGAAAAAAGTTCAGTAAAAAAGATATTTTCTTTGTTTTTTCCCTGTTTTTACAGCCTAAAGCGCTGTTTGCGCCGGAAAACAGCGCGGCGCAGCAACCCCGCCTAAAAGGCGGAAGTCCTTTATTTACAGGGTGTTTCCCCGTCATATGTTCCGCCTGTAACTCCCATTATTTTCGCCTCCTCATAACAAAATTTTTAAATTCATTTTACCGAAAGAAAAATTCTCTTTTTCACACTGCCTGCGACCCGTCTTCGCAGGCTTTAGCGGGATGAGTTTGCAGTGGGACATTATTCGCCCTATCCCCTGCCCCGTAGGGGATTGCTGCCCCACCCCGGCACGGCAGGCAGCTTGTTTGCATGGGTTGATTTTCCTGATTTTTCTGTTGAGGAACGAAATATTTTCCCATTGATTTCCTGTCCGTTTTTCGGCCATTTTCCGACCATATGCGCCATCTTGCCCGAGCGAAAAATTGCTTAATCCCACATCCTTTGGTATGATAATAGGGATTAAATGAAGAAAGGTGTTTTGTCAAACATGAAAAAATTCATCAAACTGCTAGTGCTAGGGGCTGTTTCGCTTACCCTTTTGGTAGGAAGCGCGCAGGCAGCAACCGTAACAGCCGTGTTCGGGGATGCAGGTTGGGACAGCATCCGCTTGCACAACGCCGTCGCTTCATTCATTGGCCAGACTGCGTATGGCCTTGAAACAGAGGAATTATCCGGTACGACGCCCATTACCTACGGCGGGCTGTTATCCGGCGATATTTCCATTATGATGGAGCTGTGGTCGGACAATCTGGCCACCTACACCGAGGATCTGGAAGCGGGTAAATTTGTTGAGCTTTCCGTAAACTTCGACGATAACGCACAGGGCTTCTACGTGCCCCGGTACGTCATCGAAGGCGACGCGGAACGCGGCATCGAGCCCATGGCTCCCGACCTGAAAACCGTTGCCGACCTGATCAATTACAGCGATGTATTCGTCGATCCGGACGAAACTTCCATGGGCCGCATCTACGGCGCTATCTCCGGCTGGGACATCGATACGGTGATGCGCAACAAATACGCGTTCTACGGGCTGGATGCCAAGTACAACTACATGGACCCCGGCTCTTCCTCGGCGCTGGCTGCCGCGTTTGCAGGCGCCTACAAAAAGGGCGAAGCGATTGTGGGCTACTATTGGGAGCCGACATGGCTTACCGGTAAGTACGATCTGGTACTGCTGGATGATGCGCCCTACGATGCCGACCTGTTCAAAGCAGGCGAATGCGCCTGCCCCAGCGTACGTGTTACCGTTGGCGTCAGCAACGATTTCTATGCCGCCGCTCCCGAATACTGCGCGTTCCTGAGCAACTACAAAACTTCCAGCGCATTGACCGCCGAAGCCCTGACCTACATTCAGGATAACGACGCGACCTACGAAGAAGCCGCCATCTGGCTGCTTCAGCAGCACGACGAGCTGATTACCGCGTGGCTACCGCAGGAGAAAGCCGACCTGGTTCGTCAGGCGATTGCCGAATAATCACACCCATAGCAAAAAGCCGGACTGAAACGTCCGCACATACCGCATTTTCCGCCACGTTCACGGCCGCCCTACGCGCGCCGCGGAGCGTGGCGGAAAATGCCGCTTACTCCCCGTTCCCCTATTCCCAAAGGAGGCGTTAGATGCCGGATTGGTTTTTTTCATTTCCCAAAAGCATCTCCATTAATATTCAGGACCCCATTAACAACGCAATCGATTATATGCTGGTCAGCTGGGACGCATTTTTTGAAGGGTTGACAGCGTTTTTACGTGCCATGCTCAACGCCGTGGGTACGGTAATCAACTTAATTCCATGGTGGCTGTTGATTGTACTGGTGTTTTTCCTCACCCTCAAAATGACCAAAAAGCTTCCCCGCGCCATTTTCTATGCCCTATTGCTATTCTTCATCGGCGCGATCGGCTTGTGGTCGCTGATGTACCAAACGCTGACGATTATCGTCGCTTCGGTGATCATCTCGCTGCTGCTGGGCTTTCCGCTGGGCATACTCATTTCCTTCAGCAAGCGCAGTTATGCCATCGTACGCCCGGTATTGGATACCATGCAGACCATGCCGAGTTTCGTTTACCTGATCCCGGCAGTGATGCTGCTGGGCCTTGGCAACAGCCCCGCCGTTATCGCTACGACGATTTACGCTATCCCCCCCATCGTACGGCTGACCTGCCACGGTATACAACAGGTAAACGCCGAGGTGGTGGAAGCGTCCAAAGCCTTTGGCTCCACGAAAATGCAAACGCTGGTAAAAGTGCAGATTCCCCAGGCGATGCCCACCATTATGACGGGCGTCAACCAGACGATTATGATGGCGATTGCCATGGTTGTTACCTGTTCCATGATCGGCGCCAAGGGCCTAGGCGCGGAAGTAATTTCCGGCATTAACAGGCTGGACAGCGGCCGCGGCTTTGCCGCCGGTATCGCGATTGTTATTATCGCAATCGTAATCGACCGGTTAACCCAAAGCATTTTCAAAAAAGATGGTGATGCCAAATGACAACAGAAAACAACGACGTAATCATCAAGGTGGAAAACCTGTATAAACTCTACGGCGCCAACAAATCCGCCGCGCGTAAAATGCTGGCCAAGGGCGCAAGCAAGGACGAAATCGCCAAAAAGACCGGGGTTACGGTTGCGATTAACAACGTCTCCTTCGAGGTAAAACGCGGCGAGATTTATGTGCTGATCGGCCTGTCCGGTTCGGGCAAATCCACCGTGGTGCGCTGCCTGAACATGCTCAACCATCCTACCTCCGGAAAAATCTACTTTGAGGGCAGCGAAATTGAGAAGTTCTCTAAAAAAGAGCTGATCGAGATGCGCCGCAAGAAGATTTCGATGGTCTTTCAGAGCTTCGGGCTTATGTCCCACCGCGACGTGCTCAGCAACGTAGCCTACGGGCTGGAAATTCGGGGCGTGCGCAAGGACGAACGCGAAAAACGCGCCAAGGAAATGATTTCGATGGTCGGGCTGGACGGCTGGGAGCATAACAGCATCGAAAGCCTGAGCGGCGGCATGCGCCAGCGCGTCGGCATTGCACGCGCTTTAACCAACGACCCGGATGTGCTGCTGATGGACGAGCCCTTTTCCGCGCTGGACCCGCTGGTACGCCGGGACATGCAGTTCGAGTTGCTCTCCATTCAGAAAAAGCTGAACAAAACCATTGTATTCATTACCCACGATATTAACGAAGCCTTTAAGCTGGGTAACACCGTATCCATCATGAAGGACGGGGCTATCATCCAAACCGCCACTCCCGAAGAGATGGCGGCCCACCCTGCCGACGATTATGTGGAAAACTTTATCAACAGCGCCGACAAGGCGCAAATATACAGCGTGAAGCACATTATGCAAACCCCGGATTGCCTGATCCACTCACGCGACGGCATTGTAAACGCACTCAAACAAATGAAGCGGCTCGGCGTATCCAGCGCGTACGTGGTGGACGACGATATGGATTTTGTCGGCATTATCCCGCTGGAGCAGGCGCTGAAGGTGAAAGCGGGAGAAATGAATTTTCCGGACGCGATTGTGCGGGACGTTCCCACCACAACGCCCGAAACGCAGATTTCCGATCTGCTGCCCATCGCGGCGGAAGCTAAATACCCCATCGCCGTCATCGACGACAGCAACCATTTCTGCGGCATCGTATCCAAAGCGGCGGTCATCGGCTCGCTCGTGTAAGGCGCGCGCCCTCCGCCGGATGCCTCCTTATTCCGCAACCCTGCGCTTTGGCGGGGTCGGGCTTGCTTTGTTTTTGTCTATCATCATTTATTCCCCTCTGCCCGAGGGGCTTTTTTTGTGCATGTGTTTTCTCCCGTAAGCGGCGCATCCTGCCTGCCGCAGTGCGAATGCCGGCAGGCCGGATGCAATGTCTATCCGCTACATTACTTCTATATAACAGAAACCCCGGCAGCGGTTGCGGCAGCATCTGGAAAGGCCTTTCCCCACCGTTGTGCAAAACCGTAAAACGAGGTTTTCCGCCTGCAATTGCAAGTTTTTACCGCCGACCCCCTTGCATTTTCGCAAAACCGTATTATCCTCAAGGGGAAGGCATACGCAATGCCAACCGCTACGTTTGCACCACACAACCGACGGGTTCCCGCCACGCTGCCGCAGTGCGGCCTGTTTTGGGCCCTTCTTGCGTGCGCGGCGCGATCCGCTCCGGACAAAACCGTAATCCGGTTTGGGAAGGGAGCAGCACACATGAAGATTGGATGCGTCAAAGAAATCAAGCCACAGGAATACCGGGTTGGCCTTACGCCCAACAACGTCCGCGATTTTACCCTGCACCATCACACCGTGATGATGGAAACGCACGCCGGGGAAGGCTCCGGCTTTACCGATGCGGAGTACGCGGCCGCCGGCGCGGAACTGGTGCCTGCCGCCGAAACCATCTGGGCGCAAAGCGAGATGATTGTTAAAGTCAAAGAGCCGCTTGCGCAGGAATATCCCCTCATGCGAAACGGCCAGATCATCTACACCTATCTGCACCTGGCCGCCAACGAAGCGCTGACGCGCGCCATGCTGCAAAGCGGCTGCATCGGCGTCGCCTACGAAACCATTGAGGATCAAGCAGGCGGCTTGCCGCTGCTGCGGCCCATGAGTGAAATTGCCGGGAGGCTTTCCATACAGGAGGGTGCAAAATATCTGGAAAAACCATTTGGCGGCCGCGGCGTTTTGCTGGGCGGCGTGCCGGGTGTAAAAAGCGCGAAAGTGGTCATTCTCGGCGCGGGCATCGTGGGAGCCAACGCCTGCAAAATGGCGGTCGGCCTCGGCGCGGACGTTACAGTGCTGGACTTGAATGTGGATAAGTTACGCGCGCTGGACGCCTTATACGGCAACCGCATCCAAACCCTGTTCTCCTCCCCCTCCGTACTGCGCAGCGAGGTAACCGATGCCGATCTGGTCATCGGCGCGGTGCTGGTGCATGGCGCCAGCGCGCCCAAGCTGCTCAAGCGGGAGTATCTGCGGGAGATGGCGCCCGGCGCGGTGATTGTGGATGTGGCGGTCGATCAAGGCGGCTGTTTTGAAACAACGCACCCCACCTACCATAACGACCCGGTGTTTACCATTGACCAGGTGGTGCATTACTGTGTTGCCAACATGCCGGGCGCTGTGCCGCGCACCGCCACCCTCGCCCTGACCAACGCCACCTTCCCCTATGGTCTAAAAATCGCCCAACAGGGGCTGGAACCCGCTGCGCAGGCCGATCCGCTGCTGCGCAAGGGCATCAACATCCACCGCGGCCTGTGCACATACGACAAGGTCGCCGGGCAGTTCGGCCTGCCGTATGTGGCGCTGGGGTAAGCAAGCGGGCGGCAAACAGTCCAATTCAGGTATGGTTTTTACTTCCATTTTGAAGTATGATAAATGAATATAGAATATACTAAGATGGGAAGGGTTCTTGTGATGCAAAACCTGCGTAAACCCCTTGTCCGTTTCTGTCATGGAAATCTTTCGCAACAGCAGCTGTCGCAGATCAGCAAAATCGTTTTGGTGCTGATGTTGATACCGCTAATTGTCGTCGCGCTGTATAACTACCCCGCCGATGACGATTTCGGGTTCACCCTTCCCGCGGCAACCGCATGGGTGCAGACGCATTCGGTTGCTTCTGTCTTGCAGGCGATGGTCGACGCATCTCATCAAAAATATATGGACTGGCAGGGCGATTTTGTTTCCACGTTCTGCTTTCAGCTCAATCCCCTGATTTTCAATCTTGATCTGTACTTTATCAGCAACTGGTTTTTACTGGCGCTACTGTGCCTGTCCGCCGGGTACCTGCTGCGCGGCGTCACAAAATACTATCTGCATGCGGAGTCCTCCGTATTTTGGATTTCGTATACAGCACTAATGATTCTGCTGCTCCAGTTCATGCCCGACATAGGTTACAGCGTGTACTGGTTTAACGGCGGGCAGTACACAGTAGCGGTTTGCGTGTTCATGCTGCTGCTGGGGCTGCTGCTGCGGTGCAGTCAGCCGCAAAGCAAAGCACGCAGCCTGTTTCGGGGCAGCATGCTGGCATTGAGCGGTTTTTTTGTTGGCGGCTGTTTTTTCGGCCCCGCCCTTGGTGCGTTTGTTTTGCTGGGGCTGATTACAGCCGTCAGTCTGCTGCAAAAAAGCCATGTCCGTTGGCATAACCTTATCGCGTTGCTGTTCTTCGCCTTCTCCTTCGCCATCAGTATTCTTGCGCCCGGCAACACGCTGCGACAGGGTGTAACCGGCGAAACAACAAGCATTCTGAGTGCTCTCATCACCACCGTTACGGATTCCTGCGACCTGATCGGGAATTGGATTACACCCCAGCTAATAGCGGCGCTGCTATTGATTTTCCCTGTTTTTTGGCTGCCGCTGAAACAGAGCAAGCATGCCTTCCGGCATCCACTCGGGGTTGCGGTGATGCTGTACGGCCTGTTTGCTGCGTCGCTGACCCCCGGCATCTATACGGGGTTTGGGTATTCGACCGAGCGGTATCTAAACGCGATCTATTTCTACTTTATATTGGCCGCACTGGGTACACTGCTCTATGCCGAAGGCGCGCTGATCCGCAGGCTGGAACGCCGGGAGAACCACAGTGTATTGCAAGCCGCTAAAACACTTGGTATGCGTTTCAGCACCATTTATCTAACCCTATGCCTTGCCCTGTTTACCTTTGGCGGATGCGCCCAAACGCTGATGAACCGCCCCTCTATCAACGCCGTCAAGGTGCTGGTAAACGGCGAGGCGGCGCAATGGCACAGTGAGATGAAGGAGCGGCAGGAGTACCTACGCGTTACCGACAGCGACGAGGTGACGGTTGCCCCTTTGTCGCTGGATATTCCGATTTTCAAGTACGACCGGCTGCCGTTTCAGGGGCAGTATGGCCGCGTGCGCTATATGAAATGGTATTTTGAATTGTTCTACAACGCACAGCAAAACAAGTAAAACACGGTACTGCAAACTGATGCTGCCGGATGCTTAACCAGCAAAAACCGCCATCCTCCCCCGCAGCATAGATAAACGCAACGCCCCGGCTCCGCCAACACAGCGGGAACCGGGGCGTTTAACTGCCGTTTTTACTATTTTATTTCGTAAGGTAGGAAAGCAGCACTTTCTTCGCGCCTTCCATGTCGCCAAGGTCCACCACTTCGCAGGCGGAGTGCACGTTGCGGCAGGGAATGCTGATAGTGCAAACGGGGATGCCTCCGCGCACGGTTTGCATAGCGCGGGCATCCGTGCCGCCGTAGGGCAGAACCTCGCGCTGGCAGGTTACTCCGGCGCGCTTGGCGGCGGCAAACAGCTTTTCCACCATGGCGGGATTGCTGATGCTGCCACTGTCCATAATCTTGATGGCGGGGCCTTTGCCAATGTCGACTGCCAGCAGCTTCGCCTCCGGCAGGTCGCCGGTCAGCGTTACATCCAGCGCGATGCCCTCATCCGGGACAATGCTGTATGTTGCCGCTACCGCACCGCGCGTGCCTACTTCCTCCTGCGTGGAGAACACAGCAACCACCGTGTTTTTGCAAGCGGGCAGATCCTGCATGGCGCTTACCAGCAGGGCGCAGGCGCTGCGGTCGTCCATGGCGGGCGCGGCCAGCCGGTTTTTGCCGATGGCAAAGCACGGTTCCGCATACACCGCCATATCGCCGATTTGCACCATCTCCAGCGCTTCCTTTTCGTCCTTCGCGCCGATGTCGATGTAGAATGCGCGCAGCGAGCTGTTTTCGCCGGGCTTGAGCGGCTGCTCCGTTAATATGCCCTCCACGCCGTTTTGGAAGCGCACGTGGCGGGTGCGAATGTTGTTCATCATCAGTCCGCCGATGTTGCTGACACGTAAAAACCCTTCCTTTTCGGCGTGGGTTACCACCAGCCCGATCTGGTCCATGTGCGCGGACAGCATGATGCGCTTGCCATTTTTCGCGGTGCCCTTCTTTTCGCAGATCAGGTTGCCCAGCGCGTCGCGGCGGATGGAATCCACCTTGTCTTTCAAATACGCTTCAATCGCGTCGGCCACAGGCGTTTCGCGCCCGGACGGCCCATAAAGGGAAGTAAGCTCCCGTACCAGTTTCTCCATACAAGAAACATCCTTTCTCTATTCATCGCCAGTCGGCGAGTCAACGTCTTGATCGCTTCGGCTTACGCCGGGAGCCGCCCGGCTCCGGCAGGCCGAAAAGTGCAAAGCGGTTTCGCTTAGCCGCGTTACAGCGCAGCCAGATACGCTTTTACCAGCGCCTGCTGGGCGTCCGTATCGCCAAGCGAACAGACCGAAGCGGGCGAGTGGATGTTGCGGCAGGGTACGGACAGCACCGCTGTGCGGCAGCCCGCGCCTGCGCGTTGAATAGCACCGCCGTCGTTGCCGCCGGATACGAACTGCTTCACCTGACAGGCAATGCCGCCGTCCTGCGCGGTTTTCAGCAGCGTGCGGTACAACCCGGCATCACCGATGGAGCTGTGATCCATAAACGATACGCAAACGCCCTGCCCCACGCGGCATACCTGCATCGCCTCAGGCGTTTTGCCCAGATCATTGGCGGATGTGGTTTCCAGTATCAGGGCTATGTCCGGCTGCACGCGCATGGCCGAAGCCGCACCGCCGCGGGAGCCGACCTCCTCCTGACTGGTAAAGGCAAATACCAGCTCGCCTTCGTAGGGTGTATCCAGCAGCCGAAGCAGGTTATATACGCCTACGCGGTCATCCAGCGCCTTGGCGATCACCAGATTATCGCCAAAGGGGGTGTATGGCGTATCAAACGTCACCTGCGTGCCCGCGGGCGCTGTTTTCTCCGCCTCGGCCTTGTCCTTGGCGCCGATATCGATGTACAGCTGTTCCACCGGCAGCACGGCCTTGCGGTCCTCCGCCGTCTGCTGGTGTATTGCCATCGCGCCGATCACGCCCTGCACGGCGGGTTTATCTTTTTCCGGGTAGCCCACATGCACGCGCTTGGAAACCAGCACACGCGCGTCCACACCGCCGATGGTGCGAAAGCGCAGCAACCCGTCGTCCGTAGCGGATACCACCATCAGCCCCACTTCGTCCATATGCGCTGCCAGCATTACGCGGGGTTTTCCGGGTTTAGCCGCCTTACGGGTCGCGATAACGCTGCCCGTACCGTCGATGTGTACGGCGTCTTTGCCCAGCTTGGCCGCGCACGCGTCCATCAGCAGCTTTCGCAGCATCTCTTCCCGTCCGCTCAGGCCCGGGGTCTGGCAAAGGGTTTTCAAATCCATAGCTCGTCGTCCCACCCTTCGTCCAATTCGGCGGCGAAATGCGCCACCAGCCGCCCGCACTCGCGCAGGGCGTTCATGTCCAGCAGTTCCACGGTCGTGTGCATGTACTTCAGCGGCAGATCGATCAGCACGCAGGGTACGCCCTCCCGGGCGATCTGTACGTTATCGGTATCGGTGCCGGTGCTGCGCTCGGCATGCTCTATGTTCAGGGCGACGCCGTTTTGCTTAGCCGTGGCTTGCAGTTTCTTGAGCAGTTTATGCTGTATATAGGGGCCATAGGTCGCGGCGGGCGCGTCCAGCGGCACGGTGGTGTCCGGCCGGCTGGCGGGAATCGGCGCGTGGCTCACATCCATAATCACAGCAAGATCGGGGTTCACGGTATGGGCGGCCACCTTGGCGCCGCGGCAGCCCACTTCTTCCTGCGTGGTGCACGCGAAGGTAATTTCCGCCGCGTGCTGCATGTTTTGCAGGCGCTCGGCCGCCTCCAGCATCACGCCGATGCAGGCGCGGTCGTCCATGGTTTTTCCGGCGGCGCGCTCGTTCAAAAGCCCCACCGTTTCACCGCACAGCGTTACCAAATCGCCGACCTGCACACGCTTTTTCACCTTTTCCACCGGCATGCCCAGATCGATATACAAATCGTCTCGCTTATAGTTTTGCTTTTGCTCCTCCGCTGTCAGCAAGTGCGGGGCTTTCGCGCCGATCACGCCGGTGTACGCCTGCGGCTTTCCGCCCGGCGTATGCCCGTGTACCGTCACCATCGCCGCGGGCAGGATGCGCGGGTCCACGCCGCCTACGTTGCCCATGCGCAAAGAGCCGTCCGCAAGGATTTCAGTCACCATCAGGGCGATTTCGTCCATGTGGGCGCACATCAGTATTTTCGGTGCTTTTCCGCCCTCTTTGGCCGGGCGGGTGGGCTTGAGCGTTGCCAGTACGTTGAACAGCGGATCGATCGTCACATCATCGCAAAGCGGCGCAAAGCGCTGCTTCAGCCAATCGGCGATCGCATATTCATGCCCGCTGGGACCGAACTGCGTGCTCGCCCCCTGCAGATAAGATAGGATATCCATCGATTTTGGTACCGCCTTTCTTTACGGCAGGCCGCCTGCTTGGGCAGCCCGCAATGGTAATATTATACGCTTATTCCATTCGGCGTGCAAACCGGGTTTGACATCCCATCCGCTCGCCGCTACAATAAGCGTGTACAGGGTTTACGCACTTTTCCCGGCCGCCCTGCGCGGCAGCCGAAACGCCATAAAGGAGCAGAAAATATGATGGAGCAAAGACGGTTAGCCATTTTGGGCAGCACCGGCAGCATCGGCAACCAGGCGCTGGATGTAGCCGCGCGGCACGAAAAACGTTTTTCAGTTGTCGCGCTGGTAGCACGCAGCAGCAAAGAAAAACTGTTTACGCAGGTACGCGCCTTCCGCCCGCTGCTGGCAGGGCTGACGGATGAAAATTTTTCCCTTGCGGATGTGCCGGAGGACCTGCGCTTTTGCCGCTGGGTATTCGGTAGTGAAGCGCTGACGGAAGTCGCCGCCCTGCCCGAGGCGGACGATGTGCTGGTGTCGGTGGTGGGCATGTGCGGACTGCAAAGCGTGCTGTGCGCGCTGGAAAAACACAAGCGTGTACTGCTTGCCAATAAAGAGGCGCTGGTTGCGGGCGGCAAACTGGTAATGGATGCGGCCCGCAAAGCGGGACCGAACAGCCTTTTGCCGGTGGACAGCGAGCACAGCGCCATTTTCCAGTGCTTGCAGGGTTCGGCAGGAAACCCGCTTTCGCGGATTTTCCTTACCTGTTCCGGCGGCCCCTTCCGCACGTGGGACAAAGCAGCCATCGACGCCGCCACGCGCGAGCAGGCGCTGAAGCACCCCACATGGACCATGGGGCAAAAAATCACCGTGGACAGCGCCACGCTGTTTAACAAGGCGCTGGAGATGATCGAAGCCGGGCATTTGTTTAACGTTTCGCCCTCGCAGATACAGGTGCTCATTCACCCGCAGAGCGTGGTGCACAGCGCTGTGGGCTTTGCGGACGGCGCTGTAATCGCCCAGCTGGGCACGCCCGATATGCGCCTGCCGATTCTGTACGCCATGGCCTACCCGGATCGCCTGCCGACAGGCGGGGAAGAACTGGACTTTTTTGCGCTGAACGCGCTAACCTTTGAACGCCCCGACCCCGCGCGTTTCCCCTCCCTGCGGCTGGCGGAAACCTGCATGGCGGCGGGCGGCGCGGCCTGCTGCGTGCTCAACGCCGCCAACGAGGCGGCGGTCAACCGGTTTTTACAAATCGCAGGCGGGAATCCGCTAACCGTAGGCCGAATCTATGCCATTGTGGAAGAAACGCTGCAGCGCGTGGGCGACCTGCCCGCCGATACGCTGGACGAGGTGCTTGCCGCCGACCGCCTTGCACGCGAAACCGCCGTGAAAATAATGGACAGCCTTACGTAACGGCGGCCACCCAATTATTGGAGGAACACGAATGACAATTCTATTTATTTTACTGGCGATTGCGCTGCTGGGCGTGCTGATTACGGTGCATGAGTTCGGCCACTTTGTCGCCGCAAGGCTCACCGGCATCGCCGTAAAGGAATATTCCGTAGGCTTCGGCCCCAAACTGCTCCAGTGGAAAAGCAAAAAGCATGAAACCCTGTTTACCATCCGCCCCATTCCCATGGGCGGCTACTGCATGTTCTACGGGGACGAGACCGACCAGCAAAACGCCGACGACCCCCGCGCCTTTGACAAGGCCAAGGTGTGGAAGCGGCTTTTAACCGTTTTCAGCGGCCCGCTGATGAACATGGTGCTGGCCTTTGTACTGGCTGTCGTATTGATGGGTGCTTACGGCTATACCGCCGCCCAGCCCACCGTAGCCGGGGTGGACGCGGGTATGCCTGCCGAGGCTGCCGGGCTGATGGATGGGGATGTATTGACCGCCGTTAACGGCGAGCCCATCGCCCTTGGCGACGCGAGCGCGCTGAGCAACGCCATTGCGGATTTACCGGAAGGCGAAAGCATCGATTTAACCGTAATGCGCGGGGCGGAAACCCGCACCTTCGCCCTTACCCCCGTATGGGACGACACGCTAAACTATTACCGCATCGGCGTGACCATTAAAGCGTATGCGTCTTTATCCCTGGGGCAGGTCATCCCCGCCGCGTGGGACAGCTGTGTGTACGCCTCCACCGTTATATTGGAATCGCTGGGCAAGCTCATCACCACCGGCGAAGGGGTGCAGGATACCACCGGCCCCATCGGCGTAGTGCAGGTGATTGCGCAGGAAACCCAGCAGGGCGGTTTTTCCGTATTCCTCAATCTGGCGGTCATCATCAGCATCAACCTGGGACTGATGAACCTTCTGCCCATTCCGGGGCTGGACGGCAGCCGCATCGTGTTTATGCTGATCGAGGTCATCCGCCGCAAACCCGTCAACCGCAAGATCGAGGCCACCGTACACCTCATCGGCTATGCGCTTTTGCTGGGGCTGATGTTATTGATTACTTTCCACGATGTGGGGCGCATCATCAGCGGTTAAAGCGCCGCGCCATTTTCCCCCGCCTGCCTGTTGCGGTTCGCCCGCGTGCCATGCTATAATGATGGCTACAGGATAGCCTTTTTTGCATGCTGCGGGCGCAGCGGCGCTTGCGCAAGGAGGAAACAGGTGGATGATGGGGAATCTGAAAGAAGCTGTACGTAAAAACTTGAACGTGCCCAACGTGCTGACTGCGATTCGCATGTTGTTAATCCCGGTTTATGTTGCCTTGTTTGTCAATGGTGAAAAATATCTGGCACTGGCGGTGTTTTTAGCCGCATCCCTGACCGATATGCTGGACGGGATGATCGCGCGCCGCTATCACCTGATCACCAATTTGGGAAAACTGATGGACCCGCTGGCGGACAAGCTGATGGTGCTCACCGTTATGTTCAGCATGTCCATCGGCAACGACGCCATCCCCCCGGTAGTACCGTGGGCGGCGGTCTTCATCCTGCTGGGCAAGGAAGTTCTGCTGATGATCGGCGGCCTTTTGATGCTTCGGCGCAGGATTGTTGTGTACGCCCTCATGATCGGCAAGGTAGCGCACTGCCTGTTTATCGCGGGGCTGACGGCAACGTTCTTCCACGATTGGTTTTTGCAGGTGTGCGTAGGCTGGACCCTCACCCCCGATTTGCTTTTGTTGTGGCTGGCGGTTTTATGTACGTTGCTTGCGCTGGTCATTTACGTGGTGGACGCGCTTCGCAAGGTGCAAAGCAAAACCACCGAAGCGTAAAATAATCCGTTTTTATCGCTTGTGTTCTCCCCTCCGCATCCGGTATGGGCGCGGAGGGGCTTTTATTTCTCCACCGCCGCATTCAATCCCCGGCAAACGGAGAATTTACTTCTTTTTGCTTGCGCACGGGGGTGCGCCATGGTATGATTCTTGCATATATGCGTAAATCGGGCAGGGGGGCAGGCAATGCAGCTGGGCACAATATCGGCGGCGGGCAAGGGGCACGCGTTCGCCTTCGGTACCATATTGGTGTGGGGCACCACGTTTATCTCGTCCACCATCGCGCTGCGCACGCTCTCCCCGGTGGAGCTGCTCACCTTTCGTATGCTCATCGCCATCGCAGCGCTGGCAGTGGTGCATCCGCACCGGCTGCGGCTGAAAGAGCGCAAGCACGAACTGTACCTGCTGGGCGCGGGGCTGTTCGGGGTTACGCTGTATTTTTTGTTTGAAAACATCGCGCTTACCTATACCAATTCCGCCAACTGCAGTGTTATCGTCTCTTCCGCGCCGTTTTTTGTGGCGCTGGCGACCAGCCTGATTTTAAAGGAAGAGCGGCTCAGCCGGTCGTTTTTTATCGGTTTTATCATTGCCATGACCGGGGTAAGCCTGGTTTCGTTCGCGGGCGCAGCTTAAAGCTGAACCCGCTGGGCGATTTGCTTTGCCTGCTGGCTGCCGTCTCCTGGTCCATGTATTCGGTGTGCATCCGCAAACTGGACGGGCACGGCTACAACACGCTGCTGGTAACCCGGCGCATTTTTATCTACGGGCTTTTATTTCTGGCTCCCGTCGCGGCGGTGACCGGGTTTAGCGTTACCCCGGCCGATTTGCTCAACGTGGATACGCTGGTGAACGTGCTCTTTCTGGGGCTGGTTGCCAGCGCCCTGTGCTTTGTCACGTGGAACACCGCCGTGCGGTTGATCGGCGCGGTGAAAACCAGCGTATACATTTACCTGACACCGGTGGTCACCATTGTGTTCGCCCGGTTGATTTTGAAGGATTCCATTCATCCCCTGGCGCTGGCGGGCGCGGGGCTGACGGTAGTGGGGCTGGTCATCAGCCAGCAGAAGATCATCCGGCGCGCAGAGCGCTAAACGCAAGGCTTACACGCCCCGGGGCGCTCCGGCATACGCCGGGTGGTAAACGGGACGATTTGTGGTATAATATTGTAGCGAGTGTCTGTATCGGCATGTGTTCGCAAGGAGGTACACCCATGTTTGGCAAGTTCATGAATAATTACTTTTATGGTAAAAGCGGAAAGGGCGATTACACCAAGGATGATCTGCCCCAAACCCGGCAGCAGCTGTTTTGGGAAACGCTGCGCACGCGGCTAAGCGGATTGATGCGCCTGAATCTGATTTATATGATCGCGTGGCTGCCAGCGCTGATGGTGATCGGCTACTATCTGCTGGTGCTGTATTCCGCCGCTGTCGGGTATTCCGACCTGCAAACGCAGTATATGGCGGGCACGCTTGCTGCCTCCGATTTTGCCACACAGCAGGCCCAGTATACCGACGCTTTAAAATCCATCGTTCTGCGCGCGCTGCTCCTCCTCATTCCGGCGCTGGCCATTACCGGGCCGTTTACGGCGGGCATCAGCTTTGTTACCCGCAACTGGGCGCGCGACGAACACGCCTTTTTATGGAGCGACTTTAAAGACGCGGTTAAAGCCAACTGGAAACAGGCGCTGGCCACCAGCACCATTACGGGCTTCGTACCTATGATGCTGTATGTATGCGCCATGTTTTACGGGCAGCTGGCAGCCACAAACACACTGTTTATCGTACCCCAGGTGCTTACGGTAATCTTCGGCCTCATCTGGCTGATGAGCCTGATGTACGCGTATCCGCTTATGGTAACCTATAAGCTTAAGTATAAGGAACTGCTGCGCAACAGCCTGCTGCTGACCATCGGGCGTTTGCCCGTAACGGTGGGGCTGAAGCTGCTTTCCTGCATACCCGCTGCCATTATGCTGGCGGTCAGCGTGTTTACCCCCTACGCGCAGTGGGCGCTGATGGTTGGCTTTTTATACTATATTCTCATCGGTTTTTCCCTCAGCCGCTTTGTGGCGGCCAGTTACTCCAACGCCGTTTTTGATAAGTACATCAACATCAAAATCGAAGGCGCGCAGGTCAACCGTGGCTTGTATGTGGAAGAGGACGACGAGGACGACGAAGACGAGGATGATACCGCCGATCAGCCGTAACCGGCGCGAAGAAATGCTGTTTTGAGGTGACGAATTTGTACACAGCCTTCGCCACGGTATATGACCGTTTGATGGGCGATGTGGATTATGCGACTTGGGCGACCTACTACGAAACGCTGCTGTCTATGTACGGCCTTCCCCGCGGGAAGCTGTGCGAATGTGCCTGCGGCACCGGCAGCCTGACTATCCCCCTGAGCAAAAAAGGATACCAGATGACGGGCGTGGACAGCTCCGAGGAAATGCTGTTTGAAGCCAGCCAGAAAGCCCGCAAGGCGGGCGCAATGATCCCCTTTGTAAAGCAGGATATGCGCGCTTTGCGCCTGCACCGCCGTATGGACGGCGTGCTGTGCACCTGCGACGGCGTTAACTATTTACCCGGCACCGGCGACGTGCTCGCGTTTTTTTCCGCGGCATGGGCGGCATTGCGGCCGGGCGGCGTGCTGGCTTTTGACGTAAGCACGCCCTATAAGCTGGAACATATTTTGGGCAATAACTTCATCGGCGATGAAACGGCAGATATCGCATACCTGTGGCAGAACCGCTACGACCCGCAAACCGCCAGCGTGGAGATGGATTTGTCCATCTTTGTGCGCAAAGAAGAAGAAACCTACCAGCGCATCAGCGAGCGGCAAACGCAATACGCCTATTCCGCCGAAACGCTGGAACGGCTGTTGATACAGGCAGGCTATACGGACATCCGCATTCTGGGAGACCGCAGCTTTACCCCGATCAAGCCGACCGAACAGCGCTGGCACTTTATCGCGCGCAAACCCGCCGCATCGCAGGAGGGCACGCCGTACAACCCCGATACCCTCTAAAGGAGAGACACATGGAACAAACCGATTCTATTTTACATTTCACCCTTGCCGACGGCGCCGTACGCGGGCTGTTTATCCGGTCCACTCAAACCGCACGCGAGGCGCAGCGCTTGCACGGCGCATCAGCCGTAGCGGCAGCGGCGCTGGGACGCGCGCTGACCGGCACAGCCATGTTGGCTTCAACCCTTAAAGAGCCGGGCGCTTCCGTAACGCTGACCATCGACGGCGATGGCCCGCTTGGCAAAATCATCTGCGTAGGCGATGGTGAAACCGTGCGCGGGCTGGCAACCGACCCCGCCGTGCGCCTGCCCCTGAAGGACGGAAAGCTGGACGTAGGCAGCGCCGTAGGCCGCCGCGGCCGCATGAGTGTTGTTAAAGACTTACGCCTGAAAAGCCCATACATCGGGCAGGTAGAGCTGCAATCCGGCGAGATTGCCGCGGACCTTGCCTATTATTATGTACAAAGCGAGCAAAGCCCCTCGCTGGTCAGCCTGGGCGTAATCGCCTCGGATGCGGACGTCACCTCGGCAGGCGGCATCCTTTTACAGCCGCTGCCCGGCTGCCCGGACGGCGTGATCGACCAGCTGGAGCTGCGCTCGCCCATTTTTGGCGACGTTGCAAGCGAGCTGGCACATGAAGAGCCAGAAACATTGATGAACCTTTGGTTCAGCGGCCTTACCCCCGTGCTTTTAAAGACTACGCCGTTTTCGTACCACTGCCCCTGCAGCCAGAAGCGCATGGAGCGCGCGTTGATTTCGCTGGGCGAAGCAGAGCTGAAGCGCCTGATTGCCGATGAAACGGACGGAGCCGAGCTGGTATGCCATTTCTGTAATACCAAATACCATTTTTCCACGCACGATTTGCTGCGTTTGCTCAACCGCATTTGTTAATCCCGCACCTCTGCTTTTTTCTTCCGCGCGGCTTCGCCGCGCGTATTGGACTTTCCCAAGGAGTATCATCATGAGTGTCAGAACCGGAGAGGTTGTAAAATTACAGCGTTCCAGTGCCTATTGGGTAGCGCGTGCCGACCGCCACCGCAGGCAGGGGAACCGCCGCCGCGCGGCCGCGCTGTTGCGGCACGCCGTCGCCCTGTCCCCGCAGGATGACGATTTACGCGTCGCTTACGCGCAAACGCTGCAGGAAATGGAATGTTACGAGGCCAGCAACCGCGCCGCTTTCGGCGCGCTGACCCTGAACCCCAAACGTTATGCCTGCTACGGGCTGATCGGCCATAACATGCTGGCGCTGGGCAATGCGCAGGAAGCGATGGATGCTTTTTCCCGCTACCTGTGGGCGGTGCGGCAAGCCGGCGGTATTGTGGATGTGGATTATGATGAAGAGCTGGACGCGCTGGAGGCAGCGGAAAACGACAGCAGCAATACACGCGCCCGCCACGAAACGCAGCTGAACATTGCCAGCCGCCATTTGGCAATGGGCGATTACGACAAGGCCGAGCGCTCCCTGCGCCGGGCACACCCCGCACGGCAGGCGGATGACCGGTACGATTCGCTGCGGGCGCTGCTGTTGCAGGGCAAGGGTGATGTGCAAGGCTCCATCCATAGTGCGAAGATGGCCGTACGCCGCAACCCATTCAGCGTTCGCGCACGCTGCGCGCTGGCCGGGGCATGGTGCATGGCGGACAAACGCAGCCGGGGTGCATCGGCGCTGCTCAAGGCGGCGCTGTACTGCGAATCCGCGCAGGATGAGCAGCTTTACTGCTATTCCGCCATTAGCTTAGGCTTTCCGGAATTGGCACTGTGCGTGCTGCGCCGCGCCGTAAAGCAAAGCCCGGACCGGCTGCCTTCGGTGTTTAACACTGCAATGATCCTGCTGAAATTGGGCCGCATGGAAGATGCCGATCCCCTCATCCACCGCTGCCGCGATCTGGACCCAGCGGACGTACCCGCCCGCTGCACCAGCCGCACGCTGGAACAGTGGCGCGTGCTGGAACTGACGCCCCGGCAGGTAAGCTACGCAGCCAAGGCGCTGCCGCTGTACCCGCTGCTGTCCCCCGCAGAAAGCAACGATTGCCTTGCCCAGCTTGCCAAAGCGCTGGCCGGAGGCACCGATGCGTTTTGCACGCAACTGCAGGAAGACGAAGCCCTATACAACCTCTTTTTATACGAGCTGGGGGACCCGGATCACCAGTTGAGCCGGTTGATTCCGGTTTTGGCGATGCACCTGCCGCAGGATTTTGCCGAGCATTTCATGCGCGAAGTGCTGGTGCAGCCCACCCCGGACGATACCGCCAAGCGGCTGGCCGCCGCCACCCTGATGAAGCTGGGCGCAAAACCCCCGTACGTCATTTGGCACGCGGGCCGCATTGCGGAGATCGACCCTTCGGTACAGGCACGCCGGGACGGCACCCTGTCCCGGTCCATGCTGATCCGCCGTCTGGCCAACGTGCAGCAACAAAGCGGCGATACCCGGCTGATGACCCACGCGCTGCTGCTGCTGCACCGCATGAATCCCAAACTGCGTGCCAAAGTGGTACGCGATACCACCGGTATTTTCAGCACAGCCACCGAGCAGCACTATCGGCTGACCTAT
Organism: Candidatus Limiplasma sp.; assembly: GCA_963663285.2. Lineage (GTDB taxonomy): Bacteria > Bacillota > Clostridia > Christensenellales > Aristaeellaceae > CAXXOK01. The sequence goes on along the minus strand of CAXXNI010000004.1, from coordinate 465,464 downwards.
GGCCTTGCGGAGAGCGACCGCCTGCGCTTTCTTCTGCGGTATACCGCGGATGAGCGCCGCCGCGTTCGCAAAGCCTTTCAGTTATTATGCACGCTGATGCCCTTGCCTGAGAAGGACATAGCGCTGCAGCCGCCTGAAGGAGGATACACGGATGAAACTGATCGATTTTGACGACCACTTTACCCAGGCGCTCACGGATTGGATGGAAACTGGCAGCGCAGGCTACAAAAGCGCCGACGCCATGGAGGATGCCGCCCCCGAATTTTATTTGAAGTGGCTTGCCACTCCGGCGCCCTGGCTGGACGGCGCGGCCCCCGGCACCTATTTTGCCCAGTACGAGGATATGCAGGCGCTGGTAGACCTGATGGTGGATTATGTGCGCCAGGATGTTCCGGTACCCGATCCCCTGCTGGACCGCTTGCAGGAACTGGCGGACGAAAAACCCGTGCTTGCGCTGGTACGCGACCAAAGCGCGCCGGTGGAGGCGCGTATGCTCGGTATTGAGCTGCTGCGCCAGCTGGAAAGCAACGCCCCGCTGGTGGATTATATCCGCTGGCAGGTAGAGCGCAGCGAGGATGAAGAACTGCTGGATAACGCGCTGGAAAGCCTGCACAATATGAGTGCGGATGTGTTCCGCCCCGCCAAGCTGGCTTTTCAGGCGGCCAACGATACCGGCAAGGAAGCGCTTTTGGATTTGCTTTCCGATTTTCCCTGCGATGAGGATGTGCTTGCTTTTGCCATCCGCCAGTTTCAGCAGCTGCCTGAGCGGCGCGCGCTGTACGCGGGCTATCTGGGCAAGCTGGGGGATGACCGCGCGCTGGAATCCCTGCTGGACGCAGCCGAGAGCAATACCGTCTCCTACATTGATTTTATCGAGATTCGCAACGCCATCGAGCGTCTGGGCGGCGAAGCCCCCGTGCGCGACTTTACGGGCGATCCCACATGGGCAGCCGTAAAGCGTCTGCAAAAGCGGTAAGGCGCGGCTGCCGATTGTTACAAACCGTTTGCCCCTGCGGGCGGCAAACAATGCTATACGATTTGCGGCAGGCGCATTCCGCCCGCCGCTGGAAAGACCCGGTAAATAAGCGGGTTTTCTACTGGAGGAACCATGATAACACTGGAAGAAGTAAAACGAAACGAAAGTATCCGCGCGCTGGTTAAAGCGGGCAACCGCTACCTGGAAGCGCTGGGATATACCGACCACGGCCCGCGGCATTTGAGCTACGTAAGCCGTACGGCCAGCCATATCCTCAAGGCGCTGGGGTACAGCGAGCGGGAGATTGAACTGGCGGCTATCGCAGGCTGGGTGCACGATGTGGGCAACAGCATCAACCGCCACGACCACGGGCCCAACGGAGCCATCATGCTCTTTCCCATCCTGAAGGATGCGGGCATGAGCATCCCGGACACGGTGGAGATTATCACCGCCGTGGGCAACCACGAGGAGCAAAGCGGCAGCGTCAGCAGCGCCGTCAGCGCCGCGCTGATCATCGCCGATAAGAGCGACGCGCACAAAAGCCGCGTACGCAATGGCAAACCCGACCCCACCGACGTACACGACCGCGTAAATTTTTCCATTCAGAAAAACGACGTGACGGTGGACAGAAAAAACAAACTCATCCGGCAATCGCTGGTGATGGATCAGTCCAGCAGTGTGCTGGAATACTTAAGCATTTATATGCCGCGCATCATCATGTGCGAAAAAGCGGCCGCCTTTTTGGGGCAGGAGTTTCAACTGGTAATCAACGGCCACGCGGTCAACAACCAGTCTCCCGAACCCCAATGCGCGCTCTAACGGGCAGCACAGCCGCCCGGCCGATACCCTGTGGGAAAGCGAGGAACGCATAGCATGATTTGTGAACGCTGCGGCACATACCTTAGGGAAGATGAAATCATCTGCCCGGTATGCGGCACAATGGTTCGCCGCGAAGACGGCGCCGGAGAAACCGGCGTACGCGCCATGCGGCAGGGCCGCCGCAACGCCGTGCCGCCCGTACTGCCGGATGAAAGCCGGGAGGGTATCCCCACCTACGGCGATTATGATAATTCCCCCCTGCCCGTAGAGCAGGAGGGAGGCGTACGCCGCAAAGGCGGTAAAAGCAATAAACCTGTGCTGGAATCCTTCGCCAGCCGCCCCAATACCCGGCGCGGCGTGCCGGTACACACCAACAGCCGCAACACCCGGCAGGTCGCCTCCCGGCACGGCAAGCCGAAAATCGTGCGCCAGCACCCCATCAACTGGATGCTGATCGGCGTCATCTGCATCGGGCTATCCATCGCGGCGGGGCTTGGGTATCTCCTTTACCTGAACACCTCCGACACCGGCCAGCAGATGCTGGCGCGCAAACGTACCATGGCCGCCAACGACGCCCTGCTGGCGCTGGCCGTAAACACCGACGCCACCGTAGAGGACGCGCACGACGACGCTCTGAAAACGCTGGAGGACGCACCCGCGCAGGCCTATTGGACGGTCGGGCAGGCGTTTATGAACGAGGGCGATATGGAAGATTCCATTATGGCCTTCCGTATTGCCGATATACTGGACCCGGAAAATTATGACGGGCTATTACTGCTGGGGCAGGCGTACGAGCTGAACACCATGGAAGCCAAAGCCGAAGCCCTGTATATGGATTTGCTTACAAACATAAGCCCCAGCCGCAGCGAGGCCTATACCGCGCTGATCAGCATTTATCTGGATCAGGACCGCGACCCAGAAGCCGCCGATTTGATGCTGCTGGCGTATAACAATACCGATAAAGAAACGTTCCGCATCCAGCGCAACGATTTTATCCCCAACGAGCCGGAGGTGGATACCGATCACCTGTCCGGCCGCTACGAGCTGGAGCAGACCATAACCGTCACCTCGCCGCAGGGGTACGATATTTATTACACGCTGGATGACGACGCGGTACTGCCGGAGGGCGGCACGCTGGTGAAAAACAATTCCGTTATCATCACGGAGGGCTCCTACACCCTTCGCGCCGTATGCGTTATTGAAGATTTGGTCAGCGACGAAATGAGCGCCGCCTACACCGTTTACTACCCCTCTCCGTCCGCGCCCAAGTGCAACCTTGCGCCTAACACCTACTCCACGCTGCATACCGTCAGCCTGCGCGCAGGCGCAAGCACCGATACCGCGGAGCAACGCCGGTCGAAGACCAGTGAACAGCTAGCCAAGGAGGACAACCAGACCTTCTACTACACCATCGACGGCTCCACCCCCGACCCCGATTTGAGCCCCATTTACGATGGTACGCCCATCCAGCTTCCCTCCGGCCGCGTAACGCTCAAGGCTGTTGCTGTTAACGGCTACGGCAAGCAATCCAGCACGATGGAGGTCGGCTATAAATTTAATGTGAAGCCCTACCCGTTGGAGATGTACAGCGAGGAGGACACCTTCAGCAATTTCGAGCTGATTAACACATCGCTTGCGGAATTTGAGGATGCCTTCGGCCAGCCGCAAAAAACGCTGGATACCCAGTACCTGACGCTGGAAAATCAGGCGCAGCACCTGGTGTATTCATGGGGCTATGCGGTATTCATGCTGCAGGGCAACCAGTGGCAGCTGGTGCGCATCGAAATGAGCAGCGGCGTTGCCTCCGCCCCGCGGGGCGTGGGGCTGGGCAGCAGCGAAAGCGAAATCACCGCCGCCTATAAGGATTACGGCATGCCGCCCAATCAGGATAGCAGCCGCAACCTATACTATACCGACCCCAACGTCGGCGTGGTTCTGCAAAACGAGGACGGCACCCGCACCGTACAATACACTTGTAAAACAGTAGATAGTAAAATTTGGGTACTGCAATACCACCTGAAAAACGGCAAGTGCGTATTGATCGACCATTATTACAAGCCGTAAGCGCGTTCCCGAAAGCGTGCCGTAAAAACATAGCCACAGCCCATCCTTCGCTATGCCCGCGCATACCGGAGGGTGGGTTTTACCGCCCGCACACAGCGCTGTACCGCACCTTTGAAAGCCAATTTAATACGCCCATCCCTGAAATGTGAGAAGAAAGGCCGTGGAGAATGAATATTCAGTTTACACGCGCGGTATTGGCGGACGCCGATGCGCTGATTGCGGTGCAAAACCAATGCTTCCATGCCGATTTTATCCGCTACGGCGAATGCCCCGGTTACAACCGCTCATACGAAGGAATGCAGGAAAGCATCGCATGCAAGCATGTGTATCTCATCCGCTGCGAGGGCCAAACGGTCGGCGATGTCATCGTCAGCGATTTGGGCGGCGGCAATTACTATCTAGGGTGTATTTGCGTACTCCCCGCATACGAAAACAAAGGCATCGGCCAGCTTACCATGCGGTTTCTCGATTTTACTTTTCCACAGGCGAAGCACTGGGCGTTGGAAACGCCTGCCGATAAAACCCGCAACCACTATTTTTACCGCAAACACGGCTATACCGTCACCCGGGAATATACTGCCGGTAAGGTACGGATATCGTATTTTGAAAGGGACGTATAACGATACTTGCGGGGAGCAAAATACTTTACCTTATCGTCAAACTGCCAGCCCGTTTCAAGGTTGAAGATACGGGTAAACACGGGAGGGCCGGTGGCAACGTTTCCTTGTCCATAAAGGATAGCCGTTGACAGCCCATCGCCGGTCCCGCAGATTGGGCTTTTGGGCGGACGGGTATCACCATCCACTATACATTGTTTACTCCCGCTGCACGCATAAACGCGCGCCCCGGCGACTTCTCCCCGGTATACGGGAAGGCGGCCGAGGCGCGCTTGCCATATGTAAAATAGGTAACCCCTATGCTTTCCGCACGGCGGCAAGCCCATAAGTCGATGCGGCGTGTTCAAATGTCCTTGTCCCGCAGACCGTTTAAATCTCCCACAGCCGCTTCATAGCGGCGAAGGCGCGCACATAGCCGCCGAATTCGTCACCGTCGGTCAGCTCGTTATCCAGTATGGTTTCCAGCTCAATTTCCGCCGAGGTTTTCAGCCGCAGGCTTTGCACCCCGCCCGCGCGCTCAAACGCGCGCCCCAGCAGCTTTTCTCCCGCCTGCGGGAAAGCGGCGTAAAACGCCTGCAAATATTCCTTGAGCAAATTACTGCGTTCCCCTGCCATGGGCGCCTGCGTATCGGCAAATACGCCGTCGCCCTGCACGCTGCTGCGCAGGCGGGTATCATCCGCCAGCAGCCCGCGCGCAACCTCCTGCTTGGGATGCCGGCTTTGCACCAGCAGCAGTTCTTCCACCGGGTGCGTATCGCTCAAGCCCGACAGGGCAAGGCTGAACAGCTTGCCCCGCGTTTCCCGGTCGAACACCTTCAAGAATTGTCCGCCGTTGCCCGCTACGCAAATTTCCATGCGGGGGCTGAGCAGCGCGCGCGTATCCTCCCGCTGCTCGCAGCGGTCCAGCAGCTCGCCGCACAGGCGGAACAGGAATCCGAAGTTCAGCAGCAGCAGGCTTTCCAGCATACTTACCCGCCCTTCGCCGCGGATGGACGCCATTACATCGGAAATGGCTTCGCTGTGGCGGGCGAAAAAGGAGTCCAGCAGGAATACGTTTTTCTGACGCATCCGCAGGCTGTTTTGTCCGGCCACAAACGAGCGGATCATCTCCCCCACCAGCGCACGAAGCTCGATGGGTGCATCCGCAAAGTCGGTTTCAAACGCTTCGCGGCGGCGTGCCGAAAGCGAATCAAATAGAATCTGCCGACAGCCCAGCAGCAGCGAGGCTTCCACGGCGGCTTGCGTGCCGCCGCCCAGCCATACGCTCATATCCGTGGTGCTGCCGCCGACATCCATGTTTAAAAATCCACTGCGGGTGTTGACCTCGTTACGGCTGCGGAAGTACAAACCGTCGGCCGTATTTTCGCTGGCAAAGAGCACAGGGGGCATGTCCGCGCTCAAGGGCACGCCGGTATCGGCGGCGGTTTCTTTCGCCAGCGCGCGTGCCATATCCAAATAGGCTTCCTGCCGGTACAGCGGCATGGCGTTGGGCATGGAGACACGCCAGCTTAACGACGGCGAGCCCGCCAGCCGCGCAGCCAGCGCCGCCTGCAGCATCACCTGCTTGAGGAACAGGCGCAGACACCGTACCACATGGGGCTCCTCGCTCCATTTGAGATCGTAATACAAGGCGTTGGGGTTTTTACCCAGCAGCGCGTTCAAATCGGGCGGATAGTAGATGTGCCCGTCCAGCAGCGGCGCGATCCACTGCTTTTCATCGTCGGTGAACATATCCATGGCACTGACGAAGGTGGACGGGTGCTGCGGGTCCAGCCCGATAGTTTCGGGGATGAACTCGTCCGCCAGCAGGCGATCATCCTCCATGCGGGCGTGCAGCAATGTTTTCAGCAGCGCGGCGGGCAGTTCCGCCGGGCGCAGCTGCCCCCCCTGCCGCAGCATCACCGTGGTAGCGTTGGAGCCAAAATCCACCGCGACGGCGGCCGCCGACTCCCGCTTAAGCTGTAAAATTGTTTCCTCGTTAGGCAGTGCGCCAAGGCTGATGGTGCCGCGCGACAGCGCCACATACAGCGGCCAGTGGCGGATGCGCGCCGTTTGCCAGCTATGCGGAAATGCCTGTCCCTCGCTGCCGCTGACCGCCTGATGCGGTTCACCCTGCGCCCAGCCTGCCTCGGCGGGTACCAGCACATCCACCGCGCCGGTTTGCTGCGCCAGCACGAAGTACGCCATCCACTGCCCTGCGGACAGGCGCACAGCAGGCCAGCAGCGCACCGCAGGCAGCTGTTCCGTTGCCACGCGCACCGCCGCTCCGCCAGTGTACGCCGTACCCGGCGTATACTCCCGGATGAGCACAATTTCGTTATTCATCACGGCTTCGCCGTTGTGCCGCTTACTGGTCAGCGTCATCTGCGCGCGCAGTACGCGCCCGTTTGGCCCATCGATATACGCAAAGCGGAACGATTGGGCAGGCAGGCGCGGCCGCGCCGCATCATCACCCAGTTCTTCGGCCATGCGCGTAAGCCACAGCGCCAGTTTGGGGCCGATGGGCGGCACAGCGTACAGGTTTTCCGCGCCCTGCACAGCGCAGTGCGCAGTCAGCTCGGGATCATCAAAGGGGGATGCACCCTCGCACAGCAAAAGACAATCCGAAAACGCCTCCGCCAGCGTGCCGGTATCGGCAAGCCCCACCATTTCCTGCGCCAGCTCCGCCAAGGTGGAGGGCACGTTATCCATCGGCAATTGCAGCGTCAGCGAGCGGTCCCCCGCCTCGCGGAAGCTGCCCAGCTTGTTGCTCCAGTACCGAAGCAGCTCAATCACCTTACGGCTGGCGCGGTGGTCCACGCCCGAAAGCCCCGTCATATGGTTGCTCAGCTCTACAAAGCGGCGCGCCACGGCGCGGTTCCACGCACCGTTGTATTGCAGCGGCAGGGATAGCTCCGCCCACAGCTGTTTTAGCGTCTGGGTTTCCTCCGGCGTGTTGGCCGGTTCCAGCAGATAGCGGGGCGACGCGACGGCAAAGGGTTTGCCGTGAAAATCGTACGTAATCACCTTTGCGCCGGAAAACTCCGGCGGCACATCCGCAAGGCCGCCGGCAAACCAGCGCAGCAGCACGTTGCGGGTCAACTCTTCCTGCGAAAAGGCGATCTCCCGCCGGGTCACGCCCGGCAGGCGGCTCACCTCATATAGGCCGTACACCGAAAGCGCGCGGATGTACAGCTCCGTTTTTGCGTTCGCATCGCCCGCCTCCAGCCGCTCGCGCCAGGAGGAACGCAGCGTTTGCAGATCGTCAATATACCGGTCGATCAGCCCGCTCAGGCTCGCATCCGCAGAGTACAGGGGGCTGCCCAGCTCCACACGCTCACCCAGCGCCTGCAAAAAACGCAGGTGCTGCACCAGCCGGGCGCGGTCGGCCTCGTCCAGATAGGCGCAGGGATCGTCAAAGCGCTGCTCATCGCGCAGATACCAGCGCACGCACTGCGGCAGCAAGGCGGATAAATCACCGGAGTTGGCGGCGGGCGCAAGCGCCACCGTGGGCGACAGCATGCCAATCGCCTTGCGCTCAGGTACGCCGTCGCGCTGGGTGGAAAGCACAAAAAGCCGCAGGCCGAACGCCAGCCGCCGGGGCGGGAGCGCCGCGCGCACCCCGCGGATAAACGTATGTCCCGTCAGCATTTCTTCGCAGGTCAGCTCCGGCCAGGTATCATCCTTCGCCCAGCCGTCCCACAACAACACCAGCGCAAGCACCGCGCGCCAGTCAATCATCTCCTGATGGCTCATGGCCTCGCGGTGGGGCAGGCGCATCAGGCGGCGCAGCTGCGCCTCGCCCGCCAGTACATCCGGGATGGAATAGCCCACATCCTCGCCCTCGGTGTGGATGTTCATGGCGAAGCTTTCCAGCCACTCGTGCGGCTTGCGGCTGCCATCGCTCACGATGCCCGCCTGCGTCTGGTACCCGGTGTGGAAACCCTCCTCCATATCCGGCAGCAGGGTCATATAGGTTGTTTTTTTATCCAGCTCCGCCTTGCGGGGATCTTGCTTGCTGCGTTTCATCGGCCATCCTCCTCCATTACCACGGCCAGCAGCGCCGCTGCAAACGCGGCAAAGGCTGCCTTGGGATCGGCGCCCGTATCCTGCGCGCTGCCGCCGCCCAGCCCCGCCACCGCCTGCGCGGCAGTTACCCGGTCGGGTACCGGCTGAAGGACAATGTGCGAAAAATCATGCCACAGGCCACGGCGCAGCGCCTCCATGGTGCGCGCGTCGCGCCGGGTCTCCTCCATGCCGTACAGCGCCAGCAGCTCGTGCAAATCCCCCACAATCGCGGGGTGGAACAGCCCACTCAGCTGCCGGGGCGGTTTGGCGGGCGGCAACGTACCCAGCACCTGCCAGACCCAGTTGGTGTAAAAAGCCAATAGCTTGTATAGGGAGTCGATCAGCTTTTCCAGCTGCGCGCGCTGGGCGGCGCTGAAACGGCGAACGCCGTAGAAATAGGCCGTCCAATAGTTGACCGTGCGGGACAGGCGGCGGTCATCGCTGCGGATGCAGGCGCGCAGCGTGGGATAACACTCGCCGAAAAACAGCGCCGACGCTTTGAGCAGCCCGCCAAAAGCGCGGTGGTACAGGGCGCTTTCCTTATCGAAGCAATCCCAGCTGACGTTGCCGGAATGCCACTGGTAATAATAACAGTCCATGTTGTGCGCATCCGCCCCCCGGAAGCCCGTGCGGTAAAACGCGGCGACCATGCGGGTGGAAAGCCACTCCAGCAGGTGTGCGTCGTTTTCCTGACTTTGGGAACCCGTGGAGTAAATGCGGGTCTGGGTAAACGCTTCGCGGGGCAAGCCCAGCAGATAGAGCGCATCGTAAATGCCGCGGGTATCCTCCTCGCCGGAGCGCACCATGCCCTCCATGCCGTAGTATTGCAGGGCGGTGCGCGCCTTATCCATAAAGGTGGAGGATTTTACCACGATTTCCTCTGTCTCGTCCACCGTGGCGGGCGGCACCTCGTAATAGGGCAGCATCAATACAGCCGACAGCAGGAAATGATCGGCAAAGGCGGTAAAGCGGTCGTGCAGGTAGCGCGATACGCTGGGGATGCCGCTGGCGCCCGTGCCCCCGAAAATGGAGCCGACCAGCATCACACGCACGGTTTCCCCGGCTTCCAGCTCGCGCTGCATCCGCTTTAGCAGCTCCACCATTTCATCCGGCTGGCCTTCGGCGGCCATCTCGTCCAGCGAGCCGAGCATATCGGCAAAGAACAGCACCCCCAAATCCGGATGCCCGCGGAACCCCTCGCTGTACTCCAGCTTGGCTTCGGTTGCGGAAAACAGGCTGTTGGCCAGCAGCCGATCCTGCCGATGGTTCAGGGTCATATCATCCACGGAGGCGGCGCGGCGCGCTAAATCCATATTCCAGCGCTGTACATTCAGCGCCGTATGAAAGCCGCGGCGCGAAACACCCGAGGCTTCAAAGGCTTCACGTACCAGCTCGTAATGCTCGGCAGCCTGCTTGGCACGCGTGGTATTGCCGCAAGCCGCGTCCACATCCACAATCAACGCGTTCACGGCGGGCAGCGGCACGTGGCGGCCATCCGCCTCCACGGTGTACAGCGCATCCGCCACGCAGGCGTATACCATGGCCTCCAGCACCTTGTTGCCGGTGCCGCCAATCGCAATCAGGTAGTAGGACATAGTGCCTCCTCTATCGGGTCTGCCCCGCGCCAAACGGTGCAGCGCATGTATACGTAATCAACAAAAGCAGCGAGAATCCGTTCCCCTTCTCCCAGCCCCGAAGTATATCACCGCAGGGGAGGATAGCAGCGAATCTTGTTCCCTCACCCACACCCGGCCTGCAAACCACCAAGCTACGCCGTTCTCCCACCCTATACCCCAAAGTATATCACCACAGGGGAATGATGGAAGCAGACCCCGCATGAATCTGGAGCGAAGTTTCTTCAGATTGCGCTTGCGGAATCCGAAGTAGTAGCAGCGCTACGTCGAGGATTCTAAAAGCGTGAGATGATGAAAATTCGCCCGGTGACATGCGGGGGATGCTTCCATCATTCTCCTGCAAATTCTCCTGTAAAGAATCAGAGGCGCTTGAAGAACGCGTGCTTGCCGGAAATGGCCGGCGGCGCGGCCAACCGGAAGCATACCCACGCCGCCAGCGGCGGGAGGATGAAGCCGTTAAAGTAGAGGATGTAGTCCCACGCCGTGCGGTTTGGAATCAGCCGTACGCCAACGGCGTATAACCCCAGCGCCAATAGCGCGTTGACCAGCCAGATGCCGAACATGGACCAGCGGTAGCTGTGCACCGCGTGCAGCGTGGCGCGCGCGGCCTGCCGGGGATGGCGGTAGGTAACCCGCCAGAGCAGCTGCCAAAGCAGCCCCACAGCCCAGCCCGTCGCCACCAGCGTCGCCACGACGGCGCGCCAGGTCATCTCCCGCGCGGCCAGCGCCGAGTATAACGCCCCGCCCTGAATACCGGCGGTCAGCGAAGAGGATGCAACCATATGGCGTATGCTGTCCGGCAGCAAAAAGGGCAAAGCGGACAGGGTAACGGTAATATCCGGGGCGGTACCCGCAAGCTTGTAGGGGTATAAATATAAAAGCCCCGCATAGGGAAGCAGCAGCGCAATGCCCCATGCCAGCGCATAGCACAGGAACACTTTGGTGCGGTTATGATATTTCAGTTTTGGGCGGGCGGCATTAACCATGCACAGTCGTCCTTTCCTACTTGGTGGTGCGGTGGCTCCGGCATTACGCGCCGGGGATGAACACCTCAAATACGTAACGAATCAACGGGCGCGTTCCCTCCGCTGCCGCATCGCGGATTTGCGAAGTCAGCTCGGATAGGTGCACCAGCTTGTACACAGGCGGAAAATCCGGCACGATCAGGCTGTGGTACAGTTCGGTCGTGTACGGCCCCCACGCATGGCGGAACATCACCGGTAAAAGCCGAGAGCCGCGCTCGTACTCGGTTATCGCGGAAACGAAGGTTTCCCACGTGTACACCTGCGTATCGGTTACGGATACGTTTACGCTGTCCGCGCCGTCAATCCATGGTACGGGCTGCCAGTCCACCTGCTCGCCGCTGCGGTCAGCCGACAGGCGCAGGCGGTAATACCCGGGCGCAAGCGCCGCGCCCTGCACCGTGAGGGTGCATACCAGCGCGCCATCCTCAAGTGCAATACCGTCAAGCGTAAAGGCGGTTGGTGTACCCGCGTCGCCAAACAGGTACAGCGTATCGCGGTAGGCAATCACCTGCTGCCCCGCAGCCTGCGCCGCTGCCTGATTCGCCGGCGTGTTGGGCAGGGTTTGCGTAAGTGCGAGGGAAGTGATGGTTTCCAGCGTGGCGCTGGAAAGCGTGCTCACATCCAGCGTCGCACCGTTTGCCCCGGTTAAAAGCGGCAGGCAGATGGTCAGCGTACTGGTTTGGTCCGGCGAAAGGGCGACCAGCGGCACATCGTTTGCGCCGGTTTGCACAGCGGCAGCGGAATCGTCCACCATAATATTTGCACTGTCCGTATGCTGGGTGGCGGTGCTCATGCTCGGGCGGGCGATGATGGTGGATTGCCATGTAAAGGCAAACGGCTCCTGCGCCACGGTCTGCCCGGAAGCGGTATAGGTAAGCTCGCCGTTTTCGGGGCCGCGCGTGCCCTGCAGGGCGATGTCCCCCGCCAGCACCGTATCCAGCGTTTGCAGGTAGGTTTCCACCTGCACACGCGTGCCGATAACCAGCGTAAGCACATGGCGCGGCATCACACCCAGATTCACAAACGTCTGCTTTTTCTCGTCCAATATCACGCGGCCCCATAAAAGCGGCTCGCTGAAATCAGCGGTGGAGAAGGTGCTCATCTGCCCCATATAATCGAGCTGAAAATCCACCAGCCCCACGCACAGCCCCAAATCGAACACGCCCAGCTGCGTAAGAACCTGCCGGTAATAGGCGATGGGCTGCCCGGCGCTGTCCGCCCCGGTGGTTTTGCGCACAGACGCAGTATCCACCGTGATAATGCTGAGCTTTGTTGTATCTATGTTTTCCAGTGCCGAAAGCAGCGCGCATTGCTGCTCGTTGCGCCCCGGCTGCAGAATCAGGCTTTCGTCCCCATCGGCAATGCCCGTGCTCTGCGCGCTCAGTGCGTCGCTCATCGCCTGCGCAAGGGTGGGGTTTTCCAAATCGTAATCATGCAGGGCAGGGATGCGGTTGATCCAGTTTGCAGAGCCCAGCTCGTAAAAGCTGCCGTCCATGGTTTCGCCCACAAAGGTGGAAAACAGCGTGGCGTGCGTATCCACCGCCACGGTATGCAAATCGCGCCAGACGGATGTGCCCTGCGCATCACCGGAATCCGGCAGGCCGTAGCTTTGCAGGTACGCATCGCTCATGGTCTCGTTACCGTAGCGCAGGGTGCGCACATGGGTTTCGTCCGCGGCGGCGAGCAGATCGCGCAGCACATCCTCATACCAGCCGGTTTGGCTGCCGTAATGGTAGTGGAAGCCGCCCTCGCGGTACTTACGCCCGTCGTGGGGATAAATGCTGTTGGTTTCTACATTGATGCCGCCCATGTTCTGCGTGCCGTCCAGCCACAAATCCACCGTGGCATACGCGACCCCGGCAGTCGGCGCGGGCGTTTCAGTTTCCGCATCCGTATAGCTGTCAAAGGACAGCAGCGACAGGTTCGGCCCCGCGGCGCTTTCCTCCCCGGCAGTCGGCACGGCGGCCACCAGCGTATCCACCGCTGTGCAGGCCGTAAGCAAAGCGCAAAGCGCAAGCAACGTAAACAGCAGCACCGCGCGCCTGCCCCACGGCGTACGGGTAGCGGATCGGGGTCGCATGGCGTGGCGGCTCATGATAAATGCTCCTTCGCAAAGAAAATGCTAACGTATTGTATTCGCTTTCCAAAACCGTTTTCCCTTTCCGGCGCGGCGCGCGAAAAACCGGCGGACGCAAGCACACAGCCGCATCCGCCGGTTTATGATGCAATTGATAAGGAGACGCCCTTACAGCTTCTGGATGCGCTCCAGCGCCTCGGCTGTCTTCTCGCGGGTGTTGAAGGCGGTCAGACGGAAATAGCCTTCACCGCTGGGGCCGAATCCCGCGCCCGGCGTGCCCACCACGTGTGCCGTGTCTAAAAGCGTATCGAAGAACTGCCAGCTGTCCACCGGGGTCTTCAGCCACACATAGGGTGCGTCCACCCCGCCAAACACCGTATAGCCCGCTTTTTCCAGTCCTTCACGGATCATGGCGGCGTTTTGCAGGTAGTAGGCGATGGTTTCGTCGCACTGCTTTTGCCCTTCGGGGCTGAACACCGCCGCGGCGGCGCGCTGCACCGGGTAGCTGACACCGTTGAACTTGGTGCCCATGCGGCGCTTCCACAGGGCGTTCAGTTCCACCGTCTGCCCCTGTGCGCCCAACCCCACCACCTCGTGGGGAATGATGGTGTAGCCACAGCGGATGCCGGTAAAACCTGCGGTTTTGGAGAACGAGTTGCACTCGATCGCCACTTCGCGCGCGCCTTCCACCTCGTAAATGCTGTGGGGCACATCGGAGGTGATAAACGCCTTGTATGCCGCGTCGTAAATAATGAGCGCGCCGTTTTTACGGGCGTATTCCACAAAGGGCGCAAGCTGCTCTTTTGTCAGCGTGGTGCCGGTGGGGTTATTGGGGTAGCACAGGTAGATAATATCCACCGCTTCTTTGGGCGGCACGGGCACAAAGCCGTTTTCCGCGTTGCAGGGCAGGTAGGTAAGGTTGGTCCAGCGGCCACCCTCAAACACGCCCAGCCGCCCGGCAATGGCGTTGCTGTCCACATACACGGGGTAAACCGGATCGGTCACGGCGATGCGCGTATCCGGCGCAAACAGCTCCTGCAAAGCGGACGTATCGGTTTTCGCGCCGTCGGACACAAATACCTCATCGGCGGCCAGTGTAACGCCGCGGGGCGCGTAATCCACATCGCGGATGGCGTCGATTAAAAAATCATACCCGTAATCCGGCCCGTAGCCGCGGAAGGTGGCAGCCGAAAGCATTTCATCGGCGGCTTTTTTCATGGCTTCCACCGCAGCGGGCGCCAGCGGGCGGGTTACATCCCCAATGCCCAGTTTAATAATATCCGCATCCGGATGTTTTTCCCCATAGGTTTTCACCCGGCGGGCGATTTCGGCAAACAGATAGGAACCCGGCAGCTTTTCAAAATTCGGATTTACGTGCAAGGGGATACCTCCTTTTTGTCTTGCCGCCCCGGGGCGGCTATATGGAAAAACGGGGTTAGTCGTCGCCCAGCCAAACAGCGTCGTACACGAAGGTGGCAGGCCCGGTCATATACACATGGTTGTCTTTTTCGCTCCACTCCACGGTCAGCTCGCCGCCCGGCAGGGTGACCGTAGCCTTGCGGTCAATGAAGCCATTGAGCACACTGGCGACCATCGAGCCGCATGCGCCCGTGCCGCAGGCGAGGGTTTCGCCCGTGCCGCGCTCCCAAACCCGCATGTTGATGTGTCCGCGATTCAGCACGGTTACAAACTCGATATTGCATTTGTTGGGGAAAGCCGCATCCTTTTCCAGCAGCGGCCCCACGGTGGTCACCGGCGCGGTTTGCGGGTCATCCACAAACGTGACGGCATGGGGGTTACCCATGTTAACCAGCGTTACCGGCCATGTTTTGCCAAGCGCCGTCAGCGGCTGCCCCACGACAGGATCGCCCGCAAACACACTGGGGATGGCTTTGCCGTCCGTTACCGGCGCGCCCATATCCACACGCACGCTTTCGGTGCGGCCTTTTGCATCCAGCGTCAGCAGCATGTGTTTAATACCGCCGCCGGTTTCAATATCAAATGCTGTCCGGTCGGTCAGCCCCCGGTCGTGGCAGTACGCCGCCACACAGCGGATGCCGTTGCCGCACATTTCACTTTCGGAACCGTCGTTATTGAACATCCGCATACGGAAATCCGCCACGTCGCTGGGCATGATGAGGATGAGCCCGTCGCTGCCGCAGCTGAAGCGCCGTTTGCTCATACGCACCGCCAACGCGGGCAGATCGTCCGGCAGGGTTTCGACAAAGGCGTTTACGTAAAGGTAATCGTTCCCGATGCCGTGCATTTTGGTAAAATGCAGCATGCCATCACCTGCTTTCATAGGCGACAGTATAGCAAAAAAAATCCGTTTTGAAAAGCGCGGGCTTCCCCGCCGCCGCCCGCGGCGCTTGCCCGCCGGGCGCTGCGCATGTATAATGAAGCGGCAAACAAACTGCGAAACATACGGGAGGCGCGCCATGAAGCGAATCCACCGGCAAACCCTGTCCCCGGCCATTGTAAACGACTCTATGCTTTTGTATATTCTATGGCTCCTGCTGCCTGCGGTGCAGGCCGCGGGGCATGCCGTAACCGGCGTATTGGCGGTTGGGCTGTTTGCCGTGGGCGTCGTTTTGGATGGCGAAACCCTGCCGAAAAAATGGTTTGATTTTCTGCCGCGTGTGCTGCTGGCCGCCGCACTGCCGCTGGTACTTTTTCTCTGGATGGAGCGTGGGGGCGGCAACCTGCCCGCTTACCTTGCGCAGCAGGGCATGTTCTGGTTTCCGCTGCTGTGGTTCGCCTACGCGCGCGGACGGGGCGACCGGCGGTTGTACCGGTGGGTACTGCCGCTGTTTGTGCTGGCCATAGCGGTGACGACGCTTACCACCATCGGCTGGCTTACGCAGGGCATGCTACGCGGGGACAAGGTGTACGCCTACGCCCGCTCGCTCGGCTCCGGCGAGGCCGGACGGCAGGATTACCTGCGGGAGCTGATGCTGCGCAACATCGGCGGATACGACTTTGTATACGCAAGCGTATTGCTGCTTCCCATGGTGTTTTACGCCGCTTATGTCCTGCGCGGGTGGAAGCGCTTGGGCGCGATACTGCTCTACGCGGCACAGCTGTGCATGATCGTGCTTTCGCAGTACACCTACGCCATTCTGTTCGCGGCAGCCATTACGGCGGTGGAGCTGCTGGCACTGCTGCTGCGGGCGATTTTTCTAGGACTCACCCCCGGGCGCGCCATGCTGTGGACGCTGCCGTTTTTCGCCGCGCTGTGGCTATTGCGCGTGCCGCTGATCACATGGGCGGGCAATATTGCGGTCGGGCTTGGGTTTGAAAACGCCTCCTACAGCTTAAGCCAGCTGTTGGTCATGCTAAACGGCGGCGCGGTGGATGCGGGCTCACGGCTGGAGCTGTATCAGGACGCGCTGCGCGGCTTTGCGGCTTCGCCCCTGCTGGGCGCGCTGGCCGGCGGCGTAAAAGCGCTGGGGATGCACAGCGATCTGCTGGATATGCTCTCCGCCCTTGGCCTTTTGGGCACGGCAGCGTTTGCAGGCGCGGCGTGGATCATCGGGCGCGGTGCGGAAACCGGGCTTACCCGCAGCCCCGCAATCGCCCACATTCTATTGCAACGGGTGTTTTTTGCGGCTTGCCTCGTGCTGGGCACGGTGTTCTACTCGCGGGAGCTGCCGCTGGTGCTGTGTATATCGGCCGCGTTTACCCTGCCCGCCGCGGCGAAAAACGCGCCAAATCGCTCGCTGTAAGGGTTTTAGGCTTGCCTCCCGGCCGGGAATGGATTATAATGGTAGAAAATTGTTCGATCGCTTTCACAAAGCAGAAAGGCGGCTCGTATGAGATGCCAATATTGCGGTTATCTGGATTCACGCGTAATTGACAGCCGGCCCACCGAAGAGGGCACAAGCATCCGCAGGCGGCGCGAGTGCATGCGCTGCGGCCGCCGGTTTACCACCTATGAAAAAATCGAAACCACCGTCGTCATGGTGGTGAAAAAGGATATGCGGCGCGAACCCTTTAGCCCCGAGAAAATCAAAAAAGGGCTGATTCACGCCTGCCAGAAACGCCCCATCAGCATGAAGGACATCGACGCCATCGAGGAAAAGGTGGAAAAAGCGGTGTACTCCAGCGGTGAAAACGAGTTCAGCAGCCGCCGCATCGGCGAGCTGGTGATGGAGGAGCTGAAAAAGACCGACGAGGTCGCCTACGTGCGCTTCGCCAGCGTTTACCGCCAGTTTACCGATGTAAGCAGCTTTATGGACGAGCTGAATAAGCTGGTCAGCGAGAACGTGCAGAAGACCAAAAAAGGGGACGATGAGGAGACCCCGTAAACGCCCCTTTTTTACGCCAAATTGTTGCAATTTTTACACATCCGCCCGCTGCCTGCGTATCGCCATCATAGGTGCCGCGGAGTGTTCCGGCAGTTCACTTGTTTGCCACAGCCCTGTAAAGCTCGTTTGCGCCTGCTTTTTCGGGGCTGTTGTGCTATTTGCGGCATACCGTGGTGCTTCTTCGCGGATAACGCTTTTCCGCCGCAAGTATACGGCAGTACGCCCCCGCGCCGGGGCCTGATAGGCAAACGTATTTTTGTATTCTACCCCCAGTTGTGCTATACTTCTCCTGATTAATACAGCCAACGGAAGGGAGGGTTCCTATGGCCGCGCAGCCCGAATCGGTACTGTTGGTGGACGGTCACAGCCTCATCCACCGCGCTTTTCACGCGCTGCCCCCGCTGAGCGTACACGGCGTATACACCAACGCGGTGCAGGGCTTCTTTTTAATGCTGTTCAAAGCGATTGCGGATTATCACCCCGCGGCGCTGTGCATTATGTTCGATACGCACGCCCCCACGTTCCGCCACGAAATGTACGACGAGTACAAGGCGGGCCGCAAACCCACGCCGGAGGAGCTGCGCCCGCAGTTCCCCATTGTGCACGAACTGCTGACCGCCATGGGCGTAACCCAGTGCGAGATGGACGGCTACGAGGCCGATGATCTGCTGGGCACCGCCGCCAAGCTGGCCAACCAGCGCGGCGTACACGCCTACATCCTCACCGGCGACCGGGACAGCCTGCAGCTGATTACCGCCGATACGCAGGTGATTCTCACCAAAACAGGCATATCCGAAAGCCTGTTGCTTTCCCCCGATACCGTTAAAGAAATTTACGGCTATACGCCCGAGCAGGTGCCCGATATGAAGGGTCTCATGGGCGACAGCAGCGACCATATTCCCGGTATCCCCGGCGTGGGCGAAAAAACAGCGCTCAAGCTGATCGACCAGTACGGCACGCTGGAAAACGTGCTGGCACACGCCGACGAAATCAAAGGCAAGCTGGGCGAGCGCGTGCGCGCGAACACCGAATCCGCCACGATGAGCAAGGATTTGGGCACCATCCGTGTGGATGCGCCCCTGTCGATTGATTTTGCCGAATGCGGAATGGACGGCATGGCAAGCGCCGTGCCCGCACTGCAAAAATACCAAATGAACAACCTCTCCCGCAGGCTTTTAACCCTGTTTGGAGACAGCCATAAAGAGACTGCGCCCAAGCCCGAAGCCGCCGCGCCCAAGGCCGCCCCGAAAGCCGTTTCCACGGCGGACGAGCTAACCGCGCTGGCGAAAGAGCTGAAAGCTTCCGGCAAACCCGTCGCCATCGCCATGGGGGATACCGCCATCGGCCTGTGCGATGCGAAAGGACACTGCTGGTACGCACCCATTACCGTGAATTTAATGAACGTCGGCCTGTACGACGACCAGATTTTCACCGCGCTTGCCCCCCTGTGGGAGGGCGTGCCGCTGATTGTGCATGGCGCGAAAGCCCTTTTCCACAAGCTGGACGGGCTGAAACTGCCGCTGCCGAAAATCGAGCTGGATACGATGGTCGCGGCTTACCTGCTGGAGCCGACTAAAAAAGGCTTCTCGCTGGAAGAAACCTTGCCCTCGCTGCGCCCGCAGCCCGAGGCCGAGGATAAGCCCGCTGGCAAAGGCAAAAAAACCGCCGCCTCGCTGCCGCCCGCGCAAGCCGCACTGGATTCCGCCGCCATTTACACCTTAAGCGGCGAGCAGCGCACTAAGCTGACCGGCAAGGGCATGCTCGCCCTGTTGATGGATATGGAAATGCCCCTGACGCGGGTGCTTTTCGCCATGGAGCGTGAGGGCTTCAGCGTGGATAAAGATGCGCTGACCGAGCTTGGCACGCTGTTTTCCGCCGAAATGGAAACCTGCCGCAAGGATGTAATTTTTCTCACCGGCGGCGAAGAGTTTAACGTCAACAGCCCCAAACAACTGGGCGAAGTGCTGTTCGACCGGCTCGGGCTGCCCCATCCGGGGCGCAAGGGTAAGGCGGGCGCATGGTCTACCGGGGCGGAAATTTTAGAGGGCATCGACCATCCCGCCATCGAGCCGCTGCTGCGCTACCGCAAGCTGAGCAAGCTGGTAAGCACCTACATTGAGGGCTTAAGCAAGCTGGTGGACGCAACAGGCCGCATCCATACCACGTTTGACCAAACCGCCACCGTTACCGGCCGCATCTCCAGTGTGGAGCCCAACCTGCAAAACATCCCCGTTCGCAGCGAGGAAGGGCGGGAGATCCGCCGCGCGTTTATCGCCAAAGAGGGCTGTATTTTACTGGACGCGGACTATAGCCAGATTGAACTGCGCGTACTGGCGCATTTAAGCGGCGACCCCGCCATGCAGGACGCGTTTATCAAAGGGCAGGATATTCACACCCGCACCGCCGCGGAGATCAACGGCGTACCGTTTGACAGCGTCACCCCCGCCATGCGCCGCAGCGCCAAGGCCGTGAATTTCGGCATCGTATACGGCATCAGCGGGTTTGGGCTGGCGCGCAATACCGGCGTAAGCCGCAAGCAGGCGGATCAGTTTATCGCCACGTACTTCCAGCGCTACCCCATGGTAAAAGCCTTTATGGACGAATCCGTCCGCCGGGGCTACGAGCTGGGCTATGCCGAAACGCTGTTTTACCGCAGGCGCGACCTGCACGAACTGCGCAGCGCCAACCGCAACATTCGCAATTTCGGCGAGCGCGCCGCCATGAACACCCCCGTGCAGGGCACGGCGGCGGACATTATCAAGCTGGCCATGGTGCGCGTGCAGGAAGAGCTGATGAAAGGACATTACGCCGCCAAGCTGATTTTGCAGGTACACGATGAACTGGTCATCGAGTGCCCGCTTGGCGAGCAGGAAGCTGTGCGCAAGCTGCTGAAAACCGCCATGGAGCAAATCGTGACCCTGGCGGTGCCGCTGGTAGCGGATGTGAGCAGCGGGCATAGCTGGTACGAAGCCAAATAGCAGCGGGGAAAGGAGCGCACCCATGCGTATCATCGCCGTTACGGGGGGCATCGGCTCGGGCAAATCCTCGGTGTCGGGGCTTTTTAAGGCCAAGGGCGCCGCTTTGGTGGATGCCGACGCCATCAGCCGCGCGCTTACCGCGCCCGGCGGGGCTGGCCTGCCGCCCATCCGGGAAACCTTCGGGGCGGAAGTATTTCATGAGGATGGCACCTTGAACCGCAAGGCGCTGGGGCAGCTGGTGTTTACCGATGCTGCGGCGCGAAAACGGCTCAACGCCATTTTACACCCCCTGATTATCGGGCAGGTGCAGCAGAAGCTGGAGGCGCTTGCGCAAAGCGGCACGCAGGTCGCCCTGCTGGATGTGCCCCTGCTGTTTGAAACCGGCATGGATGTGCTGGCAGACGCCATCGTCTGCGTTACCGCGCCGCGGGAAGTGCGCATCCGCCGCATCCGCCGCCGCGACCACCTGACCCGGGAGGAAGCCTGCCGCCGCATCCAAAGCCAAAACCCTTCCGAGGTTACGGAAAGCCGTTCCGACTATGTATTATCCACAGACGCACCTTACGCCCTCACCCGCAAGCGGGCAAGCGCTCTGTGGCAACAAATTTTGACCGATGGTCCAAAACGCAACAGGCACTGAGCGCCTGTATATGGCGCTGCGCCGCAGCGCCGGGCCAAGGAGAAAGGAGCAAGGGCATGCTGCCATGCTTCCCGCGAAAATACCGCAGCGAAGAGGATGACTCCGCTCCGGTCGATTATTTGATTTTTGATTCCGTTGCCCAAGGGGAGCGGGAACGCCAGAGCCAGCCGATTCACCAACCGAGCGCCGAAACGCGCGCTGCGGTGAAACGCACGGCCTACCCGCGCGAGCGCAGCAACGCGTTTGCCCGCACGCCGGACTATGTGCCCCTTTCGCCCAAGCCGCTAACCGCGGCACAGGCCGACTATACGGATTACTGGCAATCGCCCCAGACTCCCACAGGAGCAAGCGCAGCCTATGCCGCCGGGGAAGCTGGCGCCGCCCAGCGCCGCCGCAGCGCCCGTTATACGCCCGCGCAGTTTACGGCTGGTTTCGCTCCTTCGGCTGCCGCCCAGCCGCAAACGGCTCCACAACCACAAACAACCACGCAGCCAACGGCTGCTTCCGTTTCTCCGGCTGCCCCTATTTCTCCGGCAGCCACGCCGCAGCCGGGTACGCAGGCGCAAAATGCGCCGGTGTTTACCGCGGGCGACGGCGAATATACCACGCCCCCCGCGCAGGAAATGCCGGATTGGCTGCGCGCCGCCCGGCAAAACCAAACGCCCTACCCGGTCAACCGGCGCACTCCGCAGGTGCAGCGCGCGCCGCAGCAGCCACAGGCACAGTCCCCGGCGCTCGACCCGCTGGGCAGACCCATCCGCAACGCTGCGCCTGCGCAACAGCAGCAACCCCAAAACCTGTCCGACGCCTATGTGGACGCGGGTTACCCGCCGGAGCTGGTTGCCCAGCAGCGGCAGCGCGAGGCGGAAGAAGCCTTGCAGCGCGCCTACGGCAACAAGCGGCGGGGCGCACAGCAGCCGCAGTACGACCGCCGCGCTCCAGCCGCGCCGGGCACGCAGGAGCACTCTGCCTCCTACCCGCCGCCGCGTGCGGAATATGCCCGCAGGCAGGCGCAGCCGGACCCCGCAACCTATGCGCCGCCGCAGGCTTATCGCCCCCAGCCCATGGCAAACCCCTACGCGGAGCCGTACCACGACTCCCCCTACACCGTCACCGCCGAAAAAAACGACCCGCGCGACCGCCGCATGGACGAGGAGCCGGACGAAAACGGCGAGGGCGGTCCGAAGCTGAAAATCCCCTATCTGGGCATTGCGGTGTTTGCGCTGGCAGGGCTTGCGGTACTGCTGTGGATTTTACAGATGAGCTTTGTCAGCCGCGAGCAGGCCGTACTGGCCGCGCGTGTGGATGCGCAGGCCGCGCTGCTCAGTTCCCACCCCTACCGCTACCGCGAGCTGATTGAACAGCAGGCGCAGGCCAATAACCTGCACCCCGCCTTTGTCGCCGCCATCGTGCTGAACGAAAGCTCCTTCAACCCCTCGGCGGAGAGCAGCGTAGGCGCGCGCGGACTGATGCAGATGATGCCCGACACCGCCGAATGGGTGCACGGCAAAATCGACGAAACGACAGCCTATTCCTTTGATTTAATGTACGACCCGGATACCAACGTAAAATACGCCTGTTGGTATCTGGCCTATTTAAGCGATTTGTTCAACAACGATCCGGTGCTGGTATCCGCCGCGTTCCACGCCGGGCAAACCACCGTGAAGAACTGGCTCAGCGATTCGCGTTACAGCACAGACAGCCAATCCATCGATTTAAGCCAAATGGCGGAAGGCCCTACCAAAAACTATGCTACCCGGGTGCTTAACGCTTTCGCCATCTACCGCCGCCTGTATTACGAAGGCGGCGCGGACAGCCTGCAGACCGCGCAGGAAAGCGCGCAAACCACGGCGGATATTGCCGCCATCGCCGCTGTACACTAACGCCTGCAGCGCATTTTCTGGGAGGAAACGTATGAAACGTATTTTTACATTGCTGCTTGTCCTTGCAGTGCTCGTCGCCGGGTTTCCGGCGCTGGCCGAAAACGTGGGCGATTCGCTGATCGTGGGCAATTTATTCCACCCGCACCACCGAAATCCGTCCGCTGGACCCGCTGGAACGGGACATCGTATCCATTTACAGCGTGGTATATGAAAGCCTTGTCACAGTGGATGATAACGGGCTGCCGCAGCCGCTGCTGGCCGAAAACTGGACCGACTCGGACAACGGCAGTACCTGGACGTTCACCCTGCGCGATGACGTTACCTTTTCCGATGGTACGCCGCTTACGGCGGGCGATGTGGTGGCAACCTGCAACTACCTGCTGGAAAAGTCCAAAAGCGACGACGCTTCCGCCCGCGGGTTTTACCAAAACCTGCGCTACGTCGTCAGCAGTGTCAGCGCCAGCGATGATTTAACCGTGGTTTTCAAAACCAAGCGCAGTTATTACGGCATCCTCTACGAGCTTACCTTTCCCATCGTACCCGCCTCGCAGGTGGATATGGCAAGCCCGCTGGGCACGGGGCCGTACATAATCAACACGTTTGAACCTGCCAACTACATCTGGCTCAAAGCCAACCCCAAATGGTGGCAGACCCAGCCGCAGGTGCAGGAGATTATGGTTTCGCTGTACTCCAGCAACAAAGAGCTGATTACCGCCTACGAATATGGGCGCGTGGATACGGCCTTTACGCGCTCGGTAACCGCCTCGCAGTACAAAAGCGGCGTCAGTTCCCTATCCGTTACGTATAATACGCGGCAATTGGAAACCCTGCTGCTCAACCATACCGAATACCCGCTGGACAGCGAAAATGTACGCCGCGCCATCCGCGCCGCCATTGATACGGATTTGATTTCCACCAAGGTATACATGGGCATGACGGATGACGCCGACACCCCCATCTCCTCCTCCAGCTGGCTGTATTACGACCAGGAAAGCACCTACGCCTACAACCTGGAGCTGGCGCAGCGGCTTTTGGAGGAGGATGGCTGGAGCGATATTGACGATGACGGCGTGCTGGATAAGGTGTTGGACGCGGATAAGGTAAAGCACCTGTACCTGCGCCTGTTTGTGTACGAAGACCCGCAAAACGACGTGCGCTTTGAAACCGCCAACATGATCGCCGATATGCTGGAGGCTTTGAAGATCAAGGTAAACATTACCACCATGACCTATGATGAGGAGCAGCAAAAGCTGGAAAGCGGCGCGTTTGATATGGCGCTGGCTTCCTTCCAGATGGATGTTTCGCCGGACGCGGGCTTTATGCTCATGAAGGGCAACAGCGGCAACTACTGCCGCTACATATCCAGCGAAATGACCAGCCTGTTTGAAACCCTGCGCACCTGTACCCGGCAGGATGACTACGCCTATACCCAGCAGGCGATACAGCAGCAGTTTGCCAACGATGTACCGTTCATCTGCCTGTTTTAACCGCTCGGGCGCCATCCTGACGCGTAAAATGTACACCACCGTGCGCGATATACGCGAGTTTGAGCTGCTTCGCGGCATCGAAGCCTTTGGACGATAAAGCACACAGTACGGAGGAACGCAAATGAAAGCCTTACGGTTTACAGCCTGCCTGCTTATGCTGGCGTTGCTGCTGCCTGCTGCCTGCGCCGAGGATGGCGCGCAGACGGCGGAAACGGCTGCGCCTGCCCAAACCGTGGTGGATACGGGGGAAAGCCCCGCGTTCGTCCCGGCGCTGCTGGCGGTGGCAGAGGGCGAGCTGGGCTATACCGAAGGGCCGAATAACCATACCAAGTATGGCGAGTGGTCGGGCGACCCCAACGCGGCATGGTGCGCCGAGTTTATCTGCTGGTGTGTGGACCAAACCGACCAGCAATACGGGTACACGCTGCTGGACAGCGTAATACCCCAACTACGGCGGGCAGAACGTGGGGCGGGATTGGTTTATCGCACGCGGACGGTTTATATACCGCAAAGGCAACTGCCCGGAGTGGGGCTACCAGTGGCTCAAGGGCGAGGATCACCTGCTAACGAAAAACGAGTATATCCCCCGCCCCGGCGATCTGGTGTTCTTCAGCTACAACGAAGCGGGAGATACCGAGCACGTCGCGCTGGTGGAATACTGCACTCAGGATGCGCAGGGGAGATGTGACCATTCACGTCATTGAGGGTAACAACCCCTCCAGCGTGCTGCGCAACACCTATCCGCTTAACAACAGCCAGGTGTTGGGCTTTGGCGCCTGCGAGGATGTGGTGGATACCACTATCCGCTACGGTTGCAGCGGCGACAAGGTGCTGGCTTTGCAGCAAAATCTGACCGCGCTGGGTTTTTTAGACGAGTCCGACCAAACCGGCACCTGCGGCAGCAACACCAAGGCCGCCATTATGGCCTATCAACGTACCATGAAAAAAAAGGCAGTCAACGGCATCGCCGACCGGAGAACCCAACAGGCGATCGCACTGGATATAGCCCAGCTGGAGTTTGATTCCCCCGATACCTGGCTGGTAACGGACTAAGCGCCCGTTTCCCCATGGAAACAGGCGCGGGGAGGCACAATATGCACGCATGGATACGCCGCTGCCGGCGCGGGCTGGCATGGGGAACTGCGCTTTGCGTGGCGCTCATCGCGCTGGCGGCGCTTTCACCAACCGCGGCGGCAGAAACCGGAGGGATACGGAAAAACCGCGCGCTGCTCATCGGCGTGGACGATTTTGTATCCTTTCCCAGCACGTACCCCTCCTCCACCAATAACGTGTTTGCCATGCAGGAGGCTTTGCAGCAGAGCAGCGGCCCTTTTGAAACCATCGTGATCCCCGATACGCCCATCGCCTGTGCAGACGAACTGGCTGCTTGGATACAAGCCACCTTCGGCGGCGCTGCCGCCGGGGACGTAAGCTACCTGTACATCAGCACCCACGGTGAATACGACCCGGATCACGGCGTGGAAGCGTCGCTGCTTTTCAGCGACGGAACCACGGAAGCCTACATTACCCCCGCGCAATTGCAGGCGGCGCTGGACCCCATTGCGGGCACCAAGGTCGTACTGCTGGATGCGTGTTACAGCGGCGCGTTTATCGGCAAGGGAATGCGCACACAGCCGGAAACCCTGTATTTTCAGGGGCCCTCCTATAAAGTGCTGGCCAGCTCCGGCGCGCGGGAGGAAAGCTGGTACTGGAGAGCTAGCCCCACCGTGGACGGCGCGGCCACCCTCGTGCAAGGCGCGTTTTATTTTACCCAGATGCTCAGCCAGAGCCTGAACCCCCGCTACGGCGCGCAGGCCGACGCCAACCGCGACGGCGACGTGACCCTAAGCGAGCTGTACCGCTCGCTTACGCAAAACCACGCCGCCTCCACCCCGCAGGTGTACCCGCAGGAGGACGATTTTGTCGTGTTCTCCTACGATCTGGCCGGGATGGCGACGCTGGACGTATCCGAGCGCTCCCCCATTACCGATATTACCTTCTCCAGTTCCGCTATGAGCCGGGAAGATAACCGCCTCACACTGGAATACACCGCCCTGCGCCCGGTACGCGTTGCCTATCAGGTGGTGTACCGTCAGGACGGCGAGTGGCTGTTTGACCAGGCGCAGCTGTTGTACGACGATGTAGAGCAGTACACCGCATATGGTGATGAGGAAGGCGCGGTATCCCCCGGGCGCAAGGTGCGTACGCTTTCCCTGCAATTACCGGATGGTGATGCGAGCGGCTATGTGCTGGTGCAGATCGTCTCCCTGGAGGATGGCAAGCTGACCGTACACGCGGGCAGCGTGATCGCCATTATCCCTTCGGAGGGCGATTTGGCGCTTTCGGTAGATGTCCAAGCTGCGTTTGTACCCGATGGCAGCACGGAACTGGCGGTATGCGTAAGTCACGCCTTTCCCTGCCGCTTGAGCGTATCCATCCTCAACGAGGCGGGCGAAACCGTACGCCGGCTATGCTACCGGCAAAGCACGCGCCCGCTGAAGCTGATCCCCCGGGGCAGCACCTTTTACTGGAACGGGCTGGACAACAGCGGCAGCCCCGTACCCGCCGGGGTATATACCATACGCGTAACGGGCTATCTGGGGCAGCAGAACACCACCGTGGACAGCGCCCCTGTAACCCTGACCCTTCCCTGATATTTTTTCCAAGAGAGGAAGAACAGTATGCCGAACAAGCTCATGGTCGTCATTCCCTGCTATAATGAAGAGGCGGTATTGCCGGAGACATCCCGCAGGCTTACGCAAAAAATGAAGGCGCTGATGGATGCCGGTCTGTGCGACGCCGACAGCCGCGTGCTTTTGGTGGACGACGGCAGCAAGGACACTACCTGGTCGCTGATTACCAAACTGCACAAGGAAAATCCGCTTTTTGAAGGGCTGAAGCTCAGCCGTAACCGCGGCCACCAAAATGCGCTTTTAGCCGGGCTTATGACCGCGCGCAAGCATTGTGATTTCTCCATCTCCATGGACGCCGATTTGCAGGACGACATGGACGCGATGGACCGCTTTATTGCCGAATACAAGGACGGCTGCGATGTGGTATACGGCGTGCGTAACCAGCGCAAGACCGATACGTTCTTCAAGCGCACCTCCGCGCTGGCGTTTTACAAGCTGATGAAAAACCTGGGCGTGGATATTACCTACAACCATGCCGATTACCGCCTGATGAGCCGCCGCGCGCTGGACGCGCTTTCGCAGTTTCGGGAAGTAAACCTGTTCCTGCGCGGGCTGGCGCCGCTGGTGGGCTACCAAAGCGGGTATGTGTATTACGACCGCAGCGAGCGCTTTGCCGGAGAAAGCAAGTATCCGCTTAAAAAAATGCTGGCCTTTGCCGTGGACGGCATCACCAGCTTTTCAGTCAAACCCCTGCGGCTGATTACGACGCTGGGCGTGGTGATATTCCTTATCTCACTGTTGATGCTTCTATACACGCTGATCACCTTCATCGTCGGGCGCACCGTAACCGGCTGGACCAGCACCGTCGCCTCCATCTGGCTCATCGGCGGCATTCAGCTGCTCAGCCTCGGCGTCATCGGCGAGTACATCGGCAAAATCTACAACGAAAGCAAACACCGCCCGCGCTTCATCATCGACCGGTATTTGAACGAAGCGGGCAGCGACCCCGTTACAGACGAGTAAACGCCCCCAAGGGTTTCACCCTTGGAACCCGACAAGGGATTTCATCCCTTGACCCATCATTGATGATTACACAAAGCCCGCCTTTCAGCCGCATGGCTTGGGCGGGTCTTTTGATTACATATCCAGCTGCTTTTCATTATTTCACAAAAGGTTTTGTTCTTCATGCTCGTGTATCCGTACGAACAATGCCAAGCCCAGCTTGCCCAAAGGTTTCACCCTTGGAACCTGACAAGTGATTTCATCCCTTGACCCACCTGTGCCGTGCACAAGCAAAGCCCGAAAGAATACAGATGCTGGCAAGTAAGAGTTTCAGGGGATGCGCATGCCCCCGCTGTAAACGCCCAAGCCCAGCTTGCTCAAAAAGGTTTAGCTGCTAGGAAACAAAGATGACAAGGGGATGAGCATACTCATACGTAAGTGATTCCCCTTGTCATTCTGAAGTTGACAACGCAGATGAGCCTTTTTCAGCAGGCTGAAGGTTTATTCTTCGGGGACGACCACATCCGGCAGATCAACACCGATCTTGCGGCGCACGCAGTCCTTGATGATTCCGGCGCAGTTATCCCACCCCAAACGGGAGCTGTTAAGGTACAGATCGTAGTTGATTCCGTCCGTCCATTTTTCGCCGGTGTAGTATTTATGGTAATCACCGCGGTATTTGTCGGTGCGGCGCACGGCACGGGCGGCCTCGGCTTCGTTCATGGCGGAACGTTCCATAATGGTTTTAACGCTGTCCTCAAACGGGGCCTGTATGTGCACGCTGACCACGTTTGGCAGGTCGCGCAGCACAAAGTTGGCGGCTTTGCCCACCACAATGAAGGATTCCGTTTTGGCAAGCATGCGCAGTATTTTTACCTGATAGTTGAACATGTTGATATCGGATACGAACTTGCGGTTTTCCGGGCGCAGCACATTGCCGTAATGCGCACGGTCGGGTACGTGCATCAACAGCTTTCGGTTGAAAGCTACATCCGCCAGGGCAAACAGCTCCTCGCTGATACCGCTTTCGATGGATGCCAGCTCCAGCAGTTCCTGATCCATCAATTTAATATCCCAGTCTCCCGCAATTTTCAGCCCGATCTGTTTGCCGCCGCTGCCAAAACCACGGGCAATGGTGATGACGAAGTTCTTCATGGCGCGCTGTTCTCCTTTACTCATCAAGGTCGGTTGTGAAGTTGTATGGCGATCGCAATTCATGCGCCCTTTCGTATTCCCTGTATTTGTTATTTTCTGTATCTACCCGGCAAAATCCTGCCGGAACAAACGAAAAATCGGCCTTCGCGTGTGCGAAAGCCGGTAGGTTTGCAAGCTATTTACCAAAGCAGTTTTTTGCCGTCATCCATCGCATCCACCGAGGAGGACAGATTGTCCGCATGGTCGGCGATCCGCTCCAGATTGTTGAGCAAATCCATGTACAGCATGCCGTTCTTCGGCGTGCATTTTTTGTTCTTAACACGGTCCACATGGCGGTCAGCCAGCGTTTCGCACAGCTTATCCACCTCGGCCTCGTCCGTTTTCACCTTGGCGATTATTTCCGGATCGATGATCTGCCGGTTCACAATCTCCATCGCCTGATCCAACATCCGTGTGATGATCACGTTCAAGTCGCGCACTTCCTGCTCGGCTTTGGCGCTGAACTTGGTTTTCAGCTTGCGCCGCGCCGTGCCGATTTCCACAATGTTGGTGCAGTGGTCGCCAATACGCTCCAAATCGTTCACCACATGGAAGAGCGAGCCCATCAAGTGCACATCCTGACTGCTGAGCGTAAGGCCGCGCAGCTCAATCATCTTGGCGGTTACTTCGGCATTCAGGAAGTCGATTACATTTTCGCGGTTATCAAACTCGTCCAGCGGCAATTCCTTCGTGGAGAAAAAATACTCCATGGCAAAATCGTAATTGGCCTTGACCAGCTCGCCCATGCGCGTCACCTCACGGAACAGCTGCTTGGCGGCGATCGGCGGGGTGGAGAAGAGGCGGTCGTCAAAGTAGGTCAGGCGCATCGGCTCTTCCTGCTTGTCCTCGCCGCGCACTACCAAACGGGCCAGCCGTTCCAGCATACCGGACAGCGGCAGCATGATGACCGTGGTCGTCACGTTGAAAATGATGTGCGCAAACGCGATCTGCAAGCGCAGGTTATCGCCCGCCAGCTGCTCTACCCACGTAGCAAAGGGCAGCGTAAGCGATATAACGATGAACATCGTCGCGCCGATGACGTTAAACAGCAGGTGCACCACCGCTGCGCGTTTGGCGGTGCGGTTAGCGCCGATGGACGCCAGCATTGCCGTAATACACGTACCGATGTTTTGACCAAACAGGATGAACAGCGACCCGTGCAGGCCAATCAGCCCCGAACCGGCCAGCGCCTGTAAAATACCGATGGAAGCCGAGCTGCTTTGCAAAAGCGCGGTGATCAGCGCGCCGACCAGCACGCCCAGCACGGGGTTGCTGACCCCGGCGATCATATTGCTGAATCCTTCCCATTCCCGCATGGGTTTCATGGCGCTGGTCATGGTTTCCATGCCGATGAACAGCACGCCAAGCCCCATGAAGATCTGGCCCAGCATTTTAAAGCCGGACCGTTTACCGCTGAACAGCATGAAGAACAAGCCGACCGTGGCAAAAATAACGCCAAAATCCAGCTTGACCGACAGCATCAGCGACGTAACCGTAGTACCAATGTTAGCGCCCATAATGACGCCAATGGCCTTAGTAAGCGGCAATAAACCGGCGTTCACAAAGCCCACGACCATTACAGTGGTCGCGCTTGAACTTTGAATCACGCCGGTTACTAATGCGCCGACCAAAACGGCCGTCAGCTTATTACGGGTAAGAACCTCCAGCAAATGCTGCATCCTGCGGCCGGCAGCCTTTTCCAGCCCCTCGCCCATTTCCTTAATACCATAAAGAAACAGACCGAGGCCGGCCACAAGGGTGAGTATGTCCATTACCTGCATCCACAATCCTCCTGTGCAAAAACAGCCGTAAAAACGGCATCGCTTAGCAAACAGAACATAGCGCGGAAAACCCACTCCGCGCAAAAGGCTCTTTTGAGCCCATACCACGAATAGCCTAACATAGTTAGGCGCTTCTGTAAAGTACAAGCAAAATCTTCGTAAGCATTCCCAAAAGGAAAATGGTATAAATTTCCTGTATAACGAAAAAATACTTGCTTTAACGCATTGTTAACGATATAATAACAACGATCGATAGTGGGTCTGTGGTTGAAAGCCGAAGCCAGACGCGGGCAAAGCGGTCCACGTAAACCGGGCAAAGCCCCGGCGAGCATGGCGCGTTCTAGTAGTAAGTCCGACCGCGGGTTACGAACCTACGGCACCGGATTCTTCCGGACGTGGAAACGTACACGCGAGAGAAGGCGCGTAGGGCGCAACTGCGATGAGCAAACCTTCCCGTCGGCGAGTGTGGGGTCAAAGACCAGGTCAGCCACATCGGTCAGATATAATAAAACGGAGGAATTCCAAACCATGTATCAGGACAAAACGCTCACGTGCCGCGACTGTGGGGCCGAATTCGTGTTCACCGCCGGTGAGCAGGAATTCTACGCCGAAAAAGGCTTCCAAAACGAACCTACCCGCTGCAAACAGTGCCGCTCCGCCCGCAAGACCGCCCGTGCCGCCGCACCCCGCGAGCAGTACGAGACCGTATGCGCAGAATGCGGCAAACCCACGACCGTCCCCTTTGTTCCCAAAAGCGATCGTCCCATCTATTGCAGCGAGTGCTTCGCGAAGCATCGTAACCAGCAAGGCTAATCCCGTGCGCGTTATAACTGCATAGAAAACACAAGCCCCGCCGGTGCAAACCGGCGGGGCTTTCACGTCGGCGAAATTCCGGCCACAGCCAAGCTTTATAAGTTGCTCAATACCGTTTCAAACCCGAGCCGCAAACGTGATTTGATTATCCCCCATCCATTGTCATCCTTATTCTTTCCTTTTCACTTGCAAGCTCATTTTTAATACGTTATAATTTTCCATATCATATATACTTATTCTGTTGCAAGCGCATATGCTTATACGCTTATGCAGGAAAACAGCAATAAAGGAGGAAACGTGCATGCAAGCGGAAGCGGCAACTGTCGTTTTTCCCCATGCCGCCTCGGATAAGGCGAAAAAGAGGGGCTTTTATCTCCTGATCATCGGGCTTTTCCTATTGTTTTATATTTTCAATCTGATGGCGCCGCTTATGTCCGACGATTATAATTACGCCTTCAGCTTTGCCGACAGTACAAGAATCACCAGTTTTCAGGCGCTTTTTCCCTCTATTGTTTCCCATTACAAGTGGGTCAACGGGCGTGTGGTTAATCATTTTTTCGCACAGCTTATGCTTTGGCTGGGCAAACCTGTTTTTAATGTCGTCAACGCCGGCGTTGCCGTTTTATTTTTGCTGGGTCTTTATACGCTTACGGCGAAAAAGAAGCATGATATTTCCCTTTTAGCGCTATGGGCCGGTGCGATGCTGATTGCCCTGCCAACCCTTTCCCAGGTATTTTTCTGGTTAACGGGCGCGTGCAACTATCTTTGGGGCTCAGCAATCATCATTTGGTCGCTGGTGCCTTTCCGCCGCGCTATGGTGGATGGGAAGTTGATAAAACTCCGCTGGAAAGGTCTTTTGTTGCTTCCGGTTTATCTCATCATGGGCACCACAAGCGAAAACGGCGTGCCCGCCGCCATCCTGTTGATGGCGTTCTGCTGCGTATACCTGTACCATACGGAAAAGAAGATATCGCTTTGGATGCTGCTTGCGATGCTTTGCAGTCTGGCCGGGTTCATTTTTATGCTCCTGTCCCCCGCCAGCCAGGCACGAAATGCGTCGACACTATCGCAAACATCCTCTTTTCTGGGTTCTCATATTGCTCCATTCAACAATTGTGTTACTTACTTCTGGGAATATGAGCTAATTCCATCGCTGATCTTTATCTTTTTACTTTCCTATGCTTATTATCACAAAGTCAGCCAAAAGAAACTTGCCTTCTCCATTATGCTCTTTCTGTGCGGTGTCGCCTCCCATTTTGCCATGACGGCAACGGGATATTATCCTTTACGTGCGATGACGGTCAGCCTCACCATGATCTTTTCCGCCAGTGCCCTATTGGTTCCGGAGGTAAGGGCGACATCCTTAAAGCCATTGATTGCCACGGCAACGCTAGCAGTATCCTTATCTGCGCTGCTGTTATGCTTACAGGCTGCCCCGCTGACATACGACCGCTACCGCAGCGCACAATCCCGAGAGCAACAGGTAATCGCCGCACAGACTCAAGGCGAAACAGACATTGTATCCTATAACATTAAAAGCAAATCCAAATTCGATGTTTTCTACGATATGATCGACCTTACAAATGACCCCGATTACTTTGCAAACAGAGTGTTTGCACGCTATTACAATCTGGATTCCGTCGTCGCTTACGAGCGGTATTAAGCTACAGCATGCTTTTCTCGCGATGTAGTATCCTTGAACAAAAAGGCACCCGGCTGAATGCCGGGTGCCTTTTTGTACAAACCGCAGCGGTACAATACTGTTGGAAAATAAATATACTACTCCACATCTTCCCCGCCGGGCACAGCTTCCAGCGCGAAAATGACAGGCCGCACGCCGTCCGTGCAGCAGGTAATGCGCTTATCGGGATATTTGTACCAGTGGTTGCCCGTTGGAACAGAGGAGAGCTTGCTCACCGCCGGATAGACGTCGATCCACGCCCACGGGCAAAAGCCCTGCGGCATCACCGCGCCGCCCTCGTACAGGAAGGTATCGCCCTTGTGCAAAATCGGGCAGGGGCCGGCTTCTTTGCCGTCTGTCAGGTACTCCTCCGCTAAATCTTCGTAGAAATTCACTTTCAGAACAGAAATTTTCACCTGTACCATAATCGCATTGCCCCATTCCGTATGCAGCTGGATATAAATATTTTGGTTTTACCGAATCGCCTCAGGGTACTGCGCCCTCTCCCCGCCGATCAGCGGGAAACGGGAATACGCCATTACCACATGCGCCTGCCCGACCTGTGCGCCCGGCATCCGCAGGGGCACCGCCACCGGGCGGATGTGCATGCCCACCAGCGTATCGCCAACGTCGATGGCAGCATCCGCATGTATGTTCATGGCCATGGCTGGGTGAGCAAACCAATCGTATGCCGCCGCGCCGGTGCTGCCGCCCGCGGTGGGCACAGGCCGCACAGACACCTGCGTTAGGCGCAGGCTGTCCAGCGTGGATTGCGCCATCACCAGCGCGCGGTTCAAATGCTCGCAGCACTGCACAGCGCCGTTCAAGCCCAAATCGCGGCACGTATCCAAAAAGGCGGCAGCCAGTACGCCGCCCAGTTCCGGCACGCTGTTGTGGCCGATCACGCCGCCCGCCACTTCGCTGGTGCTGCAGCCCAGTACCACTGTCGCGCCGGTTTTTAACTTCGCATCTTTTGCAAGGTAGCGCACGCAGGCGCTGAGTTGGTCATAAATGGTTTGATATTCCTGCTTCATCGGGATTCATCCTTCCTGCCTGTCGCATGGACAAAGGCATAGGCGCCAATCGCCGCGGCTACGGCGAGGTTCAGCGAATCAATCGCGTCGGAATGCGGTATGCGCACCGCCTGCCCCAGCGCCGAAAACTCCGGCGGCAGGCCGCTGCCCTCGTTGCCGAACACCAGCGCATAGGGCTGTTTTACGGTCTGCACCGCGTTTTCCAGCGGAGTGGAGCCATCCAGCATAAACGGGTAAAGCGTATGGTCGGGATATTGCGCGCGGTAGGCGGTAAAATCATCGTACTGGGCCACCCGCAGGGCAAAAATCGCGCCCATGGACGCACGCACCACCTTGGGGTCGAACGGGTCGGCCGCCGGGCGGATGATGGCAATGTCCGTAAGCCCCAGCCCCAGCATGGTACGCTGGATAGTGCCCAGATTCCCCTCGTCCATCGGGTGGTGCAGTACCAAATGCGGACGCGCGGCATCCAGCTCCGCCTGCCATTTTTGGAACACAAGGGCGGCAAAGCAATTGTGCTTGCCACTGATGCGGTGCAGCGCCTTATCGGCCACTTCTTCGCGTATGTTATACTCCCGGCACAGCGCGCGCAGCTTATCCACACCCTCGCCCGCAGCCTGACTGCTCAGCAGCAGGCGCGTGGCGCGCTGGGGCGCGGCAGCCATCAGCTGGAGGCTGGGGAAAACCCCCGGCACATAGCTGTAGGGTAAATCGCTGGTATAGGCTTTCAGCGATGGCATTGCGCCCGCCTCCTTTATCTGGTTTCGGTGTTGTCCCGCGGCGTAAGGTACGCGGTCAGTGTTTCGCGCACGCCCGCCCGGTAATCGGCAGCAGTGATGCTGTAACATACGTCGTCCGTCACACTGCCGCCCACCAGCGTACTGGCCAGCCGCAGCGTGCCCTCGTGTGTGAAACCGAGTTTGGCAATCACATGCGCGCTTCTTTTGTTATGCGGGTAGTGGTAGGCCGAAACAACCGGGCAGCCCAGCTGCTCAAAGGCAAATCGCAGCACCCGCGCGGAAGCCTCCGTGGCAAAGCCTTTGCCCCAGTCCGGCTCGCCCAGCACGTAGCCCAGCATCAGCGCCTTTTCTACGCTGCGTTTCGCATCCACGTGCAGCCCGACGGAACCGACCAGCCGCCCGTTCTTTTTGTCCACAATCGCCCACACATCGCCCCGCTTGATAAACAAGCTCACGACCTGCCGCGTCTCCTCCTGGTTGCGGTGCGGCGCCCAGCCCGCCAGCGGGCCGACCACGTCGCTTTTCGCATAGGCAAACAGCGCCGGCACATCCGCCGGGGTAAACATGCGCAGCGTCAGGCGCGGCGTATCCAGCTGCGGATACCCCGCCGCATAGATCTGCGGCGGTTGTTTTTTCCACTTGCGAAACCAACCCATCGGTATATCCCCTTCTTGTCCCAGCCGGGCAGCGACAGTCTTTTCTGGTTACAGCGTACCGTCCGGCTTTTCCGGTTCGTCCTGCGGCTCCCTTTCGCCGTCCTGCGGCGGTTCGTCCGCGCCGGGCGTTTCATCCGTGTCCGGTATTTCATCTGTGTCCGGCGTTTCGTCCGTATCCGGCGTCTCGTCCGCATTCATTGACCGCCGTCCGTTCATCATGCCGGAAAAGCGCTTAAACCATATTTCGGCTTCCTTTTGGGCTTTCCACATGCCCTGCGGCTGGGATACCGCCAAATAGAAGCTGGCGCTGGCAGCGTTCATATACGCTGTCATAAACAGTTGCACAAACTGGCTGAGCACCAGCGCCAGAATAACGCTGAAACCGCTGAAAACCACATCCACAATCAGCGAAGCCACATACCAGCCGATAAAGCTGATCTGGAGAATGAAAAAGTTCATTTTCTGCTTCTGCATCGCCTGTTTACTGCGGTTAATCGCTTCCATCACGCCGATTTCCGGCTCCTCCGCCAGAAAATAGGGCGCCATGGAGTAGCGCAGCAGCGCGACATACCCGGGCACGACCAGCAGCAGCGACCACAGGAAGATTTTCACCGTCATAACCACATACAACAGCAGCGCCTTGCCGGTAATCTTCCACCGGGACAACAGCCCCATAAAGCCCAGCTCCTGCTTGCGTAGGCGGTTGATGAAGTAGTTATTGCAACCCACCGCCAATACCGGGGTGAGTACCAGCGAAATCGTGCTGACCACCCCCAGCAGCGTCCAGGTCTGCTGCGGGATCGCCTGCACTGCCGCCAATACCGCGTTGGGATCGGTCAGCATGGTAATATCGCCAAGCTGCGTGTTTTGGAGCAGCTGCAAAAGCACCAGCGGCACCTCGGCAAAAAAGCTGACGAGCAGCGCTGTTTGCCAGTTGCCCTTCAGTGCGCGGCTGGCTTGACTTTTAAATACAATGGGAGAAATATTCATGTTCCCGCCTCCTGCACCGCATCCCTTATTTTCCGCATCAGTCAAACAGGGCGGATACGAAATCCTTCGCGTTAAAGGCCTGCAAATCGTCTATGCCTTCGCCCACGCCCACGTACATCACCGGCACGCGCAGCTCCCGCACGATGGAGAACACCACGCCGCCCTTGGCGGTGCCGTCTAGCTTGGTTAGCACCACGCCGGTAATACCCGCCGCCTCGCTGAAGGCGCGCGCCTGCTGCAAGCCGTTCTGCCCGGTCGTCGCATCCACCACCAAAAGGCAGCGCACCGTCGCCTCGGGGTATTCGCGGTCGATTACGCGGCGCATCTTCTGCATTTCGTCCATCAGGTTCTTTTTATTGTGCAGCCGGCCCGCCGTATCCACGATCAGCAAATCGGCCTTGCGGGATTTAGCGGCCTGCACCGCGTCAAACACCACGCCCGCGGGGTCTGCGCCCTCCTGATGGCGCACAAGGGGCACCTTGGCGCGGTTTGCCCAAATCTCCAGCTGGTCGGCGGCGGCGGCGCGGAACGTATCAGCCGCGCAGAGCATAATGGTACGCCCCAGCGCCTGAAAGCGCAGCGCCAGCTTGCCGATGGTGGTGGTTTTGCCCACGCCGTTGACCCCGACCATTAAAATAACCATCGGCCACTTGAGCGGGTCCTTGGGCGCATCCACCATGGAAATTAATATCTCCTTGAGCATTTCGCGGCAGGCAGCGGTATCCTTTACGTTTTCCGCCTTCGCGCGGGCACGCAGCTGATCGATCGCCTCCTGCGCGCCGGTGACCCCCATATCGGACAGGATGAGCGCGTCCAGCAGCCCATCGAAAAAATCTTCATCCGCCGTCTGGTGCTCGGTAACCGCTTCGTCCACCATGGTATTTAAGTTCTGGCGGCTGCGGAACAATCCGTCCCGCAGCTTGCCGAATAATCCGTCGGCCATACAAACGCCTCCTTACGGTGCTCGTCCAAGGGCGATAAACGTCCTATGCGTAATCCTTTAAACTAACGCTGACCATGGAGCTGATGCCCTTCTCCTCCATGGCGACGCCAAAGAGGGTATCGCAGCGCTCCATGGTGCCCTTGCGGTGGGTGATGACCACAAACTGCGTGTTCAGGGAGAATTCTTTGAGGTAATCGGCAAAATAGGTGATGTTTGCCTCGTCCAGCGCAGCCTCGATCTCGTCCAGTATACAGAACGGGGTGGGGCGGAGCCGGAGCATGGCAAAGAGGATGGCAATAGCCGTCAGCGCGCGTTCGCCGCCCGAGAACAGGCTGAGAATCTGGCGCTTTTTGCCCGGCGGCTGTACGATAATATCAATGCCGCAGCCCAGCGGGTCCTCGGCGTCCGACAAGCGGATTTCGCCCTGTCCGCCGCCGAACAGGCGGGCGAACGACTCAGCAAAATACGTTTGCAAAATGGAGAACTGCTCCACAAACACCGTGCGCATATGGTTGAGCAATTCGGCGATCAGCGTTTCCAAATCCTGCTTGGCCTTTTCCAAATCGTCCCGCTGGCCGGTCAGGTCGGTCACGCGCTCGCGCAGCTCCGCATATTCCTCAATGGCGCTCACGTTTACGTTGCCCATCTGGCGGATACGGTCGCGGATGGTCTGTGCCTGCGTATCGGCTTCGGATTCGTTAAAATCCTCCGGCGGCATCAGCAGCACGGCATCCTCCGGCAGCGTCTGCGGCGCGGCATCCGGCGTTTCCGCCTGCGCACCGGGCACGTTAAACATGCCCTGCGCCACCAACTGATATTCGGCATACGCCTGCTGCGCCCCTGCAAACGTCAGCTCGTAGGTGTCCCACAGGCGGTCGTCCAGCGCGGCGCGTTCGGCGGTGACGCGGGAAAGGTTCATCTCCTGCCGGTGCAGGCGTTCGGTGGTTTTTTCCGCCAGCGTGCGGGTTGCCTCAGCCTCGTTTTGCACATCCTTAAGCGCCTTTTGCGCTTCTTCGCGCCGCGCCTCGGTCTGGTTTACGTAGTCCTTGGCCTGCGTTACGGCCTGCTCCGCCTGCGCGGTTGCCGCTGCGGCCTCGGCACGCGCCTGCTCGGCGTTTTGCAATTCAAGCAGGGTTTTTTGGCGTTTGGCTTCCAGCGTTTCCTGCTCTTTGATGCAGTCCTCGCTGTCGCACACCAGCCGGTGCTTATCACGGTGCAGGCGGTCGCAGGTATGCTCCGCCTCCTGCAAGGCCAGCATCGCCTGCGTTTGCGCTTCCTGCGCATCCTCACGCGCGCGGCGCGCCGCATCCAGCTCGCGGTCCAGCGCGGCGGTTTTCTGGTTCATCGCATCGGCGTCGGTTTGCTCGCGGCCGGTTTGCCGCTC
Source organism: Candidatus Limiplasma sp. (assembly GCA_963663285.2). Classification (GTDB taxonomy): domain Bacteria; phylum Bacillota; class Clostridia; order Christensenellales; family Aristaeellaceae; genus CAXXOK01. Next base: position 426,059 of record CAXXNI010000004.1, on the reverse strand, counting down.
GATGCGTTCCAGCTCCGCCTCAATATCGGCAATGCTTTCGCTAAGCTGCTCGATGGCAGCATTGGTGCTTTCCACGCTTTGCTGATGCTCCTGCAAAGCAGCCTGCGCGTTTTTGTGGCGTTCACTGTCCCGCGTAACGGCAATTTCCTGCTGCTGCACAGCTTCGCGCGCATCCAAGCGCTGCTCGCGCAGGGTTATGCGCTGCTGCTCCAGTTCGCCAAGCGCCGCCGTGCTTTGGGCGATGCGTTCCGTTTTGGCGGCAAGCTCCGCTTCCAGCTCTTTAATCTCGCGCTCGCGCCCCAGCAGGTTTTGCGCTTTCTGGCGGATACTGCCGCCCGTCATCGCGCCTCCGGAGTGCATTACATCTCCGGCCAGCGTAACCAGCCGGAAGCTGTGCCCGCCCGCCCGCATGATTTGGATGCCGCTTTCCAGATCGCGCGCGATTACCGTGCGGCCTAACAGGTTTTCCATAACGGGGCGGTAGGTTTCGTTAAATTCGCACAGCTCGCTCGCCACGCCGATGCAGCCGTCCATACCCAGCACCCGCCGCTCGCCGGGCGAGAGCGTACGCCCGCGTACGGAGCTGAGCGGTAAAAAGGTAGCGCGGCCCAGCCGGTTGTTGCGCAGATAATCGATGAGCTGTTTGGCATCGTGCTCGGTGCCGGTGACGATGTTTTGCATCGCGCCGCCCAGCGCCATATCCAGCGCGGTTTCGTACTCTTTGGGCACGGTCAGCAGCATGGCAACCACGTCGTACACGCCGGAAAGGCTGTGCTGCCGGGCGTAAGCCAGCGCCTGCCGCACGGGGTACTGGTAACCCTCGTACCCCTCCTGCAATTCCTGCAGGGTTTTCAGGCGCGTTTCATCGGCGCGCGCACCCTGCGCCAATAGCTGCATATCCTTTTTGGCCTGTTCCAGCGTATCAAACAGGGTTTTAGCCTGTGTTTCCAGCTCCGCCGCCTCGGCGCGGCGCAGGGACAGGGTTTCTTCCTCCGCTTGCAGGCCCTCCGCGGCGGTTGTAAGCGCCTGCATAAGCGCCTGCGTCTTTTCCTGCGCGCCGGACAGTGCGCCTTGCAGTTCTTCGCGCCGCGCCGCCATTTGCGAGTGCATGGCACTCTGCCGCGCCTGTGCGGTGCGCACATCCTGCATACGGTTCATGCTGTCCATCATGGCGGTTTTATGGGCGGAAAGCTCTTCCTCCCACTTCTGGGCGGCGGTATTCGCCTCGGCAAACGCCTGCCTGCGCAGGGTCAGCGCTTCAGCCGCCGCCGCGCGCTGGCTTTCGGCTTCCTTCAGGCCGCCTTCGGATTGCTCCACCGTGGCCTGAATCAGCTTCAGGCGGTTTTGCACCGCCTCGGCCTCGCCGCGCAGACGTTCCAGCGTTTCGGTCGCACCGGAAAGGCGGTTCTCCACTGCCTGTGCCTGTTCCTTGGCGGTATGCAGCACGTCGGACTTGCCCAGCAGCGCATCATGCGCCCCGGCCAGCTCCTTTTGCAGGGCTTCCAGCCCTTCCTCGCGCTGCACGCGATCAGCGTTTTGCTGTTCCAGCTGGGTATTCAGTTCCAACAGCTGCTCGTTTACGGCGCTGAGTGCATCCTCCATGGTGGCGATACGCTTACGCAAACGCTCGTGACGGCGCAGGTACAGCGAAATATCCAATTCCTTAAGGGTTTCGGACAGCTCCAAATACTCCCGCGCCACTTCCGCCTGCTTTTCCAGCGGGCCCAAACGGTGCTCCAGCTCCTCCAGAATATCGCTGATGCGCACCAGGTTTTCATCGCTGCGCTTGAGGCGCTGCTCGGCCTCCTCCTTGCGGAAGCGGAACCGGCTGATGCCTGCCGCCTCCTCGAAAACCGCGCGGCGGTCCTCGCTGCGCTGGGACAGAATATCGTCAATGCGGCCCTGCCCGATGATGGAGTAACCTTCCTTGCCCGCGCCGGTATCACGAAACAGCGCTACCACGTCTTTCAAGCGGCAGGTAGCACCGTTGATGAGGTATTCGCTTTCACCGCTGCGGTATACGCGCCGCGTGATGCTGACCTGCCCGTAATCCACCGGCAGTTGATGGTCGGCGTTATCAAACTCCAGCACGACTTCGCAGTAGTTCATGGGCTTACGGGACTGGGTACCGTTAAAAATGACGTCGGCCATGCTGTTGCCGCGCAGGGTTTTGGCGCTTTGTTCGCCCAGCACCCAGCGTACCGCGTCGCCGATGTTGCTTTTACCGCTGCCGTTCGGCCCTACGATTCCGGTTACGTTTTGCGGGAAGATGATCTCGGTTCGTTTGGCAAACGATTTGAAACCGAAGATCTCCAGCTTGTTCAGCCGCATCCCTATCCCCCTTATGTTGCCGGATTTCCGGCAGTGCTATTCAGGCGTTTGGTGTAAGTTTGGTAAGCGCCAGCCGCGCGGCAGCCTGCTCGGCCGCTTTCTTGCTCGCGCCTTCACCCTGCGCCAGCGGTTCGCCCGCTACGCGCACCTCGATGACAAAATGGCGCTCATGCGCCGGGCCGCTCTGCTTGACCAGCACATATTCCGGCAAGCCGGATTCCTGTGCCTGCGTCAGTGCCTGCAAAAGCCCCTTGTCATCGCGGCCGTGCAGTGCGCACAGTGTTTCCTCATCGGCAAACAGGCGCAGTATCAGCCCGCGCGCTGCACCGATGCCGCCATCCAGATAGACCGCGGCGATCACCGCCTCCATCGCGTCGGATAAAATGCTGGGCTTTTCCCGCCCGGCAGTGGTTTCCTCGCCGTGCCCCATGCGCAGGTGCGGCCCAAGCCCCAGCCCCCGGGCGATAAAGCACAGGGTTTCTTCGCACACCAGCGCGGCACGCCGGGCGGTCAGCTCCCCTTCCTGCCGTTCGGGGTACTTGCTATACAGCGCATCGCTGATCACAAATTCCAGCACGGCGTCGCCCAAAAACTCCAGGCGCTGATTATCCTTCTCTTCCTTGGTGGAAGGGTGGGTAAGCGCGAGGGTTAACAGCGACGGATTCGTAAAGCCATATCCGAGAGCGGTTTCCAACGGATGCATGCGGTACTCTCCTTTGGCGGTTTATGCGCCGCGCGGGTTTTACATACGTTACGCGGGGCGCGGATGAAAGACGGCGCTGAACGTTCAGCGCCGTCAAGCGTATCTGAAAAAAGTGCCCGCACCGGGCGCCGCAAAAGCGCGCCCGCCGGGAAGGCCGGAACACACCGGGGTTACTGGTTCGCCTCGATGTACTTGGCAACGTCGCCAACCGTTTTCAGCGTGAGGATTACTTCGTCTTCCACTTCGATGTTGAACTGGTTTTCCAGTTCCAAAATCATCACCATAATATTGGCGCTGTCCGCCTTCAAATCTTCCACCAAACGGCTTTCAGGCGTAATGGAAGCCGCGTCCACCTGCAGCTGCGAAGCGATCATATCCCGTACCTGTTCAAATACCATAGGAACTCCTCCTTTATTATACCCAACAATATTATTTTACTATCCAGCGCGCGCCCCGCCAGTGCAAGGCGCGTAAGCAGGCGTTATTCGGCGGCCGGCGCATCCGGCGGGGTCAGCCGCGTGCTGATTTTGCCCACCACGTCGGCGTCGATCATATCCACCGCCTGGCGGATGGCGCAGGCGATGGCGTGCGCATTGCTTGAGCCGTGCGCTTTGACCACGTTTCCGTTTACACCCAGCAGCGGCGCGCCGCCAACCTCGGTGTAATCCATGGTTTTCTTCACGCGCTTAAAGGCGGGCTTTGCCAGCAACGCGCCAATTTTGCCGCGCGTGTCGGCGGTAATTTCTTTTTTAATAATACCCATCAGCGTACCGGCCACACCCTCCATAAACTTGAGGATGACATTGCCCACAAACCCGTCGCAGACGATGACATCCGCCACGTCGCCGGTAATATCGCGCGCTTCCACGTTCCCCACAAAATTAAGCGGGCTTTCGGCCAGAAGCTCGTAGGCCGCCTTGGTCAGCGCGCAGCCTTTTTCGCTTTCCGCGCCGTTGTTGACCAGCCCGATCCGGGGGGAGGCAATGCCGCGCATGCCCTGCATGTAGGCGTTCCCCATCAACGCAAACTGCGATAGGTACTCCGGGCGGCAATCCACATTGGCGCCGCAGTCGATGAGCAGGAAAAAATCCTTGCCGTTGGGCAGCAGCGGAGCCAGTGCGGGGCGGTCGATGCCGGGGATGCGCCCCAGGCGGAACATGCCGCCCGCCAGCACCGCGCCGGTGGAACCGGCGGATACGAACGCATCCACTTTGCCTTCGCGCATTTTCAGCATACCGTCTACAATGGCGCTGTTCTTCTTTTTCCGCACGGCCATTACGGGGGATTCGTCATTGGTAATCACATCGGGGCAATCGGTGACCACAAGGCGCTTGCGCAGTTCGGGCGCGTCCGCAAAGGCGCGGTCCACCTCGGCCTGTACCGCTTCGGCCGGGCCTGCCAGCTCCACGGTGATCTGGGGGTGCAGCGTAAGCGCTTCTTTCGCGCCGTCCACGGTCGCCTGCGGCGCGTGGTCTCCGCCCATAGCGTCCAGATAAATCTTCATGCGTTTTCCTCCGCTTCTATTCCAGCTTGATACCGTAAATATAACTGCTGTCGCTGCCGGTGGTGCAAATGACCAGCACATCCCGGTACACGGCGGGCGATGCCTCAATGCTGCCCTCCAGCTGCAAGGTGTTTACAATGTCGCCGGTCGAGGCATCCAGCATGTTCAGGGTTCCATCGCTTTCCCCCTGAATCAGCCATGCGTCGCCCGCAAGGTTATACACAGCCACCGGGCTGGAAACCGTGGGGGTGTCAAGCGCGGTGCTCCACACCACGTCGCCTGTGGCTTTCTTGAGCGCGTATACCGTAGCGTTCTTTTCACCGTCGGTCACGGTGAAGAAAACCAGATCGTCCACGCTGTTATCGCCGACGACGGGGCTGGCGTAGCAGCCAACCTCCGCCGAGGTGGTGTAGGTCAAATCGGGCACTTCGTAGGCCCATGTTTCCTCGCCGGTCAGCGCATCGTAACGGCGGATGGTGCAAACGCCGCTGCGCCCCTGGTTGACGATGGTGTTGGCGGTGTACAGGGATACGCTTTCCGCGTCGTCCATATCCAGCGCGATGGTGGCGTCCACATTATCGCCGGTATCGGCGGCCCATACGGGGGAGAGTGTGTTTACGTCCACGCATTGCAGGATGCCGGTCTGGTCGGCGAAGTATATGTACGAACCATACATGGCGACTGCGCCGTCGATGTTGGTGTTCTTGGTCTTTTCGCCGCTGGCCGACCATTTATACTTCTGGTAGGACGGCTTCAGGCTGAGCGTACCGATGATATGGTCAAACTCGCCGCCCGGTTCCATGGTGTACAGCAGGCCGTTTTCACCGCCGACGATCATGGTGCCGGTCGTGCTGTCAAACAGCGGGGCGCCGTTAAAGCCGCTGTAATTGCTTTGCATTTGCTTGTCGCGGCCGTCCAGCAGCTCCAGCTCTTTATTGTTGAGCAGGTTAAACAGATGCAGGCCGTTATCAATGGTTTTTTTGGAAAGCACGCTGATGTGCTGCCCGATAGCCAGCATGGGCGATGCGTTGGTTTGCAGCGAGAGTACGCCGTTGGAGGGGTACCCCATATCCACCGCTTCACGCGTGGCTTCGCCGGTCACCAGATCCAGGAAGTAGAGCATGCCGTTTTGCGAACCGACCATAACCTCTTTCAGGGCGGTCTTGTTCTTGGCATCTTCGCTCATATCCAGCAGCGCACGCAGTTGCGTGGGCCATTTGACGATCACAGGCTGTCCGGGCCAGGTTACGCCGTAGAGCTTGCTGCTCTTAGCCTGTGTGTATCCTTCCATGGCAACTTTCCACATCTCGGTCATGGCTTCGGACGTTATTTCCACCGTGCCGAACGCCGCGTTCTGGCGGAACGGGCCGCTGCGGAAGGTGAGCACGCCGCTCTGGTCCCAGATAGCGTATCTGAACGGATCGTTTAAGACCACCTTATCGTCACGGGAATAATCATCGGTAGATTTTGTGCCTTCATAGACGGTTTCGTCTATTTTCAGCTCGTCCGGCAGCGCTGCGCTGCTCACGTTCATGGAAAGGATGGGCACGGTGGTCGGCTCCGGCGTAGTGACCGGGGTCGGTTCCGGCGTGGGGGAAGCCGTCGGCGTAGCTGTGGGTGTCGCGGTTGCGGCAGCGGTCGCCGTTGCGGGTGCCGGGGTCGGCTCGGCGGTTGCCGCCGTATCTGCGGTATCCGCGCCCGCCTGTGCGATACCAAAGGTAACGGACGCGTCAAAATCACTCTGCATAAAAGCAAGGTCCGTGCCGCTCTGGTAGCGCACGTAAAACGCGCCGGTGTAAGCATCCTCCATATCGGCCATCAGGGTCCATGTACGGGTGTTTTCGCTTTCATCCACGAGGCTTTCCGCATCGTTAAAGTATGCTTCGGCCACCGCGTCGCCATAATCGTTGGTAACCTGCACGGCATTTACATCCGTACTGGTTACCACCGTCAGGGTAACCATCTGGGGCACTTCGCCCTCGGCAGGCTCAACCCCGAAATCCTGCACAACCGGTTCGGCAATGGCGGGCGCTTCGATGACGACGGGGGTGTCCAGTGTAATGCCTTCAGCCCAGGTGCCGTCCTTCTTCTGGCTTTGCGCGGTAAACACGCCGCTGTATCCGCCGTCAAACGTATAATGCAGCGTCCAGATATTCGTATTGCTGTTCTTGATAATCTGCCCGTCCAGCAATTCGGAATCGGACAGCGTTTTGGCAATCAGTACGGCGCCGTCCGCATCCACGATGCGGATATCCGTAACCGAGGAGGGCGCTTGCACCGTAAACACCAGTTCCACCGGCGCAGTTGCCGTGTTGGGGCTGACCGTGAAGCTGGTAACGCCCGCTTCTTCCGGGGAAATAAGGCTTTTCACGGTATCAAAAACCCCGGTTACGCTTTCCTTCAGCCCGCCCATGGTGGTGCCCAGCGTACCGCCCATGCCGTCCCAGTCGGGCAGCACAATGGCAGCCAGCAGCGCGCCGATGACCAGCAGGAACACCAATAGCGTAACCAGCCAGCGTCCGCGGCGGGGCGGGGGCGGAATATCGTCTTCTTCAAAATCATAGCGCGGCCGGTTGATGGTCGCGGCCCGGCGGGCGTCGGGGTACGGGTGGCGGGGATCAAAACGGGCGCTTGCCTGTGCGCGGTCATCCGCGCCGTCCCGGTCGTATTCATCCATATCGCGCATGGCGGGCTGCGGCCGCTGCGGGCGCTGCACGGGGCGCATAGGCGGCCTTTCGCCCATACCGCGGTCATCCGCGGGGCGGGCAAAGCGGTCGTCCGGCGCGCTCATGCGCCGTTCGTCCACAGGCCTTGCGGAGCGCATGCGGCGTTCATCCACAGGCGCATCTTCCGGCAGGCGCGCGGGGCGCTCTCCGGCCGGGCGTGCGGGGCGCGGACTTCTGCCGCCCTGCGGCATGGCGGTACGCGCGCCGGTATAGCGTTCGCCGGGTTTGGCGGGTCTGCGGGGCAAACCGGCCGGCGGCTGTTCGGTTTCTTCTTCCATCTGGCGCACACGGGCTTGTGCATCCTCGCCGCCTTGCGGCATAACCGTTTCGCTGTCGCCCGCCTCAAAGGGGTCAAAGCCGGGCTGCTGCGCAGGCGCGGCAAACGGCGGCATGCCCGCGGGCGCTTCCGGGGCAGCCTCCGGCGGAGCCATACGGCCTGCGCGGCGGTTGCGGCGCGGGGCGCGGGCATTTGCCGCGGCATCCGTCTGTGCGGGCGCGGCAGCCGCGCGGTTTTCCGCTTCCACGGGTTCATCCGCAGCCGCGGAAGCATCCGCCATAGGCGGCATATAGGGGGCCTCCGGCACAGCCGGAGGACGCATAAACATATTCGCAGACGCGTCCGGCTGCTCCGGTGCGTCCACAGGGTGCGCTTTTGCAGACGGTCTGCGCGCGGGGCGCGAGCCATACGCGGGCTGGCCTACACGGGTCGGCGCATACGCGTCGTCCGCCGGGGGATACGCGCTGCCGCCCATGCCGGACGCAGGCGCGGCATACCCGGACGGAGGCGCGGCAAAGTCCGGCCTTGCGCCGCCCATATCCGCAGCGTCGCCGGGCATATCGTCCCCATCCCCGGGGGCGTCGGTCTGCGGCGCGTTCAGGGAAGGATCATCGTAAGCCATAAATGGATCCTGCTCCCAGGGGTTCGCCCCGGTTGGTCTATGGCCGTTCCGATTGGGATTTTTACCGAAATAATCGCTCAAAATCTTACACTCCTTGTACCCTATCGCCAGTATTGCCTATCTGACTGCGGCGCTGAAGGCGCGGCGCAGCTATCTCCAAATAAACCATATTCGATTATACCAAGAAACACCGCGGTTCACAACCCCTAAAGGCTCCGCGCACCGCCGCGCCCGTTTTGACGCACGCAGCCGCTTCCCGGCTTGTGTGCGCGCCAAAAGCACGCACGGCACCCGCCGATGGATCTGTTCAGCATTGTAAAAATACCGCGTTACGCCCGGAGGCGAACGTTTTGCCCCCTGTGCACGGGGTTAGCGGCGTACGGTACGCCGCGCGGTGACCCCGCGTTGCCGCGGCGAAGGCCGCATCGGCCGGTACGCGGGGCATACGCCCCGGCTCACGCGCCGGGTTTCCCGCGGGAAAACAGCGTAGTGGCGGGTATAACGCCGCGCGGGGTACGCGCCCGCGTTATCCGCCCATATATAAGGATGCAGCCTGCGGCTGCCCCGCATAACGATGTAATTGTACGCGCCTACTTCCCGTTTGGGGTAGTACAGCCGGTGCGGCGCAAGCATGTTGGCCATCAACGCGCTCAGCAGCGTATGCAGCGGCACGGTCGCCACAATGGGGCGCATCTCCTCCCGGAGTGCAGCGACAAGGTTTTCATCCATGCGCTTCCCCATCACCGTACGGTAGGCCACACGCAGCTGGCGGCCGATGCGCACCAGCGAATCCCGGGCTTTGCCGCCAGCAAACAGAAACGCCTTGTCCAGCGGGGCAATGCTCCAGCGTTTCTCCATCAGCAGGTTCAGCGTCTCTTCCGTTTTTTCTTCCAATACTACCTGTACGAAGGCGGCCATTGCCTTCAGCATGGTAGGCATATTCACAATGTGCGAAAACAGGGGCGCTACGCGTTCCCGCGCCTCCGCCGCCGTGCCGGATTCCTCCCAGCCGTAGGCAGCGGTGCGCAGCGCTTCATCGGTGCGGAATTCAAGGCACAGCCCCAGATGCTCCAGCGCGCCGAAACGGGGCACCAGATCATCCGTATTAAGAATATGGTACAGCGGGTACATCGCCGGGTCGCGCTCGATGCCACCCGTAGCGGCGGTAGGCGAGGCAAAGCCGTACCCGACCATATGCCGCGGCAATACGCCCCAGCCGTGCAGCAGGTGGTGGCAAAAAATCTGCATCACCGCAGCGCCTTGGCTGTGCCCGGCCATCCACAGGGTGAAACGGCTGTGCGGAGTGCACATTTCCAGCAGGATATCGCGCAGCGAAAGCGACGGCAGCGAAAGAGCCGCCGCCGTTTCTGGAAAGTTAATGTGTTCAACGCTCTGCTCAAAATACTGCGTCAGCTGTTGAAAGCCCTTGTGAAAGCCGCGCTCGGCTGTAATGCGGAAATTGCTGAACCAATCGTAAAACCGCGAGCCCGTGCCCATGAAACCGATTGCCACCACATAGCGGCCGTCCGCCGCGGGGTGCAGCATGGTAACAGCTTTGATGGTATCGCTCTTTTCCCGCTGGCGGAACGCCCCCATGATCTGCGATACGGGGTTGATCTCCTTGAGCGCCATGCGGGCGCGTGCGAGTTTCCATGTATTCAGCAGCGCATGAAAGCGTTCACTGCGAACGCTTTCGCTTTCGCCTACGGTCACGCCGCCTTGCAGCCGGTTATCCACTTGAATGGAAATATCCGTCCAACCTGCCCGCATCCAAGGGTCCAGATCGAGCGAATAGGTCATATACGCCAGTTCCAGCGAAAGGCGCAGGGCCGTATCGTCCAGCGGGGGACGGTTATGGCCAAACGCGCCGGTGACCGGCGGCAGGCAAAGGCGGCGCACATCCCGCAGGGGGATGCCTGTAACGCTGCCGCGTACAGGCGCGCCGGCAGGCAGCTTTTCACGCTGCCGGGGGGCGGCTTTCCGCCGCGGGTTTGGGGCAGACTTGTCGGGCATATCTTTCTCCCTTTTTCAGCAAGGTATCATGGCAAATGAAACGGTATGAACGGCTTAGTATACCACATTTCCGCCCATGCTCACAACCGGATGGCACGGCTTGACCCATCCACGCCCGGTGCGCTATACTGTGCGTGAAGCAGCAACCGGCGGGCCGCCGCGGCGCTATCCAGCCGGCGTGCCCGATCATCAATCGGTAAATAGAGAGGAAGAGTTTTCATGAGCATCACCACCAAGCCCTATGGCAAAGAGCAATACGGCAAACCCGTTACCGAGTATACGCTAACCAACGCTTCCGGCGCATACGTATCCATTCTGGATTACGGCGGCATTCTCACCCGCATCGCCGTGCCCGACCGGGACGGCAAACTGGGCGACGTCAACCTGGGGTATGACGACGCCAAGGCCTACACCGCCGACAGCGGCAGCATGGGCGCGCTCATCGGGCGCGTAGGCAACCGCATCAAGAGCGCGCAGTTTGAGCTGGAAGGGAAAACCTACTCCTTATATGCCAACAACGGCGTCAACTCGCTGCACGGCGGCAAGGAAGGCTACCACCTGCGCATGTGGGCCGCCACTCCGCAGGAGGGCAAAGGCGGGGACACCCTGACCCTTTCGCTGGTCAGCCCGGACGGCGACGAAGGTTACCCCGGCGAACTGACCGTTACCGTTACCTATACGTTTGACGACCAGAACAATCTGGGCATCGAATACGTAGCTAAAACCAGCAAAACCACCATCCTAAACCTGACCAACCATGCCTACTTCAATCTGGACGGCCACGACGCGCCCAGTGTGGAGGATTTGGTGCTGCAGGTGAACGCCGCCTATACCACCGACGTAGGCCCCGGCCTGATCCCCACCGGCAAGCTGGCCCCCGTTGCGGGCAAGCCCTACGATTTTACCGCCCCCAAGCGCATGGGCGACGCATTGGCACACACCGGAACCGACCCGGATATGAAGCCCGCGGGCGGTGTTGACTTTAACTACTGCGCGGGCAACGACAAGCAGGTGAAGTGCATCGCGGTACTGTATTCGCCCAAGACCGGCCGCGAAATGAAAGTGATTACCGATATGCCCGGCGTGCAGATTTACACCGGCCAGGGCCTGCACCAGGTAGGCAAGGGCGGCGTGCAGTACAAGCCTTTCAGCGGGATGTGCCTGGAAACGCAGCGCTACCCGGACGCGATACACAACCCCGAATTCCCCACCTTTGTGCTGCGCCCCGAAGAGGTGTACTACACCAAAACCACCTACGCTTTCAGCGTGCGCTAAGGCGTGGCAAACCCGGTAAAATATCGGTAAAAAGCGCCGTATCAAAGTAAAATTTCCCGCTGCCCAGTTGTATGGACAGCGGGTTTTTCCCTGCATAGGCGTATGCTGGCAGCAGCGTCAAACCATAACGCTTACTTTACACTTTTTCCGCAGCCGGTCAACAGCGGCAGAGCGCGCAGCAGTGCAGGGCTTTCCCAAGCTGCCGCATTGCTCCTTGTTTCCGGCAAGCAGCCGGAGGCACTTCCTGTTAAAAGTTATCAGAGCGGTTTTATACAACCCGCTTCACCGCGTGCCGTGGCGGCAGCGGCGGGTTGCTTCGCCGGGGAACCGATGCTACAATAGGAACGTTGTTTTTTAAGGGGAACCGGTAAGGAGGACTATACCATGATCCGTAATATTGTGTTTGACATGGGCAACGTACTGATGCGGTATCACCCGCTGGAAACCTGCCGCGCGGCAGCGGCGGACGAAGAAGGCGCACAAACGCTGAACAGCGCGATTTTTGGGCATCCCGAATGGGCAGGGCTGGACGACGATTCCATCCCGCTTGCGGAGTTTTCCCGCCGCGTAATGAAGCGGCTGCCGACCCCGGAGCTGCGCGCGCAGGCCGAAAGCATCCTCAGCGATTTGCCCGGCAAGGCGCTTACACCCATCCCCGGTATGGAAGCGCTGCTGCAATGGGTGCGCGGGCAGGGCTTTGCGCTGTATCTGCTCAGCAACGCAGCGCGGGAGTTCAGCCAGGAGCGCCACATCGTACCCGGCATCGATTTATTTACCGGCGTGCTTTTTTCCGCCGATGAAAAACTGGTGAAGCCCGACGCTGCCATCTACCATAAGCTGATGGAGCGCTTCAGCCTCGCCCCGCAGGAATGCTTTTTTGTAGACGACCTGGCCCCCAATATCGAGGGGGCGCTGCGCGTCGGCTGGCAGGCTTACCAGTTCGACGGGAATATCGAAAAGCTGCAAAGCGCCATTTCGGCCTTGCAGTAAGGCGGTGCGCCACGCAAAGCCGCCGCTATAAACCCCGTTTTTAACGCGCCGTTCCCAAGGCTTAGGGAGCGGCGCGTTTGGCTGTTTTCAGCAAGCGCCGCTAATATAAAAAACACCCGCAGGGTCAGGCTTCATGCCTGTACTGCGGGTGTTGCCCTATCCATTCTATGGGTTCCGGGGTTACTCCTCCGGGTCGGCCAAATGCAGCTTGCCGTTTTCAATGCCGGTAACTTTCGCCAGCGATACGACCTTGTACCCTTCGTTGCGCAGGCGCTGTCCACCGGGCTGGAAGCCCTTTTCAATGCAAATGCCGATGCCCGCCACATGCGCCCCCGCCTGCTTGACAATGGCGACAAGCCCCTCGGCCGCTTCGCCGTTGGCTAAAAAATCGTCGATGATCAGCACATGCGCATCGGGCGGGAGATAGTTTTTCGCAATACGGATGTAGTTTTCGGTGCGGTGGGTAAAGCTGTATACTTTCGCCTCGTACACATCCTGGTTCAGCGTACTGGTGGTTTTGCTTTTCTTGGCAAAAATAACCGGTACATTATCAAACGCCTGCGCGGTGGTAATGGCGGCGGCGATGCCGCTGGCTTCCACGGTGAGAATCATATCCACCTGTTCGTCCCCAAACGCCTCGTGGAATGCCTTGCCGATATTTGTAAGCAACGCGATATCGAGCCGGTGGTTTAAAAACATATCCACCTTTACAATGTCCTGCCCAATACCGAAGCCCTGATTCTGTATCGCTTCGCGAAGCTCCTTCATACATGTCCTCCTCATGCCGGTGTTGGCATAAGAATAACAGAGAAACGGCGGTTTTGCAACACCAACCGCGCACTTGTTCGTCCGCCGTTATTTTACAGGGCGCAGCGCTGAAAGCTCTTTCCGCATCCGGGATGCGGCGCTGTGCAGCCCGCTTTTAGCCTTCGCACGCGGAAAATGGAACTGCCTGTACAAACCCGGCCTGCCGCTCAGGTGCGGCGTTGTTTACCGCTTTTTTCGGGTGTTCACGATCTCTTTTCATGTAAAAGCATTTTTGCTGCCGCAATCGGACTTTACGGGTTTCGCCTATTTTGCACACCGTTTTCACCTGCTCACCACATTGGCGGATTACACTGGCGCCAACGCATTGAGAGCAGCAGGAGGGATTCACCCATGAAACGATCTCTTTCTTTTATTGTCGCTTTACTGATCCTCGCGGCGCTGGCCACCTTTTCGCTGGCGGAAAATAATACGGCGGATGCAACCACCGCCGCAACCCAGCCGCCCATGGCTACAACCGATCCGGGCATCATGGGCACCGTGACCGCCGTGGACGAATCCGCGGGGACGATTACCATTACCGGCATGCTGCTGCAGCAAATGGGGCAGCCCGGCAACGGCCAGCAGCCATCCGGCAACGCCCCTTCGGGTGATGCCCCCTCCGGCAACGGCAATCAGGGCGGCGGGCCGGCCGGTAATGCGCCCGCGGGCAACGGCGGGCAGGATGGCAATGGCGGACAGGGCGGTACGCCTCCCAGCGACGGGAACGGGCAGGGCATGCAGCAGACCGCTTATACCCTCACCCTGACCAGTTCGACCGTAATTACCTCCGGCGAAACGCAGGAAACCCTGACCCTGTCGGATTTATCGGAAGGCACGCAGGTGCTGGTAACCGTTTCCGGCGATGAAACAGCAGGCTATACGGCGCTGACCATTACCACGCAAACCCAGCAGCAGTCATAGGCCGGGCAGAACAGCCAGAGTGCAAGTAACTGACAGCCTCCATCTCTTTTCTCCTTTCACACAAGAGCCGTGCGGCACCGCCGCATGGCTCTTGTGTTTTGCGGCAGCTTGCCGGAATGAAACCATGGAAATAAGGGGTTATACCAGCCATACGGCACGCTTGCGCTGCACTCTGCTCACTTCGTTTCCCCCGGATATCAAGCCTGATTGCAATAGCCGAAGGTTCCACTTTGCAGGACAGCGCTTTTACGCGTTTGTAAAATCAACCGCTGCCAATGCTGCATCTTTGTGGCGAAATCCCATACCCATCAAGGTTTTCCGGCTTTCTTTTCCCTATTCTATCCGTTATCGGCCAGGGAAATGCGGCATGTACTTCCCGGCCGGAATATGCTATGATGTAGAATGTATATCATTTGACAACCAAAAGTGGAGAGTGCATACCGATGAACGAAAATATAACCCGTCTGGAATACGAAGGCAAGACCATCCTCCTCATCCCCACGGCACACGTATCCAAACAAAGCGTGGAGCTGGTAAAGCAAGTCGTAGCGGATGAAAAGCCGGACAGCATTTGCGTAGAGCTGGACGAGCAGCGCTACCAGAACCTGCAAAACCCCAAAGCGTGGGAAAATACCGACATTGTGAAAGTAATCAAAGCCAAAAAGGTCGGTTTTCTGTTGGCCAATCTGGTGCTTGGCTCCTACCAGAAACGCATGGCAAAAAAGCTGAACACCAACGTCGGGCAGGAAATGGTGCAGGGCGTGCAAAGCGCCAAGGAAACCGGCGCCAACCTGGTGCTGGCCGACCGCAGCATACAGGCCACGTTTATGCGCATCTGGCGCAAGCTGAATTTTTGGGAAAAGAGCAAGCTGGTTTTTAACCTCGTATTCTCCTTCGCTGCCGACGAGGATGTGACCGACGAAGATTTGCAGGCGCTGCTGGAAGGCGACATGCTGGAATCAGCGTTAAGCGACATGCGCAAGCAGTTTCCGAAAATCGGGAATATCCTCATCAGTGAGCGCGACCAGTATCTGGCGGCGAAAATCAAAAGCGCCCCCGGCCCGAAGATCGTCGCAATTTTAGGCGGCGCGCACGTACCCGGCGTGATCAAGGAAATCGAAAGCGAAACCACCGCCGATACCGAGGCGCTTGCGGAAGTGCCCGCAAAGAAGAAGTACACCAAGTGGATCGGCTGGGCGATTCCCGTGCTGATTTTGGCGCTGATCACCTACGGCTTTATTACCAATACGGAAACGGGCCTGCGGCAGCTGACCTCCTGGGTGCTGTGGAACAGCTTTTTAGCGGCGGGCTTTACCGCACTTGCGCTGGGGCATCCATTGAGCATTCTCACCTCGTTTGTGGTCGCGCCCATCTCCTCGCTCAACCCCATGCTGGCGTGCGGGTGGTTCTCGGGGCTGGTGGAGGCTTCGCTGCGCAAGCCCACCGTGAAAGATGTAAACAATGTACCCGAAGATATTATGAGCTTTAAAGGCTTTTTCAAAAACCGTTTCCTGCGCATCATCCTCGTGGTGGTTATGGCGAACATCGGCAGCTCGCTGGGCACGTTTGTCGCCGGGCTGGATATCATCCGTAGCTTGTTTTAAGGTTGCAGATCAAGCTATTATGCGGGGGTTCCACCCCCACACCCCCGGCAAGGGCACTGCCCTTGACCCGGTTTATCCGCGCTTCACGCGGATAAGTAGGATAGCATTGGTATGTTGACCAAGCTTGTTGGCTTGGCCGGATGGATGCGGTGACGAAGGCGGGGATACGGTAATCCCTGCAAAACACCCAGGCGCAGCTTGCTCAAAAAGGTTCAGATGCAAGGAAGCAAGGGGGCCAGAGGATGAGCTTACCCGTGCGTAAGTGATTCCTCTGATTCCCAGCAGCTGACACCGCTGATGCGCCTTTTTCAGCGAGCTGGATGGGCTTTTTCAGTTGGTTGGCTTCTCTTGAGAAATCAAGTCGTATGTGGTATCATCTTTTCTGCGTTCTCCTTCTGCCGCCTTAGGGCACGGAAAGGGAACGCAGTCACTGTATCACCGCAAAGCGGGCGGATGCGCCTTTCTAAAAGCGCGCGAAAAATACACGCTCCGGCTTTGCAAACCGTATAGATAAGGAAAGGCGAACAGAAACCATGAGCAGCACTCCAAATGTATTGGAAATCAAGGATCTGTGCGTGGAAGCGGACGGTTACCGCCTGCTCAACCACCTGAACCTTGCCATACCCGAAGGGGAAGTGCATGCGCTGCTGGGGCAAAACGGCAGCGGCAAAACATCGCTGATGATGACCATTATGGGTTTTTCGGGTTACACCGTTACCCAGGGTCAAATTCTCTTCCGGGGGCAGGATATTACCCACATGGACGTATATGCGCGCGCAAAGCTGGGCATCGCCATTGCGCAGCAGCGGCCGCCCACCATTAACGGCGTTACCCTGCGCACTATTGTGATGCACGCGCTGAAAAATATGCCCGACGCCGAAGCCCGCCTGACCAAGCTGGCGCGGGATACGAACATGGAAGCGTTTTTGGACCGCAGTGTGAACGACGGTCTTTCCGGCGGGGAGATCAAACGTGCGGAGCTGATGCAGCTATTGGCACTCTCCCCTTCGTTTACCATGATGGACGAGCCGGATTCGGGCGTGGATATTGAAGCGCTGGGGCTGGTTGGCCAGCTGATTGACCGGCTGTTCTCCCCGGACGAAGCGCACCCCGCCAAGCGCAACGCGGGCCTGATTATTACGCACAACGGAAGCATCCTCAACTATACGCACATTGACAAAGCCCACATTATGCTGGGCGGCAGCATCGGCTGCAGCGGCAATCCGGCCATTATGCTGGACCAGATCAGCAAGTGCGGGTACGAGGCATGTATCCATTGTATGGTGCGAGGTGAGCAGAAATGAGCCGGACGAACGTACCCAACCTTTCACAATATATTACAAGCGATTCGCAGCCCCCGGAGCAGCTGGTTTCGCAAACCGACATCCGTAAGGACGACGCGGAGGCCATGGCAGGCGCGGGCGTATTGCTGGGCAGCGACCAGCGCGCGGGCACCATGGTGGTGCGCGATCACCAGCCCGTATGTGTGGACGCGAACTCCGGCGCATTTGAAATGCTGCCGCTGGCCACGGCGCTGGATAAGTATTCTTGGCTGAGAGAGAAATACTATTTTAAAGCTGTTCCCGCGGACTATGACGAAGTGGTCAAGGACTGCGCCGCGCAGGAAAAACCGCTGGGCTTCTTTTTGCGGGTGCAGGCGGGCGCAAAGATCAAGCTGCCTTGTCAGGTCGCCATGTACATGGCCAGCGAGAACATCGCACAGATCGTGCATAACATCGTCATTTTGGAAGAGGATTCCGAGCTGGAGCTGGTTACCGGCTGCGTAACCCACCACAAGGTGAACCGCGGCCTGCACATGGCTGTGGGTGAAAACTACATCGGTAAAAACGCAAAGCTCGTCAGCACCATGGTGCATTCGTGGGGCCCGGAGGTCATCACCTACCCGCGCACCGGCACCATTATACAAGAAAACGGCCGCTTTGAAAGCAACTATGTTTCCCTGCGCCCCGCCAAGCAGGTGGTCAGCAATCCGCAAACCTTCCTCAATGGCCGCGGCGCAACCGCCAAGTATATGACGGTGGTCGTCAGTGCGCCGGGCTCGCTGATCAACACGCAGGGCACCGTGTACTTAAACGCCCCCGACACCGGCGCGGAGCTGATGCACCGCGGCGTTTGCACCGGCGGGGAGATGTACCAGGGCGGGCTGCTCGTAGGCAATGCACCCTGCAAAGCGCACGTGGATTGCTCCGGCATGCTGCTGGACCCCACGGGCAAAGGCTTTATCGAGTCCATCCCCGGGCTGCGCTCCCATCACCCGGACGCGCGCATGAGCCACGAAGCCAGCATCGGCAAAATCGCGCCGGAAGAAGTGGAATACCTCATGTCCCACGGCATTGAGGAGCAGGACGCCATTTCTCTGCTGATCCGCGGTTTTCTGGGCGCGGGCATTACGGGGCTTGGTAAAGAGATCGACGAGCAAATCGCCCACCTTACGGCGCTGGCCGGGCACGGCGAATAACCAGCGCACAGCGCTACTCAAACAACACAAAAAAGCGGCTTCGCCGGCAGGAAAAACCCTGCACGGCGGAGCCGCTTTTTGATATAAATTTCCACCCAGATTACCCGGCTTCATGATCCGAAGGGCCCGGCTCATCCTGCCCGGTTTCACCATCCGGGGGTTCCGGTTTTCCCAAATCACGGATGACGGTAAGCGTTTGCTTCATCTTGCGTTTTTCGTCGTACATTTTCTGGTCGGCAGCGTTAATGGCAGCATCCAGACTAATATAATTCTGGCAATCCAGATGCTCTATGCCATGGCTGGCGCTGATCAGGTAGGGGCGTTCCTCCGTCTCGTTAATCATGCGATAAGCATCTGTCACCCGCTGCCATACCTTTTCGCAGCCTTCCGCGCTTAGCCCCTCAAAGATAATTAAAAACTCGTCGCCGCCCAGACGCGCCACAAAATCATTCTGGCGGATATGCTGCTTTATGCCGCTTACAATGCTCATAATCAGCTCGTCGCCGCTTTCATGTCCCAGCGAGTCGTTTACCTGCTTCAGCCCGTTAATATCAATAAAGCAAATGCTAAGCTGGCAGTTATCCGTATTTTTCCGGTCGATCATCAAACGCAGGCGTTCCATGCCCGCCCGCCGGTTGTACACGCCCGTCATCGTGTCAAACTGGGAGAAATACCGTATCTGCTCGCGGCTTTCCCGGGCCGTTTCCGCCAGCAGGGCGATAACAGCCGCAATAAACAAAACCATAAAATAGACGTAAACAAACCGGCCGAACGCTTGCGACATCGAAGTCAGTACAGGGTGGATCAGCCCGGAGCCCGCTTCGCTGTCGGCCGGAAGGTATGCAAGCAGGTACACATTTACGCCGCCAAATTGGATGGTAATCGCGTTGCTTTGCAGAGGAGAATTTTCATCCGAAATCAGCGAGGTATAAACAAACACGCCCTGATCGGTAATCAAGGTTCCGCTTTTGCTTCCAGACACCTTCGCCCAGATATCGGGATACTCGTTGCTGAAACTGACATTTTCCTGCTCGGGGAACATAAAGCCCCACTCTTTATCCGGTTCGCTTGGATTATACACCCAGTACCCATCTTGATTGAGGATATACAGCTGTCCAGTGCTCGAAAAATTGCTCAGGCTCATCTGGTTGATCAAGTCATTCGCCAGATAGTTGAGCACCACAACGCCAAGCAAGGTACCATCCTCCGCAAATACGGGGGTGGAAAACCGTATCATGGGTTTATAAGGCGTTTCCACTACGCCGTTTTCAACGTTCAGGTCAATGGCGGAAATAAAAATCTGGTTGTCATCCAGTTTTAAGGCCTTTTCCACATAATCGCGCCCGCTTTTATTCTGCAGATCCTCCTCTGCCACCACATGAGCCGTCGCGCCGGAGCAGTTAATGCGGATCACTTCATTCCCATCGGTATCGATAAAGCGAATCTGGTCGTATATTTCTTTGCGTTTGGAAAAAGCCAGCCACAACTCCTGAATATATTCTTTGCCTTGTTCCTTGGTTTGCATGTACTTCATACTATCGCAAATAAACAGCAAATCCGGCAAGCGGTGGCCGATGCTCAATTCGGCAATGTTAATTTCGGCGTTCAGCAAGGTTTCTTCTTCCTGCAACAGCGCCTGTTGACTGCTCTTTTGCGTATTGAATTGGATAATAAAGGTGATCAGGAAAAACACGATGCTCAGCAGAAGAAACATACCAAGGGTATAGAGCATTACGCGGTTTCTCCGTTCTTTATGCTCAAGCGCCATGCGCGAAGCACCCTCTTCCTGTCGCGGCCTTATCGACTTATCTATTCTCAATTCCTTTTTCACCGGAAAGCAATCTGTTATTGTTCTATCAATAATCATACATCGTTTGCACATAAATGTCCATATAGAAAGCCTTTGCGCACGTCCCGCCGCGCCGCGCCTGTTCCGCGGCATTTTCCATACTTTCCGTCCGCCGCCTGCGCGAAAAGCGGTTCCCTGTGTTCTCTAAAAAGCCCGTAGAATTGGCGTTTTAGCGCATTGCCTGCCTACACAGGGAATAGGATGCCGTAAAACACGGAAAAGCCCGCATCCCGTGCGTTGAATCACGCCGTTTAAGCCGCCGGTTTCATACAGTATAAGCTTTTTTAATAGCTGCCGGTTGCCGTTGCTTCTCCCCGCGAACGGGGAACCGTCAGCGGGGAGACAGGGAAATTCTTTTGCATAGGCTTTTTCACTGGCAAAGCGTTTTGCCCAAGGCAGCCTATGCGGTTGATCGCTTCACTTTTTTGCTGGATTCCCCAAGCCGGATGCCCTTTTACTAAGGTTTGCCATTGAAGCCCGTTGTTCAAAATCCTACGCCATCGGTCGGGTTGTTCAGCACGCCCAGCACCACTAACAGCTGTAAAAGTCCCGCCACCAGATCGTTCACCGCATCGCTGATTCCCGTGTCCAACACGCCAAGCATCACCAATACGGACAGCGCCTGCGCCGCCAGAGAGGCCCATA
The DNA here is from genome assembly GCA_963663285.2 of Candidatus Limiplasma sp. Taxonomy (GTDB): domain Bacteria; phylum Bacillota; class Clostridia; order Christensenellales; family Aristaeellaceae; genus CAXXOK01. The sequence goes on along the minus strand of CAXXNI010000004.1, from coordinate 405,313 downwards.
CCACCGGAGATTGTATACGCTTTTGTTCCATTGCGGATTCCTGCCTTTTCTTTTCTATGCTTTATAAGTTTGTTTGCCGGTATCGCCAGCCGCATAACGGCGGACAGCATAGCGCTCTTAAATCACCAGCTTTACCGTTTGCAGCCGCACAATTATCCCTGCGCGGCAGCGTCTACCGTGGTTCTGGCCGCAGCCAGCGCAGCCCAGGTTTTCCGCCCGGCAACCCCGTCGTCCTCCAGCCCATTTTGGGTTTGAAAGTCCGTTACCGCCGCCTGTGTCTGCGCGCCAAAATCGTGATCGACCGCGAGCGAATATCCCAACGTGTTGAGCCACTCCTGTAACCGCTGCACCGCGCCGCCCTTACAGCCGCGTTTTATGGTGTAAAAACCGCTCACATCCACAGCGGCAGCTTCCGCCGCCGCTGCGTTTGTACCGCTTGTTTCAGCCTCTTCCCCTGCGTAATTAGCGTCGGCTTTCAGCGCCGCCAGTTGCGCAGCGGATAGCCCGCAATCCACCCAACCGGACAGCCCCACCATGTTCCAGCCGCCGTTTGGCACGATGTTGTACCCATCAAATTTGGTGGATACGCACACACCGCCGTTGGTTTGCGAACTGTGAAAGGTTTTTCCGTTCCCCAGATAAATACCGATATGGTCGGCGTTTCCCATGCCGTCGCCCTGATACTTGGCAGGCTCGCCCGAGGCGAGCACAATAAACACGAAAACTCCGGCCGGAACTTTCTTTACGCCCAGAAGATCACACAACCGCTGCGGCGTACCCGTCCACAAACAGTTGCGGTAATGGGCATTGCTGCCCGCCAGATTGACCGTGCTGCGCGCAAGCCCCGCCCGCACCAGCGCCGCTTCCACCGCCGCCTGGCAATCCATATCGCCGTAGCCGATTCCCTCTGTCAGCATTGCGCTGCACGCGGCTATCAACGCGGCATTGGTCGCCTTACTTGCCAAGGTAACCCTCTCCCTGCCCCATTAAAATAAGCAAGCCGCTTGGCTCGCTTTACTATTGACATTCTTGAATCACAAAAACAAGCAGCTTGCTTAAACAGCCGCCGGAGCGTTCGCGGATATGCCGGCCGCCCGCTGCGGCAATTGAAATCCGGCCAAACGCACTGTATCCGTCTGTTTTATCAACCCGAAGCAAGCCGATAGGCTCGCGCCTGTATAGCTTTGGTTATACGGCAGGCAGGCTGCCCGCCAGCGTTTCGTACTGTACCTGCGTCAGGCTGCCGACCGCGTAAAGCACGTCCACCTTGCCCCGCAAATTTTCTGTAGCGCCGCGTTCCACCATCCGGGTGAGTACCGTATATAACATGCTTATTCCTCCGTGAGGCCCAGCGTGAGCAGGGCGTTTTGATAGGCATAGTCCACCACCGCGGCATCCAGTTCCGCAATGGTTGCCTGCGCCTGTTCCAAGGGTGTCCGTACGACTTCTCCGTTACGGGTAAACACCCCGTTTGCGTAGGCGTCTCCAATGCCCGCCGGACGGTCCCCCAGCGGAACAGCCATGGGAAACTCCCCGGCGTTTTCGTCGTTTAACGATATGACGTTAGCGACAACGCCATTTTCAATCATTGCGTAATTTTGCATAGGCTTCCTCCTTACGCAGCTTCTCTGTGGTTTCGGATTACTACAATACCGGAGCCGCCCGTATATCCGGTCGATGAATAATAGTTGCCGTCCCCGCCGTTTCCGGTATTATCCGCTTCATTCGCACTGGGATTTTCAACGCCAAGTGAAGACCGCCCGCCTTGCGCATACAGCGCAGCGCCATCCTCCGCAAACTCGCGGGTAGTAGCCCCTTGCCCGGCACCACCGTTTGTCCCGGTGCCATTGGCCCCATCCGTGCCGCCGACGCCAGCAGCCGGGTTGCCTCCGCCGCCGGAACCGCCGTCGCCGCCGAGGTTTCTGCCCATCGTCGTGTTGTTGCTGCCTCCGTAATGGCCGCCGTTTACGGATACGCCATTAAAAGATGTTGCGCCACCAGACGTACCATTGCTACTATACGCGCCGCCATTTCCCCCAGCGCCGATCGTAACTGTATAACCAGCATCAACAACTGCGGCCTGCGTGAAGGTATCCGTGTACCCGCTGCCTGCGCCGCTGCCGTAGTCGCCGCCGCCGCCACCGCCGCCGCCGACAAGAAACACATCCAAGGTGCTGCCCGGATCAGCGGAAAACGTCAGCACACCGCTGGTCAGGAATTTTACGCGCCAATTGCCGCCGCCATCGTCAAGCAGCGTGTAATCACCGGAATAGGCAATGTCAGTTGCCGGATCGAAAGTGTACGATACCTGCGTCCAATCCGTTCCGTTGTGGTAATATGCCGCGCACACATCCCAGCCCGTGCCGTTGTACTGCTTCACGCGCAGGATGTTCACTTTTACGCTATTTGTAGTCCGCAAAAGCTCAATAATACTTGTGCTTTCTGCATCGGTCTGTATCCACACATTCCCACCCACCGGACTGGACGGTTCTGCACCTGAAAACGTGTATTTGTTGATGGCAGTCGCGGTATTGATCCAGAGATACCCGGCTTTGCCTGTGGGTTGGGTGGCACCACCCAGCACTTTGATAGCCAGTTCTTTCGCTCCGCCGCCTTGATTCATGATGTAAATCACGCGCTCACCTCCGAAACGGCGATGTTAACCGTCAAATCATTTTCAGGTTTGCCGGAAGCCGTAAAGGTTACGCTTCCTTCGCCGGCTGCAGACACGTGAATATCGTTATCCAGATACTCTGTGCGGTTGGCTTCGGCAGGGGATGCGTGCAATACACAATTGGCTGGTACGATGGATACGGCGAGCGTCTGCGTATACACGTCTCCGCTGGCTGCCCAGCCAGTCACCGGCAGTGTTTCCTGCGATGCGTGGGCACGGTACTGGTTTATCAAATTCAGCAGGTTGCCCGCCGCGTCCTCGCCCAGCGCATCCTGCACGCTGGCAAACCACGCGTCAAACGTTGCCTGTTCTGCCGTAATCCATGCCTCCATACTGTTTTGGGTCGCGCTCGACCATGCCGTAAACGCGGCTTCCTCCGCCGCCTTAAACGCCGCCAAATCCGCCGTGATCTGCGCATAGTACGCACTGGTATCCGTATCGCCGATAACGGACGCAACCACGCCGCAGCGGTCACTGTCCAGCCGGGTATCAGTGATCCGCGCCTGCGTTACCGTGGTACTGCCCTTGCTGATAAACAGGTTTGCCAGCCCCAGCTCCCACGTGCTGGAGTTACGCGTAAGCACGGGCGCAGTGGGCGAAGCAGCAGGCGTACCCGCCAAAATGTAAAGGTCGATGCTCAGCACCGATACTGATAAATCCAGCCGCAGCACCACCGTATCCATGCGGTCCAGGCTCGCATCGGCCGCCTGCACCGCAAGCGTGCGCCGGGCTTCCTCGTAGCAGTGCCGCCCGTTGATGAGCGCCTCGCCCGCTTCCACCGCAACCGTCATGCCCTCCGCTTCCACCACCTGAAAACTGGTGGAAACATCGCTGAATACCCCGTTGCAGAAATACTTGCGTAAAATCTTTGCCAGCACATCGCTGCTGTATGTGCGGGAATACATCGGATTCCCCTCGGTATCCGTGGTAAGCGTACTGTCAAAAGGCCATGAAATCACGTCGGCTTCGCCTCCTTTGTGGAGGGGCGTTCCCCTCCCCAACCTACCCCAATCCCCCGCCTGCGGGCGCGGGACGCAGTTACCCATTCAACTGTCATTTGCGTTTCCTCCTATTCTGGTTTCATCGGAAAAACGGGTCAGGTTCTTCTGTGATAAGCAGCCGGAATCTTATCCCCAAACTGCAAGCGAACCGTGTGCGTATTGTTTTTCCACACTTCGTTGCTCTCAATAATACGGCTCTCGTAGGCCAGCTGTAACCGGTCATCCCGCACATCGCATTGATCGCCGAGGTCGTAATCGGTTCGGTAATAAATATTGCGTTGCAGCACATCCGCATCGATGTTGACGATGCTTCCGTAATCAGCCAGCTGTTTGCGGGCTTCGGCTTCCACCGCCGCGAGGAAATCCGCTTCGGTCTGCCCATCCTCCTGCGCCATGCCGGTGTCGATGTACAGAATGCGCTTAACCTCGTCCGTGCTTTCGCGCAGGTCGATTTCCATTTCGGCAGCGGCGTCGCTGCTTTGGTACTGCACGATGGCGTAATTGCGCAGATTGCTGCTGTCCTGCGTAAGCGTTAAGCTGTCCACCGTTCCGAAGTTTTGGCTGAAGGCTGCAAAATTGTTTACACTCTGGCTCTGCGTACGGTTAAGCCCCTGCCACACAGCGTATTGCAGTGTGTCCGTATCGTAATCATAGCGGATGCGCTGGCTCATTTCCTGTGCTTTCAGGGCGGCGTACGTTGCATCGCCGAGGGTTTCACCCTCGCTATCAAAGGCGGCACTGCTGCCGATGTCCGCCGCTGCCGGAACCGCTACCCCGGCATCCGCCAGCAGGCTTGCCACAAGGGTTTTACACGCGGCGCATACATTCCCGGTGCTGCTGTGTTTGGGGTAGGTCACCTTCCAGTTGAGCATCCCTTCCAAAAAGAAGCCGCTCACCAGCACCATATCCCCCTTGATGGTGTGCTCCGTTTCCACCTTTTCCACCATGCCGGTTTCCGGGCGGCTGTGTGTGTATACATACGCAATCGCTGTATCCCAATCAGCGGCGCGCAGCTGTATTTGGTAGTCCCCCGGCTCGTAATACCGGCGGTTCCACTGGATGTTGATGCAGCGTAGTACTTTTACGGTGGCAAAATTCTGATCCAGCCCGATCAGTTCCATCCACGCTCACCCCCTTTCCCTTGCTTGAACAAGCAGCGTCCTACGCATATCCCGTCCTTTGGTCTCAATCCACAAAACACGCTTTCCACTTGTTCTGCCTTTACCTCCATATGCGTAAAATTCCTCACTCCTCATTCCAAATTTCTCATTCCCTACGCGCTCATATACCGCTTGTTGTAGTACACATACACATCCAGCATGTTGCTGCCCACATCGGCAGCGAACCCAACGCTGTTGGTACCAAGGGCAAACACGATGCCGTCAAAGTTGCTGGCACGGTCGATTTGCGTAGCGATATTCACGCTGTTCAGCGTCACACTTTTGGTGCGCCCGTCGATCTCCAGCACATCGCCGCTAGTCAGCGACCCGATAATGCGCACATATCCATCCCCGGCGATCAGCTTGGGATTGGTTACATCTCCTTTGGCGATAAACACCGCCCGGCAATAGGCTTCTGCGTCGCCATCGTTATCCAGATACACGGTTTCGGCATACGAATACACGCCGTAAATACGGCCATAGTCCGCATGGGAAACGTAAGGGTAGCCGCAGCGTTCTTCCACGCCCGCAATGTTTTTGGCAAAGCTGTCGGCGCTTAAAAAATACCCTTCCGGCAGCAGAAACGACAGCTTCACCATAAGCGGCGTCAAAGTGCTTTCGGTCGGCATTTCCATGCTTTCCAACTCGCAATCGGCGGCATAGCGTGTTTCCCCGCCCCGCGTAACATAGATGCCGTAGGTCTGCTGCGCCCGGAAAAACGATGCTACCGCGCGGCGTAAAACACTGCCCAGCGCTGCCTGTTTGGCTTTCAGCGTACAGGTAAGCACCCGGCTGCCGACACGCTTGCCCGTAATCAGGTCGCCGTCGCCCACCGCCGCTTTTTGTGTGTATACTTCCACATTTGGTTGATCCAACCCCTCGATGGCAACCAGCCCGAATGTTGTACCGTCCGCCGCAAAGGCACGGCCATCGCCGCGCAGCCATTTCAGGGTGATGGTATTGCTCATCAGCAACTCTCCTTTCAGCTCCGGGCCGCAGCGAGGCCGTAGGTTGCCTGCCTGCGTATGGCGCGGGCTACCTCGTCGGGAGCTTGCATGGCGGATGCAAAGGTAATGTTCTGTGTCACGGTAACCGCCCCCGTATCTTTACCTGCAGCCGTTGCTGCCGCCATCGTAGGCATGGCAGCCGTCGGCAATACAGCCGTGCTGATCCGCGCGGTGCTGGGCAGCGTTAGCTTAGTTCCCAGCGATTGCGCTACACCCGCTGCAAGCGAAGCATCCAGCGCTTTCCTCCCGGCGGCGGCACTTTGTCGCACGCTGCTGCTCATGGCGGGCAGAACGGTGCTTTCCATGGCACCGGTAAAGCCGCTGCCGATGCCCAGCGCCAGATAGCGCCCCACCTCGTCGCGAAAGAGTTTGGAGGGGCTTGCGATGCCGGCTGCTTTCTTCGCCGCCGTAAGCGCGCTAAGCACCACGCCTTTTACCGCTGCGGACAGCGCGCCGCTTTGGGCGTACACACCTGCCGCCATACCGCTTACCAGATTGCCGCCCACGCTGGTTCCGCCCGACTGCGCCACTGCGCGCGCTGCCGCGGCCGCACCGCTTACCACGCTTTTTGCCGCGTTTTGCACTGTACCGCTTCTGCGCATGCCTCCGGCCACATTGGCCGCCCACAGCCGCCCGGTCGATAGCGCCGCGTTCAGCTGCGAGGCGTTTACCGTAAGCGCGTCCGTCAGCCCCTGCCCCAGTCCCGCAACAGCGCTTTGCAATCGCGCCATGCCTGTTTGAAACGCCGAATCATCCAGCGTTACGGTAAATACCACCTGTCCGTCGCCTTGCGCCATGGTGTGCCCTCCCGCTATTGCATGTTATTCTTTACCGGTTTTCCATATTCAAAAAGCACTTATGCGTTTTCCAGTTGCGCCAGCCGCCGCAGCACATCGTCCGGGTTTTCTCCCGCCGCAAGCCGGGCATCCAGCTCCGCCAGCAGCGCCTTTTCGGCGTTCCCGATTCGCGGCACAATCGCTACTTTTTCCTTCAGGCGGCGCAACTGCGCGCGTTCCTCCGGCGGCAAATGGGTTTCCTCCATTGCCCGCAGGCGCACCCGCGCGCCGAAAGCCGTGTTCTCGCCAAGGCCTGCCACCAGCTCCCGAAACGCGAACCAGTGCAGCTTTTGCGTAAGCAGGTCGATTCCATACTGCTGTAAAAACGAGGCGTACAGCGCGCCCGCATCCTGCTCAAAATCCATCAGCGGCGTGCCGCTGTCTCCAGCCGCTTCAGCCGTTGCATATCCTTCGGCGGTATCCGGCGTTCCGATGGTTTCCTGCGCATCGGCAGGCTTGCTGTACGCAGCTTTGCTCATATCCGGTGTTTTCTTTGCTTCCTGTTCTCCGGCTGCTTTCTCCATTCCGGCAGGCTTGCTGTATGCGGTTTTATCCGCAGCTACCGTTTCATCTGTCTCTATCTCCGCGTATACGCTGCCTTCCACAAAAGCAGCAAACAGACGGTCGGCATCCGGCGGGGGCTGCCCTTTATAGAAGCGATGCGCCAGATACAGCCATTTCGCCGGTTGCTCGCCGTCCGGGTTTGTCAGCTTGCGCAGGCACGCCAGCACCGTGTGAAAGTCCGGGTCGATCGCGTATACTATTCCGTTCGCCGCGCTTTGCAGCGTATCCGGCAGGCACAACGCAACCGGGCGCGAAAGTGAAAAGCGGTATCCCCGCAGTCCTGCGGCTGCCAAAGCCCCCGGCGGATTAGTCATCCTCATCATCCAGCGCTATGTCCGTATAGTGCTGCGCCGCCTCCTGCGCCAGCGCCCCCAGCCACTCAATGGCCAGCGGCAGGTTTACGGGTTTTCCATCGCCGATTATGCCCATCGCGCCCGCGCCCAGCGCCGCTTCCAGCAGCGCTGCTACGTCGCCCGTAGCGGCCAGCAGTTCCTCCGCCGTGCGGGGCTGCTTATCCAGCTGCGTCAGGCATTCCAGCAGGGCTTGCGCCCGGCTGTACAATTCCAGATCGGTCAGCTGCAGCGCAAACATATGCCCGTTAATGCAAATTTCCGGGGTTTCCACCCGCAGTTGCAGTGTCCTCATGCTTTTCTCCCTTTGTGTTCATGCCCCACCCTGCGGCGGCGCGGTGAAAACCGCTTCATCACTGGCAAACAAAGTGTGTCACAGCGCAAATACGCACCGTCCGACGCACCGCGGGACAGGGAAATTGCCGCTTACGCAGCGGCAAAGGTTTTACTGGCTGTATCAAAGGTGCCCTGCGTCAAATCCCCACTCTGGTGGAAGGTGCCGCTCAGCGTTACAATGCTCTTGGGGTCTCCGGCGGGTGGCGTCGCTTCTACAGCAATTACCGCCCTGCGCGCCTTGTACACGCCGCTTTGCCCTTCCACAGGAGCCGCCATATCCACACTGATTAACTCGCGCTGGCTTTCCGCACCGGTTTTCTGCTCCCGGGCAATTGCCGCCAGATCATCCACCACAGGATCGCCCTGCACATACTGCGCTTCATACGCCCAGCCGTTTTCATAGCCGGTCACAGTGCATGTACTGTTGGTATCGCCGATAAAGGCGGTTTTATCCACCTTGGGGTTGTTATCCTCATTGCATTTCATAAATCCGGCGTTGACGTAGTAATACGCAACGTCGCTATCCGCTGGAATGCCATAGTATTCGCGGATCAGGTTTCGGGTAATTTTCACGGGTCGTTCCTCCTTATCGCGGCGGGTCCACGCCGCTGTTGTTGCCGGGGCGGGCGCAACAAGCCCGCATAGTCACCTTACTCCATCACATAGCGCACCGCGAGGGCACTGCCATACAGCCAGTGCGCATCGTCCCTTGCCACATAGCCCGGTGCACCGGCGGTGCTTACCGCAATCATCTGCCAGCCCTCGCCGCTGGGCAGATCGCTTGTTTTCCCCAGCGCCTCATGAATCCGGCACAGGGTATCCAGCGCCATTTGGCGGCTTTCGTGCTTGCTGTTCAGCGCTACATCCAGCGTAACGGTTGCACCGCCCGCTAGCGTCTCCTGCGCCGTCTGCCCCGATGTCGCCACAAGGCTCAACCCGTTTTGCGCGGGCAGCGCGCCCATGGTAACCGCCGCAAACGGAGCCAGCGCGTCGATCATCCCCCGCAGGGCGGTAAGTACCTGCACCTGTATGCTCATTTGCTTTCACCGCCCAATAGCTGCGCCGCAAGGCGCGCCCATGTTTGCACATGCAGGACTTTGGCTTTCTGGCCCCAGCGTAGGCTCGCTCCGGGGTTCCGGCCCCGTTTGGGCGTTCCGGTGTAGTACACACGGCGCGCATAGGGCGTATTCCATACCAGCTTTCCCGCCTGTACATCGCTGGCGGCATACGAGCTTGCAATCAGCGCGCCTGTATCATCACGGGCGTAGCGGTTGCAATCCGTAAGTACGGCCTGACTTACCTTTGCCAGCGCCTTGCGCAGGGTATCCGGCTGCTTTGCGCACGCACCGCTTGGATTTACCGTAAGGGTCACGGTTGTTTTTAACATGGTTTCCTCCGTTTTATCCCGCCATCAGCCGCGCAGTTCCAACTCCACATGGTGCAGCCGCCTGCCATCAAAGTACGCTTTCACCGCCTCTACGCGGTATAGAGCCTCCTGTGCCTGTATGTACTGCCCCACGGCAAACGCCGTATGCTTTGGCAAACTGCTGCGCATATCGTAAATTAGTAGCGCGTTTTGGCTGCTTTGGGTTTCATCCGCCGTCAGGGTTTGGGCGCTTTCCGGCTCCACGCGTATGCGGCTAAGCTGCGCAGCAAGGGTCAGGGTGCGCGTACCTTCGGCATCTGTTTCCGCCGTGTAAAGCACTGCGCTGTGGGGCAGCAGCGCGCGGGGAATGGGTCGCATCGGGGGTTCCTCCTTTGCGCATATCGTGTTGTTTTGCTAAGGGAGGCCGACCCGGCAGGCATGCCCGTAGGGCTTGCCGTACCAGGTCAGCCGCATCGCTAAAACGTTACCGTCCGCTGCTCTGCGCTTATGCGATAGAGACTTAAGCTATTCGCAGCGTGCATAGCTTACCAGCAGCGGCAGCAGCGCCGCTGCCGCGGGGCAGTGCGCGCTGTTGCCAACGCCGGTGGTAAAGCTGAATTTTCCAAGGCTGCCGCTGGTCAGCGGGGTTTCGATGGTTCCGCCCGCAAGGCTGACCGCCTGCGTTTGGTACGCCAGATACAGCGTCAGCATCCGCTGGATTTGCCCCGGCAGGGTTGCCGGGTCGCGGTTTGCGTAAAAGCAAAGGGTGCGCGCATCCAGCATCCCCTGTGCCATATCCAGACAAACCGCAAAATCCTCCGGCGCGGTTTCGCCTGTAATTTCGGCATAGGCTTCACTTGTCAGCGCCGCCATATTACGCCTTAATGCCCGCCGCTGTCAGCGTCAGGTAGCCCGCCGATACCACTTTGCCGTCGGTCAGGCCAACCACTTCCACCACATCTCCGGCGGCAACATCCACTTCAGTTACGCCGCTTTCCAGCGCCGTACCGGCGTATACCGCGCCGCATACCGCGCGCGTACCGGGGTTAAGGGTGTAAGCGTAGCTGCCCGCACCGCTTGCATCGCTTACGGTCAATACCGTCGTGCCTTCGCTTGCGCCTGCCACGGCAGTCAGCAATACGACATCCGGGGCGTACACACAGCGCACGCCTTTTTGCCGCAGCACCTTGTGGGCGTACACCATACGGCCCTGCACCGCGCTTGCGCCGATGTACTGACCGCTGCCATCCAGACTCTGCAAACGCACCGGCGACTGCCATGCCTTAACGCGGGTGGCAAAGCGCGGATGCCCGCAGATCATGGCGAGGTTGGCGGTGTTGTCGTTGAACTCGATGATGTTAAAGCCCGCGATGCGGCCAATGGCGCCGGACTGCTTCACCTCATCGCCCAGGCTGCTGGCCTGCGTAAACTCGGGGCTGCGCACCACGGCGGCAATTACCTCCGGCGTGCACAGGGCATAGCGGCCCATAGCGGGTATGTTGTCCCGGCTCATCTGCGTGCGCTGATCCACCAGCACGCCGTACACGTTGTCCTTATCCAGCAGGCTTACGCTTACCACACTGCCCGCGCCCAGCAGCTCGGTCGCACCGTCGGTATCCATGGCGCGGCTTAAGGAATACCCGGCGCTGTCCAGCCGCTCGGCCACCAGATGGTCGGGCACGGCAGCGGCTTCGTAGCCGTCGATAATCTCGTTGACCGCCTTATCCTTGTTGATGGGCAAGGTAGTGTAGGCCGTGTTGCCCGTAGTGGGCGCAAGGCCGGTCGCGCGGTCGTAATCGCTGGCGGCTACCTCATCGTCGCGGGTGGGTATCTGCACCGCGCCCGCGGCTGGGTCGCCGTCATAGTCGTTGTTAAAAATCACGCCGTCCTTGAGTACCAGCTCGCCGCGCAGTTTGGCGAGCACCAGATCGCTGTAACGATCCTGCAAATCTTGTGCCATAATGGTTTTCCTCCTGTTTGTTTACTTACGAAGAGTGGGGTTTTTGCGGTAAAAGGCTTCCTCCACGCCGCTCATCGGCTGCGCGCCGCTGCCGGATACCCGCTGCGCCCATGCGTTTTGCGCCGGGGCGAACAGATAGGCTTTACGTGCTTTCAGCGCCAAAAGCGCCTCTTTCACGCCGCTGACCGCGCCATCCTCCCCGATGGTCATCGCGCCGGAATCCATCAGCTGCAGGGCAACCTCCGCGTCCACCAGCCCCATTTCCGCGCCGACGGTTTTCACCTCGGCCATCAGCAAACGGCGGTCGGCGCTTTGCTGCGCCGCCTCCAGCTTGGCCTGTAAATCCGGAGGCAAAGCAACCGGTTCGGTTTCGCGGGCTTTTTGCAGCAGAGCAGCCAGTTCGGTTTCCGGCATACCGTTTTGCTCAGCCATGGAGCGCAGCACGCTGCTTTCGGCGCGGCGGGTACGATCCTGCACAGCTTTCAGCAGCGTTTCCGTCAGGCTGTTTTCTGCGGTCAGGTCATTGGTTGTTTCCCCTGCTTCCATAGGGGGTTGCGCTTCGGTATTCGGTTGTGCGGGGCTTTGGGTTTGTGCATCCGCTTCGCCGCGGTAGTTTTCCGGCAAATTTGGCATGGGGTTATCCTCCTTGTCCACGGCAAAGGGGCGGCATCCTTGCCGCCCCCGCCGTTCCGTTTTCTGCCCGTCGGCATGTTCCGTATCGCGCGCCGCAGGGCACGCCGGGCCGTCGCCCGTTTCCCCGGTTTTCCTATCGGGTTACCGGGGTATGAAAAAACGCCGCACCTTGCGGTTTGACGCATTTCCCGGAATATCAATCACCGATAAAGGCTTCCTCCAGCGGATTTTCTCCCTCCGGATACGCTTCGCTTTCCTCCGGCGTCGCGCCGCTTTCGCCGCGCTGCTCAGCCAGTATCTCTCGCAACTGCTTTTCCGCCTCGGCCTCGGAGCAGTGCGAAAGCTCCATAATAGCGCGCTTGCGGCTTTTCAGGCCGCCGTTGACCAACTTTAGCGTGCGTTCCACCGCCGCGCCCGCGTCCTCGATGACGGAATCGTCAAACGCGACGCTCGTTTCCACGTGCGCAGCGCCGCCCGAAAGCCAGCTTAAAGCGTCCACCATGCCGCACAGCGCACGCTTGATGGGCTTTTCGTTGCGTTTCAGGCTTTGGTACAAATCACTCTGTTCGCTGATCACCTCGGTCGCCGTTTTTGCTACCATCCCGTCAAAGCGGTAGCGCCCGGTGCCCAAGCCACACTTTTTAGACAGCAGATCAATCATCCGCTGCAAGCCCGCCTCGTGCTCGGCGGCACGCAGGGTCATATCCAGCGGTTTTAAATCGTCCGTACCGTCCTGACTTTGCTGGTATACGTAAATCAGCACATCGCTGGGATCGAAAATCGGCTGGAGAGAGCCGTCCTGCTGCATTTCGATGCTGGCCAGCGACTGTGGCACCATCACGCGCTTTTTACCCAGGATAAACTCGTTCACATAGCTGTCAAACACTAAGTCGGCAGCCTTCAGCTGATCAATCGCCATACCGAACACGCTCATCCCCATGGGCGAATCCGGCGCGACAGCGTTGACGATGTTTGGCCTGAGAATTTGAAACAGCGGCACGGGCGAAGGGCGGCTCTGCGCTTGCACGCCTTCCGGGGCAGGCAGCGCCTCGCCCTGCTCGTTCAGCCACGCGTTGCGGATTGTGTACCCCTCCGCGCCGTGAGCGTGGATTTGCACATAGTACCCTTCCCTCGCGTTTTTCCCCTGCCCCATCACCCGGCGGCTGCCAAAGGCGCACTCGGTAATGTGATCGCCGTCCCACTTCAGCGGAAAAATGCGGTCGCCGCGGATGTAATCAATCGTCGGGCGGCCATGCCCATCCAAATACTCCACCAGCGCGCCCGTGCCCAGCGCCATGGTCCATTCCACCAAGCGGTTGGCACGCTCCATAAACGCGTTTTGCTCCAGTATGTGCGAAAGCGCGGGAAAACCCGCCGCGTTCAGCTGCACCTTTTCGTTCAGCAGCAGCGTTGCCAAATCCTCGCAGATGGTTTTCGCCATGCCCAGATGGTAGCGCGTCTGCGTGCGCCGCGTTGTGCCCACACGCATCGTGTAATCGTGAAAATCCGGTACATAGCCGCGGTACCAGCCCAGATACCTCTGGATATGGATACCAAAATCGTCCGCGGGGGTACGGTAGCCCAGTTTATCCAGGTATTCCAATATCGTTGCGTTTTCCATAGTCGCCTCCGGTTTCTTCTCATTCCCTGATAAAAGCCTTTGCTATGGCCGTACCCGGATGGCTGTCATATCCTCCATAAAGGGTTCAAACGCATATTCCAGCGCATCCAGACTGTCGATGTTGGTGGTGCCGTTATCCAGCCGCACATCCTCGGTGGTGTGGCGCGCGTCCCAAAGCGCCTCGGCCAGCGCCTGCCGGGTATGCAGGCAGCTTTGCGCAATATGGTACCGCCCGGCTGCCATCATCCGGCACAGAAAACGGATGCGCCCGTTCACAGGGCTTTTACGCGCCTTGCGCACCTCCACGCCGACACGCTCGCGCATGCAGGCAGCGCGCAGGCCAAGGATCAGCGTCGTTTCAGCGCTGTCGCAATACGCCACCCGCGCCTGAAAAAGCGTGCGGCACTCGCGCGCAAAATCCACAAAGGCGCTTTCCAGCCGGTCCGGGGTGATTTCGCCCTTGTGGTACCACTCCGACAGCGTGATAATGCCGCGAAAGCCCTTGGTAAAGCCGCAGCAGCAAAACGCGTGTCCGCTGCCGTTGCCCCCAAAATCCACACCGATGGTCGCCGTTGCCAGCGGCGTATTAGCCGCCTCGCTGTCGGTCAGTACGAACCGGGATGGCTGATCGGCAAACGCACGGTATACCGCACCCTCTGCCGCCACCCACAGGCCGCGAATGTACCGGTCGTAATACACCGTACCCGCATAATCCTGCTTCATACGCGCCACCACCGCGGGCGGGTTGAAAGGATTATCTCCGATGGTGTACGCTTGCTGGTAGAGCGTATCGCCGCCCCGGTCGAGAAACCGCTTAAACCAGTGGGTCGGCCCTTCCGGGTTGCAGGTGCCGTCAAACAGGCTGTATTCCTTATCCAGCCTGCTTTTAAGCATTTCAAACACTTCGCGGTTCCACGTGGTTACCTCGTCGCCGTAGCCGTATTTAATGCTCGCGCCGCGCAGGCGGTTCACCTGCCGTATGCTGTCCGCCCCCAGGCAAAAACACCGCTGCCCAAAGAGCACGGCGGTGTTGTCGCTGTGGATGTCGCTAACCAGCTCGCAGCCGTAAATCGCCTGCATCGGCAGAATCAGGTTGCGCTGCAGCGTGCCTTTCGTGCTGCCGAGCAGCACATTCAGCCCCGGCTTGCCGCACCCGTCCAGCAGGCGTTTGGGCAGTAAAAAATAATCTCCGTAGGTTTTGCCGCTGCGCGTCGCACCGGTTTTAATGTTCCACGGGCGGGTCGCACAGCGGCGGTACTGGCGCTGCTTTTCGCTTAGCAAGGCGGCGTTTCGCCTTCTTCCCACGCGGCGGGTTCCGCTTCTGCTGCCGTTTCCCCGGCAACTGCGCTGCCAGCGGCTTCCGCCGCCATAGCACCCACAGCCAATTCACCGGGATTTAACGCCTGCTCAGCGTTTTCCTCCCGCGCAAACCTCGACTCGTCATCCAGCTTTTGCATCAGCTGTGCCACCAGCCGCACACTTTCGCCGCTGCCGCTGTCGGCGCGGGTCACCTCCCGCAGTATTTTCAGCGCATCGCTCAGGTGTTTCAGCCCCATGCTGTTCACGGGCGCATCCACCACTTCCAGCTGCACGCGCTCTTCCACGGTTTCCTCTATCGGTTTACCCTTGCCCTGCGGGTCCTCGTAGGTCATCTCCCGCGTGCGCCGTTTGTGCAAAAGCACCTGCTTATCCAGTTCACTGGTCGCCTGCGCCAGCAGCGCCGTCAGCCGGTCGCCGATGGCCGTCAGCTGTGCGCCGCGCTCTGCCGCGTTTCCCGCCACGGGAGCCGCCTGCACGCTCCGCCCGGTTTCTCCAGCAGTTAGCGCCCGTGCATTACCTTGCCGGTTTCTCCCTGTGTCCGGTAAATGCGCATCGTTTCCGGCGGTCTTTCCCGCGGCAGGCTGCTTTACCTCCACCGCGCCGTCCAGCTGTTTTTCCATCAAGCGGAGCGCCTTTTTCAGCTTCGCCCAGTTTTCCTGCCGTGCGCGGCGCTGCACCTGCGCGGCAGACAGCCCATACCGCTCCGCCAACGCTGCCAGACTTACCGGCGTTTGCAGATATTCCATCTGCATTTTCAACCAGTCCGTAGCCACACATTCCTTCACCTCGTCTAAAGCAGTTGCGCCGCGTCGCACGGCACGCAGGCGGCGGGCATGGAAGGGGTGGTACCATGCCCTGCCGCCGGTGGAAAGCGGTTTGCCCGGCAGCCGGGGAACCCTGCGGGGTGAAAGGCTGCTTCGCCCTTCCCATCAGCACATGCGCGCCGTGGGTTCCCGCCCAAACGCTGCGCGGGCGGTTTTGCTTCGCCCGCATTTCCACGCTGCCAGTATACCCCCGTCCAGTGTCCGTTTGCGTCCGCACCCCTAAACCGAAAAATCCCATGGTACGCTCCGCCAAAAACCGCACGGCATTGTTCCCCGGCGCGGGTCATGGTATAATGGGTTGCAAATCAACGGAAAAGCCGGTTTTCAGCCCGGCTTTCAGCGAAAGGAAGCGTTTTTCATGATCGCGATCGGCTGCGACCACGCGGGCATTGATCTGAAGCCCCATGTTATCGCCGTTTTAGAGGAGCTGGGCTTGCCCTATCAGGATTTTGGCACCTTCACCCACGACAGTGTGGATTATCCCGTGTACGGCGAAAAAGCCGCGCGTGCCGTTGCCTCCGGCGAGTGCGACAAAGGCATCGTGCTGTGCGGCACGGGCATCGGCATCGGCATTGCGGCCAATAAAGTCAAGGGCGTGCGCTGTGTCATCTGTTCGGATTGCTATTCCGCCAAAATGGGCCGCGAGCATAACGACTCCAACATGCTTGCCCTCGGCGCGCGCGTTGTGGGCAGCGAGCTTGCCAAAATGATCGTTCGCACATGGCTCACCACCGAGTTTAACGGCGAGCGCCACGCACGCCGCGTAAGCCAGATTATGACGCTGGATGAAGGCGGCACACTGGCAAACGGCTAACCCCCCCAACCTTTTACGGCATGCCGGGCTTGCCCTGCGCGCCATGTTTTACCCGCTGCTATTTTTAGCAGCTTTAAAAGCCCCGGCGGTATACCCGCCGGGGGCTCCTTTTGCGGACAAACAACCTTCCCCCCCTGCGCATGGATGCGCCTTTGATTTGGGTACTGGCTGCTCTCCGGCTGCCGCCCGTTTTTTCATGAGAGGACTTGTATGAGCAAAACACTTCGCGCCAACCTGCTGCTGTTGCTTACCGCCGCCGTCTGGGGCGTGGCCTTTGTCGCGCAGGATGTAGCCATGGATACCATGGAGCCCTTTGCATTCAATTCCGCCCGTATGCTGATCGCCGCGCTGGCGCTGCTGCCCGCCATCCGCCTGCTGGACAAGCTGGAGCAAAAGCGCGCCTCCAACGCCGGCGACGCTGCCTGCGGCGAGGGCACACAAGCCGCCTGCTGCGATGCGCCCGGTGGCCTTACCTTTCGCAACATGAGCCCCGCCCAGCGCCGCACGCTGCTCATTGGCGGCCTGTGCTGCGGCACGGCGCTGTTCCTGGGTTCCGGCATCCAGCAGCTGGGTATCCGGGATACCTCCGCGGGCAAAGCAGGTTTCGTGACAGCGCTTTATATTGTGCTGGTACCGCTGAGCGGCATGTTTTTCAAGCGACCCATCCGCCGCAACGTGTGGTTTGCGGTGTTGCTTTCCCTGGTCGGCCTGTTTTTACTGTGCGTTACCGAGGCCTTCACCGTCAGCATCGGCGATGTGGAGCTGTTCTTTTGCGCCATCGCCTTTACCGCCCATATTCTGCTGATCGATCACTTCTCCCCCAAGACCGACTGCGTGCGCATGAGCTGCCTGCAATTCTTCGTTGCCTCGGCGCTGTGCGCCGTCGTGATGCTCTTCACCGAGCACCCCACCTTCACCTCGCTCACCCGCAGCTGGATACCGCTTTTGTACGCGGGCGTGCTGAGCGGGGGCATGGGCTACACCCTGCAAATGATCGCCCAGCGGGATACCGATCCCACCATCGCCTCGTTGCTGATGTGTCTGGAAAGCGTGTTCGCAGTACTGGCGCAATGGGTCATTCTGGGCGAACTGCTCTCCCCGCGCGAGCTACTCGGCTGCGGGCTGATGCTCTGCGGCATCATCTTGGCGCAATTACCCGCCCGCCGCTACCGCACCGCGCCCGGCAATACGGTAGACGCCGCCTGATTCCACGCCCGGTCTTCCGTAGCCTTCTGACAGAGCGATTTGCCAGTACTCCCATACACGCGCGTGAAAAACACTTACTCACCACATGCCCGTTTCCAAAGGAAACTGCCTGACAGGTAAGTTTTTCCGGAAACGGGCTTTTATTTGCGAAATATGCAAGCCCTCTCCGCACCCGTCTTATTGCCTGCAAAACACTTTGCCATGCGCACGTACTTTCCCGCGCAGCACAGCATGCAGGTAACCATCCGCACGAAAAGGTATTGCCCTGCAGCCTCACTTTCAGCTTCCATCCCCTTCCATACTCCATCTCGTTTGCGTTGCGTTTCGCCCGCTGCGAAACCATTGCAATTTTTAATGAAAGCCGCTTCAACCTGCCGCGAAAGGGCACCCTTTGGAACGCATAGCTTCCGTACTGTTCACTCCGCCCGCAGGTTCCGCCTATTTCTCCACACACAAAAGCGCCGCTTTCCCTTTCGGGAAAGCGGCGCTTATCGCTAAAAGCTTTGCTAGGCTCAGCTTCGCTTACTGTTTCTGCATCTGGGCGATTTCGTCGGCTAGGTTATCCTGCCGCTTTTCAATGCCCTCGCCACGCTCGAAGCGCGCAAACTGTACCGGCGCAATTGTGGCGCCCAGGCTCTTGGCTACTTCGTCGGTGTACTGCTGAATGCTCTTGTCGGGGTCTTTTACAAAGGGCTGCTCTACCAGGCAAACCTCTTTGTAGTACTTGGAAATACGGCCCTCGACCATCTTGTCCACGATCTTCTCGGGCTTGCCTTCGTTCAGCGCCTGCGCACGGAGAATCTCCTTCTCCTTGTCCAGCTTGTCGGTCGGCACTTCGCTTACGATTACGTAAGCGGGATGCGCGGCGGCAATCTGCAGCGTCAGGTCGTGGTAGTAGGTCTTAAAGGCTTCTTCGCCGAAGGTTTCAGGTTTGTCATTAGCAACTTCCAGCAGCACGCCGATCTTGCCGCCCATGTGGATGTAGGTTTCCACCACACCGGCCTTGGCTTCGTAGCGGGCAAAACGGCGGATGCTGATCTTCTCGCCGATGGCGACAGTCGCATCGCTGACCATGTCGGTGATGGTTTTGCTGTCGTCGTCTACGAATTTCTGGCTCATCATTGCATCCACATCGGCGGGATTGGCAATAGCGATGTGCTTGGCAATCTTGGCGCAGAAATTTTTAAAATTATCGGTGTTGGCTACGAAGTCCGTTTCGCAGTTGATTTCTACAATCACACCGGTTTTTACATCATCGGTTACATAGCCGGCTACCATGCCTTCGGCCGCAATACGGCTGGCTTTCTTGGCGGCAGCGGCAAGACCCTTTTCGCGAAGCCACTCGATGGCTTTTTCCATTTCGCCGTCGGCTTCGATCAGCGCTTTTTTGCAGTCCATCATGCCGGCCTGCGTGGTCTCACGCAGTTCCTTGACCATTTGAGAAGTGATGTTCGCCATGGAATTTTCCTCTCCTTATATCTCACATCGTCGGGCGGCGGCTGGCGCGAAACGCTCGCGCCGCCGCCCTATCGCTTTGGCCGCTGCGGCTGCACGCCGCCTGACGGCCTCATTTTTACTTACGCCTGTTCTTCCGCCTTGGCGGCTGCTTCGTCCATCGCGGCTTCCGCTTCGGCAGCCTCGTCCTGCTGGCCCTGACGGCCTTCCAGCACGGCGTCGGCCATCTTGCCCGCAATCAGCTTCACGGCGCGGATCGCGTCGTCATTACCGGGGATGACGTAATCGATTTCATCGGGATCGCAGTTGGTATCCACGATCGCAACAATCGGAATGCCCAGCGTTTTGGCTTCGCTCACGGCGATGTGCTCTTTACGCGGGTCTACCACAAACAGCGCGCCCGGCAGCTTCTTCATTTCGCGAATGCCGCCCAGATTGGCTTCCAGCTTTTCACGCTCGTGGTTGAGCTTAATGGCTTCCTTCTTGGGCAGCGCCGCCATCTGGCCGGTCTGCTCCATTTTGTCGATCTGGTTGAGGCGGTCCACACGGGTGCGGATCGTACGGAAGTTGGTCAGCATACCGCCGAGCCAACGGTTGTTTACAAAGTACATGTTGCAGCGCTGCGCCTCAGCGGAGATGCTTTCCTGCGCCTGCTTTTTGGTGCCCACGAAGAGCACGCTCTTGCCCTGCATGGCCAGATCACGGACGAACGCATATGCTTCGTCGGCCTTACGAACGGTTTTCTGCAAATCGATAATGTAGATGCCGTTGCGCTCGGTAAAGATGTACTGCGCCATTTTGGGGTTCCAGCGACGGGTTTGGTGGCCGAAGTGTACGCCGGCCTCCAGCAACTGTTTCATAGAAATAACTGCCATGGATAGGTTCCCTCCTTGTTTTTTCCACCCCTTGTATCAACCCGCGCAAACACCGCGGCTTTTGCCGCGGCACAAGTACGCAGTCAACAAAGGTGCGTAATCGCTTAAGAGTATAGCATAAATGTGCACAGGGTGCAAGTATCCATCCCCGAATTAACGTTTAAATCATACGCTGTCAAATTATTGTCGTTTAAAGCGTCTGTAAATATGCAATTCCTGTTGTCCCATCATCCAAATCCATATGAAAACACTTTTTGATAAGTTCCTTGTTATTCCCACCGCGCGGGCGTATCCGGGCACATCATCCGCTGTTTGGCGGCGCGCAGCTCCACATAGCAGCCGCACAGGGCGCACATGCCGCTGCTTAACCGGTCGCAGCCGCGGCAGGCCGCCAGCCGCGCACGGTAGGTTTCCGGCGCGGCGCGCTGCCCGGCGGGAACGGCGGCCAGCCATTCCCGCATCAGCTCATACAGCGGTTTTTCGCTTTCCATGTCGCACAGCAGGCAGCGGCGGCAAATCATGCTTTGCAGGTCAGTTCGCAAACTGCGCAGGGGGGCAGGGAAACCACCAGCTTGCCGCCGGTCAGTATGGCGCCGTCAAAAGGCTGCAGGGTCAGCGTTTCAGGATGGTCAAAGTCGTTGTACGCATCCATGCTGCCGGTCAAAATCCGCCCGGTTACGCTGGCCGCCGCAAAATCGCCAAGGTCGATTTCCGTTTCCAGTCCATCCGTCAGGGATGTGTTGGCTAGGGTCAGGGTCAGCGCGCCCTTCTTTACGGATGCACTCGCGTGCAACTGCCGCAGGCCCTCATCCTCCTCACCGCTTTCCATAAACAGGTCGACCGCCTTTGCATCCTGGTGCGCCTTGTACATATCAAACACATGGTATGTCGGCGTCAGCAGCATCTTTTCGCCCTCGGTCAAAATCACAGCCTGCAATACGTTCACCGTCTGGGCGATGTTAGCCATCACCAGCCGGTCGCAGTGCGACATAAACACATTCAGCGACAGGGCCGCCACCATCGCATCGCGCATAGTGTTCTGCTGGTACAAAAACCCCGGGTTCGTGCCCGGCTCCACATCAAACCACGTGCCCCATTCGTCCACGATCAGCCCCACTTTGTGCTCGGGGTCGTAGTGATCCATAATCTGCAAGTGCTTGCAAATGATCGGCTCAATCGCCAACGCCTTACGCAGCGTTTTGTAATAATCCGCGGCGTCAAACGCAGTCGCGCTGCCCTTATGCTGCCAGTCCGGGCCAATTACGGTATAGTAATGCATGGTCAGGGCGTTCATAAAGCGCGCGTCATTTTGCATCAACACTTCCGTCCAGTGGTAATCCGCATCGGAAGGGCCGCAGGCAATGCGAACCAACTTGTTATTGCCGTAATCCCGGCAATAGGTCTGGTAACGGCGGTACTCATCGGCGTAATATTCGGGGCACATGTTGCCGCCGCAGCCCCAGTTCTCATTGCCGACGCCAAAATAGGTAACGCCAAAAGCATCCTTGTGCCCGTTGGCCCAGCGCTGTTGTACCACGGAGGAATCGCCTTCGCTGTTTAAGTATTCCACCCATTCGCTCATCTCGCGCACGGTACCGCTGCCGAGATTGCCGTTCACATACGGTTCGCACCCCAGCTGGCTGCACAGTTCCATAAATTCGTGCGTGCCAAAGGAGTTATCCTCCACTACGTTCCCCCAGTGGGTGTTAACCATGCGCTGGCGGCCTTCCTTGGGGCCGATGCCGTCGCGCCAGTGGTACTCGTCGGCGAAGCAGCCGCCGGGCCAGCGCAGTACGGGAATTTGAATGTTCTTCAGCGCTTCCACTACATCGGTTCGCATGCCGTTCACATTGGGGATGGAAGAATCCTCCCCCACATAAATCCCCTGATAGATACACCGGCCCAGATGTTCGCTGAAATGGCCAAAAATATTGCGGTTGATGGTACCGTTTGAGCGGCGGGTATTCACAGTCATATGCGCCATTTTCGTTTCTCCTTTGCTGTTGTAAGCGTCGTATCCTTTGCCCGCTGCCGCCACCGGCGCGCCCGCGGTTTATTCGGTGGTATTGTACCATCATTATGCGGCAAGCACTACGCCCGTGTTCTTTGTTTTCGCAAAATTCCGTAAAGTTGTGAATATATTGGCATAAACGTGATAATACTGCACTTGCGGTACCAAAATCCTCTTGTTAAACGAGAATGATGACCGCTGTATATGTCCATTTCTGTTAAAGGGTACGTACAATCGTCCGTTCCAAACAGGTTGAACCCGTACGTAAAAAAGCACCCGGCGGGCAGGTGTACGCCAAAGGCGCATCCTCCCCCGGCCGGGTGGATGGAAACATAAAACAGCCCTCTTGCCGGCAAGCTTTTCCGCCGCCGCAAGAGGGCTGTTTATTATACGATCACGTCCCGTTTGGCAAAACGGATGTACGCTGCCGCCATCAGCCCCGCCGTCAGTCCCAAGGCCAGCAGCGTATAGGGCACGCTCAGCCCCGCCCCGCTGCTGATAACCCCGCGGTAATCGAAGTAGCTAAACGGCGTAAAGCCGCGCAGCCAGCCGATGTTCTGGTTTACATCAATAGCGATGGAGATGAGGTACGTGCCCAGCATAACGCCCGTGGCAATGCCCGTGGCCGCCTTGGGCCGCTGCCACACCGCCGCCGCCGCGATACCCAGCGCCAGAAACAGCAGCTGTATCAGCAGCATGGCGATCATCAGCGTACGGATCGCGATGCCCGCGCTTTCGCCAAAGGCTGCCATCACGGTCAGCGCGCCCGCCCAGTTCAGTGCCGTCAGCGCCAGCACCTGCGTCAGCGCTGCCAGCAGCTTTGCCGTCAGTATGCCGCCGCGCGTGGCGGGCTTTACATAAAGAAACTCCGACGTTTTATCCCGTTCTTCCTTGGCTACGATCACCGCGCCCAGCATGGAGGCGTGTATCGCCACCAGCAGCAGCATGTACGGGTACAGCATCCCGTAAAACCCAATGGCTGTGGTAAAATCCAGCTGCCCTACGCCGAAGAATGCCTGTAATCCCAGCGGCAGCTGAAACAGAATATCCATGGCCGAGGGCGTATCCGCCATGGCCGCATATTTGGTGGACGAAGCCGCCAGAAAAAATACGATGCCAAGGCTCCACAGCAGCACCGAGCGCAGCCCTTTGCGCATTTCCCTTAGATAAACGTTCATTTCGCCGCCCCCTTACGATGCGTGTATGTCCCGCCGCGTGTACACCACAAACCCCGTTACCACGCATACCGCCGCCACAACCGCGCCGGTCAGCGCGTAGGAAGGCTCATAGGCGGAATGGAGCAGGATGTGGGCGGTATCAAAGTACTTAAACGGCGTCAGGTAATACAGCTCCGTACGTTCCAGCGCCGCCGCCACCATGCCGAGGATGAACAGGCCGAACACCGTGCTCAGCCCTACCGGCAGTACCGAGCGGATTTTAGGCCGGATTGCGCTGATGCAAAATCCGAGCGCCAGAAAAATGAGCTGTACAAAGTAGAATGCCAGCGACATGAGCAAAAACGGCTGGTAGGTAAACGCTGTTTCACTCACCGCGTGCGCCATGCCCGTAGCCGCGCCAAGGTACGCCGCGCTGGTCAGCGTTACGCAGGTTGCCCCGGCCAGCAGCTTGGCGGCCAATACGCGGGTGCGCGCCACCGGCTTGGTCAGCAGAAAATCCACCGTCTTGCCCGTCGTTTCGCGCGAGAGCATGGAAAGCCCCAGCGTAATCGCCTGCACCGCGCCGCACAGCATCAGGAACGTGATAATGAAAGAATAATACCCCGTCACCGTACTGATGTCGGTCAAATCCAGCCCAAAGGCGATTTGCAGCGCCATGGGGAAATTGGCGATCATCTGCCGTATGCCTTCCGTAGCCTGCGAAAAAGCAGGGAACATCCAAAACAGGAACGCCGTGGCCGCGCACATGGAAAGGGTCCATAGCAGCGTGTTTTTACGGTACACGCGCAACTCGTGCAGATACATATTCATGCCCGCACCCCCTTACTGGTAGTAGTGCAGGAAGATCTCTTCCAAGTCCGGCTCCACAATGCTCACGTTGCTCAGGTTCAGCGCCGACAGCGCCGCCAGCAGCTTGTTTACGCTGCCGCGGTAGATAAAGTTGACGTTGTTGCCCTGCGCCGTCAGGCTGGTAACGCCCTCCAACGCAATCGCATCCGCCGCGATGGGGGCTTTGCCCTCCAGCGATACCTTTTTATAGCCGTTATCCTGCAAGGCGCCGATGGTATCCACCTGAATAATGCGCCCTTCCTTGATAATCGCCACGCGGTTGCACAGCTTGCGCACTTCGCTGAGCACATGGGAGGAAAACAGCACCGCCGCGCCCTTTTCGTTCTCGGCGCGCAGCAGATCAAAGAAACGCTGCTGTATCAGCGGGTCCAGCCCGCTGGTCGGCTCGTCCAGCACAATCAGCTTGGGCTCGTGCAGCAGCGCCTGTACAATGCCCACCTTTTTGCGGTTGCCAAAGGAAAGATCGTCGATCTTCTTTTTCAAATCCAGATCCAGCGTATCCGCCAGCTGCCGGATGCGCGCGCTGCAATCCTTATGGTAGAAGCTGGCGGAATACTCCAGCAGCTCCTTTACGCGCATACCGTCGTAGTAGAATACCTCGCTGGGCAAATAGCCCACTTCCCGGGCGATTTCCGGCGCAAAGCGCACGCAGTCCTTACCGAAGATGGTCGCGCTGCCTGCCGTAGGATGAATCAGCGCCAGCAGCGTGCGGATGGTCGTGCTCTTGCCCGCGCCGTTGGGGCCGATAAATCCGAATATTTCGCCCGCTTCCACCGTAAAGCTTACGTCCTCAACGCCGCGAGAACCGCCGTAATACTTTTTCAGGTTTTTGACTTCAATCACAGCCATGGTATTACGCTCCTTTG
Source organism: Candidatus Limiplasma sp. (assembly GCA_963663285.2). GTDB lineage: Bacteria > Bacillota > Clostridia > Christensenellales > Aristaeellaceae > CAXXOK01. The sequence continues at coordinate 380,407 of CAXXNI010000004.1, read as the reverse complement.
CACAGGTTCAACGCCCTGTATGCAAACACTCTACGGCAGCCGGACACAGAAGTCAACTTTATCCGGCACCAACGCCGCGCGGGGGCGGCGCAATTGACCGAAACGGTGGATGAAATATCGCCGCCCCCGCCACAAAAATCGCCCGTGCTCTCCGCCGCCATGCTGTACCCGGCAAGGTTTAACGGCATACGCAATACACGCTTCCGTACTTGAAACGCAAGCAAAATGCTGCGGCGCCGATTTGACATCAAAAAGATGTTGTGTTAGCGTTAATTGTTAGGCATTATCTTTATGGAAGATATTCGTCCGAAAAAAGCAGAAAGGAAAACAAGTATAGGTTTGAAGAAGATCAAGCAATATGTAACCCCGGTTTTTTGGATATCCATTTGTATTGTCGGCCTCGTTGTCTTATTAGGTTCCGTTTTTTCAACCGAATTTCAATACACAACAGAGAAAATACGTAATTTTATCAGCAATTATTTAGGCTGGTACTATTTACTTCTTGTGGCGGGTATTGTCTTTTTTTGTCTCATTGTCATCATCAGCCCGGTAAGTCAGATCCGGTTGGGCGATCCGGATTCCAAACCCGAATACTCAACCCCGTCATGGATTGCCATGCTGTTTTCGGCAGGTATGGGTATCGGTCTGGTTTTTTGGGGCGCGGCAGAGCCCTTATCCCACTATGCAATATCCGCTCCGCAGGGTCAGGTTGGCAATCAACAGGCGCTTGCGGACGCTTTTAAATTTTCCTTTTTCCATTGGGGCATCCATGCGTGGGCGATTTACGCCGTTGTTGCACTGGCGCTGGCCTATTTTAAATTCAGGAAAAAAGAAAGATCCTTGATTTCCGCTACCCTAAAGCCCATCTTTGGTCAGCGTACCGAGGGCCCGCTGGGGAAAATCATCGACAGCATCACCACTTTCAGCACCGTTATCGGCGTAGCGACCACATTGGGCTTTGGCGCCGTGCAGATCAACGGTGGTTTACGCTATTTATTCGGGATTCCCAAGAACATCTATGTGCAAATTCTGATTATCTCCATCACAACGCTGTTCTTTATTATGTCCGCACTCTCCGGCATTGGCAAAGGGGTAAAAATACTATCGAATATCAATGCCGTTCTCGCGATTGGGCTGCTGGCTATCGCCATTATCACCGGCCCGTCCTTGTTAATTATGAATACGTTTGTGGAAACCTTCGGCGCTTATCTGCAAGAGTTTCTCAAAATGAGTTTCCGCACCGCCGCCTTTCACACAGAGCAGCAATTGTGGATTCAGAACTGGACGGTGTTCTATTGGGCCTGGTGGCTTTCCTGGTCGCCGTTTGTGGGCGTGTTCATCGCGCGCATTTCAAAAGGCCGTACCATACGCGAATTCCTCACAACCGTGTTATTGATTCCAACACTGTTTTGCTTCCTGTGGTTTGCCACCTTCGGCGTTTTATCTACCAACGCGCAAGGGCAGGGCGCTGCTTTGGCCAGCCTTTCAATTGAAGAAGTGCTGTTTGGCACCTTCAACCATTATCCGCTGGGGATTGTGCTTTCGATCATTGCGCTGCTGTTGGTTTTCATCTTCTTTATTACCTCTGCGGATTCTGCCACTTTCGTATTGGGGATGCTCTCTGAAAACGGCAGTTTGAATCCGCACAACAAAATCAAAATGCTCTGGGGTATTTTAATCTCTTCCATTTCGATTGTTTTGTTGATGGCCGGCGGTTTAAACGCGCTGCAAAACATCCTGATTATTGTCGCGCTGCCATTTTCATTGATCGTTTTATTGATTATGATTTCCCTGTACATTGAGCTGAATCACGAAAAGAAAGAAATGGGCTTGTATATCAAACCCAAAAATCTGCCGACCAAGGATGAACCCTTCCGGTCGTATGAAAGCTGATCAAAAGCCCACAACCTAAGCGCAGCTGTTCTCATTCAACCCATAAACGATAGAAAAGCATAGAAAACAAGCCCGGCTGGCGGGGGCGCGTACACGGACGTACGTAACCCCGCCAGCCGGGCGATGTTGACAATGCAGACGGTGCTTTTTCAACCGCCAACCTCCGCCGGTTCATAAGGTGCCGGATGCGCGAAAACAAGCCCGGCTGGCGGGGGCGCGTACACGGACGTACGTAACCCTGCCGGCCGGGCGATGTTGACAATGCAGACGGTGCTTTTTCAACCGCCAACCTCCGCCGGTTCAACAGGTGCCGGATGCGCGAAAACAAGCCCAGCAGGCGGGGGCGCGTACACGGACGTACGTAACCCTGCCAGCCGGGCGATGTTGACAATACAGACGGTGCTTTTTCAACCGCCAACCTCCACCGGTTCAAAAGGTGCCGGATGCGCGAAAACAAGCCCGGCTGGCGGGGGCGCGTACACGGACGTACGTAACCCCGCTTGCCGGGCGATGTTGACAATGCAGACGGTGCTTTTTCAACCGGCGGATTATTTCATCAGTTTGACTAATACAGCCTTTTGCGCATGTAAGCGGTTTTCGGCTTCCTCGAAAATCTCGTCGGCATGGGCTTCCAAAACGGCTTCGGTAATCTCTTCGCCGCGGTGCGCGGGCAGGCAGTGCTGCACCATCGCGTCCTTTTTGGCAACGCCCATTACCGCGTCGTTTACCTGATAAGCCGCAAACGCCTTCTTGCGCTGCTCCAGCTCGCCTTCGTCGCCCATGCTCGCCCACACGTCGGTGTACACCACATCGGCGTCCTTGGCCATGGCGAGGATGTCATCGCCGCACTCGAAGGTGCCGTTTGCCTTAGCCCAGTCCATAATGGCGGCGTCGGGCTGATAATCCTTGGGGCAGGCAATGGATACGCTCATGCCCACTTTGATGCAGCCGACGATCAGGCTGTTGGCCATGTTGTTGCCGTCGCCCACAAAACAGAGCTTCAGGCCCTTAAAGCTCCCCTTGCGCTCGCGGATGGTCATCAAATCCGCCAGCACCTGGCAGGGATGCGCATAGTCCGTCAGCCCGTTGATGATGGGGATGCTGCCGTACTTGGCCAAATCCTCCACCTCCTGCTGGGCGAAGGTACGAATCATAATGCCGTCCAGGTAGCGGCTGAGCACCCGGGCGGTATCCTGCACGGGTTCGCCCCGGCCGATCTGCAAATCGCGGCTGCTCAGGAACAGCGCGTTGCCGCCCAACTGGTACATGCCGGTTTCAAACGATACGCGTGTGCGCGTGGAGGATTTTTGGAAAATCATGCCCAGCGTTTTGCCCGCCAGAATGGGGTGGGCAATGCCGTGCTTGCGTTCGTATTTCAACTGATCCGCCAGATTCAGGATGCTCATAATCTGCTCGGGGGTCAGATCACCCAGCTTCAATAGGTGTTTCATCGGTTCGCTCATTTGGCAAGTTCCTCCTTAATCATCTCAACGGCCTCTTCCAGTTCCTCCCACGTAATGGTGAGGGGCGGCAGCAGGCGCAGTTTGTTCTTCGCCGTCAGGCATACCACGCCGCGTTTCAGCAGCGCGTTTACCACATCCTTGGGGTTTTTGTCGCTTTCAATGCCCAGCATCAGCCCGCGGCCGGATACGCTTTTCACATTGGCAAGCTCGCTCAGCTCCGCGGCAATGTACTTGCCCTTGCGCTTCACATCAGCCAGCAGCTCATCCGTCAGCTGGTTTTGCACAGCCAGCGCCGCCGCCGCGCAGATGGGGTTGCCGCCAAAGGTGGAGCCGTGGCTGCCCGCGGTAAGGGTATCCTGTACCTTCTCGCCCAGCAGGCAAACACCCATGGGCAGGCCGCCCGCCAAACCCTTGGCGGTGGTAACGATGTCGGGCATCCAATCATAGCGCTGGTAGCTGAACAGCGTACCGGTGCGTCCGTTGCCGGTTTGCACCTCGTCCACAATCAGCAAAATATCATTTTTCTCGGTCAGCTCACGCACGGCTTTCAGGTACTCGCCCTTCAGCGGCTCCACGCCGCCTTCGCCCTGCACGGTCTCCAGCATCACGGCGCATACCGGCTGCTTGCTTATCACCGCTTCCAGCTCCGCAATGTCCCCGGGCGTTACATACGCAAACCCTTCCGGGAAGGGGCCGAAATCGTGGTGGAAAGCATCCTGCCCGGTCGCGGCGAGCGTCGCAAGCGTGCGGCCGTGGAAGCTGTTTTGCATGGTCACGATAACCGGGCGCACGTTTTCGCCGTGCTTATCGGCGCTGTATTTGCGCGCCGCCTTAATGGCGCATTCGTTGGCTTCCGCGCCGGAGTTGCCGAAGAACGCGCGCTTCATGCCGCTGCGCTCGCACAGGGTTTGCGCCAGCTCCGCCTGCGGGGTGGTAAAGTAGAGGTTGCTCACGTGGGACAGCGCCTGCGCCTGCTCGCACACGGCGTTTTCCCACGCCTTGTTGCCGTAGCCCAGCACGCTTACCGCGATGCCGCTGCCCATATCAATGTAGCGCTTGCCCGTATCGTCATACAGCAGCGAGCCTTCGCCGCGCACAAACGTGACCGGGAAACGGTTGTAAGTGTGAGCGACATACTTGGCGTCCAGTTCCGTAGTGTGGTTCATTTTCTTTCCTCCCTGCCGCGCGGGTGCACGGTTATTTGCGGGTGCGCTGCCGCCGCATAGCGGCTTAGCCCTGCACGAACATCGTGCCCGCGCCTTCGTCCGTCAGGCATTCAATCAGGATGGCGTGGGGTACGCGCCCATCCAGTATAAACACTTTGCCTACACCGCGCCGGATGGCCTCGATGCAGCATTCCACCTTGGGGATCATTCCGCCGGAGATTACCCCTTCGCGGGTCAGTTCCGGCGATTCGCTGGCTTTCACCACGCTGATGAGCGTGCTTTCGTCCTTGGGATCACGCAGGATGCCGCACGTATCCGTCATGCTGATAAAGCTTTCGGCCTTCAGCTCCGCCGCGATGCGTGCGGCGGCGGTATCGGCGTTGATGTTGTAGGCGTGTCCTTCCGCGTCTACGCCAAGGGTGGAGATAACGGGGATGTAGCCCTTCTCCAGCACATCCAGAATGGGCGCAACGTTGATTTTATCAATCTCGCCTACAAAGCCGTGCACTTCGTCCAGCTTTTTCACTTCGATCATGCGGCCGTCCATGCCGCACAGGCCGATGGCCTTGCCGCCCTCGGTCTGGATCAGGCTTACGAGGCTTTTGCCCACCTTGCCTGCCAGTACCATTTGCACGACCTCGGCGGTTTCCTCGTCGGTCACGCGCAAGCCGTCCACAAATTCGCTCTTTTTGCCCAACCGCTTGAGCATATCGCTGATCTCGGGGCCGCCGCCGTGCACCAGCACCACGCGAACGCCGATCAATTGCAGCAGCAGCAGGTCGCCCATTACGGCGCGTTTCAGGTCCGCATTAAGCATGGCGCTGCCGCCGTATTTGATGACCACGATCTTGCCATTGTACTTCTTAATGTAGGGAAGCGCCTGTATCAGGACTTCCGCTCTTTCATTGATCGTCATAACAGTTCCTTTCAACAGCTGGTCGCAGCGGTCGCTTTCGCGCCCTTTGTAGGTGTCATTGGTGGGTTTCGCAATGAGCGTGAGGATTGCCCATTCACCAAGCAGCTTAACCGGCTGGTTCATCGTTATTGCCCAACTCGGATAAAGTCAGGGGGAGGTTGGGAGGGGGACAGCGTCCCATTCCCAAAGGAGGACTTGTCCGACGTTTGGTTGGGAGGGGGACAGCGTCCCATTCCCAAAGGAGGACTTGTCCGACGTTTGGTTGGGAGGGGGACAGCGTCCCATTCCCAAAGGAGGACTTGTCCGACGCGAGGGCTTGTTCTCCGTCAGGTTCGATAATCCCCGTTGATCTTCACATAGTCGTACGTCAGGTCGCAGCCCCATGCCACAGCACTTTTATCGCCCGCGTTCAGCTGCACCGCAACGTCTATTTCGTCTTCGCTGAGGATGGTTTTGGCAACCGCCTCGTCAAAGGGGATGCCGCTGCCGCCCGTGCATACCGCAATGGTTCCTGCACGGCTGACAAACTGTACATCGATCTTGCTTACGTCCACATCCGCGCCGCTGTACCCAATGGCACACAGCACCCGGCCCCAGTTAGCGTCCGCGCCGAACACGGCCGCTTTGAGCAGGTTGGAGCAGATCACGCTTTTGGCAACCGCCTTGGCGCTTTGCTCGTCCTTGGCGTCGGTTACGGTGCAGGTAAGCAGCTTGGTCGCGCCTTCGCCATCCTTGGCCATCACGCGGCACAGCTGCGCGCATACCTGCTGCAATACTGCCCGGAAAGCATCGTAATCCGCGCCCGCGGCGGTGATTTCCGCATTGCCCGCCTGCCCGTTTGCAAGCACGGTCACCATATCGTTGGTGGAGGTGTCCCCATCCACCGACAGCATATTAAACGTGTCCTTCACCACAATGGAAAGCGCGGTTTGCAACAGCGCCGGGGCAATAGCCGCGTCGGTGGTGAGGAAGCACAGCATAGTCGCCATGTTGGGGTGAATCATCCCGCTGCCTTTGCTGATGCCGCCCAGATGGCAGGTTTTCCCGTCCAGTGTAAAGGAAACCGCCACTTCCTTGGCAACGGTATCGGTGGTCATAATTGCTTCGGCCGCGTCGTGCCCGCCGTCCGGGCGCAGTGCCGCAGCCAGCATGCCCAGCCCGTTTTCAAAGGGCGTCAGCGTCATTTCCTGCCCGATCACGCCGGTGGAGGCGACCACCACGTCGCCCGCAGGCACGCCGGTATGCTTTTCCACCAGCGCACACATGCCCTCGGCGATTTCCACACCGTTCCAGTTGCAGGTATTGGCATTGCCGCTGTTGCAGATAATCGCGCGGGCGTACCCATCGGCCACGTTGGCTTTGGTTACGGCCAGCGGCGCGCCCTTCACCAGATTTTGCGTATAGCAGCAGGCCGCCGCACAACGCGTATCACTCACGATCAGCGCCGTATCCCGCTTGGAGCGGTTTTTGCGGATGCCCAGGTGCTCGCCCGCAGCGGTAAACCCTTTCGCGGCAATTACGCCGCCCGGGATAAAAGGAAATTGCTCTCCCATAATCATACTCCTTCATCGGTCAACCGGCAAATACCCGGTCATCATGCCCGGCTTACGGTAAATGCGCCCCTCCGCGCCGCGCGCGGCGGCTTTCTCCGCCGGGGTTACAGGCTTAAGCCGGTCGTAGGCGAAAGCCCGAGCATCAGGTTCATGCACTGGATGGCCGCGCCGCTGGCGCCTTTGCCCAGATTGTCAAACCGGGCGCAGAGGATCATCCTCTCGTCGTTGCCCGTTACCATCAGCTCCATGCTGTCGCGGCCCGCCATTGCCCCCGCCGAAAGAAACGGTTCGGCATTGGGCGCAAGCACGCGCATCAGGGGCTGGTTTGCGTAATGCGCCTCATACAGCGCCGTCAGCGTCTCCGGCGTTTGCGCGCCGCTGAGCATGGCGCTGTGCAGGGGCAGGGATACCAGCATGCCGCTGTAATAATCCGCCACAATCGGCTGAAACACCGGCTTTTGCGTAAGTCCGCAAACATGGGTAATCTCCGGCAGATGCTTGTGCGTCTGCCCGACGGCGTAGGGGCGCGGGCTGTCCAGCGCCGTGCTTCGCTCCTGCGCCTCGTACTCGGCAATCATCTTTTTACCGCCGCCGCTGTACCCCGTAAGCGAGGTCAGGCTCACCGCCGCATCGGCGGATAGCACGCCCGCCTTTACCAGCGGATACAAAAGCGCAATCGCGCCGCTGGCGTGGCAGCCGGGCACCGCTACGCGGTTGGCTGTTTGGATGGCGGCAAGGTGTTTATCCGACAGCTCCGCAAAGCCGTAGGCAAAGCGCTTGTCGGTACGGAACGCCGTGCTGGTATCCAGCACCTTTCCCGCCGTATCACCCAGCTTCGCAATCAGCGCGCGGCTGGCATCATCCGGCAGGCACAGGAAGGTTATATCCGCCTGTGCGGCCAGCGCGGCTTGCGCATCCGTATCCTTGCGCTGCACATCCGGCAGGGCAACCAGCGTAATGTCCGCGCGGTCTTGCAGCCGCTCTACAATCCGCAGGCCGGTCGTGCCGCTGCCGCCGTTGATAAATACCTTCGTCATCTTTACCCCATCCTTGTTCATCGGGTCGTTTGCCGCGGGCTTGCCCCGCCGCGATGAGGCTATTCCCGGAAACGGCTCGCCGCCCCATGTGTTGCGCATGGAGCGGCCGCAGCCCGGAAACGCCGGAATCATAAGGGTTTTACGCCTTCTTTTGCATTTTCGCCTGCACCGCGATGGGCAGACCAAACAGGTTAATAAACCCTTCCGCGTCTTTCTGGTCGTAAACGTGGTCCTCGCTGAAGGTGGCAATCTCTTCGCTGTACAGGCTGTAGGGGCTTGTTACGCCCGCGTTGATCATGTTGCCCTTGTACAGTTTCAGCGTCACCTCGCCGGTCACGTGCTGCTGCGTGCTGGTTACAAAAGCGGAAAGCGCTTCGCGTAGCGGGGTGAACCACTGGCCGAAGTATACCAAATCCGCAAACTTGTTGGCGATTACCGCTTTATAGTGCTGGGTGTCGCGATCCAGGCACAGGGTTTCCAGCACCTGATGCGCCTTGTACAGGATGGTGCCGCCCGGCGTTTCATACACGCCGCGGCTCTTCATGCCCACCAGCCGGTTTTCCACCAGGTCCACCAGGCCTACGCCGTTGGCGCCGCCCAGCTTGTTCAGCTTGTCCACCAGCGCGATGGGAGCCAGCTTTTCGCCGTCCACCGATACGGGCACGCCCTTTTCAAAGGCGATCTTCACATAGGTGGGGGTGTCGGGCGCCTGCTCGGGGCTGACGCTCATCTCCAAAAAGCCGGGCTTGTTGTACTGCGGCTCGTTGGCCGGATCTTCCAGATCCAAGCCCTCGTGGGAAAGGTGCCACAGGTTCTTATCCTTGCTGTAGTTGGTTTCACGGTTAATCTTCAGCGGAATCTCGTGCGCCTCGGCATAGGCGATTTCCTCTTCACGGCTCTTGATGTCCCACTCCCGCCACGGCGCGATAATCGCCATATCCGGGGCAAATGCCTTGATGGTCAGCTCGAACCGCACCTGATCGTTGCCCTTGCCGGTGCAGCCGTGGCAAATGGCGTCCGCACCCTCGTCCAGCGCGATTTCCACAATCCGCTTGGCGATGATGGGCCGTGCAAAGCTGGTGCCCAGCAGGTAGTCGCCCTCATACACCGCGCCCGCCTGCATGGTGGGGTAAATGTAATCGGTAATGAACTCTTCTTTCAAGTCCTCCACGTACAGCTTGCTCGCGCCGGTCTTGAGGGCTTTTTCTTCCAGCCCGTCCAGCTCGGTGCCCTGCCCTACGTCGCCGGAAACAGCGATCACTTCGCAGTTGTTGTAGTTCTCCTTGAGCCACGGAATAATAATGGATGTATCCAGCCCGCCGGAATAGGCGAGTACTACTTTTTTAATCTCTTTGTTGGACTTTACGGCCATGGTGGTTGCCTCCTTGAATATTTATGCAGTAATTATGAATGCTATGCAGTCTGTTGTCAAGCGTTTTTGTTGTATCTTTTGTCCGTTTTTCGGTCAATTTTTCCTTTTGTCCTAAAATCAACCCTTTACTGCCGCCGTTTTCCACGCGCCGCGCGTTTGCACGTTTTGCCTGCCGCAGACAGAAAAAGTATACATTTTCCATCCAAGGGGAGCAAAACGCGCCCCCTGCGGCAAACAGCTGCCGCGGGAGCGCGCGAAAAGATCAGGGTTATCGGGCGAGCTTGCGTACCTCCATGTAGTAGCGTTTTTCATGGGCTTCGCCCATGCTGAAGGTTTTACGCGGCAGCGAGCCCTGCTGTTCCACCGCCGGGAACAGCAAATCCTTGGGCATTGCGGGCAGCAGGAAACCGACGGCCTTTTCCCCCGCCGTCAGCTTGCGCACCGCCGCTTCGCCGTGCACATAGTCCAGCCGCGTTTCGGGGTGGGCGGGCATCCAGTCGTCCAAAAACGCCTGCAAGGTGCCTACCGTCAGCGGATAGAGCGTGCCGGTGATGCTCAGGCGCACTTCCTTGCCCTCAAACACAACGTCCATGCTCTGCTCATCCTCGCCGCCGGCCAGCGACCAGCCTTTTTGCGCGGCATAGGCAGCCATCTCGTCCAGCAGGGTATCGCCGTCGTAGCCGTACAGCACACGGTGGATCGGCTCAAACACCAGCGCGTCATCGTGTATGTTTTCCAGCTCGATCAGCGCAAAGCGCGCGGGGTGGCTGGCCTGCTCATCGGCAGAAAGCGTGGGCTTGATCTCCTCCCAGTACGCCTTGGCGGTCGCGAGGCTGTGGTTGCCGTCGCCCACGGCGTAGAGCAAGTCACCCGTTAACCGGTTTTTCAGCGTTTCCAGCGCAGCGTATACGCCCTGTATGTCTTTGTCGTCTGTTACGGCATAGCCGGTCAGGTGGCCGCCGTTCATCATCAGCGGGAAATCGTACAGTTTTTGCAGGTCGGCGCGTTTGTCGTACAGCGGTTCCACCACGCTCATCATCGGGTCGTCAATCAGCATCAGCACATGGCTCAGCTCCAGCGCACCGCCGCGGCGCACCGCCAGCCGCGGAGGAATCCGCTCCAGTATGGTGCCTTCGGTCGCGCGCACAGGCGGATGTGTGCCCGCGCGGTAATCGTACCCTTCCAAGTCCAATAGCAGCACAAGGCCGACACGCGCGCCGCTGCCGGTGCTGCGCTCGGTTAAAATAAACCCGTTGGCTACGCCGGGGGTCAGCACTCCCTGCGCCAGGTAGTTTTGCATATTCTGGTGTATCTGCGGTACCAGTGCCGCCGCCTTATCCAGCTGTGCTTCCGGCACAATCAGCTTGAGCGTGCTGGGGCGATCGCCCACAAACGCCGCCGCTTCCTGCCAGTATTCCGGCTGCGAGGTAAACTGGTCGCAGGCGACGCAAGCCCACGCAGTCGGGTCTACGCCCGGTGCGGGCAAAAGAATTTCGCCGGTATGAAGATAAAGATTCTGCATCCTGTTCCTCCTTGTTTGTCAGCCGCGCGTCGCGCGGGCATTGGCGGTTGTACGCCGTCTCTCCGCTGAAATTCGCCGCCAAAGATGTGTATCCCTTTTTCTTTTTACAGGCGGCGCTACTGCTTTTGTATGTATCCCGCTGTTTCCCCGCTGCGCAGCTTGCGGCACAAAAGCACCCAGCTGGCGGTTTCGCCGTCCCTGGGAACGCAAGCCAGTGTAAGCAGCCGGTCGGTCGCCTGCACATCCACATCGATATTGCAAATGCTGTGCGCCCGCGCGTTTTGCACGAAACTTAGCATCTGGCTGTCGTTTTGGAAGGTGGTATAACCGCCGTAGTTAAAGTACTCGCCGGATGTGGTGTTGCTGTCGGCATGAATGACGGCAAACACCACGTACAACGCCTCCTCGTAAATCGTGTCACACCGGATAATGCCGTGCTGGGCAATAAACGCAGTGCCCGACTGGCCATATTGCATCAGCGGCGCAAACAGCTTGCCCTCCACCGTCACCTGCCCGCGCAGCAGCAGGTTTTCCGGCGGTTTTTTCAGCGTAATGCTTTCATCCACAAAAATCGCGCCGCCCGCGCCGTACAGCCCTCTTGCATTGTGGGTCAGGTAATAGGTATTGTTGCGCTGCACCACGGTTTCTTCCAGCACGCCGTCAATGGTCAGCAGCCCGATCACATCCCCGTTTTGCTGGCGCAGCTTGGTAAACGCGTCCCGAATGTTTAAGAGCGGGTTATCCGGGTATTGGGTCAGCTTGCTGCGCGCCGCTGTGGTTGCCGTAGGCGTTTCCGCCTGTGTATCCGCGGTATTGCCGCCGTCCAGCACGCCAATGAGCGGATCGTTCTGGTTAATGCGGGGGGCGGGCGTGGGGGTGCGCACAACCTGCGGCGTCGCGGTCGGCGCGTAGGTCTGCCCGGCGGGCAGCAGCTCCACCCCGCTGATGGGCGCGTCCGTACCGACGCCTGCCAGCGCAAAGTATTCCTCCCGGGTCTTGGCAACCTGCTTTTCGTTGGTCATCAGGCTGCCAACCATTTTCGCCACTTCAATGCCCGCCAGCCCTATGGCCAGCGCGCAGGCGATTAGCAACGCCATACGCCACGAATAGCGCATCCAGGACCCCAGCGTATGCGGCTGTTCCTCCCCGTGCGGCATTTCCGGCGGCCCCTGCCGGTCCTCCGGGGGCAGGGGGGGCATCGGAGGCGCAGGTGGCACGGCATCGTATGGCGCAGACCGGCGGCTTGCGGAAAACGGCAATGTATCCTGCGGGGCACGCCTGTCCGTCTGCGCGGTGAAAAAGGGGTCGGCAGCCGGGTACGGCTGGGTCGGCGGCGCGCTAAACGCCCCGGTTACGCCGCCCATGCCGTTTTCCCCGGCAGGCGCAAAGGGAGCCGTCGTTCCCCCGCGGACAGCAAAGGAGCGGCCGGAGGGCGCAGTCCGCCCTGCCACAGCTGCTTCGCTGATGGAATCCTCCATGGTTACATGCGTATCAGGGAAGGTGTAATAGCTCTCCTCCCGCACAGGCAGCCGATCCGCGAGGCTCCGCCCCGGCGGTGTTTCCTCCCGCCCGGACTTGGGGGCTTTCCACCCCAGCGCTACCCATGGGTCATCCGCACCGCTATCGTCTGTACCCGGCTGCGCCTCCGGCGCGAGCGGGGTATATGTGCCTTGCGTATATTGTTCCCCGTTCTCCACCGGATACGTTTCCTCCAACATAGAAGCAGGCGGATATATGTCCGTGTTATATTGCCCTGCGCTCTCGGGCGGCGCGAAGCGCTCCGCGCCAAGCTCCGGCTCTCTTTCCGGCATGGTAAACGAGCCCGTCGCATACAACTGCCCCGCGTATTCGGGCGGGTACTTCTTTTTTGCCGCGTGCGGCGCGCCCTGCGGCACGGCGGGCGTAACACTTCCTGCGGTATAAGGCTTCGCGGCGTTTTCGGCTAAAAACGGATTCTCTGCCGCATACGTTTCCTCCGGCTGCGAAACAGGCGGGAATACGCCCGTGCCATACAGCGGCGCCGTTCTCTCCCCCGGTGTAAAGCGTGCCGTGTCATAATCCGGTTCTCTTTCCGGCAAAGCAAACGAACCCGCAGCATACGGCTGCCCCGCGCGTTCCGGCGCGTAGGCTTCCTCCGCCCTGTGCGGCGCACTTTGCGGCAAAGAAGGCGGAACGCTGCCTGCGGTATAGGGCTGTCCGGCATGTCCGGTGAAAAACGATTCCTCCGCCGGGTGTGTGTTTTCCGGCCGTGAAACGGGCGGGTATACATCAGCCGTATAGGGCTGCGCGGCGTTTCCGATTAAAAACAGGTTGTCCACCGGGTACAGTCCATCCGGTTGGGAAGAGGGCGGTAGCATACCCGTACTGCGCATAGGCGTGGTACTTTCCCCCGGCGCGAACCGCGCCGTACTTCTCCCCGGTTCTCTTTCCGGCGCGGCAAACGAACCCGTAGCATACGGCTGCCCTACGCCGGAAACCGGAGGATAAAAGCCGGTGCTGCCCGTCGTTTGTGCGTATGGTGAAAAGGTGTCATCCTGCGGCGGCGAAGGCAGATACGAAAACCCGTCTTCCACCCTCTGGTTGGAAACGGGTCCTTCGGCCTGCACCTCATCATAAAATCCGTAGCTGCTGCCGGGCATGGGTTGCCCCTGCACGCGCCGGTGCTGCCTGCGGTGGTTGCCGGTTATGCGGTTTTCCATTGAGATGGGTTTGAACAGGTTTGGCTGCTCATTTTGCGCAGGCGGCGCTTGCCCTTCTTCCTGCGGCCCGGCAGGCGGCATGGCGCGACCTTCGTCACCCGATGTCATATCCCCCCGACCTCCCGTAAGCGGATGCAACCCGTTTGATATTTCGTTCTCCGTCCGCATTTTGGCGGCTTGAACGTATAGCTTTGATAACGTACCCCTACTATACTCCATCCGGCCGCGCTTTGTCAATTTTCACGTGTTCGCAAAAGCCTGCCAAAGCAGGCTTTTGCGGCGTTTTTTCCGCCGGGAAAAACCCTTGACACACCCCGCCCGGCCGTGCTATGCTACCCACATCATTGAATGACGCGGAACGCGCCGCCCCATTGCGATGCTTCAGAGACCGCCGCAAACGCTGCAAGCGGCGGGCAGAGCCGGGCGCGGACACCATCCGCCGACGATGCGTGCGGCGCGCGATACTGCGCCTCCAAACGAGTGGGAACAGGCATGGCGTAAACCGCAGGCCCGTTTCCAAGCAGGGTGGAACCACGAACGAAACCAATTCGTCCGTCCCCGCAAAGCAATTGCGTTGGGGCGGATTTTTCTGTCCCCGGAAACGAAAAGGAGGGACAAACCACAACAGTCGTTGCAGTCACTTATTACCGCACCCCCACCACAAGCTCACAACAGGAGGAGAAACACCCATGAAATTAGAAATGCTGGGACAGTCGTTTGACGTTGCCGAGGGCAGCTCGGCCGGCGATTGTCTGAAAGACCGGGAAGATTTTAAACAATACTATGCCGTCAAGCTCGCCGACGGTTCGCTTATCGATATGTTTGCCCCCATCCAAGGCGATCAGGCCGTAACCCCGCTGACCTTTGAAAGCGAGGAAGGCCGTAAGGTATACCGCCATTCCTGCTCGCACCTGCTGGCGATTGCCGTAAAAAACCTCTACCCCGCAGCCAAGCTCGCCATCGGCCCGGCGATTGAAAACGGCTACTATTACGATTTTGACGTGGAGACCCCCTTCACGCCGGATGATCTGGCAAAGATCGAAAAAGAAATGCAGAAGGTGGCGCGCAAGTCCATCCGTCCGCGCCGCTACACCCTGCCCCGCGCCGAAGCCATCGCGCTGATGCAAGAGCGCAGCGAGCCTTATAAAGTAGAGCTGATTGAGGATTTGCCCGAGGACGAAACCCTCAGCTTCTACGAAATGGGCGATTTTATCGACCTGTGCGTCGGCCCCCACCTGCCCAACCTGACCTACCTTAAGGCCTTTAAGCTTACGCAGATCGCGGGCGCGTACTGGCGCGGCAACGAGCACAACAAAATGCTCTGCCGCATCTACGGCACCTGCTTCCCCACCAAGGACCAGCTGGCGGAATACCTGCAGCAGATTGAAGAAGCCAAAAAGCGCGACCACCGCAAGCTGGGCCGCGAGCTGGATTTGTTCGATCTGCGGGACGAAGGCCCCGGCTTCCCCTTCTTCTACCCCAAGGGCATGGTTCTGCGCAACATTCTGGAGGATTACTGGCGGCAGGTGCACCGCCGCGCGGGCTACGAGGAAATCAAAACCCCCATCATGCTCAACCGCAGCCTGTGGGAGCGCAGCGGCCACTGGGATCATTACAAGGATAATATGTACACCACCAAGATTGACGATGTCGACTTCGCCATCAAACCCATGAACTGCCCCGGCGGCATGCTGGTGTACGAACGCAAGCTGTGGAGCTACCGCGAGCTGCCCTGCCGCAGCGGCGAGCTGGGCTTGGTGCACCGCCACGAAAAGAGCGGCGCGCTGCACGGCTTGATGCGCGTGCGCTGCTTTACGCAGGACGACGCCCATATTTTCATGACTCCGGAGCAGATTCGCGATGAGATCAAAGGCGTATACCGCCTGATCGACGAAGTGTACACGCTCTTTGGCTTCCCCTACACGGTGGAGCTGTCCACCCGCCCCGAAAACTCCATCGGCACGGACGAAATGTGGGAGCTGGCAACCCAAGGCCTGCAAGGCGCGCTGGATGAACTGGGCGTTCCTTATACGGTCAACGAAGGCGACGGCGCTTTCTACGGCCCCAAGATCGATTTCCACCTGAAGGACTGCATCGGCCGTACGTGGCAGTGCGGCACCATCCAGCTGGATATGAACCTGCCGGAGCGTTTCGACCTTACCTATACCGGCTCCGACGGCGAAAAACACCGCCCCGTGATGATTCACCGCGTGGTGTTCGGCTCCATCGAGCGGTTTATCGGCATCCTGACGGAGCAGTACGGCGGCGCGTTCCCCACATGGCTTGCGCCCGTACAGGTGAAAATACTCACCATTACCGACCGCAGCGACGATGCCGCCAAAGAGCTGCAGGGTCTGCTGCTGGCCGCGGATTTGCGCCCCGAGCTGGACTTGCGCAATGAGAAGATCGGCTTTAAGGTACGCGAAGCCCAGATGATGAAGATTCCCTACATGTTCGTACTGGGCGACCGCGAGGCAGCCGATAAGACTGTAACCATCCGCAACCGCAAAGGCGACAACCTTGGCACCGTGCCCTTCGCCGAGGCGGTAGCCATGGTGAAAAAGCTCAACGACGATAAGACGCTGGACTAAGCGGCTTTTCCGCCGCGGGCATCCCATTCCCGCCGCGCCGGAAAACCACATCATAATGCAACCCGCCCGTTTCCTGCTCATCGGAAACGGGCGGGTTTGCTGTATTCCATTCATCTCTTACCGGTTCTATTCGTTACGCGCAAGCCATAATAACCAGCAGCACGCCCAACGGCTTCCCGCTCTACCGCTTCAGCTTTTTATCCAGCTTCATCTGGTACATCCGCTGGTCGGCAGCGCTCAGCAGCGCATCGGGGGTGTTCAGTGTTTTCGGGTCGTACCGTGCCATGCCTAAACTGGCCGCAAAACGGTAAGGCTCCTGCGTGGTGCGGTTGAAGCGCGCGGTTTCTTTGCCGATAGCCTGCACAATTTCCTCCATCATTACGCCGTCGCTATCTTCCCCCGTAATGATAAATTCATCCCCGCCCAGCCGCGCTAAAAAGCAATCCCGATGGTTGCATATTTTTTTCAGCATCTGCGCAAACTGCTGCAGCGCGCGGTCGCCGGTGGCGTGACCGTAACTATCGTTGATGCTCTTAAACTCGTCCATATCCAGCATAATCAAAAACAGGGCCGTATCCGGGCCGGCGCCGGCAAACTTCAGATCGAGGAACCGTTTCAGCATCCGCCGGTTGTTTACCCCGGTAAGCGAATCCGTCGTAATCTGCCGGTTGAGCACGTAAATATAGACGATCACAATGGAAACCACCATGCCGGGCCACGTAAGTGAAACGCCGTAAAAAAAGGATTGTATTACACTGCCAACTGTTGGCGGAAAAACAAACAGCACCATATACACAAATTCCCGCCGTTCCACAGGCGATTGCGTACGCGCCATTTTGCGTATCACAATCCCCGCCGCGGAAAACAGGTATAAATAGAAGGATAAAAGATATGTCCAATAAAACGCTTCCCGGTGGTATACGTTTTGCGCGTCAATCGTAAACACCAGCGGGGTAAACAGGTTTGCCAGCAGCATACCCATGTGCAAAATCAGCGGCAGGGCATACCAGCGCGCCCGGCGCACGAGCCGTTTCTCGTCGGAAAACACCCTCAGGTCGCAGTATAACAACCACGCGTACGCCACCATGGGGTTAATGCAGAAACTAAACGTGGTCAGCAGCACCGAAACCGTATGCCCACCCGGGTATACACGCCCGTCCAGCAGCCAAAGAACGCCATCCATCAGCAAAATGCCCATGCCGGTGATGGTGACGTTGCTGAACATACGCTCTTCCAGCGCAAAGCTGCGGGAGCGTTTTTGATTTAAAAAGAACAACAGCAGGATCACAATGCCGAAGAAGTCGATCTGCGCATATGGAAAATAGGCCATGCCACTCCCCCTTTGGTTGTGGTAGCGGACTTTCGCATACAATAATAGGTAAAGTATAACATTTCATTTCAATTGCCGTCAATGAAATCATTTTTCATCACGCACCGCTGCTGCTTTTACCGCTATCCCCGTTTTTCTTGGGGATTCACGCGCATTTTAAAAAGCCGTTTCCGCCTGCTAATGCCAGTACGGCAAACCGTACAAACAGCGCGGCATAAAAAACAGACCATTTCTTTTTCTTTTGTGCTGCGGAAAGCCGCTCTATTCATCACAACTTTCTTAATATTGCGTAGTTCACCGCATCCCTACATCAGCAACCGCAAAAGTTCTGTATTGCAATGATTTGCCCAAAAGAATACAATCCTTTCAGCCCCCCATTACCGAACGCCGAAAGGTAATCTTAATGAAAAAAATCATCTATCAGAAAATTGTTCGCGATAATATCCCCGCAATCATTGAAAGCAGCGGCAAAGCAGCGGTTTACGAATATGTGGATTCTAAAACAGCCGCAGCGGGCTTGGACGAGAAGCTATCAGAAGAGCTGCAGGAGTATCTGGAAAGTCATGCGCTTGAAGAACTCGCTGACTTGCTGGAGGTGATTCACGGTATTTTGTACAACCGCGGCATTACATGGGATGAACTGGAAGCCATCCGTTTGCGTAAAAAACGTGCCCGGGGCGGGTTTGAAAAAGGCGTTCGCCTGATCAGCGTTGAAGAACCATAACCTGTTTCTCCCAGCGTAAAACATCTTGATCGCTCCAATATTCCCCAAATCCGTTCCCATTTCCCATCTGCACCCAAAAGCCAAGACATCCGTTCTCTTCCCTGCCGGCACCCCACACCATATGCAGGCATTTCTCCGTCAGGCCTGTTTAGGTTCCGCCAGTTGCAATATCATCGAAATCAGAACCGTACAGCGAAAATAAACACCCTGGTCTTATTCAGCCAGCGGTTTGTTTTCGTTTGGAAACAATAACAGAAGGCAGCCGCTTCAAGCGATGCTGCCTTTCCCATATGAATTTTTTCCCGTAGTTAAGGGATGAAAGTTCCTTGGCTGTTGCTGTTGGGTTTTCCCGATTTGATTGCTCCGGAAAATCGCCATTCTCCATCTCACGGGGTCAGGCTTCTTCCAGCAACGTCTGCAATTCGTGCTCGTTCAGCACGCCATAGTTACATTCCTTTGTCAGCCTGCCTTTGCTAATCACCAGCAGCCGGTCACACATGCCCAGCAGCTCGCTGAAATCCGAAGAAGCCAGAATAATACTCGCGCCTTTGCGAAGCAGTTCGTTAATGATATTGTATATTTCTACTTTTCCGGCCGAATCCACGCCTTTGGTCGCCTCATCAAACAGATAGATGTTGCAGCCCGAAGCCAGGTTGCGGGCGATCAGCGTTTTTTGCTTGTTGCCGTTGCTCAGGTGAGAAACGGGGCTTTGCAGGCTGTTGGTTTTAATGTCCAGCTTGTCGGAGTATTTTTTACCCAGCAGGCGCTCCCGGCTGCCACCCACCAAGTGAAAATGGTTGATCTTATCCATCACACGGATGGTGATGTTGGACAGTACGCTCATTTGCGGCATCAAGCCGTATCCGTTGTTGTTTTCCGAAACATACCCGATGGAGCGGTGAATACCGCGCGCCGGAACCGGCTTGCCCGTCAGCGGCGAAAATACGGTGATCTTGCCGCTCTTTACGGGGTCCACCCCGACGATCGCGCGCATCAGGCTGGAACGGCCGGAGCCAAGCAACCCCACAATGCCCAGCGCTTCGCCCTTGTGCAGCGAAAAGCTGATGTCATTTAAAAAATGCGTGCTGATGTGGGATACCGTCAACACCTTTTGCTGCATAGACGATGGTATCCGCGGAAAATAGGTTTTTTCAAAGGGGCCGATGATTGTTTTGGCGATATAGTCCGGGTTCACATTCTGCGGCTCGACAATTTCGCATACCTGCCCGTCGCGCAGGATGGAAACACGGTCCGAAATGGCAATCGCCTCGTTAATCCGGTGCGTCACATAGACGATCACAAGGCCTTCTTTTCGCAGTTGATCCAGCTTTTCATACACAATGGCGCATTCCGCGTAGGTCAGCGCGTCGGTCAGCTCATCCAAAACCAGCACCCGCGGGTTGCGCAGCAAAGCCCTTGCAAACTGCAACAAGGCTTTTTCCGCCAGCGACAGAAACTTCGCCCGTTTCTGCGGGTCGGCATTGATATGAAACATTTTTAGCATCTGTTCGGTTTCGGCGCCCATCCTTTTCCAGTCAAAAAAACCGGCTTTGGTTTTCCGCTCATTACCAAGAAAAAGATTTTCGGTAATCGACAGCCCCTCAAACAGCATCGTATCCTGCTGACAAACGCATATCCCCTGGCTAAGCGCCGTTTCGGGCGTATATTTGTCCATCCGCACACCGTCGATATAAATATACCCCGTTGTAGGCTGTATCACCCCCGCCAGCAGGTTGATGATCGTCGATTTCCCTGCGCCGTTATGACCGATTAAAGCATGGATTTCCCCTCTGCGAAACGTCAGATGAATGTCTTTTACCGCACATACATTGCGGTAAAATTTACTGACATCACGCAACTCAATCATGTTGCGCCACCTCCCAGGACAGACGAGGATGAGATATTGTATGACGTAAACAATTTGATTTTCTTCTCAAATATATATGCCTTGTAACGTGCCGGTATATTTTCGTTGGTAATGATAATATCGGCAAAATCCAGATCGCCCACACGCATGAAGGACGTATGGTCAAACTTCGTATAGTCCGCCGCCACCACCAACTGGTCGCTGATCTCGCGAAGTTTCTTGATGATGGGTATCACCGCGGAATCATTTACCGTCAGGCCGTTTTCGATGGATATCCCGTCCACGCTGATAAAGCTCTGTATCAGGTGAACATTGGCAATCGACTGAAAAAACATATCGCCGGATAAATACAGCTTCGGCGTAATCAGGTTTCCGCCGGTCAGCATCACATGCGCGTTGCTGTTTTGCCCGAAAGCGGCGGCGGCATACAGGCTGTTGGTAATCACATGCGCATCGTTTTTCTTGTTCAGCGCGCGCGCAATATAGTAGCAGGTATCCCCGTGGCCCAGAAATACCCACCCGTTCAGCTGTGCCAAATCCGCGGCGATACTGGCGATATACTCTTTATCCCGGTTGTACTCCACTGCGGTAGCGGACAGCGGCGTTTCATTTACATGCTGTACATAGGCTTCGTTTAAAATGGCGCCCCCGTGCGTGCGGCATACAAAGTTTTCCTGTTCCAGCTGCTCCAGATCACTGCGGATGGTAACTTCTGAAACGTTAAGCAGCGAACTGAGCGTAGACACGTTCACTTGTCCGCGATCCAGTATGACTTCCTTTATGCGCGCAAGCCTCGCTGCTTTAAACATCTGTTAGCCTCCAAAAGCAATCTATGTAAAATGATAAAAAACGAAACTATATGAAAATATCTCGTAACCTGCCACAAGAGTATAACATAACCATTTTTCCAATGTCAATTATTAGAATTTCGCATTTCCCTCCGCAATTATACGCAAAGATAGCCCTTAAAAGCTGCCGGCACGGCTCAATCCCCTCTGCTGCACACCGTGCCGCGTTACGATATTTACTAAACACTTGTTTATGTTTTCGATTTTTTATTATTTTTTTCGTTTTTTGTTGACAAACGAAAAATTATGATGTATGATGCCACACAGATAGGGAACGGAAATCCCAATGGTTATATGGTATACCCTTGCACCGTGAACGGTATATTTGGTTTTGCGTAAAACCGAAAGCTAACAACAGAACGTTTTCATTCGCAGGTGTGTGGATGATACGAAATAAAAAATCGGAGGAAAAAAGATGAAAAAGGTACTGGCTGTCATTTTGGCTGCGCTCATGCTGTTGTCTGTCGCGGGGGCTGTTGCGGAAAGTGCATCCGTGTTCAGCGTCAGCGGTGAAATGGTTCTCAGCGATTATCAGCCCGCAAAAACGGAGTACAGTTTCTACCTGACCTACAAACTGGTTCATGCCTGGTGGGATTCCATCGAAATCGGCATCAAGGAAGCAGTCGCGCAATATGCTGCGCGCGGCATTACGATCAAATACGAGTTTACGGCTCCCGTCCTGCCGGACGCCGCCGACCAGGTAAACCGTATCGAAATGGCTGCCGGCCGCGGTTTTGACGTCATCGGCGTGGATGTTTGCGATATCAACATCCTCACCCCCGCCATCAACAACCTGATCGCCAACGGCGTTAAGGTGATGACCTTCTCCAGCTCCGACGCCACCAAAGAAGATGGCTGCGACCGTATTGCCTACGTCGGCAACACGCACAACTATCAGGATGGCTGCGATCTGGCGGAAATTCTGGCCGAAAAGATCGGATACGAGGGCCAGGTTGCCGCATTGGGCGGCACCATCGGCGCGCCTTGCCACGAAGACCGCATCAAGGGTTTCCAGGATACGATGGCGAAATATCCCGACATCGAAGTTGTGGAAATTCAGTACGATAACGATATGATCGAGCAGGCTGTGGTGTACACCGAAGGCTTTATCCAGAAGTACCCGGATTTGAAGGGCATCTTCTGCAACAACATGGGCAACCCCGTCGGCGCCGCACAAGCGGTCATCGAAGCCGGCAAACAGGGGCAGATTGTTCTGGTAGGCATGGATCACGACCAGCGTGCGATTGAATACCTCCGCGACGGAGTCATCACCGCGCTGGGCATTCAGGATGTGCCGATGATGGGCTTTGATACCATTCAGGTCGCCATCAAAATTGCCGATGGCCTCCAGCCCGGCGCGGATACCTATCCCGAGCAGCTGGAAGAGAAAACCACCATCGTTTATCAGGAAGATGCGCAGGGCATGCTCGATCTGCTCTACGCCGGTAAATAAAACGTCCGTCCCGGATAAGGGCTAACCTTATTGCTGCGGCAAGAATGGCGGAAGCGCCCGCACCGCCCACGCGGCAGGCGCTTCCCCATTTACGCGGCGCAGCCGGGCTGGCTGCGCCCCTCTCTTGTATAGCCTATCCGGCAGCGACAAGCCCAATGCAATGCCAAACGCTTTTGGCAAGGTTGGAGGATTATTGTGTCTGAATACATTTTAGAAATGAAAGGGATCGTAAAGGCGTTCGCCGGTACGCTTGCGCTTGACCATGTGGACTTTTCCCTTGTAAAAGGCGAGGTCATGGCGCTCATTGGCGAAAACGGAGCCGGTAAAAGCACGCTGATGAACGTGCTCATGGGCTTGTTCCGTCCGGATGAAGGCACGATCCTGCTTGATGGCGAGCCGATTGAAAACAAAACGCCCTACGAAGCGCTGCAGCATGGCATCGGCATGGTTCCGCAGGAGCTGAATCTGGTTCCCGACCTTTCCGTAGCGGAAAACGTATTTTTGGAGCGTCACCAGAAAAACCACCATTTTATCGATTGGTTCAACACGTATAAGAAAGCGGAAGAAGAAATAGCCAAACTGGATGTAGCCATCGATCCGCACAGCGTTGTGCGGTACCTGAACGCCGGATATCAGCAGCTGGTATCCATCACGCGTACGCTTGCCATGGGCTCCAACATCATTATTCTGGATGAACCCACAGCATCGCTGACCAATGCGGAAGCGGATATCCTGTTTTCGGTGATCCGCAAGCTGAAGGCCGACCATAAAACCATCATCATCATCACTCATCATCTGGATGAAGTAGAGCAGATTGCCGACCGCGTCTCCATTATGCGGGACGGCCAAATGGTAAAAGTCGCCAATGTAAAAGAGCTGTCCATCGACGAAATGATCTTTTATATGGCCAACCAGAAAGCGGAAAAAGCCAGCCGCGTGAAACGCGCTTATTCCAGCGATGATATTCTCACGGTAGAACACTTGTCCCGAAAAAGAGAATTTCAGGATATTTCCTTTTCAGTTAAAAAGGGCGAACTGCTTGGCGTGGCCGGCCTGGTCGGGTCGGGACGAACGGAGCTGTTCAGCTGCATCTACGGCCTGACCCGGAAAGATCAAGGCCAGATTTATTTTGAAGGAAAACCAGTCTCCATCAGCAGCCCGCACACCGCTATTGACATCGGCTTCGGCTTTGTGCCGGAGGAACGCAGGCGTCTGGGCATTTTTCCAACGCTGCAGGTGGATGAAAATATTATGCTCCCCTCATACAACAAGGTGCAAACCGCCGGGTTAATCCGGTTCCCGAAAGTCAGAGCCGCCGCCAGCCGGCACATTGCAAGCCTGCGCATTAAAACCGCATCCGGGCAAACGCTGATCCGCAATCTCAGCGGCGGCAACCAGCAAAAAGCCATCCTCGCACGTTGGCTGGAGAAAGATGTGCGTTTGCTGATCTTGGATGAACCTACGCGGGGCATCGACGTGCGTGCCAAGGCGGAGATTTATAAACTGATTCACGAAATGGTAAACAGGGGCATCACCGTTGTTATCATTTCGTCCGAAATTGAGGAGCTTCTTGCGGTCTCAGACCGGATTATGGTCATGTTTCAGGGAAAAATCAAGGGATATATGATTCCCGATGAAAATTCCACGCGTGAAGATGTTCTTAAAATTGCATTGCAATAACAGGAGGGAAATCATGAGTGACAGGAATGCCCCAAAAGTTGGAGAAAGCAGAAGCTTTCCCGTTCAGCTGCTGCGTCTGATTAAGTCAACGCCCGGCACGGTGTTGCTGGTGACCATCTTTATCACGCTGGTGGTACATCTGGTAACCGGCAGTTTTTATACCCGGTACAATATCACGGTCTTTTTACGTACTTCATCCTTTACCATTCTGGTAGGATTTGCGCAAACGCTCGTTTTACTGCTGGGCGGCATTGATTTGTCGCTGGCCAGCATCGCGGGTTTCAGCAGTATGATTTTCGCCATACTGGTTACTATGGTCGGGCTTGACCCGTTCCTGTCGCTGGCGCTGGCCATCATGGTCGGCCCGGTGCTGGGCGCCGTCAACGGCCTGATGATCACCAGCCTGAATCTGACCCCCTTTATTGCCACGCTGGCAACCAGCTCCATTTTCCGCGGCATTGTGTACGTGGTTACCAAGGGCTTTCCGCTTACCGGCATCCCGACCTCCGTTACGGTGATCGGGCAGGGCGCGATGTTTAAAATGCTGCCTTATCCGGCGCTTATTATGGTCGTCGTGCTGATTTTGCTATACATCATGCTTCGTTTCACGTCCTTCGGCCGCCACATCTACGCCGTCGGCGGCAACGAGAACGCGGCGAAGATTGTGGGTATCCGCTGCAAACGCACCAAAATGTTCGTTTATATCATCGCGGGCGCTATCGCGGGTTTAGCCGGTATCCTAATGGTTCTGCGTCTGGGTTCTTCCCAGGTAAACATCGGCGAAAACTGGGTCATGCCTTCCATTACCGCGGCTGTGCTGGGCGGCACCTCCATGACCGGCGGCAGCGGCAGCATCGGCGGTACCATCGTGGGCGGCCTGCTCATCTCCGTAATTTCCTACAGTATTTCGCTGCTGGGCATCTCCTCCTACTGGGATGAAGTGGTCACCGGCGCGGTGGTGCTGATCGCCATTTCCATCGACGCTATCAACAAGCGCCGGCAAATGAACCAGTAGAAACCCAATAGAAAGCGAAAGGGGAAACGGCACATGAAGTACGGCATTTGTTACTGCTACTGGAGCAAAGACTGGGAAGGCACCGATTACCCCGCGTATATCGAGCGGGCGCGCAAGTGCGGCTTTGACGGTCTGGAGATTTTTTACGGCAGGCTTTTCACCATGCCCAAGACGGAGATGGAAGAAATACGCGCCGCTTGCAAGGCGAACGATGTGGAGCTATACATATCCGGCGGTTTCGGCCGGGATATGGATATCTCCCAGCCCGATGAAACCCAGCGCAAAGCGGCGCTCGCCAAGTGCCTCACCCTCACCAAGGCGATGGGCGAAATCGGCGCGCACAACTTCTCCGGCATTAATTACGGCGCATGGTGCAATTTTGATATGCCCGATAATAAGCAGCTGCTTTTTGAACAGTCGGCCAAATCCCTCCGGGAGATTGGCAAAGCGGCCGCCGACATCGATTTGAGCTGGAACATGGAAGTGGTCAACCGTTTTGAATCCTGCATGCTCAACATTGCCGCCGAAGCCCGCAAGCTGGCGGACATGGCGGATCATCCCAACATCAATATCCTGCTGGATATTTTCCACGGCATGATTGAGGAAGACGACCTATGCGACGCCATCCGCATTGCGGGCAATAAGCTGGGCCATTACCATATGGGTTCCAACAACCGCCGCCCGCCGCGCCCCGGCTTTCTGCCCTGGCAGGCTGTTTGCGACACCCTTACGGAGATTGGGTATGACCGCTGCATTTCCTTCGAGCCGCTGGTTCGTACCGGCGGTACGGTAGCGCTGGGCGGCGGCAACGTTTGGCGGCCCATGCTGCCGGAAAACGCGGACGATCAAATGCTGGATGACGACATTATGGCCTCTCTGGCTTTTATCAAAGGGATGTTCCGGAAATAAGGAACAGCCTCCGGCACAGCGCCGCCCCAACCCGCGATGGCTGCGCGCTGTGCCAAAGCCATCCCGCAAAGCAAGCGAAAACCAACAGAAAGGAATCGCCATGGAGAAATATTTTATCGGCATTGATTCCGGCACGACAGGCGTAAAAGCCGTTTTATTTGACCTGAACGGCAAAGAAATATGTAAAAAATCCTACGCGCTGCAATCCATCTTCCCCGCCGAAGGCCAATATGAAGAGGACATGCTGGAAATTTGGGAAAAAACCAAGTTATGCGTCCAAGCCATCGTTCAGGGATACCCCCGCGAAGATATTGTCGGCATTGGCATAACAGCGCAGGGCGACGGCGCATGGCTGCTGGATGAAAGCGGCGCACCGGTGCGTAACGGCATCTGCTTTTGCGATGGCAGAGCCGCCGAGTTTGTGGATCAGTGGGTGGAGGACGGTACCTGTGAAAAACTGTTCGAGCTGACCGGGACGCGCGTTTTTACCGGCAACCAAAACGGCATTATCCGCTGGCTGGACCGGTACGAGCCCGAATCGCTGCAGCGCGCAAAATACATACTGCATTTAAAAGACTACCTATATTACCGCTTTACGGGCGAAATCACCACGGACGCCAGCGATCAATCGCTGATTCTGCTCAATCAGGAAACACGCCAGTATCTGGAGGAGGCTTTTGCGCTGTGCGGCATCGCCGCCTACCGCGATAAATATGCGCCCGTCCTGCCGGCAAAAGAAAACGCAAGTAAAATTCAAAAAAAGCTGGCAGAGGAGCTGGGGCTGTGCGCAAGCACGCTGGTCACCTCAGGCCCCATGGATGTGGTTGCCTGCGCGCTGGGCAGCGGCGTGGTGGAAAACGGCGATTGCTGTTCCATCATCGGCACAGCCGCCCTGCACGAAATGGCGCTGGATAAGCCGCTGCAAGATCATATCCACGCAGGCATGACGGTTACGCACATTTTGGAAAACCGCTGGATGCGGCTGATGGCCTCGCTGGCCGGAACCCCCAACCTGGAATGGATGCTGGAGAACTTTGGGCAGCAGATCACCTTTCAGGCAAAGCAGAAAAACGTAAACGTATATGCCTATATGGAAGAAATGATAAAAGACGTGCCCATCGGCGCAAACGGCGTTATGTACCATCCGTATCTGCTGGCAGGCGGCGAACGGGCGCCCTTCACCAACGCGCGCGCCCGTGCCAACTACTCCGGCTTAAATGTGCGCAACACGCTGGCGGATATGGTACGCGCCACCTACGAAGGCGTCGCCTATGCGATGCTAGATTGCTATCAAAGCATGCCGCAGGCCGTGCAATCCATCACGCTGTGCGGCGGCGGCGCGAGCAGCGCTTTCTGGTGCCAGATGTTTGCCGATACGCTCGGTTCCTCGCTCAAGACCGTACAGGGTCAGGAGCTGGGCGCACTGGGCGTAGTGATTAACAATGCGGTTGTACAGGGCTACTATACCGATTATCTGCAGGCCGTCCGCCAGATTGTAAAGGTGGATAAGGTCTATACCCCCGACATGGCAAAGCACGAGCAGTATCTTTCTTTTTACAGCCTGTTCCAGACCGTGCGCAAAGACATGGAGCCCTCCTGGAACTTACGTAACGAAATTATGAGGAAAGCATAACATGTTGTACGCGCAGGAAAAGGCTTTAATCGTCAGCACATGCAAGCTGATGCAGGAGATGGGTTACTTTCTTGGCACCTGGGGAAATATCAGCCTGCGGGTGGGTGATCATATTTTGATGACGCCCAGCCGCGTGGCATATGACGCCATGAAGCCGGAGGATATCGTGGTCATCACACTGGATGCGCAGATTGTGGAAGGAACCAAAAACCCCACCTCGGAAAAAGAAGTGCACCGCCAGATCTACCTCATCCGGGATGACGTTCGCGCCATCATCCACGCCCACACGCCCCACGCCATGGCGGTATCGGCTTTGCCCATCGCAAACGTGCCCTGCACGGTAGAGGAGATGTCCCAGCTGCTGGGGGGCAGCATCCCCCTTGCCAAAACCTACGTACCGGCAGCACAGCACGAGCAGCTGGGCCTTGCGGCAGCGGAGGCCATCGGGGACCGCAACGGCGTAATCCTGCGCAATCACGGGCCTGTAAGCTGCGGCCGCACGCTGGAGGAAGCGATTCTATGCAGTCAGGTTATTGAGAAAGCCTGCGGAATCTACCTTTCCATCGGTGAAAAAGCAGCGGTGATTGCCAATGAATACGTCCAATCGGAACGGTATCGCTTTTTGTATACCTACGGCAAGGAAAA
Organism: Candidatus Limiplasma sp.; assembly: GCA_963663285.2. Classification (GTDB taxonomy): domain Bacteria; phylum Bacillota; class Clostridia; order Christensenellales; family Aristaeellaceae; genus CAXXOK01. The sequence goes on along the minus strand of CAXXNI010000004.1, from coordinate 352,091 downwards.
AACCTGACCGTACGCAAATACGCTTGCAACAGTGTTTTTCCAGCAAGCTTGGGTTATTAAGGTTTCATTCGGTGTGTTGCAAAGGACGGCCCGACCCTGCAGCCCCGCCATAAGCAGTCTGCATGGCTTGCTCCAACCCATGCGCGCCGGGCAGAGCTTTAACGCTACCGGGTCTTCATACGCAAAAGACGTTTGCAATTCCATGGCGCCGGCACAGCGATGATACGGAGCACAAATGGCCAATGGCCATCTCCCTGCCGCTTTATACCCGTATCAGCGCCGCTTGCTTTCGGGCGCCATTTTTCATGCACAGCTGCCGGTTTTTTTGCGGATTCAACCACACCCGCGCTGCCTGTATCCGGTTTGCCATATCCCGTACAGCGCCGGTATCGTTGCTGCGCTTTCCCCGCCTTTCAAGGCGAATGCCGGAAAAGCGTATTCCCCGGGCGGCCGCGCATGGGGATTCTTATGGTTTGCCAGCGCAAGCCGTTCTATCTTTCGCTTCTCATGAAACGTTCGTTTCACTTATTTCCGCGTCATCATTTTCTGCCCGCGTTTCCCTTTCGTATCTCCGGGTTTCATTTTCCCATCCCATTCAAACGCCGTGCAGCGCACACGATGCTTGAAGAAGCGGGTGTGCCGCCACTACTGGAAGCGCCGTTTTCTCCTGTGACTCCGAATGATCACACAGCAAACGGAACCATTATGCAAGCCTTTTTACCCGACAGGTTCGTACCAGTCTTATGACGTTGTCATTCAAAAGCAGCATAAGATCACATCAGAGTAAAGAAAATCGTGCAAATCTGATAAGTACCTTGGCGCAAAAATCAATGGTCGAATATTACATGTGAATCATCAGCGCAATTACTGCTATGCTTACTGCTTTTTAAGCAAATTTTCCACTGCGCCGACCCAGGCGTGATCGGGATCGTTGCTGCGGTAGAATCCCTGATGCTCGCCCGCCATCAGCCACAGGAAGTACGTGTTGTAGCCCGGCGCGCCGACGGTCGTGTGGTAACCGCGGGGAAACTCCACCAGTTCGTCGTTTTTCACGCGGTACGCTTCGTCGATCTCCCCGTCCTTGGTGTACAGGCACTGCACGCCAAACCCCTGCGCCGGGTCGAACAGGAAGTAGTAAATCTCCTCCAGCACACCTTCGGCCGGCATCGCGTCCACATCATGCTTATGCGGCGGGAACCCCGCCCAGTTGCCGGGCGTAATGTATGCTTCGCCGATGGTCAGCCTGCGGGCATTGGTTGTGCCGTCGATGATGAAGCTGGTATCACGTTCCCATGGTTTTACGCCCAGCCGCATCACACGTACGGCGTCCTGCTTGATCACCTGCGGTTCGCTGTCCTGCGTTACGGGCGTGGCGCATACGGCGATCTTCACATTCCACATCCCGGTGATGGTGAGGCAGCAATTGCGGGGCGCGTAGAACGCCTCGGCTTTCGGGCTTTCAAACACGGTGCGGCGCACGCCCACCGGGCCGTATGCCTTGCCGTTGGCGGTAAAATTCGCCTTGCCGCCCAGCAGGATGAACGCCACTTCCCGGTCTTTGGTTTCGTAGGTCAGGCTTTCCCCCGGCCCCAGTTCAATGATGCCGAATTCCAAATCCTTCAACGAGCACTTGCCGATTTCACAAACCGGCGTATATCCCTTTTGCGGTACATAGGTCTTCTTATAATTCATGGAGCGCCGTCCTTTCTTTTTGGTCGTTTCAGGTGTTATTCCAGCGGCGATGCTGCCGCAAGGCAAAGCCTGTTATCCACGTTTAAGCAAAATAGGCGCGGCCTGCCTTTCAGCCTGCCGCGCCGGTCGTTTACACCCGCTCATTCAGCAGGACAAACAAATCCTGATAGGTATATCCCTCCGGCACCGCCCCAAGCAGCGCCTCGCTGCTTTGCGGGCAGGCCGCCACCAGTACGCTGGCGCCTGTACGTTTTGCGTCCTCCCAGCGCCCCGCGGCAATCCGCCGGGATAGTTCCGGCAGATACCGCCCCATCAGCGCGCTGCCGCAGTCCCGCGACAGCCGCCTGTTCTGGAACATCTCGCGCACCTCGCAGCCCATCGCCGCCAGTATATCCCGCGCAGGCCGGTGCTCATCCAAATCCCGCGCCAACCGGCTGCCATCGTGGTAGGTCACCGTAAGCGGCTCCTGCCTTGGCGTCAGCTTCCCGGTTTGAATCAGCTCGTCCACAAAGGCCGTAGCGGTGACGGTTTCCGGCAGATCGATGCCCCAATCCTTGTATTCGTGCAGGAAGAAGGTTGCATCGTAGCTATCCAGCACGACCAGCTTTTTGGCGCCGCTGGCGGCGATTGCCGCCGCGGCTTTTTTCGCCTGCTGCCGCACATCCTCCACATAGCCTGTCAAATCCCCCAGCGCGCAGCCGGAAGCCGGTTCGTCCTTCAGTACGGCAAAAGAAACGCCCGCCTTTTTCAGGATGCTCAGCAGCGCATCCGCAATCTCCGGCCTGGCATAGCGCGCCGTATCGCCCAGCCATACCAGGATATCCCCGGTTTCGGGAATCCCACTCAGGCCGGCTTGCACCTGCGCGGCGCCATAAATATTCCCGGTCTCCAGCAGCGTATCCAGCAGCTTTACCGCGTACGCGGGCGCAATGCCTTCCGCCATTGCCTGCGACCGTGCCTCCCGGATAAAAACGGGAGGCTCAAACCCGGTCGCGCAGTCGTTGGTGCACGCGCCGCACAGCAGACATTCGTACATAATTTCCGCGGCGCTTTCATCCATCTGCAAGCCGCGGTTGAACATGGACACCAGCAGTCCCTTCGCGCGCGGCGTATTGCTCTCCTTGCCCGTTGCCAGCTGCACGGGGCACAGGTGGCGGCACATCCAGCAAAAGCGGCATGCGTCCGCGTTCTTTTTGGCTTTCTCGCTAAACATGTTTTCTTCCATCCTTTCAGGGGGCTGCCGCCTGTTACAGGCCCAGTTTATAGGGGTTCATAATGCCGTTGGGGTCCAGCGACTTCTTCAGCCCTTCCATTACCTGCATGGCCGGACCGTATTGTTCCTTCATCAGCCGTCCCAGTTTCAGCCCGATGCCGTGATGATCGTTAATCACGCCGCCGTGCTCCATGGCCGCGCGCACGCCCGCATTCCAGATCTGGTTATGCAGGCGGATTGCTTCCTCCGGGTCCTCCGGCGGATGGTCCATAATAAACCGGTCGTAGATCATCGTGCCCCACTCGTACCAGTGGCTGCAATGGGCGATAAAGCGCACATTGGGGAAGTTATCTTCCACCGCGTGCTTCATGGCCCAGTAGATTTCCTCAATGTTCTTGAAATTGGCGACCGTATCCATGGTGCCGAACATCTGGGGAATATCCATAATATGCCCGGGATAGAAGAAGGTAATGCGGTTCTGGTACCACTTCTCGCCGTACTCGCTGCCCAGGTCCTGCCCGCCCCACTTTTTGCAGATATCCAGCGCGATCTTCATTTCGATATCGACGATTTCCTTGACGCCTTCGACGGCGAGGTTCATAAAGTTACCCGCTTGCGCAAACCCGATAACGTCCTTGACGATGCTGGTGGTTTCCGCCTCGTCAAAAAAGCGCAGGATGGAGGGTTTGATTTTCTGCATAATGTCGCGCCCGGCCATGAACCCGCTGTGCATATCCGGAAACAAAATCGCGCGGAACTGCCGGTCTTCCGGCTGTTCAAACAGCTTGAAGGTCGCCTTGGTAATCACGCCCAGCGTGCCTTCCGAGCCGATGAAAATCTGGTTCAAATCCGGCCCGGCCGCGTGCTTGGGCACGGGCAGGGTGTTGATGATATCGCCATTGGGCAGCACGATCTCCATATTGATGCACTGGTCGTCGATCTTGCCGTACTTCGTGCTCATTATGCCGATGCCGCGGTGACCGAGCGCGCCGCCCACGGTGCCGCAGGTCAGGCAGCTGGGAATGTGCTGGCAGGAAAAGCCCTTCTCATTCACCAGCCACTCCAGCCGCTGGAAAATCATGCCGCTTTCCGCGGTCACGGTACGGCTGACCTCGTCGATCTCTATTAAACGGTCCATGCGTTTCATATCCAGCATGATGCCGCCCGCCATGGGCAGCGCGCCGCCCTGCGAGCCGCTGCCTCCGCCCCAGATGTTGACGGGAATCTTATAGTAATTGGCGATCTTCAGCACCTTGCTGACTTCTTCCGTGCTCCCCGGACGAACGATCCAGTCCGGCATCGGCGGCGTGCGCCCATGGTCCGCCCACATGCGGCCAATCCAAAAATAGTCCACGCCGTAGGTCAGGCGTTCGCTGTCGCTTACCGATACGTTCTCCACGCCGACCGCGTCTTCCAGTTCCGTACGGATCATGTCGGCCATGAATGCTTTGCGTTCCATGTGATCTCTCCTCAATACTTGATTTCGTAATTCTTCCCGTGCAGCCCCGCGTATCCCCCGCGCTCAATTACGCCTTTATTCTCCGGGTGGGCCAGCAGCCACTTGTCCCTCGCCCACAACAGCCGGCCGTTTTATTGTTATCACTTCGTGATTATGGCACTATTTTTACCATCAACAACATCATTCTCTATTATTGTAGAGTGATCAAAAGGCATCGGCAATATGCCATTTATGCGATTTTATTAAATAAATCTTCAATTTGTTAAAATCATGCCCCCGGTTCACGCCCGCCGTATGCAAAGGATGTCTGATCCCCTTGCCCGTACCCTCATCCGCGCTTACTGCAAATATACCGGTCAATCGCTTTGGCAGCCTGCTTTCCCGCGCCCATTGCCAGTATAACGGTCGCAGCGCCTGTTACCGCATCTCCACCGGCAAATACGCCCTCTCTGCTTGTCTTTCCATCCTCTCCGCCGGTTACAATACAACCATACCTGTTCGTATCAAGCCCCGGCGTCGTTTGGCTGATCAGCGGATTGGGGCTTGTCCCCAGCGCCATAATCACCGTATCCGCCGCCAGAAAAAACTCGCTGTTTTCTTTGCGGACCGGTCTGCGCCTTCCGCTTTCATCCGGCTTTCCCAACGTCATTTGAACGCACATCATTCCGGTTACGCAGCCATCCGGGCTGCCCTCGACCGCAACAGGATTGGTAAGTGTTTGAAATATAATTCCCTCTTCCCGCGCATGTTCCACCTCTTCCTTACGTGCGGGCAGTTCTTCCATGCCCCTGCGGTAGACGATGGTTACTTCCTCCGCACCCAGCCGCAGGGCGCAGCGCGCAGCATCCATTGCCACATTCCCACCGCCGACAACCGCTACACGCTTGCTTTTTGCAATAGGCGTCCGGCTGCCCGGCAGGTACGCTTTCATTAAATTTACACGCGTCAGATATTCATTGGCGCTAAAAACACCATTCAGGTTTTCGCCGGGTATACCCATAAAACGCGGCAGTCCGGCGCCGCTGGCAAGATAAACCGCCTCGTAGCCCATCGCAAAAAGCTCGTCCAGCGTAAGAATCTTTCCAATAACCATGTTGGTTTTCAGCTCTACGCCCAGCGTGGACAGCCCCTCAATTTCCTGCTGTACCACCGCCTTTGGCAGCCGAAACTCCGGAATTCCATATGTTAATACGCCGCCCGGCTGATGCAGCGCCTCAAAAACCGTTACCCGGTACCCCAGCTTGCACAAGTCTCCTGCGCACGTTAAGCCGCTGGGCCCAGAGCCGACCACCGCCACCCTGCGGTTGTTTGCATCCATCTTAGCGGTTTGTTTCTCTCCGTGCTCGCGGTACCAGTCCGCCACATATCGCTCCAACCTGCCGATGGCTACGCTCTCCCCTTTGATTGCGCGCACGCATTTCCCTTCGCACTGGCTCTCCTGCGGACATACGCGCCCGCAAACGGCAGGCAGCGCACTGGATGCCGAAAGCACTTGATACGCGCCCAGCATATCGCCTTGGGCAATTCTGCTGGTAAACGCCGGAATATCAATCCCAACCGGGCACGCGGCGACACAGGGTTTGGTTTTGCATTGCAGGCAGCGTTTTGCTTCGCTGATTGCCATCTCCTCGTTGTAGCCCAAAGCCACCTCGGCAAAGCAGCGGCGCCGAAGCGCAGGCGGTTGTACCGGCATCGGTATTTGATGAGGGCTTACATTCCGTTCCACAGCAGTTAACACTCCTTCTGAAAGAGGCGGCATATTTCTTCACGCCTTGTTTGTTCAAAGGCACTGTACATCCGGTTACGGCGGATCACTTCATCAAAATCCACGAGATGCCCGTCAAAGTCCGGCCCGTCCACACAAGCAAAACGGGTTTCCCCGCCTACGGTCAACCGGCAGCCGCCGCACATCCCCGTGCCGTCAATCATGATCGGATTCATGCTTACCGTTGTTGGAATCCCATACTGTTTTGTAATCTCGCAGACGGATTTCATCATCACAAGCGGGCCGACGGCAAAGACATGGTCCAATGGATTGCCTTCCAAAATCAGCCTTTTCAGCGCATGCGTAACAAAGCCTTTTTCGCCCCCGCTTCCGTCATCGGTCATCAAAACCGATTGCGCGGACACTTTTTCAAAAGCATCCTGCAATATCACAGCATCCTTGTGCCTGAAGCCGATTATGCTATATACCGCAGCGCCTTGCTGATACAGCTTTTTAGCAACCGGGTAGGCAATCGCGCAGCCCACACCGCCCCCGACCACACAAACCCTGCGCAATCCATCCGTCTCCGTCGCTTTGCCCAGCGGCCCGGCCAGATCGCATAATTCCTGTCCGGTTTTGAGCGTGTCCAATTCCATGGTTCCCGCTCCGACAATCTGATAAATGATACGGATAGTTCCGGCGTCCGCATCCGAATCGGCAATCGTCAGCGGGATGCGTTCGCTTTGCCCGCAAGCCCGCACAATCACAAACTGTCCGGCTTGCGCTTTTCGCGCAATCAGCGGCGCCGCAATGGTCATGCGCGTTACATTCGCATTCAGGCTTTCTTTTTCCAGAATATCAAACATCTTCTTACTTCCTTTTCACATGGCGTATCCGTGCACAGTATGAGCAATCCCATCCTCCGCGCAGATAGTATTGAACCCGTTCCATTCGTTTTTAGGTATAGCAAACACAGGGCCCATGCAGTTTGTTTGATTTACACAGGAAACCCGATACGTATTACAGTGCCCTCGTCTGGCTTTGTAGCCACTTCCAGAACATAGTTATCCCCGTATTGAAGCTGCAGCCGCCGGATGACGGCGCCAATGCCAAAACCGGTAGGGTCTACGCCGTTGAGCGAATCCGCTTTAATCCGTTCTATTCTCTTGAGCGTTTCATCCTTCATGCCGCAGCCATTATCCCCAACCCCCATAAAAAGCCAGCCATTTTCAGTGTGCGCGCGCACCGTAACCTTGTACATGCGCGCATCGCTGCAGCTGAAAGCATGCAGCACCGCATTTTCCACCAATGGCTGCAACAGCATACTGAGGATTTCCAGCTCTTCATCTTCCGGGGCACATTCGCAAATAAATTCCAGATCGCTGGCCGAAATCATACGGTATATTTCCACATATTCACTAACGCTGTTAATCTCATCCCGCAGCGTCGTAAAGCGGCGCTCGTCCACGCGCAGGTTGTTTTTTAGATACCTGCTGGTTTTGATACACAGTTCCTCCATTTGGTCGGATTTGCCCATCATGGAATACGAGCTGATGGAGGACAGTATATTGCTGATAAAGTGGGGGCTGATTTGCGATTGAATAAAACGGTATTTCAACTCCAGCAGTTCATACTCGGATCGGTGAATGCCGCGAATATAATCCAGCAGCCAATTATACTTTTTGGCGAGTTCGGCCACCTCATCGTGCCCGCGTACAACAATCTTCAAGTCCAGCGACTCATCATGGATGCGATTGATGGATACCATTAAATCGGAAATGTTTTTGGTAATCCCGCGGGAGAACAGCAGCGACAACAGCACCGCCAGCGCGATCAACAAAATATAGGCGATCACAATTCCATGCAGAATGCTGAAATACCTCGCCATCATCACGCTGTGGGAAACAGCAAACAGGATGGCCCAATCCCCGCGCCGCGTTACGATACGGTTCGTAAGCAGCCTGTCCATTTCCGTATCCAGTTCAAGCCATGTGCCGTAACTGTTTTCCGTTAACGCAAAGAGCTGCTGCAATTGCGTAGTAGAAACGCTTTCCGTGCTTCCAAACAACGGCTCGCTATTATCCGCCAGCACCAGAAACGCACCCTCGCTGATGTTTTCCACACCCAGCATGGAGCGCAAATATTCAATGTTGATTTGTCCGACTAGGTAACCCCGTTTCACATAGGGCGCCAAAGTATAGACAGCCCGGCAAAGATACACCGTATCCTTAAAGGCATACCACTTTGTTTCCTGTCCCCTCATCCCATCCTCATAAACCGCAATAAAGGCCGCCTTTTGCTCGGTTGTGCTGCGCTGGGAAAAGTAATAGTTATCATCCAAATCCACAATGCACGCATCCACCAGGTAGCTGGAATTGTTGTTAATCAGATTATTCAGTTTTAACCGCAGCTGTGTTTTTTTCTGCTCCACAGACTTTTCCAGTGTAAGGATATTGCCGATTCCCTCTTCCTTACACGCGTCAAAATAGTAATATTCCACATCATCGGAAATATTTTCAAAGCTGCGCAAAGCCTGTTCAATCAGCTCCGTATAGACGGTGCTTTTTTCCTGTTTAATCTCCCTGTACACATTTTCCAGCACGGTAAACCCGTTCAGCGTAAAAAGAATAAGCGCCATGGCAAGCATTGCAAGCATCAGCTTGTACTTGATCTTCATGGTTTTTCCTCTTCCCGGGGCGCATCTCCAGCCTGCATCCGTTTTGCATATTCCGTTGGGGATATTCCTTTGGTTTTACAAAACACCTTGTAAAAGGCCAGATAGCTTTTATACCCGACCATCTCGCCGATTTCGCTGACACGGTAATCGCTGTTGCAGAGCAGCGCCCCCGCTTTATCCATACGCATTTGCGTTGTCAGCTCCATAAAGCGTTTGCCTGTTTCCTGCTGTATCATACGCCCAAGGTGGCTTGCGCTTAGCCCAAACAGCTTTGCCAATTCTTCCATGGTCAGGGTTTCGCCGATGTGGTGGTCGAAATATTCCAAAATACGCTGTACAACCGTCTGGTTTTCGCCAGCCGCGGCCTGCTGGCTGTCGGCTTTTTCTCCGTTCAGCTCCAAAACCGCTTTTCGTATCGCTTTGAGCAGATCCGTCTGTGAAAATGGTTTGATGAGATAATCGTGCGCATTGAGTTTAATGGCGCGGTAAGCATACTCAAACTCATCATACGCCGAAATAAAAATCACCTTGCTGTTGGGAATCAGCGTACGCATCAGCTCAATGGTTTCAAGGCCGCTTAGGTTGGGCATGCGGATATCGGTTATGATGAGTTCCGGCAGATATTGCGCAATCGCCTGCTTGCCCTGCAAGCCATCATACCGGACGGCAACAACCTCGCAGCCCATGGTGCCCCACGGAACCGTGTTGACAATTCTATCCGCGGTTGGCTTGTTGTCATCTATCACGACAACGGATATCATGCAGCGTCACCCCCTCAAAGCGGTTTCCCGGCCATTCCTACCCTATGGTTTCCCACTCCCGCTCATATTTCAGCAAGCAGGCGCTCACACCGGAATCGACGGTCAGGTTGATGCCGGTAATCGTTCGGGATTCATCTGTTCCCAGAAACCAAACGGATTTGGCGATATCTTCGGGGTAGGATTCCCGGCCGATCGGCCAATTCGCTCGGCGTGCGTTCTTTTCGTCTTCCGTCTGTTCCTGAAACTTGTCATTCACAATCGCACCGGCAACAAGGCAATTCACACGGATACCGTATTTCCCCAGCTCGTAAGCCGCATTCCGCGCCAACACCTCAATGCCGCCCTTGGAAATTGCATAGGGAATGCGGTTTGGCAGCGCGCCTCCGGCATGCACAGAGCCAATGAGAACGATGCTGCCCTGTATGCCGCAAGCAATCATCAGCTTTGCCGCCGCCTGTGTGCCGAAGAAATACGCTTTCGTGTTGCTGTCCATAATGAAGTCGTAATCTTCTTCCGTCGTATTCAGGATGTTCTTAAAGCGGCAGGCCGCCGTCGCATTGGCCACAAAGCAATCCAGCCGTCCAAAGTGTTCCTTTACCTGTGCAAAAGCCTGTTGTGTCTGCGCAACGTCGCTCGGCGTCATCGCAACCGCCAGCACATCCGCTTCCGGCACTTCATCACGAATCTGTTGTGCGGCGCCTTCCGCTTTTTCAAGCCCGCGGGAGGTAACACAAACATGATAGCCGCGTTTTGCAAACAGTTTAGCTGTGGTGAGTCCGGTATATTGGGTCGCCCCTGTCACCATCACGACAGGTTTGTCCGAATAGCTCATCGCATTTCGTCCTTTCCTATGAAAGCCCGTCAGGCTTTACTGGCACGCATTCGATACATAGCGATCGTGTTTCCGTATACCCCTGCCGAAGGGTGCGAATGCCGCGGCGCATACGAAGGTCTCTTTCCGTGCCGCCCACGCCTGTGGACGGCTCAATACAAACAAAGCGCGCCTGATCGCTATCCATGCTCCAAAGGGTAAGGCAAGGAAATTCCATACGGTTTATGCGGATGCGGTACCTGCCTGCTTCGGGGGGCACAAGCTCCACCCAGCGGGAATCCAGCTTACAAGTGCTTAACGCACCGCCTGAAAACAAGCGCGGCGTGAGCAAAATACCAGATTCCCCATCCAGTTGCACCCCTTTGGAACCATCCGGGTGTAAAAATAAAGTTCTTTCCGGCTTTGCAAACCGTATCTTCCAGCCGTTGCGGCGGTCCCACGCAAACCCGGGATGGGCACCGGCAATCCAAGGCATATCCGCCCTGCCGGTATTTGTAATTTCATAGCTGATTCGTACTCCCTGTGTAGACATACAATACCACACAAGCAGTCTGAATTCAAACGGATAGCTTTGCAGTGTTTGCAGGTTGCTCTCCAGCATAAGGCAGCACGAATCCGGCGTTTTGGACAGCACCGTAAACTCCTGCGTTCTGGCAAAACCATTGCGCTGCATGGTAAATGCTTGCCCATCTACCGTATAGCGGTCATCAGGCCAGCCGCCCAGAATGGGGAATACCGTCGGCGCAGTGCGGTTCCATGTTTTGGGGGATGCTTCCCACAGGAGGTTTTCGCCGGCACACGGGCGCAGCGCCAGCAGCTCCGCGCCGCGTGTGCCGATTGAGGCTTCTCCCCACTGATTCTGCAAGAAAATTTCCGGCATATTATTGCCAGGTTGCACCCTTTGCCGTCGATGTAACATTGCGGGCAAACATACGCAGGAAAGGCTTGAATTTGCTTTCCTCCAGTTTCCAATCCACATTTTCCAACCGGCGGGCGATCTCTTCGTCGCTTACTTCCATACGGATCAGGCGCTCTTCTACGTTCACGTAGATGTCGTCGCCCTCCTGCACGGCAGCCAACGGCCCCCGAATCGCGGCTTCCGGCGCAACGTAACCAATGGATAATCCCGTTGTGCCTCCGGAGAAGCGCCCATCCGTAATGATGGCCACTTTGTCCGCCAGCGACATTCCCGCCACTTCTTTTTGGAAGGTGAAAGCCGTGGTGCCAAAGCGCCCTTTGGGGCCAAGATAACGAATCACAACCGCGTCGCCCGGCAGGATTTCGCCTGCACGCAGCGCTTTGATCGCGTCATCCACATCGTGGAAGATTTTGGCCTTTCCATGGAAAACCATCAGGTTCTCCGGCACTGCCGCGGTTTTCAAAATAGCGCCGTCCGGGGCAATGTTGCCATGTAAAACGGCAATGCCGCCATCCGCCGAGACCGGATGATCCAGCTTACGGATGCAATCGTCATTATAAACCGGAGAACCCGCGTAGTTCTCTTCCAGCGTATGGCCATTGATGGTGAGGCAGTCTTTATGCAGCAGCGGAAGCAACCGGCCCAGTAAACCTTTCATGCCGCCCGCCATGTCAAAGTCCTTGAGGTAGTAGGGGCCGCTGGGCTGAAGATGGGTGATCAGCGGAATTTTATGGGAGCATTCATCAAAGAAAGCCCACCAGTCGCGATCCAGGCCCGCCTCATGCGCGATGGCAGGAATATGAAGCAGCAGGTTCGTCGAGCCAGCCACCGCAATATCCGTGATGATCGCGTTCTCTATCGCTTTTTCCGTAATAATCTGGCGCGAGGTAATCCCTTCCCGGAGCATACGCATTACTTCCAAACCGGCATCATGCCCCATGCCGCCAAGGCGCTTGTCCGCCGCATTGATAGAGGCGTTGCCCGGCATGGTCATACCCATTGCTTCGGCAATAAAGCACATGCTGCTGGCTGTTGTCATGCTGCCGCATGCACCGCAGCCCATATGTGCGCACTGCATCATATCGTCAAACTCTGCTTTATCCATTTTGCCTTCCATTACCTTACCAACGGACGACGATACCTTAACCAATCCAATATCTTCACCGCGCCAGGAGCAATGGGGCATATAGCCGCCGGTTACCACAACAGCCGGAATATCCAAACGCGCAGCCGCCATCAGGTGGCCGGGCACAATGGAATCGCAGGTGGACAGCAGCACCATGCCGTCAAACATATTGGCTTCCACGTTCAGTTCCACTTCATCGGCAATCAGGTTGCGGCTGGGCAGTTCAATATAGCGGGGGTCTTTGAGCACCATGCCGTCGCATAAACCGGTCGTCGTCACTTCAAAGGGCAGGCCGCCGGCGTCACGGATGCCCTGCTTTACGCGTTCCGCCACCTCGCGCAGATGCACATGGCCGGGGTTATATTCATTCCACGAGTTAACCACGGCAATATACGGCCGCTTTACTTCCTCCTTGGTATAACCGAGGCCGTACAAAATGCCGTCTCTTTTAACGCTTGCCACACCGAATTCCCATTTGCTACGCTCGTTCATTTTCCATACCTCCAGAATTTTTCAATGTTTGTCCGTCGTGGTGTTCAATTGACAGCCGGGTACTTTTTTTCCAGTTCTGCCAGCGCGCAAAGCAGGGTTTCACGCTGCCGGTTCGTCATCGCGGTGAAAGGCGATGTCATGTAGGGTTTGCATATCCCTTTCCGGCTCATGCACATCTTAAGCTCCTGCGGAAACATGCCAAGCAGGGTAATAACGGATACATATTCCAACAGCTGCCGCTGCAGAGCCTCCGCATCCTGCGTGCGTTTTTCCCGCCATGCCCTGTACAGTGCGGGCGCTATCGACGGCGCCAAATTGCCAACCACCGTCACCCCCGCGCTGCATCCGCGGTCAAAGCTTTTGGTGAAAATGCGTTCGCTTCCCTGTATCACAGCAAAGTCCTCTCTTTGCCCGGCAATATCCAAAAGCTTTTGCAGGTATTCCTCGTCCCGGTCACTCTCCTTGATGCCCATAATCATGGGGTTATCCAGCAGGCGGCGAACCACATCGCTGCCAATGCGCACGCCTACAAAACGGGAAATGTTGTACAAGTACACCGGCACATGCGCGGCAGCCGCGGCCTGCGTAAAATAGGCAACCAGTGCGTCATCCCCAAAAGGATAAAAGCAGGGCGGCGTAAGAATCACCGCATCCGCACCGGCTTCTTCCGCATCGCGAATGTTTTCAATTGCCAGCTTTGTGGATGTCGCACCGCACCCCGCCATCAGCGGCATATCCGAAGGCATTACCGCACGCAGCGTTTGCAGCATACGGCGTTTGCTTTCTCTGGCCAGCGCGATTTGCTCGCCTGTAGAGCCCAGCGCCAGCAGGCCGTCTACCCCGCCCGCAATAACATGCCGGGCCAGTTTTTCCACGCCCTCAACATCTATTTCTTCCTTTTCCGTCAAGGGGGTTACAAGCGCGCAATAGATCCCTTTTGCGGCTTTCATCATCTCCGCCTACCTCACAGTCCGTATTTTTCGCCAAAAGCGAGACACGCTTTTTCAAAGCATTCCATCGGCACATGCGCAACGCCCGCGCCTAAACGGCGCCCGCTTTTGGAAATCATACCGCCGTGCACAACCGGCGGTATGCCGGTTTTCAGCACTTTACGCATATCAATGCCAAGCGGAGAGCCTTGGTAGTCCAGCGCCGGAATCAGGTAATACCGATGATTGGCCAGCGTGATCTGCTCAATTTCACGGCTGCGTTCAATGCCGTCATCCATGGTCAGGTTTTGCGCGCGCATTACCGCCGGCGCCGCCGCCGCCGCACTGCCGCCAAGCCCCGCCGCTTCCAGCATGCAGCTATCGCCAATCCACGGCAGCACATCGCTTATGTCAATGTCCGTGGTAACATAGCTGCCTTCCAGCATCGGCGCCGGCGCCGTAAACCACTGGTTTCCCAGCCCCGCAATTTTAATGCCGTAGGTTACGCCGTTGCCCATCATCGCCGTTACAACCGTCGCATACGGCACGTCGCGAATACTCTCCAAAAGCGCCATGCCCGCGGCCATCCCCAGCGGATGAAAAAAGCGTACCGTACCGTATAGCAGCTCAACGCACTGGTCTTTCAATTCCTTGGAAATGGCGGAATCGTAGAGCAGCTTCATCAGCTCATTGGTAAGCATCAGTCCGCAGGCGTCCTGGCGCGAATGCAGCTCATCCCCCATCTCCACCCCACGTGTGATCATCCTTTTCAGCCCGATGCCGCCCGTACTTTCCAACACCTGATTGAATGCCGGGCCAAGATGATCGTGCATGTTATTCAAGTGAGTCTGAATAGCGGCATTGTATACGCCCCAGCCTGCCAAACCGCCGCGGTTGGGGCCTTCAAACGGTGCACAGAAACCGCGGACGCCGCTGTGTCTGTCCTGAACAATATTTACCACCATCGAAGGCGTCGCGATGCCGGAGCCCGGCACGACCACGTGATAATCGTTTCCGGCGGCAAACTCGATCTCACCTGTTTCCAGCAGTTTTCGTGCTTCCGCTTCCGTTTTGGCATAGCCTTCATACAGCACGCCGTTGATGCCGCCCTGACGCTGCGTTTCGCACATGTCTTCCCACGCGATCGCCGGGCCGGAATGTAAAATCAACCCTTCGTGCATTTCCGGCACACACGAAATCGCGGGCTGCATGCCGACCCAATAGGGATCGCTTTCCTGCATGGTTTCCACGACGGCATCGTTTGCCGCTTTTACCTTTTCACTGATTGTTTCCAATTCTCTATCACTCCGTTTCGGTATCATCATTCAACCCCGGCATCCATTCCAAAGCCAGTTTCATGCCCCACAGCATATCCATGCCCGAGGATGCGCCCCACTGCGCCGCCTGCCGCAGCGCTTGGTTTACCCTTTGTGGAGACTCTCCGGCAGCATCAAAAACATCCAGAACCCTTTTGGAAAAATAGCCGTTTTGCGCACAGTGCAGGTACTTGGCGCTAATATCGGTGGTGCGCCGCAAAACCTCGTCTGTTAAAAAGCACGGCTGGCTGCCTTGGCTCCATAAAACCGCCAGCACACCGGTTAGCGCATCATCTGCGGAAGGGGTAAGGCCGTTTCCCAGCCCAACGATCTTCCGTGCGGCTTCCCGTGCAACCTGTGGCTGGTTTACAGCCAGTGCGGCAATGACCGTCCGGAGCATACGGCGAACTTGCGCAATGCGGGCAGCCGGAACCTGCAGTTTCATCGGTTCGATCTCCCGCAACCCCTGCAAAATCATGCCCCTTGGTATCGTGCGCGGCGTCTGTTTGCCCGTCCACGCACTGCGCGTAATGGCTAACGCCATACCGGGGCCCTGCAGCGTATGCTGTGTCCAGCGTATAACCGCCTCGGGCGCGTATTGCCGCATAGCATCCAGCGTTTCTCCGGCAACCTGCAAGCTATCCGGCAGATATTCCCCCTGTGCCACCACCGTAAGCAGGCGGTTCCCGCCGCTTGCGCAATGCAGCGCAATATTCACCGCGTTTGCAAAGACCGAATGGATGCGTCCGTTTGCCTCCGGTTCTGCCGCAAGCGCATCCGTCAGGCAGGCGGTAGCCGGTTTTGTTGCTAGGCAAGGCATTTTTCTACCTGTCCGGCTATCATCCACTCCTCGTCCGTTTCCAGCACCAGTACCTTCACCCGGCTTTCCGGTGTGTTGATATACAGCCTGTTTTCCATGTTCGCCTCAGCATCCAGCTCTACGCCGAGATACGCCAGCGGAGCCAGCGCTTTTGCACGCGTGATGGCGCTGTGTTCGCCGATTCCGCCGGTAAAGGCGATCACATCCAAGCCCCCCAGATAAGCGGTATCCATGCCGATATATCCGGTGATTGCATCACAGAAAGCATCCACCGCCAACATTGCGTTTTCGTCGCCCTCCATGGCAGCCGCTTCTATCTGCCGCATATCATTGCTGATGCCGCTTAGCCCCAGAAAGCCGCTCTGCGTTGACAAGGCGTTGAGCACTGCCTCCAGACTGCCAAGCCGTTTTACCAGCATCGGCAGGCAGAACGGATCAAAATCCCCGACGCGGTTGTTATGGAACAAGCCCGATTGGGGGGTTGCGCCCATGGACGAAGCCACGCTTTTCCCATCCAAAACCGCGCAGATGGAGCTGGAACCGCCCAAATGTACCGAAACCACACGCCGCGCCGCCGGAATCAGCGTTTTTACCTTCTGCGCGATATAGCTGTGGGAAGCCCCGTGAAAACCATAGCGCCTGACGCCCCACTCCAGCCATTCTTTCGGCACGCCATATACCGCGCGTTTCAGCGGAACCGTTGCATGGAAGCTTGTTTCAAAACAGGCATATTGCTTCAGCTGCGGCTCCTTTGCTGCCATCTGCTTCATCATGCCGATATAAGCGGGGTTGTGCGCAGGCGCCAGCGGTACGAAAGCTTCCATACGCGCAAGCAATGCAGGGGTCACCAGCTGCACACCGCTTACATCGCCGGCCAGCACAGCTTTGTACCCAACCGCGGATAACTCCGCCGCATCCTTCAGCACGCCTATATTCCGCAAAACGGTAATGCACTGCCCAAAAGCCGCCTCATGGCTTTCTATCTCCAGTTCCTCCTGTATGGCGGCGCCTCCGCCTTTGATTTTCAGCACACTGCGCCCGCTGCCGATGGCGTCCACAGCGCCTTGTGCCATCAAAGGTGTTTGCGCATCCATAGCAAACAATTTGAACTTGAAGCTGGTCGAGCCCAGATTCAATACCATAATCATTTTCATTGCACTACTCCAGCTTGCGCAGAATTTCCATGATGCGGGGCGAAAGATGAACCTCTTTCGGAGGCCGCCAATCCAGCTGGATTGTCTCCACATCCTGCTGTTTCAGCGCCTCGCCCAGCAGTTTTGCGCCAATGTTGACCGCTTTGACCGGAGCTGTAAAAATGCTGTTTTCACACATGAGCCGTCATCTCCCTCCTGTACCGGATCAGCGACACGGCAAGGCGGGAAGCTTCGCCGTTATTGCTCATAACGATTACGCCCGCATCTTTCAGCTTCTTTTCCTGCTCTGCCAGCCCTTGCGGGTCCAAATCGGAACCACAGATGGAAGCAATCACGCATAAATGCCTTCCTTCCGCTGCCGCACGGGCCGTTTCCGCGATGATTGCCGGCGCCATAAGCCCCGCCGGATCATCACACAGCGAGTAGCCAAGCAATACATCCATCAGGATCACAGCCGTTTCCGGGTCGCGCGCCTCCCGAATGAAGCGTTCCACCCTTGGCGCAGGGTCAATCGCCACATGGGGTTTGCCCAGCGTAAACTCCTCCGCGCCGATATCGACAATGCTATCCGCCATACTCTGAAACGGGTCGGGAAGCATAAATTCCTTGCTGAAGGCGATGTTGCTGTATAACGAACCCAGCTTCTTCTGGGCAAGCGTCAGCGTTTCCTCCGCAAGGGACCCGCCGCAGAACAATCCCCGCAAATACCGCTGGCCCGCGCTCATCTTCTCCGCTTCCGCTTTGGCCGCAGGCGCAAGCCTTTCATCGTACGCCGCTTCGCTCTCGGGTACATAGGTTTTCCCCTCCGACAGCGCCATCGCGATGCGCGCAGTGTTTTCAAAGGTTGTGCTCGGTATGGCGCCGCCGGCTTTCGCCAGTTCCGGATCGCTGTTGATAAACTGCGCCACCACCGGTTTGCTGCAATTGCGTACTTTCGCAAATATTTTTTCTGCCGCCGCTTTTGCAGGCGGTTTGGAAATCAAAACGATAACAGCCGTATCCGGGTCGTTTTCCAGAATATCAATGCTGCGCAGCATGGTAATGCCGCCCACACGCTCGCTTAAATCCCGTCCGCCAACACCAACCGCATGGCTGATGCCTTTGCCGCCGCGGTGAATGATGTTCATAACCTCCTGCATGCCGCTGCCGCAGGCAGCAACAATACCGATGTTGCCGCGGCGAACCTTGCTGCATAACCCGATGGCAATGCCGTTGATAAACGAAAGCCCGCAATCCGGGCCCATCATGAGCAGCCCTTTTTCCTCCGCCAGCTTTTTCAGGTAAATTTCCTGTTCAACCGGCACATTATCGCTGAACATAAATACATCCATATTCATTTGCAGCGCTTTTTCCGCCTCGGCAGCGGCATAGCGCCCCGCCAGAGAGATCACCGCCAGATTGCGGTCCTTCACGCTGCGATGAAGCGTTTCCAGCGTGCGGTACTTTCTTTCGCCTTCGGGGCCATCCTGCATAATCAGCATTTTCAAAAAAGTTTCGCGCGCGCATTTCGCCGTTTCGTCGTTTTCCGCCTCAATGGCAATAATCAAATCATTGGGCGAAGCATTCTTTCCCTCTTGCTGCAAAAGTCCCAGATCGTTTATGGTGTCTTTGTTCAGCGGGGTGCCCATGCCGACCGATGTTTTCAAAACGCCTTCGGTTTCCGACAGTTTTGCCGCCATACGCATCAAAAATACCGAATCATAATATTTTTCTTTCTCGACGAAATTATGAATCACCATTCGTCTCTCTCCCCCTGTCAAACCGTCATGCCGTTTTTGCGGGTAAAGCGGATATGCTTTTTCCAGTGTTCATCGTCACGGTCCGGATAATCCAGACGGTAATGCACCCCGCGTGATTCCGTTCTTGCCAGCGCCGCCCGGCATACGAGCAAGCCAATTTCCGCCATATGGGAGGCTTCTCCTTTATCGCGGGCTGCGGCTATGCTGGTTGGCGCCGTCTCCTGCAATGCGCTTACCATGTCTTGCAGCTTTTCTATCGCCTTTTGCAGGGCTTTCAGCTGCCGTACCGGGCCTACCGCCACGGAGACAATGGCCCGCACCTCATCCCGGTATGCTTTGAAATCGAAGGGTTCTGCCTTTTCATCCATGGATGTGATTTTTTCCATCTGCCGGTAAGCATCCGCCGCTTCACACGGAGCGCCGCCAAACTGTGCGGCTGAACGGCCTGCAAGCCTGCCGAACACATAAACCTCCGCACCGGCGTTGCCACCGAGCCGGTTTGCGCCGTGCAGCCCGCCGGTAACCTCACCGGCTGCATACAGGCCCGGTACTCCGGTGTAAGCATTTTGATCAATGGAAACGCCGCCCATCATGGAATGCGCCGCAGGCCCGACCTCCACAATTTCACGCGTCAGGTCGATACCGGCATCCATAAAGCGCTTATAGTAGAGCACATGTTTCACTTTGATTTCATCTTCCGGTATCCGGGTCAAATCCAGGTACACACCGCCGTGAGGGGTGCCGCGCCGCTGAATGATTTCCGTTGCAATCAGGCGCGCCAGAATATCCTTTGGCACCGCGCCTTCGCTGGGATAGTGTTTCAGCACAAAACGTTCGCCAAAACGGTTGGTTAATATACCGCCTTTCGCCAGCAGCGTAGTAGACAAGCCAAGCGGCTTGGGCCATACGGCGCGGCAGGGTTCGTGCTGCACAAACTCCATATCCATCAGTGTTGCGCCCGCATGGTATGCCATGGCGAATCCATCCGCTGTTTGGCAGAGCGGGTAGGTGCTGTTCTTCATCATGTGCGCGCCGCCGGTTGCCAGCACAACCGCTTTTGCCAATACACAAATCCATTGATTGGTTTCTGTGTTCAGCGCGGCCGCACCGCAAACGGCATCCCCCGATTGCAGCAGTTCAACAGCCATGGTGTGTCCGGCAAACCGTACGCCTTCCTTTTCCAGCACATCCTGCAAAACCGCCATCGAGTGCTTGCCGGTATCATTATGGTGGCGTACAAGGCGCGGCACGCTGCAGCCAAGGGGCTGGAGCAGCTGGTAAGCCTCCGGCTGTTCCTCCGCATGGTCAAACACCATTCCCATGCTTTCCAAATGGGTAACGGTATCCGCCGATTGGCTTGCGAGGGTTTGCACCAGTTCCTGATCGCCCAGCTGCCAGCCGCCCTCATACGTATCCCTTGCAAAACGCTCTACCGAGTCGTTTTGCGCAACCGGTGCGTTGAAGCCAAGCACAGCGGGCGAAGCAGCCGCCCCCTTATTGAGTACCAATACGTCGGCGCCCGCCTGCTTCGCTGCCCACGCGGCTTCCAGCCCGGCAATGCCTGCGCCGATCACCAGTACGTCCGTTCTTTGTGTCTCAAAGGGCGTCATAGCGTGTCACCTCCGGTTAATAACCCCAGCGCGTTTTCACGGCATATTTTGCGGTAGGTGGATTCGCTGATGTTTCCCGCAGCGGCCGCATCTTCCAGAAAGGCGCATATCTTCGCGTAAATATCATACGTTTCCAGATTATGCGGCTCGTGAAAATCCGTTCCGTACAAAATGCGGTCTGCATAGCGCTCAAAATAACGGTATGTATACTCCGGGTCCGCCAGCATCGCCTTGCCGCCGGAGAGTGAGGAAAACTCCATCCACAGGTTATCGTAAGTTTCCATCAGCCGTTCCACGGCTTTGCCTTTGCCAAACTCTTCCCAGAATTTCGGCGAGTGCCCAATCACAATCAATTGGGGATAAGCCTGTAAAACAGTTTCCAGCCTTGGCAGTCCGGGCTCGTCCACCACGCCATAATCATTGCCCATATTGCCAAAATGCAGCAAAACGGGCATATTCATTACTTCGCAATGGTGAAACAGGTTCATCATGCGCGGATCGTCCAAATATAAATTTGCCGTCATCTCGCCTACGCCGCGGGCGCCGTTGGCGCGGTAATACCGTAAGTAATGGGAAAAATCCGTATCATCGCCGTTTTTGCCCTGCCGCGGATCAATATTGCAGAACCAGGCGATAAACACCTCCGGATGCTCCCGTACCATTTGCGCCGCTTCCCGCTGGGACAGCCGGTCGCAAGTGCCTTCCGGCGCGGAGCCTTGCGGCATCAACACCGCCTTATCCACACCGATGCGGTCATACATCCGCCTTAATTCCTCCGGCACAGGATAATTGGTGCCGTTCAAGCGCGGTAAATCCGTATAGGGTACGGCATGCACGTGAAAATCTATCTTCTGTACAGGCTGATGCATCGGCTATGCCTCCCCGCCGAAAAGGTGGCAGGCCACACGGTGCCCCGGAGCGATCTCCCGCAATGCCGGCGCTTCCTGACGGCAGTGTGCCGTGCAATGCGTACAGCGGTTTGCAAACAAACAGCCTTTGGGTACGTCCACAAGGCTGGGCACTTCTCCGCTAAGCAATATCCGCTGCTTATGCGCTGTGGGGTCCGGCACAGGAATTGCGCTCATCAAAGCCTTTGTATAGGGATGCGCAGAATGCTTAAAAATTTCAATGCTGTCTGCCGTTTCCACAAGATGGCCAAGGTACATCACCCCTACGCGATGGGAGATATGCTGCACAACCGGCATGCCATGGGCAATAAACAAGAAGCTGACTTTCAGTTCCTGCTGCAAATCGCGCATCAGGTTGAGTATTTGCGCCTGCACGGAAACATCCAGCGCGGAAACAGGCTCATCGCATACGATCAGGCGGGGCTGCACGGCCAGCGCGCGTGCAATGGCGATGCGCTGTCTTTGGCCGCCGGAAAATTCATGCGGGTATTTCGCCATTTCTCGGCGGTTAATGCCGACCTTCCCCAGCAGTTCTTCCACCATACGGCGGCAATCCGCGCCCCGCGCCAGTTTATGTTCCTTAATCGGCTCGGCGATAATATCGCAAATACGCATTTTCGGATCCATGGAGCTGTACGGGTCCTGAAAGATGATTTGCATATCCTTGCGAATCGCACGGAGCTGTTTGGGGTTCATCTCGCTGATATTTTTGCCGTCAAGCACAATCTTGCCAGCCGTCGGCTCAATCAGCCGGAGAATGGACTTGCCTACGGTCGTTTTTCCGCAGCCGGATTCGCCCACCAGCCCGAACGTCTCTCCGGCGTCAATGGAAAAGCTGATGTCGTCCACAGCCTTATAGGAACCCGTCAGCCGTTTCAACGCACCGGAATACATGGGGTAATACTTTTTTAGGTTGTACACTTCCAGCAGCGCCATTATTCCCCCACCTCCTCAAGCGAAGCATAGTGAAAACAGCGCACGCTATGCCCGTTTCCAACATCCATCATGTCCGGGCACGCCCGGCGGCAGTTCTCCTGCACATAGGGGCAGCGCGTTTGAAAGCGGCAGCCTTCGGGCATTTGCGTAAAGTGCGGCACAACGCCTTTAATATCATACAGACGGTCGCGTTTTTCCCCATGCGCGGCATCGCCTTCATCAACCCTTTTGTGTATGGGTGCAGAGGCCGTTGAAACAAATCTTCAATTTTCGCAATTTCCATAATCATTCCCGCATACATCACAACAACGCGCTGGCAGGTTTCCGCCACTACGCCCAAATCGTGCGTAATGTATAAAACGGACATATTGCATTCCTTTTGCAATTTTAAAATCAGTTCTATAATCTGCGCCTGTATGGTGGGGTCCAGCGCGGTCGTCGGTTCATCGGCAATCAGCAATTTCGGTTTGCAGGAAAGCGCCATGGCGATCATCACGCGCTGGCGCATGCCGCCGGACAGCTCATGCGGGTACGATTTCATCCGCTCCTCCGGCATGGGTATACCCACCAGATCCAACATTTCCACCGCTTGGCGTTTTGCTTCCTTTTTGGTTACATGCTGGTGCCAGCGTATTGCCTCCACCAGTTGATTGCCACATGTAAATACAGGGTTCAGGCTGGTCATCGGCTCCTGAAAGATCATCGCAACCGAGTTGCCGCGCAGATGCTGCATTTCCTTTTCCGATAAATCCAAAACCGAATGGCCGTCCAGTATAATTTCGCCTTCCAGCACGGAACTTGGCGGCGAGGGCAGCAGCCGCATCACCGTTTTCGCCGTTACACTCTTGCTGGAACCCGATTCGCCCACCACACCGAGCACCTCTCCATCGGCAATGCTGAACGTTACGCCTTTGGAAACCGGCACCGTTTTTCCGCCATATTGGAAGGCGACGGACAGATTTTTAACTTCTAATATATTTTCCATCGTACTCGTCTCCTTCTCCCGTTAATCGGCCCGGATTTTCACATCAAAGGCATCGCGCAGGCCATCGCCGAGGAAATTAAAGCCCATCACAAGCAGCATGATGCAAATACCGGGGAATATGCTCATCCAAGGCGCGCGTTCCATGATCGCGTAACCGTTCTTGAGCATCGTGCCCCACGACGCGCGCGGCAGCGTTACGCCCAGCCCCAGAAAGGAGAGGCTTGCTTCCGCGATAACTGCTTTGGAACAGGCAAGCGTTGCCTCTACGATGAGGGTGGATACCAAATTGGGCAGCACATGCTGCAAGACGATTTTCCATGTCGGCCGCCCAATCGCCCTTGCCGCCATGACGTAATCCATTTCACGGATGGATAGCACACGGCTGCGTATAATGCGGTAGAAACTGGGTATGTTTACAATACCGATCGAAATCAGAATATTTTCAATGCTTGAACCCAGCGCCACGTTAATTGCCATAGCGAGGATAATGGTTGGCAGCGCCCATAACGAATTGAGAAATCCGGATATGACGGAGTCAATCGCTCCGCCGCGAAAGCCTGAGAACAGGCCCAGCGCCGTGCCGATCAGCATGGCGAACATGCTGGAGCCGAGGGCGACGACAATCGTGATCCGCGCGCCATCCACAACGCGGGCATAAATGTCCCTGCCAAGGTCATCCGTTCCAAAGAAATGCTCGCTCGACGGGCCCTGATAGCGCGCTTTTGCATTGCGGTCCGCGTAATTGTACTGGGTAAACGCATCGCCAAACAGCGCAAACAGCACCATCAGCACTACGATAATCAACCCGATGACCGCAATCTTTCTGGAAAAGAAACGAAGCAGCACTTTTTGAAAGTTTGTCCGTTGCTTAATGGCCGTATTTTCCATGGTTACGCCTCCTTCTGGCGGTGTGATATCCGCGGATCAATCACCACATAGAGAATATCGACCAAGGTATTAATCAGAATAATGATGATGGCAACCGTCATAACACAGCCAAGCGTGACCTGATAATCCCGGGAATAAATGCTGTTGACGATTGCGGTGCCAAGCCCAGGCATAGCAAACACAGTTTCCACAACAATGGCGCCGCCGAAAAGACGGCCTGTTTGCAGCCCCATTACCGTTACAACCGGAATCAAAGCGTTTTTAAGCGCATGCTTCCATATGATCACGCGTCCGGGAAGCCCCTTGGCTTTCGCGGTGCTGATATAATCCTGATCCAGCACGTCCAATACTGCGGAACGTGTTTGCCGCATTACGGTTGCGGCAAATGTAAACCCGATGGCGACCGCCGGCATCAGCATACGCAGAAGGTTTTTCCCCAAACTTTCGCTGATGGCAACATAGCCCGAGGCAGGCAGCCAATGCAGTTGAACCGAGAAAAGAAGAACCATCAGCATACCCAGCCAAAAATGCGGCATTGCCTGCCCAAGCATGGCAAAGAAGCTGCATACGCTGTCTAAAAAACTATTTCGGTGTGTCGCCGACGCAATGCCAAGCGGCAACGCAATTAAAATGGCTACGATCATCGCCAGAAGCGTCAGTTCCAGCGTAACCGGAAAGCGCTGCTCAATTTTCTCGCTGACAGAAGACCCATTAATCAGCGATGTTCCAAAGTTGCCCTGCGCAACATCGGAAATCCAGTTCCAATACTTCACATAGATGGGATCGTTCAACCCCATATCTTCGCGCATCTGTTCAATTTCTTCCGGGCTGGCATCCATCGAAGCCAGCGCATCCGCGGCATCGCCGGGGAGAGCATTCAGCAGAATGAACAGCACAATACTGACAATCAGCAAAACCGGAATGGCTGTTAAAAGCTTTTTGCCAATGGATACAATCACAGCATGTACCTCCCGTTAAGAGTGGGCGGAAAACGACTCCTCCGCCCACTCCTTTTTACTTCCGTTTGAATCAGTCTTCGATCCAGGTTTCAGAGAAATCCAGGGAGGCAATCGAGGTAAACTGTACGTTTTTCACGATGTTGCTGAATGTGCAGTAGCTATGGCTCTGGCAAATAATCAGCTGCATGGTGTTGTCGTGGTAGAACTTCTGCAGCTGCTGCACAGCGGCAAGACGCTCGCTTTCGTTCGTGAGGGATTTCAGGCTGGTATAGATCGCCTGCAGTTCGACTACCGGCTCATATACGGTGGACATGTAGCTGACCATCGGGTCTTTCAGCTGGCGGCTTACATCCACGCCCGCATTGCCGTTCTGGCCGATGCACATTTCATGGGCAACCTCGGTCTTAACATAGGATACCCAAGAGGTACGCTCGAGCGCGTTGATGACGAGGTTAATACCCGCCTCCGCCATCTGCGACTGCATCAACTGCACAATCGAGTTGTCCGGCTCACGAGAGATGTTTGCAATTTCAATGGTAATGCCGTCCGGATATCCGGCTTTGGTCAAAAGTTCTTTTGCCTTTGCAGGATCGTATTCCGTAATCACAGCATAGTCGTAATACCACCATTGCGAAGGCTTGGAGAAGAACGGCGTGGTGGTGGCAAGGCCTTCAAATACGACGTCTACAATTTCCTGCCGGTCAATCGCGTAGGAAACAGCTTCACGCAGTGTCTGGTTTTGGAACTGTTCCTTAGTAAAGTTGAAGCCGGACCAGAAATTAATAGCGTAGTCATACTCATAAGTGGTCATGTCGCTCATCGCCATAGCCGAGAGTACGCTGTTGGTGGAGGAGTGGATATCCACGCCGTCCACATCGCCGGATTTCAGGTTGGTCGTTTTCACGGAATCATCCGTCATAATTTTGTATTCAATCGTATCCAGATAAGGCAGGGGGCTGTCGTCCGCGCCCATCTTGTAATAGTTGGGGTTTGCCGTAAGGGTGATATGGTCGCCCTGTACGTATTCGCTCAGCACGAAAGGACCGGTGCCGATGGGGTTGGTGGATGCATCCCCATTCTCCACATTGCCGGGAGACATCAGCATAAAGGAGTTGCCGGTGAGGATAGTCAGCAAGCCTGCATCCGGCGCTGTGGTGTTCACCTGAATCTTATACGTATCCAGCACCTGCACATCGCTGATCAACGCAAGATCGGACCCTTTGTTGACGTGTCCGCATTCTTCGCTGAGGTAGTAATTCATCACCGCAGCGCAGCCTGCCGCGTCAAATTTGGTGCCGTCGGAGTAGGATACGTCTTCACGCAGCGTGAGCACCAAACCGAGGCCGTCCTCGGTATATTCCCAGCTTGTCGCAAGGCCTTCGACGAAGTTGCCGTCATCATCAACCTTCAGCAGGGTTTCGTAGATCTGGCTTAATACGTAGCAGTCCGCCTGGGAGAAGGTAGTATGCGTGATGTCAAAACCCTGTGTGGACATATCCATGGATTTTGCCACGGTAAGGGTGCCACCGCGTACGGGTGTTTCCGCAGTTTCTGCCACAGCAGGCAGCGCCATGCCCAGTACCAGTGCCAGAACTAACAGAATGCCAAGAATCCTTTTCATGAATGAACCTCCTTTAATTATTGGGATGTTTTCAATGGGAATGATCTCATCTCATCATTCCTTTGTGTTTTAACGATACAACCGGCAGATTCGATTGTCTATTATTGAAATCCGCTTTTGTATTGTCCAAAACTTCCAAAATCGTACCAGAGTGTATATGTTTCGTTCCGTTTGAATACAAACGCTGCTGTTTTTCGCCAATTCAATTGTTACCATACACACAGCAGCGGTATGATCACATGCCTGTAGACGCTATGTTTCCCCGTCTGCTTTTGGTTTGCTGTAATGTGCAAGATTCGTCTTAAAAAAGAGACGATCTGTTATATTAGCCAAACATCCACCTGTTGTTTCGTAATCAGCCGCAAGCCAGAGCAGAAATTGTACAAAAAGTTGCAGGAAAAGTTGCAGATGGCAATCGCCTTCAAACCAAACGGACACAACGCTTTGCGTTATGTTATCCTCTCTAAAAATTGCAAAAAGAGTTGCAATCCGCTTAAAAATCGCAAAACGTTCCTTCCACAGCAGATCGCTTGACAACAGAAATCCTTTGCGTTACAATGGTTTGCGCACCGTATGCGCCCGTAGCTCAGTTGGATAGAGTGTCAGACTCCGACTCTGAAGGTCATGCGTTCGAATCGCACCGGGCGTACCAAGCAAACTCCCTTGAAACATAAGGTTTCAAGGGGGTTTTAATTTCTCAAAACTTCTCGTATATAACTAAATAATACCCGTTCAGCATACTTATGGTATGCAAAACGGTATGCAAAAAGGCAGTCCCTATAAAACTGCCTTTAAAAACGAGCAAAGGTTCTGCTCCCACATGCTGGAGCATTATCTTTAATAGTCGAACCTAGCTTTATATTCATGAATGGGTTGTTTGGTTGCGTTTATCCACGAGAAGAATGAATACTACGAATCACAATAAAAACATGCATACAACTCATTCATCCAGTTCTTCAAGTCGACGAAGCCATTTTAATATGCAACCATTTTTAAAGAAGCGTAAAAGTGCACCATCGCAGAAGCGTTCTGCACGTATTACGCCAACCAGAAGTGCTATAACACACAGGGCATCTACCTCTGATACGTCTGCTTCTTGCATTGACTCACTACCCCATTCAATCCCAAATTTCTGTAAAATACTATTATAGCTGGATAATTTCATATCAGGGTATTTATCAACTGCTTTATATACCGCATCCTCAAATTGGATAACAGGTAAAGAGTAATCTACATAGGGCATTCTAATTGGATGTTCGCTTGTTCCATCGTTTTCCCGATCAATCACCCAGTTACCAGCTTCATGTCCTTCAAGTATAGGTATGTATTTAGTAAGCGCATCAAATCTCTTCATACCTCATTCTCCCCGATCAGCACCTTATGAGAAATAGCGAATCACGTTAATTCTTCCCACGTTTTCCCGTTAAGGTCTTTTGCGATTTCTGCAGTATCAGGCATTTTTTCATACCCGAGCATCTCCCCCAAATTGAAAAACTTGCTTTTTTGTATTGGGTTCTTGCTGGCTTTTCGGAAATCCATCGCATAGAACTTGTCAACCAAGAAGAATCTATGTGGTACATCATCAAGGCTGTAACCGTTCTCTTTGGCTCTCTTCATTGCACTTCTTATATTATCAGATTCAAAGTCAGTTAAAGCTTCGCCGGTTTCAGTATTATATGGGCTTTCGTCTCCCGGATTAACCACTACTGTTTTCTCAAGTCGCCCAACTGCGCGAATACTCTTATTGCTATACAACCCAATATATCCATGATCCGAAAAGCTATGTGCTGCGTCATCATAGTATAAATTCAATTCAATGTTATCCCTAAGGGTTCTCCCAGCCGTAACAGCACGCATCCATTTTTCTCTATCAGAGATTAGTCTTTCATCAAAACAGTATGCTTTAAAATCGTCCAGTACAGCGATGATTTCTGTATCTCTATCATCTACAATGTCTTCCATCGCCTTAATCAACTGTTCAAAAGTCAGGTTTGTATGCTTGACAGGTGTTTTCAGCTCTGCCAATCTTCCAGTGTTATAATTAGCCAATTTAATCGCTAAATCCTCAAGCATTTTATTTTTCATCGGTTTTGGATCAATGGTCAAGAGTACTTTAATTTCTTCATCTGCAAATTGTTTAAGATGGTTGGTTAGTTGATCTAAGCCATACTGATTGTATAATTTGGTTTCTACTACGATTTTAAAACTCTTCTGACTAATCACAGCATCTGGTACACTATCATCTCCTGCAACCTGAAGATTGAAAGTGATTTCAGGGGTTTCATCCTCGCCAAGGATCAATGCATTTATCATCGTAAAGAATTTATCTGCATTATAATTATATAATCGCGCCAGCATAAGCATTGTATTAGATGTTACAACATTCTCTTTTGAATGGTACCGCTGGAAATAGTGAATATGCATTGTTGTATCTCGCTCCCATTTTGTGTATTCCACTGCATTTTATGAATCGAATCAAACAATTTACTTTACGCTGCACCCATACGCTCAGCTTAGTTTATCCAATAGTCGAATCAACTCTTTATTCATATTCTCGTAGCTGTCAAGTGTTTTTTCAGTCACTTGAGGCGTCCCCATTGCCTCTACGAATAACTTATCTTGATTGCTAATATGCTTATTAACAGATTCTCCGCACAGCATTTCAAATTCCGCACGGCCAACTGATGTAAA
This sequence comes from Candidatus Limiplasma sp., assembly GCA_963663285.2. Lineage (GTDB taxonomy): Bacteria > Bacillota > Clostridia > Christensenellales > Aristaeellaceae > CAXXOK01. The sequence continues at coordinate 322,659 of CAXXNI010000004.1, read as the reverse complement.
CTCATGAGCAACTTGATTTCTATATTTTCTAAACATTTCGCTGTTTCGATATATCCTTTTACTACATTCAAGAATATTAGGATTCCTATTTTTGTTGGCAAAATACCCTATAATATATTTCATATGTATACTATTTAAAAACTCGCCAGTACACCTTACTTCTCGCTTCACTAAATGTGTGTATAACCCAGCATCAAGCGTCTTAATCTTTGCATCATCTATTCTTTGGTGCTCATCAAGAATATCATTTACATCAAACATAAAATTGTTGAAAAGCAGAATGTATTGGAGTTTATATGAATATACACTAACATTCAGTAAGTATCTTGAAAAATCGCCTCTCATCAAATTTTGTCTCATAATAAGATAATATTCAAGATATGTGAGAATGGTTTCGTCCATATCAGGCATAATCCCACTAATTCTTGCAGTCTTGAAATTTGCAACCGCTTCTTTATACTGAAAATTTATTCTCTTGTATGCACCTTGAAGTGCTTCAACAATTTCCCTGCGAAAATATTCTCTGTTAAAATTTGCTATCGAAAACGCAGAATAATAGTTACCATCATTTATTTGCGATATTATCTGATTTTTAATGTTTGTTTTCGTGTAGTTATCAAGTGTAATTTCTTTTGTTCTATTACTTGTTTTAAAGGAAACGTCATTATCAAAATCATCTTGCAACAAACTTTCAATGTCTGCTGTCGGTTCTTCATGCGAAACCTTTCTATTGTCCTTATTCTCAGGCGTTGTTACTTGAATGGGAAGAAAGTCATATGGCATTGTAGAAGCAAGAACACATAATGCCGATGTCATCTGTGGTGTGCCCGAAGTCAAATTAAGCAATATCCTCTTCCCTGTGTTTCTGTTAGCAATATTTCGGATCTCCTTTTCAAATTTTGGAATGAACACCGAAAAGACAGAAGCATCAACTATATCCGACCGTATCATTTCTATTTTCGTAGATGGTGATACTGCTTTTACTGCGTTTTCCTGCCAGTGAACCCTATCTTCATCTTTTGCAATATCATTTGTAAGAAAAAAGTATGCAATTTCAACATCATAGTGTCTAAGGATATGAAGCATTGGTCCATCAAAACCACCACGAACAGGGTCACTCATTCCAAGCGGAGAAAACAAAACATTTTTCATAACAAACCTCATCTTAAATAATCACAACTTCAGAATCTTGCGAAATTGGTATATTACCAAAACTTTAACATCAGCATGGCCCGACATTTTATACACTCAAACCAGAATCCTCTTGTTCTATAAATCTTGGCAAGCCATCAATTAAACGCTGATATATCTTCCGGTTTATTATACACTCATAGGCAGATTTTTGTATACTTACGCCAAATTCATCCAGATACTTCGCCAAACTTCTTCCAGTATTATCCACATCATCATATCTACGCTCCATATTCATAGAAATAGATGTAACTCATTTTACATCTGTTTCTATTCCATAAAGTTTCGTCCCCTTCATCGGGGATCTTGTAATTAATTCAACATGCCGATTAAGCTGAATCCGTGCCGGAAGTGCGTTTTCGTCCCCTTCGTCGGGGATCTTGTTTTTAATCTTAACTATTCGCTGATCGAAGAATAAGGAGGGTTTTCGTCCCCTTCATCGGGGATCTTGTTTTTAATGTTTCCCAACTTGCACCAATTGCTTTAAAAGCGGCGTTTTCGTCCCCTTCATCGGGGATCTTGTTTTTAATCTTAACTATTCGCTGATCGAAGAATAAGGAGGGTTTTCGTCCCCTTCATCGGGGATCTTGTTTTTAATGTTTCCCAACTTGCACCAATTGCTTTAAAAGCGGCGTTTTCGTCCCCTTCATCGGGGATCTTGTTTTTAATGTGCAATGAAAACCTGTCCAAAAAACCTGTCCTAGTTTTCGTCCCCTTCATCGGGGATCTTGTTTTTAATATTCACTTGTGATTGCTTTGGCTTTGTGGGTACAAAAGAGTTTTCGTCCCCTTCATCGGGGATCTTGTTTTTAATCTTGACAATCTGATAAGTCCGAGCGCAAACCGAAGTGAGGAAAGTCTTCGTCCCCTTCATCGGGGATCTTGTTTTTAATTGTAGAACTAAAACAGTATGCGCGGTTGACGCGATAGTTTTCGTCCCCTTCATCGGGGATCTTGTTTTTAATATGACAAACACAAGCAACCGTTCCCATGCCAAACCGTTTTCGTCCCCTTCATCGGGGATCTTGTTTTTAATCGTTTTCCATAAAACCAAGGCTGAACACATTGAGTTTTCGTCCCCTTCATCGGGGATCTTGTTTTTAATTACAGCGAGCAAGTATTCAATCAAACCTTGTCCGGCGTTTTCGTCCCCTTCATCGGGGATCTTGTTTTTAATAGGTTAAGTACTTTGAAGCAATGGACAAATACGACCAGTTTTCGTCCCCTTCATCGGGGATCTTGTTTTTAATATTATCCGCAACGGGGTAAAAGTACAGGTAGAAAAGTTTTCGTCCCCTTCATCGGGGATCTTGTTTTTAATATGAATATGTATAAGGATACAGCCAAAGGGCAGGTTTTCGTCCCCTTCATCGGGGATCTTGTTTTTAATGTGCAATGAAAACCTGTCCAAAAACCTGTCCTAGTTTTCGTCCCCTTCATCGGGGATCTTGTTTTTAATACCCCGACGGGTATCACGATGCACTGTTTGACTACATCCAGTTTTCGTCCCCTTCATCGGGGATCTTGTTTTTAATGGTTTGATGGTATTGATTGGTCCCAGGTTGCAGGCAATTAGTTTTCGTCCCCTTCATCGGGGATCTTGTTTTTAATTAACCCGCCTGACGAGTCTTTGAAAATTAAGACGAAACGTTTTCGTCCCCTTCATCGGGGATCTTGTTTTTAATAATGACAAACCTGTGAACCTGCATGACTTCGAGTTTTCGTCCCCTTCATCGGGGATCTTGTTTTTAATTAAATCCTTTCCAAGGAATGACGGCACTTTCTCAGTTTTCGTCCCCTTCATCGGGGATCTTGTTTTTAATTAAATCCTTTCCAAGGAATGACGGCACTTTCTCAGTTTTCGTCCCCTTCATCGGGGATCTTGTTTTTAATTGTGCATCATGGGTTATCAGAACGCTGTACGACCAGTTTTCGTCCCCTTCATCGGGGATCTTGTTTTTAATCCTCTCCCATATGAGAGTTGATTTGCAAGTAGTTAAAACCATAAATGCGGTGTATTCAGTAGCATACACTTTTTCGTTCTTCATACTAGCATTATTTCCCTTCGTTGCAGGTTTCAAAGCTTTATATTCTACCGTCGCGGGGGAAATGCAGGTTGATTTGTATAATTGCTAATAATATTCACCTATTTGTGTATATATTCATTATCCTTTTATCCTGCTTCTATACCCCTTGGATATTGCACACCCACCCATTCCAATGCTTGTTTTCACACCAATACCAGCATATTCCGCAAAATTGATTAACATCCCAGTCAATCTCCTCAACTGTGCATTGCCATACGTTTTCAATGTAACTGTTCCAGTGTATCCCTTAATTCTTGTTTTTTCCATATAAAATATTGCATCTTGTAGTTGATAACCAGCTATCTCTGTATTGCTGCATAAGGTTCGCATCACTTCAACATCATCTAGGTTAATCACTTTTGAGAAACTGCTAAATCTTCTGTATAGCCCATTAATAATAAAGTCCGTTGCCGGAAAAGTAGCATATCTTCCTTCAGTTTTATGTGTGCATGGCGTTAAAAAGCGAATCGTATAAACATCCTCTGGTTCTTCTGTTGTAAAGTATGGTAATGCCCATGCCTCTTCAGTAATCGCTTCATGTTGAATGTTTTTCACACGCAATTGTGCTTCTTTAGCCTTTATTTTACACTCGAAACCTTTTTGAAAGTTGTTTTCAATGGCTTTTGCAACAGCATCATTCCAAGTGCTAATGTGCCAATCCAGTTCCCCAGTTTCATATGTTGGCAGTATATATTGCGCATAGGGTCGCAATCCATCTTCATGCAAAATGGCAGATAACTCTGTTGGTATATTTTCATGCAATATTCCATGCATCACCGATCCCCAATGATAGTTTACGCGGTGTTCACTATTCTGATTGCATTGTAAAATAAATTTATGTAACACACCTATTCCTCCGCAATTGCAAGTTCACAGCGCCCCATTGGATAAAATTCGTCTTTGTAAACGGTTTTCTTATCAGTATGGGGTGAAATTCCAATTTTTTCATCATTTTGGTGTTTGCCATTTTTAAACTTGCGCATCATTTGATTTGTCACAAAGCTAACCGCTTTTTCTCTGTAGAGTGGGTATGAAAATGTTTTGTATACATACCCACATCCGCCGCCAATTGTAATGGGGTATCCTTTCCACACAGCCATATTAGCGTCGTTTTCTCTTTCATCAAACTTACTTGTAAAACTGTCATAGCATTGTTCATCAAATTGCTCAAGTGCTTCTCCCAATTGCTTAATATCTAGCCCATACTTAGTTAGTAGGTTATGGTCAATGGTAATCACAAAGCGTATTTTTGTTCTTGGTATAATGCACTCTCTGTACACATTCAGCTTATTTGTTATACCGTCTCTAAATCTGTCTTCCTTGTCACACAATGTCAACGCATCATAGGGCACCGGTTCACTGTCACTTATCTGTAAACCTTTTAGCAAGTCTCTTGTCGCAGCGTTCCCTTTTTCAACATCAACAATGCTTAAAAGTGAATTTTCAATATCTTTTACTTTTTCATATTCGGTCGCTTTTCTCTGCTTTTGCACAATTTTTGTTGCGCAAATTGCGGTTCGTATTGCCCCTTTTATACTGGATCCTGGTATATAGGGTTGTTTTGTTGAAGCATCTTTAGTAAACAAATTAACTTCGCTAAACTTTGCATCTTGCAGCGCTATTCCTGCATCTATCCAGTATTGTATATAAGGTTGAATATCAATATTATGCTCTCTGCAAAAATCTGCTAAACTCTTGTTTTTTTCGCTTAGCAAGTATCTCTCATATGCATCCAGCAAATTATTTTCAATTAGATATGTTGAAAATCTTGGCAAATCAACCATGCCAATTTTTTTTGTTAAGGCATCTAGATAGTACTCGCGTTTTGTTACCGCTTTTCCATCTCCAATAAACAACGGTGAAAGCGTGGTTAATGTACAGTTGAATGTTGTCAAATGTCCATATTTCATATGTCGACCCCCACATACATTCCTTTTGCATATTTCCACACCGGGTGGTTTCCTCCCTTACCAGCATCCATAATATGGCCCTGCTCTCTATACATAAAGCAACTGCCCGCTTTAAATAAATAGCATGTCTTTTTCTTTACTTGTTTACGTAAGTAAGTTTGTGATGTTACAAATCCGCCTCGCCGTATTAGCTGGTACCAAGCACCATCAAGCACTTTTTCTAAATCATCATCTTGGGGTAACATACAGCTAATGAGCATCTGGGTCTCTGCTGTTTTATTTTCAAGCATTTCCAAGTAGTATTCTGGCAATGCCAGAAACTCACAGGTAAATTTCCCAAGCCCTGCGTTTCTCTTCCCACCTATACCGCAATAACCCAAATTGGTTACTAATCTCTTTATTGTTGCATATTGTTTTTCCATTTCCCAACCAACAACAATGTACAATCCACAGTTTGGCGCAAATTGATATATTCCTATTTGATAGGGTGTGGACATCGTTATTGAAACGCATTGCCTCACACTTGCTTTCCCAAAGGTATTATCAATCATGCCAGAATCCAACAATTTACCAACATCTCCATTCATGAATTGATCAATCATATTTGCTGGTATAAATTGTAGTCTCTTAAGTTTTTTCTTTGCCGACGATTTTTCATCGTTAGTATCTTCGCGTTGCTTATAAAAAATTGGTTTTGGCACATACAAGATATCATTTTTAAATGGCAGCATATCAGAAATACATACTTTTCCCTCTTCCACCGCCTCCGTCAATTCCAATAGACTATCCCTCTTAACTGCTTCATGGCATATAGCCGAATATAATGTATCCGCACAAACAGAATAATCCGTTTTTTGCAGCGCGTTTCCCATCGTACTTGTACCAATATGTATAGGGGTTGAAAACGTACACTTAATCAGCGAATACTGCATAACTCTCAACATCCTTCAATGTGTTTTCAACTTTTACAATGTCAACATCTTCTGCATTATCTAAGGCTTTTACTTCAAAATTGCTAAACTTCACTTTCCCATATCCTCGTGAGCCGCTTCCACCCAGATAATCCATACTCAGCAGTTTCATACCGCGGCACAATGTATCAATATCCTCCATCATCTCTTTTTCTTCTTCAATGTCATAAACCATAATAATCTTGAAAATTGCATTTCTTACAACCCGTTCTATTTGTCGGGGGTTAGCCGTACATGTTATTCTATCTATGGTATTTTCAAACTTAACCTCAGTTAGCGGACATACTTTTGTAATTTCATCAGCATTTGTAATATAGGCATCAGAAAATTGAAGCCTAGCTGTTTTCGCACTTACATTTGCCTTTTCGTTACCTGCAGTTCCAAATAAGCGATTCAGCTTCTGTGGCTCTCTGTTTACGGAAGGCGCTATATATTGATTCGTTTCAGCCTTTGCCAGCAAGTACCGCAATTTTCCTTTTAACGATGTCCCTGGTACTATAGGCATTCCAGTAAAGGCATCTCTTACCACCACGCTGTCAACAGCACCTATAGCCGAATAGGTTGAAGATCCACCAATGTGCATACCGGTTAGTAATTTCATGTCCATTTTTATACAAATCTTACCGTACATACTTGTCTCTCCTTATTTTTATTTAGGGGTCTCTTTTAGGATTCCTTTCCACCAAAATATCGGTGGTAAGCAACCAACGCTTCCATATAGTTTGCAAATCGAATAAACTTGTCTTTGCTATTGTTAATCCCTTTTATATACTGCATAAGTTCCATCTTGGCAATAAAATCTTGAACGATTCTATCTCTTCCGCTTTCATATGCAAGTCTTATTCTCAAGTGTTGAATCTTTTCAACAATCTCACCAGGCAGTTCATCCGTTTGTAAATGTTTTGTTTCATTGTATATATCACTTACCATAGATAGAATGTTTCGTATTTTTGATGTCGTTAATTTGCTCCACCCATCACCCATAAAAGCACTCATTCGTTGTTCTGCAAGCTCAACATAGTCGCTTCCCAGCGTCTTTGGTTCAATCCTGTAACTTGAGTTTTGTTTGTTGTTATTATAATTGGTTGCATTCCTATTGTTGTACATCACGTTTCCTCCAGTTCTACCTTGTTCATGTAGTTTTGTTCCTTTATCAACTAGCTCATTGCCCTTGAATTTTGCAAATTGGTCAGCAATACTGCCATTACCCATTTTATTTATCCTCCTTCATCCCGCGTGATGTATAAACAAAAATCAACAACGCAGTCAACAATTGTTTCCTTTGTCCTTCATTTAGTGCCCACTTGTATACTTCTTGTGTAAACTGTTTGTACATACACTTGGCACTTTCACTTACCTTTTTATCATCTCGTCGCGCCAGCAAGTATGCAAGCCGTGCCAAGTTTAATTTGTTTTCTTCTGCCTCTCTTAGCAAATCAACCAGTTTATAAATAAAGCCATGCCCAAGATCCGTTCTTTCTTTAAATAGTTCATCCAGCAATTTTAATTTCTCTCCAACAATCTCCTTTTGCATCACTTCCCAGGAATACGTATGTTTACAAACAATTCCATTTTTATAGTATTCAGTTCCAAATAGAGAAATCGCATTTTTTTCACCATTTGCATATTTAAACTCTTTGGATATTTCTTCTAGTTCTCCTGTTTCTCTAGCCATAGCCGCAAGCGGATATCCATTTGGAAACACCGCTAATCCAGCAGACAAAGTTAAAATGCCTCCGGTATATGCTTTAAACGCATTTTGTATATCAATTGCAGCACAAAACACTTCATCCCATGATCCAACAAGGAACAAATCATCGCCGCCGGAATAAACTAGACAAGTATTATTTGTTCGTTTTGTTGTGCGCAAGGAGAATTTCGAATCATTCAAGATTTCGTTGATATAGTATTTAAAGAAAATACTCATATTTCTTGAAAAAGCTGCAGTTCTAGATAGGGTTAGGTATCGGTATCTATCCTCTATATTTTCCCGTATAAATCCCCTCGTAAAAGCAGTTCCAAGGTTATCAACATCCATTCGCAATACAGCAATTCGTTTTACTCCATTTGCTTCTTGCGCCATATCCTCAAAGCTTTTAATATTATTGTTTTCATCTCGAGCTGCATAGTCTCCCATCCACAGCTTTGATGCAATTGTATATCCCGTTCTAAACAAATTTTTACTATAAATTCGTACAATATCATTTTCGTTTTTTAGCATGTTTCTAGCATGCTCTTGGTTCGTTATCGTCATGCTCAATTCATTGCCTTCTTTATCCCAAATGGGAAGCCCCTTTTCAATCAAGGTATGCTTTTTTATAACAATAAATACGGCTTCTGGCTCAAGTAATGTTTTTGAATAATCAATAAACTGTCTGCATTCAAAGCAGGTGTCTTCCTCTTCTTCTTCAATGTTTGCTCGGCCACAAATTTTGCACTCACGCATTTTTATATCTGAATCATCGTCATTAAATTTAACTATCTCACTGCAATTATACCTATGTAGTTTCTGTTTTGATATTTCCGATGCCACACTTTGAAACAACTTTACATAAGCTGCTTTATCTTCATCTTCACTCATCAATACATTTGCACTGCAAGGGGCATATCCATGTGCAATATACAGCATAGTGCCAAAATGCTTTGCCATACCCTCATTTATATTTCCAATTGTTTTTACAAAACATTCCTTCGCTGCCTTGGTGTTTGGCAAAAGCCAATATGCATGTCCACCTCCTGTATAAAGCAAGTTGGCTCTTGTTACATCACAAGCCTCAATCACTTCATCTGCAATGTTTTCAAGAATAAACTCCAAGTAAAAAGATCGTGTCCTCAAATTTTTTAATGCACTTTTGGATGCAATTTGATAAATAAAGTCTTGTATTCCAGATATATCTACCGAGCATAGGCAAAACGCTTCGTTCTTGTAGAACTCTCCTGCGTTCTCAAACAATACATGTTTGTAGTTATCAATTCCTTGCTCTTTGCAATATTGAGTAATACAACAGGCTATTGCCGCGGTTATCTTCATGTGATCATAAAGCGAAATATCTGGCACTTCTTTATTGTTGGTTGATGACGGCACATAACTAAAGCATGCTTCAAGCAGCTCCAGAACGGAATTTATATATTCTGGTTCAAATTGTATTCCAACCAAACCGTCTTCAAATTTACTAAGTACTTTTGAATATTCAAACTCACTGATTTCTCTTTCATCCTCTGCCTTTGGATATGTTTTTTCAATCTCAGTCAAAGGTAGTTTTCTTTTCTTTTGATTATTAAAAAGCAAATTAAAAATGCTGTCTAACGCAACTCTTTTGTTAAATCCACCTAGTGTGTCGTTCTCGCATTCTCGCCGGTCAGAACCAGCTGCAATATTGTCTGCAATATAAACAATGTATGCCGGGTGATTCTCATGTAACCTACTTCCATAAAAATCCTTGTAATGGTGATATCTAGCACTTTTTAGTATCACATCATTCTTAGTATATTTTGATAAAAAGTTTTCCCCTGCTTTGGGGTGAGCTTCTACATCCCGCCCGCTTCTCATTACTACCTTTCCAATATCATGTAATAATGCTCCAAAAATTATTTCCCAAGAATCTCTCTCCATTGTAATCTGCACTCCATTCTGAAACACTTATTTATAACACTTTAATCATAATAAAGAACTAGCACTTTACATGCTCTGCTGTAATATCATTCTTTCATCTTTTCTTTGCGTTTTATATTTAATAATAGATTGATTTATTCGCCAAATTATTCTATATAAGTATGTTTACCATAAATTTCATTTTATGTCCTAGAATCTTTTATAGCACTTCAAGAAGGTTAAGTCAACGTAATAACTATATTCAATTACCATTTAAACATAATCCATTGTTTTTCTGCTTCACAGCTCTGCGAAATCCAAAAATTAATAATTTCGCCTTTTTTATCCCTCCTATTTTCATTCCCTTCATTGAAACGCGCGCGCGCGAAAGAATGCGAACGAAATCCATAAATTATTGCGTCAAACTAGAGCGATTTTGGGTCACAGCGAACCTCGGGGGCTGCAAGGGGTAGGCACAGTACCTAAACGCGCGACGCACACACAGGTGTACACACACATGAATAAAGCGTCCCCATAGGGGACGCATCCAGGAGCTGCGCGGGTAGCGAGCGCTCGGCCTGCGCTACCTGGCAGCTGCAACGTGGTTGCCGCTTGCTGCGCAGTTGATCGCTGCAATGCTGCACCATCCAGTCTACCAGGAGAACACACCGCAAGCCGTGCCGCCTGCCCGGCAGCCACGCCACACCATGCCCTACCGTCAAGCCTGCCCGTGTCGTAGCCCACGAGCGGGCTTGTTACGTATGTGCGTATATACGTATGCGCGCGGGAACAAATACCGCACACGGGCGCGTTGCCGGATTTTCAAAAAAATTTTTTGTTGCGCCGTCTAGCTTTGCGGCTTGTCCAAAAATCTCCGTTGCCGGGATCATCCAGCGAACGGTGCTATGCTTTTTGCGTCGGGCAGCTAGCCGGACAAAGCCGCAGGCGGGGCAAGCCGCCGGGCATGGAGGCAACAACATGGCACACTTCACAGGCAAAACCGGGACGATCTACGAAGGCGATATGCTTTGCATCGGCGAGAATGTTTTCCCCGCTGCGTACTACCGCAACCCGGACAATGGCGCGATCACCATCCGCACGCAGGTTGAAAGCCCCGAAGGGCTCCGCAACGCGTCCATCCTGCTGCACCAAGACCACGCGGACTACGCCGCCGCAAGCGCCGCCGAAGCCGAAGCAAACCACGAGCCGGAGCAGTTCGCAGCCGTAACCGCCACGCTGACCGACGAGCAGGCGCAAGCGCTGCTGATCGACGTTATCACCGAAGAAGCCCCGCAGCCCCGGCACGCGGAGCCGCAGCAGGAGCCGCAGCAGGCCGAAGCGGAAACGCCGTTGCCTGCCTGGGCGGGTGAGATTATCCAGGGCAACGGGTTCCGCATTCGCTTTGACGCATTCTTCCGCCGCACCTGCATTGAGTTTGACGGCGTGCCCTGCAAGCAGGCGCGGGAGCTGTGCAAAGAAGCCGGGTTCTACTGGGCACCGTCCAAAGGCTTGTGGGTGCGCAAGCTGAACCTCAAAGGCAAGCGCGCGGCGGAAGAACTGCTGCCGAAGCTGGCCGCGTTGCAGCTGTACGGCTTGAAACCGAGAAAGCGGGCAAAGCGCCGCAGCGCATAACGTCGCGGGTTTATTTCAAAGCGCAGAGTGACGCGCCTTTGGGCGCGGTAATGCGGGTAGCCGGTCACAACCCCGGCAAACGCAGGCCGCAGGCGGGGCAAGCCGCCGGGCATGGAGGGTTTTATGTACGGCACTTTAAATACCAAGGAAAAACGGATTGCAGCCCGCGAAGCAGAGCTTTCGCGCCATGCAGAAAACGGCGCGCAGATTGTACGCCATACTGACGCGGATTGCATCAGCGTTCTAAACAGCCACGGTAAACGCACGTTGTTGAAAGTTTTCGACGGCACGGAGGCTAAGCCGGTCATGTTTGAATCGTACCCCACGCAGGAGAGCGCCGAAGAAGCGCTGCAAAGGCATTTGCGTAACCGCAAGGCACGCAAAGCCCCGCAAGCAGCAGCCCCGCGCGAGCTGTCCGGCGTAGCGCTCACCGCTGCCAAGATTCGGCAGGAGCTTAAACAGGTTTTCCCCAGCGTTGCCTTCTCTGTACGCAGTTCCAGCTATTCCATGGGCAACAGCATCCGCGTAACCTGGACGGATGGCCCCGTTGACAACCTTGTTGATTTCGTGATTGACAAGTACGAGTATGGCACCTTTGACGCCATGACCGATTGCAGCGGAATCCGCGATATTGACCCGGCATTGGAATGCCCCGGCGCTAAGTTCGTTTCCTCCAGCCGCACGGTATCCGATGCCCGTATTGCAGAGCTGGAACAATACGCCGTGGAAACATTTGGTGATTCTGGCCTTGAACTGCTGGAATGCAACGGGGTTAAGAATTATCGGCATTTTGAACTTCGTTTTCCTGAATGCTGGCCGCAGGAATACCGCGACCTGCTAGCCGCGCAGAAGGAAGCCCGCGAAGCTGCCGCGCTGGCGAAGGAAGAAAGCGACCGAAAAGCCTACGAGCTGGAAGAGCAGCGCCGCCAGCAAAGCGCCGCGAGCTTTGCGACCGCCGACCCGCGCAAAGTGCCGGCAGATGTCGAGATTGCCGCCCGGATTCAAGCTGTATTCGCCGCCTATGCTATGGACTTGCCGGAACCGTTTCTTGTAATGCTGAACGAAGCACGCGAAAAGGCGGTATCCGCCATGGACGAATACCGGCGCAAGGCGGTTGACGACCGCGCGGAGAACTACACGGCCATGCTGCTGCATGTGTCGGAAGAATGCCCCAAACCCAGCGAGCTAATGGCATTCATCAGCAAGAGCGCGGAAGAACTCTACCAGGCGATGGCGGTTTGCAATGCCGAGATTGAAAAGCAGCAGGCGGAAGCGGCGCGCATTGATGTGCTTGTCGCCCAGCGGGAACAGGAGCTTGCACAAGCCGCCACGCAGGAGCAGACGCAGCAGGCGCAGCCCTATACGCTGCATCGGGATACGTGCCACCCTGCAACCGTCACAACAAAAGATGGTCAATTGATTTTCACCGTCGTATCAACACCGCCAGCCGGAACGAAGCCATGGAACATTGGGTATCACATGGCGGATGGATATATCCCGTTCGTTCACACAGAAGGATATAACGTTGTTGGCGAAAAATACGCAGTTCCTTGCGATCAATCCGCCATTGTCATGGCTGCAATCGGGTTCGGCCCCGATACGGCCGAGAAAATGAAAAAATACGTACGCAGACATCCAAAGAGCCGCTACGCCCAGCGCATGATGGATGCTATCCCGGTACTGGAATCCATTGAAAATACTGGTTTTGAGCAGCAGGCGGAAGCCGCGCGCATTGATATGATTATCGCCCAGCGGGAACAGGAGCTTGCACAAGCCGCCACGCAGGAGCAAGAGCAGGCGCAACCTTTCACGCTTCATCAGCTCGCAATCGTCGCCCCGGAAGTGCTAGACGTGGTTCTGGTTGACCCAACGATGGATCAGCTGATGCAATTGGTTCCCGCCGTATAACCCTAAACCATCTGCACCGGGCAAGTGATACCTGCCCGGTGCAGAAAACGCCGTGAAATTATTTCATATTTACCCTATACCTCGAGACCAAATCAGGTAGGTTCACCTTCAAACATGTAATCTATTTTCACGAGCTTATTTATATATAATCGTAATTTGATCTGAACTTCATCTCTCAATCTGACCCTTTCTTTACGCATGGAGTCTATTATGATATTATGATAGAAGTGAATTCATTAATCCATTTCATTCTTTTCTCGCCTATTCAGGCAAACTTCTACCATCAACTGCATAAGGAGGAATATAGTATGGCATCAAACGTAGGTAAATTGATTCAGTCAGCAAGAAAGAATGCCAAGTTAACGCAAACCGAACTTGCCAATAAAATCGGCGGCGGAATAACCGCTGCCGACATTGGAAAAGCAGAACGTGGCGAGGCTCAATTTACGCTTGTACTTCTACGAAAAATTGCAAAAGTCACTGGTGTAACACAGGTTTCGCTCGTAAATGCAGCTAAAGAATCAAGCAAGCTCGCCTCTTCAACCGTCTCCAAGAAAACCAAACCAGCGACAACACCAACGCCGAATAATTATCTACGCAACCCCGGTTTTGAAGACACAGCCATGAGCATGTGGAAGATTGAAAACATCGGAAACGTAACCGAAGAATTATACCGCAGCGGAGTTGATTTCGATGCTAAGAGCGGTAATGCATTGCTGCGTTTCTATGATCCCGAATATATAGAGTTCCGAATCGAACAGACTGTATCCGGCCTTGCATACGGCAAATACAATTTTAGCTTGTACATCCAAGGTGGCGATGCCCTAGAGCAAAATATGTATATCTATGTGATTCTAAATGGTGAGGTCTATGCCACTACTGAAATGCGTGTCACCCGATGGCAGGAATGGCAACATCCCTGTATCAATAATATTCCCGTCACAAAGGGTAAAGTCACAGTCGGTGCATATATACAAGCCTCTGGGATTAATCCTTGGGGTAAAATGGATGATTGGATGCTGAAAAAATCAAAATAAAGTTTTTTCAAAAAGAAGTAAAAAACATGTTTCAGCATGCATTTCATTGGGTAAGATTAGTTTACCCACAATGTTGAGGTCTATGCATTACTTGATGATCCCATCTACATGTAAAAAGTCCAAGCCTTGAAAGGTTTGGACTTTTTACATGTCTTGCAGCAGTAAGCGGTTATTTATAGCTTAAATCTCCGCATATGCGCATCCATTTCATCCTGCACAATACCGATGTACCGCAATGTTATCGTCTGGTCGCTGTGGTTGAAGTGCCGCATTAAAAACACCACATCCCGGAACTGCTGGTAATGCCAGTATCCGAATGTTTTGCGCAATGTATGGTTGCCAATCTTCCCGCCAACACCTGCTCGCCTGCACATGGTGTTTACAATCTGGTACGCGCGCTGCCGCGTCATGGGCTTATTTTGTTTGGTCACGCGATCCCTGCACCGGCTTTGAAATACATATTCATCCCCGCTACGCCCAGCCATCAGCTCGCGTATATCATGCCGGAGCGCAGCATTCAGCAGGATGCTGGTTTCCTTGCCGGTTTTCTGCTCCCGCTTCACAATGCGGTCTTTCCCCGACAGGTCTTTAACTTTCAGCCCCACAAGGTCGCTGATACGCAACCCAACATTGATACCCAAAATAAAAAGGAGCCGGTTTCTTTGATCCGGCTCCAATTGTTTGATTAATGCAATTTGTTCTTTGTTTCGGATGGGTTCCACCGTATTCATGTTGATTATGCTCCTTTGCAAGCAAAGTCACTTATAGTATCGTATTTTCTTTTTCCCCCGATTCCACCCGTGCCTTTTCTCGCTTATTCTTGTACATCCTCTGGTCGGCTACGTACAGCAACTCTTCAGGTGTTTTTTCTCCCTTGCGTTCACACAATCCGGCGCTCATGGATAGGATGATTTCATCCTTCCCGGTTTTCAGCGGTGTATTCTGCAACCGTTTTGTGATTCTATCTATAACTTGCTGCGCAATATCAATGGTGGCATTATGAAAAATAATCACAAATTCATCCCCACCATATCTGCCCACCAAGTCCGTACCTCGAATCTCGTTACGCACAACCGTTGTAAACTGCTTGAGTGCGACATCCCCTATGATGTGTCCATAGGTGTCATTAATATGTTTAAATCGGTCGATATCCAGCATCGCAATCGTTAAATTGGTTTTTTGTATGATCGTGTTGTCAAAATAGTTCTTAATCTGCTGCAGGAGATAGCGCCGGGAGTATGCTCCAGTTAAGCTGTCCATTTCCGCAAGTTCTTTATATTGAATGCCCTCTACCCGATCATTCACATCCACACCACTGCCAATAAAACCTTTAAACTCGCCTTGTTTCGTATAGTATGGAACATTGCGGCTTTGAATCCATCGCCATTGCCCATCATGTCTACGAACACGATATTCTAAGTCAAATGGTATACGTTTTTTAAAATTACCTATAGCAGATTCGATGCATCGTGCTTGGTCATCTGGATAAATATCTTCCATCCATCCATCGCCAATTTCCTGTTCTAATGTACGCCCGGTAAAATCGAGCCACGTTTGGTTAAAATAATCGCTTTCACCATCCTGATTTACTCTCCATATCATGTTAGGAGAGTATTCAACAATCATTTTGTATTCTGCTGCTGATAAATCCATTTAGCCACCTCATACGTTTAATTTGGATGGTGAACGCTGCCTGAAAGGCCTTTTTAATCTACCCATTATTTTTACTCTTTGTTATGAACCGGATCAATTGTGTTCCTGTTCACCTGGTATAGTTTTCTTCGCAACTAAAAATGTTTGTTGCTTATTTCGTCTGTTCTCTTGTAATCGTTGATCCGCTATATAAAACATTTTCTCCGGCATGGTCTCTTCTTTGCATTCGCAAATCCCGACACTCACCGTAAGCGTAATGATATCTTCAGCGGTCTCCAGCGTTTCTGGCTGCAATGCCAGATTAATTCTATTAATAATCCGCTCGATAACTTCAATAGACGTATCTTGAAACAAAATCACAAACTCATCGATACCATACCTGCAGAATATATCATTATCCCGTATATGCTTTTTAGCTACTGAAGCAAATAACTTGAGTGCTTTATCACCGACACCATGACCATAACGATTATTGATCAATTTAAAATGATCAATATCCATCAAAGCAACCGTAATTCTGGTATGCGTGTTTGGATGCTCACTACAGAGCGTATCCAGATGCTGCATTAGAAATTGTCTATTGTATGTGTCCGTAAGATTATCGATTTCCGACAGCGTATGATAAAAGTAAGCTTCGGCTTTGTCGTTAACATCTACACAACTACCAATGAATCCTTGTACTTCACCGTCATCCCCATACAAGGGAACGGCGCTGTCATGAATCCACCGCCATTGATTATCATATCGCCGCAACCGATACTCCATGTCAAAAGACTTCCCCTTTTTTAGGCTTTCTAATGAGGTAGCAACACGTCTTTTCAAATCATCAGGAAACACGCCTTCTTTCCATCCATCGCCAATTTCCTGCTCCAGCGTGCGCCCGGTAAAGTCCAGCCATGTTTGGTTAACGTAATCACATTTTCCATCCCGATCGGCTCTCCATATCATACTTGGAGAGTTCTCGACGATCCTCATGTACTCCGCAGCGGACAGCTTCATGTTATCACCTCTGCAATTATGTGTAATACTATGACTTAAAAAGGAGATTCTCTTAACTATATTATACAAAAATATTTTTTCACATTCAAGGATATTTGCATAAGTCAGCGTGCCGAAATGAAACACTCCCCTAATTATCTTTGCTCCATTTCGGTTCTACCGTGTTCATTTTATCCCCTCCGAATTTGTCATAACAGGTTATTGTGTTAAATTCGTCAGTAGCCCCTAACGCCATATGTCGCCTTGCTTTTCCCGCATCGGGGCAAGCGAATTTACAAACGTCCCATTATGGCAAATACATTACTCCAAAAAAGAGAACCCGGCCGGAAACATGCTTGTCCCCAGCCGGTGTATTGTACCTGTGTTACCCCAATTTCTCCGGTTCCACCAGCTTGATCGTGGTGGTTTGTACACTTCCGTCCTGCAGGGTTTCGGTCGTCACGTTCTCGGTGGTTTTCTCTGTGGTCGCCGTCGTGTGCCCCTGTATACTGCAATTGGCTTCCAGCAGGCTATCCACCGTATCCAAATTCCCTTGCGTCAGCTCCACGCCGTCCGTTTCCGCATACTGTTGTACCAGGGTGAGGGCGGTTTCCTTGCGGTCCTCCGCCGCAATTTCTCCAATCTTCATCAGCTGTTCAGCGGCTTGGAAAGCATACCCGGCGTAATGTACCAGTTTTTCAAATACGCTCCCGCTGGCCATCAGCGGCGCCAGCGTTTCCACGGCCTCCCCGATGCCCTGCGTGGTGGTCAGGGTAAGGATGCCCTTTTTCCACAAAACCAGCAGCACTGCCATAACCACCAGTATAAAAAATAATCGCGTACCATTCCATTTTGTTTCCTCCTTATATTTTTGCAACCCATTACGGGCGTCCGTTGTTGCCTCCTTCGGTTTGTCACCCAGCAGGCGTAGTACGCCGGTCATCAGCAGTTCCCCGCCGAATGTCCAGGTCGTATAGTAGGCAATATAGTCAAGCCCCTCAACCCCGCAGCATGTCCCGATAAAACAGGCCATGTAGATAGCTGCTGTAAAGCATATGCAAAACAGCACGATACGCTTCAAGAATCGGGTCGTTTTACGTTGCATGGCCGCTCTCCCCTTCCTGTGCTTATACTCGCTTTGGGGCTGTCAGGTAATCGTTCAGCTCGTCTCGCGCGTCTTTGATTCCATCCGCATTGTTTCCGCATACAGCGCTTGTGAGTAACGCTTGCAGCCCCAAGCAGGTTACGCGCTGCCCTTCTTCAAGTGCCCTGTTGATGCGGTCTTGCCTTTCAAAACGTTCATTGCCAGCACACAGGCGCTTTTCATGGGCGGCTACCATATCGGTTAACGCTGTTTTGGGTTTCCGCCACCCGCGAACCGTCTCAATGGCCTTACCCACGCTGATGATGGATGCAGACAACGCAAGCCCCAAACCGAGCACATACGCTAATGCTTCAATGGCTTTTATGATCTCCTGCGGTACTTCCGTCATGCTTCCCCTCTCCTTTCCTGCGTATTTTAGGAAAAGGATTCAGGGGGAAGCTCTTGGACGTGCGGTATTTTGACGCATCTATCTCACACCCGCCCGTCTTTCAGCGCGAAGCATTTCCGCTGGTTGCGCCCCACGCTCACCCATCGGGATACGCAGGGTGGCGTGTTAAACGGCTGGTAAAGGCAATGTGCGCAGCGCTTCATTTTCCATACGGGCATACAGCGGTAATACAGTTTCAGGATTACTTTTTTCAGCCATTTCATCCCTGTACCTCCGCCACCTGGTCGTATAGCGCCTGCGCGAGCGCCTTCCATGTGTTCCGGCCCACAATGCCGTCCGCTTTAAGCCCTTTCTTGCTCTGGAAGTCCTTCACTGCTGTTTCGGTCGCCGGGCCAAAGTCATGATCGACGTTCAGCGAATAGCCCAGCTCGTTAAGCCAGCTTTGCAGGCGTTCCACCGCGCCGCCCTTGCAGGGAATCTTCACGGTGTAGAAATTACTGGTATCGACCGGGCCGGAAGCCGTAACCGTAGCCGTTACCATTTCACCGTCTACCGTGGCGGTAATCCCCAGGGCCAGCTTCTGCGCATCGGTCAGGCCGTAATTTACCCACGGGAGCAGGATCACCGCATTCCAGCCGCCATTGGGTACGGTTTTCCCCTTAAAGTTGCTCTGGATCACTTTCTTCCGGCTGGCGCTAGCCGCAATCGAAATCTTATTCCCCAGATATAGCCCGATGTGGCTGCAATTGCCGTAATCATCGTGATACCCGCGGGCAACCTCTCCGCCGTCGTAATTGTGTATGCACGGGCACGCTCCTGCAGGCACCGCACCCAATACCTTAATCAGTTCTTCCGGCGTACCGCGCCAGATGGCATTGCGCCAGTGTGCATTGCTGCCTGCCAGGTTGCATTCGCTTTTCGGCACACCCGCCTGAATGAGGCAGTATTCTACAAGCCCTTGACAATCCATGTTTTCAAGCGTCATGCCCCCATCCTTGTAGGGGATGGTGTTTTTCGCAATATGCGCAAGTAAGGCATTGCCCGCAGCCACCAAAGCCGCATTACTGGTCATCGTCAAATTAAGCCCTCCCTTTTTCTTTAGATCGCTACATAGGCGGAACGGAATCCGGTATCCATCGTCGCGTCATCGCGTGCGGATAGCGCACCCGCACGGAAGATACCGGCGTCCGCGCCGCTTTCATACCATCCGCCGCGTGTCAGCAGCTTTTCACCGATGTTTTGCATCTTCATCACCGCCGTGCCGCATTCCATACCGTCCACTGGCATTAGCCCAAGCGCCTGTAAGAGCACCGGCACGCTTACCCCATCGGCGGCGGCCAGCCCGGAAAAGGTTATTACACCCATGGGGCTTTCGGTCGTCTGCCCGTAGGTGAGCGCTGTTACCAGCTGAAAATCGTAAGCGTCGCCCACTTCATCATGGGCGGCCACATAATCATATTTCAGCGTGCCCGTCGTGCCGGGTGCAACCAACGTGCCATCCTCCGCCACAGCCTGCCATTGGGCGCTGTCCGCTGCCTGGCTGTTGGCGCTGTCCGCGGCGTTATTGTTGGGTAACACCTGTATTTCCCCGGCCACCATGCGCACCCCGGCCACCCATTCATGCAGATTGCCGTTCAGGTCCCATATGCCGCCCGGCTGCCGGTTGTGGCTCCATTCCACTGGGCCGCTTCCGGTCAGTACGCGCCCGGTTCCATCTTCCGTGAGCACCGCCACGGTTTCCGCCTCGCTTACGTCTTTACCATCGTCGTTGTTCCCCAGCGGCAGCAGCCCGTTTTTCCCGCACCACAGCGCCAACGCCGCCCATTCGGCGTTGGTCATCAGGTGGAATCCCGCGCCCTTGGCTTCGCAGGCGGCGCACGCCTCGGCGAAGGTCACGCCCCGCGCGGGGTCCTGCCCCGGCAGGCTGTACGCGCATCCATCCTGTATGATGTTCTGATACAGGCTGATGTAGATTTCATCCACTTCCACCCCATCCACGATGAACGCTGGATGCGTCACCGCGTCCGCGCCGTCGATCACCGTATCCAGTGTGAATTTCGGTATGCGCGCATACAGGCTCGGCATCCCGGCGCTGTCCGTCAGCATGGTTACACTGTTGCACAGCCGCTGCATCGCAAATTGAACCAGGTCTAAGTTGCTCATGTTCCTACCCTCCGTTTACTGTCAGGCAAGCAAAAAGGCCGGGCAAAATGCCGGCCTTTTTGTCACGCTGTTTGATTACTCCGCAAGCTCGCCCAAACCACTATCAATCAGCAATTCGCGCACCTGCTCTTGTAACACCGCAGGCACATCGGCAAACAACGTTTTACCAAGGATTACACGCTGCGCAAAAAACATAGCCATCATGGTTTCACTTCCTTTCACAATAGTCATTAGCAGTCGTAGCATGGCGTTAAGAACCATAGACAACAACCGCCATTTCTGCAATACAGTCCTCTATAAACTCGCCACGGTCAGTGACCGCTTGCAGCTGCGCCTTGAGTATCGTATTCTCGTGGGATTGTTCTTCGTATGTAGCTTGTGCCGCATTGAGAATGCGGTCATCGACAGCCGGGGCAATCATCAGCCCGGCAAACGCTACGCCATCAGCCCGTACCCACGTTTCACCAGCAGGAACCACCCGGAAACCCTCTATGTATGCACGGCATTTTCCATCGAAGTAGCCGTCCGCATCATCCCACGCGGCGTATTCGTTGTCCGTGTTTTGCTCGGTGTGCAGCCGGTGTTCACTGTCAATATAGTATGTAGCCACTGTTTATCACTCCTTTAATACAACAGATACACAGCGTAAAGGCGCATCAGTGTTGGGTTCGCCGAACCTCTGCCGCCAATAAGCAGATACGTTGAACCGCTTGCAGAAGAAAGGTCGAGCGTGAGCGTTTGCAGCCCCGTGCCAGAGCTGTCCACTTCTGAATCCGTCCAAATACGCTTGGCTTCGGTGTTTCTTCCCAGCTTCGCGTAGTAGGCGCCGGATACATAATCCACCACGGCCACAGCCGCAGAATATGGCGTTGTGTCTATATACCACTCAATCAAAGGATTATTCCAAGTAGAATCGCTAGAAAGCTGTACATGGTTTGAGTTCAAAACCACTTCACTTGCATCGTTATACCAATTGTCACCGTTATAGGTGCTATGGACACCCTTCCAGGCATAGTCCTCGTCCATATTCCCGTAGGAATAAAGGGAAACGCTAACCTGCGTCCATGTGTTGTTCTTCCAGATTCGGAAGTCCTTTTTATCCCAAGTGTTGCCGTTGTACTGGAATACCGTTTCAACGCAAACGACCAAACTTCCCTTGGTGAGCAGGTTCACGCTTCCCGCGTTCACGATGTTTGTTTTTGCCCATACGTCGCCGGAAGCCGGAGTGGACGGTTGTTCCGGCTGTGTATATATATTCCCTATGGCTGTTGTCGTAATTACTCCAACCGTTCCGTCCTCGGCAGTTGCAGGCAGCATGAGTAGGCTCTCGTAAGCCTTAATATTCAGTTGCACTGCCGCGCTCCCACCGCCGTAGTTAAAAATCCGCACAGGCATTACGCATCCACCTCCGAAATGGCAATGTTGACTGTTAGCGCGTTCTCCGGCACCTTTGTTGCCGTATAGGTAATGCTGCCTGCGCTGGACGCCGATGCGTGTACATCACAGGCAATGTATTCCTCCCGGCTTGTTTCATCCGGGCCGGTATGCAATGCACAGCTTGCAGGAATGATGGCAACCGACAGGGTTTGCGTAAATACCTCCCCGCTGGCTGCCCAGCCTGCAACGGTCAGCGTTGCCGTGGTGCTTTTTGTTTTGTACTTCTGGATCAGCAATATATTGCTCGCAACCGCGGTAACATTCGCCTGTACCTTGGTCATAAGTAAGCCTACCTGCTGCACTAAAAAAAGCACCGCCGCGTATACCGCTGCAATGCCCGTTTCCTGGTTGTTTAGTTTCCCCTGCTCCATGGGCGTACCCGCTTCGTATACCGTGCCGGGGGCTTGGGTAAACGTCTTTTCCTGCCCGGTTTCGTCGGTATACCGGTGGGGATGCTCCACACTCCGGTTTTTCCAAAATGTACGGTTGTACATGGCCGCCGCTCCTTTTCTTTAGGTTTCCTGCGCGCTGATTGTATATTCCAGCCGGTACAGCAGGCTGTCTGCGCTTCCCTCGCGGTTGATGCTTTCGCTGCGCAGCGCAAGCACGGTACCGCTGCTATCCAGCACCCGCACCGCGGTTATGGTTTCCCCCTCTGCCAAGCTGCCGGGCAGTGTCAGGGTCAGCACCACGCGGCTTTCGTCCATCACTTCTCCGCTCATGTCCACGGGATACCAGGTATCTCCGCATTGCGCCTGTGCGTTTGTCATGCGCGTAAGCAGCGTGCCCGCCAGCAGGGTAAGCCCTGTTTGTGTAATCATGTACCATCCTCCCTTTCTGCCGGTTACAAGCTAAATTCTTCGCCGCAGGCCATTGTACCGCATACAGGCGGCACATAAAGCCCCATGAGGCGTGTTTCACTTACGGCTATGCTGGTTTCCGCCGCCAGCGAAAGCCCGTCCAGCACGCTACGCAGGGGCTTTACAGCGTTGATCGCGTTCACCGCCCAGCGGGTTTTCAGCGCGCTGTATTCGCCGCGCACCGCTACCCGGAAATGGTGCAGCTCCGCGCCGTACTCCCAATACTCTTCAATCTTGCATTGGTCGTACATCCCCAGCAGCAGGCGTTTTATCGCGCCGCGCGTACCCACACAGGCGCGCACGGCATCTGCGTACTGCACCCAGCCACGCTTGGTTTCCACGTCCGCGGTAAAGTCATACCAGGGTGTTGCACTCGCCCAGGCGATTTCATCCAGCGCCCATTCCGGCATGTTCGCCGGGTCCGTTTGCAGCACTTCGATGTACTCAACGCTTTGGGTAAACAATTGCAGTCCCGCGTTGATCGCGGCCACCATGGCGGCCCCGTTGCGGTCTTTTTGGATAAATCGCGGGATAAACTGCGATAAGGTATAATCCAGCGTTTCCATATCCCGCCTCCTTAGCTCTCGTCACGGGTCAGCGTTACGGTCCCCAGCAGGTATTGTGCCTGCGTAATTTCCGTATACTCCGCGCTGCCCTCGCCTACCGTACTGGTTGCTTCAATCGTCACCCGCGTTGCTCCGGCGCTGTACAGCATACTCGTTAGCTTGTACGGGTCAAACGCCCGCCCAATCTGCGTATTTTGCCAATCCCTGTATTCCTCCGCCGCATCGGCAATCGCAGCAATCACGTTTTGGGTTGCCGTATCCGGCGCGCGATAGGTTACATCCAGTGCATAGGCAATCTGCGCAGCCTCCTGCACCGTTACCATGTCGGTAAGCGGGCGCTCGTCCTCGGCGTTGAGCGCGGCAAGCACGGCGGCAATCTGCACAGCCTTTTCCGCTTCGGTCAGTTCCGCATCCAAAAGCAGGTACACCGCAACGCTGCCATCCTCCGCCCGGATAGCGCTTGCATCAACAATCGCGGTGGATACGGCCATTACTTTGCTTTCATAGGCCATTTGCGGCCCGGTGGTCGCATTGTTCAGCCCGGCCAGGCGGATACGTTCGCGGTAATCTTCGTCCGTTTCCTCGTCACGCCCGCCGGTGGTATCCCCGGTCAACTCCGCCGAAACAAAGGTACGGCTGGCCTCCACCGGCTTCATTATCGTGCCTGCTACAATGCCGTTGCCAATCTCTCCGCCCTCTGTGCATTCCAGCGTAAAAGCGGCGGTCACTTCGCTGCCGTAGCCAATCACCACCACCGCTTCGGGGTTTGCGAAAAACACGGTGCCGTCTTTGGTGAATTTCGTGCCTGCAGGCAGCGTAATGGTGCCGCTGCCAAGTACCGTAAGGGTCGCCGTGGCAGTCGCTTTAGCCGCCTCGATGCGGGCAACGCCCTTGGTTTCGCCGATCAGGTCTAAATACTCGCCCACCGCATAGCGCAGCGTGCGCAGTTTCGCCGCGGTATCGTGCGCGGCATAGGCGCTTACCAATACCGCCTGCACCCCGCGCAGCAGCATTTCCTTTTCATCACCGGGATAAAGTATATCGCCGCCCTGGTCCACATAAGCCTGCATAATGGCTTCCCATAGGCTTTCCGGCAGGTAGCTTACATAGTGCAGCGTATCGCTCATGGGGGTTTCACCCCTTTCTTTTTAATCGTAATCCTCGGTATAGCAGCTTAATCCATGTCATCGTCTATCTGCAAATCAACCTCCAGCAGTAAGAACCCTTCGCTCATATCCGCGCGGGCAGCCACCACTTCCACATCCGGTTCCAGTATCATCACCCGGCGCATTTCTTCCAGCAGCACTTCTTTCAGCCGCTTCATACTCACGTCGTATACGTCCGGGTTCAGCCCGCGGTTACGGCTGTACGGCACTTCGCCTTTATGGGCCATCAGCAGGTTTTTCGCGTTTTGCAGCGTGCGCGCCAGGTCCCCGTTTACTTCCCAATCAATTCGGGCGGGTATATTGTCAATCGTGTAAACCATGCTGCGCCTCCCTGTTTAATTGCTTTTAATAACCGTACTGGTTGTCGAGCCGCTTTTGGCATTCAGCTGCGCTTCCAATAGTCGAAACTCGCCAAAGGATAGCGTTGAACCTGCTGTGTCACCCGTTGGCTTTTTCTTCTTGGTCTTTTTCTTCGTGCTTACCGCCGGTTTGTTGGTGGCTTCCTTAAACGTCAGTTTCAGTTTGCAGGCGTATACCACACCGGCTGCCGTTACTTTAATGTCGGTAGCCTGGCAGGTGGTAATCATCACATCCCCGCCCAGGTAATCCACACCGCCGATTTTGAATGCCGACCGCTGCCCGGTATTGGTCTTATCCATCCACCATTTCATTTCGGTTTGCACATCCACACCCAGCAGGGCGTTCAGCTCCACTTCCACGATAATCTGCCCGGCCTGCGTGCTTTCCATATACACCAGCGCTTTGCTGCTCTCCACCGCTTCGGCTTTTATGGAGCGCTGCACGCTAAGGCTGCTGATGCCGTATATCATATCCGCATCAATAATGAATTTCTTGCTGTTCCATTCGGCAATGACGTTCATAGTCTTACCCTCCCTGCTTCCAGGGCGGCAGTGTGGCCGTGGCGGTATCCTCGTCTGTTAGTTCCGGCACGGTCAGCACTTCGCCGCCGTCAAAGCGCAGTTTGTGGCAGTACATAGGGTTAGCGGCAATCAGTTTGTACGCATAGGCGCAATCGCCGTATACATTCAGGGCAACCATATCAAAGGTTTCATTGGCACTGGTGGTATAACTCACGCATAAGCCCTCCTTTCTTCATCCCGGCGCGTATCCTCGTACCATTCCTTAAAGCCTTCAAAGGCGTTTTGCAGCGCTTCAGCCACGCTCTCCGCGCCGACGCCTATGTAAATTGCACCGGTGCGGGGGGATGCCCGGGGTCATCAGTAAGGCTGCTGCTGCGCCGGATCAGCTCTCCAAAGGTAAAGCCGCTGGCACTGGCCGCGCTTAGTAACAGGTCCGTCATCCGGTTCGTGTGTTCTTCTGGGATAGCCCACTCTTCGTCTTCATTCCCAAAGACTCTTGCAATGTCTATGCGTCCGCCATCGGCAAACCTCGGCAGTCTTACTTTCTGGGCACTGGTGATATAACTCACGCATAAGCCCTCCTTTCTTCATCCCGGCGCGTATCCTCGTACCATTCCTTAAAGCCTTCAAAGGCGTTTTGCAGAGCTTCGGCCACGCTCTCCGCACTGCCGTTTACATAAATTTGCGGGTTAAATACCGGCGCGCTGGGGGTGTGTCCGGGGTCTGCGGTAAGTCCCCCGCTGCGCCGGATCAGCTCACCAAAGGTAAAGCCGCTGGCACTAGCCGCGCTTAGCAGCAGGTCCGCCGTCCGGTCCGTGTGTTCTTCGGGGATAGCCCACTCTGCGCCGGCTTCACCAAAGATGCTTGCAATGTCCGTGCGCCCGCCATCGGCAAACCCCGGCAGGCTTACTTCCTGATCGTTCTCCGCGGTCAGGCCGGAACCAGCCGTTCCTCCTGCGGCGGCGCCGCTAAGGCCAACGGTTTTGATATACGCATACAGCACGGGCGAACCCCACGCTTCTTGCAGCTGGGTTACCGCTGTGCTGCCTGCTTCCTGCGCGTCGGCAGCCAGCGCGTCACCATCCACGTCCGCATTGAGCAGCGATTCCTGATACCCGGCAAATACGCTGGGTTGGGTCTGTCCGCTCGTGTCTGTGATGCTTGGCGTATAGGTGCCATTCAAGATCGACCATAGCAGGTTGTCGTTTTCGTCCATCAGCTGTATAGCTGGAACCAGATTGCCTTGTGCAGCCCATACATTCGCCATATTGGCGTAGGTCTTATAGGCTTCCTGCATTTCTTCCGGTACGGTTTGCCCGGCATTGATGAGGGCTGCAATATCAGTGGTCAATTGCTCCGGCGTATACTGCGTCGTCATAGATGCGTACAGATCGTTTAACACACTGCCCAGCGTTTTTAATTCGATCCCGTTTTCACTGGCATACCGTTTTCCCTGTTCGTTGGCCGAAGCGCTAAATAGAATAAAGTCTGTGTTCTCTGCCGCTGTTTCGGTTAGATTTTCTTTGCCAATGTCTGCATTATCAAGCGCTTTGAGTAAATCTACATACTCTCCATCGTCACCCATATGGCGGAACAACCCAAACTCATTCGCGTACGCATCCTGAATGGCGCTTGCGCTGAAAGCCAATGCTTTTCCCCGCAGCGGCGCGGAAGTTTCGGAATACTTCTGCTCACCAGCCGCATATAGCGCATCAATCTCCGCCTGCGATTTTCCAGCCCGGATATAGCTGCCCGCTTCTTCATCAATACTGGCAAATAGTTCATCGTGCATGGCTTGCAGTTTTTCGTTGAACTCCGACATTCCATCTTGGTAACCGTCAATCCCCATACGCTGCATCTTTGCAAGCGCAGCATAAGCATCACCCTCCGCCACGCCCTGGCTGATCGCGGCAAGAATGCGGTTATACTCGTTAATGTAGGCTTGAATGTCGCTTTCCTCTGCAAGCGTAATGGTCCCGTCTGCCGTAGCAAGGCTTAATTTTTCCTTGATCTTGTCGCGTACGCTTTCCGCCTGGGCATATAACCCGCTGAAATAGCTGTCCAGCGTCCCTACGCCGCCGGTTCCATCGTCTGTACCATCCGGGAATAGAAATGCTTGCAGCGCATTGCTCTTACTTTGCGCCGCTCCAATCGCCTTGATTACTTCGTCATACATTTGGCCGCCCAGCGTTTCAAGGCTCGTCTTATCATCCGGCGTCAGCGTATAGCTGAATATGCTGGCATCCATCAGTTTCGCGCTGAATGCCGCACTGCTGCTGCTAAAATCGCCAACCGCTGCGGTCAGGCTGTCTGTGTATTCCTCTACCGAAGCCATGCCCGCATAGAACCCGCTTGAAAGGGTGCTGATTCGGTTGGTCAGTTCCTGTGCATCTATGGTCAGGTTGCCAAAGTGTTCCTCAATACTCTTGTCTTTCAGGAACTCCGCATAATCCAGCCCATTCTTGTACAGCAGGCCAATTCCCAGCGCTAGCAGCGTAATTGCTCCGCCCGGCGTACCGGCAAGCATGGCTAGTTTCCCAAGCCCGCTAAGTGCTTTGCCCACAATCAGCAGCCCCGGCCCCGCCACGGCCAGCGTTTCCAGCGTGCTTACCCATTTGCGAATGGTCGCGGGGTCGGTATCCGCAATGTCCAGTAGCTTATCCCGCAGGTTATTCGCTATATCGGTCAGGTCGTCCCCGAAAACCTCACCGGCTTTCAGTTCCACTTCCTGCAAGGCGCTAATCAGGCGCTTTTTCGTGCCGTAAATACCGCTGTCGCGGGTTTCAGCCATCTGCGCCGCGGCGCCGTCCGCGTCCTGCAGCGTTTCGTTCAGCTGCTTGGCATAGTCAATCAGTTCCATCAGGCCCGTGGCCGCACCCAGGGTACGTTTGGGGAATAGGGAGGAAAGCACTTCCGCTTTCTCCTGGTCAGTCATGCTGCTGGTGATGGTATCAAGGTCGGTCAGCACATCCACCATATCGCGGATGTTGCCTTTTGCATCGTACATACTAAGGCCGATGTTTCGCATCGTTTCGGCAGCGTTTACCGATTCCACATCTTCCAGCGCAGCGGTCAGGTCATCTTCACTCGCGCCCAGCGCCTGCATTACCTCGGTCGCTTTGTCCGTCGGTGCAGCCAGCGCCAGCAGGGTATTGCGCAGGTAGGTGCCCGCTTCGCCTGCCTGGTAGCCAAGGTTGCCCATCGCCCCCAACCACGTAAACATTTCGGTGTTCCCGCCCTTAAAGTAGCGGGTCACAGCGCCCATGCGCTCCACCGATTCGCCCAGGTCCTCAATGGAGGTATTGCTTTCCGCGGCGGTTTTCGCCATCAGGTCTACGTAGGATGCACTGTCGGAAAACGCGGTGCCGGTTGCGTACAGGTTGCTGATCAGTGCATCTGCCGAATCCGCTATTTCCATATTGCCCGCAATTGCCATATTCAGCACATTGGGCAGTACCGCTTCCATGTCCTCTAGCCCTAAACCGGCTTGCGTAATGGTGCCAATGGCGTTCATGGTTTCGGTCGCCGTGTACCGGGTCGTTTGCCCGTATTTGCGCGCAATGCCGTCAATGGTTTCCATGGTGTCCTCGCTGTAATTTTTCAGCGATTGCACCCATAGCTTGGCGGTGTCGTAATCTTCGTACAGGTTGTACACCTGCTTACCCGCCGCAATCAGCGGAATGCTAAGCCAGTTCAGCGTAGAACCCACCGTCGCAACCTGGTTGCCAAATTGCGTCAGTTTCTGGCCTAGTTTATTAAAACTGCCGTCCACATACCCGTATAGGGTAATGGCACTTTCAAGCGACTGCTGCCCCATTAGCCCGCCCCCTTCGTGCATACGGCGAGCACCAGCCCGCTGCCATCCTCAAACGCGCAATAAAAAACCGCCTCCCCTTGGGAGACGGCCACCAGCGTTTGTAATTCCCCGGTTATCAATCCCGGCCTGTCTATGCTTTCCACCACCGGCGCACCGCCGATAAGCCGTATCACTCTGCCACGCTCCACAGGCGCGCCGTAGCCATTATTGTCCACCCGTCCGCGCCTCCTTTGTTTTATATGCCACTTTGGCAGCGGCACAGCACAGTCGTTGTACTGCCCCGGATAAAGTCATGTTCCGTGCGTGTAATCATCCACGCCCCGCTTAGCACGGCAAGCCCCGTTACCTCCGCCCGGCTAAGCGCAGCCAGCCCGGTTTCCAGCGTGGTTTCCCTGTGTATGGTTTCCACGTTTAGGTTATTGCTTAGCAGCAGCCCGCGCGCCCACCGAGCTGCCTGCGCATCGTCAAACACCGGTTCTTCCGCTTCGGTGCGCGTCAGGGTTCCGGCGGCGTTTATATCCTCGGCGGTTCCGCTGCCCAATAGCGCCTGTACCGTCAGCGTCCGCAGGGGTTTGCCCGTCACCCGGTACTTAACGCCTTTGGTATCCGGCTGTATCTCCATTTCGGTTACGGCATTTTGGGTAAACGCCCAGCGCCAGTCAATCACCAGCAGTTTTCCGCCGCTGTATTTCAGCGCCGCACCTTCCCTCTTGGTAATGCGCGCAAGGAAAGCAGGCCAGTTCTCATTTCTGCGCCATATTCGTTCATAACGCTGCTGCCCGGTCGTGCCATACAGCGCATAGGCAATCCCCATATCCTCCGCCGCCAGCGCCACAAGCTGCACAAGGCTTACGTTCTCATAGCAAGCCCATTTCTTTTCACCCAGCGTCGGGCAGCTGCGCAATAGCAGGGTATAGCCCTTATCGTCCGCCTGTATCTGGTCTACGTACATTTCCCCGGTTCGGTACTCGCCACAGGCAAGTGTAACGCAGTCATCCTCGGCAGGCGTCCACTGCATCCAGTCGCCCACGTTGTCCATACGCAGTTTCAGGGTGTCGTATTCTCCCCCGCATGCGTCCAGCGTTACCGCCTGCACCAGGTGATCTTCCATATCCAGTTCCACGCCGTTGTACGTCAGGGTGATTGCTCTATCCATGTATGGCCTCCGTTAGGGGCAAAGCGCGGCTGCAAATCACCGCCGCGCTTTGCTGTTTCGTCTGGCTGTATCGGCCTGCTTTACCCGCTTTTCCAGTGTTTCTGCCACCAGCCCGCGATAGTCAAAAAATTCTGTTACGTGCATCTGCATCAGCATCATGTAGGGGGTGTAGGTTACCATACCCGTTTCGGTGACTAGCCTTTGATATTCACGTTTCCCACCAAAACGGTGAAATTGAAAAAAACCTTTGCAATATGGCACGCGGGCACTATATCGCGCATCCCCAGCCTTTCCACAATGTCTTTTTCGTCCAGCCCGCCGCTGCCTTTGGCAGCAAAGGCAAACAGGCAAAGCGCCTGCTGATTGCTCATTTTATACGGGTCTGCGCCTCTATCCGCGTCCAGTGCCCGGACCATCTGCGTGCCGGTCACTTGGTCAAAATCGTATTCCAATTCATCCACCGTTTTGTCTGCCGAAAGTAACGGTTTTACCAGTTTCAGTTTACCTTTGAAAAGCGTCGGAGGCGGGGTTTTCATCAGTTCTTCCATCGTAGGTTTAGCGCCTGCTTTGTCTTCCGGTTTTACTTTTCCTGCGTGTTCGCCGCCCAGCACCTGCTCAATCTTGGCGTTATTCTCTTTGCTCTCTGCGTTTGCCATGGTGTTTCCTCCTAATCCTAATCCATTATGGTTACATCAATCACATTTTGGTTACATTGTTGAAAAGACCGGGCAGGCAGGGAATCGCCTGCCCGGCAAAAACGAAAACGCATTCGTTTTTCACTTGGTTTTGGTTTATCTCCGGCGGTATCGGAGGGCCGCAGCCCTCTGATTGTTGTTCGTATCGCTCGGCTATGCCGGGCGGGCGGGGAGTTTGTGGCAAACCGCAAACATAACCCGTATAATCCCCAAAGTGATGTGTTCACTTTGGGGAAAGGCCGATCAGGCCGTTTAGTTGAGTAGCGAGCGTACCTTGCTGGAATAATCCACGCCGTTGATTTTCACAATGCCCGCCACCACGTCAATCAGCGTTACCACCACGCCGTCCACTTCACGTTCATAGCGGCTAACGCTGTATTCGTTGGTAGTGCCAATGGGGTTGCCGCGTTCCACGGTGCCTTCCTTCTGGCTTTTCAGCATACCGGTAACACGGTACTTGCCGCCTTCGTATCCCAGGTCACCGCTGGATACGGACAGCCGTTGGCGCGCAATACGGAACTCCACCAGGTGCTTTCCCGGTACGTTCAGCAGCGTGCCGTTTACGCCGTTGTTGTGGCTGATGGTGATACTCATGGCTTCGATGCTGTTCATGTCCGGCACTTCCAAAGCGCCCGCCATGCCCGCCACATCGAACGTGGACGCTTTGTAGCTGATGGTCGGCAGCTCCACGCTGGTTACGTCCTCCACCTCCGTGCCTCCGTCCAAAAGCCGGTGGTCAACTACGTTGTTGTATATCTGTTTCATTTACGCAACCTCCTCAAAGTAGGTGGTCAGGCCGTCACCGGTGTAGCTCACCAGTGCCGTCAGGCTCTTGCTAAGCGGCGTGGTCGTTACTTCAAACAGGAAGGTGAAATCCCCGCTCTGCATGTCCGTAACCGCCTCGCTGTCCACTTTCAGCGTCACCTTGCCGTAGATCAGCGCGCCCGCCGCAATCATCGCATCCAGCCGCGCGGTTTCCTCCGCCACAATCTGCTGCATCCGGTTTCGCGTCAGTGGTTTGTCTACCTCGTTGGCACGGCGTACCTGAAAATCGTTGGAGATATAGTGCAGCATGGCGAGGTTCGTTTCGCTGATGTTTTGGGCGTTGGCCGTAGCCTGCGTATAGCTGGCCGTATGCGCACCCCACAGCACCCAGCGTCCGCCGATAAACACAGCCGAGCAGATGCCGTTTGCCGTCAGCAGCGTGTTCACGGTTTCATCGTCCGGGCTTCCGCCCACATCCTCGCCAAAGTACAGCTTCCCGGCAACCGGCAGTTCCGTATTACTGGAGCTTTCATACGGCAGGTTGTTGCGCTCCGCAAGCAGCGCCTGCCGGTTCAGCGCATCCAGTACCGAAAGATGGTACTTGCGGCCATCGCCGCCCGCCCACATGGGGTAATGCGTTTTCTCGTTGTTGGCGGTGTACCCGTTCGTCGCTTTCCAGGTGGACGCGCCGGACATGCTAACCGCGCTGCCCTCGCTGCTAAGCGGCAGGTCCGTGTAAAACAGCAGGTCCCAATGCCCGCTGACCATCTGCGTCAGCTCCGCCATCGCGTCGTGTACGGTCTTGGTATCGCTGAAACCCGGTGCCAGCAGGGCGTTGGGCAAAATGCCGCATTCCTGGTATACGTCCTTGATGCTGTACAGTCCGGTGTTTATACCTTCGCCGTCGCTTGCGCCAATCACGTCCACGCTGGTAACCCCTGTCGCGTCCACCGTGTTGTAACTCACGTCCACCGCTTCGGTGCCCAGTGCGCCGGTTGTTTTCTCGGTCAGCGTCAGTTTCAGCGTGCTGTAATCATAAGCAATCGTGTAATCCGTTCCCAGCACTTTGCCGGTCACCGCCACGCTGTCCAGCAGAATGCTTTCCGCATTTTCAATCACGATGCGCCCGCCGCTGGGGGTCAGGCTGGCGGTCGTCGCCTCTGCGCTCTTGGCTTCGTCCACATCCAGCACGTTTACCATCAGGATCGGGCCAATAGCTTTCAGCTTGAAGTGCGCATACATCGCTTCGCAAAGCGTGTATTTTGCCCAATCCTCGCTAAAGCCAAACAGCGCCGCCGCCTCGGCAAAGCTGTTCAGCAGCACGGGCTTGTTCAGGTTTGCGTTTCCGCCCGCTACTGTATGCACGGGCGCCGTACCCACGTACAGCGGCGCGGCGGCGGTCAGTACCGCGCTTTTCCCGCTGGACGATACAATTTCGCCCAGCGCGCCATGTTTATATGCCATATGGGTTTACCTCCTTGTTTTTATCCGTTCAATATCCGTTCCAGTTCTTCGTTCGGGCTTTTGTTTGCATAGCAGCCAAACTCACAGTTCACCATGCCGTAATACAGGGGGCGCATATCCCTTACGCTCTCCTGTTCCGTCAGCGGCGCCCAATCCATGCTTTGGTTCCACACAAACAAGTCTGTCCCCGGCAATTGGGTTACTCCCAGCAGTTTACGTTGCAGGTCATCCATCCACGTTGTCAGCGCAGTAAAGCCATCATCCGGGGGCGGCGTTCCTTCGTTTTCCGGGTCATACGCCTGTACGTCCCCGTCAATCAGGCCGGGATCGTAAACCGTAAATACGAACTGCACATTCAGCGTTGCGCCCATATCCGGCGTGCGGTGGATGCCGTTGTACCGGTCAAAGCGCTGCTCCTGTACCTGTTTTGTCCGGCTTAGCCCCGGCACCATGGTTATGCTGGGCGCTATGCTGTACTCCACTTGCCCCTGCAAGCTCCGCATGGGGTAAAAGGCGATAAAGCACCGCGGCTCGGCATACACGCTGGTTTTGTCGTCCGGCCCACGCGTTTTCAGAGTCCGGCCCACACACACATTTTCGTATACCCAGCGTTGCAGGGCGAGCAGCCGTTCATTGGTCGTCATCATGGCAGCATCTTCCCTTCTCGTCCGCTTAGCAGTATTTCCAGTATTCCCGCGTCCCCGCTTACCTGCATCACTGTGTATTGGGTACGGTCAAACATCACCGTTTGCTGCGGATGGGGCTTGCGTGCAAAGTCGCTTTCCTTGGCATACAGCAGTATTTCGGTGCTGTTGGGGTCCCAGCTAATATCCACAACGTTGTTATTCTTGCGTTTAAGCGCAAGGTCGTTGTCAACCACGCACAGGATTTGCGTACCCTCCCAGCTATGCCACGTTGCAAACTGGGTTTCGTTCAGAAATACGCGGTTTATGTCTGCTTCCAGCCGGTCATGCAGGCTCATGGGTCACACCCGCCTGCGCTGCCGCTTCCTTCTTGCTTTCGCGCGCGGCTTTCGGCTTGCGGGTGGTTTTGGTGGTTTCAGCCTTCACCGCTGCCGCCTGTCCCTGCCCGATCATCCTTGCGCCGTATTCATCCGGCACGCTGTGTACCGTTTGGGCGTTGCCAACGCCCGGCACATCCCGCGTCAGTTTTACTTTCATGGCTGGCTCCTTTCCGTCCGGCGGTATGGGTAGCAGGGCGGGCAGCAATATAGCAGCCCGCCCTGCTACCGTCTTATTTCTTGGCCTGTTTCCCGCTGCCGGTGCTTTTGCCGCCAGCTTTTCCAGCCTTGGGCGAGTGCAACACGGATTCGCTGCCGTCAATCTTCGGCAGTTCGGGGGCTTCGCCGTCCTCGTCCTCGTCCGGTTCGTCCCCGGCATCGTCTTCGCTACCGGCGGGGGATTCCTTTTCCGGCTCGTCCCCGTCCGTTTCATCCTCGCCGGGGCCGTCTACCAAAGCGCCAACAGGGTCTACCACGGTTTCAATGGCTTTCTTCTGCGTCAGCCGTTTCCATGTCGCATCGTCCATCTCCGGCAATTCCTCGCCCGGCTTATAGTTTTTCATGCCCAGCCGCAGGTGTGTTTTAGCAAAATACCTACTCATGTTTCATCACCGCCTTAGAGTACGTCGCCAACCGCCCAGCCCGAAGCGTTGATAGGATAAACCATCGGGCGGGAGGTTACGCGCTGCTTGACCGTATTGGTTTTCGTATCGCTGTATTTCAGCGGTACTTCTTTGGCAATGTAGGTGCGGAACTCGCCGTCCTCATTTTTTTCCACCTGTGTTACCGGGCCATGCGTGCAGCGCAGCATTTTACGGCTGCCGCAGATGATCTTCCCGCTGGGAATCAGCGGGATGACAGTGCCGGTTTCGCTGGTTACCGTACCGCCGTAGCTGTACATTTCCTGCCCGTCCGGAGACGTGCCGATGTAGGTTACGCCATGCTGCCGGTGCTCGGTTTTCAGCTCGCCGTTGCTCACATGCAAAAGGTTCAGCTTCTGCAGGAACTTTTCATTGCTTTGAATGGCGGCTTTCACGTCCGGCGCCATTACCAGCACTTCGCTGGTGCCCAGCCCGGCTTCCACCATGTCAAACAGGCTGCCCATGTCCGCCTGAATGTCCGCGGTGTCCCCGCTCCACGGCGTACCGGCTGTGAATAGGTTGGTAAAGCCGTAGTCCACCACTTCGTCCGCCGTAGTCATTTTGCCGTCGCCCGTGTACTTGATAATGTCGATTTTCCCGTACAGCAGCACTTGGGCAACCAGCCATTCACGGCGCCACTGAATCGACACTTTCAGTTCTTGCAGGTCCTTTAGCCGAAAGTTTAATCGCGCGTTCCTGCGGGGTCATGCCGCCGTATACCGCCTCGGCAAACGCTCGTTTGGCAATATCGGTCTTTTTTACCATTCGTTCCGGCGCAAGCTCCGGAAAGTGGATACGGTTGGTCTGATAGCTGTTACGGCCCATCAGCACGCCACCGGCAGTTTCATGCACAAACGGTGCCATCGGCATTGTGCCGCGCCGCATGTCGAAAATCGCATCTTCCTCGCCCACCGGCGCGTCCTCCTGCACAAACAGGTCATACAGGAAGGTGAGTACCGGTTTCATCAGCTCAATGGCTTTCAGCTGCACTATCGGGTCATAAATCGTAATCGTATCAGGCATATTGTTTTATCCTCACTTTCATGCAAAAGCAGCAGCCCCTTTGGGCTGCCGCCTTTATGCTTTATTCGCCGCTGCTATGCGGCATGTTGTATATCGGGGTTATCCTTACATAGCTGCCTTGGTGTGAATACCCTGCGCGCGCAGCACCAGCAGCATTGCATCCGTCAGCGCCGCTTCGTCGGTAAGCGTCAGGTTTTCGCCGACCACCACACCGGCAAACAAGGCGCTGGCAGCAATGCCGTCCCCGCCTGGGGCATCGCCGGTTTCCACGGGTTCCATCGCAATGGCAAGCTCCGTACCGGCGACAATGTTCGCGCTGGCGGCGGGCTGCCACTGGCTTTCAGCGTTTTTATAAAGCACCGCGCCCAGCGGCACCGTACCGCTTCCGGAGGCCATTACCACGCTTTTGAGTACGGCGTTTTGCGCGTCGGCCAGTATGTCCTTGGCATACGCTGCCGTAACCTGGGTAAACAAATCCTTGCTCATGTCTTTTCTCCTTCTACCTTCCGGCTATTATTGGTTCACAGCATCCGCAAGCATTTTGGCTTGCTTATCCCGCTCGGCTTCGGTGTTATCGGTGCCGGGCAGTGCGGTTTGCATGTCAGCTTCCACGCTTTGCATTTGCTGTGTGTCGGCCACGCGGTTATCCAGATACGCTTTGCCTTTGGTCTGCTGCGACGTTGCGGCATCCATGGCCGCCTGCTTTTGCACGGCGTTCAGCCGCATACACAATTCCGCAGCCGTGGTGGGCTTATCTCCATACTTGGCTTCCGTCACCATCTGTTCCTGTCCGGGAGCAACAAACACCTCGTCAATCGCCTTCATCCGCGCGCGCTCGTTCGCTGCGCCTTCGTCCATCAGGCTTTGGCACAATTCGGGCTGCTCCTGCATCAACTGTTGCTTGTCCATACTGGCTTTCATCCTTTCTCCTGTCCCCTGGGGTTTCTTTCCTTTATTTTCAGTCGCCGCAGGAGCGGCGTTACTGACGGTATCAGGGGCTTTCCCGCCCGCCTGCATGGTCTGTTCATGCAGTATGTATTTTTCAGGCACATGCATTAGCCCCATCTTGGCCCATTGCGCGTTGGTCAGGCACATGCCCGCGTCCGGTTCATCGTCCAGCGAATCAATCACATCATCCACAAAACCAGCGTCCACGGCCTCCTGCGCGCTCATTTCGGTAGTCTTGTCCATCATGCTGCGTATTTCGTGGGCATCCTTGCCGGTTCGCTTGGCGTATATCTCGGCAACGTCTGCTTCCAGCTTGTGCAGCCCCTCCGCCATTTGCTCCATGTCGGCGGCGGTACCCCAACAAACATTGCTCGGGTTGTGGATCATATAGGTGGTGCCATCCACCATGGATACGGTAATCCCGTCTTTCCGGGGCATACAGGCGGGCAGCGTTCCGGCGCTGGCACAAATGCCGGTAATAATCACATGCTTTTCTTTGGCCTTGTGCAGCATAATTTCGCTGCGGATCGCCTTGCCTTCGCTCACACGAACCGCCGGGCGTATTGATGTACACCATCAGCTTTTTGACATCACCCAGCGCCCGCAGGTCATCGGCAAACTGCTTGGCTGTAACGGTGCTGTCGGAATAGTTGTCTTTATACTGGCTAATCCGCCCGTATATCCGTATTTCGCCTACACCCTTTTCGACTTTCATCGTGTAGGCCATTTGCAATATGTCAGGCATTTCCGTTCCCTCCTTGCGGCTTTCGCCGCTTACTTTTTTATGGGTTTGCTTTTGGCTTTTGGGCTGTTCCCGGCGGCGTTGTAGTGGCCGCCTGCAATGCGGCTTCCGCTTTCATCTCCTTGCGGCGCTGTACCATGTTTTCTTCCCAATCGCTCCCGTTAAACTCGGCTGCTTCGCGCTCCTGGGTGGAAAGGTTCAGCGCAATACGCTGTGCAGCCGCCGCAACTTCTTTCTTGGGGTCGATAATCCCCATGTTGCTGCCCACCCACTCCACGCCGCACCACGCCTTGCGGATCGCCGCATCCTCAAAATACCCCGGCGCGTCAATGCGCCCCAGCGCCACGGCCTCGGTCAGCCACGCTTCATAGCAGGGCTGGCAGAACTTATCCACAAAGTTTCTGCGCGCCACTTTCACCACGCGCCAAAATTCCAGCAGTGCCCCGCGGGATGCGGTATAATTGCTGTTAAACTGTTTCAGCAGCACTTCGGAGGGAATTTCCATGCTCGCGCCGATCTGCGTAACAATGCTGCTCACATAGTCTGCATAGCTGCTGTTGTTGCGCATAGGGCTTATTTCCATCGGCTTTGTGCCGGGGTCCAGCCGGTATACCGCGCCGGGAGCCAGTTCAATGCGCCCCTCGTCGTCCGTTACCTTCTCTTCCTCGTCCACCGCATCTTCCAGCGGAAACTTACCCGTCTTTTCATCCTGCGTCAGGAACAGGGTAAACATGCTGCTCACGATATTGGCGGAAAGCTCTGCATTGGCGTACCGGTCCAGCTGCTTTAGCTGCTCGATCATCGGGGCTACGAAAGGCACGCCGCGCATCTGTCCGGGGCGTTCTTCCGTCATCACATGCAGCACATTGGGCGTTCCGCTCTTGGTACCAAACGCCTGTATCCGTACATAGGCAATCGTCCGGCTGTCGTTATTTGCCAGCGGATGGCGGTTTGCAATGTAGTAGGCAACAACCTCTCCGCTTGCGCTTACTTCCACGCCGTCCACAATGCGCCCGCCGGTTTGTGTTTCAATGCCTTCGCTTTCGCCGTTGCTGTCGGGGTTGCCCAGCCGGTCGGCTTCCAGCAGCTGTATGCGCGTGCTGTATGGAAACCGCGTATCGTTTTTCACAGGCAGCAGTGCCAGCACATCCCCGCTAAGCATCATAGAAAGAAAAGCCAGCTGTTGCAGCCCATAAAAATTACTGCGGCGCGATGCGTCGCAGTAATTGCTTTCTGCCCAAAGGGCAAATTCCCGTTTCGCCTGTTTCTGCCAGGCAACCGCGCTTTCCTCCCCCATGCCCAGCGCTTCAAAGTCGATCTTGGGCGCCGGGATGATGCCGCTGCCTACCACGTTGGTTTTCATCGTGCGCGTTGCGCTGCGGGCCAGCCCGCCCCCCGCGTCCAGGTCCCTTGCCCGCCTTCGCAGTGTTGCGCTGTTCAGGTCAATGTCGTACTCACTGTCGCCACCGCCTGTTATCCAGCCGATCAGGCTGTTTTTGGTGCGGCTGGCCCCGTGGTTGCCGTAGCCGCTGGCGGTCATGGTCGCCTCGGCCTCTTTAGCGTACTTGCCTTGCAGGTTATGCAGGCGGTTGTTAAACAGCTTTTGGCCTGTCTTGGGACTAAGCAGGAAAGCCGTCCGTTCTAATAGGTTCGGGTTTACCGTCACTTTTTTAATCATGTGTCACGAAACACCACCGTTCTTACCCTTCGTGTATTCGCCTTGCCCTGCAGCACGTCCAGCGTATCGCTGAAATAGTTTATCTGCGCGTGTATGGTATTCATATCCAGCATCGTCAGTTTGCGTGTGCCAATGGTGTATTCCTTTACCGTACCACTAGCCAGCGCCTTTGCCGCCGCCTTCCAGGCGGCCAGCATTTCCTTGGCTTCCGCAAGCGTCCACACGTCCGTTACTGCCATCCGCCTGCCTCCTTACACCTGTATTCCTTCACTAATTCGCCGTTGTTTTCGCTTTGTGCTTGCTTTCTTGGGTTCCGGTTCCCCGTTCAGCCGCCGTTCGGTTTTATCCAGGTCAAACGGAAACGCCTTAAACGCCGCACGCGCGTAGTTTCGGCAGTCCAGCGGTTCATTGCGAACCCCCGGCATTTTCTCCCAATGGGTCACGTTACGTCCGCGCCGCGTCGTCACCACCAGCTTTTCACTCAGCAACCCGCGAAAATAGTCCATGTCATAGCCGGTTCTTTCATCGTCCGGAAAATGGCAGTACCGCGGCCCTGCCGTCTCCACAGCGCTTGCACTGATAATGGATTGTTTGCCGCTGTCAACGCCCAGGATAAAAAGCACCTGGCTTTTCTTGCTAAGCGCTACATAGGGGCGGCCTTCGCCATCGTCACCTTTGATGGGGAACACGCGCTTGCCGCTGCGCGCTGCGCATTGCTGGTAAACCGACTGCGTTTTGTGTCCGCCGCTGTCCACAAACGTTACGCTGATGCGCAGCGCCCGCCCGCCGGTCATTCCCCATTCACGGTCCAGAACGTTGTCCAGTTCTTCCCATACTTCCATCAGTTCAGGATCACCCGGCAGCGCGCCGCGCTGTATGCCCCAGCTTTCATCATTTCGTCCCCAGCCAACCACTTCATATTCCAGGCGGTTATCCTGCGTGTCCACCCCGCACGTCAGCACCAGCACCCCGTCCGGCACTTCGGCGGCGTAAGGCTCCCGGCGCTTGTACATTTCTTCCGGCTTGCCGCTGCGGTCGCGCAGTTCCCACGTTTCACCCAGCACCGTGTTATAAAACACCTGCAATTCCTGGTCGTTCTCGTGCGCATCCAGAAAAGCGAGGATGATCTTTTCCCAGCTGCCCCATGGGCTGACGAACGCATTCATGCGGAAACTGCGTACCCCTTTTTCCCGCGCTCCCGGATTGCGCGCTACCCACTTGGCTTTCATTCGCTTGCTTGCATACTCGGTATGTTCCGTCAGGCAGTTGGGGCAGCGCCAGCGGATGTCGCTGGCGGTATACTGCTTTTGCCCGCCTACAATATCGTATTCATGCGAAAAGCGAATGTCCTCAAACTTAATGTAGCTGTACACACCGCATTTAGGGCAAAGCACACACCATTCTTCCTGCGTCCCGCGTCTGTACGCTTTATCAATCCGGCTGGTTTTGTCCAGCGTCGGCGTGGAAACCATCACAATTTTACGGTTGTGGAAGGTTTCCGTACGCTTCATTGCCAGCAATACCGGGTCACCCTCGGTGCCCGCGCTGCGCGGGTAGGCGTCCACTTCGTCCAAGTATAGGTAGCGTATCGGGCGGCTGCGCAGGCCGCTGGGCGCGTTGGCGCCCGCAAAGGTTAAAAAGCCGCCGGGGAAACGCTTGTTCAGTACCGTGTTACCGCCGTCGCGCGTCTTGGCGTCACTCACCTTCTGCTTGAGCACTTCGCAATTTTCAATCATGGGCGCGATGCGCTCTTTGGAGTAGGCTTTCACCAGTTCGTCCGTCGGCTCCACCAGCATCATAGGGCCAGGGTCCATGTCGATACAGGCACCAATGCAGTTATTGAGTATCTCGCTCTTTCCTACCTGTGCAGAGCTTTTCACTACAATTCGCTCTATGTGCGGGTCATTCATTGCGTCCATAATTTCCCGCTGGTAGGGCGCACGTGATGTTTGCCAGCGTCCGGGTTCGCTGCTGTTCTCGCTTACCAGCATGCGGTTTTCATCCGCCCACTCGCTTACCGTCAATTCTCGCGGCGGAAGGAACATACTGTATGTATGCTGTTGTAATTCCGCCAGCGTCAAGGCACGCGCCTCCTATTCTTCGGCTTCTTCCTCCACCGCCGCTATAATTTGTGGCAGCTTGCACTTCGCAATCATTTCCAGCGCGGAGCGTATTTCCCTATCCAGTATGGTCTTTATCTCCGCAGGGTCTTTCAGCATCACCAGCCGCTGGGCAACCGTAGTGGGTATGTGCATCAGGCGGTTGCGCACGGTTGTTACCACATCGTCCCACAGGCTGCGCACTTCCTCCGCGTCCACCAGCTCCCCGCGCCGCACAAACAGTTCAATTTCGGTTTTCTGTATTTTTAGCAGCTCATGCTGCGCGCGCACCTGGTCCAGGCTGATCTTGTCGTTATTCTCCACGGCCTTGTTCACGCTGTACTGTACCCAGCGCCGTAAAAACATGGCCGCGTCGCACTTGCCGCCTTCCCCCTTCACAAACAGCTGTTCTTCCGGCGGCAGGTCTTTGTTGATTTGTTGCAAACGCCTTAGCGAAAGTCCCGCCATTTCCGCCAGCGCCGCTTGTGTCAGTTCCATCAGCTGCGTATGTAACCTTTGCCCATGGCGATAGCGTTATGTTTCAAGCGTTCCATCAGCTTTTCACGCGTCCACTCCTGTATCGCGTTTTCGCTTCGGTTCATTGGCATCTGCGGGATGGCGACGCCAACACCCTGCCGGTAGCTTTTCTTTTTTACGGTGTATAGCTTGCCGGTTGCGTTCTTGGTATGGAAGCGCTCTTTCATCGTAAACGTGCCGCCGGTAA
The DNA here is from genome assembly GCA_963663285.2 of Candidatus Limiplasma sp. Taxonomy (GTDB): domain Bacteria; phylum Bacillota; class Clostridia; order Christensenellales; family Aristaeellaceae; genus CAXXOK01. The sequence goes on along the minus strand of CAXXNI010000004.1, from coordinate 280,361 downwards.
ACACAATCACCTGTCCGCTGGATCGCTTCACGTAGTGGGCGTTGGGTCCGCTGGTCGGCAAGGGCTGGTCAACCTTGGCAATCCGTGCGTGCAGCCCGGCCTTGGCGTATATCGCGCGTTTGCGCCTGCTGTTGCCTTTTCCGTAATTTTTAATCTTGATACGCGGGTCTTTCAGGTCAAGCCTGCAGGAAATCGCCGCGCCGCTCCCCGTAAACTTCGGCGTGCTGATCGCACCCAGCACCCGGCCATACGGCACGTTGTACTCCTGCCGCACCGCGCGGGCAATCTGTGTTTTCAGCCTAGTGCCCACTTCTTTTACGGTGATCCCCATGCACCGCTGAAAAGTACGCGGCGCCATAACACTTTTCATTTCGTCAATCTGCTTTTGCAGCGGGCTAACGTCAATGCGCAGCCATACGTTGCCTGCCATCCGGGGTGCCTCCTTCCCTAAAAAACAAAGCACCGCTTGGCACGTCTCCGCGCTTCACGGTGCTTTACACACTTATCACGGATACAGCATAGCATATTCCACACCGTCAAATACCGTCATTTTCCGTCAACTTATAAAAAGTTTAATTTACCAGCAAACTGTTAGCCATTTCAGCATCCGCTTTACGTCGCTCTATACTGCTTTGGCTCATATTCACTTCCCGCGCCACTTTCCATACCGGCATCTTTTCTACGTACAAAAGCCGGTACGTCATCCTTAGCAGCGGGTCCGCCACACCGGCAAGTATTCGCTCTGCTTTGATCGTCTGGTCCACATAGTCCAGTATTTTCCGGCGGCGTTCGTCCCGCAGCTGCAATATGGCGTCCAGCTCGTCGTAGGTGTCTTTGCCTGCCCCGCCGCCCCTGGGCATATCGCTAATGGGTACACCCCGCCCAGTCAATAACACCTGCTCCTGTTTAATTTTGTTGTTCAGGTAATCAATCTCCTGATACAGCATTTTGCATCCCCTAAGAATGCGTATGTCGTTATTCACCGTCATGGTTTCCCCTCCAAATCCGCATACGTTTTCGTTTTTGGTTCCTGGTACGTCCCCAGGTAATACGGCGCACGGCATTCGTGTTTCAGGCAGGTTTGCCGCGCCGTCCGTTCTTCGTGAAAATACGGGCTAAACTCGTTATAGCATCGCCGCACACTGCTGCCGCAGAGGTCACGCCATAGCCACAAGCAGCTGGCACATTTTTTATGTGTGCCGCTCATTCGTTCAGCGCCTCCATGTCGTCGTCCCCGGCAAAGCGCATCCGGCGCAGCGCCGCTTCGGCCTGCTGTGGATCGTCAAACGGGTGTTTGCCGTTGGCGCTGTCCCGCAGGTATATATACTCGCTCAATTCATCCTCGGTATGCAGGTGGTGTTGCCCCCATTCCTGGCACACCGCGCCAATGTACCCGGCAGGGTTCTTGGCTCCGTTGTACGCTGCCAGCTCAACGGCCTTGTGTACCAGCGGCAGCGTATGGCTTAATTGCGCGTCTCTGGCAATTCCATTTTCCTCCGCAGGCGTTGGCATCCGGCCAAACGCCCGGCCAAAGGTATGCCGTATTTGTGCCTTCGCGCGCTCGTACGCCCGAAAGGCTTCTTTGTCCTCGTTGTCATCTTCATTCCCAAACGAAAATACAGCCGTTTGATTTACTTGGGTTTTTCTTAGTGTGTTATTTATATTTATACTAATATCCCCCATGTCACCCCCTAAGATACCCCCCATCATACCCCCTGCGTTACCCCGCATGTTACCCCCTGCATTACCCCCCATGTTACCCCTAGAATTGAGGTAAAAATCATCGGCAGGCAGATCATCCGCCTGCGTCTGCGGGGTAAACCAGTTCATTTTGTATTGGGGTACGACTTCATGGCGCCGCCCCTTGATGTATTCCACCAGCACCGGCTGATGCACCGCCGGATTAATCATACTGGCACGTACCAGGTTCAGCGTGTTTTCTGTAAACGGCAGCCACGAAAGAAGTTCTTTATTCGTAATGCGGATAAATCCGTCCGGCCAAACATGCGCATTCCGGTTCGCCCGTTCATTAAAAATTGTGAACAGTGCATACCAGAATAGCTGCTCGTTTCCCGTGTAACCGTTATCCCTTGCATGGCGAGCGAAAGTTTCTCTTTCTACGATGTAGTTTACATTTGCCATCTTGCCTTACTCCTTGCGTTCTCTGCTTTGTTTACTCTCTACCCTTTGCTAAGTGCCGCCTGCCGCCGTATGCCACCGGTTGCGGAGTGCTGCGGTTTGTTGGCACATCCCCAGCCCAAGAATTTTCATCTATGCTTTTCCTCCGCCAACGGGGCAAACGTCGTACACCATTTCCCTCCGCAGGGACAGGGTTTACTTGTATCATATGGGTATATGTCCGCTAGCCGGTTTGGTGGCTTTGGTGCTTCTCTGCCGCATTTATCGCATACCGCCCGCGGATGATCGTACTTGCTTTTCATCTTCTGTGCTCTCCTATACTAACGTCCCCAAACGTTATCAATACTTCCAGCATCATACTGTTGTCTTTGGTGTTTTTTGTTGTTTTTTACCGCATATTATATTAAAATATGTTCATTTTAACAAAAATGTAGTAAACTGTTTTCGAGGGGAGATGGTAGTATGCGTCGTACGGTTGTTGCGTCAAGAGACATTGCTACAGTATGTTGGATTCGTAATATTCTGGAAGTACAGTTTTATAGTGGTAAAATCTTCGAATGTACTCAGGTTACAAAATCAGAATTCGAAAATTTCATGCATTCCTCATCTCTGGAGCTTGCATTAATGCAGCTGGAAACAGTTCATCCATATCATCGCATTCATTAACTTTGATAGCTGCTCAATGTGAGCAGCTTTTTTAGTCTTCATCTATCCTGATTTTTCTCTTCAACGTATATAACTATTTCGGCTTTTTCGGCGTATAGGGCCGCAAACCATTAACCGTATATATACTTTGCGCGCCGGTCTTACGCTTTGCTTTTACTCGGTAAGGCTTGCAGATTACGCATAATACCCCGCCAAACATAAAAGGACTTCGGCAGTCAATACACAGTACACTCCGCGGGCTGTGGTGGTGCACACACAAGGCGCCGCCTTTGATCCAATCCGCATTTATGCATATTTCCATAACGCTATTCTCCTTTCAAATATCGGCTGTCTATGTATCCATCGCCTATATAAGCCCATTCATCACACCAGCGTGTCACAGTTACCGTGTCACCGTCTTGTGTCCAGCGCACCATTGCACCGCCCGGCGTTTCACGTACACGTACACGTCCGTTTGCTGTTACGGTGTAGGTTTCTGGCTTGGTGTCCGGCGCCGTGCTGCTTAAAAAGTCGATACTGCACCACACGTACCCGCACTCGCCACCCTTTACCCGCGCCCACCCGTTCTGCACCTCGTACACATCCACTATGTCGCCACGGTAAAAATATGCTTCTTCGCTACTGGTCTTGCACGGGGCATATCGCCCATTTAGCCAGCTGCTTTCCGAAACCACCACATACATCTGCACAGGTTCTTTCTCCGCACGTGCAGCCGCAGTAAAAGCCAGAACACCAAGTAGCACCGTAAGTACAAGCAGTAAGCAGCCTGTCATGCGTTCAATCTGCAATAGTCGTTTCTGCTCTTTCTCGGTTTGTTGGGGTTCGCACTCGGTTGCCCGTGTGTATTTATCTGTTTTCATATGCTTTTTTCTCCATGTCCTAAGCCTTGCTTTTCATCATGCACAGTGCTAGAATCAACTTGAAAAGCGTTCTCTGCGTTTTTCACCTTGGGTATCCGTCTTGCCGCGGATGCCCTTTTTCTATGGTTCCAAATGAAAAGTGCATATTTCTACACTTCCTCAATTTCAATCCCAAGGCAGTTCTTCATCAGCCGCTTTTTCAACCGGTATACCTTATCTTTGCGGGTAGCAGGGCTTTTCGCATCCAGTACGCCATAGGTGCCATCCGTGTTCAGCGTCACAAAGTCAGCTATATACTTCACTCCGCCCGGCAGTAAAAAGGCTACCTGCGTGAGGACTGCTTGTATCTCCCCCGCCATCCTGCGCAGCTCAAGTGTTTCATAGCACTGGGCTTCGTGTTTGCTGTCAAAGGGTATCCCGTTTATGCATGTTTTCTGGTTGCCGTATTTACTACGCTTCTGTTTCTTTGGTAATATGGCACCGGGCGTATTCTCCGGTAATGCATCCGTTGCGGTTGTTTTGGTGCCACTCCGTCTACGTTGGTATTCCGCCAGCCATTCCTCAGTAAACACCACTTAACTTTTCCCTTCGCCGTTCATCTTGTGTCAATAATTACCACATGCTATAATTCGAAAAAGGAGGTATTTCATATGGAATACACAACTGACTTTTTTGAGCAAAACGACCACGCTCTTCGTTCCCCATCAATTGTCCTTCGTGACAGTTTAGGCTTGCTTGCCGTTCAAATCCTTAGCGTAAAATTCGATTTATCCACAATGAGCTATGATGATATGCTCATTGAATTGCATACAATCATCAATGATCTGCATAGTGAATATCATCATCATGGCAGCTTTACAGAATGATTCTGTTCCTGATCAGCCACCTTTTGTATCAAAGTGCTACCTAAATAACAATTTCCCTTATCCTCATACGCAACCAATAGCCATTTTAAAGCAGAGATTGTATCAATATAGGTAGCACCGCAATCTAGTATTACCGCATTCAATCTTTGGCATAGAATAGCGTTGGTTATCTTTTTTGATGTATCACTGTTGCTCATGAAATACTATTTCCTTTCTACGTGCCGATAGGGTATTTTCCCATCAACCAGCTTGGGGTAGTTCACACCTCGCGGCTGTTTTCGCGGCTTCATCGGTACAAGTTCCAGTTTCCCGTACTCAGGCTTTTGGGTTTGCCGCTCAATCCACTTTTCCAGCTCAGCCGGTTTCACACGCCAGTATTTGTTTACGGCACCCCCGCCAACATGTACGGGGTTCATCTGCATCATTAGCTGTCTTGCCAAAGATTCCCCAATAGTCAGCCTCTTTGCCACCTGCTTAGCAGTCAGTAGGGGTTCACGTTCCTGGCTCATGGTTTGTGCTCCTTCCTAGTTATATGTGCTAGCCATTACGCTGTTTTCTTTGCGGCTAATTCCAGCCCAGCCATCAATCCAAGCCCAAAAGCAGTTACGCCTTTTTTATCCGTTGCCGATAGTTGATTAAAGGCTTTTAGTACTTCCATTAATTCTTGGGCGTTATTTAACTGCGGCTGTTTTATTGCATTCATTTGCTCACCTCCTGATTGTACATAACTTAGTTACGATATTATCATAACTTAAGCAATGTGTCAACGATTATTCTTGCCTTAGTTAAGAAAATATGATAAAATAAAGTTATGGAGGGTGAGATATGAACAAACGCATTTATGAAATCAGGAAAACGCTACGTCTGAGCCAAGACGCATTTGGTAAGCGTATAAAAATTTCTGGTGCTTCAATCAGCAAAATTGAAAGCGGCGATAATAACCCATCAGAACAAACCTTAAAATTAATTTGCCAAGAGTTCAATGTTAACGCCATATGGCTGCATACCGGCGAAGGGGATATGTTCAATTCAGAGCAAAGCGATATGGACAAAGTTATTGATTTGCTTCTTGTCCATGAAAAAGAAACAGCCAAGGCCGTTTTTAAAGCCTTAGCTGCAATGGGCGGGGATGAATGGGCTGCCTTCAAAAAGTTTATCCTAACCGCTGCTCACGAGATCGAGCAATCCGAACAAACGAAAGAATAGCATCCAGTGTTTGTACCTTGATAATGCCATCTACTTCAGTAGCTATCAAGGTTTTCAGCGCTTCCGTGGTGGTGATTTCATCCTTTCTTCCTGCTTCCGATTGTGTCTGTCGCTTTTGGTTCAAGTCAACCACCCTCCAATGCGAACGTGTGTTTGTATAAATAGGTTACTACGAACGCACGTTCTCGTCAAGCGCTAAATCTATATACTTTATCATCTATTAGCACCACATCTGGTATATATCCGTCCGCGAAAGTAAGGTGATTGTTTAATGCCACGCGCAACTTTAAAGCAACGTAAAGATGGCCGCTATGCCGCAAAGTATAAGGGCCAACTGTTTATGGGCAACACGCAGTCCGAAGCCTATGCAAAGCGGGATGCTTATAAAAAACAAATTGAAGCTGGCCTCCGCGCTGAAGCTGCAGGCGTTACAGTTTCCCTGTATGCTGCACAGTGGATGAAAACATATAAATCAAATATTGGCATCCGTACCCAAAACGAACATATTCGGGAGCTTAATACCATGATTGATCTTATTGGTGATAAGCGTTTATCCGACGTCGTACCCTCCGATATTCAGAATGTTTATAATCAGCGTGCAGGCAAATCTGCATCATACATTCGTCATCTTTCCCAAACGGTAGATGCTATGTTTCAATCTGCTGTTGCAGATCGTTTAATATCACACAATCCCTGCCTATCCGTCAAACCTCCCAAAGGCAAAGCTGGAACGCATCGAGCTATAGATGATTGGGAACGCCAATTAATTTTACAGAGTATTGGCAATCATCGTTTTGCCCCCGCGGTAATGGTAATGTTATATGCTGGGCTTCGTCGCGGAGAGGCACTAGCGCTTAATATTGATAGAGATGTCGATTTTCAATCTATGACGATAACCGTTAGGCAAGCTGTTCGGTTTGAAAATAACGATCCACTAATTGTCTCTCCCAAAACCGAATCAGGTGAGCGCACTATTCCTATGCTTGATATTCTTGCATCCATACTCGCTGAGCAGCATGGCCTTCTTGCTAAATCAGCTAATGGTCACATCATGACTGAGACAGCATTTCAGTGTTCTTGGCAAAGCTATATCTCCTATCTTGAGCAGCTTCAGAATGGGGATTCAAAACGTTGGTACGGCCGCAGAAGTGGTCAGGGTGAGTCTTTCCTAAAGCAGCATCCGTGGCAATCCGTTACCATTCAGCCACACGATTTGCGCCATTCATACTGCACCATGTTATACAATTCCGGTATTGATCTTAAAACAGCACAAAAATGGATGGGTCACGCCGATCAAACAATGACCATGCGAATTTATACTCACCTAACCGCCGAAAGAGAAGCTGCTTCAGCACAAAAGCTACGCGAAAATGTTAACCACCAAATCTTGTTTGGTATGCAAAACGGTATGCAAACCAACAGGACACCATTTAAAACCATTGATATATAACGCTTTTAATCGTTTTTTACATCAGACTCCGACTCTGAAGGTCATGCGTTCGAATCGCACCGGGCGTACCAAGCAAACCCCCTTGAAACAGTTGGTTTCAAGGGGGTTTTACTTTGTTAATATTATGAGGTTTTGTCCATTTAACCCCAATTATCCACGTCCCCACGTAGGGTACGACCGCGCCTCCCTTGCTGTTCATGGCGACGGTATAATTTCAATCCACGTCCTCACGCAGGGGACGACAGCTTCATTTACGCTGAGGTCGCTTATTCCGAGAATTTCAATCCACGTCCCCACGCAGGGGACGACATGCAGAGGGTAAATTAACGGATAGCGGTAAAAGCATTTCAATCCACGTCCCCACGCAGGGGACGACTGTCCATCGGCATGGTTACATATACGGACTATACCATTTCAATCCACGTCCCCACGCAGGAGACGACCCGGGCTGCCCGGTTAGGTGTGATTTTAGCGACACATTTCAATCCACGTCCCCACGCAGGGGACGACCCGTCGGAAAAGGCTTTGTAAGATTTGATGGAAAAATTTCAATCCACGTCCCCACGCAGGGGACGACGATCATAAGGCAGAGGACTTGGACACGGACGGTATTTCAATCCACGTCCCCACGCAGGGGACGACCTGGATACGGCGGAAGTTGCCGCCGACCTGTATGGGATTTCAATCCACGTCCCCACGCAGGGGGACGACCGAAGGGGTGCGATTACCTGCGGCCGTGGGAACGAATTTCAATCCACGTCCCCACGCAGGGGACGACTTGCAGGCGCTAGGGCTGATGCCGGTAGCCGATATGATTTCAATCCACGTCTCCACGCAGGGGACGACCAATCTAATAATTCCAGCCTGTGGAGCTGGAAACATTTCAATCCACGTCTCCACGCAGGGGACGACTGCACAAATAGCCAAGCGATAGTCTCTGCTATTGTACGTTTTGCATAATTACAGGTGATTTTCCATTTTGGGCTTGCTTTACCAGTCATCCAAAAGCGAAAATCTCCTTCATGGAACCATAAAACGGGGTGCGAACCTGCCAGGAAAAAGCTGTTTGCTTATACTTCGCACTATAGGTGTTAAAGAATTAATACATCATCAACGTTTACAGCTTCTTTGGCGCCAATGTGGATTACTTTGTTGTCTGTTCGGTTGCCAAGGTTGTAAAAGCGTAAACTGTCAGCCTGTTTATCAATCAACCCTTCCAGCCGATTGCGAACCAGTTTTAGCTGCATCGTATCCAAAACACATTCAAACACACTGTTTTGTACCCTGATGCCATAATCCTGACAACATTTTGCCACTTGCCTAAGTCGCCGCCTTCCCTCCGCCGTTTGGGTATTTACATCGTAGGTAATGAGTATCAGCATGGCCTTTCTCCTTTACTTTCCATAAAAACGGCGGGTATGCATCCAAATCACCACGTATAGTGCGTGCAAGCAACAGCGCTTGCACATACGGTACTAATCCCCACTCAATTTTCTCATTCAGGAACGGGTGGGTGATCACATTTTTGTTTTCGCTTTTGCCATTGCGCCAGTATGAGTTTACGAGCGGCATCCGTCATCCGTACGGCGCCGCTTTCCTCCCGGTCAAAACCATTGTCCCCAATCTGTTTCAAGTTGATTAGCGAAAGCACAAAGCGGTCTGCAAACGGCGCGCCGCAGTTCTTCTCCACCAAGTCCAGCGCCAAGGATGTACGCCCCCGGACGATCCGTATGCAGGTAACCCACATACGGATCCAGCCCCACCGTTTCCAACGCAGATGCACATTCACGGGCGAGAATGACATAGATGAAAAGATAGCAGAGCATTCACGTTATCCATAGGCGGACGGCGCGTGCGCTGGTGGAAATAGAACGTATCCTTTTGCTGCAAGATCATATCATCAAACACACCAAAGTATCGGGACGCCGCTTCTCCTTCTATACCTCGTAAGGCATCTACGCTTGTACCTGCCTCCAAAGCCTGCAAGCTTTCTCGCAAACCCTCGGATGCCGCTTTAAATTTGCCGCTGTCCACCCGTTCCCCATGATCCCGCAAGGAACGCTCTATTACCCAGCGGGCATTGCAAATTTTTCCAATCAAGAAGGATCGTGCATAAGCACTGCACCTATCATCACTGTCCGCGTCCCGATACTTGCTGCCTGCGTAAAAGTACATTACCTTTAGTTTCGCCATGGATGCTTGCTAGAAAGCGGCCGTTTGGGCTGATAAAAGAAAGGGCAATCAGGGCCGCTGCGCACAGGCGGACATCAGCCTCGGGCTGGCGCCTGTGTAGCCAAAGGTTACGATACTTTGCAGATTGTGCAGGGGAAACTGCCCTATTTTCCTCCGATTGTTCCAGCACAATTACCGTTTCCCCTTCCAACGACAAGTAACGATCTGGAGAAGTAACATAGAGGGTGTTGTTCAATTTTCGCATGCTATTCCTCCTGTGTCTCTTGCAGATGGCTGGCAATGTATTTTGTTGCGCTTTGATGCTTCGTTAAAAACGGCAAGCAGATTTCCTTAAGTGAGCACGCATTGCAGCCCTTGTTTGCTTTTACCTTTGGAGTATGCTGCCTTGTAAGCATTTGATGCATTTCTAAAACGCTTTGGATTACCATTTGGCGCAGTTCATCGGCCAGGGGCACCGCTTCTCTCCGTGCTGTTTCCCCATAATACAAATAGCCGGTTGCAATTGGCGGGCACAGCAACATATCCTCCAAACACATTGCCTCGCAGCAAAGCTGAAGTCTGTCCGCATCGTGGCTTTTCGGTTTCCCTTTTTTATATTCAATCGGTACGGGCATCCACAAGCCATCTTCTCCGTCCAGTAGTATGCCGCCTTGATGGCGATGGAACTCCACAACGTCACACATACCGCAAACGCCAAGGGCGCGCGAGTGCACATTCAACCCGCGGAGGATAATTACATCCCCCCGTTTTTCACGCAGCGCTTTATCATGTGCACGTTCATGCATCATATGCCCTTCCACGGTTCTCAGGTTTTCCGCCCATTGGTTTTCAACCATAATCAACGCCCATTGGCGTTTGCAGTAGGCAAAATGCTGCAAACCACTCAGTTGCAGCCAGTCCTCCTCCTTAACGTCCATCGTCTATTTGCGGGGTGAGCTCCGGCAAATCAAACAAAGCAATATCAAAATCCTCAATGCTATGGGGTGTTTCTACGCCTTGCTTGCCCTTCACAACAAGCGAACGGTGCACGCGCGCTGCGGAGTATTGTCCGCTCTTGCAATTGTGTTTCCACCAATACACACGGTTCACTTCCATGCTCCCTTCGGGACGCGCTGAGGACGCATCGTTTTCAAACAGGGTAATCAAGCGCCTGATGAATCGCATCGGCATCCTCCTGTGAAAAAACCGGTAAGTTCCGCCAATTGACAGTTGATACTGCCTTTGAACACATACAGGCCAAAGGGAATGCGGTGTTTCATACCCATTGTATCGCTGCTGCGGGAATCGCTGGTTTCGCTGTTAACGCTTTTGGTAATCTGAATACTATCAATATCCACCGGCAAAACGCTGAACGCACTCTGCACCGATACCGGCCCGCGTACACCGACCGATGCCAATGTAGCATTCTTAAAGGCGAACACCTGCCCAAATGCACGCACATCCATCCACTTATCACAGGCCATTTTGGTAAAAACATCCTTGTTTTTTTTCCTTTTTCAACGCTTCATCTCCATTCATGCGCTCATGCAGGGATTTGAAACTATCTACCTTTTTATCATCGGACTGCACAAAAATTGGGTAGCCCATATCCATCAATCGGTTACGGATTTTTCCGTTTCAGGCACACATCGGATATTTCCCCATAACCTTCGTAATTTTCACGCGGACGATTTCCGTTTAGGGGATCGCCGTTCGGGTTGGCATGATGTACGGAAAGAATCACCGCAAAATCAATTTTATTTTCTAAAGCAGCCATGGTTTACTCCTCCTCAACATTCTGTGCGTTCTTTTGCGCTATCCGTTCGTTACGTTCTTGTGCAAAGGCTTGTTTCTGGCATGCGTAGCCAAGTAAATAACACTCATCCAGCGGGGTATCCGTGAACCCTTCCAGTTCAAGCGTGCAAATCACAGCATCCATCCCTTCATTCAGTGCATTGGCTCTATTGCCCAACTTTAGCTGATAGGGGCGTAACCGATCCATCAAGATGCCCCACGAACGTTTTGGGGTGTCTGGCAAACCCCGCCATCAGGCGTTCCGCGTTGGTGCTGCGGTTTTCACCTGCTTGCTGCAGCGCATAGCGTTCAATATTTTCGGCGTAAGCCCATGCGCGCCCAAAAAGATAACTCCTGTCCGTCACGTCTGGTTGTAGTGCCATATCCCATACCTCCTCCTGTTTTCGATCGTTACTGGATTTTCGTATCAAAGCACACGCTATCGAGAGCGCTTTCTCACTTTCCTCGGTTTTTAGCTGTGCGCGCTGTGCTGCGCGGCGCGCCGCGCAGGTAAACAATATCCCGCGGCAAGCGTGCGCCATCCACAATGCACGGCAGCAGTCTTTCCACGGTGCTTTTTTTCAGCTTGTCGCTAGCTCGTTCCCCATAGGCAGCATCCACAATGTCAATCGGTGCGGGTGCGCCGCAGAACGTGATACGCCGGTAAAACCGTCTTCCCTTTTTCATCAACCCCGTTTGCCTGATAGCGGTAGCGATGTTCCCACGAACAAGACATATGCCACCGCTTGACCCGTTCCAAAAAGTCCTCCGCCGTCGTTTCACGGTAATAGAACAGTGATAGCCGCCCCGGAGTAGCGGAATCCAGCCCCATCACAATCGCTTCTGCCTGTGGATTCAAGCGGCTTTGGTAACCCGCAACAGCCTTGTTTACATCACGCGCCAAGCTTTCTTTCAAGCTAAATTCGGCTTTAAGCATGAGCATGGTAAAGAAATCGTTGTCTGCAAAGCTTGCCGTATCCTCGCCAATCGAAGGCCAGCGGCTCGCCGCCCGTGCCAAAAGTGAGTATCACCTGTTCGCCGTTGCGGTAACCTTGTCTGCGAATCAAATATTTAAGTGCCGCGTGGGCTTTCTCTGTCGTTTCCCGGCCGATGGAAAACGCTTCATCCGCGTTTGCAAAGCGACCGCGATAGGTAAAACCGCCGCTATCGTTAGCGGAAATCAACTTCGCCCCATCCCCCGGATAGCGGATATACTTTGGGCTCATGGACGAGGTTGCCATTTCGCGCCCCAGCACATAGCACAAACTTTTTTCCTGTGGCAAGTTGTTTTGATATGCAATCCATTGGGCGGAAAGTTCCTCGTTCATCCACAGCCTATCTTCGTCTTTTGCAACCTCCTGCTGCACCCGAACACGAACAGATAGGCATCCGTTGCTTTTCCTGTTCCGCCCCATTTTTCTTCCATCTTGCCATTTTCATCCGCTTGAAAGATGCCGTCGGTAATCAGGTCTTTTATCAGGCAGCCTTTTTCAACATATTTCAGCCACGCCTGCACATCCGGATGGGTAAATGGCGATTCGCACCATTGCCGCAGTGCTTCCACATACAACTCGTAAGGCTTTTTTTCTTTTTCTGGTTTTTCATTGGATACATATTGGGTATAATCGCCCGCGACATACACCAGCTTATCAAACAGTGGCATGGGTTCCGGGCTGCTTGTGCGATTGGCGGATTTTTCAGTGATGGGCATCAGCGTTTCCTGCTCTTTTTTCTCTACGCAGATTGCGCTGTTCGGCAGCCAATTGCCTGCCCCATCAATACGCACTTCCAACTGCGCCTGCTGTGTACCATGGTACAGGGGCAGCAGCATAGGCGTTTCATCCCGTTTCCCTGCCAAGCCCTGCAATTCGCACGCATTGTATGTTTCATACAACTTTTGCATCCAGCTCATAGCATTTCCTCCTCAACGGAGCGGAGGTTTTGCCCGAGTATGAATTGCTTGGGTGACATTTGCTTGATCTGCCTATAAACGGCACATTGCTCCGGGGGACAGTACGCAATTACACCGTTGATCATTTTGGGGTACCAAAAGCGCGCCGTAAGTTGCCCGCCCTTGCCTTCATCCCCATAATCAAAGCCGTGAAACTGCAGCCCAAAGCTCATTTCCCCCGCCGTATCGTATGCGCCGCCGCCCGCAGCAAATTCCTCCGGCACAACATAGGCCTGGCATTCCCTTGTGCCTAAGAAGATGTCTCTGCGTCCACCTTTTTCCAGGCTGCGCTTGGCCATATAGAAATGCTTGTTTTCGTTTCTATCCGCCTGCAAATCCTTACGCAGTTCATTCCATTCAAAATGCGCCTGCACCTGATATGCCACATCGCTCATATAAGTGTATATGGAAAGCGTATTCGACCCATTCAGCGTGATGGGCCGCACTCCTTTGCTTTGGCTGCGAAAGGGCTTGAGCACACGCACCTTATCCACATACCAGACAATGGTTGGCTTCCAGTAGATGCTTTCGCAAATCCCTTTGAGCGCTTCATAAGTCGGTATTAAGTAACTGCACTTTTCCCCACCAACCCTTGTAGCCGGGTCGCTGAAAAGCGCAAAGCGCCCATACACGCGGAACGTAATGGTATTGGAATGCTCCATATTATCTCCTCCCAACTTGCGTTATTCTGGTTTTTCCTGCACATCTCTGCAAATAGAGCACTGCCTCCTTTCAGATGCGTTTTCTGCTATATATCATAGAACTCCATTTCCTGGCGCTTTGTGGATAAACCAAGTGTATCATCGTAATAAGTGGCATCCGTCACCCAAACCCCTGCCTGTTCCAGTTGTGTAATTGCATGGTTTGCCAGCAGTTTTTGAAAATCCCCATTATAAATGGCTACATAGTAGCGTTGCAGCCGGGTAAGCAGGTAATTGATCTTTTGCAAATCCATCTCCATGGATAGCTGTATTATCCATTCCTTTGCTTCACCCCAAGGCACCAGTACGCTTACTGTTTGCGTATCCAGCGCGCGAAAGATTATACCAGCCTGACGGTACGCCTGCGCCATCGTTCTATTGTATGCCTCTCCCGTTTCGTCTTGATAGGCGCGTCTGCCGTAGTGGTTTGTAGAAAGTAAATCCAATAGGTCACTCCCATCATTCAGGCTTGCATCCGGGTAGCGCATACTTTTACTGTTTTCACGCATAAAAGTTTGAAAATACAGTTCCATCATTTCCGGTGAAAGCAAATCATTTTGGTATTTTTCAGGATGGATTTTATATTCATTAAGCATGGTTACTGTTTCGCTTTGTGCCTGTTTTATCTCCGGTAAAGCAGAAAGCTGCTCCCCTGCCAGGCGAACCAGCCATACTGTGCCGCAGGCTCGCTCCCAATTGCGGTTGCAGCGTCCTGCCGCCTGCGCAACGCTTTCAAGCCCCGCAAGAGCGCGTACCGTTAAACCAAAACTAATATCCACACCAGCCTCAATCAGCTGGGTTGCCACACAAACTACAGGCTTATTTTCTCTCAGCAGGCGGCGGATTTGGGTAAGCAACTGCAAGCGGTGCGCAGGGCATTGGAGCGTAGTAAGGCAATACAGCGCAACGCCCTCTGGCAAGCCAGCTTTCAATGCATCATAAACACCCAGAGCTGTCTTTTTGGTATTGGCGATGCACAAGGCGCTATTTGTTTTGGGCAGCATTTTGATGATTTCGCCCGTCAGCGTTTCCGGCAGCATTTCTCCCTCAACAGTTCGATCTGTCACCGCAACGCGCTTAAATGCTTGGTATAAATGCTCTTCATCCCGTACCAGCGGTACTGGTTTTGGCATCGGAAACAACGGCAGGCTTTCCCACTGGGGTTGTGTTGCAGTACAAAGCACAATTGCGCAACCTGCCAGCCGGCTCAAAAAGCGAATTGCCAGCGTGAGCAGATACCAACAGCGCACCGGAATACACTGCACCTCATCCAGAAGGATTACACAATTGCGCAGCGCCGAAAAGCGCCTCACGCATGCGCTCCTTCCGCTAAAAAGCGTATCCAGCATTTGCACGGTAGTGGTAAGCACAATAGGCGCATTCCAGCGCTGCGTGAGCAACTGATGGTTTTCCAAGCTACTTTTATTGTCTGTTTCCACAACCACATCGCTATGATGTTCTACAATCCCTTCGTCATCGCCAAGAATTCCCCGAAACACTTGCGCCGTCTGCTCCAGTATCGTTTTATAAGGCGCGGCATATATAATCTTTTCCATACCCGTTTGTTGCACCATGGCAAGAGCGAAGCGTAAGGAACTAAGCGTTTTACCACTACCCGTAGGCACGTTCAACCGATAGACGCCTGCCCCGCCTCGCGTCTTTTCCAGACATTCATCTGCAATATTGGCACGCAGGCAATTAATCTCCTTTTCCTTGGAAAAAGTTTGATAATTTAGCTTCAACTTTCTGCTGCCAACCAGTCCAATCCGCTGTTGGATTCACTGCTATATTCGGATATATTTCAAAGCAATAGGCGTCCCAGCGGTCCGCATCTAGCAGCGCACTAAAAAGAGCACGTTGTGTTAAGCCGATTGCGTTTTGCATGGCTTCCGATGCCCCATCGCGTAAATCGGCATATGTGTGCAGCATCTTGTTTTTAAAAGCGTCAAACTCGGTGCATGCCTTTTGGAAAAGAACTTCCAGTTCTATTTGCTCTGCCACATGCATAAAAAAGCGGTCTGCTATTGTATCCAGCGCTGCAAAGCGATCTTGCAGCATATTTTTTTGAAAGTAGTCTTCACCCTGCGTGTTCAGCAAATTTGGCAGACGTCCATGATGGGATGCAATCGCCACAGCCATTAATTTAGCAACCATTCCTTGTGTTGATTGATCGTTATATCCCCAGCGCCGTAAAATAAACACAGCGCCTTGCGGTGCATGGAATACTGTGCCCCGTAGTGAAGGGTCATCCTTTTTCAGGTATTCCTGAAAACTGTCCGTCGCTTTACCAAAATCGTGCAGAATGCCGCTCAAACGAAATAGGGAAGAAAGGCCAACGCCTTCCCCGGCACGGGAAGCATATTCTGCAACGGCCATACAATGTGCTCTGAGCGTTTGCCATCGATCGTCTACTTTACGAGCGTATATCATTTGCATATCATTCACCAGTTCTGTTGAAGTTTGATTCAAATTGTCAGTATAGTTGAAATTTATGATAACCCTTCTATAAAGAAGGGTTGATACTTATAGTACATTTTATTACTTCACAAATCATAATGCAACGAATCTTGCTCTCAATTTGTTCTAACAGCATCATCGTTTAGCCTGATTGACATAGATTGTTACACCGCTACCCCAACAGCCACCTAATGCGATTGGGTAGTATCCATCAATTGAAGATAACAAGGATCGTAAATCATAAGTATCTTCGTTTTTCCCAATCGAGTCAGCCAGGTAAACTGGGGCCATTCCTCTTGGTAGGTTGGCATATTTTACTTTTCATATTTTCTATATTGCCTCTCTATTATGATTCAACATTCATTGATTACCATTCTTCAATAACCACATTTTACCTGCTCTGGATTTTTATATTCGAAAATTGTGTTAAATTCATCATCTGTCCTGTAAACATAAAAAAGCCCGCCCGGAGGCGAGCTTCATTTTTCATTCCAGGCGGGTATCTTTGCGCCGCACCAAATCCTGCTTGTGATGGCGCTGCCATACGGCATAGCAAGTATCCTCAGATTTCTCTTGGAAACTCATACAGGTTAATGGCTTCGCCGCCCGGCCCTGTCAGCGATATGGCGCGGAACCCTCCCATGGGCTGCGCATAGCGGTTTGGTTCCTCTGTTTGAAACTGTATTCCCTTCTGTTTCAGGTCTTTGCACACAGCAGCAATACCTTTGACCTCCAGCCCGAAATGAGCCAGAGCGCCCCGGCTGCCGAAGCTGGTTTCATCCGATTGGTTAGGGGCAATCAGCTCGAGCCGGGAACCGCCCAGTTTCAACATCGCATATTCGCCGAAGTCGCAGGTTTCCCGGTCTACCACCGCAAAGCCGATCACGTCGCGGTAAAAGTGCAGGCTTGCTTCCATATCGGGTGTCTGCACGCAAAGATGATGGATGCCCACGATCTCTCCCATTATAATGCCCCCTGACAGACTGGATGTACCATTTCCGCGCATTGCGGATTATTTGATCATTAAATCCCTGCTGCCCTTTTCAGCATTGAAAAACACCGCAAAGATAAGTACCAGACCGAACACAACGTCCTTCCAAAGCGGGTCAACGCCCGCCATGTTCATCCCGGAGGAGATGGAGATAACCGTAACCACCCCAACCAGAGTGCGCAGTGCACTTCCCTTGCCGCCGGAAAACAGCGTGCCGCCCAGCGCTACAGCGGATATGCTAAGCATAAACAGGCCATCCCCAATGGTGGGCACGCTGCTCTTGAGTTTATACGCATACAGGATGCCGCTAAGTGCCGCTCCCACACCGCATAGCACAAACGCCAGCACCTTAATGCGCACATTGTTCACGCCCGCAAGGCGGGCTGCCTTTTCGTTGGCGCCGATCACGAAGATCGACTTGCCCAGTTCTGTCTTTCGCTCAATAAACAGGCACACGCCCACCAATAGCAGCGCTATCCAAAACATGAGGGGGAACAGCAGCACTTTTTGAGACGCCCAATTCACAATCACACGCTGTTTCAGGGCAATGCTGGCCGAGCCGCCCTTTGAAAGCACAATCGCAACTGCGCGCCATACGCTCTGTGCGCAAAGCGTAACGATGAATGAGGGCAGCCGGAGCCTTGCCACCAGCAGGCCGTTGATCAGCCCGGCCATCACGCCCATCAGCAGCATATACACAATCATCACATTGCCGTATTGCGCCACGTTCAGCCCCGTAATCACGCACGTGGCAGACGCGATAGCCCCTACCGACAGGTCAATGCAGCCGGTATACAGTACGAAGGCTATGCCCAGCGCCATGGGCAGCAGCGGCGCAATTTCCAGCGTGATATTCTGGAGCGAGTACAACGAAAGAAAACAGGGGTTAATGAAATAGAATGCCGCAATCACAATCACCGCGCTGAAGAGGTAGAGGTTGCTTGACAGGTAACGCCTCAGCGGATGGGCGGGTGCAGTTTGTCTGTTCATGGTCAGTCGCCTTTCTTACAGCATCTGCTGGACAACATCCACCTGATCCGGCTTGTTGCCCACCGAGCAGTCAAATTCACTTCGCAGCAGACCGTCCTTCATCACCACGATCCGGCTGCTCAGGCCGATGCACTCGTCCAGCGTATCGCCCAGCAGGATCACGGAACCGCCCGCTTCGGTAATGTTACGGATCAGGCGGTAAATATCGCCTTTGGAGCCTACATCAACACCGCGCGTCGGGTGGTCAAGGATCAGTATGGGGCATTCGCTGTCCAGCACGCGTGCGAAGATAACCTTCTGCGCGTTGCCGCCGGACAGGTTATTCACCCGCTGATTCACACCGGAGCATTTGATATCGACATTTTCAATCCAATCCCGGGCATTCTGGTCCTGCGCCCGGTTGGAGATGACGCGGTGCTTTGCGTTTTTCTGGTAGTTTGTCACCGAGATATTCTCGCTGATGGAGAGCATCCCGATGATGCCGTCCTCGCGCCGGTTACGCGGCACGGACAGCACGCCCGCCTTGCGCGCGGCAGCCGGCGATGAAAAATCGCAGGCCTTTCCATTTACTTTAATTGTACCGCAGGTTTTCGCCTCGTCGCCGCACAGTACGGCGCATACATCTTCCTTGCCGGAGCCTTCCACTCCGGTCAAGCCCAAAACCTCGCCCTTGTGCAGCCGGAAGGAAACATCCTTAAAGGAGCCGTACAGGCAGAGGTTTTCCACCTCCATCACAACCTCAGGCTCCGGCACAGTCTGCCGGGCAGATACATAGTATTCGCCGTTGGTTTCGCGCCCCACCATTTTCTCGTACAGGGAAAATTCGTCCGCCTGCGCGGTTTTCACCTCCGCGGTCTGGCGGCCGTCTTTGAACACGTAAATGCGCTCGCTGATCTCCAGCACTTCCGCCAGCCTGTGCGAAATAAAGATGATGGAATTCCCGCGTTCCTTCATCCTGCGGATTTCCTTAAACAGCACATTAATCTCGTCGTCCGACAGCACGGTCGTCGGCTCATCCAGCAGGATCAGCGCACGGTCCTTTGCCGTTTCGGAGATAATGTCCATCACCTTGGTGATCTCCACCATCTGCCGCATCGAAAAGGAAATGTCCCTCACCTTGGTCTTCGGCGCGATGTGCGAAAGGCCCATGGCGTCCAGCGCCGTTTTAGCCCGTTCGTTCATTTTCCACCAGTTGATAATGCGGTGAAAGGCAAAATCCTTCTCCCGGCCCAAATAGATGTTTTGCGCCACGCTCAGGTTGTTAATGAGGGATTGCTCCTGAAACACCATGCCAATGCCCTTACGGTTGGCATCCAGCATGGAGGAGGCGCGAAAAGGCTTTCCGTTCATTTCCATGGTACCGGCAGAGGGTTCCTCCACGCCGGATATGATCTTGAGCAGTGTGGATTTACCCGCGCCGTTTTCACCAATCAGCCCGATAATCTCGCCGCGGTCCACATGCATGTTGATTCCCTGTAAAACCGTGTTGTCCCCGTATGTTTTTCCGATGTTATGCGTTTCAAACAGCCGCTCCGGATTCATCACTCCCATGCCCCCTTACTTCGCAATGGTCTTTCGGTTGCGTGTGAGCGTCAGCGCGACCGCGATAATGATGATGATACCCTGAATCGCCTTTTTATAGTTCGCATCCACGCCAATAATGGTCAGGAAGTTGAGCAGCTCCATGTAGATAAGGATACCTACAATGGTTTGCAGCGTGCCGCCTTTCCCCCCGGTAAGCGCCGCGCCGCCCACCACCAGCGCTGTAATACAGGGAAACATCTGGTCGGTGCCCAGCGATACCTGTCCCAGCTTCAACCGAATCAGCGCTACGACCCCCGCGATGCTCGCGGAAAAGCCGCACAGCGTGAACACCAGTATTTTTACGCGGTTCACATTGATGCCGGACGCACGCGCCGCAGCCTCATTATCGCCAATGGCGTATACAGCCCTGCCAAACGCGGTAAAGTTGAGCAGCAGACACCCCAGCAGGAAAAACGCGATGGCAATCCATGTAATCAGCGGAATGCCCAGCCAGAAGGTTGCCGAAGCGTCGATCATCCACTGCGCCTTGACCGTAGCGGGCTTGCCGCCGTACAGCAGCACCGCAGCCCCGGCGATGATGGTTCCTGTTGCATACGAAATAATAAAGGATGCGATGCGAAGCTTCACATGCAAAAAACCAGTGACGAAACCATATCCTGTGCCAAGGACGATCGGGAGAACCACCCCCCAGACGCCCCAGTTATTCTCGTTTCGGGAGTTGATGATCAGCAGCGAAATCAAGGAACCGACGAATCCCATCACACCTTCGATGGAAAGGTCGATGCTGCCGATCAACAGCACAAAACTGAGCCCGGTGGCCAATATCAGCGGCACGGCCATCTGGCCCAGCAGGTTAACCAGATTCTTGATTGAAAAAAAATGTCCGTTATACAAGGAAAAACCGAGTGTCATTACAACCAGCAAAATCATGGGTGCATACAAGCGCACCAGACTGCCGCGGGACTCTCTGGCAACCCGGGA
Organism: Candidatus Limiplasma sp.; assembly: GCA_963663285.2. Taxonomy (GTDB): domain Bacteria; phylum Bacillota; class Clostridia; order Christensenellales; family Aristaeellaceae; genus CAXXOK01. The sequence goes on along the minus strand of CAXXNI010000004.1, from coordinate 259,592 downwards.
AACGAACTGCTCCGCAATGGTCGCGTTTGTTGACTCCTCTTTCCGGAAAACGCGCATAGATCGTTTTTCCTCCTCCAACATTGTGTTGTCCCAGCAGCGGCGCTTGCTGAAAACTGCGCAAGCAAACGCGCATGGTTCAATCGGGGCGGTGCCCGGCGCCATGGCTTTTGGCAAGCCTTCCGTGCAAACTCAGGTGTCCGTCTCCGGAGGTTACCCCCTGGAGGCGGACACCCCTGTTACGATTGGGTCTATCCCAGCCGTTTACTGCGCGGCAGCCAGATCTGCAAAGGAAGCATAATCCGAAAGCACGCAGAACTGGAGGTCGGTAAAGTCATAGGTGGGCATACCGTCGATGAACATTGCTTTGTATTCCTCAACGTTATCGCCGTTCACCAGCACAGCCTGTGTCTTGATAACCGGTTTTTCAACGTCAGCCAGCTCGCCGGTCGCTACTTCGTACGCATACGCAGCGCCGTAGCCCATCAGCAGGTAACCGTTGTTGGCGATGGTGCAAGCCATGTCGCCGTTTTCGATTGCTTCGTAAGCGGCAGCAATACCGTCGCAGCCGTTCACCAGCACGGTGCCGTTTTTGCCTTCCAATTTAAGGGCTTCGATGGCGCCAAGGCCCATGGTGTCGTTGGCAGCCCAGATGGCGGAAATGTCGTCATAGGTGGCAAGCCAAGTCTGGGTAAAGCTCATCGCCTGATCCTGGCTCCAGCTGGCAACCTGCATGTCAAGCATCTTTACATCAGGATATTCGGCCAGCGCAGCCTGGAAACCTGCATAGCGGTTGGCGGCAGAATCTTCGCCCTGATTGCCGTAGAGAGCGCACACGTTCCCTTTGCCGCCCATTTTGTCAAACAGGTATTTGGCGGTGTTGTAGCCGGCTACGAAATCATCGGGGGACATATGGCATACGAAGGAAGAATAATCAGCGGGCTCCAGCTCGTCGGCATGGTGCCACAGGATGGTCACTTTTACGCCGGCTTCCTGGCAAACTTCAACGATATTGGCGGTGTTAGCCTTGGAGGCCGGGTCCGCAACGAAGAAGGAATGATCGCCGTGCTGGGCGATGAAGTCTTTGATTGCCTGAATTTCTTTGTTGTCATCACCGTCTGTTGCCAGCACCTGATATTCAACATTGTCCTTGGAATCTGCGAACAGGATGCCGCCGTTGGCCTCCTGCGCCCAGAACTCGTTATCAAGCGAATGCACCAGAATACCAAGATACCAGGTATCCTCGGCGATCGCGGAGGTAAAGGAAACAAGCCCGATGACCAGCGTAAGCGCCAAAACAAAACTCAACAGCTTTTTCATGAAAAATGTCCTCCTTATCATGTTATCCCAGTTGATCTACTCGTACGGTATGTTCGCTGTTTCGCACCCCGATCGTCACATCGCGTGGTTCTATACTTCCCTCCCATTCCGGAGCTTTCCATTTACGGCGATGGCCAGGTGTTTTCCATGGGATTTCTTTGCTGATGGCTGTCATCGTCACATGGATATTTCGGGGCATTTAATTTCTGTTGGAATATATATAGCATAGTCAAATGGCAATGTCAATAGTTTTAAACGAAAAATGGTAACATTTTTGCCAAATTATCAATTATTTATTGCACAGCGGCAACTATCTATTGACAAAGCGGCAGGTATTGGCTATTATTGTTGATGATATTATTTACTCAGTAAATTAAATCGAGCGGAACGGAAGATTTATATGAAAGATAACATAGACCAGGTCCGGGAAAGCGGTCTGTATGAAGACAGCCTCTTTAACAGCAACCTGCGGCTTGTGGTTCGTTCTATATTGGATATGGAACACCCCACCCGCATCGCGCTTACAAAGAAGCTGAACCTCTCCCAGTCCGCAATAACCAAAATTGTCAACCGTCTGCTGAAAAGCGGGCTGGTAATGGAATCCGCCTGTCTGGACACGGTGCGCGGCCGAAAGCCGATTGAGCTGACGGTAAACACGAAGCTGGCTGTGTCGCTGGCTGTGCGCATCAACCGCAAATACATCTCCGCTGTGCTTTGCGCCATCGACGGCACGGTGCTCTACCGGGATACCCGCCAGATTTCGGCAGCCGAGGGCATTGCGGCGGCAGTTGTCGCCCTCAAGCAGTTGATACGCCACATGCTGGATCATCACTCCCTGCCTGTGTGGGGCATCGGCATTGCGCTGCCGGGCCCATTGGATGTACGCAGGGAGCGCATCGCCATCATGACGGGATTCCCCGGCTGGAACGATGTCGACCTGATCCGCGAGCTGAGCGAGGAGTTCCATTTGCCGGTTTTTCTGGATCACGACGCCAACTGCGGCGCGCGTGCGGAAACCTGGTACGGAGAATACAAGCACTGCAAGAGTCTGGTATATGTGCTTTGCGACCGGGGCATTGGCGTGGGTTTTGTGCTTGGCGACGATGTTTATGCCAACCCGCGCGGCTTTACGGGCGAGTTTGGCCATATGAGCATTAACTGTTTCGGCCCTAAATGCGAATGCGGCAATCACGGCTGTCTGGAACTGTATGCTTCTACTGTGGCTCTTGAGCGGGAATACCAGCGCGAGCTTTTTGAAAGCGGCAGGGAATGGAGCCACGAGCTCAAGGCGCCGGAGATCTGCGCGCTGGTGCGCGAAGGGGACGACATCGCACGGCGCGCCTTCGCCCGTGTGAGCCGCTACCTCGCCTTTGGCACGGTTAGCCTGATCAACCTCTTTAACCCGGACACAGTCGTCTTTGACGACCGCATCACCGAGGGCGGCCCCTACTTTCAGGAAGTCGTTTGCGATACGTTGAAAAAGCATCTGATCCCCAGCATTTTCAACGATTTGCAAATCAACGTAAGCTCACTCGGCGGGGACGCCGTTCTGCTGGGAGCCAGCGCGATGGCTTTCGAGCGTTTGCTGGAAAATCCGGAAAACAGACTTCAACAGAATTGAGGCTGGCGGCATGAGTTTCTATATCGGCATTGACCTGGGCACAAGCGGACTGAAAGCGGTACTCGTATCTGCCAAAGGCGAAGTGAAAGGAATCGGCTCCGGCGGATACCCGATCGACATCCCGCGGCCGGGCTATGCGGAGCAGAACCCGCTTCTCTGGTATCGTGTGCTCTGCCGTACCGTGCGGGACGCGGTATCGCAGGCACGTATCGATCCCGCAGAAGTGAACGGCATCGGCATCTCCGGGCACATGCACGGCACCATCATGCTGGATCGCGCCGGCGGGCTGCTGCATCCGGCGGTACTGTGGTGCGACCAGCGCACCAGCGCCGAAAAAGCCGAAGTAATTGAAAAGGTCGGCGTGGAAAAGCTAGGGCAATGGGTGCAAAACAATGTAAACGCGGGGTTTCAGGCTCTTACGCTGCTGTGGTTCCGCAAGCACAAGCCGGAGATTTTTCAACAGATGCGCCATGTGCTGCTGCCCAGCGACTATCTGCGCTACCGCCTGACGGGCGAAATCAGCACTGAACGCACCGGGGCAGCCAGCACGCTGCTGTTTGACAACAGCCGTTTCTGCTGGAACCGCGAGCTGCTGGACGCGCTGGATTTGCCCATCGATATTCTGCCAAACGAGCGGCACTCGCCGCTGGAAATCGCCGGTACGCTAACCAGGCAAGCCGCGGAGGACACCGGCCTTGTAGCGGGTACGCCCGTAGCCTTCGGCGGCGGCGACCAGCCCATGGGGATGCTCGGCAACGGCCTGCTGCACGCGGGCGACGCGTCGGTTACGCTGGGCACAGCCGGGCAGGTGTGCGTGCCCTCGCAGACGCTTTATTTTGACCCGCTGCTTCGCACAAACACCTTTGCCTTCGTACCGGAAAACAGCTGGTACATCATGGGCGCGACGCTCAACGCCTGCCTTGCCTATAACTGGTTTTTAGAAAAAGTGCTCATGGTGACCGACTTTAAGCAAATCGATCAGGAAGCGGGTTATACCCCTCCGGGTTGCTACGGGCTTTTATTCCTGCCCTACCTCACAGGCGAGCGCACCCCGCACCAGGACGAGCGCGCACGCGCCGGTTTCTACAATATTGAGCTGAACCACGGCCGCAGCGAAATGGTACGCGCCATCATGGAGGGCGTGGCCTATTCCCTGCTGGACGCGATGAAAGTAATCGAGGCTATGGGCCAGCCGATCAACCGCCTGTCCATCTCCGGGGGCGGGGCGGTCAGCAAGGTCTGGCGGCAAATCATCTCCGACGTGTTCAACCGTCCGCTGCGCATCACAACCAACCGCGAACAGGCGGGGCTTGGCGCGGCGATCTGCGCCATGGTGGCGCGCGGCGAGTATGCAAACGAGTTTGAAGCCTGCGGCCGCATCATCACCTATGAGGACGACGTGGCCGTGCCCAACCCCGAAACCCGCTCCGTATACGAGGATGCTTTCGGGCGGTTCCGCGAGACTTACCAGGCCAACAAATCCCTGATGCACAAAAGCCGGGACGCCGTTCAACCGGAAGCCCGCACCTGACGTGTAAACAATCGCGGCGGCCTACCCCGCCGCCAATTGAATGGAGGAGGATTACTTTGCCTTTGGAACCATCTGAAAAGAACCGTCTGGCCATCTTTGCGGAGGAGATTCGCGTAACTGCGGTGAGCGCCATCGCCGGCTTCGGCGAAGGGCACGTCGGAGGTTCGCTGTCCATTGCCGATGTTCTGGCCGTGCTCTATGGGCGTTATATGCGCATCGACCCCGCCGATCCGCACAAGCCGGACCGGGACAAATTCGTCCTCTCCAAAGGGCATTGCGGCCCTGCACTGTATGCTACGCTTGCGCTCAAGGGTTTTTTCCCCAAGGAAGCGCTGAACACATTAAACCGCTTTGGTACGATTTTGCCAAGCCACTGCGACCGCAACCGCACGCCGGGCGTGGACATGAGTACGGGTTCGCTTGGGCAGGGCGCCAGCGCCGCCGCCGGTATCGCGCTGGCGGACAAGCTTATGGGGCGCGACAGCTATACGTACCTGATCGTAGGCGACGGCGAGTGCAACGAGGGCCAGGTATGGGAAATGGCCATGTTTGCCGCGCAGCGTAAACTGGATCATCTGGTGATGTTCATCGATCGTAACCGCCAGCAGCTGGACGGCTACACGGACGACATCTGTGCGATGGGCAACCTGGAAGATATCTTGCGCGGGTTTGGCTGGAACGCGGAAACCGTGGACGGGCATGATCTGTCTGCGATTGACGCAGCCGTGCAGCGCGCAAAGGCCACGAGCGACAAGCCGAACGTAATCGTGCTCAACACAGTGAAAGGCAAAGGCTGGCCGGAAGTTGAGCAGCGTGTACCCAGCCACTATATGACCATATCCGCAGAACAGCTGCACGATTATAAGGTCATCTCCGCCAGCCGGATCGAGGCGCTGCAGGCGGCAGGCCATGACGATGGAAAGGCAGGTGCGGCGCAATGACCACCAACGAACTTGATCTCAAATCCGTTTATGTCAACTGTCTGCTGAAACTGGGCGAGCAATACCCAAACCTTGTGGTGCTCGATGCCGACCTGGCATCCTCCACCGGCACGGGGATTTTTGGCAAGACCTATCCGGATCGCTTTTTTGACTGCGGCATTCAGGAAGCCAACATGGCCGGGGTCGCGGCGGGTTTGTCCGTCGGCGGGATGCTGCCCATCATCCATTCCTTTGCGGCGTTTGCAAGCCGCCGGATGGCTGACCAGGTGTTTCTATCCTGCGCTTATGCCAAGGCCAATGTACGCATTATCGGGGCGGACCCGGGAATTTGCGCAGCCAAAAACGGCGGTACGCATATGGCACTGGAGGATATGGGCATTCTGCGCACCATTCCGCAGATTACAATTCTTGATCCCAGCGACGCAACATCGATGGAGCAGCTCCTCGCGCAGACATTGGAAACCCCCGGCGTTTATTACCTGCGGCTCAACCGCAAAGCCAAATGGAAAATTCACAGCGATGGCACGGTAATCCGCATCGGCAAAGCCAACACGGTTGTGGACGGCACCGACGTAACCCTGATCGCGTCCGGCACGATTTGTGTGCCCGAGGCGATTCTCGCGGCGGAAGCGCTCGCCAAAAAAGGGATCAGCGCACGCGTGCTGGATATGGCGACCATCAAGCCGATAGATGCGGCGGCTGTTCGCGCTGCGGCGCAGGAGACACGCGCGGTCATTACCATTGAAAACCACAACATCATCAACGGGCTTGGCTCCGCAGTGGCCGAAGTCCTCGCGGAGAGCGGCGCCGTACCCTTTGCGCGCATCGGCGTGCCCGATATGTTCGGGCAGGTCGGCTCGGTACTTGAGCTGCAGCAGTTTTACGGCATTACCGCCGAGTCGATTGAGCAAAAAGCGATAGCGTTACTCAAGCCGTAAAGGCATTCTGGTTTTATCCCCAGCCACGTTCCGGCAACCTCCAAAGAGGCACCCTGCATATAAGCAGGATGCCTCTTTTGCATAGCCGCGTTTAGGGGCAAGGCGCTTTGCGCGCACCCGTGCCAACGGCTTCATGGGTTTCCTGCCGGCGGCGAATCCGTGCCCGCCCGTTTGCCTGCCGCCATGCTCCCGGTTTCCTGCTCCCTGCATAGCTTGCGGCAATTTCAGCCGAAAGGGAATCCTGCCGGATTCCCTTTCGGCGCTGCTCCATCGCACAGAACAAACGGTGTCCTTTGCGTTTATCTCGAAATATATTCTATTTTGCTTCCCGTTTATCCGCAATACAGCGCAGGGCAAATGCCGCGCCCTATTTACAGCGTCAGCTCCATACGCTGGATAATATGATCCTGATACTCCTTATCCAATTCCACAAAATAGCCGCTCCAGCCCCAAACACGCACAATCAGGTTGCGGTGTTCCTGCGGGTGTTTTTGCGCATCAAACAGTGTATCTCTGTTCACCGCATTCAGCTGCAGTTGATGTCCGCCCATTTCCATATAGCTTTTCACCATCAACGCAACTTTTTGGATTGCTTCCTCGTTGCGAAACAGCGTATCGTGTAATTCCAACGTCAGGGGGCCTCCGTTGCACACACGGGAAAGATGGGCTTTTGAGAAGGATTGCAGTATGGAAACCGGGCCTTTCGCCCGTGCAAAGATGCTGGGCGAAAAGTTTGCCGCAATCACTTCGCCATCCCTTCTCCCGTCCGCGGTCGCGGGCAATGCCGCGGCATGCCACAGGTAGTACATTGCGGTGCCTGTGCCCGCACGGAAAATACCGCCCCGGTCATTTTGCAATCCCGCAAGGCTGTCGGCAAAGGCATCCAGCAGCTGGGTAGCTATATCGTCCGCGTCCGGGTTGTTGTTGCCCATCTTGGGCGCATCGTAACGAAGTTTCGCCAGCAGCTCCGGTTTCCCCTCATAATTGCTTGCGAGAGCAGCCAGCAGTTCCTCTATACTGATGCTGTGATCGCCGTAAACGAATGCGCGAACCGCCGCCAGCGTATCCACCGCAGTGGCAATGCCTGTTCCATGCAAGCCGTAGTTATTATAACGGCACCCCAGCGATACATCCCTTCCATTTTCCACGCACCCATCCATCATCAGCGAAAGGAACGGCGCCGGAAACAGGTAAAGGTTTTTGGTGTTCTCCGCACAGGCAAGCGCCTGCTTACGTATATCCTGCTTTGCATATTCCAGCAGCTGTGCAAACGACTCCGCTTCCTGCAAATGCTCCTGCACCGCCCGCTGCGCGGCAGCCGCAAAGCTAACCGCGTCTATATTGGGAACATCCATCCCTTTACCGGGCACAATAAACTCCCAGCAAGCCGCAACCACATAATTATAAGCGTCTTCCTGATCATACCCGTAGGCCAACAGCGCCGGGATAACCACGTCGTCATTTGCATACTGCGGAAATCCCAGTCCCTGTTTCGTCAAACGGCTCCCCAGCACATAGGCGTCCAGCGGCGTGTTGTGGTTTACCCGCAGATTGATTTTCGGATCAATCAGCGACAGCTCCAAACTGGCTGTAAGGCAAATTTCCGAAAGTTCATTATAGCTGCTGGAACCATCCGGGTTTGTCCCGCCCAGCATGATACTTTGTCCATTATCCCCCTGCTGCATCCCGGGATAAAGGTCGCTGTCGCGGTTAAAGGTAATAAAGAACTCCTCCATCCACTCCAGCGCCGTTTCTCTGGTGAGCCTTCCTTCCTGAATATCTTTCAGATAGTAAGGGTACAGGAATTGATCCAACCGACCGACCGTGTTATGGTAGTTGCCGCCAAGCCACATTGTAAAGTGCAAAATGCGGAACATTTGCAGCGCTTCCGGCAAGGTTCGCGGCGCGTACATGGGCACACGCGCAAGCCGGTTCGCAACCTCTGTACGGCCTTCTTTTTCTGCCAGTCGGCGGTAGCGGTCGCTCAATTGCTGTACAGCGTCCAGTATTTCAAGCTGCATCGCCAGGTATTCCGCTTTTTCCGTTTCCCCCCGGCTTGCAAACGCTGCGCGCCGCGCCTCTAGTTCCTTCTTTTTTTCCAGCAAGCCGCTTGTAAGCAGGCTGGTATAATCTACATTGATATTGCAAACTTCGCCGCGCTCATGAATGCGGTATGTCTGCCGGATGCGCTCCATCTCTTCTTGGGTAAAAAGGGAGAACACCGTGGGGTTTCGTCGGGTAAATACGATCCTCTCCAGAGGCAGCAAAACCGGCTCCTCTGTTTGCAGCATTGTTTTCAGCCGTTCAGTCGCGCGGCGCATATCCGTCGTGTTGCTGTTGGCAAATTTCTCTGCAAGGCAGTACTCATCCTGTGGAGCAAAACGAACGGCATGGTGCGCTTTGTCCCGGATAAAATAAGCCTTCAACCGCTCAATTCGCTCTGTCATAAAACACAACTCCTTATTCCCGATCGTGAGAAAACATCCAAATTGATATGCACTTCTTTGCCTGTATCAAATCCCGGTTCGTAGGGTTTTTGCAGCATCTTGTATTTCGCTCCCGCTGTTAAGTGGTAGGGCAGCAATTCCACACGCAGCAGGGTTTGCGCGCCTTTCAGCAGGTTCGCAACCGCTTGATAGTGCCCGTCGTTATCATTTACGCCCGGTATCACAGGAATGCGGATGATGAATGGGGTTTTTCCTTCGCGAAGCGTAAGCGCATTGCGGAGTATTGTTTGGTTGGAAACCCCCGTAAAGTGCTTGTGTTTCTCATCATCCATGCATTTCAGGTCAAACATCACCAGATCAACCGCATCTCTGACGGCTTTAAACGCTACTTCGTCCCCATAGCCCGAAGTTTCCACCGCCTTGTGTACCGCCGGCCCAAGCAGGGCCATCGTTTCCAGCACAAACTTCGCCTGCAGCAAGGGTTCTCCGCCGGAAAAAGTAACCCCGCCGCCCGTGCTTGCGTAGTATGCGGCGTTTTGCAGCAGCCGGTTTGCCAGCTCCTGCGGGGTATACTGTTCCCCAACGATTTTGCGTATCCGCTGCGGGCAAGCCGCAACACATTTCCCGCACGCCATGCAATGAACCGGCTTGCCATAGCCCGCCATTTCAACCGCCATCGGGCACACGGCCTTGCAGGCTCCGCATTGCATGCATCCGTTGGGCGAAACCATCAGCTCCGGCTGAACCCGCAGCCCTTCAGGGTTGTGGCACCAGCTGCACCGTAACGGGCAGCCCTTCATAAATACCGTTTGCCTGATCCCGGGGCCATCGTGAACGGCGAATTCCTTAATATCAAAAATCGTACCGGTCAATGGCTTCACCTTTCTATTAACGTTACCGATAACGTTAATTGTTGATGCAATAAGAATATATCCCATCCATTGGTGGGTGAAACAGGGTTTTTATTTCGTATTTCTTTTTAGCTTTCAGGCGGGGGCAGTACGGTTTGCCCTTCGCTGAGTGTCGTATCAATAATAATCTGTTCGTATTTCTGTGCGTTTCGCGACTTGATGGCGTTTATCAGCACATCCACAGCGGTGGTGGACATATGCCGTTTATGGCTGGAGATACTGGTAACCTGAAAGGGCAGCTCCAGCCGCGATTGAATATAGTCAAACCCAACGATGGAAACATCCTCGGGAACGCGAATCCCTTTTTTGTTCAAACAGGACCAGCATTTCCACGCAATAATATCACTGAAAGCGAAAATAGCCGTAAACCGGACATTGTTTTTCAATAACCTGTCAATGGACTGCGCACAATCGTTAGATGCGGTTGCAGGCACCTCCAGCATCATTTCCGGGCGTGGCTCCACACCCGCTTCCCGCAACGCCCGAAGATAGCCTTTTTTACGGTCCGCGGCGCTGCTGATGTAGTTGGGTCCACCCATCAGCAAAATATCCCGGTGGCCGGCCTGTAAAAGATGCTGTGTCGCCTGATAGCCGCCAAGCTCGTCATTGCAGATCACATAGGATGTGTTTGGCTCCTTACGGCCGATAAGCACAAACGGGATTCTGCGTTCACGTAAAAAATCAATGTTACGCCCGGTACGCTGTGTAGGGCATATAATAATACCGTCCACACTTTGGTTCAGCGCCGTATGAATCGCTTCATATTCACGTTCTTCATCCTCGTCGGTGTTGATTAAAAACGTGGTGTATCCCTGGCTGCGCGCCTGATGCTCTATCTCGCTCATCATAATGGCAAAATGCGGGTTGGATACGTCGCCCAGAATCACTGCGATGGTGTTGGAAAACCCCGACCGCAGCGACGAGGCAAGCATATTGCGCACATGGCCCATTTCCTTAGCGGCTGCAAGAATAGTTTCCCGCGTTTCGTCCGCAATTTCTTGCTTCCCGCGCAGCACACGGGATACGGTGTTCACGCTGAACCCCGTTTTACTGGCGATATCCTTCAGCGTTACATTCCGTTTCACTGGTTTCAAAGCTCATCACACCTAACCGATGTAGTCATAGCAGCGCCTGTGCTAGCACCCGACCGTTTACCATCTCTATATGATAGCACAACCGCAGGAACCTCACAATAATGGATATTATTTACAACGTGTGAGCCAATATCCGTTCCTGCGTAAACGTCTCTTCATCCGTCATCTCGGCAGATACGGTTCCGCGGCGCATCACGTAGATCCGGTCGCTCATATTGATCAGTTCCGGCAGTTCCGAAGATATCATTACAATCGCGACGCCTTCTGCTGCCAGTTGGTCTATAATCTCATATATTTCCGCTTTTGCGCCAACATCCACCCCGCGTGTCGGTTCATCCAAAATCAATAATTTTGGCTTTGCCGCGAGCCATTTGCCAAGCACAACTTTTTGTTGATTTCCTCCGCTTAGCGTGTTTGCCGTTTGTTTTGGGCTGCGGCATACAATGCGCAATTTCTTTATCATCTCCTGCGCAATTCCGTTTTCCACCTTCGGGCGCAGGCGCGTACGGGGGAAAAGCCTGCGCAGCGAAGCCAGCGTAATATTTTCCTCAATACTCATTGGCAGCACCAGACCCTCTATTTTCCGGTCCTCCGTCAGGTACATCAGGCCCTGGTCAATCCACTGCTGCGGCGTCATTTTATCCATACGCTTGTTGCAGTAGTATACATCACCGCCATAATACTTGCGCACCCCGAATATGCTCTTGGCAAGCTCGGTACGGCCTGCGCCTACCAGCCCGCCGATGCCAACCACCTCTCCCTTGCGAACCCGGATGGAAAGCGGCTCAATATCCGGCGCAATTTTCAGGCTGTCCACGCGGAGCACTTCCTCTCCGCTGGGCTGATGCCGGCAGGTATACATGCTGTTTAATTTCCGGCCAACCATCATGCCGATAACACGCTCATGGTCAAACTCCGCCATATCAATCGTACCGACGTATCCGCCGTCCCGCAGCACGGTAAGCCGGTCGCCAATCTCCTTGAGTTCCTCAAACCGGTGGGATATGTAGACGATGCTTACCCCCCGTTTTTTCAGGTCGCGGATAATATCAAACAGATGGTCAATCTCCGATTGCGTTAAGCTGGCGGTAGGCTCGTCCATAATGATTATTTTAGAATCACGCGAAACCGCTTTTACAATCTCCACCATCTGCTGATGCGCCGTCGACAGGCGGCTGACCGGGGTATGCGGGTCTATATCGAACCCCAGTTGTTCCAGCATCTTCCGGCTTGTTTGATACATTTCCCGTTTGTTGGAAAACAATTTGCCAATTTCCCTCCCCAAAAACAGATTCTCCGCCACATTCAGATTGCGGCACAAATCCAGCTCCTGATGGATAAACCCAACGCCCAGCGCCTGGGATTGGCGCGGGTTGGTAAAATGAACCTCGTTGCCAAAAAGCCGCATGTTCCCTTCATCGTGCGGAATAATGCCCCCAAGCACTTTCATCAGCGTGGATTTCCCCGCGCCATTCTCGCCGATTAGAATATGCACTTCCTGCTCGCGCAGGTCAAAATGCACGTCGTTGAGTATTTTAACGTTCGTACCGTGAATGGGCTTGCCGTACGCATCGTAAATATACTTCGTGATGTGTTCCATTTCCAGAATCGTTTTTTCCATGTTGCACACCTTACAACTTTCTGTTCTTAACATTCTCAAAGATGATCGCCATCAGTATCACAATGCCAAGTACCGCGCTTCCCCAAAAATACGGCACATTCAGCAAATTGATGCAGTTGTTGATAATCTTCAGGGACATTACGCCAAGCACCGCGCCAAAGATCGACCCGACGCCGCCGTACAGGCTTACGCCGCCCAGCACCGCCGATGTGATGACCTGAAAGGTATAATCGCCGCCGCCCATGGTGGGCTGTGCGCAATTCACATCCATCGTAAGCAGGATACCGGCTACGCTGGCCAGCGTCGCGCTGATGACATATACCGATAAATTGATCAGCGCCGTCGGGCATCCGCTCAACCGGCTGGCCGGTTCCGAAAGGCCAAACGCTTTCAACGATCGTCCATAGGTTGACAGATGGAGAACATAATAAAAAATCATACAAATGACCAGCGCTATGAAAACCGTGGTGTTTAAAAGCCCTATCTTTGTTTTGCCAATCGCCAGAAACGCGTCCGGCATATGGTTTATGGATGCGCCGTTGGAGATGATTTGCGCAACGCCAAGCAGTATGTACCCCGTACCCAGCGTGGTAATAAACGCAGGCACTTTGATATACTGCACACAAACACCATTAAACAGCCCGACAAGCACCCCTACCAGCAGCGTTAACAAAATCGACAGCGGAATGCTGACGCCAAGCGTTTTTACAAACAGTCCTACCGTAATGGAGGATAGCCCGATCATATATCCCAGCGACAAATCGATACCGCCGGTCATCAGTACGATGGTCATGCCAATACATGCAATGGATGGAATCGCGGCCTGTTTCAGGATCAGCGCGAAATTACGCAGGCTGAAAAAGTTTTTAACAAACACCGAGGCAAAAAGGACCAACAGCAGGATGATAACAACGCTGCCGTTATGTTTGATAAAATCGGAAATCCTCTGTTTGATGGTCATTACAGTTCGTCCTTTCCGACTCCGTATTAGAAGATGAGGCTTTTTTCGATGGCTTTATTGCGCCGGTACATGCTGATACCGACAATCAAAATCAATAAAATTCCGACGATAAGGTTTTGGTAATATGGATGAAGCCCGATCAGGTTCAGCGCATTGCGCAGAAAACCCAGCGTAAGCGCGCCTGCCAGTGCCAGATATACTTTGCCTTCTCCGCCCGCCATATTCACACCGCCGATGACGCAAGCGGCCACAGCATCCAGCTGGTAGGTGCCCCCCTGCTGCGGATGGACCGTATTCATCTGGGCACTCAGCAAAATACCTGCAACGGCAGCGCAGATGCCCGAATACGCAAATACAAAATATCGTATTTTAGCCGTGCTCAATCCTTGGTTTTTCACAACCTGCTCGTTGCCGCCAAGCGCGTAGATGTGCACGCCGAGTTTGGTCCGGTTCATGATTATATAAGAGAGCAATACGAAAAATACGGTAATATAAATGGAAATCGGGATTCCAAGGAAGCTTCCGTTCCCGATAAACATATAGGCGTCCGAAAACCCGCCCAGGGAATTGCCCCCGCCAAGCACCAGCGCAAGACCGGTGGCAACCTGCCCGATAACAAGCGTTGTAATAAAGGCGGGAACTTCCAGCTTTTCGACCATGATGCCGCTGAAAAGCCCCATCAGGCCGCCGCACACAATACCGGCCGCGAAGGCTAGTATCATCGGAAATCCGGCTTTCATCATGATACCGCTTATCATGGCGCAGAAAGCGATTAACCCGCCGACAGATAAATCGATACCGCGAACAATAATCACCATGGCGCTGCCATAGGAAACCAGCGACACAATCGCCGTCTGCCGTATTACATTTAGAATATTATCTACTGTTAAAAACTGTGGAATCGAGGTTCCGGCTGTTGTCAGCACCGCGATAATAAACCCTACCAGAATCAGGTTTTTAGCATTGAGGTATTTGCCTTTCATCGGACTCAAACCTTTCGCTGTAATCAAACCACTTACTGTTTGGGGACGCAGCTGCCCAAGCGGCTGCGCCCCCATAGCGCATAATTTTCATGCCACATCGCATCAAACCGCAACCGTTGATTCACATGCAATATAGCACTTCAAATCCGTTGCAAAAACGGCGCTTTTCTTATTCCGGCAGATTTTCGGCAGTGTAGCAAGCCGTTCCAGAATCAATGTATTTGGCAAAGCTGTCGGCGGCGGCATCGCCATTCAATACGCTGATCAGCGTATCCACAGCAATCTGGCCCATTTGCGAGGGGAACTGCGCCATTGTGCCAAGCACAAGGCCCTCTTTGATCTGTTCGATGCTATCGCCGTCAAAGCTCATAATTTGAATGCCGGTCAAGCCCGCATCGTCAATCGCCTGCAGGATGCCATCCACCATAACGTCAGAGCAGGACATAATGCCTGTAACGTCCGGGTTTGCCTGCAGCATGTTCTCGGTAACCTGCTTGGCAATATCGTTGCTCCAGTCGCCCGGCTGCTCGCCCACCAGTTCAACGCCTTCCGCCAAACCTGCTTTGAAGCCATCGGCACGTGCATTGCCAACGGAGTTGCCGTTTGCGCCGCGTACCAGCAGCACTTTACCGATGCCGCCCAGCGCTTCGCTAAGCACCTGTGCGCCCTGCTCGGCTGCGGCATAGTTATCGGTACCCACATAGGTCACATACAGGTCTTCGTTACCCGCCTCGATGGTGCTGTCTACCAGCACAACGGGAATCCCTTTTTCCTTGGCTTTTTGCAGCGCAGGAATCACGGCGTTGGCATCCATGGGGTTGACGATCAACGCATCCACGCCTTTGGTAATCAAATCTTCCAGCTGCGTCACCTGCATGGCAACACCCGTTTCGCTGCCGGCGGTCACAAGCGTGAATTTCGCGCCCGCAGCCACGCAAGCTTCTTCAACAGCCGTAGCAATCGCTTGCTGGAAGGAGTCATTGGTAATGGTTTTCAGGCTGAATGCAATTTCATATTCCTCATTGGCCATTACGGCTTCCGCCCCGGCAAAAGAAGACAGAGTAAGCAACATAAGCAGCGATACTACCAAACAGAGTAAACGTTTCATGGTATATCCTCCTCAAATTCATTTGTGCTTTTCGCATTTTCATGCATGACAGGTTGCCTCCAGAGAATCGGCCAGCCTTTTCACAAGCCGGCATAAGGTTTACGGGCTTCACCTCTTTCTTCCAAAATAGTGACAACGTTCAATGTTAACGTTAATAATATCGTTACTGTTAACGTTAATATGTTTGTATTATACAGATTTATACCATTTTGTCAATGCCAATTCTATATATTTTTCATCGTCCAAAATTCAACTTGCGAAAAGAGAGGGGGGTTTATAAAGCCGCTTCCCCTGTTTTGCGGGAGGAGACGGAGTAACGCGTCGATTCTTTTCATTACGTTCTCTGTATTCGTAGCCCGCTCCCCCAGCAGTATATGGCACTGATGCGTCTTTACCGGCAACGCCCTCCGGCATTCATCTTCCATGCGTGTAGGTATCGTATGGTTAGGGCAAAGGCCGCCATCTTCACACTATCCCGCGCCGGTCTTATATAAACTGCTTCACAAAAGAAGCCTGTACCGATGGGGATAGCGCAAAGCTGAAAACCATCGGTACAGGCTTATCTTGTTTTCGCAGGGTATGGGTTGTTTTTTCACGCTTGTGTTTTCACCCGGTCATCGCATCCGTTTTATTCTTACGCCTCTTGTAACACCGTAACGCCTTCCGGCAGCGTAATTTTCACACAATCGTTGGCATATGTTCTTTCCGGCAGTATTACCAGCGAATGCAGGGTTTTCCCCTCCAGCGGGTACGGCGCATAATGCCATACGCCGGGGTGCAGATAGATCATCGTGCACGCCGGAACCCGAAAGGCAACCAGCGTATCTCCGCTCAGTTCTGCACTTGCCGTGGCAGGCGCCACGCAGATGCAGGAATCCGTATCCAGCGTCATAAACGCTTCCCACGTTTGGGTATGAAATTCCATCACATCCGCTACCAGCGGGATCGGTTCCGTCTGCGTAACAGACGCCGCTAACGCCGCGCCGTTCCCCAGCGGCAGAAGATCCCGGTAAAAAAGTATGGGCGCTTGCCCCAACGCGGGGCCATCCGGGTTGAGGAAGGACGCAAAGCGTCCAAAGGGACGAAAGTTTTCTGTGGTGAGTTCCTGCATTTGAATTTGTTTCACTGGTATAGGCTCCCCTCTATTTATGGTTATCCATTGGGTTGCAAAGCGCATGGCTGCATGGATTATTCGCGTTTGTCCACCGAACCGGGCGTAACTGGCCGGGTCGCCCGCGAAGCAATCCATACGCCGGTTTCCCCGCAGCCGATGCCTTTTCGCACTCCCTCAGGATGAATCCGGATTCAATTAAAAATCAAAGGGTATTGGGTATCCCCTAAAAAAGCAGGCCCGTTTCAGCTTTAAAAAACGAGGTCATTATCGCATCTGCCGTATGGATTCCGGCAGCTCCGGCCTGCGGAAAGTATGTTTGCACGCTGTACGGACGGTATTCGTTGTAATCACTTCGCCATCTTTCCAGCTTTTCCTTCGCGTTCTCCGGATACATAAAAAGGTTCCTGTTCAGCCGCCTTACCTGAAAGCCGCCGGAACACGAACCGGTATGGGCATTATCAGCAGGCACGGCAAAGCTTGGATACATAAACTCTATCCACTTTCATAAGCCCCCACCTGCCCTGTTGCTTTGGAATTTTTCTATTATGCTAAAAAAGTGCCGATTTTCAAGGTTCTGAAAAGCCGGTCCGCCGCATCCATATAAAGTTCTTCTGCGTTTGCCATCGCATCCGAGAGGTTCATGGCGGCGTTTATGGTAACCTGAATGCTGCTCAATCCAATCGTTAAAAAGTCTGTGGCTCCTTCGCCCATACCCCCTGCGATTGCAATGACGGGAACGCCCTTCTCCTGACAGCGGCGCGCCACCACAACGGGAACTTTGCCATAGCGTACGCTTTGCCCATCCAGCCTGCCCTCGCCCGTAATGACAAGGTCGGCTTGGCTCAGCAGCGCATCAAACCCTGTGGCATCCAGTATCGCATCCGCTCCGCTGCGCAGGGCTGCCCCCAGCACGCCCCCCAAAGCCGCGCCAAGTCCGCCCGCCGCGCCCGCGCCTGAAAAGTTGGCGATATCCCGCTGCACCGCCTTGCTTACCACCGCCGCATAGTGGCTCATTCCGCATTCCAGCTCATCACATATCACCGGGGTAGCGCCTTTCTGCGGCCCATAAACATAGGTGGCCCCCTGCTTGCCAAGCAATGGGTTTACCACATCACAGATGACGGTGATGGAATCACGCTCCGGCAGCGGCATCATGGCGGAAATATCCACACCCGCTACTTTGCTCAGGCTGGAGCCAACCGGCTCCAGAGCATGCCCGTCACGATCCTTAAACACAGCGCCTAGCGCGGCAAGCATACCCATTCCGCCGTCATTTGTGGCGCTGCCGCCGATGCCGATCAGCAGCTTTTTAGCTCCGGTATCCAAGGCGTGCCGTATCAGCTCTCCCGTACCATAAGTCGTTGTATTGCGCGGGTCACGCAGCGCCTCCGGCACCAGCGGCAACCCGCTGGCCTGCGCCATTTCGATAACCGCTGTTACCCCGTCTGAAAGCCTGCCATAAGCAGCTTGTACAGGTTCCCCCAAAGGGCCGGTTACGGTAACAACAATCTTCTCGCCTCCAACCGCGGCCAGCAGCGCATCCACCGTTCCCTCTCCGCCATCGGCAATCGGAACCGAATGCGTTTTCGCCATGGGAAAGTGTTTTCGCGACACTTTTTCAAGAATCGTTGAGATTTGCTGTGCGCTTAATGTACCCTTAAATGAGTCTGTTGCAAAGATAAACTCCATCGAAAGACCTCCTGAAACTTTTCCGCAGTCCCCAGATAACACAATTTCCCGCCAGCGCCGGGCAACGGTAAAACACGGTATGCCACCGGCTCCGTATCCTTTCCGCCAAGGCATGTTTACGTTATATGCTGCATCCGCTTTTTCAGCGCCGCCTGAGGCTTCCGGCACCAAAAGCGGGTCCGCTGCAATCATCAGGCTTCCGGCGAAAGCTGCTTTGCAGCTGCCGGCAACGCTGCTATGATAACGTGCTTTTGCCAATCATACCATGCACCGTCCATAATAACCAAAATAATTTAAGCGCCCATCATATCCTGATGTATCGCCTCCGCCGCCTTTTTCCCGGCGCCCATCGCCAAAATCACCGTTGCCGCGCCTGTAACCGCGTCGCCGCCCGCATACACACGGTCACGGCTTGTCAGCCCGGCGTCATTACGGGTAACGATACACCCCCATTGGTTGGTTTGCAAGCCTTGGGTCGTCTTTCGCAGCAGGGGGTTTGGGCTGGTGCCGATAGCCATAATCATGGTATCGACGCTAAGCACACATTCACTCCCTGTTTTTACAATAGGGCGGCGGCGGCCGCTTGCGTCCGGCTCGCCAAGCTCCATTTCCACGCAGCGCAAGCCCGTTACCCAGCCGAATTTATCGCCGGTCACTTCCACCGGATTGCACAGAAGTTTAAAGATGATGCCTTCCTCCTCGGCGTGTTCCACCTCTTCGATCCGTGCAGGCAATTCGCCGCGGCCGCGGCGATACACAATATATACGGTTTCCGCGCCAAGCCGCTTTGCGCACCGGGCGGCGTCCATGGCTACGTTTCCGCCGCCGACCACCGCCACCGTCCTGCTTTTTTGTATGGGCGTGCGGCTGCCCGCATCATAGGCTTTCATAAGGTTGATTCGCGTCAGGTACTCATTGGCGCTGTATACCCCTTTCAGGCTTTCCCCCGGTATATGCATAAAATTCGGAAGCCCTGCGCCGCTGCCGATGAATACGGCTTCAAACCCCTGGGCAAACAGCTCGTCTATGGTAAGCGTTCTGCCAATGACAACGTTGGTTTCTATCCGCACCCCCAGCGCTTTCAGGTTTTGAATTTCATGTTCGACAATGGCTTTTGGCAGCCGGAATTCCGGGATTCCATACACCAGCACGCCGCCCGCCCTGTGCAGCGCTTCAAAAACCGTCGTCTCATACCCCAGCTTCGCCAGATCGCCCGCACAGGTTAACCCTGCCGGGCCTGCACCGATGATTGCGACCCTATGCCCGTTCGCTTTTGGTTTGACGGGCAAATCCGTGCTGTTTTCCCTGTGCCAGTCTGCCACAAAACGCTCTAAACGGCCGATTCCTACGCTGTCGCCTTTCTTTTTCCGTACGCAGAGCTGCTCGCACTGCGTTTCCTGCGGGCACACCCGGCCGCAAACAGCAGGCAGCGCGGTGCTTTTGCTCAAAATTTCGTACGCTCTTTCCATATCCCCTTCGGCAACCTTTTGAATAAACGAGGGAATATCAATCATCACCGGGCATTGTTTTACGCAGGGCTTGCTTTTACAGCCAAGGCAGCGTTTTGCTTCTTGCATAGCCATTGCTTTTGTATACCCAAGCGCGACTTCGCCGAAGTTCTTGCTGCGCACTTCCGGTTCCTGCACAGGCATCCGGGTTTGCGAAAGGCTCATGTTGCGTTGCGTCATATTACTGCACCTCCCTGGCAAACAGCCTGCACTCTTTTTCCCGGGCGCCGCGTTCAAAATCCTTATACATTTCGCTGCGGCTGATTGCCTCATCAAAATCCACCAGATGTCCGTCAAAATCCGGGCCATCCACACAAGCGAATTTGGTTTCACCGCCAACCGTCAGCCGGCACCCCCCGCACATCCCCGTTCCATCGACCATAACGGGGTTCATACTGACGATTGTTTTTACGCCAAATTTCTTTGTCAGCAGGCAAACGAATTTCATCATTACCAGCGGGCCTATCACGATCACTTCATCGTATGTATTCCCGGCTTTCAGCAGGTCTTCCAGCGCCATTGTCACTAGCCCTTTTACGCCATAGCTTCCATCGTCCGTCACCAGGCAGAGTTCTTGGCTGGCTTGCTTAAACTCATCCTCCAAAATAACAAGCTCTTTGTTACGGAAACCGATGACACTATGCACAACCGTCCCCTGCCGGCAGAGTGCCCGTGCCACAGGAAGGGCAATCGCGCATCCGACGCCTCCGCCAACAACGCATACTTTTTTCAGCCCGTCTATATGGGTGGGTTCGCCAAGCGGGCCGACACAATCGAGAATGCCGTCTCCGGCATGCAGCGTGTTCAATTCCATCGTTCCCGCGCCGACTATCTGGAAAATCAATGTGATCGTGCCGCAATCCCTATCATAGGCTGCTATGGTCAGCGGAATCCGTTCGCTTTCGCTTTTTGCGCGCAGGATGATGAATTGCCCCGCTTTGGCCTTTTGCGCAATCAGCGGAGCGGCAATAACGATTTTCACAACCGTTTGATGCAGATACTTCTTTTCAAGGATTTTGAACATAAGATAGCGTTTTCCTTTCTCTGCCGGATCAAAATGCAAGGCTTCCCGGTCAATGGAATGGGTTTTTCTGCCGCGCTTTTAGGGCCGCATACTTGACGGCGCCCCAAAAAGCCGTTACGAAATACACCCTCCCGCGCCGGGTATTCCTTGCGGGAAGGTTTGTGTACGTTATATGGCAGCGGCGGAGCCGCATGCAAGAACGCCGTAAAAAGCTGCTTCAGCCGGCTTTGGCAGCATAGCGCAGCGCTTTTACCACCGGCAGCTCATCCCCCGACAAAAAGCGAATCAGTGCGCCGCCGCCCGTGCAGATATACCCGATTTTATCCGTTACCCCGTACTTGGCGGCCGCCGTAACACTATCGCCGCCGCCCACAACCGTATACGCGTCTGTTTCCGCCAGCGCCTCAAACAGGGCTTTGCTCCCCGCCTCGCTTGCCGGTTTTTCAAACACGCCCATCGGGCCGTTGGCAAATACGGTTTTGGACTGCATTATCACCTTGCGGTACATCGCCGACGTTTCGGAGCCGATATCCAGCGCGTCAAAATCCATCGGGATTTCGCCGCATTTTGCCTCTATGCGGATATCCTCCTTGCTTTGTGCCAAATCCACCGGCAGGATGATTTGATCCCGGTATTGCCGGTAGATGCTTTTTGCCTTCTCGATGTATTCTCCGTAGCCGGATTTTTGAATGAACGCCATGGTTCCCTGTCCGATTTCAACATTCTGGGACGCCAGCAAAATCTGCCCCACCAGTCCGCCGGTTAAAACTTTATCCGCCGAACCATTGCCCAGCACCTTATCCATCATCATAAAAGCATCTGAAATTTTCGCCCCGCCCAGCACGAACGTACAGGGGTGTTCCGGCGCTTCCATCAGCTCGGATACAACGCAATACTCTTTTTCAAACAGCCTGCCCATAGCCGAGGGCAGCACCCTTTCAAAGCCGCACAGCGAAGGCTGGTCACGGTGTGCCGCCGCAAAAGCATCGCACACATACAAATCGGCAAGCGGGGCGAGTTTTTCCACCACCTGCGTTTTCGCCTGCTGTTCGTGCGTCAGCTGAAGCTTCATTTCAAACAACGTCTGTTCTTCCGAGCAGAAACGCACGTTATCCAGCAGCAGTATTTCGCCCGCCCGAAGCGTTTTTATGCTTTCCCGCGCCGCAGGGCCGGTAACATCGTCAATAAACTGCACTTCTGTGCCCAGCAGTCCGGCAAGTACTTTTGCATGCGGCGCGGTCGTGTAGAAGTTCTTATATTCAATATCCGACCCCTGATGGGCAAGCAGCACCACCTTTGCCCCTTTATCGGACAGTTCGCGCACAGTGGGAACGCACGCCGATATTCGGGCAATGCTTTTCAGCGTTCCCGCAGCACGGTCGACAGGTTGGTTTATATCCACACGGCAGAGCACGGTTTTGCTGCGCACATCAAAGTCGTCCAATGTATGAATCCCGAATCGCATGCCACTCAATCCTTTCAAAACAGGCGGGCGCATATGCAGCCCGCCTGTACGCAAGGGATGCTTTATCCCCGTATTTTCATGCCGAGATATTTATTGGTTTCGGCCGTTCCTTCCGCACTGGTGCGCTGGATGCCCATCGCGGCGCGTATCCCGTCAATGGTTTCCGGAATCGTAACCGATTCCTGCGGAATGTGGATGGCAAACATAATGTTGTCGCCGGATTCCACAATGCTGTCCGCCCATAAGCCAATTTCATACAAGTCTCCGCGCGGGCGGCCCAAATCGCGCCCATACTTAAAGAAACTCGCATTCCCCAAAAACCCTTCCGCCATTGTAACCACACGGATGCGCGGATGCTTCTGAAAGCAGGCAAGCGCTTCATCACGCGTAATTTTGCGCCCGTCTTTACCGGTAGCCAGCACCGTAATGATATGCCCATGGGTAACCGGCGTGTGCACAAGTATGCCGGTCGCTTCCACGTGGGGCATGATCGTCATCAGGTCAACGGCCTGATGACTCGGCGCCTTCTCCATTTGCAGCGCATTCGTAAGCCCGCGGTGGTAATCTCCGGGGTCGGCCACACGGCGGATAATCGTTATGGCGACCCGCTCCACACCGAAAGCGCGGTCCAACGCATCCACAGCGCGGATGAGTCCGGTGGTATTGCAGCTGGTCAGTTTCAGGTAATCCGCGTCCAGGCCTTTTTCATAATTGGCATAGCCATGGAAAAACACATCCGCGACCGCGTTTTTCTCCCCGCCCTGGAAGATTGCTTTTACGCCCATTTTTTGATAAAGCTCTTTATTCTTCGCCCCGATGCCCCCCGGCGCAGAATCCAGCATAATATCCACTTTGCCAATCAACTCTTCAAACGTGCCCGAAACGGGGATGCCCAGCGCGTCAAAAGCGGCGCGTTCCGAGCCGCCAACCAGATAGAGGTTGTACGGCATGCCCTTTTCATACAATGCGCGTATCGCCAGCGTTGGCGCAACATCCGCCACGCCGACCAGCTCCATATCCTGCTGCAGCGCAACGCCATCCGCCAACCGCTGCCCTATGGTACCGTACCCGGCCACTCCGACCTTGATTTTTTTCATGTTCCCGTCCTCCTTGGTCATCAATCGCTAAAGTGTACGCCCGCCAGCGCTTCATAGTGTTTTGCTATGGCACTGTGGTCGCAGGCCGCATCTCCGTTTTGCGCCAGTTCTTCCATCACCGCCAGAATTTCCGCGGTCATGGGCAGCGGCGCCATGCACGCTTCGCCTGTTTCCAACGCATTTTTCAAGTCCTTGATATGCAAAGCGATACGAAAGCCGGGTTCGTAAAAATCTTTCAGCATCATCGGCGCCTTTGCATTCATAACCGTTGACCCGGCAAGCCCGGCTTTGATCCCTTCAAATACTTTTGCAGGGTCTGTGCCGGCCTTTTTGGCCAGCATCATCCCCTCCGCCAAAGCAGCAATATTCAGCGCCACGATAACCTGATTTGCCAGCTTGCATGTGTTGCCGCTGCCAATGCCGCCAATAAGCGTATAGCTTGCACCCATCACTTGCAACAGCGGCAGGGCTTGCGCAAAATCCGCTTCATCGCCGCCCACCATAATAGCGACGGTGCCGTCAATCGCCTTTGGCTCGCCGCCCGACACAGGCGCGTCAATCATCCGCATGCCTTTTTCTTTCAGCGCGTTATACATCTCCTTGCTGGCCGTAGGCGCAATGGAGCTCATGTCAATAACCAGTGTACCGGGCGCCGCGTTTTCGATAATGCCGCCTTTTTCCAGCACCACATTTTTCACATGGGGGCTGTTTGGCAGCATGGTGATGATTGTTGCACAATTTTTTGCCACCTGCGCAACGCTTTCGGCCGCTTCCGCCCCGGCTTGCTCCAGTTCACGCACGGCAGCCGGCACAATATCGTATACCATTAACTCGTATCCCGCTTTCAGCAGGTTTTTCGCCATCGGCTTGCCCATGATGCCAAGGCCGATAAAGCCTATCTTCTTTGCCATATTGGTTCTCCCTTCCATGTTTATAAGCCAAGCACGCCGCGTATCTGCGCCACGCCCGTTTCAAGGCTTGTGAGCACAGGCACTTTTACATCTTTCAGCAACGGGATCAGGTGGTACATGCTGCCTTGCGCCAGCACAATCACATCGTGTGTTTCAGCCGCCTGGCGTACTTTATCGCACACCATCTCGTTATGCTTTTGCTTGTCTCCGGTTTTTAACAAAAAGTCATATGCGCCGTCTACATAACAGCGGTCAACCGTTACGTCTTTCCCGGCCAGCTTTGCGTAGTA
This sequence comes from Candidatus Limiplasma sp., assembly GCA_963663285.2. Classification (GTDB taxonomy): domain Bacteria; phylum Bacillota; class Clostridia; order Christensenellales; family Aristaeellaceae; genus CAXXOK01. The sequence continues at coordinate 235,021 of CAXXNI010000004.1, read as the reverse complement.
TTCCACAAGGCGGCTGGACGGCTCGACCGTAGAAATTGCCGTGGCAATAACCGCGACACGGCTTCCCAGTTTCACAGCCTCTTTTGCCATCGGGCCGTCGATTTTCACAACGGGAATATCAATCAATCTGGCTGCAATATCCGCCGCCTCGCCCACCGAGGAGCATTGGTTAAGCACGCAGCTGCAGCCAAGCTCCTGCATGTTGGTGTAGTAATCGCACATGCGGCTGACCAGCGATGGGGTTATACCCTGATTGTGCAGCGCCTCCTGCAGCAGCGAATCGTCAATGATATTGATCATTTCCACTTCGGGCAGGTATTGCCGAAACATCGCCTTCAGGTCTTCCACGGAATACAGAAATGTATGCACAACGCCAACCTTTATTTTCCCCATTGAATGCTCCCCCTTTTGATTGTCCTGCTTGTTCTGTTTATCAGCCATGCACAAGGGTCAGGCCGCCATCCACAAACAATGTTTGTCCGGTGATATAGCTGGCCTCATCAGATGCGATATAGAGCACGGCATCCGCCACCTCCGCCGTTTCTCCCCGGCGTCCCATGGGAATTTTTTCGCACATTGCCAGATGCGCTGCCGGATCGCGATATTTCTCCTCGTTGATTTTCGTCGGTATGCTGCCTGGCGCAATGCAGTTGACCCGAATCCCCTGCTTGCCCCATTCGCGCGCGAAGCTTTTCGTCATCTGGGAGATTGCCGCCTTTGTAGCGGCATAAACGGCTTGCCCGGCAACGACGGTTACGGCGTTTACCGAGCCGATATTGACGATGCACCCCGCCGCCTTCCGCTTCAGCATATCCTGTGCGGCGCACTGGCAGCCGAAATAATACCCTCTGAAATTGGTGTGCACCACCTGATTGAATATTTCCTCCGTCATTTCAACGGTGGGCAGCGGGTGCTCGATACCCGCGTTATTCACCCAAACGTGAATCATCCCAAAGGCTTCCACCGCCCCGTCGCGGAAGGCTCGAATATCTTCCACGCGGCTGGTATCGGCCCTAAAAATCCGGATGCGCGGATCGGACGGGTCTGCAAACTCCGCCACGGCGTCTTTTACGCGCTCCACCGAACGGCTGCACAAGGCCAGTTTTGCGCCCGCATTGTAGAATGCCCTGGCAATCGCTTTTCCGATGCCGCTTGAGGCGCCCGTTACCGCAACCACTTTACCTGTGTAATCAAACATATCGCATTTTCCTTTACATTAGCAGATTCGGCAGGAAGGAGCTGATTTGGGGGAAATAGGTAACAATCAGCAATGCCACGCCAAGGATAATTACAAACGGCGTAATTGCCTTTATCATTTCACCCGATGTAATATGGGCTACCTTTTGTGTCAGGAACAGGCACAGCCCCACCGGCGGGGTGATGAGGCCGAGCGTCAGGTTAAACACAACCATTACGCCAAACGCGACCGGGTCGCAGCCCAGCTGAACCGCCAAAACACCCAGCACCGGACCAAGAATCATGTAAATGGAGTTGCCTTCCATCAAGCAGCCGAGAATCAGCAGCATAACATTGATGAGGAACAGCAAAACATATTTGTTATCGGACAGCGACATAAAGAACGTGCTGATTTTGGTTGGCACCTGGTTATGCGTAAGCACCAGCCCGAAAACCCCCGCCATCGCAAGAACAAACAACGTTGAGCTTGCAAAAACGGATGTGTTTTCCAGTATTTTAAAGAGCTTGCGGAAATTGATTTTACGGTACCAGAAAAGCGAGATCAGGATCGAATAGACGGTAGCCACGCAAGCCGCTTCCGTCGCGGTGAAAATACCGCTCACAATGCCGAAGATGAGGATGAGCGGCATCAGCAGCGCCGCAAAGCTTTCTTTCAGGGAAAGCCAAATCTCCCTGCGGGTTGCCTTTTTCTGCAGCGGGTATTTGCGCTTAACGCTGATAATATAGGAGAGTATGCAAAGCGCCAGCCCCATCAGCAAGCCCGGAAGCAGACCGCCGATAAGCAGTTTGCCAATGGAAACGCCCGTGATCGAACCGTACAGGATCATACTGGTACTGGGCGGTATAATGGGCGCAACCGTAGATGAGGAGGCGGTTACCGCCGCGCTGAAATCCCTGTCATACCCCGCGTCCGCCATAGCGTCCATTTCCATCCGGCCAATGCCGGAAACATCGGAAACCGAGGAGCCGGACATGCCAGCCATAATCATACTGGTGAGGATATTCACATGGGCCAGCCCGCCCGGAAGATGCTGCACCAGCGTACCGGCAAACCGGAATATCTTTTTGCCGATGTCCGCCCCGGTCAAAATGGATGACGCCATCATAAAAAACGGTATCGCCATAATCGTGAACGAATCCAGCGCGTTTACCGCCTTTTGCGCAATTACAATGTTACTGGCCGTGTTATTGATCAGCAGCATTACCGTTGCGGATAAGCCCATCGAAAATGCGATCGGAACGCCAATCAGCATAAAGCCGATCAGGCATATCCAGATAATGGCTCCAATCATGCTGCTTCGCCTCCCTTCGTTTCCACAAACAGATTCGGATGGATCAGGTCAATGATCCCAAGGATCAGGTCGTAAACCGCGATCAGCGATGAAAAGAACATGCAGATCGGAAGGCTGAGGTAGAGATACAACCGGGATATATTCAACCCTGTGGTTATGCCCCTGATAATAATGGGGTTACGGCACAGGTAGATGCCAAAGAGGAACATCATTACGCAAAACGCGGCGATCACCAGATCGATAAATATTCGCACGCGCCTGCGTGTTTTATCCTTATACCGGGCCAAAAGCAGATCCACGGTAAGGTGTTCTTTATTGCGCAGTACGCCAATACTGCCCAGAAATGTAAACCAAATCAGGGAGAGTTTCGCTAATTCTTCCGTCCATGGTGTGCTCGCCTTAAATACAACGCGGCCTATGATTTGCCAGGATACGGTGACAATCATCAACAGCAGCAGCATACCGGTGATCTTTTTCTGCACAAAAACAATACCGTCAAAGAACTTGTCCATTCCATTTTTCAATTTCACCCAAGTTCACCTCCTGCAGGCAACGGCAGACGGAGAAGCTGCTTCTCCGTCTGCACCGCCGTTTTCAGGACAGCGTGCTGCCCGTCAGAATCCTTAGTTCTTCAGTGTGTTGTAGAACGCTTCGGTAAAGTAACCCTTTTCTACAAATACTTTGTACACGTCCGCGCAGGCTGCTTTGAAGGCCGCAAAGTCGATTTCGTCAGCATAAAGCACCTCGACTCCGGCATCTTCAAACTTCTGCCATGCGGCAGCGGTTTCTTCCGCAACGTTCTGTGCTCGCCATTCGGTAATTTCTTCGCCGGCCTTGAGAATCGCCGCCTGCTGATCTTCCGCCAGGCCGTTGAACCAGGCTTCACCAACGATGATCGCAATGGGGGACGCCATATGGTTGGTTTCGGAAACGTACTTTACAACTTCCTGCAGATTGATGGAAGCCAGCTCCGTAATGGCATTTTCAACGCCGTCACACGCACCGGACTGCAGCGCCGTAAACACTTCGCTCCATGCGATGGTTGTGGGGATGGCGCCCATGGCGTCAATAATAGCCTGATTTGCCTCCGACGAAGGAGAACGAATCTGCAAGCCATCCAAATCCGCAGGCGCTGTAATCGCTTTTTTAATGTTCGCGGTCACGCGCATCGGGCGGTACAAAATACCTACCAGTTTCAGGTTGGTATTGGAGAGCACGCCGTCAATCGCAGCGCGGGCTTCGGTGTCTCCCTCCAGCACGGGGCGCATCGCGGCAATGTTGTCATACAGGTAAGGCATCGCCAGTGCGTAGCACTCGGGCGCCAGATTGCCGATACCATCAAACCCGACAACGCAGGCTTCCACGGTGCCAAGCGCGGTGCCTTCGGTAAACTCTACCGAACCGCCCAGCTGGCTGGCCGGGTATACTTCCACGGTGATAGAACCGTTGGAATATTCCTCAACCAGTTCCGCGAATTTCACCATCGCCTGGTATTCGCCCAGTTCCTCATTTACGGGTGTCGTTCCCGCAAACTTCATCGTTACCGTGTCGGCAAGGGCTGAGCAAGCGGTGAATACCAGCGCCAGGCACAAAAGGGTACTGAGTAGTTTTTTCATTGGGAATCCTCCTTTTATTTTTATCGGGAACTCCGCCCGATCAAATCCGGTTTTACAACGGCGTATGGGTGAGAAAACAAGTTTTTACCACCGGTTGATCCATGTGTTTACGCAAGTGTGCCAGCACTGTAATGCAGGCTCCGCCGCCTGCTTTTTTCCCTTCCAGTGCGCATACCCTTTGCACCAGCTCCTGTAAAAGCGCTTCCGGTTTTCCGCGGTATCCCGCCACAAACGCATCCACCGTCTTTTCGATACGTTCCGCACAGGCAATGCCATTTTGCGCTTTCCTCGCCAGGTGTTCTCCCGGAATGGGGTCGTTGTGGTCGCAATACACCGTTTTCACTTTCAGACCCATCAGCTTCTCCATCGAGCTTTTATACGCGATGGGGTTTGTGTATTGCGGAATCCCCGAGAAGAAACCGTCCCCCATCAGCGTATCCCCCGTAAAAAGCACGCCCTCATCCGCCAGCAGAAAGCATACGCTTCCATCCGAGTGCCCCGGCGTAGCAAGCACCTCCACCGTACAGTTGCCAATCTTCAGAATATCGCCGTCTGCCAGGTACTCATCCGGTTTCACCGGTTCTCCGGCTTCCCGGAAGAAGGTTTCCTTTCGTGCGGGCGGCAGGGCATAATCTTTGGCAAACTGTCCAAACTGAATATCCCAGTGCCAGCCGAAGTGCGAAAAATAGCGGGCATCCGCCGCCGAAGCATATACTTTGGCGCCGTGTGACTGTAAAAAGCGATGGTTGCCTATGTGGTCCCAATGCCCGTGCGTGCTCAGCAATACCGTATCCGCATTGGCAAAAGGGGCAAGCCTTTCGCGTCCGCAGGCCAGGCCGCTGTCCAACAGCAGCGTTTTCCCCTCCGCCGCTACGCGGTAGCTGTTCACATAAATACCAAGGTATGGACAGCGGTATTCAACGATTTCCCGCATAAGGCTACGCTTTGGCGTTTTGCTCGCTGTTGACGAGCTTTCGCAGGGTTTCCATGCTGGCGATCATATTGGTTGGATCTGCCGTACCCTTGCCTGCTTTTCCGTAAGCGGGGCCATGCCCGACCGATACAATATGAACGGGGGTATTGGTGTAAATCAATACGCCGTCGCCAAAATAAACGCTCTTCATGGCAATATTGCCCTGATCGTGATACATAAACACCACGCCGCCCACTTGGCCGCTCATCGCCTTGAGGAATACGGTATCGGCAGGGCTTGGCCCGATTACGTGATTGCCTTCGGCCTTTAAAATGTCTATCGCCCGGTTGAATTTTGGTTTGCTCTTCATTTCCGTACAATCCATTTTCGCCGGCATGGGGGTTTAACGCCGCGACAGCAATCATAGGTTCTTGATCAGGCGAGAACATACGCATGACACGTAGCAAGCCCCGCGCCGTGTTCACAATCCCATCCGTTGTCAGCTTGGCAGGAATGTCTACAAACGCACAGTGCCCCACCACAGTGGACCGAAAGATACTGCCGCCCTGTATCACCGCACGGATGCCGCTGGTGTGAAACAGTTTGGCAAAAATATCGAACTCGGTGCACTCGGCATAGCCGGCTTCATGAAGCGCCTGCTTGGTAATGGGCGCCATATTGATGCCGTCGATGACGCCCTCTTTTGCCAGCTCCACCGCTTTGGCGATAGAATCATACATCATGCTTTCCGCTGTCTGCCGTAACCTTGCTGAATTCGATATTCTCACCGGCCGGGACATCCGCAAAGTACACCGTCTGAGGACCGGCAAACTCCGGCCTGCCATTCAACGGGCGAATTGCAAGCTTATCCGCACCCTGAACCACCTTCGCGGAAATATTGTAACGTTCACGGTTTCCGATAAACACGGGCGTATACCGGCCGTCATTGGCTAAAACTGTTTTTGCCGCGAGTTCGGGGCTGCTTCCGGCATGGTCTCCCAGAATGATGCCAAGCACAGGTGTATTGTTCATAGGGTCCTCCTTAGCACATATAAGACTGCATGATAAACCATGAGAGATGATGTGGTTGTATCTGCACTGATATACATAGCAATTATCGTGCCAACCTGTTCGTTTTCCGCTTTCCATTTGCATATTTCTGTTTCATTTTATTTTCAAACCCCTGCCGCATAAGCGTTTGATGATGTCAAAAAAGTTTTATTTTTTTCTGAATGATACATGAAACGGCCGCCGCGAGGGCATCCCGCAGGTCGGCCGTGTTTTATTTTTGAAACGTTTCATCGTTTCATGTTGTCGGAATCCCCAGTTTTTTCGCCAGTCGATGCAGGGTCGCCGGGTCCATTTCCAGCGCTTTTGCCGCCTTGCGCAAGCTTCCGTTTTTCTCCAGCGCCGAACGGATCACTTCCTTTTGAATTCCCTCAACCGCATCCTGCATGCTGGAAACATCAGCCGCAGCAGGTGTATGGCTGGGCCGGGCGGAGATAATGCGCTGCGGAATATCCTCCAGTCCGATCACGCTGCAATCCGAGGAAACAATTGTGTTTTCCACCATATTACAAAGTTCACGCACATTCCCCGGCCAATCGTACCGGGCAAAGTACTCTTTCACTTCCTGAGAGAACGTTTTTTCCAGCTTATATTTTTCACAGAACTGGCTGAGGAAGAACGTACACAGCGGCAGTATATCTTCCCGGCGTTCCCGCAGGGGAGGTATGTAAAGTTCCACAACATTGAGCCGATAGTACAACGCCTCGGAAAACTGCCCCTTTTCCATCATTTCCTTGATGTTCCTGTTGGTTGATGAAATAATGCGGACATTCAGGGGTATGGCTTTTTGTCCCCCCAGACGCATAATCTCATTTTCCTGCAATACGCGCAGCAGTTTCGCCTGCAAGGGCAACGCCATATCGCCAATTTCATCCAGCAGCAGCGTTCCGTTATTGGCAAGTTCAAACAACCCCGGCTTGCCTTTTAATTTCGCTCCCGTAAACGCGCCGGTTTCGTAGCCAAACAGTTCGCTTTCCAACAGCTGTTCCGGGATCGCGCTGCAATTGATTTTAATAAACGCTTTATCCTCCCGCCTGCTGTTGCGGTGAATAAAGGAGGCCACCACCTCTTTGCCGGCGCCCGTTTCTCCCACCAGCAGCACCGTGGTTGGATAGTTTGCGACCTGTTTTGCTTTTTCAAATACGCGGATCATGCTGGCGCTGTTTGCAATGCAATCCCTTAGCTGCAAACGGTTTAAGCGGGCGCTTATATCCGCGCTGTCAAACGGGGAGCCCTGCACCAGTTCATCCAGATTGGCAGGATAAATCTCCGATACCACGCCGCTAAAATCCGGTTGACGGACGGCAATGCAGTGCAAAATCAATATTCCCCTGCGTTCTTGCGCAGAGCCGCATTCCAGCGCCTTAGCCGCCAGTTCGCCGCTGTCCACCCCCTCCATTTGGGGAAGCAGCGCATCCCAATTGGCGTTGTGGTATATTTCCTTTCCCTGCATGTCGGTGATACGCAGCGCCGTATGAATGGCTGCCAAAAGCGATTGCGACTGCAAAAATTGCAGTTCATTTGCCATGATTACACCCCCTCCGGAACGATGGCAGTTCACTTACTCCGCACCGGACCGCCTTTGCAGGATCGTTGCGAGCGTTGACATTACATAACACAAGTTGGTCGCATTCGCGATGCCCAGCGGCGCAATATCCATAGCGCTTCCATGCCCTGTGGAGAGAATGGGATAGGGCAGATTGGTATAGATCAGGGCGGTTGTTTCAAACATTTTTGCTTTCATGGCAATGTTTCCCTGATCGTGGTACAAATAAATGATGCCGTCGTACCCATTGTTAACGGCACGTGTATAGATCGTATCGCTGGGGTAGGGGCCGCTGATGTCTATCCCTCTGCGCTGCAGCTCCTTCACAGCCGGAATAATAATTTCCGATTCTTCTTCGCCCAAAATGCCGCCCTCGCCGCCGTGCGGGTTCAGCGCGGCAATGCATATCCGCGCCGGCACGCCCAGTATATCCTTCAACACATGGTTCAGCCCGATTCCGGTTTCCACAATCCGCTCCGTGGTCAGCATTTCGATGATCCTGCGAAACGGCACATGGCCGATTACCGAGGACCGGAATAAGGACCCGCCTTTTACCACGCTCTGCACTTCCGCCACCCCGGCCAGATGGGCGAAAAGTTCATATTCGGAGCGGTAGCGGTTATTTGCAATCGCCAGCGCCTGTTTGTTGATCGGGCCCATAATCATGGCGGTAATCAATTGCTTCTCCAGCATATGATAGCCGCATACAATGGAATCGTACGCGAATTTGCCTGCGGCGGCGCTTACTTCGCCCAGCACCACAGCCGCGGTATCCCCCGGAATATCAATAACCGGAATTCCCTTTAAATAGGCGGGGTCGCCCTCTTCCGACAGTTCTTCCATGCTTGATTTGGAAAAGAACAGCTCGCTGCCGATGCGTCTGGCGGTTTGGCACAGCATTTCATAATTGCCTATCAGTACGGGCTTAGCATACGCGTATGTGCTTGGCCTCATTAACAGTTTAAGTACGATTTCCGGGCCGATCCCGGCGGGATCACCCAAAACGATGCCGACAAACGGTTTTTGTTTATTCGGTTCCATGCTTTTCCCTCCTTGCGTAACATACCCTGCCCTGTAAACGCTTTGCTGCCGGTGCGTTCTTGCGTAATGCCCTGCGCATCCGGGGCAACTTGCTTTTTAAAGTTCGCACTGTTATACTGAACCCGCAAAATTCGTTCATACTTATCGTTAAAAAGGATGTGGTCTGCGTGCAGCTTGGCATGGATCAGCATCAGAAGCTTACGCTTTCACAACAGCAGATTCAGGCCCTGCACATTCTGGAAATGAGCGCTTTTGAGCTGCATTCGTTTTTAACCCGGCAATCGCTTGAGAATCCGTTTATCCGTTATGAAAGCAGCGCCGCCTTTTCAGCGCACACGTCCCAACCTTCGCAGTCCGGCGATGCAGATGCCTACCTGCATTTGCAAAGCGATTCGCATAGCCGCGTTACCCTCCATGAGCATCTTTTGGAACAGGCAACCCTGGCGCCAATTCCAAACGATATGCGCAGGCATGTCCGATTTTTAATCGACCGCATGGATGTCAACGGATTTTTGGCTATGCCTTTGCCGCAGATCGCCAAGGCGCTTTGTGTTTCGCAGGAGAATGCCAAAACCGCGCTCCGGTGTTTGCAGTCCTTCTCCCCCGCGGGCGTCGGCGCCCGCAACCTGCGCGAGTGTCTGCTGTTACAGATAAAGCGTTCTCCCTCGCCCGATCCGCTTGCGTTTCGCATCGTGCATGACCATCTGGATCTTCTCGCCCATCACCGTTTTCACAAGATTGCCGTTCTTTGCGGTGTGGCCGACGAAGAAGTATTGCGTGCCAGAGACGTGATCGTATCGCTCAATCCCAAGCCCGGCAACGGGTTTGCCTCCGCCGCAGATATTCCTTTCGCGCCGCCGGACTTACTGGTGAAAACGGACGAAAACGGCGTGCTTACCGTATCGCTGAATCCGGATGCCTGTTTTCAGCTGCGTATAGACGCGGATACCGCCCGGCAGATACGGCATTCTTTAGCGGACGTCCACGAGGATACCGCTTGCATCCGCGAAAAGCTGGCATTGGCGCAAACCCTTGACGCGAGCTTGCGCCGGCGCAGCAATACGCTGCTTAGCTGCGGCGAGGCGATTGCCGCATTACAGCAAGCCTACTTCCGTGGAGAAGCGGACTGCCCAAACCCATGTTCCATGCAAACGCTCGCCGGGATCGTCGGCGTACACGCATCCACCATAACACGAACGTTGAAAAACAAAACCTTGCGCTGCGACCTTGGCGTGCATCCACTGGCGTTTTTCTTCTCGCGTTCTTCCTACCGGAGCCGTGAAGGCGAAAAATCCATTGCATTTATACAGGGCCGCATCGCCGCACTCATCCGCTGCGAAAACCCCGCCGTGCCGCTCAGCGACCAGTCGATATCCCAGGCGCTCGCCCTTGAAGGAATTCCCATTTCGCGGCGTGCCGTGACCAAGCACAGAGAAGCGCTGTTCATCCCCTGTTCGTACGCACGGTCGGGCAAAGCGAAATAAGGAAAATATGCCTGCGGCTTCGCACTATGCCGCAGGCAGCAATATCATTTGGCTAACTCCACTGTTTCAAAAGCGCAACAGCCGCATCGCCCACTTCGGAAGTGGACGCAGTGCCCCCTACATCAGGCGTCAGGGTGGTCTTTTCCACGAGCAGTTTTTCAATCACGCTCAACACTTTGCGCCCGTGCTCCTCATAGCCGAAGAAATCAAGTATCTGGCTGGCCGACCATATGGATGCCAGCGGATTGGCGATGCCTTTACCCGCGATGTCGGGCGCGGAGCCGTGGATAGGCTCGAACATAGAAGGATATTTGCGTTCAGGGTTGAGGTTTGCCCCCGCCGCAAGGCCCATGCCGCCGGAGATGGCCGCGCCAAGGTCGGTTAATATATCCCCGAAAAGGTTTGATGTAACAACGATTTCAAAGCGTTTTGGGTCTTTTACCATGAACATGCTTGCGGCATCCACCAGCAGAGAATACGTTTTTACGTCCGGATAGTCCCGGCCAACCTCCTTGAAAATCTGGTCCCAGAAAACCATGGAGTAGTTCAGCGCATTGCCTTTGCTGACAGACGTTAACGTTTTGTTTTCCTTTTTTGCCAGCTCGTAGGCATACCGGATAATCCGCTCGCAGCCAACCCGTGAAAACACGCCGTTTTGAATAACGACTTCGTTGGGCTTATCCTTATAAAGCCAACTGCCGCTGCCGGCATATTCGCCTTCGCTGTTTTCACGAATGAACGTCATATCGATGTCCTCGCGCCGTACATCTTTTAACGGGCAGGGCGCACCCCGCAGCAGCTTAACGGGCCGAAGGTTAACGTACTGGTCAAAGCTTTTCCGAATCACCAGAAGCAGATCCCACAGCGATATATGATCCGGCACGCCCGGGGCGCCGACAGCACCCAGGTAGATAGCATCAAAGCGGCGAAGCGTTTCAATGCCGTTGTCGTCCATCATTTTCCCGTTGGCAAGATAATACTCGCATCCCCAGGGAAAAAAAGTCCATTCAAATTTGAAGCCACCGTCAATTGCAGCAATCGCATCCAGCACTTTCACGCCTTCAGCGATCACTTCGGGACCGATGCCGTCACCGGCAATCACAGCCATTTTATACTTTTTCATGCGGTACTCCTTCCGAACTTTTCATCAAAGCATTTGCTTTGATTTCATTCTTACAGATACCGCCGGCAAGGAACGGTGCAAACAAAAATAAACGGCGTCGCCGCGACTTTTTTATGGGTGCACCGATACGTGCTTTACCATCATCTCTCGTTTGGCATTATAGCACGACCCATTTTAAAAAGCAATTACAGAGGCGTTTCAAAAGAAATTTTCAACCACAGTCAGCATACCATGGCTAACATCAACTCCCCGCGGGAGAGGACAATAAAAAATCCTATGAAATGGCATAAAATCGCCAGGGTATGTTCCGCTTCTGCGCTGCGTATTGCAATCTATTCAATTCTATTTTGCTCCGGCGACGCTGTTTCCTGAAAACAGAGATACCACTGTTTCACGGAATTATGCTTTACGCCAAATCAAGACCTGCGATTTTGTTTGCATTCTGGATTCCGACGCGTTTATCACGCAAGAAGCGTTAGCGCGTATGACCGCCTATATGGAAAACCACCCCTCGTGCGGCCTTGCCGGCCCGCGGCTGCTTTCGCCCGACGGCACAGTACAAATGAATGCACGGCGGTTCCCGACCCTTTGGAGCAAAGCGTTTAAAGCAATTCCAAACAAATCGGTTCAGCGATACTGTGAACGGAACGATCAAATGACCGATGCCAACGACCTGCGCCCGCAGAGTACAGATTACCTGCTCAGTGCATGCTGGCTGTTGCGCTTCAGCATCTTGCCGCAAACAGGGTTGTTTGACGAAAGTATTTTCTATGCGCCCGAAGATGCCGAGTTTTGCATCCGCGTATGGGAAGCCGGTTACGAGGTTACCTATCTGCCGGAAGCATCAGTCGTCCATTGCTGGCAGCGGATCAGCCGGCAGCCAGCCATAGTGAACGATATGATGAAAAATAAGCGGCGTGACTTCCCGGTCGGTATATTTCTTCATCTGTATTCATTCCTTAATATTCTTTTTCTATAGTATAGGCTTATCTTCTATCTTTTACCAGCGCTAATGCAATCCTCATTGCCTTGCGCAGAAAAATTTTTTCTGTCTGCGCTCCGAAAACCTTATCGATTCCTGCCGCAATATGTTCAGAATTTATCAATTGTGGTACAATAATGAAACAGAGGGGAGGTGGTCGGATGCGTCGTATCCCCATAGTCGATCAGAGCATTGCAAGCGTCGGCTGGCAGAACGAAACCCTGGAAGTACAGTTGTTTAACGACCAATTGTACGAGGTTCAGGCGGTAAGCAAAACAGAGTATGAAGATTTTATGTGCTCCGAATCGTTCGATCAAGCGTTGACCCGGTTGGAAAAGACCCATCCTCATCACCGCATTCGTTAACAAGAATCCGGCTGCAGTTTTCGCAGCCGGATTCTTGTATACACACCCTTATTGCCACAAGCACGCTCCAAGCAGGTTGCCCTGTATTCCGAATGATGTATGCCCCCTGCCGGATTGCAAGTCCAAAAAGGAAGCTTGCTATACTGTGGAATGGATCAAAAGCGATGCTGCCGCATGCAGGGTTTTACCGCCAAACCACGGCAGGACACCGGCAAGAAGGCATTTCCATCCGCCTTACCGTGCTGCTCTTTCTCCGCCGCGGGCAACAGAACACGTCACAAACAGCCCCGCACAGCAGGCCTGCGGATGGAGCATGCCTATCCATTCTCATTGCTGAATACACAAAGCCCGGAGAGCGGTATGCTCTCCGGGCGGTAGGTTGCTGCCCTGCAAAAGAATATCTATCGTTAACGGATTTTCACCCTTACATTTCCACCGCGTAGTCGCTCCAGTTGCTCACGCTGCCCGCGCCGCTCAGGTCACACTGGGTGGAATAGGTGGTTACGGTAATGGTGTACTGGCTGGTGCCCTGCACGTATACGGTGCCATCAGTACCGGTAATGGTAACGGTGTTGCCGTCTGCATCCGTAATGCTGCCCTGTGCGTACAGGTTGGTTACGGTGCTGTCGCCCGTGACCACCCAGCCGGAGGCTGCATCGATATAGAGGCTGCTGTATCCGTCGCCGCCCTCGCCCGCGCAGGATTCGTCATCTACAACCGCGCCGGTGAGCACACTGCCTTCAGTCAGGTACAAATCCAACTGGGAAATGCTGTCCCACTGCACATCGCCGTTCATCATCTGGCCGATCCCCGTAAAGGTACAGTCCGCACCGTTGGCGCCGCTGGTGCCCCAACCGCGCTGGTTCGTGTTGCCCGTGCACCGCAGGAAGTACGCGCCATCCTCGGCAGCCGTAATTTCCACGCCCGACAGTACAAACTCGCTCTGGGTGTTGGTGGTGTAGAACAGGCCGCCGTTTTCGGATGTCAGCGTGCCGCCGGTCATTTCAAACAGGCCCTCGCCGACTTCCGCATCGCCGGACATACTCTGGTACAAAATCACGGTCCATGTATTGTCGTTCTGTTCCGAATCCGGCATGTTGCCGGTCAGGTCGCTGTTAAACAGCCGAACGCTGTTCAGGCCTTCCAGGCATAGCGCCTCGGAGCCGGTCGCCACCAGCGTCGCATCATTCACGGAAATATCCGCCGTGCAGTAGATGGCCGGAGAACCGGAACCGTTGGATACGTAGGTGCCGCCGTCCACTACCATGGTGCCGCTGCCCCGGTCGGAGCGGATGGCCGCGGCCGAGCCGCCGTTTGTTTCCACATTCAGGTTGCTGGCGTACAGTGTACCGCCGCCCGCCACATGGATGCCGCCGGATGTATCCTGCTGGGTGGTAATGGTACTATCGGATATATAGGCAACACCGTCGCCATAGGCGAATACACCCGCGCCGCCGGATGCGTCGGTGGTAATGGTACTGTCGGTGATTACCGCGGTACCGTCCGTTACCAGCACCGCTGCGCCCACGCCGTAAAAGCTGGCGTTATCTCCGCCGGTGCTATCGGAGGAAGTACGGTCGATCGCCGCGCCGCTCAGGGTCAGGGTGCCGCCGGTTACGAGCACCGCGCTTTCATCCGTCCCGGTGGAGGTGTAGATACCCCCGTCAATGGCTGTATCTTCCGCATAGGTGTATACGGCGGTGTAGCTGTCCGGCTGGCTGCTGCCGCCGCCCATACCACCCCCGGGCGCCATGCCTGCGCTTTGCCCATCCGGCATGGCAGGCGGAGTTCCATCCGCCGTTTGCGCTTCCGCCAGCGCAGAGAATGAAGATAAACATAAGGCAACCGTAACCAGTACGCTTAGTATTTTTTTCATCATGGATCCCTCCTTGTTACGGGTTTTATGTTACCGCCTGTTTCTTATGGCGCTGTGTCCGCTATGTGAAGGTTGTTTGTACATTCGCTGGATTCTGGTAAAATACCGTACCCTCCGCAAGTATTTTCTTTCTATTATATGCAATGATTGCAAACCGCCAAACCGCACCCTAAAACCCTGCGTGCCCGCACCCACAACGCTTTTATCCGCCCTTTTTTGCAACTGCTGATGCAATTCGTGTGAAACCGGTACGCTTTTTTGCACGCTTCCTCTTGCGGTAGCGGACGGTTTATGGCAAAATACAATACGAGTATCCATCCGCGCCGGTCGGTTCACCCAAGCAGCGACCCCTCCGCGCGATACCGGGAAATTTGGTTAGGAGGCACTCATGCAAAACCAGCAATGTGTAGTGATTCTGGATTTTGGCGCACAGTATACGCAGCTCATCGCGCGCCGTGTACGCGAATGCGGGGTATTTTCGGTCGTTTTACCATACAGTACGCCGCTTAACGACATTAAAGCCTATCAGCCGGAAGGCCTCATCCTCTCCGGCGGACCATCCTGCATCATCAACGAGGATGCGCCTTACTGCGACAAAGGCATTTACGACCTCGGCGTACCGGTGCTGGGCATCTGCTACGGCATGCAGCTGACCGCTAAAATTCTGGGCGGCGACGCGGGCGCGTGCTCCCTGCGGGAATACGGCCGGATCGAGATGACGGTGGACAAGCGCGACACGGGCTTGATGGAAGGCCTCAGCGAAAAAAGTTACTGTTGGATGAGCCATACCTACCAGGTGCTGCAATTGCCGGAAGGCTTTGAAAGCATCGCCCATACCGACAGCTGCCCCATCGCGGCCATGGCCTGCGAGGAGCGCCGCATTTACGGCGTGCAGTTCCACCCCGAAGTAACCCATACCGAGGAAGGCCGCAAAATGCTGGATAACTTCCTCAAAAAAATCTGCAAGCTCCGCGGCGATTGGAACATGGAAGCCTACGCCGAAATGGCTGTGGAAGAGATTCGCAAACAGGTGAAGGACGGCACCGTGCTGCTGGGCCTCAGCGGCGGCGTAGACAGCGCCGTAGCTGCCGCACTGCTCTACCGCGCCATTGGCAACCGCCTGACCTGCGTGTATGTAGACCACGGCTTTATGCGCGCCGGCGAGAGCGACCAGGTTGTCGATATTTTCACCAAAACCTTCCCGGTGGAGCTGGTGCACGCCAACGCGAGCGAAAAGTTCTTTGCCGATTTGAAGGATGTCGTCGAGCCGGAGCAGAAACGCAAAATCATCGGCCGCGATTTTGTAGAAGTGTTTAAAGAAGAAGCCGCCAAGCTGGGCAAACGCGACCACTTCGCGCAGGGCACTATTTACCCGGACGTAATTGAATCCGGCGACGTCAAGGGCAGCGCAGTGATCAAAAGCCACCACAACGTCGGCGGCCTGCCCAAGGAGCTGGGTTTTGAAAGCCTTGTGGAGCCGCTGCGCATGCTGTTTAAGGACGAGGTTCGCAAGCTGGGCATCACCCTCGGTTTGCCCGAGAGCCTGGTGTACCGCCAGCCGTTCCCCGGGCCGGGCCTTGCCATCCGCGTCGTGGGCGACCTGACTCCCGAGAAGGTGCGCATTGTCCGCGAGAGCGATAAAATTCTGCGCGACGAAATAGCCGCCGCGGGTCTCAACCGCACCGTTTCCCAGTACTTTACCGTGCTCACCGGCGCGCGCAGCGTGGGCGTAATGGGCGACGAACGCACCTACGCCTATGCCATCGCCATCCGCGCCGTGACCACCGACGATTTTATGACCGCAGACGTGGCGCAGCTGCCCTACCCGCTGCTTAACCATATCGCGGGGCGCATCGTAGGCGAAGTCAAAGGCGTCAACCGCGTACTGTACGACATTACCACCAAGCCGCCCGCGAGCATTGAGTGGGAGTAACCGCGGATTATCAAAACAGCCAGTAATCTCAGGGGCTTTGCGACTTCCAAATGCCTTGTGATACTGATTTGATACTATTTTGCATTATTCTCAAAACAAGAGGGCAGACACAACCCCTCCGAAACGGTAAGTTTCGGAGGGGTTTTATGTATTTATGGATTTTGTCGCCATTCTTTCTTGGGCTGAAATTTACCGCAATAATCTGCTGTTTGTGGCCAGTTAAGTTTCCACTCCTCGTACTCGGCTTTATTGATTTCTCCGTTTGCCAGCTGCTCCTTGCGAAGCTTCCACTCTTTCAGAAAACTTTCCACCAGATCGTAGCGGAAGCATACTGCAACACGTTTTTCGGGAGCATCCCCATCTGTATTATCAACTACATCAAACAAGCGAATAGACGGATAGTGCTCATCCAGTTCAAAAAGCATATACATAATATCCTCAGCTGTATACAACGTAGGTTCATACAGCGAGCGATAGTTTACATCCAAGGCTTCTGCAATCTTACGCAGCAAGTCTTCTTTAGGTTTACGCGAATTGTTTTCATATTGCGCAATACGGACATCGGCGCTATTTTCGTCAAATCCAACAGCACGCCCCAATTCCATCATCGTCATCTTGCGATAATTGCGCGCTCGCTTAATCCGATCTCCAACCGCCATAAAAAACCTCCCTGAAAACAATTGTCTTACCTGTAGTATACCACACAGATGAGAGTGTCTCAAGAATTACTAAATAAATATATTTAGAAAATGTATTGCTATTCAAATATGCTTAGTATATAATTCGTTGTGTTTACTAAGCAAATATATATAGCGCAGGAGGGGAAAATGAAAAACAACGTTTTTGCAACAGCGCAAGAGGTAGCACAAGAATTAGGCGTTTCCAAAGCAACAGCCTAAAAGATGATTCATGAATGGAATGAAAAGCTCAAGGCAAGCGGGTACACAACGGTATCCGGTCGGGTGAGCCGCCGTTTCTTTCGGGAACAGTTCTATGGGATGGAACAAGGAGGTGACCAATGTGCCAGTCTATAAGGATGAAAAGCAAGGAACCTACTACGCATCGTTTTACTTCACCGATTTCACAGGTGTTCGCCGAAAGAAGATGAAGCGCGGATTTGCCAAAAAGCGTGACGCGCAGGAATGGGAAAGGCAGTATCTGCTTCAAAAAACGGCGGACTTAACCATGACCTTCGGTGATTTCGTGACGATTTACCGCACCGACAAGAAGGATCGTCTGCGGGAAAACACATGGATATCCAAGGATAACATGATCGACACCAAGATTCTTCCCTATTTCCAGAAGAGAATCATCAGTGAAATTGAGCCTAAAGACGTGATCGCATGGCAAAACACGCTCATGGCAGTTCACATGGAGAATGGCAAGCCCTACTCGTCAACCTATCTTAAGACGGTTCATAGCCAGCTCAGCGCAATCTTCAACCATGCTGTGCGCTATTATCGGCTCAAGCAGAACCCTGCCGAGATCGCAGGTAATATGGGGCGAGACACGCACAAGGAGATGCTGTTCTGGACGAAGGAGGAGTATCAACGCTTCGCCGATACCATCATGGACAAGCCCCTCTCCTATTATGCCTTTGAAGTCCTATACTGGTGTGGCATTCGCGAGGGCGAACTGCTAGCGCTCACAGCGGCGGACTTTGACTTCCAGCGCTCGACGCTGCGAATCAACAAGTCCTATCAGCGATTCAAGGGACGCGACGTAGTGACCGAGCCTAAAACGCCCAAGAGTAATCGAATTATCCACCTTTCAAAATTCCTCTGTGAGGAGATGCAGGACTACATGAAGTCCTTGTACGGCTTGCAGCCCGATGATCGCCTCTTCCCCTTCACCAGGCACTTCCTGACCCACGAAATGGCTCGTGGCAGCAAGGCTTCGGGTATCAAGAAGATTCGCATCCACGATCTGCGTCACAGCCACGTCAGCTTCCTGATTGAGAAAGGATTCTCTGCTGTTGCCATCGCGGAACGTGTTGGGCATGAAAGCATTGATATTACGTACCGCTACGCGCACCTTTTTCCCACCAAGCAAACCGAGATGGCTGATAAGTTGGATGAAGAATGGTCGCTGAAAGGAGACACGCTATGACTGCAAAAGCGAAGGATGCTTGCAACCGCTGGCGTAGCAAAACCGTGGCGTTTCGCATGTCCCCCGAGGAGAACAAGCAACTGGATATTATGGTGAAGCTGTCGGGGCTGACCAAGCAAGACTACATCATCAAGCGGCTACTGTGCAGGGATGTTATTGTCCAGGGGAATCCAAGGGTGTACAAGGCATTGCGTGACCAACTAACGGCGGTGCTGACGGAGCTGCAACGACTGACAAACGCTGGCAAAGTGAGTAATGAATTGCTGGATGTTATTCGATGGATGACCGAT
Organism: Candidatus Limiplasma sp.; assembly: GCA_963663285.2. GTDB lineage: Bacteria > Bacillota > Clostridia > Christensenellales > Aristaeellaceae > CAXXOK01. The sequence continues at coordinate 216,186 of CAXXNI010000004.1, read as the reverse complement.
ACGATGGATGGATTGAAAGGAGAAATGCATGAAGGCTGAAAGACAAAAAGAGACCGCCCCGAACCCATCTGTTGGCGCAGATGAAGGGCAGTCCTTACAAAACAATTCCACAAATATTATACCAACGAAGCCCGCGAATATCAAGAAAAATAACGGTTCCCTGCAAACAATCTCCATGTCGGAACTGTATGACATGTCCTATGAGCCCAAGTCCATCCTGATCGACGGACTGCTCTGTGCAGGAACGTACCTGTTCGTAGGTGCGCCGAAGATCGGCAAATCGTTCTTCATGGCACAGCTTAGCTACCATATAGCGATGGGGCTTCCCCTGTGGAACTATGAGGTACATCAAGGCACGGTGTTGTATCTTGCCTTGGAGGATAATTATGCAAGGCTGCAAAAACGTTTATCGCAGATGTTTGGTGTTGATGGCTGCGATCACCTGCACTTTACTACGCAAGCGAAAACACTCTGTACGGGACTAGACGAGCAGCTCACGACTTTCCTCAAGGAACATCCCAACACCAAGCTGATTATCATTGACACTTTGCAAAAGGTGAGGGAGGTCGGCGGCGATCGTTACAGCTACGCCAGCGATTACGAGATCGTTACTCGGCTCAAGACCTTTAGCGATGCCCACAAGCTGTGCTTGCTGGTGGTGCATCACACACGCAAGATGGAAGCGGCTGACAGCTTCGACATGATATCCGGCACAAACGGGTTGCTGGGCGCTGCGGACGGTGCGTTTATTATGCAAAAGAAGAAACGCACAGACAACAATGCTGTGATCGAGGTTATCGGACGCGACCAGCAAGATCAGGAGCTCGCCTTGTCCTTTGATCGAGAACGTTGTGTGTGGACATTCGTCAAGGCAGAAACGGAGCTTTGGAAAGCGCCGCCTGACCCTACGCTTGAAAAAGTCACCACGCTTCTGACCGAGAACAATCCCGAATGGCACGGTAGTCCCACAGAGTTGTTGGAACGTCTGCCTGATTTGGAGATGCAGCCTAATGTCCTGACGCGCTATCTCAATGTGAATGCCGAGCGGCTTTTCAACGAGTATGGCATCCTTTGTGAGAGCAAACGCACCCACGACGGACGGCAGGTCAAGCTCTCAAAAATGCGTGACGATGCGTGACGGAATATTGTAGACGTGACGGTATCCGTAAAAATACCGTCACGCCTGTAGTCCTTGATTTTCCTAGCTTTTTTGAACTCCGTGACGGTCGTGCCGATATTTTCTACAGTCTAGTCCTAACTAGTAAAAATACCGTCACGACCGTCACGACCGACACGGAGGCTGTCATGAGCAACGTACAAATTCCCGAAGACTTGTTCCTTCACCTAATTCTTTACCACCTTGCCGACATGCGAAAGTACGATGATGAGATCTGTGCCGGTCTGCAAAAGAAGGTGGATGCTATGCTGACTCGCAGCCTGTATACCACCTACAAGACCGCGACCACCGAGGAAGAACGCGAGAAAGCACGGCAGGAGTATCTCGACAAGGTAGGTATCCCACAGCCGTTTCAATGGTGATTGGACCTTCCCTCGCCGCTATTACAGGAGCGTGACACGCTCCTGTCACCAGCAGCAAACAGAAAGAATTGAAAGGAATACCCCCTATGAAAACCGATTTAAACTGACGTATACCAAAATTGGAGACTACTACTTTCCCGCCCTTGGCATTGCACCGAATTCCCACCTCTTTGGTCGCTGGGGCATGATGCACCTCCAGTACTTGGAAGAAAACCGTCCGGGGCTGTACACGCGTCTTCTCCTGTCTGGCGATATGGAAACCCTCATCCCTGACCTGAACGAACAGGCAGAGGAACGGCTTGCAACGACCATCCGACAGATGGCGAAAGTCGAGAATGTTATAGAGCAGCTGAAAGCTGACGACCCTATGAGGTGGATTCAGTTGATGAACAGTATCCGCGATCGTACCGAGGAAATCGTGCTTACGGAGTTAATCTACGTCTGACGAATGTCCCCCGTTTGGGCCACGTTAGCTGCTTGGTGCCGCTGGCGTAGCCCCATTCGGGACAGGGTTCCCGAATGCTTCTACTCCCCCTTGGGGGAGCTGTCAGCTGAAGCTGACTAAGAGGGCGTTACCCCCTCGGAGAGCCCACGGCACTTTGCAGCCCAAAGGGATGAAAGTGTCATAGTGGGTTATTACACTTTGAAAAAGTGCCGTAGCCCCGGCGCGGCAGGCAAAACGACGAAAGATAAAGGAGGTTTGTTATGGCGAGAAACGACGGTGTTGACCGCACTACGGTGCGAAACGCGAATCTGGCCGAAAGTAAAATCGACAATGCCCAGCACCACAATGAACGCGAGAAAGAGAGCTACGTCAATCCTGACATCGTACTGGAACGTGCTGCAATGAACGTTCACTTTAAGAAGCCCGAAGCAGGCTATGCGGAAACCTTTCAGCAGATGGAGAAGGACGGCATTATCTCCACACGCGGTTTGAAGCAGGGCGCTGCACATTATGGAGAGTTGATATTCGATGTGAACAGCGCCTACTTCTTCAACCATGGCGGCTATGAATTTGCCAAGCAGTTCTTTGCCGAAGCCTACAAGAGTGCCATTGAGATTGTCGGTGGTGAGCAGTACATCCTGTCAGCGGTCATGCACTCTGACGAACGCAACTCTGCTATGAGTGAAGCCCTGGGACGTGAGGTGTACCACTATCACCTGCATGTGGTGTATGTACCAGTAGTAGAAAAGCAGATTCTTTGGTCAAAACGCTGCAAGGATGAGAAACTGCGCGGCACCGTTCGGGAGAGCATCACGCAAGTAAGCAGCAGTAAAAAGTGGCAGTCCAGTCCTATGGTGGATGATGCAGGCAAACCGTTGCTGACGAAAGCGGGTAAGCCTGTGCTACGCAAGTCCTACAGCGTGTTGCAGGATGATTACTTTGAGCACATGCAAGATGCTGGGTACACCGATGTTGAGCGTGGCGAACGCGGCAACTCTGAGGAACATCTCACGGTCGTGCAGTTCAAGGTGGAGCAGGAGCAGAAGCGTCTTGCCGAGCTCGAAGCCGAGAAGGAACACAAGGTAGCGGAGATTGCCCAGCTTGAGGCTGAAAAAGAACAAGCCGCCGCCGATGCTCAAGCTGTTCAGGACAAGCTCAATCAGCTTGCACCAAGAGTCGCCAAAGTGGACGCCTTTGTGGAGAAGTTCGAGCTAAACCCCGAAAAAGCCCTGCCGGAAATCGGTATACTGGAATCTGCGCGAAGCTATCGAGAAAACAAGGCGAAGCCATTCTTCCACAAGGTTGTAAAAATGTTGGTTAATATATACAACCGCTACTTGAAGGCTGAAAACAAGTGTCAACGGTTGGAGAAAAGCTACGAACGGGAGGTGTCCTCGCTACGCTGGAAACTGGAGGCGAGCGAAAAACGCGCAAAATTGCTGGCGGACAAGGCGCAACAGCACGATAAGCTGGTGAAGGCGCTGGACAAAGAACAATTGGAGGGTATTTTAACGGCAACAAAGAGCAAAAGCAAATGTCGTGATCATGAAATGGCAGGCTAATTGCAAGAAGGGTGTTGAAAAAACGCATATAGAAATCTGCAATCTCTCGCCTTTACGCCGCGGGAGATTTACTTTCTAACAGCTTTATAATATAAGGAAGATACCGCTTGCGAAAGCACGAAGGAGAAAACCACCATGCCGACGCTGAGCTGGATTGGAGAAGAAAAAGTTATTTTTTCAACATGACAAAATTACTCTTGACATTTGCTGTGGGTTTGCATATAATATAGCCAGCTCCAAATAGAGAGCGATATTTTTTGGAGAAGTATTGTTATTTATCACACATGACAAAAGGAAGTGGTGAAATTGAAGCTTGGGGATGTTGCGGCGATTCGCAGCGGGTTGGTCTTATCACGAAAACAAGCCAGAGATATTACAAAATACCGATATAGGTTGTTAAATCTCCGTTCTGTAAATCCGGATGGCTATATAGATGTTGAAGGCATTGATCTATATTATGCAACAGAACCGTTAAATCCAAACTATTTGTCTCACCTAGGCGATGTAGTTATTAGGCTAAGCTCACCCTACACTGCAGTGTTAATCGATAGTGCTACATCGGATATGGTTATCTCCTCCAATTTTACTATTGTTCGTCCGGAGTCGAGCTACCTGTTGCCTGAATATCTATATTGGCTTTTAAATACAACAAAGGTAAAGCGACAGATATTTGAAAACACTTCAAGCAATATGCTTGGCGCTGTCAAATCACGCTATTTTACTGATTTTGAATTAACCCTCCTATCAATAGAAAATCAGAAGAAGGTTGCAACATTAAATCTATTGGCACACAGGGAATGTCAGCTTCTAAATGAGTTGGCAATGGAGAAAGAAAAATACTATTCCTACATAATTAACGAGATACAAAAACAAATGAGAAGAGGTACTCGCCATGACGACTAAAAGTGATATTGAGCGCGTTTTGTGGAGCGCTTGTGACAGCTTCCGGGGAAAGATAGACAGCTCTCGTTATAAAGACTATATTCTGTCTATGCTATTTGTGAAGTATCTTAGTGATGTTTCCAAGGAAAAGCACGACGAATACATGAAGCAGTATGACGGTGATGAACACCGCGTTGCTCGAGCGATGAGCCGTGAGCGGTTTACCATGGACGAGGATTCTACATTCGACTATCTGTATGAAAATCGTAACGCTTCCGAGATTGGTCAAAAAATCAATGTCGCGCTCTCCCACATTGAAGAACACAACAGTGGAAAGCTGAGAAACGTGTTCCGAGCCATTGATTTCAACTCTCAGGTAGACTTCGGTGACGTAAAGGAAAAGAATGCGACGCTGCGTAATTTACTGGAGGATTTCAGCGGCATTGACCTTCGTCCCAGACAGCTTGGCTCTGCCGACATCATCGGCGATGCCTATGAGTATATGATCGCGAATTTTGCTTCGGATGCTGGTAAAAAAGGCGGCGAATTCTTTACACCCAGCCAGGTTTCCGAGCTGGTAGCGTCTCTTGTAAAGCCAAGAGAAAATGATCGTATATATGACCCCGCTTGCGGAAGTGGTGGCCTTCTGCTCAAGGCATACAAGAAGGTAGCCAGCGGAAAGGTGGCAATCTACGGCCAAGAACTGAACGCTCAGACATGGGCACTCTGTACCATGAACATGTTCCTCCACGGTGTGGATGATGCCCGCATCTGGCAAGGCGATACGCTGGCAAACCCGCAGAATATTGAAGATGACAAGCTCATGAAGTTCCAATGCGTCGTTGCAAATCCTCCCTTCAGTTTGGACAAGTGGGATAGTGGATTTCTCTCCAACGCGCCGGTGGATGCCAAAGGCAAAAAGCAGGAAAAGATGACGGCGTCTCTTGATCCGTGGAAGCGCTTTGACTGGGGTGTTCCGCCATCCTCCAAGGGTGACTATGCGTTTGTGCTCCAGATGCTTTCAAGCCTTGATGCCGAAAATGGACGCATGGCAATTGTGCTGCCACACGGCGTGCTGTTCCGGGGTGCCAGCGAGGGCAAAATCCGTAAACAAATCGTGGAATTCAATCTTTTAGATGCCGTGATTGGCTTGCCTGCGAACCTGTTTTATGGCACCGGTATTCCCGCCTGCATACTGGTTTTTAAGAAGAACCGTACTCGTCGGGATGTGCTCTTCATCGACGCTTCAGGCGATGGAAACTATGAAAAGAGCAAGAACCAGAATATCTTGCGCAATGAAGATATAGCCAAAATTGTCAGCACCTACGATACCCGTCAGAACGTGGACAAGTATGCCTATGTGGCGTCCTATGACGCGATCAAGGAAAATGACTTCAACCTGAACATCCCCCGCTATGTGGATACCTTTGAGGAAGAAGAGCTCGTGGATATTGACGAGGTGAAGCAGAATATTGCCAACATTGAAGCAGAGCTTGCCTCAGTTCAAGCACAAATGTCGAAATATTTGGAGGACTTAGGTCTATGAGTGATGAGCTCGAAAACACGGGAAAAATACTCATTTATCAGAACGAAAAAGGTAACACCAAAGTTGATGTCTACTTTGAAGAAAACACAATATGGATGACACAAAAGTCTATATGTGAACTCTACCAGGTGGCGAAATCTTCTGTAAGTGAGCACATAAGTAACATTTTTAAAGACGGTGAACTAGACGAAAATTTAACTGTTCGGAAATTCCGAACAGTTCAAACAGAAGGGAGCCGTCAGGTTTCCAGGGAGATGGATTATTATAATCTTGATATGATCCTTGCTGTTGGATATCGTGTCCGCAGCAATGTTGGTATCCATTTCCGTCGTTGGGCCAGCGGAATCCTTTCCGAATATATGCAGAAAGGCTTTGTCCTGAACGATGAACGCCTGCGCAATCCGAAAAAATTCGGCGCCGACTACTTTGATGAGTTGCTTGAGCGGATTCGTGATATTCGCGCGAGTGAAAAGCGGCTTTATCGAAAAGTCAAAGATATCTTTGCTCTATCCGTGGACTATGACAGTAAGAGCGAGATAGCCCAGAATTTCTTTATGTCGATACAGAATAAGCTGGAATATGCTTCCACCGGCCATACCGCGCCGGAAATCATAGCAGAGCGAGCAAATGCCCGCAAAGATAATATGGGGCTTACTACGTTCAAGGGTGTTAAAGTGCGTCGTGCTGATGTTACTGTAGCTAAAAATTATATGACACAAGAAGAGATCAGCACTCTTAATTTGATTGTTAACATGTATCTGGATTACGCGGAATTGCAAGCAAAAGGCCACCGTGAAATGCATATGGCGGACTGGGAAACCAAGCTTGGCGAGTTTCTGCGATTTAATGGGCGCGAGGTGCTTAAGAACTTCGGTACCGTCAAACGAGAGGTAGCCGAAAAATTAGCAACGGCGCAATATGAAAAATATGATGCTCACCGAAGAAAACTGGAAGCAGCAGACGTGGATGAACTGGAAGCTGACGTGAAACGGATCAAGCCATAATTTAGTAATTTAATGAGGGGGCTTTTTCAATGCCAAGACCTGAGCGAAACGCTAAAACGCATAACATATTTCTCTTGAGCAAAGAAAAAGTTCAAAAGAAATACTTCAACAATCAGGAAACCGCCGTAAGCGATATTATTAATCGACTTATGGATGAAGCGGCTGTGTACGAAGAACAAGAGCTAATTGAAGGCACTTGTACGGAAACTCATACTGTAAGGCTCTTTTTTCACAAAGAGGAATATGGCGGCAGTAAACTAGCTTCGTTTTGCCGACCATTTGTTAAGGCAGATCAAGATATCATTACTTTTCGACCCAGATCAGCATCTTCAGTTATGTTTATCTGGAGTGCGTCTCATATTTTTGCTGTCACTACAGGACAGGGATATCGTGTTGTTAATGAATTTTACACACCAAAATTTGGAATGCTGGTAGTCAGTACCTTCCAACAGCTGTTTCACATTACTGCATTGGATAGCAATGGGATGTCAAGCATTGTACATAGCAGCAAAACTATTTATGCGAATGAAATTGACTTTATTGATGTAGATGCCTTGGACACCGTGTTTAAGGAAGTAACTGGACGCCTTAACGATAGGAAAAAAGTACACGAGCTTCTTCGACTGAACCAAAATTCCAAGAAGAAAAGCATGAAGATAACTGCAAAAGACAGTATTCAGTTTAGCAATGCTTTAAACTTTGAAGGCTTGCTGCATATTCTTATAAAAATGGATCAATATGATTTTTCTGCGCTACAGGATAGTTTCAATTTGATTTCTCCAGTTACCCCGAAGCAAAACGCAACGACAATAGTTGAAAATGATGCAAAAGTCATAGAAAAAATGTTCACGGCTATTATTGCAGATTCATCTCTTGGTTTTGATTTGTTTAATCGTTCAACAAACGACTTTATTGAGGCAGATGAATATGCACTTACTGTTGATGGCGCAGAGAAACTAGCCAGTACAGAAGATATTGAGCCTTCTGAATTTATAAAAGAAGGTTATCTTGCATACTTAGGTGGAGCAGAACCAACAATAGAAACATTTTCTGATTTTGTTAAATCCGTGAATATTATTGCTTCCAAGGGCGATGATATCGTATCGAATGAAAAGTTGCTGAAGCATATTTCTGGCGAAATTGAGGTAAACGGGAAAAACTATTATGTTTTCTATGGTGACTATTATTATCTGAGTGATACATATAGCAGCCGTTTGAATCAATCATTGAATGGAAAGCTACAACCCAGTCGGTTTATACAACTACTAAAAACCGAGTGGAAGGCTGGAGATAAAGAGGATAATTTCAACGAAAATGCTTCGAATGCGGAAGGATATATTCATCTGCATAAAATCAAACCAGAGTTAATCGAGTTTGCAGACTTGCTGAAAGTCGATGATAGCGGAGTAACCATAGTACACGTTAAGGATGGTTTTGACGATGATATGCGAGCCCTTGATCGGCAAGTTGAACTATCTATTACCCGCGTTATGGATTTGAGAAACAACAACAATGACGAATATATGCGCAAGTTATATCAGAATGCAGCCCAGAGTAGGAAGGGCAGAAATATTACTGTAGATTTTAACAGCGCAAATGACTTTATCAAGGCTATGAAAGAAAGCGAACTTCATTACGTTATAGCAATTCGACCTCCTCAAAAAGACTTGCTGACAAATCGCTCGAATATTGCAAAGCATTGTTTAAACGCACTGATTCTAAGATGCTTTAATCAAGGCGTTGATCTTAAAATCGACATCTTATAGGAGATACAAGAATGACACAAGAAATAATAAAACGAATTGAACAGGTCCGGCGTGGCGAGGTGCCCAAGGGGTATAAGAAGGCAAGCATGGGAACTGTGCCTATGGAATGGGATGAGCATCGCTTGGGCGATGTTTATATTGAGCGTAAAGGTGCAGGCGACCCTAATCTCCCCGTGCTTTCTGTATCCATCCATTCTGGCGTATCGGACGGGGAACTCAACGAGGATGAACTTGGAAAACAAATCAAGCGTATTGCTGATAAAACGCAGTATAAAACCGCTCTTTCGGGTGACCTCGTTTTTAACATGATGCGTGCATGGCAGGGCGCCATTGGAGTCGCCCATTCAGACGGTCTGATTAGTCCTGCCTATATCGTTATGAAACCGCGAGACGTCATATTTCCGCAGTTTATGGATTATTATATGAAAATGCCGCGAATGATATCGACGATTAACCGGCAGTCATATGGCGTTACAGATTTTAGAAAGCGATTGTACTGGAATTCTTTTTCACCAATTTGCTGTATATTACCGTCCAATCGAGAGCAACAAAAAATTGCCGCCATTCTCACCACGCAGGACAAGGTAATCGAGCTGAAAGAAAAGCTGCTTACCGAAAAGCAACGGCAGAAAAAGTATCTATGCCAGGAGCTTCTAACCGGTAAAAAGCGTCTGCCAGGGTTTAACGGGGTGTGGAAGTCTGCGCGGCTTGGGAAACTCTTTACTGAAAGGGTTGAAACTAAGAGAGATGATTTGCCATTACTCGCAATTACAGGAACACAAGGTATTGTTCCTCGTTCGCAGCTTGATTTAAAAGACAATTCGAGTGAGGACAAATCCAAATACCTTAGAATTTGTGTTGGCGATATCGGATATAACACTATGCGTATGTGGCAAGGGGTATCTGCGTACTCAAATCACGAGGGCATTGTAAGCCCGGCGTATACGATTCTACAACCAGCAAATTCTATCAATGCGAAGTACTTTGCATATCTCTTTAAGATGTCTGAAACAGTGTTTCTGTTTTACCGTTTTTCACAGGGGCTGGTAGACGATACCCGTAACTTAAAGTACGCGAATTTTAAAAAGATAAAGGTCAATTATCCACAAGACCGGCATGAGCAAGACACTATTGTTGAACGCCTTTCCACCGCTGATCATGAAATCGACCTTTTGCAAAAATCCATTGACGCTGAAAAGCAAAAGAAAAAAGCCCTGATGCAGCTTCTACTGACAGGCATTGTGAGGGTAAAGGTATGAAAAAAGCAAAGAAGTTCTTTATGAACCCTTGGACAATAACGCTTGGTAGTGGACTGTTTGTTTTACTAATTACAATTGCTATAGACCTTATTACAGCAGAAAAAATCTTTAGCACGATTGTTACAGTATTATCTTCTGCTTTGGACGGTATTCTTGCCTTTCTAAATTTCAAGCTAAAGGTGTGGTGGGTAATTACCGGAATAGCTGCACTTGTTTTTGCACTATATCTTTGGTCAAAGTATTTGGACAGCAAAAAGATTGAACAAAATGATCCGGCGTTCTTGGAATATACCAAAGACTACATTTTGAATTACAACTGGAAATGGCGATGGGAAAAGAACCTCTACGGTAAATATGAAATTGAAAATCTGCATCCTATATGTTCTGAGTGTGAAACGCCATTAACCCGCGCTAATGGTTATGGGCAACTGCATTGTTTGAGATGCAATATGACGTTTCAGCAAGCGTTACCGGATGATAATGAAGTTAAGATGCTTATTTCTGATAATGCCAACCGTGGGTTATTTTCCAATGAATAGATTATCCATAGTGTGTTTTGCACCGCCCCGCCTACTACTGCTTTTATATGGCGCCTTGAAAGGAGGCACTTATGTACGAAACAGCAATTGAAGCAATCAGAGCTAAAAAGCCCAGGATAGCAATCTGTTATGACTTTGATAAAACTCTTTCTCCCGATGATATGCAGGCCTTCACACTGATCCCCTCTTTTGGCATCGATAAAGATGACTTTTGGAAGGATTCCAACACACGTGCAACGGACAATTTAATGGATAACAATTTGGCATGGATGTATGAGCTGATTCGATATTCAAAATTCAAGGGAAAATCGCTTCGTCGTGAATACTTCCAAGAGGCAGGAACGCACGTGCCTCTTTATAAAGGTGTAGAGACATGGTTCGATCGGGTAAACAAATATGCTGACGGCAAAGGAGCTGTGCTGGAGCATTACATTATTTCCTCCGGCCTAAAGGAAATCATCGAGGGTAGTAAAATAGCCTCTAAGTTCAAGAGAATTTATGCATCCTCCTATATGTATGATCCTGACGGCATAGCAGTCTGGGCTACACAGGCAATTAACTACACGAATAAAACACAATATATCTTTAGAATTGCCAAAGGCATTTTTGAAGAGTATGACGAGCGTGTAAATGACAGTATGCCGGAAAATCAGCTATATGTTCCTTATGAGAACATCGTTTATATTGGAGACAGCGCCACCGACATTCCCTGTATGCGTTTGGTAAAAAGCAAGGGCGGATACGCGATTGGTGTATTTGATCCGCAAAAAGACAACCGAAAAAAGGTCTATCAGCTTTTCAACGATGGCCGAATAAACTTCTATGCTCCAGCCGATTATTCTGCCCGAAGCAGTATGTCTCAATATATGAAGCAGATTATTGATGAGATTACGGCTCGAGAGGCAATTATGACCGAGCAAGCGGTGATGAACATATCGGCAAGCGCATATAAAACGCTTGCCGATATGCAGAGAATGATAGGGCTGATTCCCGATAAATTACCAGCAAGGGAAAAGAAAAAGCTGGATGAAGCTCTTGAAGAGCTCAAAGGCTTGATTGAAGGCAATATTGACTAAGGTTGTGAGAAAAATGGAACAGATGCTTCGATCAGATTTATATCTTGAAAAAAACGCCAGCCAGCAGCCGGCTATTGACCTGCTGCGCGCCATGGGCTATATATACATATCGCCAGAGGACTGCGCCTTGCAGCGCGGCAGCGACTACCATGTGCTGCTTCGGGACATTTTGCGCGGGCAACTGCGTCGGCTCAACCGCTACACCTACGCTGGCGCCGAAAACGAGTTTTCAGCCGCAAATATTGAGCGGGCTATGGAAGATTTGGACGAGCCTCTGACGGATGGTCTCGTCCGCACCAGTGAGAAGATATACGATGCGCTGCTACTGGGAAAAAGCTATCCCGAAACCGTTGGCGATGGAAAAATGCTCAGCTTCAATCTCAAGTACATCGATTGGGAACACCCGGAAAATAATCTTTACCATGTAACAGAGGAATTCGCCGTTGAAAGTCAGGACAAGCAACATAACGCGCGCCCTGATCTTGTGCTGTTTATTAATGGTATTCCCTTTGCTGTGATCGAATGCAAAGCACCGCAGATTTCGGTAGAGCAGGCAGTAGAACAAACCGTACGCAACCAGCAGGCGAACTATATTCCCCAGCTTTTCAAATTCGCGCAGATCGTCATGGCCACCAACAAAAATTCTGTTAAATATGCCACTGCCGGAACGCCGAAGAAATTCTGGAATGTCTGGAAGGAACAAAATGAAGCATTTATAAGCCGTCAGCTTGTGCTGCTGCTTGATGAACGCATGCCAACCGAACAGGATAAAAATATCATTTCTCTATTCAGCAAAGAGCGTGTCATGGAGCTCATACGATATTTCATTCTCTATGATGCCAATGTCAAAAAGATCTGCCGCTATCAGCAGTATTTTGCCGTCAAGGAGATCATCAAGACCATCGGTGAAATCGATGGGCGCGGCAACCGCCAGAGCGGCGTTATCTGGCACACACAGGGAAGTGGTAAAAGCCTTACCATGGTCATGCTGGCAAAGTATATCCTCATGGAGATGACATACTGCCACCCCCGTGTTGTCATCGTAACTGATCGCAAGGAGTTGGACGGGCAAATTGCCGTAACTTTTGCGCACACACGGTTGAATCCTGCCCGTGCTACCAGCGGACGGCATCTTGTTGCGCTTGTAAACAGCGGCAAGGCAGACGTAATTACAAGCATTATCAACAAGTTCGAAACCGCCGAGCGCATGTCGACGAAAAACGAGTCCAGAGATGTCTTTATTCTGGTGGACGAGAGTCACCGGTCCAATTACGGTCTTATGGCAACAAAGATGCGCAACGTATTCCCGAACGCCTGCTATATCGGCTTTACCGGCACGCCTTTGATGAAGAAAGAAAAGAACACCATGGCCAAGTTTGGCAAGCTGATCCATAAGTATACCATCAAAGACGGTGTGGACGACGGTGCTATCGTTCCGCTGATTTATGAGGGACGCTTTGTAGATCAGAATGTGGATGAGGAAAATATCGACCTTTGGTTTGAACAGACCACCAAGCGGCTAACGGATGCACAGAAAGAAGACCTGGCAAAGAAATGGAGTAGTATCCGCCGGTTGACGTCCACCGATGCGCGCATTATGCGTATAGCACTTGATATCAATACTCATTTCATTGAAGGCTATAAAAACACCGGATTCAAAGCTATGCTTGCAACTAACTATAAGCGAGATGCGGTTCGCTATCTGGAATGCTTTGAACAGTTTGGTGACTTGACCTGCGCCGTGGTTATCTCGCCGCCGGATATGCGCGAGAGCGTTGATGATATGGACGAAGGCACAGATGATAAAGTTGTGGCGTACTGGAACAAAATGATGCGCCAGTATGGTGATGCAGACCGTTATGAAGAGGCTATGAAAAACAAGTTTTGCGACGGTGAAATCGATATTCTCATCGTTTGCAGCAAGCTCCTCACGGGTTTTGATGCGCCCATTTGCCAAGTACTATATATCGACAAGGAATTAAAAGAGCATGGCCTTCTACAAGCCATTGCCCGAACCAATCGGCTTCATGAAGGCAAGGATTATGGATTGATCGTCGACTATCGTGGGTTGATTGAAAAGTTGGATACTGCGATGGACATGTATAGCGGTGCGGGACTTGAAAACTTTGACAGTGGAGATTTGAAGGGCGTGGTTGTGGATGTCATGTCCTCGGTCGGAAACTTACGCGATTCGTATACGCGATTGATTGAGCTGTTTACTGCTGTTCGAAACAAAGCAGATACAGAAGAAGTGGAAGTTTTTCTTGCAGATGACAAGGTTCGTGAAGACTTTTATAATCTGCTGTGTTCTTTTGGAAAGGCACTCAATCTGGTGCTGAATTCCGAGCAGGCCTATGCCGCTGTGCCAAAGAGTGAGCTTAAAAAGTACCAGGATACATTCGTCTTCTTTGCGAAGGTACGACGCAGCGTGAAAATTCGTTATTGTGACGCCATAGACAACAGCGAGTATGAACCCCTGATGCAAAACCTTTTGGATACTCATTTGTCCGTAGCCGGTATCCGCCAGATCACCAGTCCTATTAACATTTTGAATAAAGACGACTTTGAAAAAGAGTTGGACGAGCTTGGATCACTTCGTGCGAAAGCCGATGCAATCACAAGCCGTATGACAAAGAGCATCAGCGAGAAATATGATGAAAACCCGGCTTATTATGAAAGTTTTTCAAAGAGAATAAAGGAAGCATTAGATCAGTATAAGACAAAAGTGATTACCGAGGCTGAGTATCTTGCTAAGATGCGTACAATTATGGAGGATTACCATGCTGGTCGCAGCTCTATAAGTTACCCGGAATCCATCAAGAATAATGTTCATGCACAGGCATTTTACGGCGTGCTTTCCGCCATTTTCGATGAAGATAACGCTACAAACATTACTCCTGACTTTATTGCGGAAATTGCGAAGGAAATTACAAAGATTGTTGCCAAGCACAGTCAGGTAGACTGGACAAATAACAAGATAATCCATGACCGAATTTCGCAGGATATCGACGATTTGTTTTATGAGTATGAGAAAACACGCGACTTAAAGCTTTCCTTTGATGTAATAGACAAGATCATTGAGAATGTAAAAACCGTCGCTTTGCGGAGGTTTTGAGAATGACGTCAGTTTCGATTTCACGGAAAATCATGTCAGACGAGAAAGAAATTGTCTATCATTTGGAGCAAAAGCCAGTTAAAAACTTGAACCTTCGCATCCGAAAAGATGGTAGCGTTTATGTATCGGCAAACGATCTTGTACCGGTAAGTAAAGTGGACGAATTTGTGGTCAGCAAAGGAGCATATATTCTATCAGCTTTGCAACGCTTCAAAGAACTAGCGCAATACCGTCCACAACCAAAACAATATATTAGCGGAGAGACATTTTACATTTTGGGTCGAGGGCTACGGTTGAAGGTTTTAAAAAGCACTAAAGATGAAATTTATATGGACGGCGTGTATATCCTTCTTCAGGTAAAAAACACTACGGATATGAATCGCAAAGAGCGTATCGTAGCGAAATTTTTAAATCAGCAGTGCAAAGATCAGTTCGGTAAAATAATGGCGGAGACGTATCCTTTGTTTCAGAAATACGGTATTACACAGCCGACCCTGCGCATTCGAGATATGGATACGCGATGGGGATCTTGTCTATCAAAAAAGGGAATTATCACCTTGAATAAACGGTTATTGGAAGCCCCTCGAAACTGTATTGAGTATGTGGTGGTGCATGAGTTTTGCCACTTCATACACCCTAACCATTCAAAGCAGTTTTACGGTTTTCTTACTATGCTAATGCCCGACTGGAAACAGCGAAAGGCAGCGCTCGATAAGTGTGCAGAATTTTGGCTGTAAATCATCTCAGGAGCTTACGCCGCATTGTGTGCTCGTTATCCAGATTGCAGGACGATCACGTACACAAAGTACCTAAAACCATTGCAGCGTTTCGTGAGAGTCACAGATGAAGAAATATTCACTATTGATTACTGATACTACCCTTGATGATATGAATGAAATTTATGACTGTATTGCAAAACAGTTACTAATCCTAGAAGCAGCCATAAACCGGCCTGTCAATATTGATAGCTCTATTGATTCGATATCCCGTTGTCGTGAACGTTATACCACCTTGAAACACCAGTAATTTGATACTAACATGATACTAAAAAATATGTTATACTGGGATACGTCATCAACAGATGATGAAAATTTCGATGAATCAACAAGAATACTATATATATTTGTATAGTATTCAAATCAACTTGCCGAGTGGGAATAATGTACGAGGCGCATCGGGGAGCTGGAAGATATAAGCTACTCGGCTTAACGGTAACACTTTAGTAGATTTATTATAATTGAAGAGCTAACTGATTTTAAGTGTCAGTTAGCTCTTTTTCATGTTTTTTTGTCTCAAATGATTTCAATGTTTCGCCCTTCTCTGTTTTCCATTGTTGTGGACCACTAATGCTATATCCCGCTGCAAAAGCCGCCGCCGCCGATGAACTGGTAAATAATTTGTCGTTTTGTAAAATACCAGCTTTAATTTCCCCTGTATTTTTGCTTTGCTCGACTTTTTTCTTGATCCCATTATTCAGAGACTCTGCAGATACTTCATGAATTGATGAGCCTTTAAGCAATACAAAACCATCTGATGTTTGTGTACCGTAAGCTTTTCCAGAGCCTGCGGAAACCGAAAAGACAGGTGATTCCTTATGCCTATTTGATTGATTTTCAGATAGCTTGTCGAACACCTTGTGCCCTAAAGCGTTTACTAATATCTTTGTATTATATATAAATTCTTCGAGCTCCGCCCTTTCAGATTCGGAAACTGAAGATTTTGTCGGGACATTATTATTATCTATCGTATACCTATCGCAATCTTTTGCTATGCAATAAAACTGGTTTTCCAGATATTTAATATGCGCTTTATTAAGATTGGTATCTTTACTAATAATAGCAATGGCTTCATTCCAATTATCTTTTCTTTCAAGGTGTTGCTTTAACCGCTTAATTATATCTTCAGCTTCGCCTATATAGATTAGTGGTTTATCCTTGGTGTCGTCATATCCGAATAAAAAATAAACTCCCGGAGAAGCAAGTTCCGAGCGGTTATCGCTCTCCTTTATCATATTTCTTGGTAATTTATATGCTTTCCCAGTCCAATTTGATAGCTCGCATATCCATCGTTTATTTGGCGTTCCATCAACAAGAAAGAGTTTAATCACCTTTCCGAATGTCATTACCCATCACCTCATTTAGTTCAGTACATTCATCAACAAAATATTATATATTTCACGAGAGAAGGCATTCATGTACCCCATCATGTAACATCGTATTCTGGATGGGATAATGCAAACAATCTTAGTCTTTTAAAAATTTCTCCAGTTAAGCAAATCAGAAATCTGACAATCATTACAAAGATACTAATAGTTCCTCATCATTTCTGAATATATTATTATACATACCACAATTTAGCTAACACTGCAACCAAATTCCCAAAGTATGCACATTTCCGATTATATCAATTTGGAGAAAGATTACAGAAATTATTATTGAACTTTTGATAGAATTCCCCTGCGCCAACTCCATCAACAAACCTATTTTTTCAGCCTTTTTTATGTTATAATGCTTGCGTTCCAGTGCATTTCATTCACTGGACGTCAGTATCAACCTGATTTCTCTCATTCCCAGTTACAATGTTCTGCTTGAAATGTTCGACCCTGATGTCAAGAGGGACAAATCAAGAACGGAGGGAAAAACCATGTCTTGCTTTTACGTTATCGGCATCCGCATGAATAACCGCACCGCAAACGCCGTGCACTTTCAGGAAACACTCACCAAAAACGGCTGCCAGCTGCGCGCCCGGTTGGGCCTGCACGAAGCCGGCGGTGAAGTATGCGCCAACGACGGCCTCATCGTGCTGCAGCCCTGTGGCACGAAAGCAGAAGTGGAAAGCCTGACGGCCGAACTCAACGCGCTGGAAGGCGTAACCGCCAAACTGATCGACCTGAACGGTTGATGGCAACCGGCGTTCTCTTTCCTGCTGGGTTCCTGCCCGGCTGCGCCACGGAACCGGTTTTCTTTCCGCCCGCCACTGCACAACGATAGCAAACCCCGCCGCACCGCGGCGGCTGTGCCCGGAAGCCGCATGTTTTCTGCGGCCGGGCACATCTTCGTATCACCACCCCAAGTCACGCCGTAAGGAGGTCACCCGATTGCCGAACTTTACCCTTAGCGACGACGTTTTTACCGCCGCGTGCCAACAATTTTCCACCCCTTTTCACCTGTATGACGAGCAGGGCATACGCCAAACCGCGCGCCGCCTGCAAAAGGCATTTAGCTGGAACCCCGAATTCCGCGAATATTTTGCGGTTAAAGCCCTGCCGAATCCCTCGATATTGCGTATTTTACAAGAAGAAGGCTGCGGCGTGGACTGCGCCAGCGATACTGAATTGCAGCTGTCGGACACGTGCGGTTTTTCCGGCGAGGATATTATGTTCAGCGCCAACGATGTCCCCGCGGCCGAGTTTGCGCTGGCCCGCAAACTGGGCGCCATCGTCAATCTGGATGATATTACCCATGTGGAAGAGCTGCATAAAAACGGCGGCATCCCCGAAACCGTCTGCCTGCGTTTTAACCCCGGCGGACAATTCCGCGTCGGCAACGCCATCATGGGCGATCCCGGCGATGCGAAATACGGCATGACGCGCCCGCAGCTGAGCGAGGCGCTCGCCCAGCTGAAAGCCTACGGCGCCAAGCGTTTTGGCCTGCATGCCTTTTTAAGCAGCAACACCACCGACCCCAGCTACTACCCGGCACTGGCACGCCTTTTGTTTGAAACCGGACGCGAGCTAACCAACGAAACCGGGCTGCCGCTTTCCTTTGTGAACCTGTCGGGCGGCATCGGCGTACCCTACCGCCCCCACGAGCCGCAGGCGGATATTGAAGCCATCGGCGAGGGCGTGCGCAAAGCTTATCAGGAAGTGCTGACCGACAACGGCATTTCCGGCGTCGCCATCAAGACCGAGCTGGGCCGCTACATGACCGCGCCGCACGGCTGGCTGGTAACGCACATCACCCACGAAAAGAATATTTACAAGCACTATCTCGGGCTGGATGCTTCCGCCTGCGATTTAATGCGCCCGGCCATGTACGGCGCGTACCACCACATTACCATCGTCGGCAAGGAAAACCTGCCTCACGATGAAAAGGTGGATGTCACCGGCAGCCTTTGCGAGAATAACGATAAGTTCGCCGTCGACCGGTTTTTGCCCAAGGCGGAGATCGGCGATATTCTGGTAATCCACGATACGGGCGCGCACGGCCTGAGCATGGGCTACAACTACAACGGCAAGCTGCGCAGCAAGGAAGTGCTCTACCATGAGGACGGTACCTTCCAGCTGATCCGCCGTGCGGAAACCGCGCAGGATTACTTCGCCACGCTGGATATCGACCCGGTTTGGGCGAAGCTGGGCAAGAAGGGCTGATTTTTTCAGCAGACGTAACGTTTACGATTACAAAAGCGGCGGACAATTGTCCGCCGCTTTTTGATTATGCAGCTGCTGCGTAGGTTCCACCCCAGTCCCGCCAAGGGTTTCACCCTTGGAACCTGACAAGGGCACTGCCCTTGACCCGGTTTATCCGCGTTTCACGCGGATAACGGGGTAGGCAATGCTGAATTTGCAATATGAATTGGCTTGGCCGAATGGATGGAGCAAAAGAGTTGTGGCAACGTTTACCCTTGTGGAAACACCCAACCCCCGCTTGCTCAAAAAGGTGCAGATGCAAGGAAGCAAGGGGGGCAAGGGGATGAGCTTACCCGTGCGTAAGTGATTCCTCTGGCCCCCAGTAGCTGACACCGCAGATGGGCTTTTTTCAGCAGGCTGGCAGCTTGCTCAAAAGGTGCAGATGCAAGGAAGCAAGAGTAGCAAGGGGATGAGCTTACCCGTGCGTAAGTGATTCCTCTTGTCATTGCGTAGTTGACAACGCAGATGGGCTTTTTTCAGCAAGCTGGTGCGCCGCTTTTTGTTGTGCCTGCCTGTTGCAGTATCTCCCATGCAGCGTGCGCGGCTTCCAGCGCCTGCGTGTGGATTTTAAAGATCTGCGTGCGCTCATAGTGCATGGCATAGCCCAGCTGCTCCCAGTTCATGCCGTTAATATAGCGCAGCGTTAGCAGGGTTTTTTGCCGCTCGTCCTCCACCTGTTCAATCAAAAGCAGGCGCGCCGCCAACGCTTCACTGATGTGCCGGGTTATCTCCTGCAGCTTTTCTTCGCCGTCCACGGCGCGCAGCATCGCGTTTTCCCGCGCATCGTGCGCCGGTTTCCCGGCGGTTTTCACCGGGGAAAGGTGCGCGGTGGCGCGGGTCGCCATATCCCGCAAGCGCTCCAATTCCCTCAGCAGCGCGTCTCTACGCTGCAACAGCATCCGGTATTCCATTAAATATTGTTTTACGGGGCGGTCTTCATCCGCCCGCCACATCCGCGCATCAGCCGGCATGAGTCCTCATCCTTTCCTGACCATTGGATTTTTCATTCCTGTGTATCTTTGATGGACCTTTCCCTTACCCTTTGCGGGCTTCCCCCTTTGGCACTATACCGTTTGCCGGCTTGCCAATCGATGGATGTCCCGCCGGTTACCTGTTTATTTCTTTTCCTTACAGCCCGGATTACAGCGTTTGATCCCCCGGAAATGCCGCCACGCCCGGCCAAGCCAAAGCCGTATACGCAGCCCGCGGGCGTATAGTGCCACCAGCGCCTGCCGCCCCGGCGGTAGGGCGCGCAGCTTTGGGTGGATCTCCTCCAGCAGGCATATCCGCATTGCATCCGGTATGCGCCGTATTTTTCGCATTTTGTCCTCCTTCCACCCAGCCCTTTGTACTGTCACCCAACAAAAGTGGGTATATACATATATTTAGTAAAACATAGTGGGTTTGTACACATTATAGACTGGTAGTGTGTGTTTGTCAACACTATTTTATGAAATCTATGTGGACATTCACACGTACACATGATACAATAGCACAAAGGGGTGAATGAAATGAAAGAGAGAATCCGTACATTCCGTCAAGAAATGCACTGGACGCAAGCCGCTTTCGCCGCGCACGTCGGCGTAACGCGCGATGTGGTTGCCTCCTGGGAGAGCGGCCGCGTTGAGCCGCCCGAAACCGTGGTGCGGCTAATCTGCCACGAGTACGCCATTAACTACGATTGGCTTAAAAACGGGCGCGAACCGATGCACGTACCGCAGGATGCCGTTATGATGGATAAGCTGGAAAAAATCATGAACGGCGACAATGAGTTTTGCAAATCGGTCTTCCGCGAACTGGTGGATCTGCCCGCGGATGCGTGGGACCGGATGGCGGCCTTTGTGGATCGCCTGCAAACCCCGGAGAAGCAGAAAGCACGCACAAAACAGTAGAAAATCTCCACAGGCGCACCGGTATTCCTTTTTATTCTTCATCGTTCCTCCACATAGGTGTAAGCAAGCCATCTGCCTGTGCTGCTGCGGCGGCCCTCGCGGGTACGGGGAACAGGGTATGCCGCGGCGTAGACCGCGCCCGCTTACCCTTTGTTTTTTTGTCCGGCTACCATCCGCTCGATAAACCAGAAGATTCTCTCCAAATCGTTTTCATCCTCAATTGTTAAAAGCATATCCCATATTTTTTCCATCATCGTAATTCCCTCCCCAAAAACATCAATACCCGGCAGCATCGCAGACCCGCATTCATGCAACGCGGGCAGCCTCTAGCAATCGCTTATATTCTTTCCCCGTGTCCTCCCTGAAAAGCGGAAGAGACAAAATGCTGATTTTAGTATAATATGACTATCAGTAAGTGAATACTGACCATAAGTCCGATTTTCAAAACGACACAAGAAAAAAACGGCCGCCGGGTTTCCGGCGGTTTTATTGGTTGCTTTAAAATAGCTGCAAGCACACAACACCGGGGCGCACTGCTTTTCATTCCTTTGTTACAAGGCAAACTTCAATTTACCGATCTTTTCGTACATTACTTTGATGGATTAACGGCCGCATGGATTCCTTCTAACATGAGGTATACACCCATCATCTCATCCTCCCTGCACTGCACCTTTTGGCGAACCTGCTTACCACGTTACAGAACCTCACGCTATTACTGCGCATGTACGCCTTCACAGCAAAGGAGCCGGTACTAGCAAACGCACTTTTCCCATGAAAAAACAGGCGCCGCCCTTTGCTTCTTTGCAGGCTTCATGCTAAAACGATCAAACCGCCGTCGTTCCATACTATCAAAGCAACGCAACGCAAAACGCCCCCGCTTGCATTTCCGCAAACGGGGGCGCTTTAGTCTATCGGTTGGTTCCATAGCGGGTTGCCGCTAATGCGGACTTCCCTGCCGCTGTGGATCAGGTATTATCCTGATCGTCGCTATGGTAGCGGCTGGTGCGGCTGGTGCGCCGCGGCGTGGGGTTCATCTGCTCCGTGCTGCCGGTAGCGGGCCGCTTGGGCGTCGCGTACGGGTTAGCAGGAGACGGAGGTGTGTAGGTTTCTGCCGATTGCGGCGGTTGTTCCGGCTGTGCCGGTTGCACAGGCTGTGCCGGCTGCGCCGGAGTCTCAGGTATTTCGGGCGTCTGAGGCACGCTTGCGCTGCCCGGCACGGCACCCGCAGTGCTGCCGGTAACCGGGGTAACCGGCGCTGTCGGCTGCTCTCCGGCAGGCCGCGCGTAGGGGTTGGGGGCTCCGGCGGGCCGTGCATACGGGTTCTGGTTTGCCGCCGGGGGCACAGCCGCGCTACCGCTCATACGGTTAGGCGCTGGGCGCTGCTCGCCGCCTGCCGCATAGGGATTGCTGGGCGGCGCGCCCTTTTCATCCTCACGTTTGGTAGCTCCCGATACCGGCGGTGCAGCTACCGCACGGCGCGTGTAGGGGCTGGTCGGCGGTGTGCCGCCGGTCTGCGTGCCTTGCTGGGTTGCGCGGCGGGTATAGGCTGCGTTGCGCGCAGCGGTTCTGCGTTTCTTATTCTGGTTGAGGGCATAAGCGTATACGCCGCCTGCCGCGGCCAGCAGGGCCGCGCCGCCGAGGGCCAAACCGGCCCAGCCGCTGCCCGATTCCGTTTCCTTGGTTTCATCCTCATACGAGATGGGGATCATCGTGCCGATTACAAAGGTCGGCGTCGGGGTCGCATCCCCATCGCCCAGCACGCCTGCCGCGCCGGCTTCCGGCGTTGGGGTCGGGGTTGCGGTGGTATACGGGTTAAACGGCTCGTAGCTGGCGCTCAGGCTGCTGCTGGGGTTTTGCCATACTTCCGTATTCCAGTCCTCCACGGAAGATACGGAACCCTGCGTCGCGCTGCCGCTGGTGCCGCTGCTTGTGGTGGTGGAAGACGAGCTGTTGTTGGTAATACCCTGCAGGTATTCGCTGCTGTTTAAGAAGGTGGTCAGCTCCGTGAGGTTGAGCACGGTAAAGAAGCGGGCATCCACCCAGCCAACCGTACCGCCGTAGTTGATGTTGTACCATGTATAGCCGTCCACCACTCTGGAACCGAGCACCAGCGCAAAGGCATACTGCCTGAGCACCGCCAGCCTTGTGGACGATGTGGTGGCCGAAGCGCGGAAGTTCACGCTGCTGGCCGATACATAGCCATAACTGGAATCCGCGTACGGGTCGTACGGCTGCGGGGTAATGGAGGGAGTCGGCGAAACGGTGACCAGCGTTTCAATATAGGCGGCTTCTTCCGCCGTGCTGAGCTTGCGCATCTGGTCGGTACGCACATAGCCGACATAATCGTTATACGAGGTAATGTGCCAGCCATAGCCTTCGTTATACACCTGTCCGGCTACGTACAGCACGGTATCTTCCGCAACCCAGGTTCTAATATCGGCGTAGGTGTTGGCAACGCTGCGCATGGGTACATCGCCAAGCGTAATGTAATAGCCTGTGCTTTGCGCGGGCACCGGCGTCGGCGTGGGCGTCGGCGAGGGCGTCGGGGTCGCGTGCGCTTCGTTGTACGCGTCGATATAGACCTGTGCTTCTGCTTCGGTAATGTGTTTCACTGCGGTGTCCTGCACAACGCCGATGTAAGACGTGCCCAGCACCGTCTGCGCGCCGCTCCAGACAATCGAGTTTACGGTAATCTGCTGGTTCAGGTACAAAAGCGTATCCGACGGCAGCGTAATCAGGATGGTTGCATCATCCAAGCTCGCACCGTTACGCAGCGCGGTCTGCGTGGTGGTAACGGCATAACCCCTGTACATAGCCGTCTCCGTCGGCGTCACGGTAACCGTAACGGTTTCCGTCGGCGTAGCGGTCGGCGTCTCCGTAGGCGTAGCCGTCGGGGTTTCGGTTGGTGTGGCGGTTGTAGTGGCAGTCGGCGTAGCCGTCGGTGTTTCCGTCGGGGTCGCCGTCGGGGTCGCCGTCGGCGTAGGTGTAGATAAATATTCTTCTATCTCCGCTTCCGTCAGGGGCCGCAGATAGTCGTTTTGAATGTAGCCGGTTCTGCCATTGTCCGTCGTCATCATGTGCCAGGCTACGCTGTCCACATATTCCTGCCCTTCCACATACACCACGGTATCCGCCGGCAGGGTGGTTACCAGCGTTTCGCTGCCTGCCTCCCCGGCAACCGGAGCTTCATCCAGCGTAAGGTAGTAGCCGGTCACCTGCGCGGGGGTCGGGGTCGGCGTGGGGGTATCGGTCGGCGCTTCGGTCGGCGTATCCGTCGGTGCGACCGTAGGCGTAGCCGTTGTTTCCGGTGTGGCGGTGGGTGCCTCGGTTTCGGTACCCGGCACAGGGGTCGGCTGCGCGTAGTTGTACGCGTCGCTGTCCTCCTGGGAGAGAATATCGATCAGGCTGGCCCATACGTAGCAATCCGTATCATTATAATGGATGTACGCCCATGTGCGCAGCGTGCCATCGCTCTCGGCTACATCCAGCGTGCCGTATACCCACACATAGGTGCCGGAGGCGACGTTGGCAAACGCCTTGGCGCTGTCGGTGCTGGTTTCGGTACGGAAGTTGGCGACCACATTCACCACCGCATAGCGGTTAACCGGGGTCATCGCCGGTGCGGGGGTATCGGTCGGCGCTGGGGTGGGAGTATCCGTCTCGGCCGGAGGCTCCGTTTCGGTGCCCGGCACAGCCGTCTCCTGCGCGTAGTTGTATGTATCGCTGTCTTCCTGGGAGAGAATATCAATCAGGCTGGCCCACACGTAGCAATCCGTATCGCTGTAATGGATGTACGCCCATGTGCGCACCGTGCTGTCGCTCTCGGTCACGTCCAGCAAGCTGTACACCCACACATACGTACCGCTGGGTACGTTGGCAAACGCCTTGGCGCTGTCGGTGCTGGTTTCGGTGCGGAAATTAGCCACCTGGTTCACCGTTGCGTAACGGTTTACAGCCGTCTGCACCGGCGCGGGGGTCGGTGTTTCGGTATCCGTCACTTCCGGCGAAGGTGTGGCGGTCACTTCCGGCGCCTGATAGGTAAACAGTACCGTATCCGGCGTGGTCGTGCCATCCTCGCCCACGGTTACCTGCACTTCGGACGCACTGGTAAGCGTATAACCGTCCGGCACCATGCCAGCATCCGCCGTGTAGGTGTAGGTACCGGGTTCGAGCGTTTCCGTCTGCGGCCCGGCTAATGTGTTGCCATTGGTATCCACATAGTAGATGGATACAAAGCCCTGCGAGGCGGGCGCTTGGTACGTAAACACCACGGTGTCCGGCGTGGTCGTGCCATCCTCGCTTACGGTCACCTGCACTTCGGACGCGCTGGTGAGCATGTAGCCGTCCGGCACCATGCCCGCATCCGCCGTGTAGGTGTAGGTGCCGGGTTCGAGCGTTTCCGTCTGCGGCCCGGCTAATGTGTTGCCATTGGTATCCACATAGTAGATGGATACAAAGCCCTGCGAGGCGGGCGCTTGATAGGTAAAGATAACCGTGTCCGGCGTGGTCGTGCCATCCTCGCCCACGGTCACCTGCACTTCGGACGCACTGGTGAGCGTATAGCCGTCCGGCACCATGCCCGCATCGGCATAGTAAGTATACGTGCCGGGGTCGAGCGTTTCCGTCTGCGGCCCGGCTAATGTATTGCCATTGGTATCCACATAGTAGATGGATACAAAGCCCTGCGATACAGGTGCCTGATAGGTAAACACGACCGTATCCGGCGTAGTGGTGCCGTCTTCACTTACGGTCACCTGTACTTCAGACGCGCTGGTGAGCGTGTAGCCGTCCGGCACCATGCCAGCATCGGCGTAGTAAGTATACGTGCCGGGGTCAAGCGTTTCCGTCTGCGGCCCGGCTAATGTATTGCCATTCGTATCCACATAGTAAATGGATACCATACCCTGCGATACAGGTGCCTGATAGGTAAAGATAACCGTGTCCGGCGTAGTGGTGCCGTCTTCGCCTACGGTCACCTGTACTTCGGACGCACTGGTGAGCGTGTAGCCGCTGGGTACCATGCCCGCGTCGGCATAGTAGGTATACGTACCGGGATCGAGCGTTTCCGTCTGCGGCCCGGCTAATGTGTTGCCATTGGTATCCACATAGTAAATGGATACCATACCCTGCGATACAGGTGCCTGATAGGTAAACACGACCGTGTCCGGCGTAGTGGTGCCATCTTCGCCTACGGTCACCTGTACTTCGGAAGCACTGGTGAGCGTGTAGCCGCTGGGTACCATGCCTGCGTCGGCATAGTAGGTATACGTACCGGGGTCAAGCGTTTCCGTTTGCGGCCCAGCTAATGTATTGCCGTTCGTGTCCACATAATAGATCGCTACCGTGCCCTGCACGACCGGCGCCTCGTAGGTGAATACCACCGGGTCGGGCGTCGTTACACCATCTTCGCTTACAGTCACCTGCACTTCGGAAGCACTGGTGAGCGTGTAGCCGCTAGGCACCATGCCCGCATCGGCATAGTAGGTATAGGTACCGGGGTCGAGCGTTTCCGTCTGCGGCCCGGCGAGCGTATTGCCGTTCGTATCAATATAGTAAATGGTCACTGTGCCCTGCACAACGGGCTTGGCGTAGGTGAACACCACCACTTCGGGCGTGGTGGTACCATCGCTGCCCACCGTTACCTGCACTTCGGACGCACTGACAAGCGTATAGCCGCTGGGCACCATACCCGCGTCGGCATAGTAGGTGTATGTGCCCGGATCGAGCGTTTCCGTCTGCGCACCAGCCAGCTCGTTACCGTCCGTATCTTCATAATATATCGTTACCGATCCCTGCACGACCGGCTTGCTGAAGTAGAACGTAACACTGGCAGGCGACGCCGAGCCGTACTGATCCACCGTAATATAGGCCGCGTTGTCGCCCTGAAGCACATATCCCGACGGAACAGCGCCCGTATCGGCATAAACAACATTTTCCTGGTCATAATAAGCGGTAAACGTGGTAGAATAGAGTATGTTGGATGGGTTATCCGCATCCACATAAGTTACCGGCACACTCACAGGCTCTACCGTTATGGGCATCTCCACCGTGGATACGTACAGGTTGTACTGCTCCATGGCATTGCCGTCCTGGTAGGCGACAATCGTGGTAAACATGCCGGAGTAATCCACCGTAGCCACATCCACCGCAAGGGGGGAGCCGTCCGTAGGCGTAAACGTATAGGCCGGGTTTACCGGGCTGGCCATTACGCTTAGCGTAATCGGGTAGCTAAACGCCTCACCCGGCAGCATGGCCCAGTAGGCTTTACCCATACTGTCCTCGGTCGGGGTTGCGGCAATTGCCTGCTGCCCTCCATCCGCCGTAGTTTGGTAATACAGGGTTACTGTCGGCATCGCGTTGATCTCATCCTGCGTCAGCGCAAATGCGGGCAGCGCGAGCTGCGGGCCAAGCAATAATAAAATGGTTACCATTGCCGCCAAACGGCGTAACGCAGATACCACGCGATACTTCATGTTCGGTTCCTCCTCATCCAATAAGGACTGTTTACATGCAAAAGAGTAGAGTACGATGCATACATTGTAACGAATTAGTAACGTATTGTCAAGCTGTAAAATCGCGGCATTAGGCGGGTTTCCGCCGTTTGCAATATTAAGTAAAGATGAAATTGTTACGAATGTTTTGCGAACCGCAAGGGTTACGGCATGTGCTTGTAGAATACCCTATTTAACTTCCGAAGGAGGCAGATTCCCATGCCACACACAACCGGTTTTTCACCCTCCCCGTCCGATGCGGACATCCGCGAAATCCCGCTGAGCGACCGGACCGTTTTTGAAGGCGCATTGATCGATGTAAGCCATATGCAGGTCCGTTTGCCCAACGGCAGGCAGGCGCTGCGCGAGATTGTACACCATAAAGGCGCGGCCGCCATCGTACCGGTGGATGAAAACGGCATGGTCACGCTGGTGCGCCAGCACCGCGTAGTGGTGGATATGGTTACACTGG
The DNA here is from genome assembly GCA_963663285.2 of Candidatus Limiplasma sp. GTDB lineage: Bacteria > Bacillota > Clostridia > Christensenellales > Aristaeellaceae > CAXXOK01. The sequence goes on along the minus strand of CAXXNI010000004.1, from coordinate 188,190 downwards.
AAATACCCGCCGGCAAGCTGGATCATACAGGCGAAGACCCGCTGGATTGCGCCCGCCGCGAACTGGAGGAGGAAACCGGTTTGCACGCCCGGCAGTTTACCCTGCTGTGCCCCATGGTAACCACCCCCGGCTTTTGCACCGAAAAAGTAAGCCTGTACCTGGCGACCGGGCTAACCCGGCACGATGCCCATCTGGATGAGGACGAATTCTTAAACGTAGTGCAGATGCCGCTTCGCGAAGCCATTGACCGCGTGATGAGCGGCGAACTGTGCGACGCCAAAACCGCCCTCGGCCTTTTGATGGCGTGGACAAAGCTGAACGCCCCCAGCCTGTAAAAACCTGTCCCCGCAACAACCAAACGCCGCACGGGCGCTAATCTATCCCGTGTACGGCAAAAATACATTACCCATACGGCGTTAGGAGGATTCCGCTATGTGCGCCAAAGCCAATAAACTCGTTTGGAGACCCCATCCATTTCTCTGGCTGATGCTCTTTTTCCTGCTGCTGCTGCTCATCGGCGCAGTGGTACTGGTCGCGGGCCTGCTAACCGGCGCGCCGCCCTACCCGCAGGCCGTGCTGCTGTAACCCGCGTACGTTTGCCCCGTCCCCGCAAATCAAAAGGTAAGGAAGCTGCCCAATGATGCTGTTTGCCGCTGACATTTTCGCCCACCTACCGGTTCTGACCACCCCGCACCTTACGCTGCGCGCAGCCCGCATGAGCGATGCGCACGATATGTACACCTATTGCCGCGACCCCGAGGTTGCCCGCCACGTGCTGTGGGATGCGCACACTTCGCCGCACCAGACGCGCGGCTATTTGCGCGGCATCATCCGCCAATACCGCATGGGCGCGCCCGCAACCTACGTAATCGAGCTGACAGCCGAACGCAGGGTCATCGGCACCATCGGGCTGATGTGGGTGCAGCCAGAAAACCGCTCCGCCGAAATCGGCTACAGCTTAAGCCGCGCCTATTGGAACCGCGGCCTGATGAGCGAGGCGCTTGAGGCGATGCTTCGTTTTTGCTTTACCACCCTAAACCTGAACCGCGTTGAAGCGCAGTACGAAACCGACAACCCTGCCAGCGGCGCGGTGATGCGCCACGCAGGTATGCAGCGCGAAGGGCTGCTGCGCCAGCGTATTTACAACAAAGGCCGCTTTGTGGATGTAGAGCTGTACGCCATTTTGCGCGCCGAATTTGATGCCCGCAAACCCAAAGGAGGCTAATATGTACTTTTCGCGCCGCAGCCATGGCACCCGCTTGCTTCCCCGCGCCCCGCGCAGGTTGTTTGCGCTGCTGCTTTGCGTAACGCTGTTTGCCCTCACCGGCTGTACGGGGGACAAATCCGGCGCGTATAACCGCGCCATCGCATCTTTTGCGGCGGGGGAATACGCCGAGGCCGCCATTGCTTTTGATAAGTTGGGGGATTACCAACAGGCGCTCACCTACGCCGCCTATTCCCACGGGCTCACCTATTACGAGCAGGGGGATTACGCCGCGGCCGAGACTTACTTTGAACAATCGAAGGATTTTATGTACGGCGCGCAGCGCTATACCTACTGCCACGCGAGCGTACTGGAGGACGCGGGCACCTTTGCCGAGGCCGCCGAAGCCTTTGCCACCCTCGGCGATTTTGAGGATTCCGCCCTGCGCGCCGCCTATTGCCGCGGCCACAGCGCCGAGGAAACGCAGGATTACGAAACCGCCCTGTTCGCCTATGCGGACGCATCGGGCTACCGCGACGCCGATAGTCTGCTCAGCAACCTGCAAACGCAGGTGTACGACCACGCCAAAGAATTGAAAACCGCCGGCTCCTATGAAGAGGCGCTGAACTGGTTTGCCCTTTTGGGCGATTATTTCGATTCGCAGGCGCAAGCGCGTGATTGCAAAAACTATTATCGCGACCAGCTGTATGCGCAGGCCGAAACCTATGAAAACAGCGGCGACCTGCAACAGGCGTACGACCTGTTCAGCAGCCTGAGCGGTTACCGCGATGCGCAGGCCCGCGCGGATGAAGTAGCCATTAAGCTGGGGCTGGATGTGGATACGGTGGAGTAAGGCAGGAAGCGCGATGCAGCGAACAGCAACTTCGAAACGAACAGAGAAGGTAGCTTGTAAGGCTCGCACAGCTTCTTAGCGAAGGCGCAGGAAAAACGCAAATGGACCCATAATGGAGGGTAAAAGCAGAATACCGTAGAGAAGAACCTGGCCCACTATGGCAGCTCCGTAATAAATACAATCGTAAAAACGTCACTCCAACAGAGGCCGCATCAAAAGCTGTTGATCATTTGTTGAGGAGATGGTAACTGGTGAAAGCTGTTATCCTGACGGATGGAGAGTTTAAAACAGAACAGTTTCAGTCGCTCTACACCAGCATTCTTGCCTATTTCAAAGGGTATGATCTTGAAACCATCAATATCAACAAAGGTGATCTTGCCTACTGCATTGGCTGCTTTGGCTGTTGGATCAAAAAGCCAGGTGAGTGTTTAATCAGCGATCTAATGGATGAAATCAACCGAAAAACGATGAACAGCGATGTGGTGATCACACTGTCGCCAGTCGTTTACGGGCAATATTCGGCAAACATCAAAAATACGCTTGACCGTTGGATACCGAATGCTCTGCCCTTTTTTGAAATACGCAAAGACGGCTCAACCATGCACCCGGGCCGCTATCAAACCAACCCCAAGCAGCTGATGATTGGCTATGGCGAGCAGCTCGACAACTTTGACAAGCAATTATTCGTGGATATTGCAAAGAAGCACAGATCCAATATCGAAGTGTTGATTTGGAATAACAATGAAGCACAGTTGTTTGAAGCGCTTGACGGCGTAACTTTTGAAAGGGTTGGTGGTCAGCTGTGAGCGGGAAAAAAAGCATCGTAATCCTATCCGCCAGCCCGAAACCCGCCAAGAACACGGCTGCGTCCGAGTTCCTTGCCAAAATGCTTGCCAGTAGAGTAGAATGCGAACAAATTGCAGCTGAAATCATCAATGTGCGCGAAAGCATTACAAAAAATGAAACAGCCCTTGCCTACCAAAAGATGACAAACGCCGATGCCATCGTTTTTGTTTTTCCCCTTTATGTGTTTTGCCTGCCCGGTATCCTGATTCGGTTTTTACAGGATTTTGGAACCTATTTAAATGAAAACGGCGGGCTTGTCAAAGAAGCCCGGCTTTATACCATAATCAATTGCGGCTTTGCCGAACCGGAAATCAATCTGGAAGCCGCCCAAGTAATCAAGAGCTTTTCATATAAAGTGGGCGCTGTGTATGGCTTTAATATCCTGATCGGCGGCGGCGGTATGCTGCAAAACACCTTAGATGCTCCGTTTATGAAAAAGACAAGGGAACGTTTAAATCGCACTTTTGACAACATTAAACATTCCGTTTTACTGCCGGACGTTGCAAGTGATGTCTATATCGGCGCAGGAATCCCCGCAAAAATATACTACGCCATGGCCAGCATCGGTTGGCGTTACGCTGTTAAAAAGAACGGGCTGAAACAAAAGGATTTATACCGAAAACCCTATCGGGAGGAATGATTTCGATCATTCTTTTACAGGGGTTCCACCCCCTCACCCCCGGCAAGGGCAGTGCCCTTGACCCGGTTTATCCGCGTTTCACGCGGATAATAGGGAGGGCAACGGTGGCTTTACAATATCCGTCGGCTTGGCCGGATGGAGAGGGCAACGAGGACGCGGATGCATTTATCCATACGGAAAACACTAAGCCCTGCCTGCTCCAAAAAGCCGTAAATAAAATCATCCACCCCCAGCTTGCTCAAAAAGGCGCAGATGCTAGGAAACAAGGGTGGCAAGGAGCTGAGCTTACCGTGCGTAAGTGATGCTCCTTGCCAACCCGCAGTTGACACCGCAGATGGGTCTTTTTCAGAAAGCTGGGGGGGCGGAAGCAATTGCTTCCGCCCCCCAATATGCTTATTCCATTCAATACCCTTAGATTTCGCCGTCGTCCTCTGGCTCGGATTTCTTTTCGTCCTCGTCGCCCGCGTCAAAGGCGGTATCCTTGTTTTCGCCGATCACGTCTTCATCGCTTTGGGTAATCGCCTCTACGGCTTCCTCCAGCGCCTCCTCGTCAGGCTCTTCCTCTTCTTGCTCGGCACGGGCCACAGTCACGATCTGCGCGCCTTCGGCGATGCGCATCAGCCGCACACCCTGCGCGTTACGCCCCGTTTCGCGGATGTCGGCAGCCGCCATACGGATGATGGTGCCATCGTCCGTCATCAGCATAATGTCCTCATTCTCGTTCACGGTCAGCTGGGCAACCATCCGGCCTGTTTTTTCGCTCAGGCTCATGGCCTTGATGCCCTTGCCGTTGCGGCTCTGCTCGCGGTACGCCTCGGGGTCGGTCAGCTTGCCGTAGCCGTTTTCGGTGATGGAGAGCACCTTCGACCCTTCGGTTACGACGCTCATGTCGATCATTTCATCGTCTTCGGCCAGCTTCATGGCGTGCACGCCACGTGCGGTGCGCCCCATCGCGCGGATATTCTCCTCGCTGAAGCGGATGGCTTTACCCATGCGGCTGCCCAGCAGTAGGCTCTGGCTGCCGTCGGTCAGCTCCACGCCCACCAGCTCGTCGCCTTCGTTCAAAGACAGAGCGATCAAACCGTTTTTGCGGATGTTGGCAAAATCCTCGTACGGCGTCTTTTTAATATAGCCGTCCCGCGTCATCATGACCAGGTTATGGTCTTCCAAATCCTTGGGCACGGGAATCATCGCCGTTACCTTTTCTTCGCCGGAAAGCGCCAGCAGGTTCACAATCGCCAGCCCGCGCGCCGCGCGCCCGGCCTCCGGAATCTGGTAGCATTTCAGGCTGTACACGCGCCCCTGATTGGTGAAGAACATAATCTCTTCATGCGTGTTTACAATAATCAGCCGCTTTACAAAGTCCTCATCGCGCGTGCTCATGCCGCTTACGCCGCGGCCGCCGCGGTGCTGCGCCCGGTAGGTGGACTTGGGCAGGCGCTTGATGTAGCCGAAGTTCGTCATGGTGACGACCATATCATCCGGCTGAATCAAATCCTCGATGTCGATTTCGCCTTCCATAATGGTCAGCTCCGTGCGGCGTTCATCGGCAAATTTATCGCGGATGGCGGTCATTTCGGTTTTCACCACGCCCATCAGCAACGTTTCATCCGCCAGCAGGCTCTTAAAGTAAGCGATCTGCTTTTGCAGCTCCTGATATTCGGCCATCAGCTTATCGCGCTCCAGCCCCGTCAGGCGGGCAAGGCGCATGTCCAGTATGGCCTGCGCCTGCTTTTCGCTAAACGCGAAGCGCTCGATCAGCGCGGCGCGTGCCGTGCCCACATCGCTGGACGATTTGATGATCTGCACGATCTCGTCGATGTGATCCAGCGCCTTGATGAGGCCTTCCAAAATGTGCGCGCGTGCTTCGGCCTTGTTCAGGTCGTATTGCGTGCGGCGGGTGACTACATCCTTCTGGTGGCGGATGTAGTGGAACAGCATCTCCCGCAGGTTGAGCACCTTGGGCTCGTTATCCACCAGCGCCAGCATGTTGACGCCGAAGGTTTCCTGCAGCTGCGTGTGCTTGTACAGGAAGTTGAGCACCACCTGCGGGTTTACATCGCGTTTCAGCTCGATAACCACGCGCATACCGTTGCGGTCGCTCTCGTCGCGGATGTCGCTGATGCCGTCCACGCGCTTTTCGTGTACCAACTCGGCGATTTTTTCCACCATCTTGGCCTTGTTGACCATGTAGGGGATTTCCGTAATCACGATGCGCTGGCGGTTCAGCGTCATGGGTTCCACTTCGGTACGGGCGCGCATCAGCACACGGCCGCGCCCCGTGTGGTACGCCGCACGGATACCGCTATGCCCCAAAATCAGGCCGCCGGTGGGGAAGTCCGGCCCTTTGATGAACTGCATCAGGTCATCTACGGTGCACTCCGGGTTATTAATCATATATACGCAGCCGTCCACCACCTCGCGCAGGTTGTGCGGGGGGATGTTGGTCGCCATGCCCACGGCAATGCCGCTGGAGCCGTTGACCAGCAGGTTGGGGAAACGGCTGGGCAGCACGGTCGGCTGCATGAGGGTTTCATCAAAGTTGGGGTAAAAATCGACGGTGTCCTTGTCAATCTCGCCCAGCAGGTGCATGGTCAGCTTGGCCATACGCGCCTCGGTGTAACGCATGGCGGCCGCTCCATCGCCGTCTACCGAGCCGAAGTTACCCTGCCCTTCCACCAGCATATAGCGGATGTTAAAGTTCTGCGCCAGACGCACCATCGCGTCGTACACGCTGCTATCGCCGTGGGGGTGGTATTTACCAAGCACGTCACCCACGATACGCGCGCTTTTACGGAACGGTTTATCCGGCGTCATGCCCAACTCGTTCATCGCATACAGAATGCGGCGGTGCACCGGTTTCAAGCCGTCGCGCACATCCGGCAGCGCACGGTTGATGATAACCGCCATCGCATAGCTGATGAACGATGTTTTCATTTCCGTTTCCAGATTGGTGGGTATCAGCTTGTCCTGAATCTCAGACATTCATATTCTCCTTCTTTGCCAACCTGTTTTCAAATACAGTTTATTCATTATCAAGTGCAAAGGGTTCCGCCCCTGCGGCAAAGGGTTCCGCGCCTGTGGGCGCGTCCAAAGGGCTTTCCGCTCGCCCTTTGTAATCCTTCGGGTTTCGCCATCACCGGCGGCGGTATAATACGCGCTGCGGGTGCAGGGTTCCGCCCCTGCGGGCAAAAGGGTTCCGCGCCTGTGGGCGCGTCCAAAGGGCTTTCCGCTCGCCCTTTGTCATCCTTCGGGTTTCGCCATCACCGGCGGCGGTATACGCGCTGCGGGTTGCCCTTGGCGTACCGTAAAAGTCGTCCGTCGCCGCCATTGGCGGCTTGGCCGACAAACCTGTACGCCTGCGGTGCGACCCGTATCGCGCTCCGCCTGCGTGGGTTTCGGCGAAAGGGGAAAAATCCGTTATCCAACGTTCGCTTTCTTCTGTGAGAAAGGATTCCGTTTTGAGAAGCATGCTCGCTCAGGCTGGCGACAAATCCGTTGCCCTTGCTTGCATGGCTCTTCCCAAGTAACGGGTTAGTAATTTCAAAAAGATCAAGTTCCGCCAGCGGGTCTTTTTCCGCTTACAGGGGGCTACCCTGCCAAGGTTTTCTTTTGTCGCTTCGGGAGTGCGAGGCTCCTACAACGAGCATATCCTCTGTGCGAGTTCTTTCCGCTTACGCGCTGTCGCTTCAGGGGTGCGGGGCTCCCGCCGCAGGAATACGGGCTTGTCGGTCGGCGCTGCCATAGGCGCGGCGGACGACTTTTCCGTATTGCAAGGGGGAGTTTCGCGCCCCAATCCTGCCGTAAGCCCCGAAGGGTGCAGGGGCGAGCGGAAAGCCCTTGCTCGCACCCGCAGGTGCGAAACCTAACATACTCGCCGGCACAGCCCCTTGCTAAGGGTTTCTACCCCGCTTACAGGCTGTCACTTCGGGGGTGCGGGGCTCCCGCCGCAGGAATACGGGCTTGTCGGTCGGCGCTGCCATAGGCGCGGCGGACGACTTTTCCGTATTGCAAGGGGGAGTTTCGCGCCCCTTCACTGCCGTAAGCCCCGAAGGTTTCCAAAGGGCGACCGGAAAGCCCTTTGGGGTGTCCGCAGACACCTCCCCCGCTCGCACCCGCAGGTGCGAAACCTTTCAAGAATCGGATAGATTCTTAAATGTCAAGGTCGGTAACGAGCTTGGCATTTTCTTCGATAAACTCCTTGCGCGGCTCCACCTGATCGCCCATCAGCAGGGTCATAATCTCGTCGGCGGCAATCGCGTCTTCCAGATTCACCTGCATCATGGTACGGGTTTCGGGGTTCATGGTGGTTTGCCACAACTGCTCGCTGCTCATTTCGCCAAGGCCCTTGTAGCGCTGTATTTCGGGCTTGGGATCGCGGCCGATTTCGGCCATCAGCTTTTCCAGCTCCTCGTCGTTGTAGACGTAGTATTCCTTTTTGCTCTTGGTCACCTTGTACAGCGGGGGCATGGCGATGTACACATAGCCCTTTTCCACCAGCGGCCGCATGTAGCGGTAAAAGAAGGTGAGCATGAGGATGCGGATGTGCGCGCCATCCACGTCGGCGTCCGTCATGCAGACGATGCGGTGATAGCGCAGTTTTTCCAAATTGAACTCGTCGCCGTAGCCGCAGCCGAACGCCGTGATCATCGCTTTGATTTCGGCATTGGCCAGCGCCCGGTCGATGCGTACCTTTTCCACGTTCAGGATTTTACCGCGCAGCGGAAGAATGGCCTGGAACATACGGTCGCGCCCCGTTTTGGCGCTACCGCCGGCGCTGTCACCCTCGACCAGGAAGATTTCGCACTTGGCGGGGTTACGCTCGGTGCAGTCGGCCAGCTTGCCGGGCATGGATGCGCTTTCCAGCACACTCTTGCGTCGGGTCAGCTCGCGGGCTTTACGGGCGGCTTCGCGGGCGCGCGCCGCGCCGATGCAGCGGTCCAGTATGCCGCGGCCGATCGCCGGGTTTTCGCCCAAAAACAGCGTAACGTTGGTGTTGACGAGATTATCCACAATCGTGCGCGTTTCGCTGTTACCCAGCTTGCTCTTGGTTTGCCCTTCAAACTGCGGCTCGCGCAGCTTTACGCTTACGATGGCGGCCAAGCTCTCGCGGATATCCTCGCTTTTCAGGTTGGGTTCGTTATCGCGCAGCAGTTTGAACTTACGGCCATAATCGTTAATGGCGCGGGTCAGGCCGGTGGAAAAACCGGTCAGGTGCGTGCCGCCCTCGGGCGTGTGGATGTTGTTGGCAAAGGAGAAAATGTTCTCCTGATAGCCGTCGTTATACTGGAAAGCCACTTCCACGCTAGTATCGTTCACCAGACCCTCAATGTAAATGGGGTCGGGGAAGAGCACCTGTTTATTTTTGTTTAAGTATTTTACGAATTCGCGGATGCCGCCCTCGTAGTGGTACACCTTCGCGGTGGGGGGCGTATCCCGCTCGTCGGTAATCGCAATGCGGATGCCCTTGTTCAAGAACGCCATCTCGCGCATGCGTACCGTTAAAATGCTGAACTGGAACAGCCCGGTTTCAAATATGCCATCCGGGTTTTCCGCGCTCTTCACATCCGGCCAAAAGCGGATGGCCGTGCCGGTTTCGGTGGTTTCGCCGACCACCTTTAAATCGTAGAGCACCTTGCCGCGCTCGTACTCCTGCTGGTAGATCTTGCCGTCCTGCCACACGGTAACCATTAAATGGCTGGACAGCGCGTTTACCACGCTGGCGCCCACGCCGTGCAAACCGCCGGAGACCTTGTAGCCTTCGCCGCCGAATTTGCCGCCCGCGTGCAGCACCGTAAGGCACACTTCCACCGCGGGTCGCCCCAGCTTGGGGTGGTTGCCCACGGGGAAGCCGCGGCCATCATCGCGCACTTCGCAGGAGCCGTCTTTGTGCAGGGTAATATTAATATTACTGCAATAGCCCGCCAGCGCCTCGTCCACGGCGTTATCCACAATTTCGTACACGCAATGGTGCAGACCGCGGTAATCCGTAGAGCCGATATACATGCCGGGGCGTTTGCGCACCGCCTCCAGCCCTTCCAGCACCTGAATCTGGTTTTCGTCGTAAACGTTTTGCTTTACGGCGGTCGCACTTTGCAGGGCATTTTCAGCCGCGGCGCCGTTTTGCACTTCCGCCTGCGCGTCGGGCTGGGGCTGCTGGTTCAGTTCGTTTTCGGGAGAGTTGTTTTGCACCGAATGATACACTCCTTTAGGCGCGCGGCTTCGTCCATTTTGTGCGGCTACGAGCGGCTTTCGCCCGTATCCGCACAAAAGGCGGAAAACGCTCCGCCATTGCCGCGCCATGCTTTGAAAAACAAAGTTTTTCAACGGTTTATTATACCATTTTTACACCCTTTTTGCAAACTGTTTTCTTCCTATATATATGCACCCTTCCGGTTACATGTGCGTATTTATGGCGTTTGGTCTATTTTATCAACATTCTGTTTTACCCGCATCTGCGCTGTTTGCCTCCCCGCGCCGCGGCAGTTTGCGTCGCCTTTTTGCGTGCTGCTAGGCCTATCGCCTGCTCCTCCGCCGCTGTTTTTACAGGAGGGTGGCGGGCAAGCAATGCGTTGCTTTGTTTTCGCCGTGTATTACCTCAGCCGTAAACCTTCATGCCTTCCTATGTTTGCCCGGCCTCCCATCTCCGCGTTTTTCCGCCTTACCTCGGAAAAATGTTGACATTCACGCCCATTATGCATATAATATCAACGTTGCTCTATTTGCGATCGTGGCGGAATTGGCATACGCGCACGTTTGAGGGGCGTGTCCGATAAGGGTACGGGTTCAAGTCCCGTCGATCGCACCACAACAGCCCAAGTGAAATGATTGTTTCACTTGGGCTGTTTTTAATAGCGTATTTCCATTCTATAATGCATAATCCAACCTTCAATTTGCATCCGTTATAATACTTTTTCCATAAATCTTACTCGATCCCCACCGTATTGCCCTAAACCATTTGCGACGGGAAGGCAGCTAAGGAGGATAAACATTCTTTTTTGTTAGTCCTTCTAGCATCATTGTAGTTGCTTCACAGCGTAAACGTCTCACAGGCGCGTCCATTTCTTCCAACCTAAAGCAGCTGTATCGCGGTGCCACGGTCTGATGATTGAAATTATATACCGTTAAAAATGCTGCATTTGGAATCGCTGCATTTGATGCTGCATCAAGGATACTATCGAATTGACTATCTAACAACAACCTGATAAAATATACAAGTTAGCCAGCCAAAAAAGCGTAGAATCCTAACGGATTCTACGCTTTTTTGTTTAAATTGAAGGGAGTAAACACATTAATGGAATTTAACATGAAGCTGCCTCGTAACAAGCCCGAATTTGCATTGTTTATTGCCGTTATTTCTGTCATTTCCGTAAACATTATTGCGCCGCTGATAACCTGTTTCGAGATTGGTTTTCATCTATCTGTCTGGTTGGATGTTATCTCTATTCTTCCTTTTATTTGGTTAAGCGTAATCGCCCTTGTGTTCCTAACGTACCGCCCTGCCGAATGGCTAACGCAGAAAGTTGTTAAGCAGGATGATAGCTTTTCAGCAACCGTTACGATTAATATTTTATGTACTGTCTTGCTCATGTCTGTTTTTCTTACCGTAATTGGAAGTTGGATCGGAAGCCGCCAAATCAGCTGGGAGCCGATCATGCGGTTTTTCTATAAATGGCCCAGAAACTTTTCCATTTCTTTTGCAGTGGAAGCGTTGATTGCTCAACCGATTGCAAGGTTTGTGATACTGAAAGTCCACACACACAAGGACTTAAGAATTGAATAACGATAAGAACAATTGTTCTAATTGATTATGCCCTTATAGAGCGTATCTGCAAACGCCCAACTTGTATCGTTACATTGCTTTGCGTTTTTACGGCAACCGTTTTGCAGCTTAAACCTCCGCGTATGCGTATCCATTACATCCTACACGATGCTTCTATATCAAAGCGTTACAGGCTAGCCACAGCGGTCGCTGGTGCCAGCCCGGTTTTGATACCCAAAATAGAAAGGCGCCGGTTTCTTATATCCGGCTCCAACTGTTTCATAATCTCTATTTGCTCTTTTTTCGGATGTGTTTAACAGTATTCATTTTCTCCCTCCCGATTTATATAGCGTATGCATTGGATTAGAGATTTCCATAAGATAGTTTTTTACTCTATTGTCAATACTATAGTTGCCAATCCTATGATAGGTGCTTTTCTCATCATATTTTTCAGTAAAAAATGCATTGTACAGCTCCCTTACTTTACTATCAAAATTAACACAAGTCACTTTCTCGTTAGGAGCGTCTTGTTCAAATGTCTCGTCAGCACCTAAAAGATTCCTTGTAAAATAAGTATATGTATCGTAACTTTCAAGAGCATCTATAAGGACACCTACAAGCTTTCCTTGAATAAATAGCTGCTCGTCACCATTGTTTTCTATCCTAAGCGCAATGATTATCGGTGTAATGACAAAAGCTGCAAAATCATATGTAATACCACGCATTGCTATCATTTCACACATACGGTTTCTTTGAGCGTCATCTTTCCAATTGAATATGGTTTCCATGGTTTGTATATATTTACTTTTTTCACGCAAACTTGGTACTCGTGTAACAAGCATTTTTTCATAAATGTATAATACACTATTGAGTGATTTTTTAAACTTTACATGAAGTAAAAATTTCTCCATGTTTACTTCAGGAATTGGTACAACCATGTCAAAAAAACGATTAAGGTACCTAGCCCCATCAAATGCTTCACCATAATAGCATTTAACTGTGTGTTGAAGTTGTTCAATGTTTGTGGAAAAAACGAAGGTTATCTTATCAGAATGAAAGTAGTGCTCTATTTGCTCTAAGAGTTTCATGGCATAAGTTGGTCTGCAGCGATCAAGTTCATCAATAAATAGTACTAGCCTTTCTGCGTGTTCAACTAATATACTTTCGAGTAATTCCAAAATGCTTGCCTGCATCTTATCCGTAATATCCTTCGAGGCGTCTATCTTTTTTTCACCTCGTAATTCCTTGACCAACTCACTTACCTTACGTCCTGTTATCACATCCGCAGCTTTCGCAATAATATCTAAAGCATCTCTTTCTTTTTGTCTATTCGCTTTGTTATTTGTTGTTGATGCAATGCTTAACAGCATTGACACAATCGGATCAATATCATTATCATTTGCCCAAGCGTCGTAGTAAACCGCGGAAATTTGAGTCAGTGATTCGAAATCAGAAAAATGTTCTTTTATAACTGCTTCGATCTTTCCACGTTCGTCTATTCCAATATTATCTACAGCAAATATGTTGATTGCATTGATAATCAACTTTGCCTGTTTAACGAAGATTGTTTTACCGCTGCCCCAACAGCCATCCAATGCTATTGAATAGTATCCATCAATTGAAGATAACAAAGACAGTAAATCATAAATATCTTCGTTTCTTCCAATCGAATCATCAAGGAAATATTGGATTAATTCTACTTGAGTAGGTTGACCCATTGTACTTTTCATATCTTCTGTACTGCCTTTCTATTATGCTTCAATATCCATAGATTACCATTCTTCAAAATCCCAAAAATAACCTGCTCCGTATTTATCGCAATAAAAGACTGACTCCAATTCACTATCAGTCTCCAAATCCAATACACCACATTGCCATTCCCGCATCGGGGCAAATGTGTTTGTAAACACCCACTATGGCAAATACATTCCCTACTAATCAAATCACCCTCCCCCAAAAACCAATTGCACATCTTCCCATTATTGGGTATGATAGATAGCAGTATACCCTTCCTGTTTGCATACCCTTTTGTTCACATCGGGCGGCGCTTTTTCTGCCGCGTCCGCCGATGCCTTACAACCTTTGAAACTTTTGGAGACGCAATATGCTTCATCTGCTCAAACGCTATCTGCTCACGCAGCGTCCGGACCCACTGGTTCAGCGGAAGATCGATCTGGATAACATGGCCTTCTGCCGTATGCTGTCCATCATGGTGATTTTTTTTGAAAGCTATATGCTGCTGCGCTTCGGCCTGTTTGGCAACAAAGCCGATTCGTTCTATTTGCTGCGCACGGTCAGCTATTTTGCGTTTCTCACATGCAGCATCCTATGGTTTTTCCTGTCGGGATATGCCAAAAAGCATATGCGCAGCCACGCGGCGATGCTGGCGGTCGGGCTGGGGTACGCGGCGCTCGCCGTTATGTGGAGCATGGTCATCTCCGTCGTGGATTACGTAAACGGCGGGCAGGTGCTGGTGTTCCTTACCATCATCATCACCGTTTCAGGGTTTGCTTTTTTAGCGCCGGTCATCTCCTCGCTGTTTTTCACCGCGTGCTTTGCGGCTTTCTATCTGGTGCTTTTGCGGGCGGATGGCGCAGCGCATATCGAAATGACCAACTACGTCATTATCTGGCTGATGGTCATCTTTACCTCCATCGCCCGGTACCATACCAAACTGTCCGATACGAAGGCGCGGCTGGAATACCGGCAGCTTAACCGCAAACTGCGCAAGCTGTCGCTGTATGATGAGCTGACCCGCGTTAAAAACCGGCATTGCCTGTCGCTTGATTTACAAAGCTTTGTGGACAGGGAACTGTTTTTAATGCTGGTGGATGTGGACGGCTTTAAACAGTTGAACGACCGCTACGGCCATAACCGCGGCGATAATGTACTCCAGCAGTTTGCGCTCATCCTGCAGGATCATTTTTATACGCAAAACGTGTACCGCTACGGCGGCGACGAGTTCATCGTTGCGGTGTGCAGCTGCGCAAAAGCGGTACTGCTGGAGAAAATAGAGCAGTGCCGGGCGGATATGGCCGCGCTGCGCATCGGCACGGGCGACGAGGGGTTATCCTTCAGCGGCGGCTACGCCTTCGCTACCATCCAAAACCAAAGCGAATTCGATGCTCTGCTCGCCAGTGTGGACGAGGCGCTCTACCGCTCCAAAAAGAACGGCCGCAATCAGGTATCCGGCGCGGTTTGGCCCGCATAAGGCCGGAGCCTTCCGCATCGCTCTCATTTTCATCGCAAGTTTATCCGGCGTCGTTTCTTCTGTTTGTCTCCCAACGGAAGAACCGGCGCCGGTTAAATAACCGCTAACAAGCCGGCCTCTGATTGGTATTGCAAAAACCGGACACGCTGCTATCTTTTTCCTTTATCCTTCCGGTTTTAATTCACCTGTTGCTGCCTACCAAAGGCCAATCTCTCCGGATTGCTTTTCCTCTATCAAATTTCCGGCCTTTATCAGGCGCCGGTAAACATCCGTAAAAAACGGGCCGGGCACTTGCGTTTTTACCGCAAGCCCCGGCTGCAAACCGCCCGCGGCAATCCGCTGTATCGCTTACAGCGTCGCCGCCTATTTTCTGCTTTCAGCAAACACCATCGCGCCCGGATAGCGCAAAATTCCGTTCCGCAGCATGGCGCGCCATCCATCCGGGGATATTTTCCCGGGCACGTCCAATCCCCGCGCTTAGGTGCTGCCGCAATAGTACCGGTTCTACGCGCCGGTTTTCTCCCCTTTGCTGTACCTAAAAATATAATCGTTCTGTTTCACGGCCAACACCCTGGCAATGACCGGGCATTTTGCTTTCAATAAAAAGAAAATATCCCGCCCGCAATCCGACAAGGTTTCATAGTTCCCCTGTCCTTTGCTGATTACAATATCCGCGGCATTAAAAATATCCAAAAACGTTTGGCTGCACTCGCTCAGGATCACCCCGGGGGCATTACAGCCCGTGGAAACAATTTCGGCATATTGGCCGATCCCGGAGGCCAGCGCTTCTTTTGCCGTCGTATCATTAATGACCGGTTCATTTCTAACCGCATAATGGATGGTCACGTTTGGAAACTGCTCCAGCAGCAAACAGTCAAACACGGTTTCTCCCGTATTATCCCCAATGACCAGCAGGCTTTTTGCATCCTGTAAGCGCGCGCGCATGACAGCTTCGTCACAAACAGCAAAAGGCTTTTCAAATTCCGCATGGATCCTGCTCGCGTCATATTGCGCGTCTATTGCAGAATCGAGCACATTTCCGGTTGCGGCTGCTTTCAGCGCCCAGTATAGGCGGTTCTCTTTGCTTTGCAGGCGCTTTTTCAAGTCCGGCATTACGCAAAGCGCTGTTTGCAGATCGCTTTGTTTTACGCCAGAATAGGGGTCCGCGTTACCGGTTGCCGCCTTAACAATTTTATGCACATCCCGTACAATCGCGGGCGAGCTTTCGTATACGCTGTATGTACACAAAACCTCCAAGGCTTCATCCATAATCTTCTTTTGCACGCCCGGGTTATCGGTTGCCATCCGGGATGCTTCCACCACCTGACGTAGTATACAGGGTAAACAATCCAAGAATACTTCCATTTCTCACGGCTCCTTTGATCTCTTTGTTCGTCGTATCCCTTTTTTAATCTATGGCTTTGCTGCCGTTTCCGCAAAAGGGGCTTTCCCATGGTTATGTTCGCTGGTACGGCTTCGTTCTCATCCTCCGTATAAAGCCTGCCCAAAGCCAGTCACGGCAGCGGTTCCTACCCAAAGCAGCATCTTCACATACTTGTATTATACCGGCAAGCAACCTTGCTGCCTATTACCCGCAGCTACGATTATATCGTAAAAGGAAAAGCAGGCCAAGGTTCTTCGGCCTGCTTTTCAAACTCATTTTTCGTTGTGGATTGCCCCGCGCACAGGGCGCATCCGATGCTCCGGCAACGCTTCCCATTTGGTTTCCGGTGCAATCCCGCTTTCCGGCATCCACGCCGCTTGACGATAGATTTTGATTCTTTGTATCCGCCGTTTCGCCTGCATTTTACCTAACGTCAAACCGGTCCGCATCCATCACCTTCACCCAAGCGTGAATAAAGTCGTTCACAAATTTTTCTTTGGCGTCCGCACAGGCATACACCTCTGCGATCGCCCTGAGTTGTGAATTGGAACCGAAAATCAAGTCTACCCGCGTTCCGGTCCATTTCAATTCGCCCGTTTTACGATCCCGGCCTTCAAACAATTTTCTGTCTTCCGTAACCGGCGTCCACACCGTACCCATATCCAGCAAATTGACAAAGAAATCATTGGTGAGGGTTTCCGGTTTCGTTGTCAGCACGCCATGCTTTGTTTGCTGATAATTCGTGTTCAGCACACGCATCCCGCCCAGCAGCACCGTCATTTCCGGCGCGGTCAGCGTCAGCAATTGCGCACGGTCAATCAGCATTTCTTCTTCCGGTACGGCGACCGCCGCCTTCCTGTAATTCCGGAATCCATCCGCTTTGGGTTCCAGTACCGAGAAAGAGCTTACGTCCGTTTGGTCTTGCAGCGCGTCCGTCCGTCCGGGGGTAAAAGGTACGGTAACCAAAAGCCCCGCGTTCTTTGCCGCCTGCTCGATGCCTGCACATCCGCCAAGGACGATGACGTCCGCAAGCGATACCCTTTTGCGGCCGGTCTGTGCGCTGTTAAAATCATTCTGGATTTTCTCGTAAACTCGTAACGCTGCTTGCAAAGCCTCCGGTTCGTTGCACTCCCAGTGGATTTGCGGTTCCAGCCGTATCCTTGCGCCGTTCGCGCCGCCGCGCTTGTCGGAGCCGCGGAAAGTCGATGCCGATTCCCACGCGGTCGTTACCAGCTGGGGAATCGTGAATCCGCTTGCTAGGATGGATTGTTTTATTCCGGCAATATCCTGTTCATTCACCGGTTCATAGTCAGCCGCCGGTACCGGGTCCTGCCAGAGCAGCGCTTCGGTTGGCACCTCGGCGCCAAGGTAGCGGGAGCGGGGCCCCATGTCCCTGTGTGTCAGTTTGAACCATGCCCGGGCAAAAGCGTCTTGGAATTCATCCGGATGTGCAAGAAAATGCCGCGCTATTTTCTCGAATTCCGGATCAAAGCGCAAAGACAGGTCTGCCGTGGTCATCATCGGCCGCACTTTCTTGTCCGGGTTATGCGCATCCACTACCATATCTTCTTGCGCCACATCCTTAGCAAGCCACTGGTTTGCGCCTGCCGGACTCTTCACGAGTTCCCATTCGTACTTAAACAGGGTTTTCAAATAGCCCATATCCCACTGGGTCGGGTTGGCTTTCCACGCGCCTTCAATACCGCTGCCAATGGTATCGCCGCCCTTGCCGCTGCCAAAAGTGCTTTTCCAGCCAAGCCCCTGCTGTTCCAGCGGCGCGGCTTCCGGCTCCGGCCCAACATGCGTGGCCGGCCCGGCTCCGTGACATTTACCAAAAGTATGGCCACCAGCTATCAACGCTACGGTTTCGTAATCATTCATGGCCATGCGCGCAAAGGTTTCGCGTACGTCAATCCCCGACGCCTCCGGGTCCGGCTTGCCATTGGGCCCTTCCGGATTTACGTAGATCAGCCCCATCTGCACTGCCGCCAGAGGATTTTCCAAATCCCGCGTCCCCGTATATCGCTTATCGCCCAGCCATTCTGTTTCGGAACCCCAGTATACATCCTCCTGCGGTTCCCACACATCCTCGCGTCCTCCGCCAAACCCAAACAGCTTAAGACCCATGGATTCGAACGCGCAGTTGCCTGCGAGAATCATTAAATCCGCCCAGGATATCCGCTTTCCATACTTTTGTTTCACCGGCCATAGCAGCCGGCGTGCCTTATCCAAATTCACGTTGTCCGGCCAGCTGTTCAGCGGCGGAAAGCGCTGCGTGCCGTCCGATGCGCCTCCGCGGCCATCCCCCATACGGTACGTGCCTGCGCTGTGCCATGCCATACGGATAAACAACGGTCCATAATGGCCGTAATCGGCAGGCCACCACGACTGCGAATCTTTCATCAAGGCGAACAAATCCGCTTTCACCGCGTTTAAGTCCAGTTTTTGAAATTCTTGCGCATAGTTAAAATCCGGGTCCATTGGATTGCTCAGGCTGACATTTTGATGCAATATGCGCAAATTCAGTTGATGCGGCCACCAGTCCTTATTCGTTGTTCCATTGCCTTGCATGGTATGTGCTGTTTTGCCGGTTACCGGGCACTTCCTTTCACCCATCACGAATCCTCCTTGTCCGTCAACGCCTTCAGGCCTTCAAAGCCCGCAGTTCTTACATTTTCAGTCTTAAGGGTGCCATTGCGGCTGTTCATTTTTCTATCGGTCGGAATATGCATTCACTTTCCAGCAGGCGGATCTATTCTTAATGATAGTATAATCTAACGCTTTGTTTTCCACAAGCCGAGCTTCGGGCAAAAGCCTTCCCATGCCTATATAAATGGTTAATACAATATACGGGAACCGGCGGTTCTTCTGCCCGTGCATCAAAGCAGGCCTGCTCCATGCGCAATAGGCTTTTCATCGCAAGTGCATCTGCTGTTTGCATACCTATTGTCGCAAATCGGAACAAAAGGACGCTTGTTTAGTTGACATATCTTACCAACCTGTATATAATTACTTTAATAACCTGATATTGTTAATTTCTAAACGCTAAAAACCGCATCAACCGCACTTGTGCGTTCACTGTCCGTACGACCCGAAAGACAAGACCGCTTCAATACCGGGAGGGTTATGGTTATGGAAAAAAGCAAAGCTGCATGGAAAATAGATCTGAAAGGCAAGGCGCAGATTCTCGATCAGCTGCCCGCGCCGGTCATGGTGGTGGATAAAGATTTCCACATCACCTACCTCAACCAGCAGGGGCTGGAGCTGGCAGGCGCCGGTATGCAGGAAACGGCTGGTACGCTATGCCATTCGATTTTCCACACCACAGACTGCAAAACCGATAACTGCTGTATGCGAAAAGCGCTGGAAACCGGCAAAATGCACTCCGGCCGCACCGAAGCCGTGCTGCACGATGAAACCCACACCATGGAATACTACGCCGTACCCCTGACGGACGACCACGACGAGGTTGTCGGCGGCGTGGAGTTCATCGTGGATATTACCAAACAGGCACAGTACGAGAAAAACCTGATCGAGCAAAGCAAGACCATCCAGAAGCTTTCTACCCCGATCATCAAGCTGTGGAGCGGCATTCTGGTGCTGCCCATCATCGGCGTGATTGATTCGATGCGCGCCCAGACCATGATGGAGAATATGCTCAACCGCATTGCGGAAACCTATTCCCGGGTGATCATACTGGATATTCACGGCGTGGCCGCCATGGATACCGCCGTCGCCCAGCACCTGATTAAAATTGCCAAAGCAACAAAGCTGATGGGGTGCGATTGCATTCTATCCGGCATTTCCCCGGCGGTCGCGCAGACGATTATCCATCTGGGCATCGATATGGAAGCCATCAAGACCCGGGCCACGCTCAGCGATGCTTTCGCCGAGGCGCTGGAACTGCTGGATATGGAAGTAACCGCCAAAGGAAGCGAATGAGGGCGTATCGCGTATGGATGCTGCGAAAATCGAACTGGAAAAAACCCTAACCACCATTTCGGATTGCCTCATCATCTCGCTGTCGGCAGAAATGGCGGATGATGACCTTATCTATTTGTCGGAGCGCGCGCCGCAGAAAGCGGTTAAATATAGTACGACGTGCGCTTTGCTGAACTTTTCGCGCGTTTCTGTGATAGACGCCCCCGCCTTCTTGATTCTCACCCAGCTCTCCGGCGTGCTGAAGCTGATGGGTCTTAGCATTATGTGGGTGGGGCTTACCCCCGGGGTTATCTGCGCTATGACGGATTTAAATCTGGAAATCGATGAAAACATCATCTCCACAGCGTTGGATTTGAATACGGGCCTTGCGAGGCTTTCTGCACTCAAAGGCCGATAATAACGGAGAACTGTATGATAGACGACGGGGTCTTCCGCCTGTGCGGCGGCAGGGACGTCACGGTGCTGCAGCGCCGCGTAATTCCCCTGAACAAGCCCAGTGACAACGAAATCGTGATCTACGTAGCCCGGGATATTCTCTCTCAAACCGGCTTTACCGCAACGGATGAGTTTATGGTCGCCTCCGCCGCCTCGGAGCTGGCAACCAACATCCTTCGCTACGCCGGCAGCGGCGAAATAGAGCTGCGCGCCATCCAAAACGGCGAAGGCCAAACCGGCATCGAGCTGCTCGCACGTGACCGCGGGCCTGGCATCCCGGATGTGGAAAAGGCGATGCGCGACCAGTACAGCACAACCCAAAACAGCTTAGGCTCCGGCTTGCCCAGCGTGAAACGGATCATGGACGAGTTCGCCATCGAATCGTACCCCGGCAGGGGCACGCGGGTGCTGACCAGAAAGTGGAATGTTCATGACCGACGTTGATTACGCGTTCGCCCTGCGGCCGCTGTACCATTACCTGAGTGAATGCGGCGACACCGCACGCATCTACCGCGCCCAAAGCGCTTATCTGTTCGCGCTCATCGACGTGCTGGGCCACGGCGCAGAAGCGCGTAAAACCGCCATTCTGGCCGAAAAGTATCTGGATGACCATTTCGAGATGGATTTACTTTCCCTGCTTATTGGGCTGCATGCCAGCCTGCTGGACAGCCGTGGCGCCGTCGGCGCGCTGTGCCGTTTTTCCCCCGGCACAGGGATGCTTACCTATACCGGTATCGGCAATATCGCCGTGCGCATTGTGGGCAACAAATCCCAAAGCCTGCCCATGCGGGACGGCGTGCTGGGCTACCGCACCATCCGCCCCCGCCTGCTGGAGATGACTTTGAAACCCGGCGAAATGCTGCTGCTCCATTCCGATGGCATCCGCGCGCACTTCAACCCGCTGGAATGCGCGGGGCTCTACCTGCGCGACGCCCAGTATATCGCCGATACGCTGATCGATACCTACGCCACCGGCAACGACGACGCTTCCTGCATCGTTATGAAGTACCTTGCGTAAACAGCAAATGAGGTTACCAAAATGGTTGAGCTGGGTAGCTTACAAGTTCATGATCTCCGCACGCTCATCAGCGTCCGGGCCAAGCTGCGGCAGGCGTTCCGCCTACTCGGTTATTCGGATATCTCCGTAACCCGTATGGAGTCGGGGCTGTCGGAGTGGCTTCGCCTTTCCCTGCCGCGGGAGGGGCCGACCACCGCCACCTTTGGCCTGTCGCAAAACAGCGAGCTGCCGGGTGTAACCGTGCTCATTGAGCCGGTGGACGCCTGGCCGGATGCACTGGCGATTTCCAAAGCGTTTGACGATACGGCCATTTTCCCCATCGGGGAGGGCGAGCATCAGGTGAGCCTGTTTAAACGCCTCGATTCTGCCCTGCATATCAGCGACGATCTGGTCGCGTCCATCCGGGAGACGATCAGTAAACCCACCCGCGAAGAGCTGATGCGCAAGCTTTCCCAGGCCAACGACGAGCTGCAAAGCAGCCAGCACCTGCTGCAGTCGGTGCTGGATAACATCCATTCCGTCATCTACGCCAAGGACGCGCAGGGCCGCTACATCTACGTAAACCCCCAGTGGGAAGAAACCGTACATTGCAGCCGCAAAATGGCGCTGGGGCACACCAGCGAGGAGATTTTCAGCCGCGCCACCAGCTCCGTCCTTTCGGAAAACGACCGGCTGGTCATGCTGTCTCACAAAGTAAACACCTGCGAAGAGTGCCACGCCTTCGACGGCCATAGCCGCAGCCATTTTCTCATTACCCGGGTGCCGATGTTCAATGGCAGCGAGGTAACGGGGCTTTGCGGCATCGCCACCGACATCAGCGAGCGTATCCGCATGGAAGAGGATTTGATACAGGCGAAAAGCGAAGCCGAACAGGCTGCGCGCTCCAAAGCGGATTTTCTGGCGAATATGAGCCACGAAATCCGCACCCCGATGAACGCCATCATGGGCATGACCTATCTGCTCAACAATACGGGGCTTACGGAAAAGCAGAAGGATCTGGCTAATAAAATCTACCGCTCCAGCCAGCACCTGCTGGGCATCATCAACGATATACTGGACTTTTCCAAAATCGAAGCCGGCCGCATGACGCTGGAAAATACGGATTTTAAACTGCACAACGTGCTGGAAAATCTGTTTGATATGATCGGGGAAAAATGCTCCGACAAGAATCTGGAGCTGATCTTCGACGTGGATAAAAACATCTCCGATTATCTACGCGGCGATCCGCTGCGGCTGGGGCAGGTGCTGGTGAACTACGCCAACAACGCCGTCAAGTTTACCGAAAAAGGCGAAATCATCGTCCGCATCCAGAAAATTTCGCAGGAGGGCAACGAGTGCACCCTGCGCTTTGAAGTGCAGGATACGGGCATCGGGCTGACCAAAGAGCAGATCGGGCGGCTGTTCCGCCCCTTCCATCAAGCCGATACATCCACCACGCGCAAGTACGGCGGCACGGGGCTGGGGCTGGCGATTTCCAAACAGCTCGCCTCGCTGATGAACGGGGAAGTCGGCGTAAAATCCACCTACGGCAAAGGCAGCACCTTCTGGTTTACCGCGCGCCTTACCGAGCGCGCGCCGGAGACCGAGCCGCGCCGTTACAACATCAACATCAGCGGGCGCCGGGTGCTGGTGGTGGACGATAACCCCATTGCCCGCAAGGTGATGCAGGAAATGCTGACCAGCATGGGTTTGATCGTCGATAAGGCCGATTGCGGCGCCGCCGCCATCAACATGGTTAAAAATGCCGACGCCATCCACAAGCCGTATGAAATTATCTATATGGATATGCAGATGCCCGGCATCAACGGCATCGAAACGTGGCGCAAAATCCTCGCTTCCCGGCCGCTGGTAAAACCCCGCTGCATCATCGTAACCGCCTACGGGCGGGAGGAGGTTTTCCACGAAGCGGAGGAAACCGGGCTGGATTTGGTGCTGCTTAAACCCCTGACCCCCAGCGTGCTGCTGGAATCCACCTGCCGCATTCTGGGTGCGAAGCTGGTGCGGGAAAACGAGCCGCATCCCGAAGCCGCAAACAACGACGCCGCATCGCTTGTCGGCCTGCGCGGCGCACATATTCTGCTGGTGGAGGATAACGACCTGAACCAGGAAGTGATTACCGAATTGCTGGACGATCCGGATATCCACATCGATATTGCGGGCAACGGCAAAATCGCCGTGGATAAAGTAAAACAAAACGCCTACGATGTGGTGCTGATGGATATGCAAATGCCGGTCATGGACGGGCTGGAAGCCTCCAGGTGCATCCGTAAAATTCCCCAGCTGTCGGCTTTGCCGATCATCGCGATGACAGCCAACGCCCTGCGGGAGGACCGCGCCCGGTGCATTAAAGCAGGCATGAACGATTATCTCTCCAAGCCCATTAACCCGGCGCAGATGTTTACCGTGCTGCAAAAGTGGTACACACCCGACCCGGATATGCCCGCCACCGCGCCCCGCGAACCGGTAAACAGCGAGCCGGATGCGGATACGCAGCCCGAACTGGTGATTCCGGGCGTGGATACAGCCCTCGGCCTGCGCCGCGTGCTGGGCAAACGCAAAGCCTATATGAATCTGCTGCGCAAATATGCCGCCGGGCAAAGCGAAGTGCTCACCGAGTTGGCGCACGCCCTGTCCGCAGGGGACCGCGAAACCGCCGAGCGGATCGCCCATACGCTGAAAAGTGTATCCGGCAACATCGGCGCGGTGGATGTGCAGCAAAAAGCCGCCGCGTTGGAGCAGGCGCTGCGGGAAAAAGCATCCGCCGCCACGGTGGAAGAAGCGATCGCCGCCACGCACCAGCTGCTGGAACCGTTGATTGCCGAACTGCGCAAAGCCGCGCCGGCGGAAACAAGCGCCGCGGCAACCGGGCCGGTCAGCCCGGCAGAAGAGCTGCGCGCCGCTTTGCAGGAGCTGGAACCCAGCATTAAAGCCCATAAGCCCAAAAAATGTGCCGACGCCATGGCATCCTACCGCCAGCTTGTATGGCCCGCATCCCTGCGCGAGCAGGCCGCCGCGCTGGATAAGCAGCTGGCAAAATACCACTACACCGAGGCGCTGGCCGTGCTGGCCGAGCTGGCCGCTGCGCTTGCAAAAGACTGACGGCATCCAAACATTGTGTAACCCCAAGGATTGTATAACAGGAAAGGGTCCCCATGAAAAAGCTGTCGGATTGCACGGTATTGGTCGTGGACGATACCGAAGAAAATATTGATATTCTCGTCGGGGCGCTGGGGGATGATTACGAAATCGCCGTCGCCATGGACGGCGTTTCCGCGCTGGAATACATACAGGCCGAAAAGCCGGACATCCTGCTTTTGGATATTATGATGCCGAAAATGAGCGGCTATGAAGTGTGCGCCGCCTTGCAGTCCAAAAAGGAGACAGCCGACATCCCCATTATCCTGATTACAGCCATGACCGATATTGAAAGCAAAACCAAGGGCTTTCAGCTGGGCGCGGTGGATTACATTACCAAGCCGTTTGATATTTCGGAGGTGCAGGCGCGCGTGCATACGCACCTGTCGCTGATGCTGGCCAAGCAGGAGCTGGCCATGAATAACGAACTGCTGGAAGAAAAGGTGCGCGAGCGTACCCACGAGCTGTGCCTGACGCAGGAAACTACGATTGAAGCCATCGCCTATCTGGCAGAATACCGCGACCCGGAAACCGGCGGCCACATTAAACGTACCAAGAACTACGTGCGTGTGCTGGCGAAAAAAACGCAGGAGCTTCCCCGCTACAGCGACCTGCTTACCGATGATGTCATTGCGAACCTGTACCATTCGGCTCCGCTGCACGACATTGGCAAAATCGGCATCCGGGACGAGATATTGCTCAAGCCCGGCCGGCTGACGGAGGAAGAGTTTGCGGAGATGAAGCAGCACCCGCTGATCGGCTACAACGCGCTGTTTCAGGCATCCGAACGGCTGGGAGACAACTCGTTTTTACAGTACGCCATGACGCTGTCACGCTACCACCACGAAAAATGGAACGGTTCGGGCTATCCGGACGGGCTTGCGGGCGAAAATATCCCCATCGCGGGGCGCATCATGGCCATTGCCGACGCGTACGACGCGCTTATCAGCGAGCGGGTA
Organism: Candidatus Limiplasma sp.; assembly: GCA_963663285.2. Classification (GTDB taxonomy): domain Bacteria; phylum Bacillota; class Clostridia; order Christensenellales; family Aristaeellaceae; genus CAXXOK01. The sequence continues at coordinate 162,801 of CAXXNI010000004.1, read as the reverse complement.
TACAAGCCGCCTTTTTCTCATGAGAAAGCAGTATCCATTATCGTCGCTGACCGCGGCACGCACTTTGACCCGATGCTCGTGGACGTGTTTTTAACCATCAGCGACGAATTCCATAAAATCGCACAGCAATACTCCGACGCGGCTACCCCTGCCCTGTAAACCGGATTTTGCTGTTGAGCCCCCGGCTTTCCCTGCCTGTTGGAAAGCCGGGGGTTTTTACATGAACCCCTTTACCACTACCACTTCACTGTTACGAAAGGTTTTTCCGGTATACAAAACCCCCAGCCTCCCCGTGTAAACGGGGAAGGCTGGGGATTATGATTCAACTTTATACACTCCGTTATTTCAACAGCGACTCGTAGGGGATGTTCGTCGGCAGGCCGTGATCGTCCAGCACGCGCACAGGCAGCCCCACCGGAGCAATTGCAGCCTGTTTCAGCTTTTCCACCGGAGCCGCCATTTCGATGGGAGCCTTGCTGCGGATGCGGGCGGCAAAATCCTTTTCATCCGTGAGCGGGGTGGGCAGATCCACACCGGAATATTCTTTCCAAGGCCAATCGTGTATGTCGCTTCCGGCCAGCATCGGCAGGCCGAGGTTCTTGGCGTAGCGGTACGCCTGCGCGTTCTCACCCAGCATATTGGCAACGTTGTATACCTCCACCCCGTCTACGCACGCGGCGTTGAGGATGATGCGGCGCAGGTAAAACCGGTTGCGGAAGGGGTGCGCCTGTACTACGCACCCGCCATAGCGGTGCACATTTTCAAATTGCTCGGCGCGCGACCAATCCTTTACCTCCGGGTGTTCCAAAAGCCACGCTTTATTTAGCCCATACACCAGGTACTCATCGCCCCGGTAGGCTTGCTCCCACCCGAACAACACCTGAAAGCCGCGCTTCTGCCCCTCGTTCCATGCATCCTCGTAACCTTCGCAAAAACGGTTGACTTGTTCGCTCCATGGCAGGTACTGGCTGATCGCCGTATTCCCGCCAAAAAAGTGATCGGTTACAAAAATGCCCTGATAGCCCATGTCCTGATAGTGTGCAATATAGTCGCGCCCGTGGGCAACGCCGCAGGCGCTGGCTTCACAGGTATGCAAATGGGTTTCGTAACGGTAAGCCATGAAAATGAAAAATCCTTTCTCCTGCACCCTGCCGCGTTCGCGTTATTCCACTGCGCGGCGAGGGCTGCGTCCGCCGGATGCAGCTCCGGCTGATGATTATGTCGGTTCGTCCGGAGTACGGCCGGAGCGCCTGGTACGCCGGTTTGCGGCGTCCGCATTTGCGCCGGGCTGCCGGGGCGTGCCTTTCGCCGCGTTTCCATTCGGCGCGGGGCGCGCTGTCCGCGCTCCCTCCGCCGGCCGGCTTGGGTATGGCTGCGGCGGGGTGCGCCTTTCCCCTGCATCCGCCGTTGGGCGGGGGCTGGTCATAGCAGTGTTCTGCGCGCGCGTATCTGCCTCCGGGGGCGTGCTGCGCGGCTCGTTTTTACCGGCAGCGGGGCGCGGTTCGCCGGGTACGGCGTCTTCCTCCCGCGTTGGCGCGGCATCCGTTTTTTCCGGGGGTGCGGCTGGGGCGGTTTTCCGTGCGCCCTTGGCTTGGGGTTTTGCGCCCCTGCCGTACTGCGCCGTTTTCCCGCCTTTCGGCTTTGGCACGGTAAAGGGCAGCTTCTGCACCGGCGGGGTATCATGCGGGGCGGGGGTTTCCAGCAGGCGGTAGAAGTTGCGGCTGAACGCGGCGCCCAGCCGGAACCGGATGCGCCGGATCAGCCCGGTGCCGCGGAAACCGCGCTGGTAAATATCCTGCGCGCGGCGTACATGCTCCGGCCCAACGGCAAGGCGGCTGTAATTGCTCAGCGCCAGCAGCCGCCAAAGCGGCATGATGGGCGCGGCGAAGCAATGCACGCTGTCGATGCGGCGGGCAAAGTTCAGCGGCGTTTCGCCCGGACGCGGCCCGTGGCGGTCGTATATCAACAGCCGCTGTACCGCAGCGCCGTAAATAAACAGTTTTTCCTGCGGGGTTTTCGCCCGCGCGGTTACACGCCCCGGCGAACGCAGCGCAATGCGCGCCCCAAGCCCGCCCAGTACGGCCAGCACGAGCAGCCATAGCCAAAACGGCGGGGCGTTCTGGTCGTCCTCCGGCCGCACATCCGGCGGTACGGTATCGGGTTGCTCATCCGGCTCCTCGGATGGCTGCGGCTCGGGCGTAGGCTCGTCGTTTTGATCCTGCTCGGGCGGCGGGGACGGCGTTTCGCTATCCCCAAGCGAGGCGGTCGGCGTGGGGGAGGGCGAGGGCGAAACGGTCGGAGACGGCGAAGGCGAAGGCTGGTTGTTGCTTTGGTTGTTGCCGTCGCTGCCCGCCTGTTGCAGGGGCGTAGCGTCAAACGGCACCCAGCCGAAGCCCTCAAAATACACTTCCGTCCAGGCGTGGGCGTCCTTACCGGTCACATAGGCAAACCCGTCCGATGCGGGCTGCGCCAAAAACCCTTCCACATAACGCGCGGGCAGACCCGCCATACGGCACATGACCGTCATGGCGGAGGCATAATAGGTGCAGTACCCCTCTTTGCCCACATAGAGGAAGTAGGTCACAAAATCCTTATTGGCGGGCGGCGTATCGGGGCTTAGCGTATAGCGGTAGTACTTTTGCAAATGCCGCATAATCGCCATCGCTTTGCCGTAGGGCGTGGTTTCGCCCGCGACGATGCTGGCGACGTCATCAAATACCTCCTGCTCCATATGGTCGGGCAGTTGGGTATAATCGCTGTAAATGCTGTCGTAATAGGAATCTTTCTTCTGGGGGGCGTTCACCAGCGCGTCCAGCCCCGCATCGCCGCCTTCAAACACAGGGGTAAACACGGTGTAGCGGTCTCCCAGCTCCAAATCCCGGGTGATAAACAGCTCGCTGGCGTCGTTAAAATACGCCACCATATCGTTTTCCATGGTCAAATCGCGCAAAAACAGCGGCGTAAACACGGTGGATGCCGCATTGTTCTGCATTTGCACGGTAATGGCTTTTTCATTCAGCAGCGAGGATACCTTGAGGATCGCCTCGCCGGGCAGCAGCTCCAAAAACGCCTTTTGCCGCTGGTTCTGCCAGCGGGGGTTGACGTACAGGTACCGCTTTGCGCCGGATGTATCGGTAAAGGAGCGGCCGTCGTAATAATCCTTCACTACGCCGCGCAGCAGCGTTTTGCGGGTGGTTTTCACCATCATCACGGGGAACTCGCTCGGTTCGGCCTCGCCGCCCAGCTGGTTATTGCCCATGGGGTAGTACCCGTAAGTGCCCAGTGTAAACACGTTGCGCGGATCGGTAAAAAACAGGTAATCCGTTATAGTCTGTTTCAGGCTGCTGGCCGCCTTTTCCAGCGGCGCAAACGTAACACGGGCAGAAGGCACCAGCAGGAAGGATAAAAGCACCACCGCCACCGCCATGGGCAGCACATGCAAAACGTTGATTTTATCGTGCGCTGTTTGCGACATCTGCAACAGCAGCGCCACCAGCGCGGGCGCAACGTACCAAAGCAACGCTACCTTGCCCAGGTTCCACAGCCCGAACAGTACCAAAAGCACCAGCATCGCCGCGGGCAGGAACCCCGCGCCGCGCTTGGAAAACAAAAACGCCAGCGATGCCACGCAGAACGTGATGAAACTGGCGACCTGTGCGCCAAACAGCGGCAGTACCATCGTATAGCCGGAAAAATACAGCGCAAACGCCTTAAACGCTTCCACCCACTGGCCGAGTAATCCGTAATGGGGCAAAAACAGCTGCACCACCGCGCCGCCCGCCAGCAAAATGCCCAGCAGGATGCGCGTTTTACGGCTGCGGCTGAGCGCCGTATACACCAGCAGCAAGCCCAGCGCCAGCAGCAGCGACGGAATGACGTTGCCGCTTAAATCCAGCGCCAGCAGCAAAGGCACGGCGATACCGGCGGTCAGCAAAAACGAAACGCCAAGCCTTGTCAGCGTCTCCTTTTGCAAAAATGCCGGTTTCTGCATCCCCGTACTCCTCCTTACACCGCCGGGCGCGCCGCTGCGCCCTTAGCCCTGCGGCAATACAAAATTCACTTCCACGCCCTGCTGCTGCAAACGTCCCACCAACCCCTGCAAATGCTCATCCTTGGGGGTAAAGGTCACCAGATACAGCCGTACATTGGGGCCCATGCGTTTCATGCGGCCGATCAGATCCACCAGCACGCTGGTCAGGCGGGAGGTGATAATCACCACCGCGCCGGTTTTGCGCAGGTCGTTCATCTGCATCAGCAGCACCCGCTCGAACTGCTCGGTCTCGTTAAAGGTGCAGCGCGCCAGCTCTTCCAACAGGATCGGCATACCCATGGTGCCGTGGTATTCCATGGGGCGGTCGCCCACCAGCGGCAGGCGCACGGGGTTTTCATGGCTGATCTGGCAGCTGACCACCGAAGCCGCCGTTTCCAGTATGGAATCCTGCAAAAATCCCAATCGGGAAACCTCCATACCTTCGGGCATTTCGGGGGGCGAGGTATCCATCATCACCAGCGCGTCGGGCAGCGCAGGCTCTTCAAACTGGCGGATCATAATCTCCTGCTTACGGGCGCTCATCTTCCAGTGGATGCGCTTGAGCGGGTCGCCGGGCTGGTAATTGCGGAAATCGCTGGGGCTGGAGGGGTCCTCCATGGCGCGCTTCATCGTTTCCACGCCCATATCGCCCGCGGCAAATTTAAGAGGTTCCACATCAAAGGGCACGGGCAGCACCAAAAGCTCATTTCCCGCGCTGTCGGGTTTATGCTCTTTTTGGAACAGGCCGAACACATCGCTGACGGTGAAGCTTTCCACGCCCGGGAACATCGCGCCCACATGGTCGGCGGCAAAGCGGTAGGCTACCTTTTGCTTGCGCCGCCCCAGCTGCGTCAGGTGGATGGTGGCTGCGGGGGTGTTGCTGGTCGCCCGCATTTTCAGCCGAACCGGGGCGATGGGCAGCAGGCTTTTATGGCTTACGGAAACCTCCATTGCCACGCTGTCGCCGCGGTTGACCTTGGTATGGTCCAGCCCGTGATTCACTTTTACGCTTTTTTCCGCCATGCGCACGCTGATGTATGCCAGCGCCCACGTAACGGCAATGAGAATGGATAAAAGCAGATAGGTGCGGTTGCCCATGGACAGCGCGCACAACAATAAAAAACCAAAGGTGACCCCAAGCGGGACGAGCGTAGATTTCATGGCACATTCCTTTGCTGGCAGCATTCACGCGGCGCATACGCCATAAAGCAGAGAGCGGGGCAATGCGCGCCTGTGCGGCGCCGGACGGGCGCAAAAACCGCCCGGTTGCCTGCGGGGATTGGAAGCGGCGTTTCCCTGCGTAAACAACACGAAAATGGCTTTGCGGCTGCCAAAGATGCGGGGAACCGCAAAGGCGGACGCGAAGCGCATGGATTCATCGTTTTCCTAGGAAAGGCGGATCGGCACGGGCACGTTTTCCATAACCGCCACCAAAATACGCTCGGCGGTGATGCCCTTCATTTTCGCTTCGGGGTTGGGCAGCACGCGGTGCGCCAGTACCGGCAGCGCCATGCGCTGCACATCCTCCGGCAAAATATAATCCCGGTCGCTCAGCAGCGCGCAGGCCTGCGCCCCGCGGATCAGCGCGATCGCGCCGCGCGTGGAAACGCCCAGCTGCAGCGAGGGGTGCGTGCGGGTCATGGCGGCGATATTGGCGATGTAGTGGCGTACTTCCTTGCTGCAATACACGGTGCCGACCATGTTTTGCATTTCCACCACATCCCCGGCGGAGCAAACGGGCTGCAGGCTTTCCTGCGGTTTTACCGTGCCGCTGAACCGGTCCAGCACGGCCATTTCCTCTTCCATGGTGGGGTAACCCATCGAAATGCGCAGGAAAAAGCGGTCCATCTGCGCCTCGGGCAGGGGATAGGTGCCCACAAATTCGCCCGGGTTCTGCGTAGCCAGTACCATAAACGGCTGGGGCAGCTTATGGGTCGTACCGTCTACCGTAACCTGGTACTCTTCCATAATCTCCAGCAGAGACGACTGGGTTTTGGGCGACGTACGGTTGATTTCGTCCGCCAGCACCACCTGGCACATGACCGCGCCGGGGTGAAACTCCATGTCGCCGGTTTTCATATTGACCATGGTAAAACCGGTCACGTCGCTGGGCACCACGTCCGGCGTAAACTGGATGCGCTTGAAGCTGCAATCCAGCGATTTGGCCAGCGAGCTGACCATGGTGGTCTTGCCGGTGCCGGGCACATCCTCGATGAGCACATGGCCTTTGCACAGCATGGCGATTAAGGCAAGCTCGATGACATCGTCCTTGCCTACGATCACCTTGCCGATATTCTGCTTCAGGGCGGCTATTACGCGCCGGGGATTGAGCATAGACAGGAGCTCCTTTATCTGTGTTATCAGGTGTATGTTTACATACGGTTTCAGTATAACGGATTGCCCATCGTTTTACAATACTGTGACAAATGTTTTACGGGTGTGGGCGGAGGTTTTGCGCCCGCGCGGGCGCGCCTTTACCGCTAATTTACTGGTATTCACGGCATCCGGGGGGTGGTTCAGCGGGAAGCGGATGACCATTATAATAGTAACACTTTTGTCAATCCCGACGGTTTTCCTATACCCTTTGTTGCTGGGAGGGCACCTCCCTCCGCCGTTTTTTACACCTTGCAGCACCCTTGTCAGCCAAAAACCCTTGACACCCCCTGCCCCGCCGTGCTATACTGCGACCGTTGTCAAGCGATATTCCCTGACAGCAACCGGAAAGGATGAGGCTCCGTGAGCGGCGCGCAAAGCCCGGAAATACGGCTGAAACACAGTGTACAGCTAAGCACGCTGTGTGCCTGCTACGGCGGGCTGCTAACGCCCAAACAGCGGCAGGCGCTGCTGCTGCACTGCGACGAGGACTTGACTTTGGCAGAAATCGCCGAAGAGATGCAGGTCAGCCGCCAAAGCGTACACGAGCTGATTACCCGGTCGGAGCAAAAGCTACGCCGCTATGAAGCGGCGCTGAAACTGGCGCAGCAGGGGCAGGAGACGCGCAAGGCGCTCACCGATGCCATTACCGCGCTGGATGCCGGGCAGGCCGCCGAAAGCCGCGCCATTTTAACCCGGCTCATGACAATGTTGGACGAGGAGGAACCCGCACATGGCGTTTGAGGGTCTCAGCCAAAAACTTTCGGCAGCGCTGGGCAAATTTGCCGCCCGCGGCAAACTGACCGAGCAGACCGTAAAAGAAGGCGTGCGCGAAGTGCGCGTGGCGCTTTTGGAAGCGGACGTAAACTACCTTGTCGTAAAGGATTTTTGCAAGCGCATCACCGAGCGCTGCGTAGGCCAGCAGGTGCTGGATAGCCTCACCCCCGGCCAGCAGGTCATCAAGATCGTCGCCGAGGAAATGACGGAGCTTATGGGCACGCAAAACGCGCGCCTCACCTGGAGCAGCAGCGTTCCTACCATATATATGCTCTGCGGTTTGCAGGGCGCCGGTAAAACCACCATGGCCGCCAAGCTGGCGGGCTACCTGCAAAAGGACGGCAAAAAGCCGTGCCTGGCCGCGTGCGATATTTACCGCCCGGCCGCCATTAAGCAATTGCAGGTGGTGGGCGAGCAGGTCAAGGTGCCCGTGTACGAGCACGGCACGCAGGACCCGGTGAAAACCGCGCTGGAAGCTGTGGAATACGCCCGCGACCATGGCCGCGACGTGCTGATTATCGATACCGCCGGCCGCCTGCACATCGACGAAGAGCTGATGGACGAACTGGCGCGCATCAAGGCACAGGTGAAGCCGCAGGAAATCCTGTTTACGGTGGACGCCATGACCGGTCAGGACGCGGTAACCGTCGCCAAGACGTTTGACGAAAAACTCGGCATTGACGGCGTGATTTTAACCAAGCTGGACGGCGATACCCGCGGCGGCGCGGCGCTTTCCATTAAAGCGGTGGTCGGCAAGCCCATCAAGTTCAGCGGTATCGGCGAAAAGCTGGCCGACATCGAGCCTTTCCACCCCGACCGCATGGCTCGCCGCATCCTCGGTATGGGCGATGTGATGACCCTGATTGAAAAAGCGCAGGAAGCCACCGACCCCGAAGCCGTGGAAAAGCTTTCCCGCCGCAGTCCCACCGACCTGACGCTGGAAGATTTTCTGGCGCAGATGCAGCAGATGAAGAAGATGGGCGGCCTGAAAAGTCTGGTGGGCATGCTGCCCGGCGCGGGCAAGCTGGGCGATGTGGATATTGATGATGACGCTATGAAAAAGCCCGAAGCCATCATCCGCTCCATGACCCCGCGCGAACGCCGCAACCCCAACCTGCTCAACGCCAGCCGCCGCAAGCGCATCGCCGCGGGCAGCGGCACCACCGTGCAGGACGTCAACAGCCTGATGCGCCAGTTCGACCAGATGCGCGATATGATGAAGAAAATGATGGGCAACAAGGGCATGGCGCGCCGCATGATGCGCAACTTCAAGTAAACAGGCAGGCACACACTAAAAACGCAGTCGTCCTTCACACATGTGATTGACATAAATAACCTTGGGCCGCAAACGGCGCAACCCGCCCGGCCCGAAAAAATTGGAGGAAACCACCATGGTCAAGATTCGTCTGAAAAGAATGGGTATGAAGAAAAAGCCTTTCTACCGCGTCGTCGTTGCGGATATCACCAGCCCCCGCGACGGCCGCAACATCGCCGAGATCGGCTATTATGATCCCATGACCGAGCCGGCCACCATCAAAATTGATGAAGAAGCCGCCAAGAAATGGCTCGGCAACGGCGCTCAGCCCACCGATACCGTGCGCACCCTGCTCAAAAAGAGCGGCATCCTGGAGGCGTAAGCTCTATGCAGGAGCTTGTATTGTACATCGCCAAATCTTTGGTGGACAACAAGGACGCCGTAACCGTGGAAGAAACGGTCGGCCCCGAGGCCACCATTTTGGAGCTGCACGTAGCGCCAGAGGATATGGGCAAAGTGATCGGCAAGCAGGGTCGCATTGCCAAGGCCATCCGCGCGGTGGTACGCGCGGCGACCGCCAAAAACCAGAAACCGGTTTTTGTGGAGATTCAGTAACTTCGTGCCGTTTATTTCCGGCATGGAAACCCGCAGGCGCCGCCCCTTCGGGCGACGCCTGTGCGTGTTACGTCTAATTTTTCGTTAAACTACCAGCCCGTTCAAAAAGCCCGAGATGCTAGAAAGCGAGGGGGGCAGGGGGATGAGCTTACTCGCTTGTAAGTGATTCCCCCTGCCATCCCGAAGCTGACAACGCAGATTGGGCTTTTGGGGCGGGCTGGCAGCCCGTTTAAAAGCCCGAGATGCCAGAAGCAAGGGTGGCAGGGGGATGCGCTTACTCGCTTGTAAGTGATTCCCCCTGCCATCCCGAAGCTGACAACGCAGATTGGGCTTTTGGGGCGGGCTGGCAGCCCGTTTAAAAGCCCGAGATGCCAGAAGCAAGGGTGGCAGGGGGATGCGCTTACTCGCTTGTAAGTGATTCCCCGTACCATCCCGAAGCTGACAACGCAGATTGGGCTTTTGGGGCGGGCTGGCAGCCCGTTTAATAAGCCCGAGATGCCAGAAGCAAGGGTGGCAGGGGGATGAGCTTACTCGCTTGTAAGTGATTCCCCCTGCCATCCCGAAGCTGACAACGCAGATTGGGCTTTTAGGGCGGGCTGGCGCGTTTTTCATTCCCTGCCGGAAGCTGACGCTGCCGGAGTGGCAGGGCGGCAATGCGCACCCGAAAATACCCGTTCCCGAAAGGAGCCACTATGCTCAAGCCATATCTGCTGCTGGGCACCATTGTCAAACCGCAGGGCATCCACGGCGAGGTAAAGCTGCGCCACGAAACGGATGACCCCGCCCGGTTTACGGAGCTGAGCACCGTCTATTTTCTAAATGGAGAAAAGTACGACCCTGTTACCGTGCTGTCCGCGCGCGTATCGGGCAGCGATGCTTTCCTCACGCTGGAAGGCATTACCGACCGGGACGCCGCCGAGGCGCTGCGCGGCCGGGAAATCTACATCGACCGCGCCCACGCCCGGGAACTTGGCGATAACGAGGTGTTCATCGTCGATTTGATCGGCATCAAAGCCGAGGACGAAGGTGGCAACCCCATCGGCACGCTGAAGGACGTGCTGCAAAACGGCGGCACGGACGTGCTGGTGTTTTCCACGCCCAAGGGTACGCTGATGGCGCCGTTTCTGCAAAGGCTGGTGCTCTCGCTGGATACGCAAGCCGGGCGCATGGTGCTGGACGCGCAAGCCCTTTCGGAAGTTGGGCTGTACACATGAAAATTGCCATTCTCACCATTTTCCCCGAAATGTTTGCAAGCGTGCTGTCCGCCAGCATTCTGGGGCGGGCACAGGCCGACGGCCTGCTGACCGCCGAAGCGGTGGATATCCGCCCGTACAGCATCCAAAAGCATAAAAACACCGACGATTATCCCTTCGGCGGCGGCGCGGGCATGGTGATGACCGCCCAGCCCATTGTGGACGCGGTGCGCGATGCGCGCGCGCGGGGTTTCACCGGCCCCTGCCTGTACATGAGCCCCCGCGGCAAGCCGCTGACCCAGCAAAAGGTACAGGCGCTTGCGCAGGAAGAGGGCTTTTTGCTGCTGTGCGGCCATTACGAGGGTGTGGATCAGCGCGCGTTGGATATGGTGGTCGACGAGGAAATTTCCCTCGGCGATTTTGTGCTCACCGGCGGCGAGCTGGCCGCCATGGCCGTGGTGGATGCCGTCGCGCGGCTGGTGCCGGGCGTGCTGGGCAGCAGCGACAGCGCCGAGGACGAAAGCTTCTCCGCGGGGCTGCTGGAATACCCGCAGTATACGCGCCCCCGTGAGTTTGAGGGCCGCGCGGTTCCGGCGGTGCTGCTGGGTGGCAACCATGCCGAAATCAACGCGTGGCGGCGCAAACAGGCGCTGCTGGAAACCTGCCGCCGCCGCCCGGATCTGTTTGCCACAGCCCCCATGACCGCGCAGGAACGCGCGGATACCCTGCGCACACTGGCGGAGGAAGCCCCGCCGGAGGATGCAAAAACGGAGCCTGACCCGCAGACTCCGTAAAATAACATGGTTTGGCATCCACCGCAGAGAAGCGGACGGCAAGCGCCTTTTCCAAAAAAGCAGGACAGCGCAGGCACCTTTCCTGCGCACAGGAAGAGCCGTACGGCTTACCGGTTGTTTTGCAAAGGGAAGCGCACCAGAAACTTCTCCGGCGGGTACTCGTATATGGACACGCGTTCCACCTTTGTGGCAAAGGGCGTAAACACCTCGGCGACCAGCGGAATCGCCCGCAGTATGTTCTCGCGGGGTTCGTCCATCAGCAGGGTAATGTGGGGCACCCAGTCGTGCGCGCCCTGCGCGGGCACATCCGGCGAAACGGCGTTATGCAGCGCCATCAGCTCGCAGTTGACCGCCGGGGCGATAAACAGCACCTTTTCACCAAACAAACCGAGATTTGCAAGCGATACGGAAAACGCGTTTGTTACGCCGCAGGCATTTTCCGCCCGCACCAGCGCCTCCGGCGAATCCTGCGGGGAAAACTGCCCCACCGTAATATGGTAGGGAATATTCGGGCGCGGCTTCAGCGGCAGGCCCGCTTTGAGCAGCGTTTGAAACAGCGCTTCCATGCGCACGTTAGCCTCGTCGTCCAGTTCCGCGATCAGGTAAACGTATTTTTCCTCCGTCATGGGCTGTTCCCCTCTCCGGCATATCGGCTTTGCCTCATTATCCCACATCCGCGGCGGGTTTTCAACGTTTGCCGGCGGAAACCGTATAAATACAGGAGGGCGAAAACCATGTTTTTACGCAAATCGTTCGTTGCCGTCGGGCCGCTGCTGTTGTGCCTGCTGCTGTGCGTGCTGTTTCGCTGGCTGGACGCGTTTTTAGCGGCAGACCGTTTTTTGCCCTATCTGCTCAAGGGGCTGCTATTGGGTGCGGCGCTGGGGCTGGTGCTGCCAGTGGGCGGCATCGCTACGCGCAGCAACGGGCTTACGGGCTACCTGTTCGTAGCCGCCGGGCTATTGGGGGTTACGCTGCTGTTGCAGTACCTGCAGGTTACGGGCGCCATGCGCCTTGCGGTACTGGAGGCGGTCATCGGCGTCAACGGGCAGGTCGTGCTGGTGGAAAGCGCCGTGGCGGCTTATTGCGCGCTCACAGCCGCCTTGCACCGCAAACGCCGCGCGTAGGCCGCGGGGCCATCCTGCCCGCAAGGCATGGCGTTACATTTTGTACAGTATGTGGTATACTTAGGGTTGAGTATTATTGCTTTGTGAAGCAGGAGGGTAATGCGTGTTCGGAGCCATTTTGCGGTTCGCGGTTACGGTGGCGGCCATTCCGCTGTGTGCGGAGTATTTGCCCGGCGTCCACATGACCGATTGGACCAAGGCGCTGCTCATCGGCGTGGTGCTTGCGGTGCTGTACATTATACTCCGGCCGGTTGCCAGACTGCTTTTAAAGGTATTTAACTGGCTTACGCTGGGGCTTTTGTACGTCGTGGTGGACGCGTGGCTGGTATGGACGGCCATTACCATGCTGGGCGGAGCCGTAACGGTGGATAATTACTGGTGGGCGGTTGCGATTGCCTTTGTGGTCAACGCGGCACGTACCGTCGTGGGCGCCCTGACGGGCAAATTACGGGAGTAGGAGTAAAAACATATGCATATTTTTCTAGTCAACGACGACGGCATTCAAAGCACCGGCATCAACGCCCTGTGCAGGGCGGCGGTGGAACGCGGCCATCAGGTGAGCGTATGCGCGCCCAGCCGCCAGCAGAGCGCCGCCAGCCACCGCATTACGCTGACCGACCCGATTTACGTGCAGGAGCACGACATGGGTCTTTCCAGTGTAAACGCATGGGCCATTACCGGCACGCCGACCGACTGCGTGCGTTTGGGATTGTTTGAGCTGGTGCGCACCCCTGTGGATGTGCTGATTTCCGGCATCAACGACGGGTACAACGCGGGCATGGCCGTACATTACAGCGGCACCGTCGGCGCGGCTACCGAGGGCGCGCTCAACCGGGTGCGCGCCATGGCCGTAAGCGTACACCACAAAGCGACCGGCGCGCTGTACGATTATGTGGCTAAGCTGGCCATCGTCACCGCCGAGCAGTACGCGGCGCTGAAAACCCCGCCCGCGACCATCCTGAACATGAACGCGCCCCTGCGCGATCCCGACGCGAGTGCTCCCCCCGATGCTCGCGCCGCTTTCCATCGCCAATTATCAGGATACCTACATCCGCCGGGAAAGCCCCCGCAGCGGTGTGTATTATTGGATGAGCAACGAATGCCGTACCGAGCCGCCCGAGGCGGGCAGCGATTTGGATTTGCTCAGCAAAGGGCACGTGACCTACACCTTTATGGGCAAACCCCAGCGAGCACAGCAAAAACTATTCCTCCTTCGTCAGCCATCTGTCCGATCTGTGCTTCGGCGCAGCCGAATAAATCCCCGCGTACCGTCCGTTCCCCGCTCATTACAGCTTGCGCAGCAGCGCGTTGGAGGCACATGGATACACAGGAAATCATCAAGCGGTTAAACCTTCGCGGTAAGCCCCTGAGCAAGGGGCACCGCCGTATCGCCGCCTATATTGCCGAGCATTCCGAGAAAGCGGCCTTTATGACGGCCGTCACGCTGGGGCAAAATTGCGGCGTCAGCGAATCGACCGTGGTTCGTTTTGCCACCGCTATGGGGTACGAGGGCTATCCCGAATTGCAAAGCGCCTTGCAGGAGCTGGTGCGCCAGCGGCTTACCGCCAGCCAGCGCTTTAACATTGCCTCCGAAATCAAGGAAAACGATGTGCTGCGCACGGTGCTGAAAAACGACATGCGCAATATCCGCCTGACGACGGAGGAGCTGACCCAGAAGGGATTTTGACCGTTCCGTGGAGCTGCTGTTGTCCGCGCGGCGCATCTACGTCATGGGGCTTCGCTCCGCCGCGCCGCTGGCGCAGTTTTTCGGCCACTATCTGCGCCTGATCTTTGACGACGTGGTCATGGTGCAAAACGCCATCGGCGAAGTGTTTGACGAGATGGAGCGCATCGGCGCGCAGGACGTGCTGGTCGGCGTCAGCTTTCCGCGCTATTCCACCCGTACGGTGGAGTGCATGCGCATCGCGCGGGAAAACGGTGCTAAGGTGATCGCCGTGACCGACGGGGCCATGAGCCCGCTTAGCGCCGTGGCGGATGTGTGCCTGTACGCGCATACCGATATGGCCAGCTTTGTGGATTCGCTCGCCGCCCCGCTTTCTGTGCTCAACGCGTTGATCGTCGCGCTGAGCCTGCGCCGCCGGGAGGAACTATCCATGCACCTGAAACGGCTGGAAAGCCTGTGGAACGCACATAGCGTATATCTGGACCGGGAGGATAGGCATAGCGATGGCGAATGATTCTCCACACGCGGGCGCGCCCGTTTCCGTCATCGTCATCGGTGGGGGAGCAGCCGGGCTGATGGCCGCCCAGGCAGCCGCCCGGCAGGGCGCAGCCGTAACCCTGCTGGAACGCAACGAGAAGCTGGGCAAAAAAATCTACATTACCGGCAAGGGCCGCTGCAACTGCACCAATGTGTGCGCGGCGGATGAGTTTTTGAAAAACGTAGTACGCAACCCGCGGTTTTTGCATTCCGCATTGACCGCGCTGCCGCCCGAAGCGCTGCTGACCATGCTGGAGGGCTGGGGCTGTCCCACCGTGGTGGAGCGCGGCAACCGCGCTTTTCCCGCCTCGCAGAAAGCCAGCGATATTACCCGCGCCTTTACCCGCGAACTGGAAAAGCTGGGCGTTGCCATCCGCCTTTCCAGCCGTGTCAAAGCAATCCGCACGCAGGACGGCAAAGTGCTGGGCGTAACGCTGGAAAACGGGCAGACCCTTGCGGCGGATAAGGTGATCGTATGCACAGGCGGGTGCAGCTACCCCGCTACCGGCTCCACCGGTGACGGGTATACGCTGCTGGCGGCCTGCGGCCACCAGATTCTTCCCGCCAAAGCCGCGTTGATTCCGCTGACCAGCGACGAGGAATGGGTGCGGAGCCTGCAGGGCCTGAGCCTGAAAAACGTGCGCCTGACACTGCAAAGCGGTAAAAAACGCCTGTTCAGCGATTTGGGCGAAATGCTGTTTACCCACCGGGGCGTTTCCGGCCCGCTGGTGCTTTCCGCGTCCAGCTATCTGGCCGGGCTTCCGGCGAAAAGCTGGACTCTGGCGCTGGATTTAAAACCCGGGCTGACCGCCCAGCAGCTGGACGCGCGCATCCTGCGGGATGTAGCCGCCGCGGGCAAAAAGCGGGTGCAAAGCATTCTGCGCGGCCTGTACCCGGAGCGGCTGGCCGATGTAATGGCCCAGCTTGCGCAAATCGACGCGCAAAAGCCCGCCAACGCCCTGCGCAAGGACGAGCGGGATACGCTGGTACGCTTGTCTAAAGCGCTGCCCCTGCCCATTTCGGGCACCGAGCCTCTCGCCGCGGCGGTTGTAACCGCGGGCGGCGCAAAAGTGTCCGAGTTTACCCCCGCCACGCTGGAAAGCAAGCTGGTTTCCGGCCTGTACGCGGCGGGCGAGTTGTTGGATGTGGATGCCCTGACCGGCGGCTTTAATTTGCATATCGCCTTTGCCACCGGCTACTGCGCCGGGTGCGCGGCGGCGCAGCCGCAAGCCTGAAGCCACAAATAGAAGTAAAAATATCCGCAGGGTGCAAGGCTCGTTTTTTACGGCAGCCACGCCCGCGGACAGGAAATTGATACGGCGGTTACCTCGCAGACGGGAGTTATGTTACCATGCAATATATCGTGCTTGACTTGGAATGGAACCAACCGACCAACTACAACACCCCGCTATTCCGGCAGATCGGTGATAGTCTGCTGTTTGAAGTGATCCAGATCGGCGCCGTCAAGCTGGACGAGCGCTTCACCCTGCTGGATGAGGTTTCCATTCCCATCCGGCCGACGCACTACGTGAACATCCATCCGCGCGTGCGCCGCATGACGCATCTGGATAACGAGCTGCTTTGCGACGCGCCCGCTTTTCCCGAGGCGATGGAGCAGTTTTCTGCCTGCTGGTGCGGCACCGATGTTGTGTTTCTCACCTGGGGCGGGGACGATGTAAGCGTGTTTAAGCAGAACATCGACTTTTTCCAGTTCAGCGGTTCCCCCTTTAATATGTATGATGTGCAGCGGTATTACGCCGAGGCGTTTGATTTGGGGCAGCGGCAAAAATCCCTCAAGGGCGCGATGGAGCACCTGGAGATTCCCGCCGATGAAGCCCGCAGTTTTCACAACGCCGTCAACGACGCGTACTATACCGCGCTGGTGCTGCAAAAGCTGCCCAACCCCGAAGGGGTGCTCAAGCACGCGCAAACTCCGCGCAAGCTAAGCCACAACCCGCGCCATACCCGCCTGCGCATTACGCGCACAGTGCGCTCCGTTGCCGAGGGGCTGGCCGGGGCGGATGTGCAAACGCCGGAATGCCCCACCTGCAAAAAGCCGACCACGCTGGTAACCGCGCTAACACCCCAGGCGATCGGCAAGTATGTCGCCCTGAGCAAATGCCCGCAGCACGGGCAGCTGTTTGTAAAGGCACGCTTTACCATGCTGCCGGACGGGCAAAAGGGGATGCACCTGAGCGTAACGCCCGCCAACCGGCAAAACCGCGCCTACGTGCACACCAAGGTATTACAGGCGCAGTACCGCCAAAAAAACGGCATGACCTTCGACCCGGAGGATCTGTCCCGTTCCTACGAAAGCAATATGCCTTTTGAGGACGTGTAAGCCGCTTTCCCTGCCCGACCCACACGGAGGAATATGATGGAACGCACACCCGCCGAGCAAACCCTGACCATTCGCGTTACCTGTAACGGTCAAACCGATCTGCTGGAGCGTGGCATACCCGTACGGACGGCGCTTGTCCATTTTTACGGCAATGAGATGCCGCCCTTTCTGTGCGCACTGCACGGCGGCGTTTGCATGGAGTTACAGGAGCGGCTTTATTCCGACGCGACGCTTACGGGGCTGACCTACCGCGATGAGGAAGGCCGCCGCGTATACGAGCGCTCGCTCCGGTATCTGCTGCTGATGAGCATGTACCGCCTTTATCCAACGCTGCGGGTGCGCATTTTAAACTCGGTGGGCTACGGGGTATACCTGCGCGCGCTGGATACCGAACTGGATCACGAAATGGTGCAAGCCATTGAAGCGGAAATGCGCAGGCTGGTGCGGGAGGACGAACCTTTCACCCGCGAAATCTGGACGCGCAAGCAGGCTATCGCCTACTTTACCGAGCATCAATTCCCCGACAAGGCGGAAATACTGGCTTACCGCCCGCAGGATACCATGCCCATGTACCGCATCGGCGATATGCGAGAGTATTTTTACGGCTCCATGGTGCCCTCCACAGGGTATTTAAAGCATTTTGCGCTCAAGCCCCATTTTCCCGGGCTGGTGCTGCGTATGCCCTCACCAACCTTGCCGGACCGCCCCGCTCCCTACCTGCCGCGCCCCAAGCATCTGCGGGTGTTCAGCGAATCGCAGGAGTGGTGCGCCATCCTTGGCGCCAACAACATCGCCGACGTCAACCATATGATCGAGCAGCATAAAATGCGGGAGTTCATCCGCATTAACGAAACCTTGCAGGATAAGTCCATCGCCCGCATCGCCGACGAGATCGACCGCCTGAACGCGCAGATTATTCTGGTATTCGGGCCGTCCTCCAGCGGTAAAACCACCTTTGCCCACCGGCTGGCCGTACAGCTGCAGGTCATGGGGCGGCGGCCGCAGCTGGTATCGCTGGATGATTTTTATAAGAACCGCGATGCGCTGCCCCTCGACCCGGACGGGCAGCCGGATCTGGAGCATGTGGACGCGCTGGATGTGCAGCACCTGAGCTGCTGCATTGAGCAGCTGCTTTCCGGCCGCACGGTGCAAATGCCGCAGTTTGATTTTTACTCCGGTATGCGCAAGGCCGAAACCCGGCCCATGCGGCTGGCAGGCAACGGCCCGCTGATACTGGAAGGCATCCATGCCCTCAACGACCGCATCACCTGCGAGCTGCCCGAGCAGCTTACCTACGGCGTATACGTAAGCGCGCTGCCGTGCATCAATCTGGATAACCACAACCGCATCCGCACCACCGACGTGCGCCTGCTTCGCCGCATCGCGCGGGACGCCAAATTCCGCGGTACCAGCCCGGTGCAAACCATCAACATGTGGCCGAAGGTGCGCCAGGGCGAGGAAAAGTGGATTTTCCCCAATCAGGAAAAGGCGGACGCGATGTTTAACACCTCGCTGCATTACGAACTGCCGGTACTCAAAACCGTCACCTACGATGTGCTTTCCAGCATTCCGCTCTCCGCGCCGGAGGCGCTGGTCGCCCACCGGCTGCTAAAATTTTTGCAGTACCTTTTACCCGTTGAGGACGGGATGCTGGATGAAATCCCGCCCCTGAGCATCCTCCGGGAGTTTATCGGGGAATGTACGTTCTATGATCGCCATTGACTTTTCTGCCCGCATAGTGTATAAAAAGTTGTTTGACCTTTTCCTTACGAAAGAACGGGGGGCAGTCCACAGGTGCAGGTAATCAGCACAGTTTTTAGCGCCATTAGTTGGGTAATGACCCTTTGGCTGGTTCTCATCATCGGTTATCAGCTATACATCAGTCTATTCGGGTTTAAGCGCGTCACCCGGGATTATAATGATCATGATCCCCAGCTTAAATATCTGGTGCTTGTACCCGCGCATAACGAAGAAGCGGTTATTTCCGGCATCATCGAAAATCTGCAGTCCATGGATTATCCTGATGAACTGTATGATTTTTATATCCTTGCCGATAACTGCGACGACCGTACGGCGGAGATTGCCCGCGGCATGGGCGCCAAGGTACTGGAATCCCACAAGGAAAGTCCGGATACGCCTACGGGCAAACCGATTGTACTGCAAAAAGCGCTCAACACCCTGAAAGGGTACGGCGAAAAGTACGATCTGGTGATGTTTTTTGATGCGGACAACCGCATCGATACCAACATGTTCCGCGAAGTGAACAGCCAACTGCTGGATCACCCCGAGGCGGATATTGTGCAGTGCTATCTGGGCTGCAAAAACAAAAAAGGGCTTGTGGCGCTGTATTATTACATGAGCTACACCATCACCAACCGCTTTTTCCAGTACGCCAAAAGCCGCATCGGCATCAACTGCGTGGTGGGCGGCACGGGCTTTGCGGTACGCGCCGCATACCTTAGCAAGCGCGGCGGCTGGACAGCCATGTCCCTCACGGAGGATTTTGAATTGCAGGTGGAAGCCACCTGCGAGGGTAAGCGTATTTTGTGGAATAACAACGTGCGCATTTACGATGAAAAGCCCACCCGCTGGCGCGCAAGCCTTCGGCAGCGTATCCGCTGGGCACAGGGCCACTGGTTTGTGTGTTTTAGAAACACCAAGCCCATCTTCCGCGCCCTCAAGGAAAAGCGCATCAGCTTCGGTGAATTCCTGAGCACGTTCTTATACGTGTACAGCCTTACGCCGTTTGTGATCATGATTGTGCAAATCGTCATCAGCCTGCTTTTGCAGATTTTCAAATGGACGAGCCTGCTGCCCACCGTGGAGACAACCATCGGCTTTTGGGATTGGTTCTCCGTTAACTTCCCCAGCATTCTGGTGTTCCTGTACTCCTTTATTGTGCTTTTCTATCTGGCCGACTGGCTGGATAATCACGAGCGTTTCCGCCCGCTGACTCTGGTGAAGAACATGCTCAGCCTTGCGCTGAATATGGTGATCGTGGCTTTGGCGCAGGTATGGGGCCTGTTCCGTTTCCGCCACCAGAAGGTATGGGTAAAGACGACCCATAAGATCAACGCGCCACACGAAGGCTGCCTGTACGATGCACGGGCGGAGAAAGCCAAGGCGAAAAAACATCTGGGCGCGGCGGAAAACAGCTACACGATTTAAAGCGAGGCTGGTACGTTGGCAAAGCCGGAGGAAGCCCCCGCCGCCAGCGGCGGACCCACCCGGAGCGATTGGCTGTCGGGCTTACAACACGGCAACAGCATACGAATTTTGCGGCAGGTGCTACGGCGCCTGCGCTTTTGGCAGCCCGGCGCGGTTACGGCGCTGGGCTTGCTCAGTTTTGCACTGCTTTTTTTCACGTTCCGTTTTGCGACGCAAACGGCGACGTGGCGCACCGCTTTTGCGTTTACCAAACGGCCGCTGCTGTTTCTGCTCAACTGGCTGCCGCTGGCCTGCTGGCTGTTTTTCTGGTTTTTTGCGCTGGGCCGTGCGGCGGCGGCGTACGGACTTACCGCTGTGCCGGTATTGGCGATAGCGCTGGTCAATTACTATAAGCTGCTGCTGCGGGGCGATCCGCTGCTGTTCAGCGATATTACCCTGTTAAGCGAAGCATCCGCCATCGGCAAGCAATACGTGTTTACGCCCACCATTTGGGGGGTGCTCTCCATTGTGCTTGCTGTCGGGGTCGTACTGTTGCTGCACAGGATGCACCATACGCCGCCCCGCCCGCGCCACCGTCTGCTGGGCGCGGTTGTGTGCCTGGCCGCGCTGTGCGCGTGCATTAAATGGCTGATGCCCAGCACCCTACTCTATGCCCAAACCGGGCTGAACAGCACATGGATGCCTACCCAGTCCTACACCCAGCACGGGGTGCTGTATCCGTTTTTGCACAGCATCAGCCAACGGCAGGCCGCCGCCCCGGAAGGCTATGACGAAAAAGACGCCGCCCGGCAGCTGGCTGCCTATACGGACGCGGACATCCCAAAGGATGAGCAGGTGGACGTGATCGCCGTGATGCTGGAAGCCTTTAACGATTTTACCACCTTCGATTCGCTATCCTTTGCCCAAGACCCCTATGAACCATGGCATCAGCTGATGCAGGAAAGCTATACCGGCACACTGGTCACCAATATTTTCGCGGGCGGCACGGTCAATACCGAGCGCGCGTTTTTGACCGGATACCTTAACCCCACCGATAATTACCGCGCGCCCGTGAACAGCTTTGTGTGGTATTTCCGCTCGCAGGGCTATACCTGCCAGGGCGATCATCCGGGGTACGACTGGTTTTACAACCGCCAGAACATCAACCGCTATCTGGGGTTTGAAACCTACCGTTTTTACGAGGATACCTATCAGTCCTATGCAACCGATACCGCCATTGCTCGCGACAGCGCGTTTTTGCAGGGCATCATTGAAGATTACGAAGCAGCCAAACAGGACGGCAAGCCTATTTTCAATTACAGCCTGACCTACCAAAACCACGGCCCCTACGATACCGATGCGCAGTTTACTACCGTTTATCTCCCGCGGGCAGCGGGCGTATCCACGGCGGATTACAACATTGCCAACAACTACTTTACCGGGGTGGCGGATACCTGCCGCCAGCTATCCGCCTTTGTGGATCACTTCCGCACGGAGACGCGCCCGGTGGTGATTGTGCTGTTTGGCGACCATAACCCGTGGTGGGGCGACGACAACACCACTTACGAAGCCTATGGCGTCAACATCGATCGGGAAACCGAAGAGGGCTTTTACAACTACTATTCCACCCCGTATCTCATCTGGGCCAACGACGCCGCCAGGGAAGCTCTCGGCTGCGATTTTACCGGCGAGGGCGGCCGCATTGCCCCCGCGCTGCTGATGGAGCGGCTTTTCACCCTCTCGGGCTGGGATGGCCCCGCCTATATGCAGGCGCAGCGGGAGCTGGAAACCCACACCACCGTTGTCAACTGCCTTTTCTATCAGGACGGAACTGCGCTTTGCCCCGTCGCCAATGCAGGCGGCCAGGAGCCGGAATGGCTGCTTGCTTTTCGCCGTCTGGCCTACTACTGGCGGCACAGCGCGGTAACCACGGCAAGCCGGTAGCAAACCGAAAGGAGAATTCCATGCGATACCTCATTATCGGTGCAGGCCCGGCGGGCTGCACGGCGGCGCGGGCGCTGGCCGAAACAGAAGGCGCGGAAGTGACCGTGCTGGAACGCCGCACCCATATTGCCGGCAATACCTACGACGCGCCGGATGAAGCGGGCGTGCTGGTGCACCGCTACGGGCCGCATATTTTTCACACGCAGCAGCAGGCAGCCTACGATTTTTTAAGCCGCTTTACGACGTGGTATCCGCTCAAGCATAAGGTGCTGGCCAACGTACACGGCAAGCTGTTGCCGGTGCCGTTCAATCTGGTTTCGCTGCGCGCGGCGTTTGACCCGCAAAAGGCGCGGCTGCTGGAAATGTGCCTGCGCGAAACCTTTGGCGAAGGCGCACGGGTCAGCATACTGGAGTTGCAGGCCAGGCAGGAGCCGGAGCTGACGGAGCTTGCCGAGTATATCTATACGAATGTATTCCAATACTACACACAAAAGCAATGGGGTATGAGCCCCGGCGAGCTGGACCCGGCCGCTATGGCACGCGTGCCGGTACTGGTAAGCGAAGACTGCGGCTATTTTCAGGACCCGTGGCAGGGCATGCCCGCAGACGGCTATACCGCCCTGTTTACCCGTATGCTGGATCATCCCCGCATCCATGTGGAGCTGGGCGTGGACGCGTGCACCCGCTTGCGGCTGGAGAGCGATACCCTGCTCTTGGACGGGAAAAAGTACGACAAGCCCGTGCTCTACACCGGCGCGCTGGACGCGTTAATGGGCTATTCGCTGGGACTTTTACCCTACCGCACGCTGGATTTTGCGTTCCAAACCCTCCCCGTGGATGAATACCAGCCTGCACCTGTGGTAAACTATACAGTAGATCAGGCGTTTACCCGCATCACAGAGTTTAAAAAGCTGACCGGGCAAAAGCTGCCCGGCGTTACGACCATCGCGCGGGAATATCCGCGTGCGTGCGAAGCCTATGATATTCCGTATTACCCCATCCCGAATGCGCAAAGCGCGGCGCGGTACGCCGCCTACCGCGCCAAAGCCGACCGCTGCCAAAACCTGACGCTGCTGGGCCGGCTGGCGGAATACCGGTATTACAACATCGACACCATCGTTGCCCGCGCGCTGGAAGCGGCTAAAGCCTTGACGGAACGGGCCTAACCGCTCCGCCCCCGAAACACACACGGAAGGGGATTTTTGCTTTATGAAATTGCTTACGGTTACCGTACCCTGCTACAACTCCGCCGCCTATATGCGCCGCTGCATCGATACGCTGCTCACCGGCGGAGCGGAGATGGACGTCATCATTATCAACGACGGCTCCACCGACCAAACGGGCGCAATCGCCGATGAATACGCCGCCGCTCATCCGGGCATCGTGCGGGTGATTCATCAGGAAAACGGCGGCCATGGCGAAGGCATCAATCAGGGGCTTGCGCACGCGCAGGGAATGTATTTTAAGGTCGTCGATTCGGACGACCGGCTCAATCCCGTTTCGCTGCAAAAGCTGCTGGCTGTGCTGCGCACGCTGACCGAGCCGGAGACACAGGTGGATCTGGTAGTGCACAACTATGTCTATGACCAAGCCAAACAGGACGAGGTTTTTTCCGTCAATTACCGCGTCGCCCTCAAAGCCGGGCAGGTGCAAACGTGGGAGGATATCCGCCGCTTTCCCATGCACAAGCAGTTCATGATCCATTCGCTGATCTACCGCACGCAGCTGCTGCGGGAGATTCCCCTGCAACTGCCCAAGCACACGTTTTACGAGGATAACATTTATATTTACCAGCCGTTGCCCTACACCAAGCGAGTCTACTATCTGGATGAACCTCTGTACGGCTATTTTATCGGCCGGGACGATCAATCCATTGCAGAAAAAAACATACTCAAGCGGCTGGATCAGCTTAGCCGCATGGCCGAGACCATGGCGACCTGCTATACGCTGGACGAGCTGAAAGCACTGCCCCGGAGCCTGTACGGCTACATGCTCAACAACTGCGCGGGCATGCTGGCCACAACGTCCGCCCTGCAGTTTATCAAGGGTACGGACGAAGGCCTGTCGCTCAACCGCCACATGTGGCAAACCATCCGCGATTTCGACGAGCCGCTGTACCGCCGCCTGCGGCGTAACCCGCTGGGCTACGTCGCCTCCCCGCGCGGCAAGGCCGGGCGGCGGACGCTGGTGGGCGGCTACCGGTTTGTACGCAAGATCATCCGGTTTTAATGATTTTAGCAGGTTAGTGCGGGGGTTCCACCCCCGCGCCCCCGGCAAGGGATTTCATCCCTTGACCCGGTTTATCCGCGTTTCACGCGGATAATGGGATGGGCATGGCTGGGTTTATGCTGTTTGTTGGCTTGGCCGGATAAAAGAAGTACGGGGTAGGGGATGCGCTTACCCATACGTAAACACCCAACCCCCGCTTGCTTAAAAAGGTTCAGAGTCAGAAAAATGGTGGCAGGGGATGCTTCCCTTGCCACTTTTCTATTGATACCGCATATGATGCTTCTCAACTTGTGATATTCCTACGCATACACCCAACCCCAGCTTGCTCAAAAAGGCGCAGATGCTAGGAAACAAGGGCGGCTAAGGGATGAGCTTACTCGTACGTAAGTGATTCCCTTTGCCGCCCGTAGTTAACAACGCAGATGTGCTTTTTTCAGCAAGCTGCCAAGCAAGCTGGCTTTAGTTCTTTCCGTTAATGCCTACATGCTTCAGATACGCAGTGGGGCTCATGCCGACCACGTGCTTAAACTGCTTGCTGAAGTGGTAGGGGTCCGGCATGCCGATTTCCACACCGGTCTGCTTCACGTTCATGCCGCTGCGCAGCAGGGTTTTGGCGCGTTCCATCTTTAAAAATTGCAGGTATGCCAGCGGGGGAATGCCCAACTCCGAAGAGAAGCGTTTGCGGAACGTTTCCACCGGCATACGGCTGATGGCCGCCATATCCGCCAGCGAGAACGAATCCCGGTACTGGCAGGCGCGCAGGGTATCCACCACGCGCGCAATTTCGTGGCTCAGGGTCGCGCTCATGGCGACGCTCTGCCCGCTGTGCGCGGCTAAAAGCCCCCACAGCAGCTGCCCCAGCTGGAAGCTGGCTTCGCCGCTGCCGCTGTGGCGTACCAGCACCTGCACGATCTGCCGGGACAGGATCACCTGCGAAGGCAGCGTGCCCTGCCGGGCAGGCACATCGTTTAAAGCGTTCATTTCCTTCAAAAACCGGCCGCTCAGCGGGCCGTCGATGGTCAGCCACAGGATACGCGCATCCTTGGCGTTTTTAAGGCCGCAGCCCTCGGTGTTCGGCGGCACGACCACGCACTCGCCTTTGCCCAGCTCAATTTCCTCCTCGCGGGAGGTAAAGGTGGCAACCCCTTCATCAACAATCATCCACAACCATTTATCCCCGGTGTAGAGACGGTAGTTTTGCTGCTGCAGGATGGCGCTGCCGGCGCTGTGAATCCACACACCGCTTTGCGCCGCCAAATCAGCCGGGGTGTGCGTCCCCTGCACGAACACGCCGGGTTCGCCGCTTTCGGTTACCGGCGGTTTGGGAATAAACTGTACATAGGTCACGTATATTTCCTCACTTTCCACATCCATCTGTTTGCTAAAACAAAAGAAAGCGTACTGCTGTTGCATGCATGCCAGTTTTACAAACATGCTTATTATACGGTCAGTCCGCGCGCTTGTCAAATGTTTGATGCGAATAAATGATAATTTCGTAGCCGTTTTCGACAACCAACGATTTTTGGATACAAGGCACCCAACCTATATAACGGCACACTTTATGAAAACTATCCAAAAATGAAATGTTAATATCGGCATAAACACGGTTCTTTACGACATGATTTTTCATGTAACCGTTTTTGCCACAGCGCCGGATGCGAAACCGATTCCCTTTTTTCGTTCCGCTACTCCGTTACCAGCCACGGATTATCGGCTTCCAGCTGGTTATCGAGAAGCTCCGCATAGCAAAGCCGGATCGTCATCACGCTGAGTAAGCCTACCCCCTGATAGGAGCGCCTGTTGTTGCAGCCGTTGGTGAGCATGACGACCCCGGTGCGGTCGGATGGGTCGAAATACGCCGCGCACAGCATGCCGTTGGCTTTTCCACCATGCCCGTATAATGTGCGACCCTGCACAATCGTATCGGTAATAATATTCATTTCCAGCCCGCGCCCGCTTTTACACGTGACCGATCCGATGCCGTTTTGCACCGTGCGAATGTCGTTAACCGTGCTTTGCTGCAGAATGCTGGTTTGGCCGTATGCGCCGCCTTCGCTCAGTACAATGAGCAGTTTGGCCAAATCCGGCGCGGACAGGGTGAGCTTGCCTGCGGACAGCGTATAATCCGTCATAGGGTCGCAAACCTGCGAAGCCTCGCCCTCGCGCACCGTGGCCTGCAATTTCCGGGAGGGCATGGCATACATATCCGCAACCGCCGCGCTTTGCGGCAGCAGCGCCCCCTGATACGCCGCCGTAATCTGAAGCGGGGTAAACACATGGTCTTTCATATATGCATCCAGCGTCTGCCCGGTCTGCGCTTCGATAATGCTGCCCAGCAACCCGCCGCCAAAATTGGAATACTTCACGCGGGTGCCGGGACGAAAAGTGCTGTAAAACTGGTAGCTGCGTTTACCGGTGGCAAACAGCGCGTCCAGCGGGGTTATCTTCCCTTCCAGCGCAAGGTTGTAAAAGCCGCTGTCCCGCAAGCCCGCGGTATGGGTCATCAATTGGCGCAGGGTCACCGCAACCGACGGGAAATGCGGGTTGCGCACAGTAACGCCCAGCAGGTCGCTTACATCATCCTCCAAACCGGCCACGCCGTTTTCCACCAGCTGCATCATACCGATGCCCGTTATCATTTTGCTGATGGAACCGACGCGAAACAGCGTATCGGTGGTTATGGCGTCCCCGTCCGGGGCGATGCTGCCGTAGCAGAACGTATAGGCGATTTTCCCGTTTTTGATGATACACACGCAAGCACCCAGCGTATCGTACTTGGCAAAAAGAGAGTTCAGCTTTTCCTGCGTGCTCAGCGAAAGGTTCTGCTGCAAATCACTTAGCGTTTGCGTGTCCTGCGCCAGCGTATCCGCCGATACCTCTTCGCTCGCTTCGTCCTCCGTATCCGGGGCAGCGGCAGACGGCGTATCCGCAATCATCGGCAGTTCCGTTATATCCACCGCGCCTACGGCAGGCAGCGCCAGCGCGGGAAAGGCCGCAGATACGTAAAGCAGCGCGGAAAGCAGCAGCGCTGTTATTTTTACCCCTGCTTTGTTCCGCATCCGCCTGCCCCCCTTCTCCCCTTATGGAAACGGGCCCGGAACCACGTTCCGGACCCGCTAAAGTTATGTTGGTATTGATCGGTTAAATATCGCACGGTTTGGCAGCGCTGCTGTACAGTACCGTTTGCGTTCCCGAGCCGGCTACGCCGTCCACTGTCAGGCCGTTCACATCCTGGAACAGCTTCACCGCGTCCTCGGTGGCCGCGTCGAACGTGCCGGTGATTTTACCGTCGTAATACTGCAATTCATACAGGGTGTATTGCAGGTTCTTCACCGCCGTACCGGTAGAGCCCAGCTGCAATTTGGTGTAGCTGCCGCTGCCGCTGGTGCCGCCGTAAAGCAGGCGCTGGGTGGAAGGCCCGGCAACGCCGGTAACCCGCAGCCCTTTTGCACGCTGGAAGTTTTCCACAGCCGCGATGGTTTGCGAGCCGTAATCCCCGTCCAGCGAGCTGGTGTAATATCCGGAAATGGACAGCGCGCTTTGCAGTGCCGTCACGTTGGTGGTGGAGGTAGACGTCGTGCTGGAAATGGTGGAATATCCGGTGGTGGTTACATTTTCGCCGTACGTATCCGGGTCGGTGCCGCCGGAGGAGCTGCTGCTGCCGCCGGTGCCGGTGGAGGAGTACAGGGCGTTCATGGTGCTGGTGCCCGCCACGCCGTCCGCCGTGAGGCCGTAATCCGTCTGGAAAGCGATTACCGCAGCCTCGGTGCCGTCGCCAAAGTCACCGTCGATCGAGCCGGTATAATAGCCCAGCTCTTTCAGGCGGGTTTGCAGGGCGCGCACGCCGCTGCCGCTCATACCGGATTTCAGCGAACCAAGGAAGGCGACAACCGAGCTGGCTTTTTTCGCCGAGGACGAATACAGCTTGGTCAGCGTTGTCGGCCCGGCAATGCCGTCGGCATAAATGGAGTTGCGTTTCTGGAAGGCGACAACCGCAGCCTCGGTAGTTTCGGCAAAGGTGCCGTTGGCGGTGCCGCTTAAGTACCCAAGCACGATCAGCCGGTTTTGCAGTATTTTCACCTGCGTGCCCGTGGAACCAAGCTTGAGGTAAATGTTTGTTTTCCCGTTGGTGTAGCTGGAGCTGCTCGTGCTGGACGAGCTGCTGGAGCTGGAAGAACTGCTGGAGCTGGACGAGCTGCTGGACGAACTGGTGCTGCTCTTGGCTACAGCGTAATAGCTGTACACCGCCTCCTGCGTTTTGGTTCCGGCCACGCCGTCCGCGGTCAGGTTGTTGGCAGCCTGGAAATCTTTCACCGCCTGCACGGTTCCGGCGCCGTAGCTGCCGTCCACCGAGCCGGTGTAATAACCTAAATCCTTCAGGCGCTGCTGCAGCTGTTTTACCGCCGTACCCGTGGAGCCGCTTTTCAGCGACGTGCTGGATGTGGTGGTGGTAGGTGTAGGCGAAGCGGTGCTAAGCCCCACTGTAATGGAGCCGGCTGCCGTGCTGGTTGCACCGTCGCCGATGGTGATGACGTTGCTGGGCGCATCGGTCGCCGTATCATTGCCAAAATCCCAGTTGGACCAGTCTACCTGCTGGTCGCCCGTCGCGGTGGGCGCAGGGGTATCGGTCGCCGTCGGCTCCGGCGTAATGACCGTATCAAACTGCTGGCCGTTGTTATCCACCGTAAGCGCGTTGTTATCATCCACAATGCGGTCCGGCTCTACATAGCAGCTAGTCATGGCCAACGCCGCAATCAACAGCAGCACAAGCAGCCCGATTTTACGGGCGCGCGTTATATGCAATAAACGCCGTTTCTTCACGTTAAAAACACTCCCTCGTCAGGCTTGGGCGCCCTGCGTCCCGGCAGCAGGGCCAATAAGGTATCATCCCTATTGTACAAGGAAATATAAGGGAAAGCAAGCGGTAAATCCTTCCTGCCCGCCGGGCCCCGTACTCCTCATGTATAGGACGCCGCACCGGGGCATTTTGTTCCCGCGTGTGCATAAATTTCCGCGTTAATCTCCCATAAAACGTACAAATGTTCGTATATTTTTGTTATTAGCGCGTCGCGCCCTGCCCAAGCGACAGCGAATACAGCGTCGCCGACGCAACCGGAAGCCCCGTTGCCTCGATCAACGCACGGCGGTACAGCTCGATCTGCGCACCGTACAGCGTGCTGGTGCGAAACCCCATGAATCCGGGGCAGGTAAGCCGCATCCGCCTTACGCCGGACGTGGTGGACGGCATCGTGTTTTGGACGAAGAATCCCGTGCCGATGATGGGCAGGCTAAACGAGCTGGCCGCCTACCCCTATTACTTCCAGTTCACGCTCACCCCCTATGGGAAAGATGTGGAGCCGGGGCTGCCCGAGAAAGACGGGGTGCTGGTACCCGCGTTTCAGGCGCTGTCCCGCCAAATCGAGCGGGAGCGGGTGGTGTGGCGGTACGACCCCATTTTTTTCAGCGCCGTCTACACGCCGCAGTACCACCAAAAGGCGTTTGCGGCGCTGGCGCAAAAGCTGCACCCGTATACAGAGAAGTGCACCCTCAGCTTTCTGGATGATTACCGCAGCATCGCCGGGAACATAAAGCCGCTGCACCTGCTAAGCCAAACGCTGGACCAGCGGCTGGATTTGATGGCGCAGTTCGCCCGCACCGCCGCACGCTATGGGCTGGCGCTGGATACCTGCGCCGAGGGCATCGAACTTTCCGCGTTGGGTATATCGCATGCCCGCTGTATTGATAAAGCCCGGCTGGAAAAAATCGGCGGGTTTACGCTGTTACTGCGCAAGGATACCGGCCAGCGCCCGGAATGCGGCTGCTTTGCCAGCATCGACATCGGCGCTTACCACACCTGCCAAAACGGCTGCCGCTATTGCTACGCCAACCACAGCGCACTAAGCGTACAGCGCAGCGTAAGCCGCTATCAGGCGGATTCGCCCCTGCTGTGCGATCAGCTAACCGCAGGCGATGTGGTCACGGAGCGCCGCGCAGCGTCCTGCCGGGATGGGCAAACGAGTTTCCTGCCGTAGTCTGCCTGCGTGCCGCCCGCTCCTTACCCGATATACTACTTTACGAAAGGACAGATGTCCCCGTGCAGCTTACACTGCCATCCGGCGATTTTACCGATTTCCTTGCCTCCACCCCGATTGTCGATTTTGCAAGCCCCGCGGCGCAGCCTGTACGGGCGTTAGCCGCCAACCTGCTGCGCCGCTCGCCAACCCAGCTGCAATATATCCAAAACGCTTACGAATACGTGCGCGACCGGATTGCGCATTCGGCGGATATCCGGGGGCGCGTCGTCACCTGCGCCGCGCCGGATGTGCTGCGGGCGGGCGAGGGCATCTGCTTTGCCAAATCGCACTTGCTGGCGGCATTGCTGCGCTGCCGGGGCGTTCCGGCCGGGTTTTGTTACCAGCGCCTGATTTTGGATGACGATACCGCCCCCGTGCTCATCCTGCACGGGCTGAATGCCGTCTATCTTTCGCAAGAGAGCAGGTGGATACGGCTGGACGCGCGGGGCAACAAGCCGGGCGTTAACGCGCAGTTTTCCCTGACCGGGGAACAGCTGGCTTTCCCCGTCCGCCCGGAACGGGGCGAGGAGGATATTCCCGTTCTATATGCCCGGCCGGATGCTAACGTCGTGCGCGCCTTAACGGAAAGCCCCTCCCTTGCGGCGCTCTGGAGTCACCTGCCTACGGCGCTTGCCTCGCGCTGACCCGCACAACCGGGCGTATCGCCTGCCCTCTCTGGGCGGCGGCACATTCTTTTCTTCCATTTGGTTCTATGGTATACTCACCTTGCGTTTATCCAAAAAAATACAAGCTGGTGATCTGCGTGAAAAGGTGCATTGCCACTGCTGGAATCGTCCCCAAACTATAAAACGGGAGGATTTCTTATGACGGTTCCAGCAACGGTTGTCTATCCCCGTGCGGGCGACCCGCAAACGGTTTACCTGCAAAATGTGATTACCAACCCCCATATTACCGTTGGCGCATATACCATGTACAACGACTTCGTTTCCGACCCCAGATTGTTTGAAAAGCACAATGTGCTCTACCATTACCCCGTCAATCACGACCGGCTGGTCATCGGCAAGTTCTGCTCCATCGCCTGCGGGGCAAAGTTTATAATGACCAGCGCCAACCACACGCTGCGTTCCCTTTCCACTTATCCGTTTCCCATTTTCTTTGAACAGTGGGGGCTGGACCCGGCGGACATCCCCTCCGCGTGGGACGCGAAGGGCGATATTGTCATCGGCAACGACGTGTGGATCGGCTACGAAGCGGTCATCCTGTCGGGCGTACACATCGGCGACGGCGCCATTATCGGCGCGCGGGCCGTCGTTACCCAAGACGTAGCCGCCTATACCATCGTAGGCGGCGTACCCGCCAAACCCATCCGCAAACGGTTTGACGAGCAAACCATCCGGCGCCTGCAGCAATTGCAGTGGTGGGATTGGCCGCACGAAAAGCTGCGCGCCGCCCTGCCCGCCCTCATGCGCGGCGCGCTTAACGAGCTGACGCCGTAACCAAGCGCAAACCCCGTATTCCTGCGGGGAGCGCCGCCCATACGCACGGCAGCCGGCGGCGCTTCCCCCTTACAAGACTTTCCCAAGCGAAAAAACGCGTATTCCGGCGGGTTTTCACACACCCGCTGTTTCCATATCCAACCCGAAAACGGAAGGGGTCTTACTACCCATGTGGATTTTATTTGCGTTCGGCTCGGCGCTCTTCGCGGGGCTTACGGCGGTACTGGCGAAAATCGGCATCCGGGATACGGATTCCGACGTCGCCACCGCCATTCGTACTATCGTGGTACTGCTGTTTTCCTGGCTGATGGCGTGGCTTTCCGGCAGCATCGGCGGCCTTGGCGCGGTCACGGGGCGCACATGGCTGTTCCTTGCGCTGTCAGGCTTTGCCACAGGCGCGTCGTGGCTGTGCTATTTCCGCGCCCTGCAGCTGGGCGATGTAAACAAAGTCACCCCGATTGATAAAAGCTCCACCGTGCTCACCATGTTTCTGGCTTTTCTCTTTCTGGGCGAGTCCATTACATGGCTCAAGGCCGCCGCAATGGTGCTGATCGGCTTAGGCGCGTATCTGATGATTCAGCGCAAGACCGCCCCGGCGGCACAAACAGCGCAGCCCGCCGGAAAGCACCGCAAAAGCCCGCTGTGGCTTTTGTACGCGCTGGGTTCGGCAGTGTTTGCCAGCCTTACCGCCATCCTTGGCAAAATCGGCATCGAAAACGTCAATTCCACGCTGGGCACTGCCATCCGCACCGGGGTGGTGCTGGTGCTGGCGTGGGCCATCGTCTTTTCCCGGGGCAAGCAGCGCGCCATTGCCCGCATCGACCGGCGCAGCTACCTGTTTCTCATCCTGTCCGGCTTTGCCACGGGCGGCTCGTGGCTGTGCTACTACCGCGCCCTGCAAACCGGGCCTGCCAGCGTCGTGGTGCCGATCGACAAGCTCAGCATTCTCGTGAGCATCGCGTTCGCGCGCGTCGTACTGGGCGAAAAGCTGTCGCTCAAGGCAGCGCTGGGACTTGCGATGATTGTCGGCGGCACGCTGCTTTTATTGTTGTAGCCAAAGGGTGGTAACAAAAGCCTCTATACCCGCATGGCATTCCCCTCTCACCGCTTTGGAAAGGAGAACCAACATGAACCCTCCAGCCACCCTCCGCAAACGCGGCGATTCGCTTTTCATCGCGCTGGTATTGCTGTGCTGGGCGTGGATGAATTTGCTGGCTGCCCTTACCTTTGAACCATGGTGCGACGTTGCCCAGCCTTGGATGATCGTACGCCAGTTAAGCCTGCCGGAAATTTTTACACAGCTGAAATACGAAGGGCATCCATGCCTGTGGTTTATGCTGCTGCTTCCGCTGGCGAAGACCGGATTGCCGTTTGTCTCCATCATCGCGCTTTCGTTTGTACTGGTGCTTGCGGGGTTATGGCTTTTCCTGCGGCTTGCGCCCCTGACCCGGCTGCAGAAGCTGATCGTCGTTTTCAGTGCGGCCGGCATGTACTACCTGCCGGTTGTGGCGCGCAGCTATTCGCTGGTTCCGTTGCTTATGATGCTGCTGTTTTACGCCTATCCGCGCCGGTATGAAAAACCTGTTGTGTACGCAGCCGTACTGTTTTTACTGTGTCAGGTCAACATACTCCTGTGCGGGTTTATCGGAATGCTGATGCTGCAATGGGGCGTAGGGGCCGCAAGCCTGTGGGTGCGCAAACAGCCGCGTAACCGCACCGCTCTACTGATTGCGCTGGTCATTTTGCTGATTGCCCCGGTGTTTTTATACTGGCAGCTCAGCGGCAGCCTTGCTACCAACCGCAACGTTGTATTTACGCTGGGTACGGATTTTTCCGCTATCCGCCATAAAATACTGCACGCTCTGACCATGGGCGGCTGGTACCTAACCACCATCCACCTGTACGATTACGGCAACACCGTTTGGTGGCTCATCCTTGCGCCGCTGGGCTTGAGCCTGGGCGCCATGGGGGTGCTGTGGCTTATCCGCGCACCGCGCAGCGCTGCGGTGATGCTGGCATCCTTCCTGTGGCAGTTGTTTATTCATTCTTTTATTTACGGCGAGCATATGCACCACATGCTCATCTTCCTGTGGTCGCTCCTGTTTTGCGTAATGCTTGCAAACGGCGAATTAAAGGCGCGCAAAGCACGGCCGCCCCGCCCCATCGACGGCAGGCTTTCGCGGGCGCTTACGCTGTTTATGCTGGTCATTTGTTTGCTTTCCTATACGCAGGTCTATCCCCTTATGCGCGATCAGGTGGCTTTGGACGGCATCAACAGCGAGGGCGCGGCCGCCGCGGAATATATTGCCGGTGAGCTGCCCCAGGACGCGGTGGTGCTGATTACCAACGAGGATACGGCGACCCCCGTAGCCGCCTATTTACCGGAGGGCAAGCTGTATAACCCCATCCGGCAAAACAACCACCTGTTCTCCCTGCATGATTCTTATACCGATAATTGGTGTACCATCGGGGATCTGGATGCCGCTGTTGCAGCCCTGCGTGCCGGGGGAACCGCCGGAGCGCTGTACCTGCTGGCCGATCCCCGCGCCGAAGCCGCCGCGCAGGCGATGAGCGGGCGCAGCGTTGCCAAACTGGAGGAGGTGCGGCGCTTTACCACGGATTTTGCTTCGGTATACGAGCAGTATATTTTATACCGCATTATCGAGCCGCAGCCCTGATTTGCGTCCTCTGCCCCGGCGCATACGCACGCCGTAACAGGAAAACGCAATGTAAATGTAGAACGATACGCACTGTAAAGGAGGGCGAGCCATGCCGCCGCTCGTAAGCATATGCTGCGTCACCTATAACCATGCTTCCACCATCGCGCAGGCGCTGGACAGCTTTTTAGCCCAGCAGGGCGACGTATCCATCGAGATACTGGTACACGACGACCATTCCACCGACGGCACCGAGGAGATTTTACGCGAATATGCGCAGCGGTACCCGGATGTAGTCAAGCCCCTGTTTGAAACCGAGAACCAGTACCAAAAGGGCATCGCCATGGATGCGACGTTCAATTTTCCGCGCGCCGCAGGCCGCTACATTGCCCTGTGTGAAGGGGACGATTACTGGTGCGACCCCCATAAGCTGCTTACGCAAACCGCCTATTTGGATGCGCACCCCGATTGCACTTTCTGTTTTACCAACGGCTATATTGAGGATGCTTCGGGCGCAAAGGCGCGGCGGGAGTTCGTGCCCTATTACCCGGAGGAAGCCGCGTATTTCACCCCCGCCACCCGCACTTATCATCTGGCGGAGATCACCAAACTCTCCTTCATCCCCACAGCGTCCTTCGTATTCCCAAGGGAAGCGCTTTTGCGGGTTCCCCGCGACGTGCTTACCCAGCCGTGCCCCACGGGCGACCTGCGGCTGAAACTGCTGTTAACCGCCATGGGCAGCGCCGCCTACCTGCACGCATTTACCTGTG
The DNA here is from genome assembly GCA_963663285.2 of Candidatus Limiplasma sp. Lineage (GTDB taxonomy): Bacteria > Bacillota > Clostridia > Christensenellales > Aristaeellaceae > CAXXOK01. The sequence continues at coordinate 127,800 of CAXXNI010000004.1, read as the reverse complement.
TATACCGCCAAAACGGCGCCGGCTCGGAAATGTCGGGCTGGGGCGGGGAAGCGGGCGCAAAAACCCGTAAGCGCTGCGAGCGGGTCATTGCCATGCTGCGCAGTGTGGACGAGGTAAGCGGACGCAGCGCGCACGATGCGCTGCAAGCCCTGATGGACAGAGAATACCGCGTCATGCTGGAAGCCGCCCCCTCCCGCGCGCTGCTGCGCGATGCAGCTGCAAAGCGCGTGTACCGCGCCCTGCCCCCCGCAAGGCGGCTGAAGTTCCACGTGAAACGTCTGATTCCCGAAACGCTATACCGCTTTGTGCGGCGCGGTTTATCCCGTAACTAGCCGCCCGCGCCCGGCCGGAAAGAAGGTTTTTATCCATGCGTATCAATGTTACGCGCAGCTCCCTGCCCCCTTTTGAGGAGTACTGCGCAGAGATTCGTGACCTGTGGGACAGCCATTGGCTGACCAACAACGGCGAAAAAGTGCTCAAGCTGGAAAAAGCACTGGCGGACTACCTGAAAGCGCCCAATCTGGTGCTCTACACCAACGGCCATCAGGCGCTGGAGGCGGCAGTGCGCGCAATGGGGCTAAGCGGCGAGGTCATCACCACACCGTTTACGTTCGTATCCACCACGCACGCGCTGGTGCGCTGCGGCGTTACCCCGGTATTTGCCGATATCCGCCCGGACGATTTTACGCTGGACCCTGCCAAAATCGAGGCGCTGATTACCGAGCGCACCACCGCCATTGTACCGGTGCATGTGTACGGGCATTTCTGCGACGTGAAAGCCATTGAAAAGATTGCCGCCAAGCACCACCTTTCCGTGCTGTACGACGCGGCACACGCCTTTGGCGCAACACTCGGCGGGCAGTCCGCCTCCGCCTTCGGCGATGCGGCTATGTACAGCTTCCACGCGACCAAGGTATTCCACACCATCGAGGGCGGCGCGGTCACCTGCCCAAGCGATGAACTGGCCGAGGCCTTGCGGCTGGAGCGCAACTACGGCATCACCGGGCCGGAAACCGCCGTATCGGTGGGCGGCAACGCCAAGATGAGCGAGTTTCAGGCCGCGATGGGGCTGTGCAACCTGCGCAGGCTGGATGCGGATATTGCCGCGCGCAAGCGGCTGACCGCGCTGTACCGCGAGCGGCTGGCCAACGCCGAGGGCATTGTGTTTTGCGCCCCGGAGGATGGCAGCAACGCCGCCTACCTGCCGGTGCGTTTTACCGGCGCGCTTACGCGGGATCAGGCGTTTGAACGGCTGGCCGCGCACGATGTGCACGCCCGCAAGTACTTTTATCCCCTCACCAGCGCGTACGAGTGCTACCAGGGGCGCTTTGACCCCAGCGCTACGCCCGTAGCGAAGCAGGCGAGCGATACCATCCTCACCCTGCCGCTGTATTCGGATTTGCACGAGGCGGACGTGGACCATATCTGCGATATTCTGCTGGCGCGCTAACCCCGCCGCAACCATAGCAAGCAAAGAGGAGGCCGCGTGTGAGCGAAACCAAAAAACGGACGGCGGGAAAATCGTTTCTTTTCAAGTTTGCGGAAAGCGTAGGCACGCAGGGCATCGCCTTTGTGGTGGGCATCGTGCTGGCGCGGCTGTTGGACCCTTCCGATTACGGCGTATTGACGCTTCTCACCGTATTTATCAACATTTCGCGGGTGTTTGTGCAAAGCGGGCTGAACACCGCGCTGATCCAGCGCCTGAAGGTGGACGAGACCGACCTGTCCAGCGTGTTTTACTTAAGCCTGGGCGTTTCGGCTGTGTTTTACGCGCTGTTGTATTTTACCGCCCCGCTGATCGCCGCCTATTACGCCCAGCCGGAACTGACCCATTTAATGCGCGTGCTCGCGCTGGTGCTGCTGCCCGGCGCGCTCAACGCCGTACAGCAGGCGGTAGTGGCGCGGCAGATGGCGTTTCACAAGCTAATGGTCGGCAGTATCGGCGCGACGCTGTTTTCCGGCGTGGTAGGCATCGGCATGGCGTTTGCGGGGCTGGGCGCGTGGGCGCTGGTCGGCCAGCAATTGGCCAATCAGGTCGCGATTTGCATTATCCTGCTATTTACGCTTTCGTGGCGGCCCAAGCTGCTCTACTCGTGGCAAAAGGTGAAAAGCCTGTTCTCCTTCGGGTGGAAGCTGCTGGTATCCAGTTTGATTGAAACCGTGTACAACAACCTGCGCAGCCTCATCATCGGCAAGCGGTACGCCTCCGATCAGCTGGGGTATTACAACCGCGGCAAGCAGTTTCCGGAATTGCTGATGAACAGCGTCAACGGCTCCATCCAAAGCGTGATGCTGCCCATGTTTTCCGGTGAGCAGGAGAACCGCGCACAGCTCAAGGCCATGATGCGCCGCACCATTATGGTATCATCCTATCTGGTATTTCCGCTCATGATGGGGCTGGCGCTGGTAGCGCGCCCCATGGTAAGCCTGCTGTTGACGGATAAGTGGCTGCCCGCCGTGCCCTTTTTGTGGATTTGCGCAGCCGATTTTGCCTTTTACCCGGTACACACCAGCAACCTGCAGGCTATTAACGCCATTGGCCGCAGCGATGTATTTTTAAAGCTGGAGATCATCAAAAAAGCCTACGGGCTGGTGATTTTGGCAGTGTCCGTGCTGTGCTTTGACAGCGTGCTCGTCATCGCCGCGGGCAGCGTGGTCAGCACCCTCATCGGCACCTTCGTCAACGCCGCACCCAACAAAAAGCTGCTGGGCTACAGCTACGGCGAGCAGGTGCGCGATTTGCTCCCGTCGCTGGGCATGACGGCACTGATGGGCTTAGCCGTGTGGCTGGCGGGCCGCCTGCCGCTTGGCAACCTGCCGCTTTTGCTTGTGCAGGCGGCGGTGGGCGTGGCGGTATACGCGGGGCTTTCGCTGCTGTTTAAGCCCGAAGCGTACCTTGGCATGGCGGATATGCTCCGCGCGCTCTTTGGCCGCAAAAAACCGGCTCGTTCGGACGGGGAAGGGGATAACACATGACCACCGTATTACTGACCGCCATCGGCTCGGCCTCGGCGCACAGCGCACAGCAAAGCCTGACCGCCGCGGGTTGCCGCGTGATCGGCTGTGATATTTACCCTAAGGAATGGAACGTAAACGCCGCCGATATGGCCGCGTTTTATACCGTGCCCCGCGCGGCGGACGGCGCGCCCTTTTTTAAGGCGCTTGCGCAGATCGTGCGCGATGAAACGGTGGATTTTATCATTCCGCTGACGGATATCGAGGTGGACGCGCTCAGCCCCCGCAAGGCGGAGTTTGCCGCGCTGGGCGCGGTAGTCTGCTGCCCGGATAAGGCCGTGGCTACCCTGTGCCGCCACAAGCTGAACATGGCGCAGCTGCTCAAGGACGCGGGCGTATGCCCGGTCATCCCCACGTGGACGGCGCAAACCCTGCCGCCGGAGGCGGCGTTTCCCCTGCTGCTCAAGCCCGTGCATGGCCGCAGCAGCGAAGGGCAGCGCATCGTCCAGAACGCTGCCGAGCTTACCGCCGCGCTTGCCGCGCGGGAAGACTATATTATCCAGCCGTATTTGCCGGGGGATGTGTACACCGTGGATTGCGCGCGCGACAAGCAGGGCGGCATGGTCACCCTGACCCGGCGGGAGTGCCTGCGCAGCGCCAACGGGCTTGGCACCGCCGTTACCATTTGCCCCGGTCATCCGCTGGATGCCGTGTGCCGCCGCATACTGGAAACGGCAGACATTGCCGGCGTGGTGAATATGGAGTTTATCCATCACGGGGACACGTATTATTTTTTGGAGGTCAATCCCCGCTTTTCCGGCGGCGTAGGCTTCAGCGTGCTGGCAGGGTATGATTTCCCTATGGCGCAGCTGCGCTGCCACCGGGGCGAGGCGCTTCCCCCGCCGCCTGTTTTCCGCGCGCTTTCGCTGGCGCAGCGCTATGAAATGCACATTACCGCCGGGAGCTGAATCCCGGCTGAACAGTTGATGTTTTCCTGTACCAGTGTACATGGCCTGCACGGCGGCGCGCCGCGGGCCGGACCGGGTAAGGGGGCGCAAAAATGGTTCGTTGGTTTCTCACGGCGGCGGCACGCACACACAAGGGCGTATGCCGCGCCTACAACAACGACTCGTTTTATATGAGCGGCAAAACCCTGCCCCCCGAAGCCATGGACTTTGGCGGCAGGCTGCTGCAGGAAGGCTGCGAAAGCGGGCAGCTATACGCGGTGTGCGACGGCATCGGCGGGGAGGCCGTCGGCAAACGGGCCGTGCTCAACGCCGTGGATGCGCTGGACAGGCTGCAACAGGCCTACCCCTACGGGCTGACCGACGAAGAGTGGCGTTTCCACATCGCACAACTTTCCGACCGGCTGCATAAGCTGGACGAAACCGTACCCGCGGGCGTTTCGCTGGTGCTTTGCGCGTGGCAATGCGGCACCCTGCGCATTGTAAACGCCGGCAACAGCCGCATTTACCGCTTGCGCGGCAGCAAGCTGACCCAGCTCAGTCAAGACCATACCGTGGTGCAGCGCATGGTCGCCCAGGGCGCGCTTACGCCGTATCAGGCACGGGTCAGCCCCCGCAGCCATCTGGTGCACCTGTACATCGGTATGGATCCGGTGCGTAAGGAATTCCGCCCCTACCTGTCCCCGCCGCTTTCCGTAAGCCCGTACGACCGTTACCTGCTTTGCAGCGACGGTTTGACCGACATGGTGGAGGACAGCGAAATCCGCCATATTCTGCTGAAATCCCGCGACGACGCCGAAGCGGTGGATTTGCTGGTACAGCGCGCGCTGGACAACGGCGGCCGGGACAACGTAACGACCCTGTGCCTGAGCATTCGCCGCTACCGCCGCAATCCACGGCTGAAACGCCCCTAGCGCATCAATAAAAAGATCAAGTATGCCGCTTGCGGCAACGGGAGGATACAACATGCAGTCTCTGCCACGGATGGTTGCCCTCGTGGGCACAAACGCCTCGGGAAAAAGCGGGCTGGGCGTAGCGCTGGCCAAACACTACGGCGGAGAAGTGATCTCCGCCGATTCGCGGCAGGTATACCGCGGGCTGGATTTGGGCAGCGGCAAGATTACCCCGCAGGAGATGCAGGGCGTGCCCCACCATCTGCTGGACGTATGCAATCCCGGCGATTTTTTCTCCATGGCGGATTTTCAAAAGCTGGCCTACGCCGCGGCGGACGATATTATCGCGCGCGGAAAAACGCCCTTTCTGGTCGGCGGCACGGGGCTGTATGTGGAATCGGTCACCAAGGGCTACACACTTTCGGATGTGAAGCCCGATCTGGCCTACCGCGACGAGCTGGAAGCCCGCACCACCGAAGAGCTGGTCGCCCTTTTGCGCACCACCCTGCCGGAGGAGCCCATCGACCCCGCCAACCGCAACCGCGTGATGCGCAGGCTGGAAAAACTGCACGACGGCGACAGCGGCCACGGCCGCCGCGAGCCGCGCTACCAAGTGCTCACCCTCGGCGTTACCTGGCCGCGCGAGGAGCTATGCCGCCGCATTGACGAGCGCCTTGCCCGCCGCATGCAGGCCGGGCTGGCCGCCGAAGTCCAAACCCTGCTGGATGCGGGGGTATCCCCCCTGTTTTTGCGCAAGCTGGGGCTGGAGTACCGCTACCTGAGCGCATGGCTGTTGGGCGAAATCCCCACCGAAGCCGAAATGCTGGATGTGCTCGCCCGCGAGATTAAGCGTTTTGCCAAGCGGCAGATGACCTGGTTCAAGCGTGACAAATCCATCCTGTGGCTGGACATGGCAGGCGACCCGCAAAAGCAGGCGCACGAGGCGATTGATGCGTTTTTGGGGTGAGGGGCCAGCCTGATTAAAAAGCCCGAGATGCCAGGAAGCAAGGGTGGCAAGGGGATGAGCTTACTCGTGTGTAAGTGATTCCCCCTTGCCAACCCGCAGCTGACAACGCAGATTGGGTTTTTTGAAAAGGCTGGGCCAAGGGTTTCACCCTTGGAACCCAACAAGGGATTTCATCCCTTGACCCACCTTTGATCATATACAAGGACTTGCCTTTCAGCCGCTTGGCTCGGGCGGGTCTTTTCATTACACAAAAATCCGCTTTCCTTGTTTCATGATAGGTTTACTTCTTTTATCCTTGCCATCCCGCAGCTGACAACGCAGATTGGGTTTTTTGAAAAGGCTGTAACAAGGGTTTCACCCTTGGAACCTGACAAGGGATTTCATCCCTTGACCCATCTCTAATCATAAAAAGGACTTGCCTTTCAGCCGCTTGGCTTGGGCGGGTCTTTTCATTACACATTGAAAATACTCTTTTTCGTGTTCTGAAAATCCCTTTCCCCATCCCAAAATACAGCGCCTCCGTACATGCCGGAGGTGCTGTGCTGTATATCCATATAAATTCTATTGTCTCGTCCGTGAAAGCTGTGCTCAATAATCCAGCATGGCAATGCGCACCCACGCGCGGTAGGATTGCTTGGTCGTCGTCCACTCCACCTGCGCATAATCGTTTTCCAGCGCGATAATGGTTACGCTCTGCCCTTTATCCACCGTTAGTTTGCTGTACGTACCGTAGTCATCGCCTGGCCCGTACTTGGCTTTGGATGTCGTAAGCACCTTCACCCGGTAATTCAGCGGGGTTTCCTCCGGCACGCTGCTTATGGCAAAGGTAGTGGTATCAAAGCGTTTCAGCCCCGTATATACGCGCCGCATCGTTTTGCCGTAGGGCACTTCGCACTGCACCCAGCACACGCCGTTCACATCGTAGGCGAGGGTGAGAATCTTCACATATTCGCCCTTAACCTTGTATGTGCCCGTGTCCCTGTATTGGGTACCCGGCCCGCTGCGCGTGGACAGCTTATCAATCGTCAGGCCCATAATCTCGCCGCCGGATGCCGCCGCTACCCGGGTCAGCGCGGATGTTTTCACCCACAGGGCAGGCCGCACACAGCCCTTTTCCCAGTTGACCAACTCGGTGGACAGGGCCCCGTCCGGCGAAACCAGCCCGGCATGTTTGCCGTCGCTGCCGGGAGAGCGCAGCCACCAGTACGCATATCCATCAGCGGATAGGCTGGCGGCTGTCTCCTCCGCCACCGCCGTTGTGGCAAGCGCTTTGCGGCTATCGCCGGCAGGCAGATACACCGCCGCTTCCTCCGCGCTCAGCAAAAACACCCGGTCAATCGTCGTGATTGTGCTGCCCGTATTGCCGGCTGCCGGGGTGTTTACCACAGTCGATATCATCGCCCCCGTCTCGCCCGTGTCAAAGGCGTTGGCGATAAACGTACCGTTCAGCCAGCTGCGCAGCGAGCAGGTCGCCCAGGTAACATCCGCCCAGTTGGTATGGTATGGCATGCACTCCAGCGCTTCGGCGGAAAGCAGCAGCGCGGTATCGCCGGATATAGCCAGCACCGTCCACTCCAGTTCCCAATACGGCGATTCATAGGCGGTATTCTCCACGCCCTGCCGGTAACTGCCAAAGAGCACCGTATCGCCCACGCCGATGGTATCCGCCGCACACGCACCGCCAAGCCCTGCCCCCAGCAGGCAAACCGACAGCAGTACCGCAATAAACGCTTTGTAGTTTCTCTTCATTCTTATGTTTCGCTCCTTTTACAGCAAGCGGATGGGAAGTGTGAAACAGGGTTTCCTGAATGCCTTTATTATACTTTATGGCCAAAAATTTGTCTACGTTAAAGCGCCGGCGCGTGACCTCTATAAGGCGGCTCCCGGTGCTTTTTGTATGGTTGCTATTCTGCTGTATCTGCCACGCAGCGGCGGTATTTCTGCCCCGGCCATTCTCTGCGCCGCATTTCCAATTGCCCTGCCGCGATGCACACCGCAAGCGGCCTTCCCACAGCGCCCGAAAGGATGGCAGACATTCTTGACAATCATTACCCCATCCCCATCGGGAAATCCATCGCGGCCAGAAACCGCTTTTCAAATGTTTCGCTGCCGCCCAGCTGTATTACCTGCGCCATCCCGGCAATTTGCTCCGCCTGCATACGCAGCCGCGTATCCAAAAGCAGCGCGGCAGCCCCGGCCAGCGAGGCATTGCCCACGGCGTGTGCTTTGCCGCTGAGCGCCGCGGGGATCAGCCCGATGGCGGCGGCGCTGGGCACGCACAGGTGGCTGCCAAAGCCCCCGGCCAGCTCCAGCCGGGTCACATCCGCAGGCGTGATGCCCGCCGTATCCAACAGGGTTTCCACTCCGGCGGCAATCGCGCCCTTAGCCAGCTGCACGGCGCGAATATCCCTGGCGGTCAAGCGGATACCCTCCCGGATGGGCAAGACTTCCGCGTCCGCCGCGCCGGTTTTGTCGATCCGGCCCAAACGGAGCAGCGCCGCCACCGCATCGATGATGCCGGAACCGCAAATGCCGATGGGCTTGCCGCCGCCCAGCACGTGGCTGCCCAGCGTGCCGTTTTCCGCCCAAACCTTGTCGATTGCGCCCGTTACGCCGCCTACACCCTGCGATATTTCGCCGCCCTCAAACACGGGGCCTGCCGAGGCGGATGTGGCGTATAGCTTGCCGCCGTGCCACAGCATCAACTCCGCGTTGGTGCCGATGTCCATCAGCAGCCGCGTTTCCGTGTGCTCGCACAGCTCGGTTGAAAGCGCCGCACAGGTCAAATCGCCCCCCATAAACGCGCCCGCGCAGGGCGGCAGGTACAGGGGCGTATCCTGCAAGGTTGTATCTTCTCCAAATAAATGATCGGCCTGAAACGGCGCAACTGCCAGCGTGTCCGGGCTGCGCCCTGTAAGCAGGTACAACATGGCGGTGTTGCCCGCCACCACCAGCGCATCCGCGCCGGGTATATTCGCCTTTTCACAGGCAGCGGCGACGGCGGCAAGCACCGCGGTTTGCGCCTGCGTTTGCAGCTTTGTAAGGTTCCCGGCAAGCGCGGCGGAAATGCGCGCCATTACATCCGCGCCCACAGCGGTCTGGGGGTTGAGCATCGCGCTTTCGCCCAGTGTTTCGCCCGTTGCCAAGTCATACACGCGCGCGACAATCGTCGTCGTGCCAAGGTCCACCGCCGCGCCGTAGCGCCCCGCCATCGGGTGCCCCAGCGCCTGCCCGGTTTCGCCGGTCTGTATGGCGCTCCACTCGGCCTGCAAAGGCAGCACGACTTCGCAATCGCCCCACAGCAGTGCCTGACACGCCAGCCGAACACCCGCCTTCTGCTCGGCGCTGCTGGGCGGGGATACCGCCCCAACCAGCGACAGCACGGCGCACTTGCCGCAGGTGCCGCGCCCCCCGCAGGGCTGCGCCACGGCAAAGCCCGCCGCCGTAAGCACATCCCCCAGCAGCGGGGTCCCGATAAACGTGGTTTCGGCGGTGGTATCGCCACGCCGTATCGTCAACTTGGGCATGTAAACCTCCTTGAGTATCGATAAAACACATTTCAGCCGGGCAGTAACGCCTCCACCTGCACGCGCACGGCGGGCGGCAGCGCGCCCTCCAGCCACAGGGTGAGAAAACCGCCGTAGGTCTCGGGCGGCTGCGCACGCAAATACGCCGCAATTTCGGCGGCACGCGCCTCGCGCCCCGGCATCAGCAGGTACAGCACATACCAGTCCGCAAGCGGCGCAAGCGGCACGGTTTCCTCCGCCACGCGCTGTATGCCCTGGGTACGCGCCCCGGTAAAGGGGTAGGTGTACACGGCGTTTTCCACGCGGATGGAGAACCCGCACAGCAAATCAAATTCCGCCCCGTCCAGCGTGCACTCCGCAAACTGTTTGCTCACGTACACATCGCTGGGCGCTTTGGGCGGCGCAACCACCGCCCCCGCTGCCAGCAGGGCAGCCTTGGCCGTATCCATATGCCCATCCGCAATGAGCAGATCGTAATCGTGAAACGTATCCGTCAGCCCGCGAAAGTACATCATCGCCGATGCGCCCAGCGCCCATTCCACCCCGGCGGCGTTCAGCGCGCGGGCGGCTTTGCCAAGCGCGGGAAACGTGGTTTTTTCCTCCATACGCATTCTCTCCTTCCGGTTTTCTGTAAGCATAGGGCTTCCATGCATCGGACAGCCAGTCGCCGGGAATCGCATACACACTACCCGGACAAATGAGTAACACAGCAGGAAGCACCAAGCGCAGCTTGCTCAAAAAGGTGCAGATGCCAGAAAGCAAGGGGGGTAAGGGAATGAGCTTACCCGTGCGTAAGTGATTTTCCTTACCATCCCGCAGCTGACACCGCAGATGGGTCTTTTTCAGCGACCGGATAGCTTGCTCAAAAAAGTGCAGATGCCAGAAAGCAAGGGGGGTAAGGGAATGAGCGTACCCGTGTGTAAGTGATTTTCCTTACCATCCCGCAGTTGACACCGCAGATGGGTCTTTTTCAGCGAGCGGATAGCTTGCTCAAAAAGGTGCAGATGCTAGGAAGCAAGGGGGGTAAGGGAATGAGCTTACCCGTGTGTAAGTGATTTTCCTTACCATCCCGCAGCTGACACCGCAGATGGGCCTTTTTCAGCAAGCTGGCTACAGGTTTTCGCCGTTGGTCTGCATTATAGTTTTGTACCATAGGGCGCTGTCCTTGGGGGTTCGCTGCTGGGTTTGGTAATCCACATGCACCAGCCCGAAACGCTCGCGGTACCCGTTGGACCATTCAAAATTGTCCAGCAAAGACCATGCCAGATAGCCGTAAACATCCACGCCGTCGTCCGCAGCGCGCCGCAATGCCAGCAGATAGCGGTGCATAAAATCCTGCCGGTTGGGATCGTGCACCTTTCCATCCAGCGATACGGCATCATGCGCGCTCATGCCGTTTTCGGTAATGAACACCGGCTTTTGGTAGCGCTCCCACAAAAAGCGCGGCCCCCAGTAAAGCGCGTCGGGCGTTACCGGCCAGTCACAGGCCGTATGCGGGTGCCCCACAGGCCAATCCAGCAAGGTAAAGCCTTGCGCGCCGCCCGCCTGCACGCGCTGCCCTTCGTATATGTTAAACGCGCAGTAATCCAGCGGCTGGTGAATCACGTCCATCCTGCGCTCAAACCCCTTGGGCAGGTACTGCCCGTAGTGGCGCAGCGCATCCTCTGGGTAATGCCCCAGCATCACAGGGTCCATCCACCACGAGGGGCTCCACACCCATTTTTCTTTGTCAAACACCGAGTGGGCAAAGTACGCGGTTCGTGCCGCCTCGATATCGGCAGGGGCTGCGCTTGCGGGTATCGCCACCGGCCCGCAGCCCACAAAGCCCACGCGCGTGTCCGGCACCGCCTCGCGGATGCGCTGCACCGCCAGCCCGTGCGCCAGATGGATGTGGTGCGCAATGGGAATGGTCTGCTGCACCGGCAGCTTCATGCCCGGCGCGTGAACCCCGGCCATGTACCCCAGCCCCACCACGCACTGCGGCTCGTTAATGGTAAAAAAGTCCTTCACCCGGCCGCCGTAGCGCTTGGCCAAAAGCGCCGCATACTGCGCAAACCAGCCGGGCATCTCGGGGTTGCACCAGCCGCCGCGGCGGTGCAGGGCGGATGGCAAATCCCAGTGGTACAGGGTCATCAGCGGGCGGATGCCCTGCGCAAGCAGCGTATCGATCAGCTCATCATAAAAGCGCAGTCCGGCTTCGTTGGGCGTGCCCACGCCCTCCGGCAGTACGCGCGCCCAGTTGATGGAAAAGCGGTAATTCGCTACGCCCAGTTTCGCCATCAGCGCCACATCCTCGCGGAAAAGACGGTAATGGCCGCAGGCGGTTTCGCCCGTATGGCCGCGGTACACGCCATCCGTCTGGCTGCAAAAATCATCCCATATGGAAGGGCCCTTGCCATCCGCCGCCGCGCCCCCCTCAATCTGGTAGGCGGACGTAGCCGTGCCCCAAACAAAATCCTTTTTAAATCCCATGGCTTACCCTCCGTGTTCCGCGCAGCGCGCGCAAACTGGCAATGGAAACATCTGCCCTGATACTAGCGGAAAACGCCGTAAAAGACAAGCGCAAAATGAAGCCCGTTAAGAAAAAACACCGTCTCCGGCCGCTGCGCCGTATTGTAGCGGGGCGGCAAAATGTGGTAGAATAGGTACGTCCCAACACCGCTGTCCGGCCTGTCACGGCCCGGCGGTTCGTAACGTTTACAAAGTAAAAAACCGGCTTCATGAAAGGAGCGGCAGCCATGGATTCGGAAAAAGAGACCTATAAACAGGACGCTTACGACGATTCGATTCCCGACCCCGAAACGGAAGCTCCCCGCGACGATGAGGACGAGGCGGTACACCGCGCGGTACGGCGGCACCATATACCGGCGGATGAGGACGTACCCAACGATTGTTTCAGCGAAAAGCTGCTCTAGGGAAACGATGAATCAATGTTCTTTGTGTTTTACCTTTGCGGAGCACCGCAACTTTGGGCTTAAAACCCTTGCAATAGCGCCACTATTCCTGCGGCTTTTTTCACCCAAATCTGCTGCACTCCCCTTTGGCGGCCGCAAAGTCATTTCATCATCGTTTCCCTCGCACCGGGTTTTACCGGCTCTGGCTCCCTGCGCATGCCGCGCCGTATAGCGGCGGCTTTGCCGCGCGGGTTGTGCAGCGCCGCGCCGGATGCTATACTTTGCATATCTAGAACTAACACTCAAAGCATAACCATAAACGAGGTGGAAGCATGGCAGGCGTAACGTATCAATGTCCCAATTGCGGCTCTTATCTGGCCTTTAACCCCGATCAGCAGAACTGGAAATGCGATTCCTGCGGCTCTGTTTTCGACGAGAAAACCTTGCTACAAAAAGCGGCGCAATACCAGCAGGAGGCGGAAACCGAACAGGCGCATAACCATGACCATGTGCATGACCACGCGCACGAGCACGACCATGCGCAAGCCGCCGCGCAGGAGCCGGAGGGCGAGCAGGTGGTGTACCATTGCCCCAGCTGCGGCAGCGAAATCATTACCGACGAAACCACCGTAGCCACCCACTGCTACTATTGCCATAACCCGGTGGTACTGCAAGGCAAGCTGACCGCCGCTATGCGCCCGGACGATGTGCTGCCTTTTTCCATCAGCAAGGAAAAAGCCATCGAGCGCTTCATGCAATGGGTCGCGAAAAAGCGCTTTGTACCCAAAGGCTTTTTCGCCCGCGAGCAGGTAAAGCAAATGGAGGGCGTGTATTATCCCCATTTCGTAACGCAGTGCGACGTGGACGCTACATACGAAGGCCAGGGGCAAAACTCCACGGTCATCGATTCCGGCCGCTACATCGTTACCACCACCAAGCACTACGCCATCTCGCGGCGGGCGGACATGACCTTTCGCAATATTATACGTCCGGCGCTGCAAAGCACCAACCGCAAGCTGAGCGACGGCATCCATCCCTTCCCCCTGCAGGATGTAAAGCCGTTTTCCGGCGCATATTTAACCGGCTTTCTGGCCGAGCGCCGCGATATAGACGAGCAAACCGCGACCGCCGATGTGGAAGGCGAGCTGCAAAACTACGTTACCCCGATGATCAAGCCCACCATCCACTACACCACCTATTCCGGCCATGGCAGCGCACGTGTAAAGGCAAAAAGCAGCCGCTACGTGCTTTTGCCCACGTGGGTGCTCACCTACCCCAAAAAAGGGCAGGAGAAGGAACCGTATTATTATGCCATGAACGGGCGCACCGGCGAGGTGTGCGGCAAACTGCCTATTAACAAAGGCAAGCTGCGGCTCTACGGGCTGGGGCTTGCGCTTATCTGCTTTGCGGCGTACTGCGTTGCGGCCTATTTCTTATTTTAAGGGGGTGCGGAAGATGAAACTATGGAAACCCATCCTTGCATTACTTTTCACCACCGCGCTGCTCTTTGGCGCCGCGGGCGCACTGGCGGCGGACGATTCGCGCGTGTTTGACGATGCCGGCCTGTTCACCGCTTCGGAAGAAGCCGCTATTCAAAGCGCGATTACATCCTTCCAGCAGAAAACCGGTATGGACTTTGTTGTGCTCACCAGCGATGCTTACCACGCCGAGGATTCACAGGCGCAGGTAGCGGACGATTATTACGATTACAACGGCTTTGGCTTTGACGATGAGAAAAGCGGCGCGCTGTACTACATCGATATGTACAACCGGCAGGAATACATTTCCACCACAGGCGCAATGATCGACTATATGACGGATGAACGCATCGAGCTGGCGCTGGACCAGAGCAACCCCAACCTGCGCATTGGCGATTACGCGCAGGCTGCGCTGGCGATGATCGCCGCTGTGCAAAATTTTGTAAGTCAGGGCATCCCGGAAGGGCAATACCGTTACGATGTGATTACCGGCCAGCGGCTGACGGCGCGCCATAAGGTGCTTACCCTTACGGAAATGCTCGTGGGCGCGGGCATTAGCCTTCTCCTTGGACTCATCTTTATCGGGATCGTTAAATCCCGCTACAAGCTCAAGGGCAGCACATACCATTACGAGTATGCCGATAATGCCGTAATGACCCTGACCGACAGCCGGGACGATTACCTGCGCACCACCGTGACCCGCGCGCCCAAAGCACCCCCACCGGGCAGCGGCGGCAAAGGCGGTTTTGGCGGCGGCGGCAGCGGCGTGCACATCGGCGGCAGCGGCAGCAGCCACGGCGGCGGCGGGCGCGGCTTCTAAGCGCGCCGTGCGCGGCTACTGCCTGCACGCCACCCCCTTCTAAAAACCTGCACACTTACGCCAGAGAGGTACACTCGCATGGATCATCCGGTTCTTTACGCCACGGAACGCCTGGCCTTACGGCTTTTGATTTGTGTGTTCATCTGGCTGTGCTTGGCCTACGCGGTACCGCTGCTGTGGAATACGCTTTCACCGTTCATCATCGCGGTGCCGGTGGCGGCGAGCCTGCAGCCCCTTATTTCTTTTTTCCATAAAAAGCTGCACATCAACCGCGGCGTTGCCAGCGCCATTTGGGTTACGCTGGTCAGCGCCGTGACGCTTTTGGCTCTATACTGGTTTATCAGCTTTGCCGTTGGGCAAATAATTAACGCAGCCAATAACATCTCCACCATTGTGGATGGCATCATCGGTATTTTGCAGCAGGCCAGCGACCGGCTGCTGGGCGCGGCGGAAACCATGCCCGCCAGCATCAGCAACGCCATGCGGGATTCGCTGGATAATGCCTTTAAATGGCTGGGCGAGCAGGCAACCACTATTGCCGGTTCCTCGCTCAACATTATGGTGGGCGTAGCTTCCGGCCTGCCCTACGCGTTGATTTACGCCAACTTCCTCATTCTGGGCGCGTACTTTATCGCCAACCGCTATCCGCAAATTAAAAAGCGGTTGCTTCGCGGGCCGCATCAGGAGGGCGAAACCGGGCTGACCGCGCTGCGCCACTCGGCGGTCACGGGTGTGCTGGGCTACGTAAAGGTGCAGCTGCTGTGGTTTATCCTGCTGCTGGCACTTTCCATGCTGTACTTCCAGTTTACCGGCTTTCCCTACGCGGCGCTGATCGGCGTTTTTGCAGCGCTGCTGGAGCTGATCCCCCAGTTTGGCTGCGGCGTGCTGTACATACCGTGGGCTGCGATTTGCCTGATCATCGGGGATACGCATTCCATGTGGCTCATCCTGATTTTCTACATCATTTACAGCATGATCCGCCGCCTGCTGGACCCGAAACTGCTGGGCGTCAACATGGGGATGTCGCCGCTGCTTTCACTCATCGGCATGTTTGTCGGCATGAAGGTCGGCGGCGTGGTCGGGCTGATCCTCGGCCCCATCCTGATGCTGGTTTTGGTCAGCGCTGTGCGCGCCCGCCTGTTCGACGGCGCCATCAAGGATATTACACTGCTTTTCTACTACATGAAAAAACGCTGGCAGCGGGGCGGTGAAGACCCCTGCGACGCCGGAAAGGATGCTGCCAATGCCAAACCATGACCGCTGCCGCTGCTCCTGGGTAAACGGCGAACTGATGGAAGCCTACCATGATAACGAATGGGGCCGCCCCTGCCATGACGACGCGTTTTTATACGAAATGCTTGTGCTGGAAGGGTTTCAGGCAGGGCTTTCGTGGTATATCGTGCTTAGTAAGCGCGAGGCGTTCCGCCGCGCCTTTGCCGGATTTGACGCAAACAAGGTCGCCGCTTTTGGCGAAGCGGATATTGCCCGCCTGCTAACGGACGAAGGCATCATCCGCAACAAGCTGAAAATCCGCGCCACCGTGACCAACGCGCAGGTATTTTTAGCGATTCAAAAGGAGTTCGGCTCGTTCGATGCGTACCTGCAGCGCTTCATCCCGGACGGCCCGGTGATCACCATTTTGAACGATTGGCACGACATGCCCACACGCTCGCCCCTGAGCGACGCGGTATCCAAGGATTTACAAAAGCGTGGCATGAAGTTTGTCGGCTCGGTCACCATATACAGCTACCTGCAATCCATCGGCGTCGTAATCGATCATGACCGCGATTGCTTTGTACTGAAGGAGCTGCATTTGGTATAAGCGCAGAGAATGGTTCTGCTAATACCCGCCGTACCGCATATCCGCAGGGAGCTTCTTCCCTTTGCAGTCAAAAACACCCATTGCAAAAAGAGAAGCGATCCCGTGCGTGGTGCCGGCCGCCCTGCGGCGGTATACCGCCACGCCGGCGTGCTTCGGCATAGCCGCTCCATGATCCCTGCTATACACACCGCCCTCTCTGGCACACAAGCAAGAGGCGCGGTGTTTTTAATTTACACTCCACTTCTCTCCCATATTCGTACAATGCTAACCCACCAGTCTCCCCGGAAATTTAGATAACATGGTTTTCAGCACTTTTCCTCTCCACAATTCGCAGCATTATGCCCTTTCGCTCCACAAACAATCCCTTTCCATGCAGCAACACAGCAATTCCTGCGCAATTTTACCCACGATCGCGCCCTGCTATAGCATAGAAAAGGGCACGCGCTCCACATTACCCATGAACAAGCGTTCTGTTTTTTCAGCACTATGAAGTGGAAAGCCAGTTCCGGTATCTCTCGCTGCGCCTTATTCCATTCCCTGTGTTTTCACCGATACTGCTGATGCCCTCCACGGCGCACCGCTTCGTATCGCCGGAACCAATTCCATTCTTTATTCGCCTCTTACGAGGGCACCTCCACCGCCTTCCACTTCCCCTGCCGCCAGTAAGCAAGCCACGCTGAAAACAAGCGCATTTCTCGCGTTTCCCCTGCTGTTTTCTCCCGGTTTTGCAGAATGGAACGGTTCCGGTCCGCATACCCGGTTTACGTTATTGACAGCCCTTTGGTTTTATGTTATCCCTTAACCAAAGGAAAACCGAATGGACGCAGCGTGCAAAGCGCCGTCATTCGTTGGAGGGATTTACCATGAAAGCGGCCGTTTTTGAAGGAAACCAGAGCATCCGGTACACACAGGATTATCCCAAGCCCGTACCCAAAGCAGGCGAGGTACTCATTCGCGTAAAGGCCTGCGGTATTTGCGGAACGGACGTGCACATTTATTCCGGCGCAAAGGGCGCTACGGAGTGCAACCCGCCCGTCATCCTCGGGCACGAATTTGCCGGCGTGGTGGAAAGCGTCGGCGAGGGGGTCACCCGCGTGCATCCGGGCGACCATGTGACCGTAAACCCGAATATCGACTGCGGCGCCTGCACACAGTGCCGCCGGGGCAACCCCCATTTTTGCGACAGCATGACCGCTACCGGCGTAAACCACGACGGCGGCTTTGCCGAATACTGCGTCGTGCTGGAAAAACAGGCGTTTCTGCTGCCGGAGGAGGTTCCCTTTGAATACGCTGCCATGTGCGAACCCATCAGCTGCTGCCTGCACGGCATCGACCTGTGCGAAATCAAGACCGGCGACACGGTGATGATCGTCGGCGGCGGCACCATCGGCATGATTATGCTGCAGCTGGCACGCATGGCAGGCGCGGCGCGCACCGTACTGCTGGAGGTAAACGAGGACCGTTTTGCATTGGCGCGCTCCCTCGGCGCCGATCTGGTGCTCAATCCCCTCAAGGGCGATTTATCCGAGCAGCTTGCTAAGCATGGCTTTACCGATATTCGCGTCGCCATCGAGTGCGTCGGCCGCCCGGAGACGATTCAAAACGCCATCGACTGCGTGGGCAAAGCCGCCACTGTGATGATCTTCGGCCTGACCAAGCCGGACTGCATTATTCCCTACAAGCCCTTTGCCATGTTCCAAAAAGAGCTGACGCTGAAAACCTCGTTCGTCAACCCCAACACGCAGGGGCGCGCCGTGGACATCGTCACCTCCGGACGGCTGCAGCTGAAGCCGCTCATTGGCGAGCGCATCCCGCTGGAGCAGGCAGGCGCGGCGATTGCAGGCGGCGCGCGCAACGGGAAGGTTATCGTTACGCCGTAGTACGTCTACCGCCGCCAAGGGCTTCACCCTTGGAACCTGACAAGGGCACTGCCCTTGACCCGCCTTATCCGCGTTTCACGCGGATAATGAGCAAGGCAAAAGCGGGCTTAGATTGTTTATCGGCTTGGCCGGATATCAGGAACAACGGATACCGGGATTTCGCCCCACACCTATGTTTTAATCACTTTGTTTTACAAGCCGACTGGCTTGCCTACGAAAACACCAAGCCCAGCTTGCTCAAAAAGGCGCAGATCCCAGGAAACAAGGGTGGCAAGAGGATGAGTCTTTTTCAGCAAGCTGTGATTCCTCTTGCCATTCTGAATTTAACAACGCAGATGAGTTTTTTAAGCAAGCTGCCAGCCTGCTCAAAAGGGTTTAGCTGCCAGAAGGCAAGGGTGGCAAGGAGCTGAGCTTACCATTCGTAAGTGATGCTCTTTGACAGTCCGCAGCCGACAACGCAGATGAGCCTTTTTCAGCAGGCTGGAGGTTATAGTTCAAAGCGCTCCAACACCTGCTTGGCAACCCGTACACGGGTGATGCGCGCGTTCATGGCCTCTTTTTCCAGCACACGGTGCGCTTCCTCTTCGGTAATGCGCATATGCTCGATCAACAGGCATTTGGCGCGGTCGACAATTTTCAATTCTTCATACCGCCTTTGCAGGCGCTCGTTCTCCGTTTTAACCATCAGCATACGGTTGCGGCATGCCAGCCCCACGCGAACGGTCTGCTCAAACAGCTGCGGTATCACCGGCTTGGTGACAATCAGCACGCCGGATTCCGTAGCCGTATCGTATATCATAGGCGCAAGCTCGGTTTTTACCAGCAAAATCACCGTCGCCGTGGTGCGTTTGGCCATATCAATGGCCAATTCCATCCCGGTTTCGTCCTTCAGCGGCGCGTTAATCAGCATCAGCGAAAACGCGTCGATATCCGTCATGCGCCGCGCTTCCATCGCGCCGCGCACAGCGGCGATCTCGCCGGGGTGCAAATCCGCAAGCATCTGTTTCAGTTTTTCCTGTCCCTGTGTCGCGATTAGCAGGCTCTTCCCATCCGCCATCGAATGCCCCCTTTCCACTGGCATTCGCCTAGAAACGTTCAAACTGGTGCCGGAACAGCCCGTTCTTATCCTGCTGGTGTCTGGCCAGCAGTTTTTCCCCGCCCTTGAGGAACGAGGCAATCAATTCGGGCGGCAGGCTGCGGGCGATAAAATCGCTGTTTTTCACGCGCTCCATCGCTTCGGTCATGCTTTCGGGCAGCAAAGGCGCATCCATCCAATTGTACACGGCGGAAGGCGCCAGCTCCTCGGCGTTCTCAATGCCCTCCAGCGCCGCGCGGATGATGAGCGCGTACACCAGGTATGCGTTACAGGTCGGATCGGGGCTTGCCAGCTGCATCCGGGCAAAACGGCCCTGCGGCAGCGGCAGGCGCAGGGCATTGCGCCCCTGCACGGTGGACCAGCAGATGCGGTTGGGGGATTCGTCGTCCGTCAGCCGCTCGTAGCTGTTGGGAATGGGGTTGGTAAACAGCGTCATATCCGCAAGGCGGTTGAGTACGCCCGCCATGGCGTAGCGCGCCTCGGGGGAAAGCTCCCCGTCCTTCATGCGGAACAGGTTTTCCCGGTCGTGGTACAGCGAAACGTTGATATGGAAAGCGTTGCCGAAATCCTCCTCCAGCGGCTTTGGCATAAAGGAGGCACGCAGGCCGTAGCGCGCGGCAATGGTGCGCACGGCGTTATGGAACGCCACCTGATGATCCGCGCTGGTCAGCGGATCGGCGCGGTGAAAATCGATCTCGTTTTGGCCGGGGCCACGCTCGTGGTGGCTGCTTTCCGGTTGAATGTTCATGGAAGCCAGCGTCAGGCTGATCTCCCGGCGCACATCCTCGCCGCGGTCCAGCGGGGATACATCCAAATAGCCGGCATGATCCTGCGGGCGGGTGGTAATATCGCCGTTTTCATCTGCCTCAAACAGGTAAAATTCGCACTCCGAACCGATGCGGATGTTCAAGCCCTTCTCCGTTGCCATTTCTACCGTGTCCCGCAAAATCGCGCGCGGGTCGGCGGCATAGGGTTTGCCGTCCGGGGTGAGCACATCGCAAAGCAGGCGGCACACACGTCCGGCCTGCGGCCGCCACGGCAGTATGCACAGGGTGTTGGGGTCCGGCCGCAAAAGCAGCTCCCCCTCCGCACTCGCACTGAACCCATCGATGGCGGATGCTTCAAACGGTACGCCCGTATCAAACGCCTGCGCAAGCAGGTCGGGCTGTATCGCCACATTTTTCAGTCTCCCGAACAAATCCAGAAACGCCAGCCGGATAAACTTAACGTCGTTTTCCTCAAAAAAACCAAGTACTTCTTGCGCCAGCATAGTACCCCTCCCATGGTGGTGTTCCCGTCCGCGCGGCGCGGATGCGCGCGCGAACCGGATGTACAAAGGTATACGCCCTGCCCAGCTGCGGCGCGGTTCCCAGCGCCATTGACAGGGGTCAACCTCTATTATCCTAGAAAGCGCCTTGTTTTGCAAGTCCCCGCGTTAAGCAGCCGATTATACCCTATCGCCGGTACAACCGCGCAAAAAGTATTGTACAGCGTGCTTTTACGCTGTGCCGGGCTTTTTGGAGCCGCTGCGCGCGGTTGTACAGGAATTGTATTGTTTCATCCGCAGGGCATGAAAGGCGCGCCTTGCGCATGCTATCCCCTTCTGCTCCGCGCCGCTCTATGCCCGGCTGACGTTGCTTGCCCGCATAACGCCCGTATGCACTAAAGCAAAGCAAACCCGGCTCCGCGAATGCGGAGCCGGGTTTGCTTATCTACTGGTTTGCTTAATGCCGCAGTTCCAGCAATTTCTGCTTCAATTGCCCTTCCATGACGGCCAGCTGCTTCTCGGCTTCCAGCCGTTTGGTACGGCCTTCGTCCTGAATCTTCATCACTTCGCTGATGGTATCGATCAAATCCTGATTGGTTTTGGTCAGCGTTTCGATGTCGATAATGCCGCGTTCCGCCTCGCGCGCCGTCTCGATGGTGCCCATCTTGAGCTTTTCGGCGTTCTTCCGCAGCAGTTCGTTGGTCATATCGGTTACCGCCGTCTGCGCGCGCAGGGCTTCCTGGCTGCGCTGGAGGCCAAGCGCAATCACAATCTGGCTCTTCCAAAGCGGCAGGGTGTTGGACAGCGTGCTTTGGATGCGCTCCACCAGCAGACTGTCGTTGTTTTGCAGCAGGCGGATTTGCGGAGCCATTTGCAGGGCGACGGTGCGGGTCAGCTTCAAATCGTGCAGCTTTTTCTCAAAGCGGTCGCACGCGGAAGCCAGATCGTTGGCGCGCTGGGCGTCCATCGCGTCGCCGCTCTGTGCCGCCTTGGCCTTCAAATCCTGCAGGGTGGTTGCGCGAACCTCTTCCAGCTTTTTAGTGCCCGCGATGATGTACATCGTCAGCTCTTTAAAATACTGGGTGTTCATATCGTACAGATGGTTGAACATGCTCACGTCCTTGAGCAGCTGCACCTGATAGTTCTCCAGCGATGTGGAAATGTTATCCACGTTCACTTCGACTTTTTCGTACTTGTTCTTCATTTCCTCAATAGCTTTTTGCGCATTCCAGAACAAGCCTTTCAGCCCGGAGGGCTTTTCCGCATCGGAGCCGAAGCCTTTGATTTCGCTGACCAGCTTTACCAGCATATCGCCTACTTCGCCGGTCTGATCGGTGCGCACGGTTGCCAGCGCGCTATCGCTGAAATCCGCCACTTTCTTTTGCGCGTCCGCGCCGTAGAGCAGCACATGGTCGGGATTTTCCACGTCGATTTGCTTTACGAACTGGTCAATACTGTCCAGCTCCGCCTGAGAGAGCATGGACGTATCCATTTCTTCTACTACGTCCTTCACTGCCTTGGCAGCATTACCTGTCACCTGCGCCTCGGCTTTTTCCATCGCGGCGGCGGCAGCGTCCAGCTCGGCTTTATCCTTAGCCATGGAGGAAGTATCCAGCGTTAACACGGGCGCGGTGGCATTGCCGGCCGCCTGGGAAGCCTGATTCAGATCGGTCATGGTTTGCTCCTCCTCGTTGGTATGTATTAAAAGTTAATGTCCTGATTTTGCATTGTCTGCGCCACGCCGCTTACCGGCATGTGCAGCACGGGGGCCTGCGGCGCATGCGCCTGCGCCTGCGCAATCGCATCCTGCACCTGCTGGGATACGTTGGTGTTTTTCCCGGCGTGCCACTGCTCCTCGTCATACGCCTGCTGTGCAGGGGCCGCCTGCTGTGCAGATCCCGTTTGCCGGGCAGGCGTGGTGTGCAGCACAGGCACGGCCTTTTGCGCCTCGCGGGTACGCCGCGCGGCGGCGGCACGTTCGGCCTGATCGTTGATTTCAGCAGCCTGCCGCGCCTGCTGGGCGGCAAACTGCAAATCGCTCTCGGTCAGCCCGTCGCGCTTGAGCATCTGCTCCAGCACATCGATATCGGTAGTGATATCGAGCATATCATCTCTATACAGATTGGTCAGCAGCTTCTGGCAGCCCTTAAGCACGATGCCCAGCGCATCGTCAATCCGCTTGCGCGCCGCGTCGGCCTCCGCGCCGTACACGTTGTTTTCGCCCAGCGTACGGTACGCCTTGACCATTTTCAGCGTGGTCGGCAGGTAATAATCCATAAACTTACGGATTTGCGCGGCTTTGGCAGGTTTTTCATACACGGCGCGGAAAATATCACCGCACAGGGTCTCCAGCCGCGTCAGCTTGCCGGTAAGCCCCTCGTCCGGAATTTTCTTGTTCTCCGCGCGGATCTGCGCGATCATCTCGCGGCCTTTGGCCAGCAAGGCGTCCACTTCGGGGTTCCCGGTATCCTTGCTTACTTTTTCCAGGCTTTCGGGCACGGCATCCTGCTTGTTATGCGTGGTCAGGTCCAGCCCCGACGCCATGGTACGGATAATCTTACTGACGATTCCGGCCAGCACCACCCCGACAATAAACCGTCCGGGGCCAAAGGGGTGAATCACCAAAGAATAGAGTAAAAAGGTAACCCAAAAGGCGATATTTCCGGCCTTTCTGCCCTTTTTATTTTTCTTATCAATGCTTCTGCTCATGGGTTTTCCTCAATTTCCTTTCGTGGAGAAAGCGCTGTTTCCAAAGATTAGCAACATGTGATATTATAGCATATCCTCCTGCCAGTGACAAAGAAAATACGCTTGAAAGCCCCTGAAGAACGCCTGAAAACAACATTAGAAACAAATGAGAAAGCATTCGGATTTGCGGGTTATTCCACCGTTACGCTGCTGCTGCCCTCCGCCTCGCTCCACGTACCTCCGGCGTCGCGCAGGAAAACGCGCACCTTGCCGGTGTAGGCCTGTGTAAAATCAGCGGTCACCTGCCACGTCAACCCGTCGCCTCTGGGCGCGCTGGTCGCGGTGGTATGTAAAATTTCACCGTACTGGGTCATCAGGCGTACAGCTGTGGCGGCGGTATTGGTTTCCAGTGTAAAAATGAGCGTCGCGGGGGCTGCGGTTTGCTCGGGCGTAACACTGACGCTCACCAGTTTGGCAGCCGCGACCGAGGTGGCGGGCGTGATCGTCGCCGTCACCTTTTGGGTGGCAGATTGCGACTGCCCGAATACGGCGGGCAGACTGCCGCTGTCGCCGGTTGTTTCAATCCCGACGTACCCCAGCAGCGTTTGATACGCGCCGGTCACATACAGCGCGGCGGCGGCAGCCAAAAGCAGCAGCAGCACAATCAGCCACGCACGTCTTTTTCGTTTAGGTTTTTCCGGGGTTTCCGGCTCCGAATACAGGCCGGAGGCTGCTGGAACCGGCGGCGGGGGTATCGGCGGCGCTTCCTCCCGTACGGGTAACGTGACGGGCGGTGTAAAGGAAAGCTCCGGTATACGGGGCATTTCCGGCGGCGCGGCGGTTTCCCCCCACGGCGGCTGTGCATCCGCCGGCGGTACAACGGCATGCGCGCGGTGTGTACGGCGAACGTCCCCCGACACATCGCTTTGAGGCTGTGCGGGGTGCTCCCCGGCGGCATTCTCTGCCTCCGGTTCGGCTACCTGCGTACCCTGCGATGCGGGCTCGTCGTTCCACTCGGGGTATACGCGCAGGTTCCCTTCGGCGCGCGTATCCACGCGGCGTTTCCGCTGCGTTTTGCCGGTTGGGGCCGTCTGCGCAGGCGGCTGTTCCGGCTGGAAATCCATCTCCGGCAGAGGCGGGTATTTCTTTTCTCCGCCCTGCGGCGTAAATGCGGTTTCCGGTACAGGCGGTATTATAGGCGGGTTCTTCTTATCAATATTCATAGCAGGCATGTTCACATGCGGCCTTGCAGCCGGGTCAGGCATCGCGTTTGCCATATTGGGCACCGGCGCCGCGGGCGCAGATGCGGTTTGCGGCGTTTGTGCTGCCCTGGCAGGTTCGATCGGTTGGGGTACTGCCGGAGCCGCCCGGTGTGCAGGCGTTTCCCTTTGCGGAGCAACGGCCGCCTTGGGTACCGGCTGCGGGGCGCTCCACGGCAGGGGCGCAGGGCGCGTCGCCTGCGGCGGCGCGGGCCTCCGTGTAACGGGCGCTATGGGCGCAGGCCGCGACATGGACGGCTGGGCTTGCGGCTGCATGGACGGCATCGCGCGCATCGGCACGGCGTTTGGCTGCACAGGTGTGGCGCCGGAAAGCGGCATAACTGCCTCCTGTGCCGGGGGCATAGCCTGCGGAATTTGCCGCTGGCTAGAAAGCTGGTAGCGGCGCGTAGGCGCGCGCATCGGGCCGCGCCCTGTGCCAGTGTTCTCCGTGGCGGGCGGCATTGCCTGCATAGGCTGCTGCGCGGGAATGGGCTGCGGTTTATGCAGCGGAAGCTGCCCGGTTTGCACAGGCTGCGGTTCTTGTATCGTTTGCATGGACTGCGGTCTTTGTGTGGTTTGCGGTCTATGGATGGGCCGAGGTCTTTGCATCGGCCGGGAAGCCTGCATGGGCGGCTGCTGTACAGGCTGGTTTTGTTGCTGTACGGGCGCGCCCTGCAAAGGCCGCGTACCCGGCTGCACAGGCGGTGCGGGGCGTGTTTCATCCATCCATACCAGCGGTGGACGCATGCCGGTATTCGCCGGGCGCATTTCCTGCGGCGCTGCGGGCGCGGCGTTCCAGCCCTCCGGCGCAGGCGAAAGCGGCGCGGGTATACGCATCCCCGGCTGCGGGTTACGCAACGGTCTTGCCGGGGTCATCCCGGCAGGGCGGGGCGCGTTGGCATTTTCAGTTGTCGGCATCTGCCCCTGCGGCATTCCCTGCTCCCAACGCTCCATGCTTTATCCTCCCAGCAATCGGTAACGATGCTGTTATCTCCATAGGGTATGTGGCTTATGACCCAGTCACATTATACATGTTCCCAAAAAAATACGCAACAAACCCCCTGTAAATCCGCTCCCCGGGCGGAAGCGCCGGATAAACTTGTGTTCCTTCCGTGTTTTCCTGCAAAAACACCTTGACAGGATGTCTGCCGCCACGTATAATAGTCGATGCAGCTAACGCGATGGGGAATTGTGTAATGGTAGCACCTACGACTCTGACTCGTATTGTCTAGGTTCGAATCCTAGTTCCCCAGCCATCGCGGCTCCATGGTCAAGCGGTTAAGACGTCGCCCTCTCAAGGCGAAATCAGGGGTTCGATTCCCCTTGGAGCTGCCAGCAGGAAACGCTTATGAACATTGCTTTCATCGGCGTTTTTATTTTACCCGAAATGAAGTTTTAGCAGCATATTATTGTAACAATTCTATATAATACAGCGCCCGGCATACGCCGGGTGCTTTCTATGTAATCGCGGTCTTTGGGGCACAAAACGCTCAACATGTAAAAAGAAGCGCAATCATGCAGCGCCAAGCCATACGGGTGCAAGCACAATCGCCCGTCCAAGCTTTCCCTATTGCGGGAAGAGCAAAGCAGATTTGCCTTTGCGCGCACAGAAGCGCCCGGCATATGCCGGACGCCATAACCTGTTGGTAATCCTTCAAGAACAGCCGAACGCAGCTTGCTCAAAAGGGCACAGCTGCCAGAAAACAAGGGTGGTCAGGGTATGAGCTTACTTGCGTGCAGGTGATTCCCCTTGCCCTCCCGATGTTGACAACGCAGATGGGTCTTTTTCAGCAAGCAAAAGCCCTGCCGCCCATTCCTGCGCGCTCTGTGCGCATTCCGGGTGGGATTTGGGCTCGAAGTACGTCACCTCGCCGATGAACTCGTTGCCGGGCAGCGCCTCTTTCAGCTTGCGGAAGCATTTTACCGCCCCGCCGCCGCCATGGCAGGCAAACAGTACGATTTTCTTGCCCTGTATAAGGCTGCTATTCAAAAAGGTTTTCAGCGGCGGCGCGTAGGAGGATGCCCAGACAGGCGTGCCGATGATAACCGTATCATACGGGCTTACGTCGATCTCGCCGTTGGTCAGTTCCGGCTCCTCACCGAAAATCACGCTTTTCCCACCCCAGAAAAACTTGCCCAGCCCCTTGGCGGGGTATTGTTTGCTGGTGGTCAGCTCCCGCACGTCCGCGTGCAGGGTTTCGGCAATTTTTTCCGCCAGAAATTTCGTATTCCCTTCAAATGAATAATAGACAACCAAAGCCTTCATGCTCTTCTATCTCCTTTTGCTTTTGCGCATTGCCGCCTGCCGGGCGCTGTTTGGGGTAAATGCCGCAGCCAATCGCCTGTTTGGGGCAAGTATCCACGCAGGTCAGGCACTGGATGCACTCTACGCTGTCCGTATGCCCGCTTTGCACCATCGCGGCGACATCCAGGCTCATCGGGCAGCTGCGGCTGCACCGGCCGCAATCGATGCAGCGTTCCGGCTCAGCCTTCAGCCGGAAGCGGGGGATATTCAATAGGTCTGCCAGCTTTTCACCGAGCACCATAAACGGCGCCATCCAGCAAAAGCTGTGGCACATGCCCCGCTTGCCGGTGAGGAGCGAAAAACCGAAGATAACCGCCATTACGATGGCGTAGATCATCAAATACTGCAAGTCGATCTCCAGCCGGTAGAAAAAGTCTCCGGTCAGCGGCTGGTTACGCACCCATAAGAATACCAGAAAGCCAAACCACACCAACCAGATCAGGTATTTCGCCCCGTTTTTCAGTTTTCCGTTCCACCGGCGGGGATTGGCGGCGGCAACCGCATCCTGCACCGCGCCGCCGGGGCAAAGCCAGCCGCAGTACAGGCGGCTGCTGACGACGGAGGTTACCAGCAGGCCGCCGAAAATCATCGCGCTGGCGTTCAGCACGCCCTGCGACGCGGCCATAACGATGACGAACGGGGACAGGCAGAAAAAGGTAAGGGGAAACAGCAGCGCGGAAAACACGAGCAATCCTTTGCGAATCCGTTGTCTCATTGTCCGTCCGCCTCCTTTTGCCGAATGATCTTTTTAGCTTCCACCGCCCAGTCCCGCATGGCAGTGTACAGGGAGACGCCGCACATCGCAGTTAGGCGGCTGTAGGTGCATGCCTGCCCCTGCGCCTCCAAATCGGTAAGCCGCGCGACGAAACCGCCGGTTTCCTGCGCCAGTTTTTCGTTGCGCCGGATAAAATCATCCAGATGCTTGAGCAGCACCTCCGGCTCGGTCTGCTCACCAAAGGAGATTTTCAGCAGTATTTCGTAGCGTATTTTTTCAATCTCCGGCTCCTGCCGCAGCCAATCGGCCAACACCTGCCGCCCGGCGTCGGTAATGGCGTATTCGATCTGCCCGCGCCCGTTGGCTGTTTCGGCATCGGTGGAGCATACCGCCAGCCCTTCGGCCACCAGCTCTTTCAAGGTGGGATAAATCTGGCCGTAGCTCGCCTGCCAAAAGTAGCTGTATTCGCTTTCGATCCACTTGCGCATGGAATAGCCCGTCAGCGGCATGCGCGCCAGCATCCCCAGCAGAACGTATTTGGACTTACCTTCTTTCATCGTATGCCCCCTTTCTATAACCTATCTGAATGATATATCATTTAGATAGGTATGTCAAGCAACGATGTGTATGGATTATGTAAATTCACCGCTAGGGGCAGCTTACTTGTATGAGGGTTTCCCCCAAGCCCCGCCAAGGGTTTCACCCTTGGAACCTGACAAGGGCACTGCCCTTGACCCGTCTTATTAGCGTTTCACGCGGATAATGGGCGGGGCAATCGTAGGTTTACAATATTGATTGGCTTGGCCGGATGGAAGGTGCAGCGGAGCAAGGGGATAAGTTTATCCATACGAAAACACCCAAGCCCAGCTTGCTTAAAAAGGCCCAGATGCCAGGAAACAAGGGCGGCATAAGGATGAGCTTATCCATACGGCAACTCCCAAGTCCAGCTTGCTCAAAAAGCCCAGATGCTAGGAAACAAGGGTGGCAAAGGGATGAGCTTACTCGTGCGTAAGTGATTCCCTTTGCCACCCCGCAGTTGACACCGCAGATGAGTCTTTTTCAGCAAGCTGTGATTCCCTTTGCCACCCGTAGTTAACGCCGCAGATGAGTCTTTTTCAGCAAGCTGTAATTCCCTTTGCCACCCGTAGTTAACACCGCAGATGGGTCTTTTTCAGCGAGCGACCAAGCTGTTATTTAATTACCTGCAACGACTTACGGTCAATGGTCAGCGCGACCACACACAGGAAAATCAAGCCCTTGATCAGCTGCTGCATGGCCGTGTCCAGCCCCAGCATAACCAGGCCGTTGTTTAAGATCAGCGAGATCAGCGTACCAATGATAATGTTGGGAAACCGCACCTTCGCGCCGCCGGAGATGGGCAGGCCGCCCAACACCAGCGCGATGAGGATTTGGGTTTCAAACTGGTTGCCCGCCGTCGCCGTGATGGAGCCGACCTTGACGACGTTTACAAACGCCGCGATGCCGGTTATCGCGCCCGCCGCCACGAACGCCCCCACCTTTACCAGGCTGGTGCGCACGCCCGAGTACTTGGCCGCCAGCTCGCCCGCGCCGGTGGTTTTCAAATCCACACCCACCCGCGTAAACTGGAACAGGAAAAACGCGCCTGCCAGCACAATGCCGGTAATCGTCAGCTTAATCCAGTTCTCATTCAGCGAGGTAATGGAGGGCATGGCGGCAATGGGCGCGTTGGTGGTGAGGTACGCGCACAGCCCGCGGAACAGGTACATGGTGCAAATGGTGACTATAAAGGAAGGAATTTTAAATTTCACGTGCAGATAGCCGTTAAACAGCCCGATGGCTGCGCCTGTGAGAATGCCGCAGACAATCGCCAGCGGAATGCTGTAAAACGACAGCGCACTGATAACGATGGAGGACAGACCCAGTATTGAGCCCTGTGAAAAGTCCAGGCTTCCCAGCGTCATCACCATAAAAACGCCGGTGGAAGCGATCATCAGCGGATATACCTGGCTGAAGATCAGGCGGATGCTCCGGCGGCTGACGATTTTGCCGTCCGTAAGCAGCGCGAACACCCCAATGATAATCAATAACCCCAGCAGCGGAAAGAATGCCTTTACGCGCGGATTGCCGAGAACCGCCCAGAACGATTTGGTATTTCTCTGCTCGCTGTCCACAGCCGTAACTTGTTTTGCCATGTTTTGCCCGCCCCCCTTACAGCATTTTGGCGATAATGTCTTCTTCCCCCAGCGCGCGGCTGCGGGCGAACTCGGCATTGATCTCGCCGTCTTTCATAATCAGGAGCCGGTCGCACATGCCCAGCAGTTCCTGTATTTCCTCGGAAATCATGATGATGCTCTTGCCCGCCGCGCGCAGCTCGGCCATGAGGGCGTAAATATCCGCCTTCACCTTTACGTCGATGCCGCGGGTTGGGCTGTCCAGCACGAGAATGTCGGACGCTTTGCCAATCCAGCGCGCCAGCACCACCTTTTGCTTGTTGCCGCCGGAAAGCGCGGAAACAAACTGGTCAATGCCCGTCATTTTCACGCTCATCTTTTCGGCGTGTTCTTTGGCAAAGGCCACAACCTTTTTACGCCGCAGCACCCGGCGCTCCGCCAGATCGTCCACCGAGGGGAGCATGATGTTTTCGCAAATGGAATCGTTGAGAATCAGCGATTCGTTATCCCGGTCCTTGGACGCGTAGGCGATGGAATGGCGGATGGCGTCCGGAATGCAGTTGATGGGCGTGCCGTCAGCCAGCTTTACGCTGCCCTTGCGGTCAAACGAAGCGCCGAACACTGCCTTGCCCACCTCGTGCATGCCGCACTCGCTCAGTCCCCCGAACCCGAGTATTTCGCCCTTGTGCAGGGTAAAGGTAACATCCCGGATCTGTCCGGGCACGGTTACATCCTCCACCTGCAATACCACATCCCCGGCGGTTTCGCCGTCATAATCGGTGCGGTAGTAGTGGCTGCCCAGCTCACGTCCGACCATGAGGCGTTTCAGCTCGTCCTCGGTGGCGGACCCGCTTGCAATGGTGTCGATCAGCTCACCGTCGCGCAGGATGGAAATAGTGTCGGTGTGCTGCAATACTTCGGTCAGGTCGTGAGAAATAAAGATGACGCTGTGCCCTTCGGCCCTTACCTTCTCCATCAGCTTGTACAGCTCATCGCGCCCAAACTGGCTCAGTGCGGTGGTGGTTTCGTCAATCACCACCACCTGCGGCGCAAAGTACGTCGCCTTGACGATCTCAATGAGCTTACGGTCCTCAAAATGGAAATTGTCGATCATCAGCCCCGCGTTGATATGCGAAAAGCCGTAGCTGTTGAGCAGCTCCTGCGCGGCGCGGTTCATGGCGGCGGTGTTTTTGATGCCGTATTTAATAAACCGGTCCTCGTTGCCCAGAAAAATGTTGTCCGCCACCGTCAGGCCGGAAAGCGTGCCCATCTCCTGTACGATAATCGATACGCCCGCGCGGTTGGCTTCCACCTGATTATGGCATTTCAGCTCCTGCCCTTCCAGCAGGAAGCGCCCGCCGTCGATGCTGTGAATGCCGCAGAGCATGGAGCACAGGGTGGATTTACCCGATCCGTTTTCGCCGATCAGCCCGCGTATTTCGCCCCGGTTTACCGTAAGGGAAACATGTTTTACCGCGTGCGTAATACCAAAATGCTTATCTACGCCTTCCACTGTCAAAATGGGTTCAGCCATGGTTGCATGCCTCCTTTACTTGGCAATTTCGCCCTTCTTGGGGCGCGCGGTCAGGGCGACGATGGCCAGCAGCGCCGCGCCGGTAACAATGTTTTGCACCGTGGTCGGCGCGCCCAGCGCCACAAACCCGTTAAAGATAATGGCGATAATAAACTCGCCGATGATAATCGCGGGCACCGCCGTACCGTACTTGCGGAAGGTAACGCCAAAGAAAGTGCCCATCAGCGGTGTAAAGTTCCGCGACATGGACGCCATGCCCGTCGTCGCCGTCATGGAGGTACCATAGCTTACCGAAAGCACCGCCATGATACCCACAAACATATGCAGCAGCACAAAACCGGTCAGCTTTTGCTTTTTCACGTCGATGCCCATGTTTTTCGCCGTAAACTCGTTGCTACCGATGGCATAGCAATACGTACCGATGCGCGTATACTTCAGCAGAAAGTGCGTCATCACAAACGCGATAAACGCGAGGATGAGGTTGCCCGGCGCGCTGCCAAAGGCCTGCAGGGAAGGATCGAGCATCTGTTTTACGCCGCCCGCCACATAGTAGGCCGCCGATTCGTAAATCAGCATCAGGCCAACGGTTACGATCATCGAGGGGATGGTGAGTTTAATGTAGAGAAAGCCGTTGATAAACCCGATCAGCGTACCGCAGAGGATGCAGCCCGCCAGCAGCCCGAAGTAACCGAACTGCTTGGATAACAGCACCCCAACAATGGAAGAAAGCACAATGTTGGCGCCGATGGAAAAATCGAAAAGGCCCATAACCACGATAAAGTAAAACCCGCACGCGCCGACGGAATAGATGATCGACGATTGCAAGTAAAAATACAGGTTATCCAGGCTGCCGAAGTTTTTGGGCGTTAAAATTTTGAACACCCCAAAGAAAAAGGCTGCCATCAAAATAAGCAGCATCAGTCCGTAATACCGCCCAAAGAATTTATTGGTTTTCAGTTTTTGAAAACGAGCGTTCTGTTCCATACGTATCCTTCCTTCGCCTGTTGCGGATCTGGAAATGGGGGCGCGGTCTATGCGCCGCAGCAGCCGGATGCCAATTTTTACCATGCGCCCAAAAGCAACACCGGCAAGGGCGTCGCGCACTGTGCCGTGCGCGGCGTCCTTGCCGTAGCCGAACCCATCAAAAGGCGGGCCCGTTGCCTTTTGCGTAACTGGGCAACCGGTATGCAGCCGGATTTGTTATTTTGCGTGCCGTGCAACTACGTCCTCAACGGAGAGGGCGGCGCAGGCCGCGGCCAGATCGTCGTAGCTGTAAGCAGCCATCGCGGCAATCTCGTCGGGATAGTAAGGCAGCTCGGTACCGGTAAAGTACTGGGCATAGGAAGTGTAATCCTCGGAGGAAGCAACGAACATGTAGGGGAAGATCATCTCGTAGAAGCTGTCGGTCGAGGTAGCGTAGTTACCCTTTATGGCGTTGTACACCATCAGGAACGCGAAGTACGGATCGGCGTAATGGCCGCCGGATTCCACGCTCATCGCGCCGCTGGCCAGTTTCGCGTCCAGATCGGGGAGGAAGTCGGTAGAGGCAACCTGAATGGTGCCCGTCAGACCCAGGCCGTCGATGGCCGCGATCGCGCCAACCAGCGTGTCGCCGCCGCCGCCCGCAACGATCAAAGCATCGATGTCCGGGTTTGCGGCGATAATGGCTTCCGCCGTCTGGCGGCCGGTATCGCTCGTGGTGCCGCCATACTGGGGATCCAGCAACACAGCCTGATCATCGGGGTTAGCGGCGTTCCAGGCTTCGATGCCGGCCTGATAGCCAGCCCAGCGGCCCAGGAACGTAGCGTCGCCGGCTTCCCAGCCTTCCAGAGCGATCTTGCGGGCGCCCTTTTCGCACAGGATGGTGACCAGCCGCTCGCCGTTGTCCTTTTCGGACTCATGCACCGCGCCCACATAATAGGGGGAGGACTGCGCCAGCGCATATTCGGTGGGGTTGTCGGTCGGATCTATGACGCGGAAGAACTGCGCCACATACATTTCGTTTTCCGTGCAGGTGTTGATGACGGAGGTCATCTCTGCGGAAGACGAGTTGCAGATGATCATGCCATCGCATCCGGCGACTGCCAGCTGCTCGGCAGACGCGGTAACCTGCTCGGAGATATGCCCCTGATCCACATAGATGAGCTTCACGCCCAGCGTATCGGCGGCGGAGTCGAGCAGCCGCTTGCATTCACTGCCCAGCGTATCGGTGGAGCTCCAAATGGAAACGCCGATGGTGATATCCTCCGCCTGCGCCGTGAAGATAAACAGGCCAAAGACCAACGTGAAAGCCAGAACAATAGACAAAAGTTTCTTCATGTACCAGTACCCTCCTTATTTGGTTTATAATGTGTTTTCAGTATAGTGAATACCAACAAGAATGTCAATATAATTTAGGCCATTTTTTCATATTTTTGTACGGACATTTCAAACCCTGTCCAGCTATGGGTTTTATGCACTACGGCCATTCCGACCCCGCCAACAGCAGACGTAAACAAGGCCTGGTAGCCGCAAACCCCTTGTGTTTCCACCCTTTTTCGTCATGGTTCGCCAGCCTTGCGACCCGCTTCCGGCCCGTTAAAACCTAGTATAGTTGATTTGTCAACCGCGTAAAATTTCCCCTGTTCTCAGTCATTTTTTGCTTTTTTTACCAAATTGACCGTACACGAGCCGCAAGCGCACAGCAGCCTGCAAACACCGAAAGAAAAATCCCCCTTTTCCCAGAGAAGCACGGGAAAAGGGGGATTGCACGGGGAGATATTCCTTTCTTGCAACGATCGGCAACAGCGTTTGGCAGCGCGGCATCCGCCTTCACACCGGGCAGTTACCGCATCCGGCAGCAAAGCTCGCCGGGCAAACGCGGGCACAAAAAAACCGGGGCATCATTCCTGCCCCGGTTTAGAAAGCGGTTTTCCAACGCGTGATCAAAATCACTTGGCGCTCTGCACGATCTGCTTAAACGCTTCAGGATCGTTCACGGCGATGTCCGCCAGCATTTTGCGGTTAATGGTAATGTTATTCTTCTTCAAGCCGTTCATCAGCACCGAATAGCTGATGTCGTTCATCCGGGCGGCGGCGTTGATGCGGGTAATCCACAGCCGGCGGAAATCGCGCTTGCGCATTTTACGGCCTACGTAGGCATAGCGCAGACTACGGGCAACCTGCTCGTTCGCGGCGCGGTACTGCCGGGATTTGGCGCCAAAATATCCTTTGGCCAGCTTAAATACCTTGCGGCGCTTCTTGTGGGCGTTCACAGCCCCTTTAATGCGTGCCATGTGTTATTCCTCCTTGAAAAAATCAGCGAAGCATCTTATTTGTAAGGGATCAGCTTGCGAATGGTGCGGGCTTCGGCCGCGTTATCCACTACGCCGTCCGCGCGCAGGTGGCGGGTACGTTTGGTGGTTTTCAGATGCACCTGATGGTTGGCGTTCATCTGCTTATGCTTCACCTTACCGTTTTTCGTTAAGAAGAAACGCTTGGCTGCGCCGCGATGGGTCTTTTGTTTAGGCATGGGGAATGTCCTCCTCTCCGTATGGGGTCCGCGCCCCGGACAAACGCCCGGGCACGGAAGGAGCCGGGCGTGACTGCCGCAAACACGGGCAGGCATACGGTTCCTTAGGTCAGATCATGTTTTCGCTTTCGCGCTTGACCTTTTTCTTAGGCTGCTCGGCGGCGGCGCGGTCTTTGCTGTTATCATCCTCGCCCTTTTCGGCTTCTTCCTTGGCTTTGCGCTCCTGCGCACGCTCGGCGAAGCTCTTCTTTTCCGCTTTGGGAGCCAATATCATAATCATGTGGCGGCCTTCCAGCAGGGGGCGGCGCTCCACGGTGCCGTACTCCTCGATGCGTTTGGCAAAATCCAGCATGATTTTCATGCCGATGTTCGCATGAGCGATCTGGCGGCCGCGGAAACGGATGGTGACCTTCACCTTATCGCCCGCCTCCAGGAACTTCACGGCGTTTTTAAACTTGGTTTGAACGTCGTTTTCCTCAATGGTGGCGGAAAGCTGCACCTCTTTAAGCGTAACAATGCGCTGGTTCTTGCGCATCTCCCGCTCCCGTTTGGCTTGTTCGTAGCGATGCTTGTCATAGTCCATCAGCTTGCATACGGGCGGTCTTGCGCCGGGTACGATCTTGACCAGATCCAGCCGCGCTTCCTCCGCCTTTGCCAGTGCGGCGCGTGCGGGCATAACGCCCAACTGCTCCCCATTGGCACCAATCAGCCGTACTTCGCGATCGTTAATCTCCTCGTTAATCATCGGCTCGTTGTTGATATCCATACACCTCCATAAGATTTGAAAGGGTTTATTGCTGCCGCCGGTTTCCGGGACAAACAAAAAACGCCGAGCATGCAGCCCGCCGTAAACACCTACCGACGCGGTCTTTTGTGCCGCGACCTGCGCAAAACGGATTCGCGCGGTGAGAAGCGGGCAGCTTCTGCTTACTTGGCTACTATAACACATGCCCGCGCCCGTGTCAACAGGCAAAGATGCGCCGCGCATCAAAAGGCGCCGGATGGTAACCTGCCGGAAAAACAATATTTACTCATACGCGGAGTAAAATATACCGTCCCAACGTACAGGCTGCTTGCAGGTTTGTCACAGCCGGGCGTCATTTCGCCTTGCATTCGTACTAACAGTTTTGTATAATAATTAATATATATCTGCGTAAGCAATGGAATGAACAACCGGAAAGGGCGCAGCAGCCTGCCTTTTCTGTAATAGAATACCGGTATGGAGCGGAATGCATGCGTTTAGGGAAGTGTTATATACCGATCCTTTTCACGGTGATTATCACAGCTTTTATTTGGCTGGCGGTATCGGAAAGCTCGCCCACGCGGCTTTCCGGCACGCAGCCGGACCCGGTTTTATGGGAAACAGGGTGGCAGGTAGAAACCGCCGATGGTTCTTTGCGAGCCATCCAGTTTCCTGCGCGGCTGGAAGAGGGCGAAACTGTAATTGTAAACACATTGCCGGAGAAGCTGCATCCCTCCACGATAGACCTGTACATTAAAACGAATTACCAGCAGGTAGGCGTAACGGTAGACGCCCAACCCGTAGCAGTTAACGGCATTTCCGCCGTAAGCGGGGGCAGCGTTACGTTCGATTTGCCTTGGTCCTCGGCTGTCCTGACCGACGACATGGCAAGCATGCCGATCCGCATTTCTTTCAGCGATACCGGCAGCAAGCCGGTGGTGGAGCTGTATTCCATGCGGCTGGGTATTCCCGCCAAGGTA
Source organism: Candidatus Limiplasma sp. (assembly GCA_963663285.2). Lineage (GTDB taxonomy): Bacteria > Bacillota > Clostridia > Christensenellales > Aristaeellaceae > CAXXOK01. The sequence goes on along the minus strand of CAXXNI010000004.1, from coordinate 91,349 downwards.
AACCTGGCCCTGCTGACCCGGTCGCTGCCGACCATCGTGCTCAGCCTGCTGGTGATTTTGCTTTCACTGGCGTTATTCTCCTTTGCGCTTTTGGAGGCGCACCGCAACCAAAAACGAATTTCTGCCGGTTATTATTACCTGATCCTGTTTGCCCTGCTCGCGGGCGTTTGGTTCTATACCGATACCGACATTTCCGGCGTCAGTTATATTGGCGTCCGGGCTTTTTTCTATGTCAATCTATTCAGCTACCTGCTGATGCCGCTGCCGTTTTTTCTGTTTATCCGGTACCGGCAGCCCGCGCTTAAGCGCATCTGTTATCTGCTGGACGCACTGCTCGCGGCCAATGTGCTGTTTCAAATTCTGTTGATCTTGACCGGCAAATTTCTCCTGTGGATCGCATTGCTGTATACCCACATGCTGATCACCTTCTCCTGCGCGCTGCTGTTTGCCCTGCTCAGCTGCGGCAGCAATCCGCTGCGCAAGCAACAGGAGCTGTCCTGGGGCACCCTGATTACCGCGCTGGCAGGCCTGCTCACCCTGATACTGTTTTACATCTTCCCCATCGAGGATAATTCCTCAGCCTTCCGTTACGGCGTCCTGATTTTGGTGATGTCGCTGGTCATCAGCGTTTTGCGCGCCAATGTGGATATTTTAGTGGAAGCCAACCGCTTCGAGGCTTTGCGCATCCGGGAGGAAGAATACCGTATCGCCGTAAAGCAAAGCGAAAAAACCGTACTGCGCTATAACGTAAGCACGGAAAGCCTGATCAGCGGGGACGAGTCTTCCCCCCTGTTTGCCCCGGATGAGGAGCTTGCAAACGTGCCGCAATCCATGATTGAGGATAACCGTGTAGCCGATGAAAGCATTGCCGATATCCGCCAGTTTTTTCAAAGCATACAATCCGGCAACCCCGCGGGCTCCTGTGTGGCAAACCTGCGCAACCGGGACGGCAGCTACACTTGGTATCACATTGATTATACGCTAATTTTCAACGACAGCAGCGAGCCGTCGCAGGCGGTCATATCGCTGTACGACGTATCCGAACTGCGCCAGAAGGAAATGGCTTACCGCAAATGGAAGCAGCAATACGCCAACATGAACCCCGAGGGCATGAAGTACTACGAGTATAACCTGACCCGCAACCAGCTGATTGAAGAAGCGGGGCTGATGCTGCCGCCGCTGCCGGGCAACAAGCGCCATACGCTGGCGCAGGCAACCACCTATCTGGCGGACCGTTTCGTCACCCCCAACGATGCGCACCGCTTCCACGCGTTTTTCGACCGGGACCGGATGCTCAACGCATACGAAAGCCATGTTTTCAGCGATAAACTGGAATTTTTGCGGCTGGACCCGGACGGGCAGGTACGCTGGACGCTGGCAACCATCCAGCTGATTGCCGATCCGTACACGCACGATGTGCAGACCTTCCTGCTGTTTCAGGATGAGGATGCGACCAAGCGCAGCGAGCTGCAGGCGCGCGCCCGCTCCATCAGCGATCCGCTGACGGGGCTGCTCAACCGCGCCGCGTTTGAGGAGCAGCTAAACCAGCTGCTCAGGCAAAGCGGAGCTGATACGGCCCACGCGCTGCTGATGATCGACCTGGATAACTTTAAAACCATCAACGATAGTTTCGGCCACCAGTTCGGCGACCGGGCGCTGACCGACATTGCCAACTCCCTGCGCGCCACCCTGCGCGGCGACGACCTGATCGGGCGTATCGGCGGGGACGAATACATGATCTGCATTCAAAACATCGACAGCCAGATGGATTATGTAAACCGTCGCGCATCGTTCATCTGCCAGGCGATGGTGAAGCATTACCATAACGATATTGACGTAACCGGCAGCATCGGCATCGCGCTGTTCCCTAAGGACGGACGCGATTTTGCCACGCTGTACCAAAAGGCGGATATGGCGCTGTACCATGCCAAGCACCACGGAAAAAACCGCTTCGTGTTCTTTAACGACGGGCTTGCCAAAGGCGGCGCGCTGACTCCGCAAAGCCTGTATGGGGACGATACCGCATGGGTGCCGCTTTCCGCGCACGGCACCCAAAGCCGCACCTTGTTGATTGCGGAACCGGACGAGGACGCAAGGGTACAGCTGAAGGATATTTTCCAGCGCGACTACCAGCTGATGATGGCGGAAAGCAGCGCGCAATGCCTGAAGATGCTGGATGAAGAGCATTTTGCGGTTTCCGCGGTCGTACTGGACATCAGCAATGCGGCGCAAGACGATGCCGCGATGCTGGAGCGGATTTTGCGCCGCGCAGACGCGGAAACCCTGCCTGTCCTCATCACCACGCAGGATGTGGAATCCGGTATGCGGGCTGTGGAAGCCGGCGCGACCGACTTTTTCAGCAAGCCGTTTAACCCGCAGCTGGTGCGACTGCGCATGAAAAACGCCATCCACCGGCAGGAAACCGAAGAGCTCCGCTCCCAAAACCGGTACCTTTTAATGCAGAAAAACGATGAATTGCGCCACCAGAACGAGCTGCGCTATATAGCCGAGCACGATTCGCTCACCAGCATCTGCAACAAGGCGGCGTTCTACCGCAAAACCAAGGCCATGCTGGATATGTCCCCCAACACCACCTTCGTCATGATCGCCTTTGATATTGAAAAATTCCGCCTGATCAACGATATTTTCGGCCATACGGAGGGGGACCGCCTGCTGCGCTACGTAGCCCAGCGCATGCAAACCGCCTTTGGCACCCACTCCACGTACGGCCGGATCGTGGCGGATAACTTCGCCCTGTGCATTCCTTACCGGCGGGAGGATTTGGAGGATCTGCGCATCTCCACCGATCTGGATTTGAAGGAGTACGACCTCTCCTTTGAGATCACGCTGGTTTTCGGCCTGTATATTATTGACGACCGCACGCTGCCCGTCAGCATTATGCACGACCGGGCGGAAATGGCCAAGCGCACGGTAAAGGGCAATTATGTTAAACGCTACGCCTATTATAACGACACCCTGCGCAAAGCGCTTTTAGACGAGCAGCAGATTATCAACGATATGAACGAGGCGCTGCAAAGCAAACAATTCGAGGTGTACCTGCAGCCCAAATGCGTACTCAGCACCGGCGAAATCATCGGCGCAGAGGCGCTGGTACGCTGGAACCACCCCACCCGCGGCCTGCTGATGCCCGGCGCGTTCGTGCCGCTGTTTGAAAAGAACGGCTTTATTATGAAAATGGACGCGTATGTGTGGGAGTCCGTCTTTGCCCTGATGCGCAAATGGATGGACCGCCACGACGGCAAGCCGCCCATTCCGCTGAGCATGAATGTTTCCCGCGTGGACATGTATAACCCTTCGCTGGTGACCATCCTGTGCGATCTGGCGGACCGCTACCAGGTGCCGCGCAAGTATATAGAGCTGGAGATTACCGAAAGCGCCTACGCCGACGACCCCAAACAGCTTTCCGAGCTGATTGCCGTTTTTCAGCGTGAAGGCTTTACCGTGGAGATGGACGATTTCGGCAGTGCCTATTCCAGCCTGAATATGCTCAAGGAGCTTCCGGTGGATATGCTCAAGCTGGATATGCGCTTCCTCTCCGGCAGCGATCTGGAAGGCCGCGGCGGCACCATACTCAACAGCATTGTGCGCATGGCACGCTACCTCAACCTGCCCATCGTCGCCGAAGGTGTGGAAACCGCCGAACAGGTGCGCTTCCTCCTATCCATCGGCTGCTCGCAGGGACAGGGGTATTATTATTACAAACCCATGCCCGTTGCGGAATTTGAAGAGCTGTTTAACACCTGCACCGTAAAAACGCTGGTCGAAACCAAGGTAATCTATCCCGAATCCGTCGCGCAGCGCGTGTGGAGCATCGACGGGGATTTCAGCATGATGCTGGCTACCATTCCCTGCGCGGCGTCGGTATGCGAGCTCAACGGCGACACGATCGAGCTGCTGCGCGTAAACCAGCAGTATCTGGAAATTACCGGCGACCATGTGGAGCGGGTATACCAGCAGGGCACCGACGTACGCAACCTGACCACGTCGGAGGAATACCCGCACCTGCTCCGGTTATTCCAAACGGCGCTGGAAACGCAGGGCATCGCCGAGGGCGTTTACCGGCGAAGCAACGAAAACGGCAGCATCGTCAAATACCGCCTGAACGTAAAATACCTGATTGGAAACGAAACCCGCTCGCTGTACTTCCTCACCTACTGGCCGCTATGCTGCGAGCGCGAGAGCAACGATATATAACCAAGGGTTTCACCCTTGGAACCTGACAAGGGCACTGCCCTTGACCCGGTTTATCCGCGTTTCACGCGGATAATAGGAATGCAATGTTGCGTTTACAATTTTAATTGTCTTGACCGGATGGAAAGGCTGGCAGGAACAGGGAATATATTTATCCTCACAGGAAGCGCCATGCGTAGCTTGTTTGTTTGGGGTTTTGCCCTTGGAACCTGACAAGGGCAAAACCCCTTGACCCACATTATTTACGCAAGCCCAGCTTGCTCAAAAAGATGCAGATGCTAGGAAACAAGGGTGGCAAAGGGATGAGCTTACTCGTACGTAAGGGATTCCCTTTGCCACCCGTAGTTGACAACGCAGATGGGTCTTTTTCAGCAAGCTGCCAGTAAGTGATTCCCTTTGCCATTCTGAAGTTGACAACGCAGATGAACCTTTTTCAGCAAGCTGACAGCTTGCGTAAAAAGCTCAGATGCCCTGTTCTTGTTTCATCGTTGCACTTCCCGCCAACGCCATGAGCGGCAGGGTCATTGCCACTACCGGCAGGAAGTAGCGAAAATAATCGTTCACAGGGGAGAGCAGACATACGCCGAGGCTCAACAGGGCAGGCAAAAAGGCGATCAGCTCCCGCAGGCGCTTGCGGCGCAGCAGCGAAAGCCCCGCACCCACCAGCAGCCATGTGTACACCGGGCAGAACAAAAGCAGCTCCAAAAGCGGCAACCGCCGCCAACCGCGCGCATACATTGCCAGCAGCGTGCGCGCTTTGGCAAGCGGCGCAATCTGCGTGGTATGCAGGTACAGCGGGTCCTCGCCCAACGCGACGGTTTCAAACACGAAGCGGATGCCGCCCTGATAGTGGTAGGTGCGGGCGGAATCGATTTTCGGGGTAAAGGCGTAGTAGCCGGCGTTTCCCGCCACAAACGCCTCAACATACGTCAGCGGGTACTTGGCAAACATCGAAAGCCATGTTTTGCGGTAGGTTTGCAGCGCGGCTTCCTCCGCCTCGCGCCCCAGCCCGTATTGGCGGAAGGTGTATTTGACCGGGTCGGAAATGACCGGCTCATACAGCTCCGGTAAGTTTTCCGCATCCAGTACGGCATCCATTTGCGCGTATTCCTCCGCGGTCACCGTGTCGGGGTGATCGCGCAGGGTGCGCGCGCTTTGCTGAAAGCACACGCTGTACAGCCCGGAAGCCGTTTCATCTTTAATGTGCAAAGCGGGCAACAGCCCATGGGTAAAAGCGGCCGCCGCAACCAGCGCGCACAACAGCGCGGCAGACAGCCGCAGCGCGGCGGTCATCCGCAGGCGCGCACGGCCCTTCCCGCGGACAAAGCAAGTGATCATCACCGGCAGCGCCGTACCCAGCACCACATAAAACCCGTTGCTGCGCAAAAGGCTTGCCAGCAGCGCGAACACCGCGTATTGCCAAAGTCCCCGCCGGGAAAGCCCGCCAAAGTGCAACGCCTCGGCGGTACGCACCACAAACAGCAGCAGCATCGCGGTATACAGCGTATCCTTACCGACGGCCTGCGCGAAGGAGCCGAAAATAGGCGTAAGCCCGAAAAACGCCAGCGCCGCAACACGCCACCCGCGCCCAAGCCCCAGCCTGCGCATAAAGCGCAGCACATCCGCGAGGGCATAGGCCAGCGCCAGCGTTTGAATCATCGTGAACAAAAACGCGCCGAGGTTATCGCTGCCAAACAGCCGCCCCAGCCACACACAGCCGCCAAACAGCCACGTGGTAAACATCGGGTGCCAGGTGGAAAGGTCGCGCAAGCCGTATAGCCCGCCCAGCATCTCCCCCATATCCCAGATGATGGTGCCGGGATAGAACGCCAGCAGGTACGGCGACCAGCACACCAGCAGAAAAATCATCCCCGCCAGCAGGGGATGCCGCCTGCGCCATGCCGCAAGCCGCACAAAACGGCGGTTGATTCCATCCAGCAACCGGCCTCCGAAACAGCCCAGCGCAGCCAGCGCACCGGACAGGGGGCGCAATGGCGAAGGCACAGTATCTCCCTTGGCATGTTCCAGCGCCTGCACCGTAAGCGACAGTACCGCCGTCATCACGGCAGCCTGCCCCAGTATGCACAGCCCCGCCAGCACCCACGCCCGCGCCGTGGACAAAAACGACCATGTATCATACGCAAACAGCGTCGTGGCAAAGTAGTTGATGGCGCCAAACAAAAGCCCCAGCAAAACCGTTCCCGCTGTGGGGCGCGCCCGCCGTTCCAGTGCAAGCCAGAACAGCCCGCCCAGCAGCAGCGCGTACAAGAGCCACACCGGGCTGCCCGCCGCAAGCGGCGCATCGCTGACGCCCACATAGTTTTCCCGCGAAAGCGTGAAAGCCAGCATGCCCAAAGCGCCCGCCGGCACACAGCCGAGCAGGCGCGGGATAAACCGGGGATTCGGTTGTAAGTTTCGTTTCTTGCTCATAGGCTGCCCCTAATCGGTCATCCGGTGCAGAGCCTTGAGAATATTCAGGTTCACTTCAAACAGCTGACGGTGCTTTTTTGCCACGGTATCCAGCACCAGCCCGCACACCAGCATGAGAATCGCCAGCGTCATCAGCACGCCGGATACGATCAGCGTAGGAAAGCGCGGCACCAGCCCCGTGCGGAAATACTCCGCCAGCACCGGGATAAACAGCACAATGCCCGCCGCGCCGAACAGCGCCGTAAAAATGCCGAAAAACGAAAGGGGACGGTATTCCTTATACAGCCTTGCCACCGTGCGCAGCACCTTAAATCCGTCCGAAAAAGTATTGAGCTTGCTGGGGTTATCGGCGCTGCGGTCGCGGTATTCCACCGGCACGCTTTGGATGTACAGGTTCTTATCCAGCGCGTGGATGCTCATTTCCGTTTCAATTTCAAACCCCTTGGAAAGCACGGGAAAGGACTTGACAAACTCGTAGCTGAACGCGCGGTAACCGGTCATCAAATCGGTGATGTTGCCGTGAAAAATACGATTAACCAGCCCGCGCACCACACGGTTGCCCAGGTTGTGAAACGGGCGCTTGTTCTGCGTAAAATAGGTGGAACTGAGGCGGTCGCCCACCACCATATCCACCTTCTGCTGTAAAATCAAATCCACCATCGTGCGCGCGTTTTCGGCGGGATAGGTATCATCCCCGTCAATCATCAGGTATGCGTCGGCCTCGATTTCGCGAAACATGGTGCGGATTACGTTACCCTTGCCCTGCCGCCGCTCGTAGCGCACGGTTGCGCCCGCCGCGCGCGCCATCGCATCGGTTCCGTCGGTGGAGTTATTGTCGTACACAAATATTTCCGCCCCCGGGAGCGCGTCGCGGTAATCCGCAACGACCTTGGCGATGCTTTTGGCTTCGTTGTAGCAGGGTATAAGCACGGCGATCTTCATAATAGGATGCTGCGCCTCCAATTTTATAAAATACGGAACAAATAGCAGCTAAAGCGTATCATGATGCCGCCGCGTTTGTCAATCCAAATACAGCTTTCTCAAAAGGCACGCGCCGCACAATGGAAACGAAAGCAGCGGCGCGTTTCCCTTTTCGCAGGCACAAACAATCCGCCGCGCGCTCCCTCGCCCGAAAGCGTGAAAGCGAAGCGGCGGGAAGCCTCATTCTGCTTTTTTATTTTTTATACCGCGGCGCTTCTCGGCAGGCGTTGCCTCCGCCGGAGTCGTCCAGTGCGCCTGCTCGATTGCCAAATCGCGGTGCGTTACGCTCACCTTATGCCCCTGCGCCTTTAGCTGCTCGCACAGGTACTCGGCAATCGCCACGCTGCGGTGTGCCCCGCCCGTGCAGCCAATGGCAATCACCAGCCGGTGTTTGCCCTCTTTAATATAATTGGGCAGCAGGAAGGTAAGCATATCCATGCATTTTGCCAAAAACTCCTGCGTTACCGGGTGATTCAATACAAAATCGCGCACGTCCGCATCCAGCCCCGTATGGCGGCCCAACTGCGGAATGTAAAACGGGTTGGGCAAAAAACGCACGTCAAACACCAAATCGCCATCCCGCGGGATGCCGCGCTTAAACCCGAAGCTGAGCATTTCCACCCGCAGGGCAGGTTCATCCCCCGCTTCGCGCACGATTTTGTATAGCCGCTCCTGCATGGCGCGGGTTTTCAGCTCGCTGGTGTCGATGACATGGTTAGCCGTTTCGCGCAACGGCTGCAGGCGGCCGCGCTCGGCGGTGATCGCCTCTTCCAAGCTCATGCCCTCGCTGGCCAGCGGATGGTCGCGGCGGCTTTCCTTGTAGCGGTTCACCAGCACCGATTCCTGCGCCTCGATAAACAGCGTATCGATATGGAAGCCCACGCTGCGCGCTTCGTCGATCATCTTCACAACCGCCTTGGCGTCGAAAAATTCACCAGAGCGGATATCCACCGCGATGGCGACCAGCGGGCGGCTGATGTTGGAGGACTGGCACGCTTCCATAAAACGTACCAACATCATGGGCGGCAGGTTGTCCACACACAGCGCGCCCAAATCCTCCAGCGTGCGAATGGCGACGGTTTTCCCCGCGCCGCTGAGCCCTGTAACAATTAAAAACTGCATGGCCAAACCTCCCTTATCCCGTCTTGTCCTTCTTTATTCGGCCTTATCTTCTTCGGCGGGCGTATCCTCGCCTACGATGCGCACTTCGGGCTCCAAAAGCACCCCTTTTTGTACCAGCACCGCTTTTTGCACCGTCTGTATCAGCTGCAAATAATCCGTCGCGCTTCCCTCTTCGTCGTTGACCAGAAAGCCCGCGTGCTTGGTGCTTACGCTCGCCCCGCCCACGCGCAGGCCTTTGAGGCCGCATTCGTCGATCAGCGTTCCGGCAAACTGCCCCGGCGGCCGCTTAAAGGTGCTGCCGCAGCACGGCTGTGTAAGGGGCTGCTTATCCCGGCGGCGGGCATTAAACTCCCGCATGGTTACGCGTATGGTTTCCTCATCCCCCGGCTCCAGCGCAAAAATCGCCGACACGAGGATTTCCGGCGGATAGGCCGGGTCGTTCAGGCGGCTGTGACGGTAGGAAAAAGCCATCTCCTCGCGAGTATAATGGCGTATTTCGCCCGCCAGCGTTACGCAGGTTACGCCTTCCACCACGTTTTGCAGCTCGCCGCCGTACGCGCCCGCGTTCATGGCGACGCCGCCGCCCACCGTGCCCGGGATACCGGATGCAAACGCAAGCCCCGCAAGCGCCGCGTCCGCCGCGGTAGCGCTCAAACGTGCAAGCGTCGCGCCCGCCTGTGCAGTAATCGCAAACCGACCATCCGGCAGGGGCACGGGCGGGGAAATTTCCGCAAAGGCATCGCCAAAATGCAGCGTCAGCCCCGGCCAGCCCCCGTCCTTTACCAGCAGGTTGCTGCCGTTGCCCAGCACGTTCACCGGCACTTGCAGCCGCGCGGCGATGCGCAGTATCTCCGCCAATTGCTCGGCGGACGAAATTTCGCACAACAGTTCTGCGGGGCCACCGAAGCCCAGCGTAGTATAGTCGCTCATGGGGGCGTTTTCCGTCAGATCCTTCTTCTTTACAATTGGGCGAAGCGCCTCCATCAATTCCAAGCGCAGGGCATCCTCCATCAAGCCGCCTCCTTCATGCCGATTTGGCTTCATTGTAGCGCATATAGAGGGTTACTGTCAAAAGATTTGGAATAAAAGCGAAGGTTGTTACGCAATAAAACTCGACCAAGAATCTATCAATTTCACATATAATCAATAAGTGTAAAATATTTCGTATCTCAAATGAGATGCAAAACATCTTACACTTTATCTATGCTAATTAAAATGCAGCTAAATAACAATTTCTTGTATTAGTACTGCAAGTAACAAAGTCGTTTGTCTCCAAAAGTTACTTATCTTTCTTTTCAGTGGTGATTTCAGAGAAAGAATTAGTATCCTTAGAATCTTTTAAATACGATATATACGCTAGGTCAAGAATAGTTTTATATATCTCCTTAGATAGAATTTGTACATAGTTACCATAATCGTGCTCACCTGATTCATCTCTCTCTTTTACTTCCGTTTTTCGTGCTTGCATAGGTTTGCTTCCTCCAATTCTTCAACCCACTTAGAAATGATAGGAAATAGCATGTCGGCTACTGTTGCACAGAAATTATATGCGTAGAGTGCATCCATCTCTCTTTCATTGCTACAATTCCATTCATCAATACTACACACTGCATCAACACATAGCAGACCACGAGTTAAATAGTGTAAAGACTCATTGTTCTCTTTTGAAGTGGATTTTAGTCCTCGTATAGGAATAATAATTGTTGCATTGAACAATTTTTCCCAACTATTACTATATTCGCAAAAAAACTTCGTTTTTCCTTGTTTAAAATCTGATAAATTCCCACACACATAGCAGCGATTACCATTTTTAACAATACTTCTATAAGCGTAATTTGCATTTGCGTTTGTTACATGCTTATATGCTTTCGATGTGTTTAAATCAATTTCACCAATACTGCTCCGTGAAGCGCAGTTGTTAGGCCCACGTTTTAGCGTAGCAATCTCCTTCTGCTTTGTATTCGATTTCACAGTGACAATTTTGATACTTGCCGATATTTGTTGATTGTAAAACTGCGTTAAGGTATCTTCAACACCTCTTACAATTTGGCCAAAGAAATCTAGATAGCGATATTCATTTTCCAAAGTAGAATTGGTAGTTGCCATTAAATCTCTAACATGATGCATAAAAAGATGTGTATGTTTGACAGTGATTGACAATGTATTTTGGTGCTTACTTAAGAATTCTTCTCTTTCTCTTGTTAAAACATTCTTTGCATCTTGTACTTGAGATTTCGCATCAGCATAAATAAGAAAATAGGTTACCAATAAAGACACTACAGAAAGATAATCAAGTATTTCATTAACAACTCCAAGAATGTTGAGTATGAGTGTTAGAAAAATCGGAATGATTTTTACGAAAATTTTATATGCAGTTGGAAATTTCTTACCAAATCGATATAATTGATTAAAAATAGGCTCAACTTTTTCCCCAATTTTTTCTAAGAAAACAGATCGTTTTGTTTCATGCATTTGTTCTGCATACATTCATTTATACCCCTCGACAGTCATTATTTTATTATTATATAATTTTTTTGGCAATTATACAATAATTACCTTGAAATCCTAGTTTCATCATCAATAACAACTTTGAGTTTCTTTTTACATTCTGTGGTACATCGTTCACTTACTCATCTAAATATATCTAAAAAGATGAGATTAAAACTCCTTGATCACATATGTTTCAAGGAGAATAATGGTATCTTGTTCTCTTTTCAATGCTTAATATATAAAAATCTTTCTTTACCTTACACGTTCAAAACCGCTTTTTCGCCCAGCTCGCCGCTGTGCTCTTGCAGCAGCGGGTCGATGCATTCTGCCACAAACGCCTCCACCTGCTCCACACTCCGGCCGATGAAACGGCTGGGGTCGAGGATAGCTTCGATCTCGGCTTTGGAAATCATAAAATCCGGATCGGAGGCAATACGGTCCACCAGATCGTTCTTGCCGCCCTCTTCCTTCACCACGCGCGCCGCCGCCTGGCTGTGCACGCGCAGTTTTTCGTGCAGTGCCTGCCGGTCGCCGCCTTTTTTTACCGCATCCATCATAATGTTTTCGGTCGCCATAAAGGGCAGCTCGTTCATTACGCGGGCATGCACCACTTTTTCGTACACTACCAGCCCGTCGCACACGTTCATCAGCAGGTTGAGGATGCCGTCCGTAGCCAAAAACGCTTCGCTCACGGCGATGCGGCGGTTGGCGCTGTCGTCCAGCGTGCGCTCAAACCACTGGGTTCCGGCGGTAATGGCGGTGTTAAGCGTATCCACCATCACGTAGCGGGAAAGGGCGCTTACGCGCTCGCTGCGCATGGGGTTGCGTTTGTAGGGCATGGCGGATGAGCCGATCTGGCTTTTTTCAAACGGCTCCTCCATCTCCTTAAAGTTCTGCAAAAGGCGCATATCGTAGCTGAATTTGCTGGCGCTCTGCGCAATGCCGCTTAATACGCTTACCACCTGATAATCCATCTTGCGGCTGTACGTCTGCCCGCTTACGGGCACCACGCGGGCTACGCCCACATCGGCGGCAATGTCTTTTTCAATCTGCAAAATCTTTTCGCTGTCGCCGCCCAGCAGCTCCACAAAGCTGGCCTGCGTGCCGGTCGTGCCCTTGCTGCCCAGCAGCGCGAGGGTATTGAGGCGGTGCTGCGCCTCCTCATAGTCCATCAACAGCTCGTTCATCCAAAGGGTGGCGCGCTTGCCGACGGTGGTCAGCTGCGCGGGCTGCAAATGCGTGTAGGCCAGCGCGGGCACAGCGCGGTACTTCATGGCAAAATCGCGCAGCTCCTTGATGACGTTGAGCAGCTTGTGGCTCACCAGCTCAAGGCCCTGTTTCATAATCAACACATCGGTATTATCGCCCACATAGCAGCTGGTCGCGCCCAAATGGATGATGCCCTTGGCCGCGGGGCACTGCACGCCGTAGGCGTAGACGTGGCTCATTACATCGTGGCGCACCTCGCGCTCGCGCTGGATGGCAACGTCGTAGTTAATGTCGTCCTTGTGCGCCTCCAACTCGGCAATCTGCTCATCCGTAATGGGCAAACCCTGCTTTTGCTCGGCTTTGGCAAGACTGATCCACAGCTTGCGCCAAGTGCGGAATTTATTATCCTCGGAAAAGATGAACTGCATCTCTTTGCTGGCATAGCGGCTGGAAAAGGGGCTGACAAATACGTTATGCTCGGACATGGTATCCTCCTTTTATGCTTACAAACACGGGCAGGTGCGCGCCTGCGGTTACGCGCGGCACGCTTTATTTGCGGAAATACGCTACCCCGCCCTCGAAAAGGGGCTGGAATGTATTCCCTTCGACATTCCGGTACAAATTCCTGCCGCTGCGCTCGGTATGCCCCATCTTGCCCAGCACGCGCCCGTCCGGCGAGGTAATGCCCTCGATGGCCAGCACGCTGCCGTTGGGGTTATAACGCAAGTCCATGGTGGGGCTGCCGTTGCCATCCACATACTGGGTGGCGATCTGCCCGTTTTCGATGAGCTGGCTTAGCATAGCATCGCTGCACACAAAGCGGCCCTCGCCGTGGCTGATGGGCAGGGTGTGGATTTCGCCGGGCTTGCACAGGCTGAGCCACGGGCTGCCGGCATTAACGATGCGGGTACGCACCAGCATGCTCTGGTGGCGGCCGATGGTGTTAAACGTCAGCGTGGGGCAGGTATCGTCCGTATCGACAATCTTGCCAAAGGGCACCAGTCCCAGCTTGATCAGCGCCTGGAAACCGTTGCAGATGCCCAGCATTAAACCGTCGCGGTCATTGAGCAGGGCATGTACGGCGTCCTTCATGGCGGGGTTGCGGAAGAAGGCGGTAATAAACTTGCCGCTGCCGTCCGGCTCGTCCCCGCCGGAGAAACCGCCGGGGAAAACCACCATCTGCGCCTGCGCAATCGCCTTTTGCGCTTCCTCGATGCTTCTGGCGACATGGTCGGGCGTCAGGTTGTTAATCAGTACAATGTGCGGCTCCGCCCCGGCGCGTTCCAGCGCGCGTGCGGTATCCACCTCGCAGTTCGTACCGGGGAAGGTGGGAATAACCGCCACGGGCTTCGCTGTGCGCACCGCGGGCGCGGGGGTGATGCGAGGTTTTTCGCTCACCTTTTCCACCTTATCGGCATCCAGCGCCAAGTCCGCGCTGCGGTAGGGGAATACTTTGGTCAGCTTGCCTTCGTACAGCGCTTGCAGGGGCGCAATATCATAGGTTTCTCCGCCGATATGCAGCTCGTATTCCGGCACGGTTTCGCCCAGCAGCTCGGCTGCGCCGGTCAGGGCCACATCGTCCGCTGCTACTTCCACAATCACGCCGCCGATTTCCTGCACCAGCAGACCGCGCGTAAAGCCCGCGTTCACCTTCGCGCCGATGCCGTTGCCCAGCGCCATTTTAAACAGCCCCTCGGCAATGCCGCCAAAGCCGACCGCCCATGCGGAAACGACTTTCTTTTCGTGAATCAGGCGGTAGAGCAGATCAAGGCTCTTGGTAAACGCCTCCGCCGCAAACGGGTCGGCGTGCAAATAGTACAGCTTATGCCCGGCAGCTTTGAACTCGGGGGAGATCACATCGTCCGTTACGCCGGGGGCGACAGCAAAGCTGACCAGCGTGGGCGGCACGTGCAGCGTTTCAAAAGTGCCGCTCATGCTGTCCTTCCCGCCGATGGCGGCAATGCCGAAGTTCAACTGCGCATCCAGCGCGCCCAGCAGCGCCGAAAGCGGCTGCCCCCAGCCCTGCGGGTCGGCAGTCATGCGCTGAAAATATTCCTGAAAGGTGAGGTACGCCTTGCGGAAATCAAAACCACTCGCGGTGAGGCGGCACAGGCTTTCCGCCACGCTCAGGTACGCGCCCTCGTAGGGGCTTTGCTCCATCAGCTGCGGGTGGAAGCCATAGGCCATACCGCTGCATGTGGCGGTTTCGCCGTGCAGTACGGGCAGCTTGGCCGCCATGGCCTGCGCCGGGGTCAGCTGGCGCACGCCGCCAAAGGGCATCAGCACCGTGCCCGCGCCGATGGTGCTGTCAAACCGTTCGGAAAGCCCCTGCTTGGAGCAGACGTTCAAATCGCTGACCATGGCTTGCAGCTTTTCCACAAAGGTATCGCCCGCAAATGGTACCGTAGCAATGCCGCTGTCTGCAACCTCCGCACCGGCATGCTTTTCCGCACCGTTGGAGTTGAGAAAATCACGGCTGATATCCACAATGACATTGTCTTTCCACGTCATGCACAGGCGCGGCTCCGCGGTAACGGTAGCCACCACCGTCGCCTCCAGATTTTCGCCGTTGGCAAAACCGATAAAGCGTTCCGCGTCCTCGCTGGCAACGACGACGGCCATACGCTCCTGGCTTTCGGAAATCGCCAGCTCCGTGCCGTCCAGCCCTTCGTACTTCTTGGGTACCTTGTCCAGATCAATGGCAAGGCCGTCCGCCAGCTCGCCGATGGCAACGCTTACGCCGCCCGCGCCAAAATCGTTACAGCGCTTGATGAGGTGGGTCACTTCGCCATTGCGGAACAGGCGCTGCAATTTCCGCTCGATGACCGGGTTGCCCTTTTGCACCTCCGCGCCGCAGCTTTCCAAACTTTCCATGTTGTGGCTCTTGCTGCTGCCCGTCGCGCCGCCGCAGCCGTCGCGCCCGGTGCGCCCGCCCAGCAGAATCACCACGTCGCCGGGAGCGGGTTCTTCCCGGCGGATGTTGGCAAGCGGCGCCGCGCCGATGACCGCGCCGATTTCCATACGCTTGGCGGCATAGCCGGGGTGGTACAGCTCATCCACCATGCCGGTGGCAAGGCCGATCTGGTTGCCGTAGGCGCTGTACCCCGCCGCCGCGGTGGTGACCAGCTTGCGCTGGGGCAGTTTGCCGGGCAGGGTATCGGCCACAGGCACCAGCGGGTCGGCCGCGCCGGTAACACGCATGGCCTGGTATACATAGGTACGCCCCGAGAGCGGATCGCGGATCGCGCCGCCGATGCAGGTGGCCGCGCCGCCGAAGGGCTCAATTTCGGTGGGGTGGTTGTGGGTCTCGTTTTTAAACATGAGTAGCCACGGCTCGGTAACGCCGTTGTTGTCTACGTCGATCACGATGGAGCAGGCGTTGATTTCGTCGCTGATGTCCAGATTGGTAAGCCCCCCGCGCGCTTTGAGTGCTTTGGCGCCGATGGTGGCAATGTCCATCAGGGTCACGGGCTTGTGCTCGCGCCCCAGCTCCTTACGCAGGGCAAGGTAACGGGTAAACGCCTTTTCCACGGCGGGTTTCCGGCTTTTCACCTCGTCCAGTACGGTCAAAAAGGTGGTATGGCGGCAATGATCGCTCCAGTAGGTATCAATCATACGGATTTCCGTCAGCGTAGGGTCGCGGTGTTCGGCGGCGAAGTAATCGCGGCAAAACGCCAGATCGTCCCGGTCCATGGCAAGGCCGTAGCGCTTTACAAAGTCCGCAACGGAAGCATCGTCCATGGTGGTAAACCCTTTCAGGGTTTCCACCGCGTCCGGCGCGGCATAGGTCTGCTTGAGCGTGTCTTTTTCGGCAAGCTCCGCCATGCGGCTTTCCACGGGGTTGACCACGTATTTCTGGATGCGGGTCAGCTCTTCTTCGGTGGGCGTGCCCGCCAGCAGATACACCCGCGCCGTGCGCACGGTGGGGCGCTCGCCGCAGCTGACCAGCTGCACGCATTCTTCGCAGGAGGCAGCGCGCACGTCGAACTGTCCGGGCAGGTATTCCACCGCGAACACCGCATCGTCCGTCTTGGGCAGGGCGGCATAGTGCTCGTCCAGCTGCGGCTCAAAAAATACGATCGGCAGGCACTGGGTAAACAGCGCCTCGCTGACGCCCTCAATATCGTAGCGGTTCAGCAGCCGCACGCCCGTAACGCTCTTGATGAGCAGAATATGGCGGATTTCGTACAAAAGCGCCTTAGCCTCCACAGCGTAGGCGGGTTTCTTTTCGGTATAGACGCGATAAACAGCCATAACTTCCTCCTTCGTCCGGTGCGCCCGCGGGCGGTGCCGGAACCATCCGTAAAAAGGGTACCTCTGGGGAAATGCAAGCGGCAGCGCTCTGCCGCCGCATCCAAAGCAGCGGTTTGCTTAGCGCTTCAGCGCTTCCAGCGCCCGCGCGCCAATATCCCGGCGCATGTGCGCGCCCTCAAAATGGATTTGCTCCGCCGCCTGATAGGCGTTTTGCACCGCCTGTGCCAGCGTACCCGCCACCGCCGTTACGCCCAGCACGCGGCCGCCCGCGGTAACCAGCGCGCCGCCCTCTTCCCGGCGCGTGCCCGCCTGCAGTACGGAAATGCCCGGCAGGGCTTCGGCCTTGTCGATGCCGGTAATGGGCATGCCCGTGCGGTAGGCTTCGGGGTAGCCGCCAGAGGCCAGCACTACGCAGCAGGCTGCCTTGTTTTCAAACCGTACATCCGCCTTAGCCAGCGTACCATCACTGACATGGCGCATAATATCGAACAAATCGCTCTGCAACAGCGGCAGCACCGCCTGCGCCTCGGGATCGCCGAAGCGGCAGTTGTACTCAATCACCTTGGGGCCGCTCTCGGTAAGCATCAGGCCGAAATACAGGCAACCGGAGAAGGGGTTGCCGTCCGCGCGCATCGCCGCCAGCGTCGGCTGAAAAATAGTGCGCATACAGGTTTCGGCAATCGCCTCGGTATAGTAGGGGTTGGGAGCGATTACGCCCATGCCGCCGGTGTTGAGGCCCAAATCATCATCCAGCGCGCGTTTGTGATCCATCCCGCTCACCATGGGGCGGATGATCTTGCCATCGGTAAAGGCGAGCACGCTCACCTCCGGGCCGGATAAAAACTCCTCAATCACGATGCTCTTGCCGGATACGCCGAAGCGCCCCAGCTCCATCATATCCCGCACGGCCTGCTCGGCTTCCTCCCGCGTACGGCAGATGATAACGCCCTTGCCCAGCGCCAGCCCGTCGGCCTTGACCACCATGGGGCAGGGCGCAATGCGCACATAACGCAGTGCCAGCGCCATATCGGTAAAAATTTCGCACGCGGCGGTGGGAATGCCCGCTTTGCGCATCAGCTTTTTGGCATACACCTTGCTGCCCTCGATGCGCGCGGCCGCCTTGCTGGGGCCGAAGGAGGCAATGCCCTTTTGGCTGAGCAAATCGCAAAGCCCCATGCACAGCGGATCATCCGGCGCGACGACGACGTAATCCATCGTGTTTTCTTCCGCCCACTTGGCCAAGGCGGTAATATCCGTCGCCTTAATGGGTACGCACTCCGCATCCGCGGCGATGCCGCCGTTGCCCGGGGCGCAGTACAAACTTTCAATAAGCGGACTTTCCTTGAGCTTGCGGATGATGGCATGTTCGCGGCCGCCGCCGCCCACCACGAGGACTTTCATACGTTTGTCACTCCTTCAGGGTTTTCGTTCAAGGGTTCCCTGTGAAAAAAGCCTTCCGTTGACCGTGTATCCCGAGCGCCGCCCGATTCAAACACGCTTGTACACCATGCAGTAAAAACAAACCGCTTGCACACACCGGCGCGTTTCCCTGTAAAACCGGGCAACCCAATGATTACACCATAGCTCCGATACCAACCATTACATTCGTAAAAACAGTATCCTCCCCGCCCGCTATCCTCTCTGCCCGTGGGCGGGCGAGGAGGCAAGGACGCGCAGTGCCGCTGGCCGTTCCAGACAGCCGGACTCATTCCGATCGTTCCCCGGCTGCTCCGATACCAACCATTACCATGGCAAGAACCACATTCTTCCACACCTGCTATCCTCTCTGCCCGTGGGCGGGCGAGGAAGCAAGGACGCGCAGAGCCGCTGGCCGTGAATTTTCTTTCAGCTTGGGTTTGCGCAGCCCGAAGTAGTAGCAGAGCTACGTCGAGGGCTGCGCAGGCGCAAGATGATAAAAATTCACCCGGCGGCACGCGCGGACTTGCTTTCGAGCCCGACCAAACTTAATGGTGGAAGAGGCGCAGGCCGGTAAATGCCATGGCGATGCCGTAGCGGTCGCACGCGTCGATCACTTCCTGGTCGCGCTTGCTGCCGCCGGGTTCGGCGATGTAGGCTACGCCGCTTTGCGCCGCGCGGTCGATGTTGTCGCTGAAGGGGAAGAACGCATCGCTGCCGAGGCTGACGCCGGAAAGCCGGGTAAGCCATGCCTTCTTTTCGGCGGTGGTCAGGGGCGCGGGCTTTTCGGTAAACAGCCGCTGCCAGTTGCCGTCCTTGAGTACGGTTTCGTCCGCCTCATTGCTGATGTAGCGGTCGATGGCGTTGTCCCGGTCGGGGTTTTTCAAACCGGCAATAAAGGGGAGCGCCAAGGTTTTTTCATGCTGGCGAAGCCACCAGTTATCCGCCTTGTCACCCGCCAGCCGCGTGCAGTGGATACGGCTTTGCTGCCCCGCGCCGATGCCGATGCACTGGCCGTCCTTGACGTAGCAAACGGAGTTGGACTGCGTGTATTTCAGCGCGATCATGGCAACAGCCAGATCATGCTTGGCGGTTTCGGGCAATTCCTTGTTTTGGGTGACGACGTTGGCGAAAAACGCATCGTCAATCACCAGTTCGTTGCGGTTCTGCTCGAAGGTGATGCCGAAAATATCCTTGCGCTCCAGCGCGGGCGGCTGGTAGGCAGGGTCCATCTTTACGATGTTGTAGTTGCCGCCGCGCTTGCTTTTCAGTATTTCCAGCGCTTCCGGCTCGTAGTCCGGCGCAATCACGCCATCGCTCACCTCGGGCTTGATTAAAAGGGCGGTGGGCACATCGCAGGGATCGGACAGGCTGATCCAGTCGCCGAAGCTGCTCATGCGGTCGGCGCCGCGCGCGCGGGCATAGGCGCAGGCCAGCGGGCTGAGCGGCGCATCCTGCGGCACGAAATAAATTTTCTTGAGCGTATCGCTAAGCGGCAATCCCAGCGCCGCGCCTGCGGGGCTGACGTGCTTAAAGCTGGTCGCCGCGGGCAGCCCCGTGGCGCGCTTTAGCTCGGTAACCAGCTGCCAGCCGTTGAGCGCGTCCAGAAAGTTGATGTACCCCGGCTTGCCGCTGAGCACGGTCAAGGGCAGCTCGCCGGTTTGGGTAAAGATGCGCGCGGGCTTCTGGTTAGGGTTGCAGCCGTATTTCAGTTCCAGTTCCTTCATAACCAATGGGCCTCCTTTTTGGTATCCATGGTAGGGAAAACAGCAGGGCTATGCCGCAAGGGTCAGCCGTGCTGGTTGATAATGCGGGTTTCGGTTTCGCCGGTCAGCACATCCACCGTGCGCACAAACAGGCTCACGCGGTTTTGCATGTCCAGCGCGTTCCACAGCTCCGCGGCAAAATGGTCGATGCCGTCAAAGGCGAGGCTGATGTTCACGCGCACCGGCTCGCCCTCAAAGCTGGGGATGGGGTCGCCGTCGCAGCGATAGGTGTGGATCAGGTGCCCTTCGCCAAAGGAAGGCTGGGGATATTCAAAGAAGAAGCGCTGGGCGCTGTCCTGCTGGCCACCGTTGCTTTTAAGGATGGAGAGCTTGTAGCTCATCGCGCCTCTGTCCACCGTTAAAAGTCCGGAGATGCGGGGGGTAAAGTTGGGCGCGTCCGGCTCGAAGGTGCGGGTGCGCAGCGCCGCCTCAAAGGTGTTTCCGTCCTGCAAAAACCGGGCGATCGTATCGGTCTGGTCGCCGTTGGTTACGATGGTCTGCGTGCTGTTTACGGCGCGCACCGGCGCGTAGATAATCAGGCTGGGGTCCACCATCTTGGCGGGGTCAAACGCCTCGGTGATAATGCCGTCCTCCGTGGGAGTGAACACACGGTTGCGGCTGTTTTCGCTGCGCCCCATAATGAAATAGGCAATCACCGCGCGCATCCCGTCGTCGCTGCGGCCCAGCAGTATGCCGCGCCCCGGGTAACGGTTGGCGGCCAATTGTGCAAATAAATCTTTCTTTTCCATCGGGTATGCCTCCTATATTGTCAACGGTCAGCGGAGTTTCCGCATAGGAATATCATAGCACTTTGCCGGAGAAAATTACACCGGCAGCCCCTGTGCAAGCCGCGCCGCGGCTTCCTCCGCCGCCTGCGGCAGCAGCTGCCATTCAGCTTCCACCATCACGCGCTTTTGCAGGGTTTCGGGCGTATCACCCGGCTGCACGGCCACAGCCTTTTGCAGTAGGATGCGCCCGCCGTCCGGAATGTCGTTGACCAGATGCACGGTCGCGCCGGTCAGCTTTACGCCGCGTTCCAGCGCCGCCTGATGCACCTTCAGCCCGTAGTAGCCCTCGCCGCAAAAGGAGGGGATCAAGCTGGGGTGGATGTTGATAATGCGGTCTTTGTACGCGGCAATCACGTTAGGCGCGAGGATGAGCAGAAAGCCCGCCAGCACCACCAGCGCAATATCGTGTTCTTTCAGCGCCGCAATCAGCTTTTCGCCCCATGCTTCCGGCGTTTCACCCTTGGCTTTGGGCAGCGCCAGCGTTTCCACACCGCTTGCTTTGGCGCGGGTCAGGGCGTACGCGTCGGGCTTGTTGCTTACGACCAGCGTAATACGCCCGCTGTGGAGCAGCCCGCTTGCCTGCGCGTCTAAAAGCGCCTGCAGGTTGGTGCCGCCGCCGCTGACGAGTACGGCGATGCCTAGCATAGCGTTACGCCGCCGTCTCCGGCTTCCACTTCGCCCAACGCGTAGGCTTCCACGCCGTTTTGCCGCAGAATGCGCAGGGCTTCATCCGCCTGTGCGGCGGGCACAACAGCCGTCATGCCCACGCCCATGTTGAAGGTGTTAAACATCTCCCGCTCGGGGATGCCGCCCATCTTTTGAATAATGCTGAACACCGGCAGCGTACGCACCGCCGCGCGCTCTATTTTGGCGGAGCAGCCCGCCGGAAGCGAGCGCGGAATATTCTCGTAAAAACCGCCGCCCGTAATATGGGAAAGCGCATGCACCTGCACTTTTTCCAGCATCGCCAGCACCGGTTTTACATAAATGCGGGTGGGGGTAAGCAGCGTTTCGCCGATAGCCGCGCCGTCCAGCTCCGCATAGGGGGTGTTCAGGCCGCCGGTTTCCACGCCCAGCACCTTGCGCACCAGCGAAAAACCGTTGGAATGCACGCCGGAGGACGGCAGCGCGAGGATGGCGTCGCCGGGCTTCATGGCGGTTTTATCCAGTATTTTTTCCTTATCCACAACGCCTACGGAGAAGCCTGCGAGGTCGTACTCGTCTATGGGGTAAAAGCCCGGCATTTCCGCCGTTTCCCCGCCGACGAGCGCGCAGCCCGCCTGCACGCAGCCTTCCGCAATCCCCGCGACGATCTGCTCGATGCGCTCGGGTACGTTTTTGCCGCAGGCGATATAATCCAGAAAGAACAGCGGCTTTGCGCCGCAGCAGATGACATCGTTTACGCACATGGCTACGCAGTCGATGCCCACGGTATCGTGCTTATCCAATAGGAAGGCCAGCTTTAGCTTCGTACCCACGCCGTCGGTGCCGCTCACCAGCACCGGGCGCTTGATGCCCGTTACGTCCAATTCAAACAGGCCGCCGAAGCCGCCCACATCGCCCAGCACCCCGGCAGTCAGGGTGCGCGCAATATGCTTTTTCATCAGTTCCACGGCACGGTACCCGGCGGTAATATCCACCCCGGCGGCTTTGTAGCTTTCGCTCTCGCTCTTCATGACCGGTTTCACTCCTTTTCGGCTTGGGAAAGGTAGGTTTCAAACTTGTTTTTCGCGGCTTGCGTGGGCGGCTCCACCGGGTATTTGCCCGTAAAGCAGCCCTTGCAGAAGCCACAGGTGCTCTGGTCGGCCAGTTTATCCAAACATTCCTGCGGCAGGTAGCCTACGCTGTCCGCGCCGATGATTTGGCAAATCTCCTCCACGCTGTGGTTGGCAGCGATGAGGTTTTCGGTGGAGTCGATATCGGTGCCGAAATAGCACGGATGCCGAAACGGCGGCGAGCTTAACCGCATATGCACCTCTTTGGCGCCCGCCTCTCGCAGAAGGCTTACGATGCGCGCGCTGGTCGTGCCGCGGACGATGGAATCGTCAATCAACACAACGCGCTTATCCTTTACGGTCGCGCCGACCACGTTCAGCTTGATGCGCACGGCGTTTTGCCGCTCCGCCTGCCCGGGCTGGATGAACGTGCGGCCCACATACTTGTTTTTAATAAAGCCTACGCCGTAGGGTATGCCGCTCTGGCGGGCGTAGCCGATGGCGGCGTCGATGCCGCTGTCCGGCACGCCAACCACCACATCCGCCTGCACGGGATGCTCCAGCGCCAAAAACGCGCCCGCGCGCAGCCGCGCGGTGTGCACGGCGCCCCCCCCCCCCCCCCCCCCCCCCCCCCCCCCCCCCCCCCCCCCCCCCCCCCCCCCCCCCCCCCCCCCCCCCCCCCCCCCCCCCCCCCCCCCTCCCCCCCCCCCCCCCCCCCCCCCCCCCCCCCCCCCCCCCCCCCCCCCCCCCCCCCCCCCCCCCCCCCCCCCCCCCCCCCCCCCCCCCCCCACCCCCCCCCCCCCCCCCCCCCCCCCCCCCCCCCCCCCCCCCCCCCCCCCCCCCCCCCCCCCCCCCCCACCCCCCCCCCCCACCCCCCCCCCCCCCCCCCCCCCCCCCCCCCCCCCCCACCCCCCCCCCCCCCCCCCCCCCCCCCCTCCCCCCCCCCCCCCACCCCCCCCCCCCACCCCCCCCCCCCCCCCCCCCCCCCCCCCCCCCCCCCCCCCCCCCCCCCCCCCCCCCCCCCCCCCCCCCCCCCCCCCCCCCCCCCCCCCCCCCCCCCCCCCCCCCCCCCCCCCCCCCCCCCCCCCCCACCCCCCCCCCCCCCCCTGCCCCCCCCCCCCCCCCCCCCCACCCCCCCCCCCCCCCCCCCCCCCCCCCCCCCACCCCCCCCCCCCCCCCCCCCACCCCCCCCCCCCCCCCCCCCCCCCCCCCCCCCCCCCCCCCCCCCCCCCCCCCCCCCCCCCCCCCCCCCCCCCCCCCCCCCCCCCCCCCCCCCCCCCCACCCCCCCCCCCCCCCCCCCCCCCCCCCCCCCCCCCCCCCCCCCCCCCCCCCCCCCCCCCCCCCCCCCCCCCCCCCCCCCCCCCCCCCCCCCCCCCCCCCGTCGATTACACTGTCCGGACGGGCAAAATAGATAAACTCAAACACACACAGCGAGCTTTCGCACTTTTCGCCCAGCGAGAGCGAACGCACGCCTTCGCCGTCCACCACCACTACTTCGCCGGGGGCAATATCGCGCACAAAGGCCGCGCCCACCGCGTCCAGTGCGCAGCTTTCGCTGGCAAACACCGTGCCGCCATTTTCCAGCGTTCCCATGCAAAGCGGGCGGAAGCCGTGCGGGTCGCGCGCGGCAATCAGCTTGGTGGGGCTGCACAGCACCAGCGAGTACGCACCCTTGATGCGCCGCATGGCGCTTAGCACTGCCTGCTCGATGCTGTCGGCGGTCAGCCGTTCCTGCGTTACAATGTAGGCGATCACTTCGCTGTCGCTGGTGGTGTGGAAAATAGCGCCGCCCAGCTCCAGCGTTTCGCGCAGCTCGCCCGCGTTAACCAGATTGCCGTTATGGCACAGCGCCATGCCGCCTTTTAAGTGGTTAACCAACAGCGGCTGGGCGTTGCCCCGGTTTTGCGCGCCGGTGGTGCCGTAGCGGCAGTGCCCCACGGCAATGGAGCCTTCCGGCAGGCGGGTGAGCACGTCGTGGGTAAACACGTCGCCCACCAGCCCAATATCCTTATGGCAGGTGATGACGCCGTCGCAGTTTACGGCGATGCCACAGCTTTCCTGCCCGCGGTGTTGCAGGGCGTACAGCGCATGGTAGGCGGGGCCGACCACACCGGTTTGCCCATCCGGCAAATAGAGGCCGAAAACGCCGCATTCTTCGTGTAGTTTGCTCATAAGCGGTACTTTCCTTTCGGGTGTTGGGGTTTGTGGCACATGCCGCATTTCCCGTAAAAATCACGAACTGACAACAAAAGCAGGGGGAGTGTATGGGTTTCGCGGCACTGCCGGCAAACCGGCACAAGCGTAAATTCGATCAAGCGTGTTGCCGCCTGACCGAATCGAAATATAGTGTTATTCGCCTAAAAGCCGTTTGAGAATTTCGTGGTACGCATCCTCCACGCCGCCCAGATCACGGCGGAAACGGTCTTTATCCAGCTTTTCATGGGTGGTTTTGTCCCAGAAGCGGCACGTATCGGGGCTGATCTCATCCGCCAGCACAATGGTGCCGTCCGCCGTGCGGCCGAACTCCAGCTTAAAGTCGATCAGCTCGATGTTCAAATCGGAAAGATAATCGCTCAGCACCTGATTGACCTTGAGGGAGTAATTGCTGATAATCTCCATTTCCGCATCGGTCGCCCATTCCATGGCGGCGATGTGGTAACGGTTAACCATCGGGTCGCCCAGCGCATCATCCTTATAGCAAAACTCCAGCACCGTCTTTTTCATGGGCGTGCCTTCGGGCAGACCCAAACGCTTGGACAGCGAACCCGCCGCCACGTTGCGCACGATCACTTCCAGCGGGACGATCGTCACCTTTTTCACCAGCGTTTCGCGGGGGGAAAGTTCTTTAATCAGGTGCGTGGGCACGCCGTTTTTCTCCAAAAGCCGCATCAGGTGGTTGGTCACGCGGTTATTGATGGCGCCCTTGCCTAAAATGGTGCCCTTCTTTTGGCCGTTAAAGGCGGTCGCGTCGTCCTTATAGTCCACCAGTACCACACCCGGGTCGTCAGTCGCGTATACTTTTTTGGCTTTGCCTTCGTAGAGCTGTGCAAGCTTTTCCATTTTGATTCTTCCTCCTGCTCAATCCCTGTTTTTTGCAATAAAAAGCCCGCCGCGTAGGGTTACACGGCGAGGTTGCGGTCCTTCTCCAATACCTTTTCACGCATGGCTTTGCGCGCAGCCAGCAGTTTGCCCGAAAGCGCCGCATCCGACACGGCAATAATCTGCGCGGCGAGGATAGCGGCATTGGCCGCGCCGTCGATGGCGACGGTCGCCACAGGCAGCCCGGCAGGCATCTGCACGGTAGATAAAAGCGCGTCCAGCCCGTCCAGCGTGGAGGACTTGACCGGGATGCCGATGACCGGCAGTACGCTGCGCGCAGCCAACGCGCCCGCAAGGTGCGCGGCTTTGCCCGCCGCCGCGATGATCGCGCCAAAGCCGTTTTCCGCCGCGCCCGCAGCAAAAGCGGCCGCTTCGTCCGGCGTGCGGTGGGCACTGAAAACATGCGCCTCAAAGGGAATTTCCAATTGTTTCAACTGCTCAAAGCAGGGTTTCAGCACGGGCAAATCACTGTCCGAGCCCATGATGACGGCTACTTTCTTCATCCGGTTTCCGCTGCCTCCCTTTCCCGCCGGGGGGTTAGCCCCGCGGAGGTGTAAAACACGTCCGTGTTCCGTTCGTTCGTCTCTCGTTTCGTCCATAATGTTCGGGTTTATTGCGAAATCGCACATTATCCGCCCAGTGGAACGGCATGAGTATAGCGGATTTTCCCTCGAATGTCAATCATATGTCGAACATTATATGATGATCATTCGTTTTCTTTCATGTTTTATATTAAAATACCGCCGCCTTCTCCGGCTTTGCCCGCAGCACGGGCCGTATCCACCCCGGCATTATATATTAGTAGAAAAAACTTTTTCCTACGCGAAACACCCAAGCCCAGCTTGCTCAAAATGGCGTAGATGTTAGAAAACAAGGGCGGCAAAGGGTTGAGCTTACCGTGCGTAAGTGATTCCCTTTGCCACCCGTAGCCGACACCGCAGATGCGCCCTTTTCAGCGGGCGAACAGCTTGCTCAAAAAGGCGCAGATGCTAGGAAACAAAGATGGCAAGGGGATGAGCTTACTCGTACGTAAGTGATTCCCCTTGCCATTCTGAAGTTGACAACGCAGATGTGCTTTTTTCAGCAAGCTGGGGGTTTAGTCCTGCGCTTCCTGTTTGTTATTATCCCCCTGCATAAAGCTTTGCAGGCTGACGGCCACCGAACGGTTCATTTCGCGGGCAAAATCGGATTGGTATTTCCGTTCGCAAAACGCCTGCATCCATGCCGCGGGCGGCTTGGCGGCGCTGTGCGCGCCCAGCGTTTGCACCCACGCGTTTCCGCTTCTTTCGGGGTACTGGTTTTCCGCCACCAGCTTGCTTAGCGGTTGGCGCGCGGGCTTTTCGCGTTTCAATTGCTGGTCGTCCGGGTAGCCGAATACCACCATTGTCGCAGGCACCACGTACGGCGGCAGGTGGAACAGGGCGCGGTTTTCCTCAAAATGCTCCAGAATATCGCCGATGTAGCACGAGCCGATGCCAAGGCTCCATGCGGCGGTCACGGCGTTTTGCGCGGCGATTACCGCATCCTGCACGGCCAGCATCAAATCGCCCACGCCCGGCGTGCGCGGGTCGCAGCTGGCCGCATCGTACGCGTCGTACCATTTTTGCACGTCGGCGCAAAACAGCAGCGCCATCGGTGCGGTGGCAATAAACGGCTGGTTATCGCAGCTTACCGCCAAATGGGCTTTCAGCGCCGGGTCGGTAATATCCAGTATGGTATACTGTTGCTGGTTTCCGGCGGAAGGCGCGTTGGAAGCCGCCAATAAAATGGCTTCCTTCTCCTGGGCGCCGATGGATTTGGGCAGAAAAACACGCACGGATTTGCGCGTATACAGGCTTTGCAGCACCGGGTTCATGGGCATCCCTCCGTTTTTCATGCTTGTAAATTTTTACGCCTGTATTGTAGCACAGGCACGCACCGCGTACCACCCCCCGCCCAGTCGCAAAGCGTACAAAAAAGGGTTTCATGTTTTGCGTGTGGAAAGAGTACGAAACCTGTAACCAGACATACCAACCTTCGGAGGCCGCATATGCAAGAGGTACTTTTGATTCTGGACCTGGATGATGCGCTGGCCGGGCTGATTGCCCGCACCCTTCGCAGCCAGCAAATCTATTGCGAACCTGCGCCTTCCGGCATTACGCTTGCGCAGGCACGCGCACGCGGCGCCCGGGGGTTGATTATTGCTGCCCGTCATGATCAGGAAGCCTCTTTGGAGGGCTTTGACCTGTCTTTGCTGGACGCGGGCATCCCGGTATTGGCGCTGGGGGGCATGGTGCCCGCGCTGTGCCGCCACTACGGCGGCAAGGTGCTCGCTTTGGAGTGCGAAAACGAGAGCGTTACGCTGGGCCTTTCCGCGTTGCCGCTGTTTGAGGGCATGAGCCGGGGCGAGCGCGTACTGCACAGCTTAAACGATTTGGATCTGCCCGAACCGCTTACCTGCATCGCCACCGCTACCGAGCGGTGCATTGGCTTTCAGCGCGCGCAGGAGCAGCTGTACGCCATGCAGTACCCCATCGAGCGCAACGACCCGGACGCCGTGCAGCTTTTGCACAATTTTGCGTGTCTGGTCTGCGGCGTAACGCCCGATTGGACCGAGGAAGCCATTATCGCCCAGGCGACACAGGCGCTGCGTACCGCCGCGGGCGAAAAACGCGTTTTATGCGCCGTATCCGGCGGGGTGGACAGCGCCGTATGCGCCAAGCTTGCGCACATGGCCGTGGGCGACCGCCTGACCTGCGTATTTGTGGATACGGGGCTTTTCCGCAAGGACGAGCCGCAGGCCGTGATAGACGAATTCCGCGAAACGCTGGGCATCGGCGTTGCATACGTGGACGCGAAGGAAACCTTTTTAAAGGCGTTGCAGGGGCTGCGGGGCGAAACGGAAAAGGAACGTACCGCCTCGGCGCTGCTTCGGCAGGTGTTTTACAAACAGCTGGATTATCACCCCGACACCCAAACTATGGTGCTGGGTACCAATTATAATGATACGTTATACGGCGCGTTCATCCCCGAGCCGCTGCCCGGCGCGGCGGGCGATACGCCGCTGAACGTGGTGGAGCCGGTGCGCGGCCTGTTTAAGGATGAGATCCGCCGTCTGGCCGCGACCCTTGCGCTGCCCAGCAGCATAGCCGAGCGGCAGCCCTTCCCCTCCAGCGGGCTGGCGCTGCGCATCTTTGGCGAGGTGACGCCCGAACGCCTGCTGCTTCTCCGCCGGGCGGACGCCATTTTCAGCGAGGCCATCCACTCCGGCGGGCACGAACGCCGCCTGTGGCAGTATTACGCCGCCCTGTGCGAAAACCCGGATGAAACGGAGGGTTATGCCATCATCCTGCGCGCGTATCAGGCGTGCAGCGGCGAGGCGTGCGCCAGCCGCCTGCCGTATGATTTGCTGGAGCGCGTAACCGCCGCCATCTTACATCAACTGCCCGATATACACCGCATTGTGTACGATTTAACCCCCAGCGCCCACTACGCGCTGATGGAATAAAATATTTGCGCCA
This sequence comes from Candidatus Limiplasma sp., assembly GCA_963663285.2. Classification (GTDB taxonomy): domain Bacteria; phylum Bacillota; class Clostridia; order Christensenellales; family Aristaeellaceae; genus CAXXOK01. Next base: position 62,366 of record CAXXNI010000004.1, on the reverse strand, counting down.
AGCGCTTTGCCGCCGTATCCCGCCGGATGAATTTTCCATCCTGCGCAGGGGTGCGGCGGCATTGACAAGCGCGCGTGCTACGCCTATGATAAGGAGTAAGCTTTAGCGGCCTGCGTACGGTCGTACGCCGCGACAGGGAAAAGGAGGCTGAACCATGGCAATCGTAACCGTAAACGAAGACGTTTGTAAGGGCTGCGGTCTATGCGTGGACGCGTGTCCCAAAAAGATCATGGCGCTGGATTCGTCCCACATTAATAAAAAAGGCTACCACGCCGCCTACTGCATCAACATGGAAGAGTGCATCGGCTGCGCTTTTTGCGCTACCATGTGCCCGGACGTGGCCATAACGGTCGAAAAATAAAACGCAGGCGCCGCGCGGCGGCCCGGATGGCGATTCGCCACACCGGCAAACCCTGCGGAGCTGGGATATCGCCGGCCACATACGGTACGGCAGGAAGGGAATGACCCCATGAAAAAACTCATGAAGGGCAATGAGGCGATCGCCGAAGCCGCCATACAGGCGGGCTGCCGCTTTTTCTTCGGCTATCCCATTACGCCCCAGAACCAGATTCCGGAGTATATGAGCAAACGGCTACCGCAGGAAGGCGGCTGTTTTTTACAGGCGGAAAGCGAGGTTGCCGCCATTAACATGGTCTACGGCGCAGGCGGTTCCGGCGCGCGCGTAATGACCAGTTCCTCCAGCCCCGGCATCAGCCTTAAGCAGGAGGGCATCAGCTACATCGTCGGGGCGGAAGTGCCCTGCGTCATCGTCAACATGGTGCGCGGCGGCCCCGGTTTGGGCGGCATCCAGCCCGCGCAGAGCGATTATTACCAGTCCACCCGCGGCGGCGGCCACGGCGATTACCGCATGTGCGTACTCGCCCCCGGCAGCGTGCAGGAAGCGGTGGATTTGACCCAGGATGCCTTTGACATTGCAGACCGCTACCGCAACCCCGTTATCGTGCTGGGCGACGGCCTGATCGGACAGATGATGGAACCGGTAGATATGGATAAAGCCTCCGGCCGCGTGCCCGCGGCTGATCTTCCCGCCAAAAACTGGGCGGCGGACGGCCATGTGCCGACCGCGGAGCGCCCCCGCGCGATCATCAACAGCCTGTACATCGATCCGCAGGTGTTGGAAAACCACAACAAGCATTTGCAGGCCAAGTACGACCTGATGGCGAAAAACGAGTGCCGCTGGCAGGAAGAACTGCTGGACGATGCCGAGATCGTGCTGGTCGCCTACGGCACCACCAGCCGCATCGCGCGCAGCGCCATGCGTAAATGCCGCGAAAAGGGCATTAAAGTCGGCTTGCTGCGGCCCATTACGCTGTGGCCCTTCCCCGAGGAAGCGCTGCGCAAGACCCTCGCGACCGCCAAGCACTACCTGACGCTGGAAATGAGCATGGGGCAGATGGTGGACGACGTGCGCCTGGCCATCAACGGCGAGCGCCCGGTGGATTTTTACGGCCGCACCGGCGGCATGGTACCCACCGTAAGCGAGATCGTTTCGCAAATCGAAACCCTTGCGGGCGTAAAACCCGAACCCAGCAGCTTTGAAAAAGCGGTGCAGGACGCCGCCCAGAAGATCGACGCCACCGCCAACTACGTCGGCAAAAAGCTGGACGAGGCGGGCAAGAAGATCAACGATACCATCAACAGCCCCGAGTTTGAGCAAAAGGCGCAGGACGTGGGCAAGCAGGTCGGCGACGCGGCCGCCAAAACCGCGCAGACGGTGCATAAAGGCATTACCGGGCTGGTCGGCATGATCGGCAAAGCGGTCGAGACCGTGCAAAAAGACCTGAAGGACATTGAAGATAAGCAAAAGTCCGGCGGCGACTCCACCCCGGGGCCCGACGAAAAGGAGGGCGAGTAACATGGCCGTAGTATTTGAAAAGACGAAAATGCTTTGCGAAAAGCCCATGCACTACTGCCCCGGCTGCACCCACGGCATCATCCACCGGCTGGTGGCCGAAGCGCTGGACGAGCTGGGCATCGGCGAGACGGCCATCGGCGTTGCGCCGGTTGGCTGCGCGGTGTTCGCCTACGAGTATTTTAACTGCGATATGATGGAAGCCGCCCACGGCCGCGCGCCCGCGGTGGCGACCGGCATCAAGCGCGTCTGCCCGGATAAAGCGGTATTCACCTATCAGGGCGACGGCGACCTGGCCTCCATCGGCACGGCGGAGATCATCCACGCGGCGACGCGCGGCGAGAAGATCACCACCATCTTTGTCAACAACGCCATTTACGGCATGACCGGCGGCCAGATGGCCCCGACCACCCTGCCCGGGCAGGTGACCACCACCAGCCCCTATGGCCGCGATACCGACCACTGCGGCTGGCCAGTAAAGGTGAGCGAAATGCTGGCTACCCTAAACGGCCCCGCCTACATCGCCCGCGTAAGCGTGCACGATGTCCCCCACATTAAAAAAGCCAAAGCCGCCATTAAAAAAGCGTTCCAGCTGCAAATGGAAGGCAAGGGCTTTACCATGGTCGAAGTGCTTTCCACCTGCCCCACCAACTGGGGCAAAACCCCCAAGGAAGCCTTGAACTGGCTTACGGAAAGCATGCTGCCCACCTACCCGCTGGGCGTATACCGCGATGTTACCGTGCAGCCCGCCGCACCGGAAGGAGGCGACCAGTAACATGGAAAAACAGTTTTTAATTGCCGGTTTCGGTGGCCAGGGCGTATTGCTCATCGGCCAGCTGATCGCCAAATCCGCGCTGCTGGAGGGCAGTGAGGTAAGCTGGATGCCCAGCTACGGCCCGGAAATGCGCGGCGGCGAAGCCAACTGCGCCGTGGTCGTCAGCGACGAACCCATCGGCAGTCCGCTGGTGAGCGAACCTCCCATACTGGTGGCGATGAACAAGCCCAGCCTGCTCAAGTTTATGCCCCGCATGGTCAAGGGCGGCACGCTGCTTTACAACTCCTCGCTGATCGAGGACGTGCCCCTGCGGGACGATATTACCGTGCACGCCATTCCCTGCAACCAGATCGCCGCGGAGCTGGGCAACGACCGCGTCGCCAACATGGTCATGCTGGGCGCGGCGCGCAAGGCGACCGGCGTATGCAAAACCGAGAGCGTGCTTACCATTATGCGGGACTGGCTGGGCCAGAAAAAGGCCACACTGGTGCCCGTGAACGAAGCGGCTATTGCAGCCGGAGAAAAGCTGGTCTAACGCACAGCACATCCGGCGGCGCACCTGCCGCCCGGAGATTTCCGCTTGTTATCAAAGGCTTGGAGGCAGGCCGTTCTTTCCGCCACATGCGGCAAGGCGGCCCTGCGCCAAGCCTTTTTTCATCGGCAGCGTCGGCATCACACCGGTAGCACCAGATGTACACCGGCTGCCCCGGAGACAAATCGGCAGCACCGGATGTATAGCGGCAGCGCCAATTACGGATACAATGCACCGTTTATTCCGGCGAGGGGGCAAAGCCATAGCGCCGGATGCCGTAAGCGGGCGGATCGCGGTTCTCGCGCCTGTTCGCCCCTGCCATTTTCCCCCTTTGCTTTTGTCAACGCCCCCGTTACAGACTCACCGGAAGGGAGACGCCATGTCGCAGATTACCAAAAAGGCGCTGGAAGCGTCGCTGAAAAAGCTGCTCCTGCAAAAGCCGCTGGAGAAAATCACCGTATCGGACATTGCCGAGGACTGCGGCGTCAACCGTATGACCTTCTACTACCACTTTAAGGATATCTACGATTTGATCGAGTGGTCGTTTGCCGAAGCGGCGGACGAGATTATCGAGGGCAAAAAAACCTACCGCACATGGCAGCAGGGCTTTTTGCAGATGTTTGAGGCGGCGCTGGACAACCGGGCGCTGGTCACCAGCGTGTACCATTCGCTTAACCGCGAGCATATGGAGGAGTACCTGTACCGCATCACGTACGATTTGCTCATCGGCGTGGTGGAAGAGCGCGCGGCGGGCAAGCGCGTGTGCGACAGCGATAAAAAGTTTATCGCCGATTTTTACAAGTTCGCCTTCGTCGGGCTGATGCTGGACTGGATTAAAAACGGCATGAAGGAAGACCCCGCGCAGATCATCGACCGGCTGAGTACGCTGATCCACGGGGATATTACCAAGGCGCTGGAAAAATACCAGTTTTCATCAAACCCCGCGCAATGATAAAATTTTAGACAATCGCGCCGCCGTGATGCAAGTTTCATCACGGCGGCGTTTTTGTTTATTGTGCCTTTCCGGCAGAAGGCTACAATAGAACCGAATCCACCAAAACAGGAGGTTTACCACCATGTATTATTCCAGCGGCAATTACGAAGCTTTCGCCCGTCCCGAAAAACCCGCGGGCGTGGACCGCAAATCCGCCTATATTGTCGGTTCCGGTTTGGCCGCGCTTTCGGCGGCGTGCTACCTTGTGCGCGACGGCCATATGAAGGGCGCACACGTGCACATATTGGAGAAGGACCCCATTCCCGGCGGTGCGTGCGACGGTTACCAGTACAACGGCGTCGGCTATGTGATGCGCGGCGGCCGCGAGATGGACAACCATTTCGAGTGTATGTGGGATTTGTTCCGCTCCATCCCCTCCATCGAAACCGAGGGCGTAAGCGTGCTGGACGAGTATTATTGGCTCAACAAGCACGATCCCAACTCCTCGCTGATGCGCGCCACCGAAAAACGCGGCAAGGACGCGCACACGGACGGCAAGTTCGGCCTGTCGGATAAAGGCGCCATGGAGATTATGCACCTGTTCTTCACGCCGGATGAAGAGCTATACGATAAAAAGATTACCGAGTATTTCAGCGACGAGGTGCTGCATTCCAGCTTCTGGATGTACTGGCGCACCATGTTCGCCTTTGAAAACTGGCACAGCGCGCTGGAGATGAAGCTGTACTTAAAGCGCTTTATCCACCATGTGGGCGGCTTGCCGGATTTTAAGGCGCTGCGCTTTACGCGCTACAACCAGTACGAATCCATGATTCTCCCGATGATCGAGTACTTAAAAGGCTTTGGCGTGCAGTTCCATTACAACACCAGGGTAACAGGCGTGGAGTTTGCTATACAGGGCGGGCGCAAGGTTGCCACAAGCATTTCCCTTTTACGCGAGGACAAGGCGGACAGCATCGCCCTAACCGAGAACGACTTGGTGTTTATCACCAACGGCGGGTGTGTGGAAAACTCCGCCATCGGCGCGCAGGACAAGCCCGCTCCCTTCCAAAAGGAGCTGAAACCCGGCGGCGGGTGGGATATGTGGCGCAGCATCGCCGCGCAAAGCCCGGCTTTCGGCCACCCCGATAAATTCTGCCACGATCCCGAGCTGACCAATTGGATGAGCGCGACCGTTACCACGCTGGACGACCGCATTGTGCCCTACATTCAAAACATCTGCAAGCGCGATCCCTTCAGCGGCAAGGTGGTTACCGGCGGCATCGTGACCGTGCAGGATTCCAGCTGGCTGATGAGCTGGACCTTCAACCGCCAGCCCCAGTTCCGCAGTCAGCCCAAAAACCAGCTGGTCGGCTGGGTGTACGGCTTGTTCAGCGACCGGCCGGGCGACTACATCAAAAAGCCGATGCGCGATTGCACCGGCAAGGAAATTTGCATGGAGTGGCTCTACCATCTGGGCGTGCCGGAAAGCGACATTGCGGATTTGGCGGAAAACAGCGCCAACACTGTACCCGTGATGATGCCCTACATTACCGCCTTCTTTATGCCCCGCGCCGCGGGCGACCGCCCCGCCGTAGTGCCGGAGGGCAGCGTGAACTTCGCCTTCCTCGGCCAGTTTGCCGAAACCAGGCGGGATACCATTTTTACCACCGAGTACTCCATCCGTACCGGCATGGAGGCCGTGTACACCCTGCTGGGAATCGACCGGGGCGTGCCGGAGGTATGGGGCAGCGTATACGATGTGCGCGATCTGCTCAACGCCTCCATACAGCTGCGGGACGGCCGTAAGCTGACCGACATGCACATGAGCCCGGTGCAAAAGCTGGCGCTGAAAAGCGTGCTCAAGCGCGTGCGCAACACGGATATCGAAACCCTGCTCAAAGACCACAACGTGATTTAATCCCTGCCAAGGGTTTCACCCTTGGAACCCGACAAGGGCACTGCCCTTGACCCGTCTTTGACCGCGTTTCCACGCGGCCAAGAGATGGCAATGATAGGTTTATATCATTTATTGGCTTGGCCGGATGGAAAAGGTCGCGAGGGGCGGTGGATACGTTTATCCGTGTGACAACACCCAAGCTCAGCTTGCTTATTTGGGGTTCCACCCCATACCCCGCCAAGGGTTTCGCCCTTGGAACCTGACAAGGACTTTCAGCCCTTGTCCCGTCTTTAACCGCGTTTCCACGCGGCCAAGAGATGGCAATGATGGGTTTATACTATCTGTTGGCTTGGCCGGATGGAAAGGGTCGCGAGGAGCGGTGGATACTTTTATCCATGTGACAACACCCAAGCCCAGCTTGCTTATTTGGGGTTCCACCCCATACCCCGCCAAGGGTTTCGCCCTTGGAACCCGACAAGGGCACTGCCCTTGACCCATCTTTTTATATGCAAACGCCACTCTATACAGGGTGGCGTTTGTAAGTTTTACATTTTTAACAAACGGGTAATCGCAATTATTCCAGCGTTCTCAAATCGGAACCACCCAAGCCCAGCTTGCTTAAAAAGGCATAGATGCTAGGAAACAAGGGCGGCAAAGAGATGAGCTTACTCGCACGTAAGTGATTCTCTTTGCCGCCCGTAGTTGACAACGCAGATGGGCTTTTTCAGCAAGCTGTGATTCCCTTTGCCGCTGAAGTTGACACCGCAGATGAGCCTTTTTCAGCGAGCTGAAAGCGCCTCTTTACCCAGCAGGTACGCACCTACTAACCCGCTGATGGGGAATAGCGCCGGCGGTACGATGATGGAGTCGATGTTGTTTTCCGCGGCGGGCAGGTAGCCGCCCAGCAGCTTTACCACGCGCTCACGAATCATGGGGTAGAGCGTTTTACGCCCCATCACGCCGCCGCCCAGAATAATCTTCTGCGGGCTTAAAATCATAAGCAGGTTTACGCACATCTGCGCCAGATAATCGGCCTCGATGGAAAATACGGGCGCATCATCCGGCAGGGTACGCGCATCGCAGCCGCTGCGCTTGCCCAGCGCGGGGCCCGCCGCCAGCCCTTCCAGACAGCCGTTATGGTAGGGGCAAACGCCCTCGGGGATGGGATCGTCCTTGTGGGGACGCAGCAGCATATGGCCCAGCTCCGGGTGCATCAGCCCGTGTACCAGTTTGCCGCCGGAGAGCACCCCGCCGCCTACGCCCGTGCCCACGGTTATATACACCGCATCACTCACGCCGCGCGCCGCGCCCTGCGCCGCCTCCGCCAGCACCGCCGCGTTTACATCCGTATCGATCGCGCTGGGAATGTCCATTCCCTCGGTCAGCGCCGACAGCAGGGGGTAATCCCGCCAGGCCAGCTTGGGCGTGGTGGTAATCGCGCCGTAGTTGGGCGCGGAAGGGTCCAGCTGTACGGGGCCAAACGTGCCCACGCCCAGCGCATCCACCTGATGATGCAGCAAAAATTCGCGCATCTTGGGTACGGTCTCTTCCGGGGTTAAGGTAGGATACGTTTCCTGCGCCAACGAATTGCCGTTTTCGTCGTATACGCCCAGCACCATTTTGGTTCCGCCCGCTTCCAGCGCACCAATTTTCCGCATGAAAAGCCACCCTCTGTTCCGTTTATTTGTGCTCCATTATAGCAGAACCTTCGCCGCCCTACAACAACCCCACCCCATAACCCCCGCTTGACGTACACAGCCGAATTGCGTACAATAAAGCTACCTTGACAGTTATACCCCGCCGGCGCACAGCCGCGGCAGGCAGCAGCCCCGCCGCGCACGGGCGTGCCGGTTCCTTTGCCGCGGACCGCCGGGTCACGGTTGTTTCCCGTACATGGATTGATTTTACTGGAGGGCGGACATGTCCTTTTCGTCGGATACCAAGGAGGAGCTTTGCCGCGTCCCCTGCGATAAGCCCTGCTGCCGCCTTGCGGAGCTGGGCGCGTTGTATATGACGCTGGGCGCCATATCGCTGCTGGGGCAAAGCAAGCTGAGCGTACAGTTTACCGTGGAAAGCCCCGCCATTGCGCGGCGCGTTTTTGTACTGCTGCAAAAAGAACTGCAAATTGTGGCGCAGCTGCATTACGTAACCTACGCGCGTTTCGGCGGCCGCCGCAAGTGCGTGCTCACCGTCGGCCCCAGGCAGGCCCCCGCCTTGCTTACGCAGCTGGGCATGATGGAAACGGGGGCGGACGGAACGCCCGCGCTGCGCGCCACCACCCCGCGCATCCGCCTGAACCGGGATTGCTGCCGCCGTTCGTTTCTGCGCGGCGCGCTGCTGGGCTGCGGCACGCTGTCCAGCCCCGAGCACGCCTACCATTTGGAGTTTACCGTAAAGGATGAAACCCTGCGCCTTTCCGTAGCCAAATGCCTGCAAAGCATCGGCATTCCGGTAAAATACACCGTGCGCAAGGAAATCCCTGCCATCTACTGCAAGCAAAGCGACCAGATCGCCGATATCCTTACGGCGGTCGGCGCGCACAACGCGGTGACCCGGCTGGAATCCCTGCGCGTGCAGCGGCAGGTACTGGCGACGGTGAACCGCGCCATGAACTGCGACAGCGCCAACCTGCGCAAGCAGATGCAAGCCAGTCAGGAGCAGCTTACGCTGATTACCCGGCTTATGGAAACCGACCGTTTTGCCGCCATGCCCCCCGCCCTGCAGCAAATCGCCCGCGCGCGCCTGCAGGCCCCCGATTTAACGCTGGAGGAGCTGGGCCAGACCCTTTCGCCGCCCATCGGCAAAAGCGGCGTAAACCACCGCATGCGCAGACTATTGCAATTCGCGCGGGAGGAATTGCCCGCGCCGCCCCCTATGGAAACCCCGACCTAACACACCCTGCTTCCCATCACCGGCGCGTTTGCGCCGCAGACTGGAGGATTCCCCAATGATCAGAACCGAACTGGACCTGCAACCTTTGATGCCCTTTACCCGCGCTACCGCCGCGGAGCTGGCCGCTACCGCCAGCCGTTACCAGAGCCGCCTTACGCTGGAATGCGAAGGGCTGGTGCTGAACATGAAAAGCATGCTGGGGCTTTTGTCGCAGGCAAAGCTGCCCGGCGGGCACGCCACGCTGGTCGCCGATGGTGTGGACGAGCTGGCCGCCACCACCGCGCTGACAGAAGCCATCCAAACGCAAGGCGCGTAAGCACCCCGCAGTTGCGCCCGCAGTAACCCAAGCCTGCGGCTTGGTTTTCCGCGGGCTTTTTTGTACCCTTCTGGAGGCAAACCATTTCTAAAAAATCATCGCGAACGGGACTGGATTCTATAAGGCCGGCAATTAAACCTGACGCAACAAAAACGGGCGGGGACGTTTCCATCCATCGAAACGTCCCCGCCCGCATCTTGTTTATGTACCGTTTATCCCCGGCAGGTTTTCGCCGCGCTGTGCAGCCGCCGCCCCGTCAGGGCTGCGGGGTCAGCACAATATAGCACAGCTCCGTGCCGCCAAGGGGCACGCGCACCCCGCCCGGTACGCGCTCCACGGGTTGCGCCCGCTCTTCCTGCGGGTGCTCAAAGGCGCGTATTACCGCCCGCGCATTGGTTACGCCGTCCACCACAACGGAAGCGTCCGCTTTCTTTTCGTTGGCACAGGCCAGCAGCACGCCACTCGGCAAGTCGAACCGCTTGACAATTAGACCCTCCTGCTGCGGCACCCCGCACAGGCCCACCGTATCCCGGAAGGTTCCCTGCCCGTATTGCGTCAGCCACGCCTTGCGGATGGCAATCACCCGCTTGAGGCGTTCCAGCTGCTCCGCATCCCAGCGGAAGGTATTGTCCTCCTCCAAATCGTACACCCAAAAATACGAGCCGACGCAGAACGCGCGGTATAACAGGAACGTGCTCTTGCGCGCGATGTGCGCCGGGCGCATGGCGCTGTGGGAGGCGGGGCACATCATATCCACCAAAATATCATCCGGGAAGGTGTACTTGTACAACTCGGGGAACGCGCCGTTGAAGAACATGGTGGAAATAAGCTGCCCGGACGCACCGCGCGCGTGAATATCGCTTGCGCCTTCAAACAAAAGCGCAACGCCCTCCTCCGGGTACCGGGCGCGCATTTGGGCAAGCATGGCTTCATATCCCTGATTCCAGCCGCCCCGGTTTTTTCCGTGCGTATGGGCTTCGTTGTAGCATAGCAGCCCTTTCGCCATCCCCAGCTGATCCAGATACATACTATCCGCGCCGATGGTCGTCGTCAGGTAATCGACGGTTTGCGCCATCCTGCCTTGCCACGCGGCGGAGCCCGTGCACATGCAGGCGAAGTTCAGGTTGCCCGCACCGTATTTTTCTATTTCGAGGGTGCCGTCCGCATGGGCAGCCGCGCCGTTTTCGTACAGCTCGCGCAATTCTTCGTACTTGGTGTTGCAAAGGCGTGCGTTGATGTAAAACGCCACGTGCCCGCCGCGGTCGCGCACGTTTTGCAGCGCATCCTTCAATTCCTGCTCGGTTCCCAGCTCCGGATCGGGCGTATAGCAGGGGAAGCCGTCGTCAAACCCGTCCTGATTCCAGCCGGACAGCAGCAGGTGGTTCATGCCGAAGCTTTCCGCCATATCGTACAGCGCAGGAATGTCCGCAAAGCGGTGCACGATAAATCCGCGTTGATACTTAAAATCGTAATGCGCCACCAGCCCGGGGCTTTTCAAATACCAATCCGGCCTGTGGCGGCGTTCCAGCTCGGGTTTGGGCACCGATTCGCGCCACGCGCGGTAATCGTCCGCGCCCTTGTGCCAATCTCCTTCACTGAGCATCAGCACGCATTCCTCGCTTGCCCACTGCCCCTTGCCAAGGCAGGGGAAATGCGCGATGGCGAGGGAAACACCGGGGCGCTCCACGCCGTAGGTAGCCGCCCGCAGCGCTTTAAGCTGCAAATCGTTATTGCGGCAGGTGAGGTATACGCTCATGTCCAGCGCCGGGTTGGAAAGCACGGCGTACAGCATGGAACAGGGGCCGGAGTACCTGCACTCCCGCTCATAGCAGCCCGTATCTTCATTATATTGGCCAAACGGCCCGCCCAGCGTAAATTCGTATTGGTATTCCTGCCACTTCCAGGAAATCAAGCTGGGCTTACGCGACAGGGTTTCGGTCGGGTTTTGGCACCGGTCGCCCGAATGGATGGGCATGTACAGCGTATCGCCCGTCCAGTCGTCCGACAGCCAAATGCCGTTCAGGTAGGGGAAATACGTCTTTTCCACCGTTGCGTCAAGCCCGCTATCCAGCGTGAGCTGCCAGTGTATCTTTTCATCCCCTGCCAAAAGCCACAGCGACCATACGGCCTTGATCTCCACGCGCGCCCCGGTTTGCATATCCACCAGCGCGGGGCAGGCGACCACCGCGCGGCTTTCCGCCGCCTCCCGCTGGAGGGTGATGCCGGGCGCAAGCGTCTCGTCGCGCAGCATCTCCATGTATTTGGCGGGGCGCAGCGTGCGCCCGTCCGACAGCTGCAGCTTTAGCGGCGACGCTTCCAAAGCGAGGTTGTTCTTGAGTATGTTTTCCTTCCTGCTTTCCAGCACCAGCTCCAGCGGTTCGCCGCTGAGCGCGTCCAGCGCAACGGAAACCATGCCGTTGGTCAGGTGCAGCCTTGAATGATACATTCCATAGCCTCCCAGTTATTTTTACTTTGTTTTTGGCCGATACGTATTGTTGTAATCCTACTGTAAGCCCAAAGCGCCGGAAGGTCAACCTATTTGTCGGCATCGCGGAAAATTTAACGCTTCCGGGTTTTTTATGCCGCCATTGCCGCCGCACGCACACGCGCACAGATGTGCGGTGTTCGTATTGCGAAACCGCCGTAAAAACGGTATGATAGAACAAGCTCTTTTGCAAGGAGGCCCCGCCGGATGATACTGCACAACTCCCACCTGCCCGCCTTTCGCGAACCCATCGGCCCTGTTACGCCGGGCAGCACCCTGCGGCTGCGTTTTCAAAACGACGAAGGGGACGCCGTAACCCTGCGCACGTGGGACGGCGCGGAAAAGCAGATTCCCATGACCCCGCTGGGCGGCGGCCTGTTTGAGGCCAGCGTAACCGTGCCGGAAACGCCCATGCTGTTTTGGTACGATTTTATCGTGTCTCTGCCGGAGGGCGACATCCGCTACGGCAACGCGGCGGATGAGCTGGGCGGCGAGGGCACGCAAATGTACGGCGCGGCGCGCAGCTATCAGGTAACGGTGTACGACCCTGCCTATGCCACGCCGGAATACCTGCGCACCGGGGTGATTTACCAAATCTTCCCCGACCGTTTCGCCCGCGATGGCGCGTATACGGCAGCGCAGCAAAAGGCAATCGCGCAGGCGCACCCCGAGGCGGCCTTCCACACCGATTGGAACGAGCCGCCCACGCTGGATATCGACCCCGAAAACGGCGATAACCGCGCGCTGGACTTTTTTGGCGGTACGCTGCGCGGCATTACGGAAAAGCTGGATATGCTCCGCGCCATGGGCGTTACGGTGCTGTATATAAACCCCATTGTGCGGGCGCGCACCAACCACCGCTACGACACCGGGGATTATAAAACCGTTGATCCCATTCTGGGCACCCGCGAGGATTTTTGCGCGCTTACGAAAGCCGCGGATGCGCGCGGCATGAAAGTGCTGTGCGACGGGGTGTTCAGCCATACGGGCGCGGACAGCGTATACTTTAACCGCTTTGGCCGCTACCCGGATATGGGCGCGTACCAGAGCAAGGAATCGCCTTATTTTTCATGGTACCGCTTTGATGAATTCCCCGACCGCTACAACACATGGTGGGGCTTTTACACCCTGCCCGCCGTGGAAAAGGATAACCCGGACTACCGCCGGTTTCTACTCAACGGACGCAGCGGCGTTTTGCCCCTGTGGATGAAGCGCGGCGCCTGCGGCTGGCGGCTGGACGTAGCGGACGAGCTGCCCATGGATTTACTGCGGGAGATGCGCACCGCCGTGAAAAAGCAGAACCCGCAGGGTACGCTGCTGGGCGAAGTGTGGGAGGACGCCAGCAACAAAGTCGCCTACGGCATCCCCCGCTCCTACTGTCTGGGCGATACGCTGGACAGCGTGATGAACTATCCCCTCCGCCGCGTGGTGATCGACTTTTTTACCGGCAGCGCAACGGCGCACGATGTGGCGCGGCTGGTGCTGCACCAGCGGGAAGTATACCCCGCGCCGTTTTGGTATTCGCTGATGAACCTGCTGGGCAGCCACGACCGCGTGCGCGCCCTCAACGCCTTTGCGGGATACGATCAGGACGGCATTATCCAGATGCCGCGGGAGGACGCGCAAAAGATCCACCTGCGCCCCGGCCAGCTGGCGCTTGCCAAAGAACGCTATCTGGAGGCGCTGCGCCTGCTGTGCGCTCTGCCCGGCGCGCCCACCGTGTACTACGGCGACGAGCTGGGCATGCAGGGCATGGCCGACCCGTGGAACCGCGCGCCCATGGACTGGGAGGGCGGCGATACGGCACTTAAGGCCCGCGTGAGCGGGCTGCTCACCCGCCGCCGCGCCCAAAAGGTGCTGCAAACCGGCTATTTAGACATCAAGGCGCTGGATAACGATACGCTCGCCATCCGCCGCTATGCCGTAGATGGGAAGGATGCATTCGGCGACAGCCTCACCGCACCGGACGAACGCATCCTCATCACCCGCAACCTGACCGCGCAGGGCTGAAGCACCCGCCGCTGACCCTCCCCGACGCAAGCAAACGAAAGGCAGCCGAACAAGCCATGTATTTTACATCCCTGAGGCTTATGCATTTCCGCAATTACGCCTCGCTGCGCCTTACGCCCAACCAGGGCACCACCGTGCTCTACGGGGCCAACGGCTCGGGCAAAACCAACCTTTTGGAGGCCATGCACCTGCTATCCATCGGGCGCAGCCACCGCACCGCCGCCGACCGGGAGATGATCGCCGAGGGCGAAAACGTGGCCTTTGTGCAGGGCGAAACCCACCGGCTGGACGGCCGCCACGAGCTGGAAGTGCGCCTGTACCCGCTGACCAAGCCGCAAAAGCGCGTGCTGCTTTTTGGCAAGCCCGCCCAGCGCATCGCCGATATGATGGGGCACGCCACCACCGTAATGTTTGGGCCGGAGGATTTGCGCATCGTGCGGGACGGCCCCGCCGCGCGCCGCCGGTTTATTGATATGCAGTTAAGCCAGATTCGCCCCAGCTACGTGAAAGCCCTGCGCAACTACCTGAGCACGCTGGAAAGCCGCAACGCCCTACTGAAAGCCCAGCGCCAACACCCCACCGACGATTTTGATACCCAGCTAGACGCGTGGGACGAGCAGCTGGCCGGAGCAGCCGTGTATTTGGTAGAGCCGCGCCGCTGGTTTTTAACCGAGCTGGCGGAAAATGCCGCCGCCCAGTACGCCGCCATTGCCGAGGACCCGCAGGAAACCTTTGAGCTGCGCTACGTAGGGCCGCTGGCGACCACCGACACCCCCTATAAACAGATGCTGGCAGGGCTTAAGCGCACCCGCGCCGAGGATAAAACCCGCCTGTACACCACCTTCGGCCCCCACCGGGACGATCTGGCCATGCTGCTGTGCGGCAAGGAGCTGCGCGCCTTTGGCAGTCAGGGGCAGCTGCGCACCGCCGTGCTGAGCATGAAGCTGGGGGAAATTGCCCTGATTGAAAACGAAATGGGCGAAACGCCCGCGCTGCTGTTGGACGATGTATTCAGCGAGCTGGATGCGCGCCGCCGCAACGCCCTTTTGCAAAGCGCAAAGGGCGTGCAAACCTTCCTCACCTGCACGGACAAGGCCGACGCCGCGGGCGCGCATGCCGATGCGTTTTACCGCGTCAGCGTGGACGACGAGGGGCACGCGAGCTTGACGGAAGGGTAATTACCACCGTTTTTCGCAGCAATAATACCACCGCCTGCCCGTGAAACGAAAACACGCGGGCAGGCGGTGGTTTATACTATTCTTTTCTTTTTACACTCCGGTAATATAGCCGGAGGACAATTGTTTTTCTTTCTCTTAGTCAATCGCCCCGTCCAGCGCCGATGCGATATTCTCCCGCACCACCAGATCGGCGTACCTATCGTAGGGGGTGGGGTCGCGGTTGAGCAGCGCCAGCTTTGCGCTTGCCCCGCGGTATTGCAACAACCCCGCCGCCGGGTACACCGTCAGGGATGTGCCGCCCACGATGAGCAAATCGCAGCGCGATACGGCGCGGATGGACGCCTCCATCACGGCATCATCAAGCATCTCGCCGTAAAACACAATATCCGGCCGCAGCATACCGCCGCAGTCGCAGTGCGGCGTGCCCTGTTGCGCGAGCACGGCGGGAAGCCCGTAGGTTTTGCCGCAGCGCAGGCACGAGTTGCGCAGCACGCTGCCGTGCAGCTCGTACACGTTGTGGCTGCCCGCCGCCTGGTGCAGCCCGTCGATGTTCTGGGTCAGCACGGCTTTCAGCTTTCCCTGCGCCTCCAGCCGCGCCAGCGCGCTATGCCCCGCGTTGGGCCTGGCATCGGGGTACAGCATCACCGTTTTATAGAACTGCCAGAACGCATCGGGCTGGCTGCGGAAAAACCCGATGGAAAGCATCTCCTCATACGTTTTGCCCTGCGCGCGGTTATACAGCCCGTGCGCACTGCGAAAATCCGGTATGCCGCTTTCCGTGCTCATGCCCGCGCCGCCAAAAAATACGATGTTCCCGCTTTGCGCTATATGCTTGCGTAATGCTGCTGTCTCCGGGGATACTGCCATAGCAATGCCCGCTTTCCGCCTGTTTTTGCGCCGCCGTTTCCGGCGGGCGTATACCATTGCACTTCGACAGAAAAGCCGCCATCCCTGTTGCGCGGGGTACTTTACGGCATGCGAAAAGCCGGGGGGAACCCCCGGCTTCAGCGTGTTAAAAACCCTGTTTTGTAAGAAGGTAGTCAGCCTGTTCAAAAAGTCTGAGATGCAATAGAGCATGGGGGGCAAGGGGCTGAGCTTACTCGTGCGTAAGTGATGTCCCTTGCCATCCCGAAGCTGACACCGCAGATCGGGCTTTTAGGGCAGGCTAAAGCCGGGGGAAATCCCCCGGCTTTTTTATAGCGCATAGCAGCTTTCTTATTTCGTGTATACCTTCGGGTCGAGCACGCCCACCATCGGCAGATTGCGGTATTTTTCGTCATAGTCCAGCCCGTAGCCCACCACGAACGCATCGGGAATCTGGAAACAGGAATAATCCACACTCAGGGGCACGGTGCGGCGGGTGGGTTTATCCAGCAGGGTCACCAGCCGCAGGCTGCTCGCGCCGCGGTTGGTCAGTGTGCGTTTGAGGTAGGAAAGCGTCATGCCGCTATCCACAATATCCTCCACCACCAGCACGTCCCGGCCGAGGATGGGGCGGTCCAAATCCTTAATCATGCGCACCTCTCCGCTGGACACTGTGCTGGCGCCATAGCTGGAAATGGCCATGAACTCAATTTCGATCGGCAGGTCGATCGCGCGGATCAAATCGGTAAAAAACACGCTGGCGCCTTTGAGAATGCATACCAGCAGCGGCTCCTTGCCCTGATAATCGTGCGTAATACGCGCGCCCATCTTGGCGACGGCTTCCTTCAGCTCTTCCTCGGTATACAGCACGGAAGATAAATCCTGTAACAATGGCGAATCCTGTTTCATCCCGGCTCACTCCTTTATATTGGTGAAATGATGATTGATTAAACCGTTCCGGGCGTTTGCCACGGAGGCGGTGGGGATACGCTAAGCCAAACGGCGGGTTCCCGCGTCAGGCGCGTTTCTTCCGCCGCGCCCACGCCCACGGCCCACAACACCCGGTTTTCCACACACAAAAGCGGTACACGGGCACGAAAAGGCAAATCGATCTTTTGATCGGTAAAGTACCGGCGCAGCGGCTTGCTGCCCGGCGCGCCGAACGGACGCACTACATCGCCGGGGCGCGCGGTGCGCAGCGCAGCCTTTTGCAGCAGTGCAAGGGGTACCGCCACGCGGCAAGCGCCATCCGGAGCTTTGCCGTCTCCCGGCGGATTCGGCGATACGGTGATTTCATACCCGTCAAACACGACGCAACCATCGGCAGGCAACGACTGTACGGCCTCCGGCGTATCCTTCGGGGTCAGCGGCGCACCGTCCGCCATGCGCACCAAATGGATAAACCGCCCCGTGCCCACCGCACGCAGACCGTGCGGTAAATTCATGTCCGTGCCCGGCGGTGCGTGCAAAAGCGACAGCAGCGTAAGCGAATCCTCGGCTGACAGCGCCCGTTCTTCCGGCGCAGCCTGCGTATCCGCCGCGAGCACCGTTTCCATGCCGCGCTGCGCAAAGGCGCGCAATACGCGCAGGGCGACAGCGTCCGGCAAAGCTGTAAGCCGCTCCTTTTGCAGACAATAGTACGGTGGCGTATCGAAAAGTGCTGCGGCAAGCGCCGTTTCGGCCTGTGCCGTCAAAGCATCCTCATCCATCGCCAGCAGGCGCGCGCTTTGCGCCATGTGCGCAAGGGTCTGCGGGTTCTCCGCCGTAAGCATCGGCAGCACCGTCAGCCGCAGGCGGTTACGCTGGCAGCAGGGCTGCACATTGCTTTCGTCCATGCAATAGGGCTGATCGCCCAGCGCTTCCAAAATCGCAGTTTTCGGCACATCCAGCAGGGGGCGCACCAACAGCACACCTTCGCGCCGCGTGCAGGGACGCATACCGGCCAAGCCCCGCGCGCCGCTGCCGCGCAGCAAATGCGCCAGCACCGTCTCCGCCTGATCATCCTGATGGTGGGCAAGCAGCAGCGCATCGGCCTTGCATTCCCGCGCGCGGTGCAGCAATAGCGCATAGCGCGCCGCACGGGCGCGGGCTTCCACGCCCGCCTCGTGCATGTCTCCGGTAAGCACCGCATGGTCGCAGGTGTAGGGCACGCCAAGCGAGCGGCAAAGCTCCCGGCAAAACGCCGCGTCCCGCAGGGAGGTTTCGCCCCGCAGGCCATGTTCCACATGCGCGGCGCGCACCGCAAAGCCGTGCCGCCCCGCCAGCGTGTGCATCGCCAGCAGCAGCGCCACCGAATCCGCGCCGCCGCTGAGCGCGGCTAAAAACACCGCACCCCTATGCAGCACGCCCGCACGGTGAAGGGATGCCTCCACCGCCGTTACAATCTGCTCATTCATAGGTTTATTGTAGCATTTCGCCCCCGTTTCAGCAATAGCCGCCCATGGCAAACCCGGGTAAAAATGGGTGCTTCGCGCCTAACAGCATACCCGCTGTTTTACACCTTTCCCATCCGCAAAAACACGTACTTTACCGCGCCGCGCTCCGCCCCGCGAGGATGCCGCCCGCAAAGGCAAACATCAGGTTGAAGCCGCCGCAGTCCCCATCCACATCCAGCACCTCGCCCGCGGCATACAGCTCCGGACACAGGCGGCTTTCCAGCGTGAGCGGGTCAAAATCCTCCGTCGCAATGCCGCCCGCCGTTACCTGCGCCTGCGCAAAATCCCGCGTGCCGGTGACCGGCAGGGTAAGCGCGCAAACCGTATGCGCAAGGCGTTTCGCGTCCGCTTCGGTTATCTGCTGCATGGATTTGTCCGGCTTGCCAACGCCTGCCTCGCGCTGTAAAAACCGCCCCACCGGCGCGGCAAACACCCCGGTCAGCCAGTCGGCCAGCGCGCAATCCTGCCGGGCTTGCGCCAGCGCCCACAGCTGCGCCTGCAGCTGCGTTTCGGTTACGTCCTGCTGCGGTGCTCCGGGGTATTCGCCCAGCGACGGGCGCAAATCCAGCGTTATGGTTGCACCGGGCTGATAAAACCGCGCCAGCTGCATGGCTGCGATACCGCTTACCGCATCCTCGCCGAACAGCCCTTCGCCCTCCGTTTGGTGCAGCACATCACCCTGCGCCGATGCCAGCGTAAGCCGCGCGCGTACCCGCTGCCCGCTTAACCCCGCAATGCGGCGCTTATCGGTATGCAGGGCGCATAGCGCGGGCGAAACGGGCGTCAGTTTGTGCCCAAACGCGGTCAACAGCCCATAGGCGCTGCCATCCGTACCGTGCACGGGCGCGGCGGCGCCCCCGGCGGCGACAATCACGCGGTCGGCGTGGTAGGTTACCATCTCCGGTGCGGGGGCATCCTTCGCCCCGCCTTTTCCCTTTCCTTTTTCGGCTGCTATATCTGCATAACGCAGCGCATCCAGCCGGAAGCCCTCCGGCTCGCGCGTAATTTTCGTTACCTGTGTCAGGGGCGCTACCGTTACGTCCAGCTGCGCGGCGCGCAGCAGCAGCGCGTCCACCGCCGCCGAGGCCAACAGCGCCGCGGGGTATACCCGCCCTTCGCTCTCCTGTCGCAGGGGCACACCCAGCGCGGTAAAAAACGCCGTCAGCTGCGCGTAATCCACCTGCCCAAGCACCGCAAGTGCAAAAGCGGTATCGCCAAAATACACCGGCTCCCCACTATTGAGCAGGTTGCCCCGGCCGTTGCCGGTTACCCCCAGCTTTTTCAGCGGTTTGCGTCCCCGTTCCAGCACCAGCACGCGCTGGCCCTGCTGCGCCGCCGTAATGGCTGCCGCCATGCCCGCCGCACCGCCGCCGATGATCGCCGTCGTCATGGGTATCCCCCCTCTGTGCGTATCATAGCAGATACCTCCGCTGCGGGCAACGGAAAACCGTAAATCCTCGCAAGGCACAGCATCAGTAACCGCCATCCGGGTGCAATGTGGATACTTTTCCGTGCATTTGTGGAAAAGTTATGGAAAGTAACCATTATCCATTTTTTGTCATTCCACCTCTATCCCTTATATATCAAGGATTTGCGCGCTATTTTTTCGCCAAAAAGTTACCCATATTACAGCATGGAAAAATATATGGATTATCATCAGCGTTTTTGTGGAAAACCCGTGGAAATCCTATGTAAACAACTTGTAAACGGTTATATAATAAGCCTTTTCGCCGCTTTACCCATCCGGTTTTGGAAGCGCGTAAGAACGATATGGTTTATACACATAATCCGGTGCATCCCTTATAGTATAAGGGTTTCCCGGCGCAGGTGCTCACAACGCTCCTCTTTTTTCCTTACCCGCACATGGAAAACTGCCGATTATGCAACGATTCATTGCGCCCTGAATAATCCACGATTTTCATGTGGAAAACATATTCCCATGTAACCGTTTTTGATACGTCATTTTACACAAAACACGCAAAATGCGCTCTCTGCTGCGTTCCGCCCGCTTCTAGCGAACCGTGCAAAAATGACAACTTTTTTTCATCGCGCCCAAGTCCGCATTTTTGTGGAAAACCCTGTGGATTATTTTCCCTTGTTTTATGGAAAACCGATGGAAAACATATGTGAAATCCATGTGAAGCCCGATTGATAAGCGTTTCACACATACAACGTTTATCTTTTATGCATAATGCATCACCCAAACAATGGTTCGCAGAACACGGTAAAACCCATATATTACAACGTTTTTCCTTTTCTTTCCCCTTTTTGGCAAGCTGTGCGCCCGTTTCCCGTGTTCGTGCATCGCGGTCCCCACAGCACGGCGGACAACACCACACCCGCTTGTGGAAAACATGACCGGTCCTGTTGCGGTAAACCGCCGCAAATTCCCTATTTACATTCATTTTAACATATATTCCCTTTTTTCATGTTCCCATCGGGGTACATTGCCCCTGTTTTCGCCATTGTTTTTGAAAATATTTTTCGGTTCTGTTTCATCATCATTTTTTTCGTTGTGGAAAACAGGAAGGAAACCGTGGATTGTGCTGTGGAAAGCTTTTGGTAAGCCATTTTTTGTCATTTTATACCAAATAAATTTCTTCACCGCGGCAAACGCAGCCACTGCAACAAAACCCTGTATATGGGCTATAAAAAAATCGAATATACAACATATAGTATTGACAACATCCTATTAGCACAATATAATGGCAATACTTCTTTTCCGAAGGAATCCGGCCAAACAGCCGGTACATTTTTTTCTAACGGTAAGCATACCGCAGGTTTCCATATGCTGCGCTCACAGGAGGCGCTTGCTGTGCAAGTGCCGGTTCGGCCGCCCCTCGTTTTTCACGTCCCGGTCAACACCTGTGAAATTCATACAGTTAAAGGAGAACGCCTTATGATCGCTTCCATCCAAAAGCGCGACGGCCGCGTAGTTCCCTTCGATTCCGCTAAAATTGAACAGGCTATTCTCAAAAGCTTTGTCGCCACCGGCAGTCAGGAGGATGCGGCGACCGCCGGCGAGCTGGTCGCGCAGGTTTCCGAGTGGCTGGAAAACGCGCCCGGCGTACCCAGCGTACCGAGCGTGGAGCAGGTGCAGGACGCCGTAGAGAAGGCGCTGATCGAGCATGGCTATGTGCAGTCCGCCAAAGCCTATATATTGTACCGTGCCGAGCGTACCCGCGTGCGCGAGATGAACACGCGCCTCATGAAAACCTTTGAGGATATTTGCTTTAAGGATGCCAGCGACAGCGATATTAAGCGCGAAAACGCCAACGTCAACGGCGATACCGCCATGGGCGCAATGCTCAAGTTCGGCTCCGAAGGCAGCAAACAGTTTTACGATATGTATGTGTTAAACCCCAAACACGCCAAAGCGCACCGCGAAGGGGATATTCATATCCACGATCTGGATTTTTACACCCTCACCACCACCTGTACGCAGATCGACCTGCTTTCGCTGTTTGAAGGCGGTTTTTCCACCGGCCACGGGGTACTGCGCGAGCCGAACGATATTTACAGCTATTCCGCGCTGTGCTGCATCGCCGTTCAGGCCAACCAGAACGATCAGCACGGCGGCCAGAGCGTCGTGAATTTCGATTACGGCCTCGCTCCGGGCGTAAAAAAGACTTTCTTAAAGCGTTACCGCGATAACCTCGCCCGTGCGCTGGAACTGCTGACCGGTACCGAAGATGCCACGGAAACCGCCAAAGCGGCAATCGCCGCCGTGAAGGCGGAAACCGGGCTGGTACCGGAGCTTGGCGAAACCGAAGCGTTTGACGCCGCCGTACAAAAGCAACTTGCCGCCGTTTGCAAAGAGGACGAAGCCACCCTGCACCGCATCGTCTCCTTTACACGGGAGCATGCGGTAAAGGAGACCGACCGCGCCACCTACCAGGCTATGGAAGCGCTGATCCACAACCTGAACACCATGAACAGCCGCGCGGGCGCGCAGGTTCCGTTTTCCTCCATTAACTACGGCACGGATACTTCCCCCGAAGGCCGCATGGTGATGCGCAACCTGCTGCTGGCGACCGAAGCCGGACTCGGCAACGGCGAAACGCCCATTTTCCCCATCCAGATTTTCCGTGTCAAGGAAGGGGTCAACTTCAACCCCGGCGAGCCGAATTACGATTTGTACCGTCTGGCTATCCGCACCAGCGCCAAGCGCCTTTTCCCCAACTTCAGCTTTATCGATGCGCCTTTCAACAAGCAGTATTATAAAGAAGGCCATCCCGAAACCGAAATTTCCTACATGGGCTGCCGCACGCGCGTCATGGGCAACGTCAACGACCCCACCCGCGAGGTCAGCCCCCGGCGCGGCAACCTGAGCTTTACCTCCATCAACCTCCCGCGCATCGCCATCCGCTCCAAGGGGGATATCAGCTGGTTCTATGCAGAGCTGGAACGCACCATGAACATGGTGGTGGAGCAATTGCAGGAGCGTTTTGAGATCGTCGCCAACAAGAAGGTGAAAAACTTCCCCTTCCTGATGGGTGAAGGCGTATGGATGGACAGTGAAAAGCTGGATTGGGAGGATACCGTGCGCGAAGTGCTCAAGCACGGCACGCTGTCCATCGGCTTTATCGGCCTTGCGGAAACGCTGGTGGCGCTGCGCGGCAAGCACCACGGCGAGGACCCCGAAAGCCAGAAGCTGGGCCTTGAAATCATCGGTTTTATGCGCAAATTCTGCGATGATATGAGTGCCCAAACCCATATGAACTACACCTGCCTTGCCACCCCAGCCGAGGGCCTCAGCGGCCGCTTTGTGCGGCTGGACCGCAAACGCTTCGGCGAAATCAAAGGCGTGACCGATCGGGATTACTACACCAACAGCTTCCACGTGCCGGTGTATTACCCCATTAACGCGTTTGCAAAAATCTCCATCGAAGCGCCCTACCATGCGCTGACCAACGCCGGGCACATCAGCTATATCGAAATGGACGGCGACCCCACCAAGAATTTGGACGCGTTTGAAAAAGTGGTGCGCCATATGCACGATATGGGCATCGGCTACGGCAGCATCAACCACCCGGTAGACCGCGACCCCATGTGCGGGTTTAACGGCATCATCGGCGATTGCTGCCCCAAGTGCGGCCGCAGCGAGGATGAGCACCAGTTTGAGCGCATCCGCCGCATTACCGGCTACCTGGTCGGCACGCTCAACCGCTTTAACAACGCCAAGCGCGCCGAAGAGCATGACCGCGTAAAGCACGGCATGGAAACCGCGCCGCTTCAAAATTAACCCCTTTTCGTAGTACAGCAAAACCCCCGCAAACGGTGAGACTGCCGTTTGCGGGGGTTCTTTTATACCATTTCGGTCAGTTCAGCGATGCCATCTGCTCCTTTTTACCCATGGTAATCCGGTAAAACAGGCGGATCAGCAATTGCGCGATGGTATGGGTGCTTTGCGCCATATCGTTATCCAGCCACGTTTGCACAATGCCCACACAGCCGGTTAAAGCAAAGGAGTATACATACTCCCGCTCCTCCAGCGTGTAATCGCTATGGGAAACCAGATGCAGAAAATACGGATCATACACCAGCAGCATAATGCGCTTTTGAAAATGCAGGTTACGCTTATCATTCAGCAGCAGTTTGCACAGCGACGCATTCGCCTTGAGGTACTCCAGTATATTGGTAACCATGTTCAGCGTGCGCGTCCACTCGGTATCATTGCGGGGGATAACCGTATGGTCGAACGCCTGCAGGTAAGACTGTACATTATCCATCAAATCATCTTCAATTTTAGACAGCAGGTCATACGGGTCCTGATAATGCGCGTAAAAGGTGGCGCGGTTAATATCCGCCTCCTCGCAGATTTCCTTGATGGTGATGCGCGAAAGGTCCTTTTCGTGCATCAGCTTGACAAGGCTTTCTTTAAGCACCTTCTTGGTGTATTTTACGCGGCGGTCTTCCTTTGCAGCGGGCATAGCGGCCTCCCATATGTAAATTCTTGCGGCTGCGCAACACAAACCGCTTGTTGTGTATATTACCAAACAGGAAAGCCCTAAATGCGGGTTGACTTTCTGCTCTCCGGCTCATTATAGTAAACATGGTGTTAATTGTCAACATTGTGTTAGTTATCAACCCTCTGTTGTCTATTTTCCCCCCGGTTTGCCGTTTGCTACGGCAAAGCAACCCACGAAAAAGGAGGCGTGAGCGGCACGCGGCTGTTAAACGCTGCCCCCTGCCGCCGCACAGTTTATGAAGCCGATATCATCCCGGATTCTGAAGCACCGAAAGACCCTACTGATCTTATTTCTGGTACTGGCCGTACTGGGCGCGTTCGTTTCGCAGCTGGTTACGGTCAACTACAACATGGTGGACTACCTGCCCGAGGATGCGCAATCCACAAAGGCCATTGCGCTGTTGCAAACCGAGTTTGGCGGCGAGCTGCCCAACGCCCGCGTAATGGTGGAGGACATAAGCATCCCCGATGCGCTGGCGATGAAAGAAAATCTTACCGCGCTGACGGGCGTAGCCGCCGTTACCTGGCTGGATAACGTAACCGACCGCAGCGCCCTGCTGACCCAGCCGCTCTCCGCGCTGGATGCCGCCACCACGCAAGCCTATTACAAGGACGGCGCGGCGCTGTTTTCCGTAACCATTCAAAGCGGCATGGAAAAGGATGCCGTGGCCGCCATTCAGGACCTGATCGGCGAGGATGGCGCCATCTCCGGCGAGGCGGTGAATACCGCGTCCGCCCAGCGGCTTTCTTATACCGAGGTCGTGGGCGCCATGCTGATTCTGGTGCCATTGATCCTGTTGATTCTGCTGCTCACCACCTCCTCGTGGATCGAGCCGCTTTTATACCTGCTGTCCATCGGGGTGGCGGTGCTCATCAACATGGGCACCAACGGTATTCAGGGCGAGGTATCGTTTATCACGCAAACGGTCAGCCCCATATTGCAGCTGGCTGTATCGCTGGATTACGCTATTTTCCTCTTGCACAGCTATCAGGCGTACCGCACGCGCCATGAGCCGCTGGAGGCCATGCAGCGAGCCATGAAAAAAGCGCTGCCCGCTATTGCCGCCAGCGCCGCCACCACGATCTTCGGGTTTTTGGCACTGGTATTCATGCGCTTTGGCATCGGGCCGAATCTGGGGCTCAATCTGGTGAAGGGCGTTGAGCTCAGCTTCCTGTCGGTCATGCTGTTTCTGCCCTCGCTGGCAGTGCTGTGCGACAGCCTGCTTACCAAAACCCGCCACCGCCGCATGATACCGGAACTGAAAACCATCGGCCGCAAGCTGACGCGCATCGGCATCCCCCTGCTGATACTGGCTGTGGTGGCTGTGGTGCCGTGCTATCTGGCGCAGTCCCAAACCAATTTCCAATACGGTAACAGCGATCTGGCGGCAACCGCCCGCCAGACCGGGCGGGATAGCGCCGCCATTGAAGAGCGCTTCGGCAGCGAAAACGCGCTGGTGCTGATGGTGCCAAACGGCGACGCCGGACGGGAAGCGGAGCTGAGCGAAGCGCTTGCGCAATTGCCGCACGTAACGCAGGTCGTTTCCTACGCAAGCGCGGTCGGCTCGTCCCTGCCGCAAAGCTATCTGGAGCCGGAGGTCACCCAAACCTTCTCCTCCGCCCACTATGCCCGCATGATTCTGTATCTGGATACGGCGGACGAGGGCGCGCAGGCCTTTGCCGCCGTGCAAAGCGTGCTGGATACCACCGGCCGCTATTACGACGGCGATACCTGGCTGGCGGGGCAGAGCGCAACCCTGTACGATATGAAAAACGTGCTTTCGGTGGATACGCGGTCGGTGAACCTGTATGCGCTGCTGGGCATCTTTCTGGTGCTGCTGGTGACGTACCGCTCCCTCAGCCTGCCGGTACTATTGCTGTTCACCATCGAATCCGCCATTTGGATGAACCTGTCACTGGCCTATTTTACAGGCCAATCATACAACTATATTGGCTATCTGGTGGTCAGCACGGTACAGCTGGGCTCCACGGTAGACTACGCCATTTTGCTGGCCGACCGCTACCTTGGCAACCGCCGCAAGCTGGAAAAACACGAAGCCATGAAAAAGGCGCTGGGCGATAACCTGCTGGCTATCCTCACCTCGGCAGCCATATTGTCCTCGGCCGGGTTTGTGCTGGCGGCTACCTCCAATAACAATATTGTGGTGGAGCTGGGCACGCTGCTTGGGCGCGGAACGCTGTTCTCGCTGGGCATGGTTACGCTGGTACTGCCCACGCTGCTGACGACGTTTGATACGCTCATCCGCAAAACCACCCTGCGGCAGGGGCTTCGGAAAAAGCCGATGGAAGAGGAACCCGAGATAAACGGCAATACCCCGCCGCTGGCCGTACCCAAACCGGAGAAGAAGCATTAACCGCTTATCCCGCTAACTATTTTCCGCCGGAAGGCGTATACCGCTTTCCCGGCGTATCGATTACAAGGAGAATGATGTTCCCATGAAAAAAATACTGGCTGTTCTCACCGCTCTGCTGCTCGTTTTTTCCACCGCCGCCGCACTGGCGGAAGGCTCCGCCAAAGAAGAGGTCGTATACGGCATCCTGAACCCGGACGGCAGCGTGCAGCAAATCACCGTTGTCAACATTCTCAACGGCGGCGGCACGCTGACCGATTACGGCGATTATACCGGGCTGCAAAACCTGACCGATGCGCAGCCGCTTACGCAGGATGGCGATGGGATTACCGTTACCACCGATGCACAGCGCTTTTACTACATGGGCACGCCGCAAAACGCCGCGCTGCCGTGGGTGATTTCCATTACCTATGCGCTGGACGGTCATGCGGTTTCCGCTGCCGAACTGGCCGGGCAGAGCGGTAAGCTTGCCCTGCACCTTTCCGTAACCCAAAACCCCGATGCGAACGAAGCCTTTTACCAAAGCTACGCCCTGCAAATCGCCGTAACACTGGATACTGCCCTGTGCACAGGCATCACGGCGGAAAATGCTACCGTGGCCGAAGCTGCGGGCAGCAAACAGCTTACCCTGATCGCCCTGCCCGGGCAGGACGTGGAAGAAACCATTACCGCCGACGTGACGGATTTTACCATGGACCCCATTACCCTCAGCGGCATCCGCATGAAGCTGGCGCTGGCTTTTGATACCGCCGCCCTGCAGGAGCAGCTTACCCCGCTTACGGACGCCATCGCCTCGCTGGACAGCGGCGCGGGCGATTTGCAAACCGGCGCTGCGCAGCTGGCGGAAGGGCTTTCCCAGTACACGAGCGGCGTACAGGCGCTGCTGGACGGGCTAACCGCGCTGCCGGACGGCGTTTCGCAATTGGCCGGCGGCGCGGGCGGCCTGCAAACCGGGGCCGAAGCCCTGACCGCGCAAAACGATACGCTGCTCGCCGCCGCCCTCGCGCTGGAGCAAAGCACCTTTGACGCCGTAAACCTGCAGCTGGGCGGACAGGGGCTGCCCACGCTGACCCCCGAAAACTACGCGCAGGTGCTGGGCGGTACCGAGGCGCTCGCCGCCGTGTATGCCCAGCTGGACGGCATGGTGCAGTTTGTGCAGGGGCTGCAAAGCTATACCGGCGGCGTAGCCCAGCTGGCGCAGGGCGCGGCGGACCTGAAAACCGGCGCGGATACCCTGGCGGATTCGCTTTCCACCCTGCCGGATTCCACCGCCGCCCTCACCAGCGCCGCAGCTGATTTACAAACCGGGCTGACCGGACTTGCGGATGGCCTGACCACCTATAAAGAGGGCACCGCGGCCCTTGCCGCGCAGACCAGCAATCTCGCCGGGGAAATGGATACGCAAGTCCAGTCCGCCGTATCCGGTTTACTGGGCAGCGACATACCCGTAACCTCCTTCGTGTCCGTAAAAAACACGAACGTGGCCGCCGTACAGTTTGTGCTGAAAACGCCAGCCATCACCCTGCCGGAGGTGGAAGCCGCCCCCGCCGCTGAAACGGAAACCGAAACCTTCTGGCAAAAGCTGACCGGACTTTTCGGGCTGTAAGCCCGCGCCTAAAGACAAAGCAGCCGTACGCGCCCGCATGCACGGAAACGAATGGCTGCAGGAAGCGCCCTATCGCAGAACATCAGGCGATAGGGCGCTATATGTCTATTTCCGTGTATAAAAGGGTATTTCATGCAGGGCGGCGCAAATTACAACGCCGCATTTTAATCACGCAGCAGCTCCATAGCCCAGTTCTCTGCCTCTTTGCATTCTACAAGCCCCAGCTCCTGCCAGATGCCGGCATAGTATACCCCTTTTCCCGCCGCGCTGTTCTTACGGCTGCCAATAATCGCATCCGGCATGTAAACCGGATTTTCTTTCCACGTGGCTTTATTCGCTCCCTTCGCCGTCAGCACCCGTTTTTCCGCATAGGGTAAACACGCGCAGCCCGGCACATCCGGGGCAAACGTGAGCCTCCGTTTGGCGGTAAACAGCGTATTGGTACTGCGGCTCAACCGTTCGGCGCAAGCATGGGGGTGCCAGTAGAACGGTTTGATTTTTTCTGCATCGTTCAGGATTTGATCAACCTGCAGGTATCCCCATATCGCCTGAATATCGTGATTGTGATAATAATCGCCGCTTGTTTTAACGTAGGCATACTGCCCATCCACAATATCCACAAAATGAAAATTGCCAAAGAAAAGGAACAAATCCCCCTCGGAAATTTTCACGTTCCGCATCAAATGCGATTGTGCCGCGCCAATTTGGCCAAACCCCGGAGCCCAGCTTTCTATACTCCGGGCTCTTCTGGACGCATCCAGATCCGGGTCGATATGGCAGTTTCCATAGGCTTTCCGCGGGTTTAAATCGCGCAATATAGCAGAGTATGGTTTTCCGTTATATTGCAAATCGCCATATGTATCGCTGTCCCTGCTTGGAATCGGCAGGGACAGCATGGTGTGATCGGGCAGGATTGGGCTGGCGGTTCCGCCATTGGAACCGTCAAAGCCTTTACGGCTTAAAATTACCTTCATTGTGCGCCCCCCATTACAGCTTGCCTTATTCTAGCACGCTTTTTCGGGTGCAGCAATTAACGCTGCCTGCCTACCTCTCCCTTTCCGTCATACCGCCCTACTGCGCGCATCCCCGCTCCGGCGTTGACCGATGGTTGAAACCATGCTATACTTTATTGTTGCTGGCATATTTCTATTGCGCCGCTGGGCGCACAACAGGCAAGAAAGGCTGATACGATGTCCGGACATAGCAAATGGGCGAATATCAAAATTAAAAAAGGCAAAACCGACGCGATTCGCGGCAAGATATTTACCAAAATCGGGCGTGAAATCGCCATCGCGGTACGCGAAGGCGGCAGCAACCCGGAAAGCAACAGCAAACTGCGCGATGTAATCGCCAAAGCGAAGAGCAACAACATGCCCAACGACAACATCTCCCGGTCTATTAAAAAGGCCGCCGGCGAGCTGGGCAATGTGGAATATACCGAAATCACCTACGAAGGTTACGCCCCCGACGGCGTCGCCGTAATCGTGGAGTGCATCAGCGACAACCGCAACCGCACCGCAAGCGATGTCCGCCATTGCTTTGCCAAAAACGACGGCTCGCTGGGCGTGAACGGCTCCGTATCCTTTATGTTTGATAAGAAGGGCATGATCGTCATCGAACGTACCGCCGAAATGGACGAGGACGAGATGATGATGACCGCGCTGGACGCGGGCGCAGAAGACATGCAGGTGCTCGACGACGCCTTTGAAGTCACCACCGATCCCACCGAGTTTTCCGCCGTGCGCGAAAAGCTGGAGACCGCCGGGCTGGAATTTATCAGCGCCGAAGTGCAGATGATTCCGCAGACCACCGTTGACCCCTCCGCCGACAACCTCGACAAGATCCTGAATCTGCTGGATATGCTCGAAGATAACGACGACGTGCAAAACGTGTGGCACAACGCCAACCTCCCCGAAGAGCCGGAAGAAGAGTAAGAGGACGGGGGGACGTTATTTGGGGCGCTGCCCCAAACCCCGCAAGGGATACAATCCCTTGACCCGTCTTTGCCCGCGTTACCACGCGGACAAGAGGATGCCATGGATTGGTTTCCATGGTGATTGGCTTGGCCGGATGTTGAGGATTATATGGCAAGCTGGTTGCCCCCAGATAGATACATATGTTTTTATCGCGGCCGGAGAAATCCGGCCGTGTTTTTTTGAAAAATTCCATTCCCTCAACCAATCAATCCCAGCCCGTTCAAAGTTGCCGGATGCGCGAAAGCAAGCCTTTCTTCGCCGGGAGCGTACGCGGACGTACGTGACCGGCGGGGAAAGGTGCAGCTGACAAAGCAGACGCGTGCCTTTTCGGCGCTGCTTTCCAGTCCGTTCAAAAGGTGCCGGATGCGCGAAAGCAAGCCTTTCTTCGCCGGGAGCGTACACAGACGTACGTGACCGGCGGGGAAATGCGCAGCTGACAAAGCAGGCGCGTGCCTTTTCAGCGGACTGGAGACAAAAGAGTATACTTTGTCCCCTTGCCAAATCCGTAAATTTCTGCTATTGTTGTAGCCGACAACCGAATACCTTATAAAGAGTGGTTGAGGGACGGGCCCGATGACACCCGCCAACCTTCGTTCAGTCGAAAGGTGGCAAATCCCGCAGCGCGGCAGCGCTGGCAGATAAGGGTAGATATAGATACCTCTCGCGCCTGCAATGCCCGCAGGCGCGTTTTATTGCGTGCCTGCAACCCGCCGCAATCCGGCGGTGAACAACATTTTCCTGCGGTTGTCCGACCATAAGGAGGCAAACCATGCGAACCGTTTTCACATCCGAATCCGTTACCGAAGGACACCCCGACAAGCTGTGCGACCAGATCAGCGATGCTGTGCTGGACGCGATTCTCACCGACGACCCGGACGCCCGCGTCGCCTGCGAAACCTGCGCCACCACCGGCCTTGTGCAGGTGATGGGGGAGATTACCACCAGCGCTTATGTCGCCATTGACGATATTGCCCGCAAGGTCGTGCTGGACATCGGCTATACCTCCAGCGACCTGGGTTTTGACGGCAACAGCTGCGCCGTGCTGGTCGCCGTGCACGCCCAAAGCCCGGATATTGCTCAGGGCGTAGACCGCGCGCTGGAAACCCGCGATACCGATCAGCTGCCCAGCAGCAACCTCGGCGCGGGCGATCAGGGCATGATGTTCGGCTATGCCTGCAACGAAACCCCAGAGTTGATGCCCCTGCCCATCAGCCTTGCGCACCGCCTCACCCAGCGCTTGAGCGAAGTGCGTAAAAGCGGCACATTGCCGTGGCTGCGGCCGGACGGCAAAAGTCAGGTGACCGTCGCTTATGAGGACGGCAAACCCGTCGCCGTGGATACCGTGGTTATCTCCACCCAGCACGACGCGCTGGTTACGCAGGGCGAAATCCGCGAGGCGATTGAAAACATCATCATCCGCAAGGTGATTCCCGCCGAGCTGATGACCCCCGAAACGAAAATATACGTTAATCCCACCGGACGCTTTGTGGTCGGCGGCCCGACCGGCGATACCGGCCTTACGGGGCGCAAGATCATCGTGGATACGTACGGCGGTTACGCCCACCACGGCGGCGGCGCGTTCAGCGGCAAAGACCCCACCAAGGTGGATCGCTCCGCCAGCTACGCCGCACGCTATGTGGCCAAGAACATCGTAGCCGCCGGGCTGGCCGACCGCTGCGAAGTCGCCGTCGCCTACGCCATCGGCGTTGCCCAGCCCGTAAGCGTGCAGGTGGATACCTTCGGCACCGGCAAGCTCACCGACGAGGTATTAAGCCGCGAGGTGCAAAAGGTTTTTGACCTTAGCCCGTCGGGCATCATCCACACGCTGAACCTGCGCCGCCCCATCTACCGGCAGGTTGCAGCTTACGGCCACTTCGGCCGCCCCGATCTGGATCTGCCATGGGAAAAGACGGACAAGGTGGAAGCGCTGAAAAAGCTGCTGTAAGCGATATACGAATAAAGGGAGAAAGCATTCTTTTGCTTTCTCCTTTTTTCGTATATACTATTATTACTATTATTGGGAGGGTATGGATATGGGCGAAAGGGTAGACTGTCCTATTTGTGGTGGGGAAGCATATCGCAGTGATGTGGAGGAACCTTTTCATGACTTCTATGCATGTGAGACATGCGGTCGTTTTGAAATAGATACTTTATATATTGATGATCTACCTCGTAAATTCCATAATCATCAATTTTTATCCTCCTATTTATACTATAATGGTAAACTAGATAATCCAATGCCTCAAAATGAGAAAAGGTTCTTCAATTTTATTGGTGATAATAAGAATTTCGAAAAAGTTAAAAAGAACAACTATTGGTGTTTCCACGTTACCCAAGAAATCATAGATAATTGGTTTCCAAAAAGCTTTGTAGAAAAAGTTGATATGATTCTACTTGGTTTTAGGAAACGTACGGATTATTTAGGGCAAGCCATTCGTTTAACAGAAGCAGAGCTATATAGCGCATTATTCATCAACCGTTTTTCAGAAATTGGAATTCCAAAAAGCGATCAGGAATGTAAAGAACAATCGACATTTATGACGAACTATTTAGTAAAGAAGGATTTCATTGACTTTACTATTGATAATAAAATTATGCTCAAACCCGCCGGCTTGCAAAGAATTGACGAACTGCAGAAAAATAGCACAAAAAATAGCAAAACCGTCTTTGTTGCCATGTCCTTTGCCGAGGATATGAAGGGAGTTCGAGAATCTATAAGAAAAGCCATTTTGGCGGCTGGATATGAACCCCGCATTATGGATGAGATTGAGCATAATCATCAAATCGTACCGGAAATGTTATACGAAATCCAACAGTCTCGCTTTGTAGTCGCAGACTTAACCAAACGTAACAACGGAGCATATTATGAAGCAGGGTATGCACTTGGACTGGGAAAAGAAGTGATTCAACTGTGTAGAAAAGAAGCTTTTGCAAAAGATGGTCATTTTGATGTGAAACAAGTAAATACAATTCTATGGGAAAAAGAGGACGACCTTATAGAAGCATTAGTAAAACGCATCAACTCCACGATAGAATAAATTCCTTCAATTACCCTTTAAGCATCATAACAAAATAGGCTAACGGCTCTCTTTTTCCACAAATCCACACTCTTCCTGTCCATCGCTTTCCACATTCGTTCCATGTAACTTTTTGCCAACCTCCGTTCCATCTACACTGACGCGCAAACCCTTATCAAAGCTAACTTTTCAAGTAAATTTCATTTCAAAATAACGGAAAAAGCCGCAGGCGTCCACCTGCGGCTTTTTCCACATGATTGTGGAAAACATGGAAAACTTTCTCGTCTGGTTTTTTCAGCCTATTTCCGGCGGTTTTTGCCTGCCCTTTTCCCTACGCTTTCCGCTTGGTGGAAAAGCGCCATGTGGACAGCAGGTAGAACAGTACAATCGTACCCGCCAGCACCAACAGGCTTACATACGCCGGCACCACCGTATCCCCGAAGGCGAACACCACGCCCATTTGCTCTTGAAAGCCCGCCGTTAAAAAGTCCGGCGCCTGCCCGAAAACCTGCGCCATGGAATCGCGCATCATCACCTGCCGCATCAGCAGTGCCGCGTGGGATACGGGGAAAATTTTAATCACGAACTGCACACCCGCGGGCAGCATACCGATGGGCAGATAGATGCCCGTGAGGAAGCCGACCAGCGTGCCGATAATGCTGCTGAGCGTGCCAAACGCATTCTGGCTTTTCACAAACGATACGATGAACGACAGCAGCGCCGTGTTGCAAAGCGCGGACAGCAGAATCAGCCCCACCACTTCCAGCGCGGCCAGCGGCGTAAGCAGCGCCCCGCCCCGCAGGACGATGTACGCCTCCGCCAATACAAACGCAAACAGCGACATAATGGTGCCGATGAGAAACGAAGCCAGCTCGTACCCGGCCACAAGCTTGGCACGGCTCACGGGCGATGCGCTGAAATCCTTATCAATCTTGTTGTGCCGGTCATCCACCATAATGCCGAAAGCGCCCAGCACGGTCGTCATCGAGGCTACGGCCAGCACGCCCGCCATAATCCAGCTGTCCATCATCGCTTTTACGCCGTCTATTTTGGGCATATCGCTCATCCATACATCACCCAAAAACAGCAGGTACATCAAAAAGATGATGATAACCGCCATCAGCGAAAAAAATACCGATGCCTTGTCCCGGAAAAACACCTTTAAATTGCGGGAAATCAACGCTTTCACTGCCGTATCTCCTTTCCCGTAATGCCGATGAACGCATCGTCCATTGTGCCGCCGAGTACTTCAAAGCCGGTAATCTGGTCGCGCACCGCGTCCAGCAGCGGCAGTGCCTCCATCGTTGCGCCCAGTTTAATGTTCAGGCTCCCGGACGCCTGCGAAAAGTCGATCTGCTTTTCCGCAAGCAGCGCAGCCAGCTGCGCGGCGTTCTTGGGCGTCAGCCGCAGCTGATCGCTGGCGTAGCGCTCCTTCAGGTCGGCGGGCGTGCCCTTGGCGGAGATCAGTCCGTTATCGATCACCACTACGTAATCGGCCTGTGCAGCCTCCTCCATGTAGTGGGTGGTTAAAAACACGGTCAGCCCCGCCTCCCGCTGCAAGGTGCGAATGCTGTCCCACACGCTTTTACGGGTTTGCGGGTCCAGCCCGGTCGTTGGCTCATCCAGAAACAGGATGGCAGGCGTGTTGATCAGCGCGCGGGCAATATCCGCCCGGCGCTTCTGCCCGCCGGAAAGCTTACCGTAGGGGCGGTGCAGAAAATCTTCCACATCGGCGGCTTTGGCTGCACGCTCCATGGACGCTTTCAGCGAACCGTTCACCTTGGGGTACAGCTTGCCGCGCACGCGAATGTTCTCCTCCACCGTCAGCAGCGGATCGAGCAGATGGTCTTGAAACACGACGCCGATGCTTTCCCGGATGGCTGCATCCTCCCTACCGAGGCGGTGGCGGTTGATCACCACTTCGCCCGCATCCGCCTGGCTAAGCGTACACAGAATATCGATCGTCGTAGATTTTCCCGCCCCGTTGGGGCCGAGAAACGCGAAAAGCTTTCCGCTTTCCACATAGAAATCCAACCCATTCACCGCCTGCACCGGCCCATATGCCTTGCGCAGTCCGGCGACCTCAATGATATTTTCCACAATGTGCCTCCCTTATGCCGGTCTTTCCTGCTTAGTATAGCATTCAGGCGTTTAGAAACCATCAACTGCCGATTAAAATGTGATTAGAACTGTATGATAAATACATTTTCTCCGCTCAAAGCCACCGTTTCGTAAAAAAGATTACGCTAACAGAGCCGCGAAGCGTTGCTTCGCGGCTCTGCACAAAATATTCTCTTTTCCGCCCTGCCTTATTGCAGGCTTGCCACCGTTTCGGCCGCGGCGTTCACGCCCCGTACCACAGCGGAGCTGGTAATGGTCGCGCCGCTGATGGCGTCCACATCCTGGTTGAGGGTCACGGGCGCTGTAATGCCGATGAACTGGCTGGTAAATGCCGGTTCCTTCGCCTTGGCGCCAAGGCCCGCCGTCTCGGCAAACTTGGTGCCGCCCACGTTCAACCCGGTCAATGTGCCGTCCGCTTCCAGCCCGACAGTCAGCTCGATAGGTCCGCCGTAGCCCGATACGGTTACCGTGGCGGCATACCCGACGACTTCGCCGTCCTTCAGCCCCTGGTACAGGCTATCCGCGGAACCGTCCACGTTCATTTCCACAAACGTATCCGCATCGGCTACTACAGCCCGGCGCGCCTCATCCGCCGCCTTGGCCGACGCTTCCTGAATCGGGCCGATGGTGACGGCATTGGTCATCGCAAGCAGCAGTGCCGCGCCCAGCGCAATAATGGTCAGAATGATAAACGGGGGTACCTTCTTCATGTTCCCATACGCTCCTTTGGCTCTCCGCCCGGCAAACGCCGGGGTAAAATTTAATTCTCCTGCATACACGCTTCTTTTTCTTCAGCGCGTTTGGCTACTTCATTGGTATCGATGGTGTAGCGGTACACCACAAACCGCTGGTACAGGTATTCGGTAACGAAGTTGATCAGCATCGTACCCACCAGTACAAGGTACTCGTTCCAGCCCGCGCCGGTCAGCGCATCGCCCCATAAAATGGACAGCGGCGTAAACACCAGATAGTACAAAAACACCAGCGACATGGCTTTGGATACGTTTTCAATACTGCGGAAGGTGTAGCGGCGGTTGAACGTAAAATTCCACAGCACGCTCAAAACCAGCGCAATACCGTACCCCAGCCAGTACGGGAAAGCGAATACCTCGTTAAATAATGTGAAGGATAATACCTGTATAATGCCCGCCGACGCGGAAAAAAGGGTGAACTTCACCATTTGCCAGCCCTGCTGGCGGCCGGTAAGCTGTTTTACCTGCTTATCGTCCTGCGGATTCCCATTCGCCATGGCCATTCCTCGTTTCACGGGCGCAACAGCAAAAACAGCTGCCGCTATTTCGTTTATGGTACGCTTATAGCGCCGCCCCGTCAAGCCTGAATAGGTTTCTTTTTGGTATTTCTTTGCGGGGAGACAAACGTAAGTTTTAAAAGCGCTACATGCTTGTTGCTCCATGCAAATAATATATAAATCTTGAAAAGAAGAAGCTATTTTGTCACAAGCCACGTTATGAATTATGATTTTAACAGATTCTTTAATACCATTTGAATTAATTCACTTGCACTATCAGTACACCCCTGTGCCCCACGCTCAATAGCAAGCCTTATATGTTCTTGTTTATGAGAATTTGAATAAATAAGATAGGGTGTTTCTATATTTTTGTCCCGTATTGCTTTTAGCAGCGTATACCCTTCGTAAGGTCCTTCTTTTCTTCCCATGTCGGAGATCACGACTGAAAAATCATTATGTTCCATTAACTGAAGAGCTTGTCGCGTTGAAAGAGCCAAGGAGAAAACAAGTCCATAATTCTCCAGTATATTGCGTTCATATACACAGTTCTCAGGGCGGTCATCTACCCATAAAATATTCCTTTTTCCGCTCTTTTTACTAAACTCAGCACCATTTAGCAAACTACTAAAGTATAACACTAAATTTTCTTGGAATTTATTTGCAAGCGCTTTTTCGTCCGGAACAGTAAAATAAATACCATCATTCTTATGCTTATTCATAAAGGCAGTTATTTGTTTATACTGTTCAGGATCAACCTCCGATGGCGGTAATGGTTTATTAAGAAAATAAAGAAAGACTTGCTTTTCTAATGCTAATAACCTTTCTATTTCTTCCTCTGTTCCAGAGCAATAACTTTCAGTTTTTGTTCCAAATCTTGTCCAAAATATAGCAACCGACATATCCGAAGTATCCACAATTTGTTTGTTTAAAAGCTCTTGCGGATGTTTTCCAAATTCTGAATATACATCTTTTGACCAATATCGCGTTCTGATAATAATAATATTATTCCGCCCAAAATGGTTATTAAACTGATTTACAGACTCCACCAATGTATCAATGTATTGTGATACGTCCGAGGGGCATGAAAGCAATAAGTCATAAACTGTAATCATTTTAGGCATCTTTATATCTCCAATCATTCATCATCTTCACAATAATTATATAGTTATCTATATTAATCAGAAATACCAACTATCAATATATACTTCTCCTACTATATATTGTTATTCACTCCTTCGTGTTTATATCGTTATATTGGTACCCTTTTGGGTGAGACACTACTTAAAAATATATATTATACAGCCCGCTATAAAAGCTTTTGCCACTACGTATACAATTATCCACGTTATTTTAATATAAATATGAAACATTATAGCAGTATGATGCAATTATTCGTTCTAAGATCAATATGCTCCTTCCAGTTTTTCCTACTGTTGATATTAAATTTCTTTTCCAAATGATAACGTTCTTTGCCATGCTCCATGGCAACATAAACGCATATGCGTTAATACCCTTTAGGTTTCCCCATGCTATCAGTGGACGCGAAAACACAAGAAATAAAAACACCGGCGGACAGCGCTTTCGCCTCTGTCCGCCGGTCTTAAATCCATTCTTATTTCCCGTCCAGTACGCTCTTGGCGTAACGCACCGCGCCCATCGCGTCGGCGGTGTAGCCATCCGCGCCCAAATCCTTAGCCAGTTCCTCGGTCAGTACCGCGCCGCCAACCATAATGTTGACCTGCGGCAGCTCCGCGCGCAAAAGCTCGATGGTTTTGCGCATGGCGGGTACGGTGGTGGTCATCAGGGCGGAAAGGCCGACCAGCTTTACGCCCGCTTTTTTTGCCTCGGCGACCACCGTTTCCGGCGGCACATCGCGGCCCAGATCGATCACGCCGAAGCCGTAGCTGCTCAGCAGCGTGCCGACGATGTTTTTGCCGATGTCGTGCACATCCCCGTGCACGGTCGCCATCATCACGGTGCGGTCCGGCGAGGGTTTGCTCTCCGGCATCCGCGCGGTAGCGGCGGCGATGGCTTTTTTGGCGGCGTTGGCGCTTTGCATCAGCTGGGGCAAAAAGAACTCGCCGCGCTCGTAGCGCGCGCCTACCTCCGCCAGCGCGGGGATTACGCCGTCCTCCACCACGGTCAGCGGCTGCGCGCCGCCGTCCATCAGCGCGTTTGCGCCTTCCACCGCCGCTTTTTCAAGCCCGCGCACAATCGCCTGAAACAGCGGCGAATCCCCGGCCGGGACAGCCGCCGGGGCAGGCTGCACAGCTTGGGGCGCGGCGGGCGCGCACACGGAGCAGCCGCAGCCGTCGCCCGCAGGCGCGGGGCTGACGGCCATATGCAGCGCGGCTTCCGCCTTGCGGATGGCTTCGCCCGCCACCCGTATCGCTTCCCGTGCGGCGGCGGCATCGGCGGATGGCGCGGCCTGCGGCTGGATGGTTTTCGGCTCACTTGCATAACGCTTTAAGTAGTTGGCAAAACCGTCGTCACGCCCTATGACCGCCCATGCGCCGTCGATGGTGGCACGCACAGCCGTATCCAGCGGGTTGATGATCGCGGCGCTAAGCCCGCGCTCAACCGCAAGGCTTAAAAACGCGGCGGTCAGCACACTGCGGCTGGGCAGGCCGAAGCTTACGTTGCTCACACCCAGCACGGTTTTCACTTTCAGTTCCTCGTGCAGCCTGCGCACGGTTTCCAGCGTGGTCAGGGCGGCATTCGGGTCGGTGGCGACGGTCATGGTGAGCGCGTCGAAAAGCAAATCCTGCTTGGGCACGCCGTAGCGCTCCGCCTGCGCAAGTATGCGCCGGGCAATCGCCAGCCGCCCTTCCACCGTTTCGGGAATACCGTCCTCATCCAGCACCAGCGCGACCAGCGCGCCGCCGTACTTGCGCGCCAGCGGAAACACCTGCTCCATCACGGCGGCCTTGCCGTTGACGCTGTTGATGATGGGCTTGCCCACATACACGCGCAGCGCCGCCTCCAGCGCGGCGGGGTCGGCGGTATCCAGCTGCAGCGGCAGCCCCGCCACGCCCTGCACCGCCTCGGTTACTACGGGCAGCATAGCCGCCTCGTCAATTTCCGGGGAGCCAACGTTTACATCCAGCACATCGGCAAAGGCGTCGATCTGCGCGGTGGCTTCGCCCAGCAGGTAATCGATGTCGTTTTCCTTCAGTGCCTGTTTCATGCGCTTTTTTCCGGTGGGGTTGAGCCGCTCGCCGATGATCAGCGGCTTATGTCCCAGCGTAACGGTTTCGCTGCGCCCGGAAATGAGCACCGGCAAAAGCCCGTTATCTGAGTCCACAGGCGATAGCGCGGGCAAAGGCAAATCCTTCGTTTGCGCTATCATCGCGGCAATGTGTTCTTCGGTCGTGCCGCAGCAGCCACCCAGCGCCCGTGCACCCAGCTCCGCCGCCTTTTGCATATCGGCGGCAAACTCGGCTGCCTTGGTGGCAAACACCGTTTTACCATCTACGATGGTCGGCACGCTGGCGTTGGGCATAAACAGCACCGGCAGGTTCCCGGCGCAAGCCAGCATCCGCTTTAGGTTGGGCAAGAGCGCCGCGGGTTCGCGCCCGCAGTTCATGCCCAGTATATCCACGCCCTCCATGCTGGTGAGCAGCGCGCATACGCCCTCGATGTCCGCACCTGTCAGCAATCGTCCGGATACGTCAAAGCTTAGACTGACCAGCACAGGCACGTCGCTGCCCGTTTGCTCCTTCGCCTCGCGGTAGCCCAGCACCGCCGCCTTTACCTCGCGCAGGTCGGTCATGGTTTCGGCCAGCAAAAGGCCGCAGCCTTCCGCAATCCCCACCAGCGCCATTTCGCGGTAGATGGCGACGGCATCCTCAAATTCCAGCTCGCCCAGCGGCTTTAGCAACTGGCCGATGCTACCCGCGTCCATGCCGATGATCGCGCTGCTGCCGGTTTCGGCTACCGCTTCTTTCGCCAGCGTAATGCCCGCGCGCATGACCTGCGCCCAGGTATCGGGAAAGTGCAGGGGATTGGCGCCGAAGGTATTGGCCGTCACCATATCGGTGCCCGCGCGCAGGTAGCTTACATACACGCTTTTTACCGCGTCCGGATGGGAAAGGTTCCAGTTTTCCGGTTTTTCCCCGCCCATCAGCCCCAGCGCCTGCAGGCGCGTGCCCATGGAGCCGTCAAAATAAACCCGCATGTGGGAAAACAAATTCAGAAATGCATTCATAGGGTAGCCGCTCCTTCCCGCTTTGCCGTACCTACTGTACTTTGCCGTGCTTAGCGCCCGATGATCGCGCCCAGGTTGTTAAACACATCCCGTGCCACATCCACACGGTTCATGGTATACAGGTGGATATTGTTCACGCCGTTGGCAATCAAATCAATAATCTGCTCGGTCGCGTACGCCACGCCCGCCTGCCGCATGGAAGCGGGATCGTCCCCGAAATGGTCGACGATGGACCAGAAGCGCGGCGGCAGCGTCGCCCCGGAAAGCGTGGCGATGCGCTGAATCTGCTTGGCGTTCACCACCGGCATAATGCCCGCTGTAATCGGCACGTTAATGCCCGCCTTCAGCGCCCGGTACATAAAGTTGTACAGCGTGGCGTTGTCAAAAAACATTTGCGTCGTTAAAAAGTTGACGCCCGCATCCACCTTGGCTTTTAGATAGCGCAAATCCTCGGCGCGGTTCGCCGCCTCGGGGTGCCCCTCGGGGTAGCAGGCCGCGCCCACGCAAAAACCGCCGCGGCGGTTGACAAACGAAACCAGCTCCGCGGCGTGCTCAAAATGGTCGCCGGTGGGGAAGGCTGCGCCCTCGGGAATATCGCCGCGCAGCGCGAGCACGTTTCTTACGCCCGCTTCCTCCAGCTTGTCCAGCACCGTTTCAATTTTGGATACGTTGTCGTTGATGCACGTGAGGTGCGCAAGCGCGGGTACGCCCGCGTCCTGCACGGTTTCGGCCATTTCACGGGTGAACTGCGGGGTATTGCCCGCCGCGCCGTAGGTAACGCTGATATACATGGGTTTGAGCGCAGCGATCTGCCGTACCACCGCTTTGGCTTCCTCCACACGGGCGAACTCCTTGGGCGGAAATACCTCGCAGCTGATGTGTACGCCCGGTTTGGAAAACAGA
Organism: Candidatus Limiplasma sp.; assembly: GCA_963663285.2. Lineage (GTDB taxonomy): Bacteria > Bacillota > Clostridia > Christensenellales > Aristaeellaceae > CAXXOK01. The sequence goes on along the minus strand of CAXXNI010000004.1, from coordinate 20,753 downwards.
TCGACAAATTTCATCGTGAATACGCTCCTTTTTTACTACACCTTTTTTCTATGTTGATGGGGCTGCCGTTATTTTACGCCCGGCACGCGGCAAACGCCGTGGGTGTCCAGCGGACTAAGCCCTTTGGACAGCTCGAAAGGCGTCTCCTGATATACGAAATAGTTCAGCCAGTTGGCAAACAGCAGCCCGGCATGCGCATGCCAGCGCAGGGGCGGGGCCAGATCGGGATTGTCCTGCGGAAAATAATGCTCCGGCAGGTCGATCTGCATGCCCTTTTGCACGTCGCGGTAATACTCGTGGGCGAGCGAATCGCGGTCGTACTCGCTGTGACCGGTGGCAAACACACGCCGCCCGTCGCGGCTGCGCAGCAGCGCGGCTCCGGTTTCGGGCGAGGTCGCCAGCACAATCAGATCATCGCACTTGGCAAGGGCTTCCTCGTCCAGCGCGGTATGGCGGCTCATGGGCACGGTAAAAATATCGTCAAAGCCGCACAGCAGGCGGTCCCGCCGGTCGGTGAGGTTGGTATCGTAAATGCCGAACAGCTTCTTCTCCAGCGGGTATTTGTTGATGCCGTAGTGGTAGTACAGCCCCGCCTGCGCCGCCCAGCAGATGTGCAGCGTGCTGAACGCGCGCCGGTCGGTCCAGTCCATGATGCGGGTCAGTTCGTCCCAATACAGTACGTCGGTAAAATCCAGCCGTTCCACCGGCGCGCCCGTGATAATCACGCCGTCGAAAAACTCGTCCTGTACATCCTCCAGCGTGCGGTAGAACGTATCCAGATAGTCCGAGGAAACGTGCGTGCCCTCGTAGGTGCCCGTGCGCAGCAGTGTAATTTCCACCTGCAAAGGCGAGTTGGAAATAAGGCGCAATAGCTGGGTCTCGGTTTTCTCCTTGGTGGGCATGAGGTTGACGATGGCGATGCGCAAAGGACGGATGTCCTGGGTTTGCGATCGTTTTTCGGTCATCACAAATACATTTTCTTCGGTCAGTACGCGCGTTGCCGGCAGCGCGTCGGGGATTTTTACCGGCATGTGGAACCCTCCTTTTTCTTCCGCACCCTGCGGCACGGCCAAAGAACGTCATTGTTCTTTGCTTTCCCTGTGGTTTCCGCCGCCCATACGGTAACCCGTTCAGGCGGCGGTGCTGTTATTTATACACGGCTGAGACCTTTTTCAAGGTCGGCAATCAAATCGTTTACGTCTTCCAGACCGATGCTTAAACGTACCAGCTCGGGCTTTACGCCCGCGGCTTCCAGCTGCGCTTCGTCCATCTGACCGTGGGTGGTACTCGCCGGATGAATCACCAGCGATTTGGCGTCCGCTACGTTGGCCAGCAGGCTGAACAGCGAAAGCCCGTCGATGAAACGCCGCCCGGCTTCCACCCCGCCCTTGACGCCGAAGCTCATAATCGCGCCCGCACCGTTTGGCAGGTATTTGAGCTGCCGCGCGTGGTAGGGATCGTTTTCCAGCGTGGGGTAGTGCACGTAGGCCACTTTGGGGTGTTTTTCCAAGAACGCGGCGACCTTGCGGGCGTTATCGCAATGCTTTGCAATGCGCAGGCTCAGCGTTTCCAGCCCCTGCAAAAACAGGAACGCACTCATGGGGCTTAAGCACGCGCCAAACTCGCGGATGGTTTGCAGCCGCAGGCGCGTCGCGATGGGCGCGGGCTGATCGGCATAAACCGTATTGCCGTTTTGCGCGTCGGGCGTGGTAAGGGCGCTGAAACGCTCGTTATGAAAATCGAACGTGCCCATATCCACCACGGCGCCGCCTATGGTGGTGCCGTGGCCGCCCGCGTATTTGCTGAGGCTGTGCACGATAATATCCACCCCGTGCGCTTTCGCGTCAAAAATGGGAGGCATGCCAAACGTATTGTCCAAAACCAGCGGCAGCCCGTGGGCGACGGCAACGGCCTTGACGGCGTCAAAATCCGGCACGTTGATGTTGGGGTTGCAGATGGTTTCCAGATAGATCATCTTGGTGTTGGGGCGAATGGCCGCTTCCAGCGCGGCTACATCGTCCGGGTCCACAAAGGTGGTGGTGATATTCGCCACCTGCGGCAGGCGCGAGGCAAACAGCGTGACCGTGCCGCCGTACAGCGTGCTGATGGCCACAATGTGGTCGCCCGTGGAGCACAGCGCAAACACCATGGAGGAAATAGCCGCCATACCGCTGGCAAACGCTACGCAGGCCGCACCGCCCTCCAGCGCGCAAACGCGCTCTTCCAAAACGCCTACGGTCGGATTTTCAATACGGGTATAGGTAAAACCGTCCGCCGTACCGGAAAACACATCCGCCGCCGCCTGAGCGTCGGGGTAGCAATAGCTGGTGGTCTGGTAAATCGGCACCGCCCGTGAATGGGTCTGCATATCGGGGGTCTGCCCCGCGTGCAGCTGCAGCGTATCAAAGCCATAGGATGGTTTTTCCATAGATAATGCTCCCCTTTCTTTGCCGAAACGCGAAAAAACAAGCCCGTCCCGTGGCGGGAGGGCTTGCTAGGCGCAATTTATGCGAACGCAAAAGCGTTCACCCACGACCGCTATCGGGGCGACGAATGAGAACGCCAAACATTCGCATGTTCATCGTTACGATCATGGTCATCCCTCGCTTTCTTCAGTGGGTTTGGGTTAGAATAACAAAATTCCGGGAAGTTGTCAACCCCGGCGGGTATATAAAGAAAAAGCTACCCGTATTCCACAGATAGCCTCTCCCTTATTCAACTGCCAAAAAAACCAAATAACAAATTTCTCTGTTCATCGTGGGGAAATGGCGGTGGAGAACGCGCGGGGCGGCGCGCAGATTTTTTGCCGCTACTTGACAGATATAACCTCAAAAGAGAAAGCCACCCGTATCCCACAGATAGCCTCTCCAATATTCAACTAACAAAGAAATAAAACATCTCTCTGTGTTCATCGTGGGGAAATGGCGGCGGAGAACGCACGGGGCGGCGCGCAGATTTTTTGCCGCTACTTGACGGATATAACCCCAAAAGAAAAAGCCACCCGTATTCTACAGATAGCTTCTCCCTTATTCAACTGCCAAAAAAACCAAATAACAACTCCCTGTGTTCATCGTGGGGAAATGGTGGTGGAGAACGCGCGGGGCGGCGCGCAGATTTTTTGCCGGGTTGTGCGGATGGAGCCCGAAGGAATAGCAGCGCTATTTCGAGGGCGACAGCTGTATTAACCGGCGGAAAAGATGCCGCTGCGCTGTGCGGACGATACCGCCATTTTCACACAAGCTATTTCGAGGGCGAGAGCCACATAAGCCGGCGGAAAAGATGCCGCTGCACCGTGCGGTCGATACCGCCATTTTCACACAAGCTATTTTCACACTGGTATAAATGCCATGATAATGACGCGGTAGCTGTATACGATGATCGCGGAAAACAGGATGCTGTCCATCCGGTCCAGCATGCCGCCGTGACCGGGAAAGAGATGGCCGAAATCCTTAATGCCGCAGTGCCGCTTGACCATGCTGGCAAACAGGTCGCCCATCTGCGCGGCTACGCCGCCGACAAAGCCAACCAGAATATTCGCCCACATGGGGGGAAACGCCTGCGTGGGTAAGACGCTGGCAAACCCGAAGCCCACCAGCCACGCCAGCAGCATACTGCCCACCAGCCCGCCGATGGCGCCTGCCACCGTTTTATGGGGGCTGATGTGCGGGCACAGCTTTTTGCCGCCGATCCATGTGCCGGTAAACAGGGCGAAGGTGTCCCCGCCGACGGCGATGGCGAATACCAGCGTTAAAAGCATGGCCTGCATACGCCGCAGGGACGTATCCAGTATGCCGAACAGGCACATGCCGGGCAGCACCAGCGAAAGCATCGGTAAAGCGCTGACCATGACATCCATAAGGGTCGGGTCATCCCGCCGCATAATTTGCAGCAGGATACAGAAAAAGATAATCGACAGCGTGGGAATAATCACCACGCTGCTGTAATACATCATCAGCGGCACGCTTACGCCCAGCGCCACATAGCTGGTCCAGCCCACCGGGTGATGCCCGTGCTGGCGCAGGGCGCGCAGTTCCTCATAAATACACAGGGAAATGGCGATGAATGCCGCAACCGCAAAAAACCAGCCGCCCAGATACAGCACAACCCCCACAAACAGGAGCAGCAATATTCCGGTGATGATTCGCTTCGTCATAAAATGCCCTTTCTTTTTCCGCATACGCGGCTTACTTATGCGCCGGGGCGGTTATTCCTCGCTGCGGCCGCCATAGCGGCGGGAGCGGTTTTGGAATTGCGCAATGCAGGCGTGATAGTCGGCAACGGTAAAATCCGGCCACAGCTTTTCCGGAAAAACAAACTCGGCATAGGCGCATTGCCACAGCATAAAATTGCTCAGCCGCATTTCGCCGCTGGTGCGGATGAGTAAATCCACATCCGGCACGCCCGCGGTGTATAAATGCCCGGCCATCGCGTCCTCGTTTATGGATTCCGGCAGGCGAAGCCCGTCCGCGACTTCGCGGGCCAGCAGCCGCGCCGCGCGGGCAAGCTCGGCACGCGCCCCGTAATTGATGGCGATATTCAGCCGCAGCCCCGTATTGTGCTGCGTGCGCTCTTCCGCCTCCCGCAGCGCCTGACGTTGTGCGGGGGGCAGCGTTTCTTTCTCGCCCAGAATCACAATGCGCACCTTCCGCTCGTGCAGCTCGTCGATTTCACTTTTAAAAAACTCAAGCAGCAGGTTCATCAGCGCATCCACCTCGCTCTGGGGCCTGGCCCAGTTTTCGGTGGAAAAGGCGTACAGCGAAAGCGCCTCAATGCCAATGTCGCTGCTGCTGCGGATGATCTCCCGCAGGGCTTCGGTGCCCGCGCGGTGCCCCATGGCGACTTTGATTTTATTCTTTTTGGCCCAGCGGCCGTTGCCATCCATGATAATACCCACATGGCGCGGCAGTTTTTGAAGATTCAGCGTTACGGCTTCCATCGGGTCATTCCTCCCCATGCGCGGCTTTACGCCGCGTGCCTTTGCAAACAACGCACGGGTCTTTTCAGGGCGTTTCGCAGGTGTCGGCTTTGGGCTGCCCTACGTGGAAACGCGCCACAATCAGCTGCCGCCCGTCGTCCCGCACGGCTACTACGCGCGCCTCCACCAGCATCCCGTTATCCAGCTCCGGGTCCAAAAGCGGGTCAAAGGGCTGGGCGTCCTCATCGTCGCCCACGGCAAACTCCCGGTTGATGCCCTCCAGCGCGCTGATGTTTTCAGGTGGGGGGCAGGCGGGCATATGCGTGTTTACTATGGGCGGCGCACCGGTTTGCGTAACGCGCACGCCCGTAATGCCGTAGCTGGCCAAAATCGCCAGCGCACTGCGCACGTTGAGCCCCAGCAAATGATCAAACGTCTTTTCCATGGTTCCTCCCGCCTGTTTCCCTGCTGCCAATCACCCGCCTAAACCGCAGCGCGCTTTACCCCGCGTGTTTCGCAGCGCATTCCTGCCGCCGCTCGTGCCTGCGCGCCCTGTAAAGAAGCGAAGCGCGCACGCCCTGCAGGCTGCAGCGGAAATGGCATGGATATACCCCGGCGGTTTTCTTGCCGCCGGCAGGGGGAAAGCTGCGCGCCGTTTCCGGCGGTTACACTTCCAGAATTTCTTTTTCTTTTTTGGCCGCTACATCGTCGATGCCCTTAATGGCGTCGTCGGTGGCTTCCTGTACTTTCTTTTCCGCCTTGGTCAAATCGTCTTCGGTAATCTGGCTGCTTTTTTGCAGCTTTTTAATGTGCTCCATCGCGTCGCGGCGGATGGAACGCACAGCGATTTTGGCTTCCTCGGCGGTCTTGTGCACCTGCTTGCTCAGCTCTTTGCGGCGTTCTTCCGTCAGTTCCGGAATCAGCAGGCGGATCACTTTGCCGTCGTTGGCCGGGTTCAGCCCCAGATCGCTTTTCAAAATTGCTTTTTCCACCAGCGGCAGGGCTTTTTGATCCCATACGCTCACCAGCAGCATCCGCGGTTCGGGCGAGGAAACGTTGCCCATCTGCGGCAGCGGCGTTTGGGTGCCGTAATAATCAACCATAATGCGGTCCAGCAGCTGCGGGTTGGCGCGCCCCGCACGGATGGAGCGAAGTTCGTCTTTCAGTACGCTATGGGTTTTCTGCATTTTATCTTTTGCAGTATCAATCACTTCCTGATACATAGGGTTTACCACCTTTCCATTTTGTATCCTTATATTGCTCCGCTTATTGTAACGAATTTTTCCATAAAAGGCAAGTATTCCAGCACTGTGCGCGTCCCCGGAAAGCCATTAGGAAAGCAGCAGTTCCGCCGCCCCGGAAAGCGTGGGTACGGTGTAGGTGGCAGGGCAGTTTTCCGGCGCGGGCGCGCCGTTGGTAAACAGTATGCTGTCCACCCCCGCGTTGACCGCCGCGCCGATATCCGCCGTTACACTGTCGCCCAGCATCACCACGCGCGCCTTATCGGTCACGCCCGCGCGGCGCATGGCCTCCAGCACCATAAAGGGGTCGGGCTTAAAATGCCCCAGCTCCTCGCTGATGAGCAAATCGGCAAAATACGGGCGCAGATCGCTGTTTTCAAACCGGCTGCGCTGCACAACGGCAATGCCGTTGGTAACCATATACACAGGCATTTTTTTAGCCACGGCGCTTAAAAATGCTTTTGCGCCCGGCAGGGGAATATGCTGCTTGCCCAATTCCCGCACAAAGCAGGCGCTCATGGTGAGCGGGTCTGTTTGTGGCGTGTCCACGCCCAGCGTGGGCAGCTCCAGCATAAAATCCGAAAAGCGCTCCACACGCAGGCGTTCCTGCGTGGTTTCCCCGCGCTCCAGCTTTTTCCAATGGCTCAGGTTCACACGGCTGTACAAAGCGGTGATTTCGTCGCTTACGGGCAGTCCGCAGGCCGTGAGCGTAGCGGCCAAGGCCACTTTTTCCCCCGCGTGAAAATCAAACAGGGTTCCATCGGCATCCGCCAGCAGGAGGGTATAGCGCATGGTTCATTCTCCTTCTCGGCCAAATTCCGTTTGCACAACGGATGCTTTATCTTACCACAGCGGGCGCGTAAAACCAACCGTTTACGGCATTCCCGCAGGGGTAAAAAAACGCAAACACAAGCCCGGCACAGGCGGAAACATACGGTTTGTATGCTTACATCCATGCCGGGCAGCCGGTAAGCGGCAAAAGCGCTGCTTACAGGGTATTGATCATATCGTACAGGGGACGGTCGAAAAACTTCGGCTTGGTCTCGTCCAGCGCGTCGGGGAAAGGCGTGTTGTACACGCGTCCGTCACGAACGCCGATGGCATAGCCGCGCTCAAAATCCTTCAAATCGCCGGTCAGCAGATCCACCGCCATGCGGCCCGCCTCAAAGGCAAAGGAGCTGTCGTACGCCGTGGGGATGGCTCCGCGCTGCGTGTAGCCGATCACCGTGGCGCGCACTTCGGCGCCGCACATCAGTTTGAGCACCAAAGCCAGACGTTCAGCGTTGAGCTTATCATCGTCATGGATCACATAGCCGTTTTCGGCAATCACCTTGCGCCAGTCATACGGCTTCATGTTGTGCCAGCAATGCTCGCTGATGATCAGCGTCGCGCGGGTGTTGCCGCGGGAGATGAGATACTTCATGCGGTTGGCGATCGCTTCCAGATCCCATTCCACTTCGGGCACGATTACCATTTCCGCGCCGGTCGCCAATGCGGTGCGCATGGCAATATCGCCGCAGTAGCGGCCCATGACCTGCACCACGGCGGGGCGGTCGTGGCTGCGGCTGGTGGCGCGGATGGAACGCACCGCTTCCACGCAGACGTTTACAGCCGTATCGTAGCCGAGGGTCGCCTCGGTATAGCTCAAATCGTTATCGATGGTGCCTGGGATGCCGATGCAGGGAATGCCCAGTTTGCAAAGTTCCAGCGCGCCGTGGTAGCTGCCGTCGCCGCCGATGACCACCAGCGCCTGAATGCCCTGCTTGCGCAGGTCCTCGGCCGCCTTGGCGCGTACTTCCGGCTTCAAAAAGGGCAGGCAGCGCGCCGTGCGCAGGTAGGTGCCGCGCATGTCCATAATATCCAGCACCGTTTCCGGGTCCAGATATTCAATATCGTCCTCAGGGTTATCGCTCAGGCCCAGCAAGCCGTTATAGCCGCGTTTAATGCCCATCAGCTGCAAACCCTTGCGCGTCGCGCAGCGCGCCACGCTGACAACCGCCATATTCATGCCGGGGCTGTCGCCACCGCTGGTTAGAATCCCGATCCTCTTCAATTTATCCATGTTTCCCCCTCTTCCCGTTTTGCGACGACAGTCTATCGCAAACAAACAGAGACTGATGTGTATTTATGGTTACTCACCAAAGTAATCCAGAATGAAGTATAGCATAGCCCCTTCGCAAGCGCAAGGTCGAAATCGGTTTAGCTTGTTTAGTTCCATGAATATTAGCGGTTTTCGTTATATACTGGCGGTTTCCGCCAAAAAGACCATCCATGCGGGCGTAACAACCGTATCCCCTGTTAGTATTGTACCGGGGTGCAACCATCGTGTAAAACCTCCAGCGCGGTGTAACAACCGCGCTTTCGGAAAAGGGTTTTTTTCCTTTTCGCCTAATATATCAGGCAGGTTCTTTTTTTGCCGCTTCGCGTGTCCCTCGGGCGCGCTTATAAGGAGGAATTGGATGCTTACAAAAACCGCCGCTTTTCTATGCGCGCTTATCCTTTGCTTTTCCGTCTTCGGCGCGGCGCTGGCCGAAACCCCCCGCGAGATTACCCCGCTGGATTACGACAGCCTGCCGGAGGCGCTGGAGGGCCAGCACCATTACCTGCTGGCGTGTGTGGACACCTGGGAAACCAAACCCCATAACCTGGGCAACACCGACGGCGTGATGATGGTCACGCTGGATACGCGCGCCCACCGGCTGCTGTTTACCACCTTTATGCGGGAGATGCTGGTGCAGCGTCCGGACGGACACATCGGCCGGATTACCTATATCGCCAAAAATTACGGGCCGGAGGCGCTGTGCCAAACCCTCAGCACCCATTTTGGCGTAAAGGTGGATAAATACATTTTTTTCAGCATGGATAACGTGCAAACCATCATCGACGCGCTGGGCGGCGTGGAAATTACCGTGACCGATGCCGAGGCGGATTACTTAAACCGCTACCGCATCGCGCGGGACGCCACCACCCCCAGCATGGACAAGGGCGGCACCTACCTGTTCGGCGGGCACGCGGCGGTCATCTACATGCGCATCCGCAAAGTGGGCGGCGACGGGGATGCGGGCCGCACGCGGCGTATGCGCACGGTGCTTACGACGCTGGCGAAGAAATACGAAACCGTATCACTCACCGAGGCCATCAATGTGCTGGGCTCCGTAACCGATAACCTGTGCGTAACCAACATGACCATGAGTGATCTGCTGGAAGCCGTCGGCTATGCCATGCAGCTGGTGGGCGCGGAGCCGGAAGGGCTGCAAATGCCCTCCGACGAGGCGATGGAACCCATTGTGTACGCAGGCATGAGCACGCGGCAGGTGGATTTTGAGCTGTGCCGGGAGCAACTGTCCGCCTTTTTGGATAACAGCTTTGTGGTGGTAGACGGGGACTGACCGGAAGATAGAAAGAGTTGGCAATCCCAGCGCGGCGCGGCAGGACGGAAATGGAAGCTTCCACCCTGCCCGCCGCATTTTTCTTTTCGCTTTTTTACATTTGTGAGCAGCAAAAGGCATAATGTACAGCCGCCGCGAAGCGGCGGCGGCGCCCGAAGAACGCTGTACGGGGTAAGCAACATCACGATGCAAAGGGTTTTACCGGCTTGGTAACAACGGCGGCACCTTGTTGCGTCTCCGTCTTTTTCAGCGATAAACCTGCCGTTTCGTTGCCGAACACACAGTCTGGGTTTTCAAGGCGGATAGAACCGGCAAATGTTATCCATAAATATGTGGGTTTCGCGTGGAAAAAATACGGAAACGCTGTGGCAATTTTTCGCAACCGCTTACGGCGCACAGGCGCAAAAAACCACAGCCGTTTTTCCACTGCCTGTGGAAAGAGAGGAGAAACGCCTCTTTTTCCGCCAAAAAGGAACCCTTTTCCTGTAAAATTGACAGGATTCCCGCCTTTGCACAAGCAGGATTTGCCCTTTTCAGCAGAGAAGTTGTTACGGAATGAACTTTAGCGCCGGGCAAAGGCGCCGCACCCATGGAAAAACCGTTGAAAACTTACCGGAAATCCACAGGTTTTCCAAGGGCATTTTTGAGCCGTACATTACGAAAAAACGCTTTTTCCATAGTTTCCACAGCCCCTACTACTACTGCGACAAATACTATTATAGTACTATTATCTGCTATACGGAGGCGACACGATGAAACTGCAATGTTCCGCACAGGAATTGATTACCGGCCTGGTCAACGCAACCCGCGCGCTCAGCGCCCGCCCTGCGACCCAGGTTTTGGAATGTGTGAAACTCACGACCGGCGAAGACGAAATCACCCTGACCTGCACTGACGGAAGCCTGACCATTTATACCCGCGTACAGGCAACCGTGGAAGAACCCGGCGAGGTTTTGCTGCCCGGGCGTTTGTTTGCGGAGATTGCCCGCAAGCTGCCGGAAGGCACCGTGAGTATCCAGATGAACGATAAGCGCATTACCACCATCCGCTGCGCCTCCAGCCGTTCCACCTTAACAGGGCTGCCCGCGACGGATTTTCCCAAAACGCTGGATCTCATTAACACCCACGCGCTGCATGTACCCCAAAAGCGCTTAAAGGAAATGATCAGCCGCGTTACCTTTGCCATTGCCGTGCAGGAAAGCCGCCAAACGCTGACCGGCTGCCTAATGGAGGTAACGCGCGAGGAGCTGCGGCTGGTGGGACTGGATGGTTTCCGTCTGGCACTGCAGCGCATGCACAGCGATTTTGTACTGCCTGACGGCGTGGATACGGTGAAAGCCATTATTCCCGGCCATGTGATGAGCGAGATGAGCCGCATTATGGATGACGGCCATGACGCGATGGCGACCTTCCATATGGACAGCACGCACTTGATGGCCATTATCGGCAACACCACGCTGATTACCAGCCTGCTGGCGGGCGAATACATTAATTACCGCCAGATTCTGCCGGAAAAATGGCTGACCCGCGTTACCGTGGAGCGCGAAGCACTGGCCGACGCTATTGAGCGCGCAAGCCTGATGGCCCGCGAAGGCAAGAACAATCTGGTGCGGATGCACGCCGCCGGAGACGTGATGCGCATTACCTCCATGAGCGAGCTGGGCGACGTGCTGGAAGAGCTGAGCGTCCATCTGGAAGGCGAAGAGATCGATATTGCCTTTAACGCCCGCTACATCAGCGACGTGATAAAGAATATCGATAACGAATGCTGCATGCTGTCCATGAACACCAACGTCAGCCCCTGCGTGGTTTCCCCTGTCGAGGGCGACGATTACCTGTATCTGGTTTTGCCGGTCCGCGTAGCGAACTGACGCATCGCGCCGGCGCACAGCCGGCTTTGCATGATAAAAAGAGCCTTACCAAGCACACGCGGCAAGAAAAAAAGTGTGCATGGCAGGCAGGCAGTACCATACAGTTGTAGGGTACACCTGCGGGGCGAAGCACGATATGCAGGCGGCACACGGACATATCATCCAGTGCCGCTTTTGCGTACCGTTTTTCCTGTTTTCGCACCATGGTTACGAGAGGAGCACACATGAAAAAACCATTCTTCATCGCCCTCAAGCGCACGCTGCCCATCATGGCCGGGTTTCTGCCGCTGGGGATGGCCTACGGCATCCTGATGGCGCAGGCCGGGTATAACTTTCTCTGGTCGGGGTTTATCGGCATTACGGTGCTGGCAGGCTCGCTGCAATTTTTGATGATTGATTTTTTTGCGGGCGGCGTGCCGCTGGTGACCATCATCATTATGGCGCTGCTGCTGAATAGCCGCCATATCTTCTATGGGCTGCCTTTTATTGAAAAATTCAAAAAGTACGGCCCGTGGAAGTACTGGATGATCTATTCGCTCGCCGATGAGAACTTTTCACTCCTGTGTTCCTGTAAAACGGAAGAGGGCGTGTCGGAAAAAACGGTAAATATCTTCTCGTCCTCGCTGGTGGCGCTGTACTGGATTTTATTTTCTATGCTGGGCGGGCTCATCGGCAATCTGATTCCGTTTGATACCACCGGTCTGGATTTTGCGCTGACGGCGCTGTTCGTGGTAATTTTGCTGGATCAGCTGCGCGGCGCGCCCACCCGCATTCCGGCGGGCATCGCGCTATTGTCCGGTGTCGGCTGTATTCTGGTTTTCGGCCCGAACAACTTTATTTTACCGTCGCTGATCGCTACCGTAACGGCGCTGCTGGTGCTCAAGCCGAAGCTGGAAAAAACCATGGAAGAGGAGGGGCGGTAATATGGTATTGACGACGGAGCAATCGCTGCTGATTATCCTGGTGTGCGGCTTATGTACCCAGTTGGAACGGTTTTTACCGTTTCTGCTCTTTGGCCGCAGGCAGGTGCCGGAATTTGTGCGCTATCTCGGACGCATTCTGCCGATGGCGGTCATCGCGACACTTGTGGTATACTGTTTACGAAGCGTCACCTTTACCGGGGCGGATACCTTTGTACCCCAGCTGATCGGCGTGGCTGTTACGGTTGTGCTGCATCTGTGGAAGCGCAATTCGCTGCTGAGCATCTTCGGGGGGACCGCCTGCTACATGCTGCTGGTGCAGCTGGTGTTTTAAAGCGATGGAACAGAAATTTTCGGATTTGGTGTACCGCGTGGTAGCCCTTGTGCCGCGCGGCAAAGTGGTCGGGTACGGGCAGATCGGTCTGATGGTCGGGCATCCGCGCGCGTCGCGGCAGGTTGGCTGGGCCATGCGCAATTGCCCGGATGATTTGCCATGGCACCGGGTGGTCAAAGCCGACGGCTCCATTGCCGGGGGCGGCCATGCCGAAATGCGCCGGGCGCTGCTGGAAGCCGAAGGCATCCCCTTTTTGCCGGATGGCCGGGTGGATATGAAAAAGTGCCGCTGGCAGCCGGAGAATATAGCGCTGTAACCATGCCTGCATCCGCAGGCAGCGACAGAACCGTAAAACGAAATGCTGTCTAAAACCTGAATAGATCATTCATTCCCGTTGCAGAGAATGCGGCGGGTTTTTTATGTGTACGCACGGCCCGGCAGCGTTTAAACCAAAGGAGAAGAACGCTATGTTCCATAAAATAGCAAACGACAACGGGGAGGCTCTTGCCATACGAGAAGTACCGCTTCACAGTGCGAAAGGGTAAGAGGCCCGTATAAACAAGAATGTGCTTTTGCAGAACATGCCGCTGTGAGCAGTTTCCCTTTCGCATCGTTGCGCTGCGTATGAACTGCATGCGTGCACATCTACTTTTGTAATCTGGAAAAAGCCTCCGTTTTCCCGGTGTTGACAGACGGTTTTGATTGTGCTATAACGTGACTGTAAAACCAAAAGTAGTCACACGGTATTTGGAGGAACCATGAGTTATATTACTTTTTCGGATGTATGCAAGGATTATGGGCAGGGCGCATCCATCGTACACGCGGCCGACCATGTCTCCTTCGGCATTGAACAGGGGGAGCTGTGCGTGGTGCTGGGACCCAGCGGCGCGGGCAAGACCACCATCTTAAATCTGCTGGGCGGGATGGACAAAGCCACCAGCGGCGTTATCCGCGTAGGCGAAAAAGAAATTACCGCTATGCGCTCGCCGCAGTTAACCCAGTACCGGCGGCTGGACGTGGGCTTTGTGTTCCAGTTTTATAACCTGATGCCGAGTTTAACGGCGCTGGAAAACGTGGAGCTGGCGCGGCAGGTGTGCCCCCGCTCGCTCGATCCGGAAACGGTGCTTGCGCAGGTGGGGCTGCAAAACCGCATGGGCAATTTTCCCGCGCAGCTCTCCGGCGGCGAGCAGCAGCGCGTTTCCATCGCGCGGGCGCTTTGCAAAAACCCCGCGCTGCTGCTTTGCGATGAGCCGACCGGCGCGCTGGACAGCAAAACCGGCGCGCAGGTTCTGGAGCTGCTCACGGACGTAGCCAAAACCTACCACACGACGGTTGTCATCATCACGCACAACGCCAGCATCGCGGCGCTGGGCGACCGTGTGGTGCGCATGCGTAACGGCGCCATCGCGGAAAATGTACAAAACCCAAGCCCCGCAAAGGTGGCGGATATCGCATGGTAGCAAAAAAACGCCGTTTAACGGCGCTGCGTAAAAAACTGTGGCGCGATATGGGGCGTTCCGCTTCGCAGTTTATCGCTATCGTGCTGTTGTGCGCGCTGGGGACATGGGTGTACAGCGGGTTGGATGGCGCGTGGCGGATGCTGCAGCTTTCCGCCGATACGTATTTTGAAACGTACAATCTGGCGGATTATTGGGTCAACGTGTCCGCCGCCACCAAAGCGGATGTAGATAGCCTTGCCAATCTGGACGGGGTTGCGGCTGCGCAGGCGCGCTTTTCTGCCGAGATGGACGCGCCGGATTTTGGGGATGGCGTATCGCTGATGGTGCATGCCTATCAGGGCGCGCCGCGAATCAATATTCCCATGCTGCAAACCGGCGAAACGCTGCTGCACTCGGATACGCGCGGCTGCCTGCTGGAAGCGCAGTTTGCCGATGCGCACGGCCTTGCGGTGGGCGATAGCCTTACGCTGACCGTAAACGGGCAGGAGATGGCTTTTGTCATTCGCGGAACCATCATCTCCGTAGAGCATACCATTACCGCCAAGGAAATGATGCCCGACCCGGAGCATTACGGCTTTGCCGTCATCAGCTGGCAGGCTGTGAGTACCCTGCCCTGGAACGAAGTACTTTTAACCCTTGCACCCGGCGCACCGGCGGCCGCGGTAGAAGCGGCTGTGCAGGCGAAACTGCCGGAAGCATTGGTTATCACCCGGCAAACGCAGGGCAGCACCCAGCGCATCCGCACCGATACGAAGATGTACCAGAACCTGACGTACGTGTACCCTGTGCTGGCCTTTGCCGTCGCCGCGATGATCGTGCTGACTACTTTAACCCGTATGATCGAGAATCAGCGGATGCAAATGGGCACGCTCAAGGCGCTGGGGTATGACCGCAGGCAGATCCGCAGGCATTACCTGTCCTACGCGCTGGTGCCCTCGCTTGTGGGGTCGCTGCTGGGGCTGTTCATCGGCCGGTATACCCTGCCGGACTTTTTATACAATGTGCTGTCGGCGCGCTATATTCTGCCGCAAAAGCTGCGCGCGCCCATTGCGGCAACGGCGTGGGGTATTACGGCGCTGATGGTGGTGCTGTGCGTGCTGATCTGCCTGTACGCCTACCGTAAACAGGCCAGGGATGTTACCGCCGCGCTGCTTCGCCCCAAGCCGCCCAAGGCGGGCAGCCGTGTGCTGCTGGAAGGATGGACCTCGCTTTGGCGGCGCTTCAGCTTTAACACCAAAATGGTCGTGCGCAATATTGCCCGCAGCAAGGGACGCACCATCGTCGCCATGGTGGGCGTGCTGTGCTGCAATATGCTCATCATCTGCGGCATGGGATTGCAGGATTCCATACAGGCGTCCATCGGCGATTATTACGACCGCACCGTCGCCTACGATTTGCGCGCCGATCTGGACGCGTCCGCAGCGGGTACGCTTCGCGGATATCAAAACCGCTTGCAGGCCGACCGGGTGGAGGGCGTAATGGAGAAAAGCATCAGCCTCCGCTTTGGCGGCAGTGCGCGCACCGTCGTGCTCAACGTGCTTTCCCAAAACCAGCAGCTATTGGTGCTGGACGAAGGCACAACCGCTGTGCCCCTGCCGGAAAACGGCGTAGCGGTCAGCCGGAAGCTGGCTGAGGTGATGGGCATTGCGCCGGGGGATACGGTGCAGCTTTGGCTGCCGGGTGAAGAGCGGGGACTTTCCTTCACCGTGGAAACGGTGTACGGCGTTAGCATCGGGCAAACTGTGTACATGAATGCCGATCGATGGAACAGCCTGCACAAGGGTGCATTTACCCCTACGGCGCTGCTTTTGCAAAACCCGACAGAGCTGACGCGCCACAAGCTTTCGGAGATGGACGAGGTAAAAGAGCTGAAAGACCCGGCGGAGCAGCGGGTGCAATCGCTCTCCATCATGCACTCCATCACCGCCGTGTTCAACCTCATGTACGGCGCGGCGCTGGGGCTGGCTTTTGTGATTTGCTATAACATGGGACGGATTAATTTTACCGAGCATGTGCGGGACTATGCCACGCTCAAAGTACTTGGGTATCATCAGCGGGAAATCCGCCGCCTGATGGTGCGGGAGAACAATCTGGTTACGCTGCTGGGCGCGCTGCTGGGCATATTCCCCGGCATCTGGCTGGTGGCGGCGGTATTGAGCGCCGTGCATTCGGACCAGAATGTGCTCATCGCCAGCGTTGCCTGGCAGACGATCGTGCTTTCGACCGTCATCACCTGCCTGTTCAGTATGCTGATCGAGCGGCTGCTGACCCGCAAGGTGCGCTCCATCGATATGGTGGAAGCGCTGAAAAGTGTTGAATAAAGTGGCTATGCAGAAAGGAAGTATCCCCAATGAAGAAGAAATGTTGTATACTGCTGGTATGTGTCCTGTGTTTGCTGCCTGCCCTTTCCGCGCTGGCGGACACCGGCCTCACCGGGCGGCCGGTTGCCGATGGCGTGGTGCAGGCAACGCAGTTTGTGGATGTAACCGCACCCTACAGCGGTACGTTGGCGCCGTTTGACTGGCAAAGCGGCGATACTGTCGCGGCGGGGGATGAACTGTTTTCGTTTGTAACAACCAATGTTTACGCCAGCGAAGACGGCGTGGTGAAGGGCGTATTTATTCAGCCTGGGGACGACGCTGCGGCGGCGATGCAGCGCTACGGCGCGGTGATGGGCATCGAGCCCGCGCAGGAGTACATGGTGCAGGCTACCACCACCGGCGCAACGAACGATGACGAATATAAAATATTGCATCTGGGCGAAACGCTGTACTTCCGCACCGGCGCAAACGGGGACGAGGGTACCGGCATCGTTACGCAGGTTGCTGCGCAAAGCTACAGGGTGGATGTACAAAGCGGCCTGTTTGATTTAAACGCGGCTGTTACCCTGTACCGGCAGGATAGCTATTCCAGCAAATATTGCGTGGGCAAAGGCACCGTAACCCGCCGGGACGCGCTGCTCGTATCCGGCAGCGGGCGCGTATCCGCCGTGTATGTGCAAAGCGGCGATACAGTCAAAAGCGGCGATTTGCTTGCCTCCTTCGTGAGTGCCGATGCCGCGCCGGGCGCTTATGCCCCCGCGCTGCAAAGCAATGTGACCGGGGTTTTGCATACCGTGGCGGTATCCGCCGGACAGCAGGTATGGAAGGGGCAGGTGCTCTGCCGCGTGGATTTAACCGATACCATCGAGGTCGCGGCTGACGTGGACGAGACTGATCTGGGCGGCCTTGCGGTGGGCGATACCCTGCCCATTACGCTGGATATAGACGAAGATACCGTGCTTACCGGCACCGTAACCGAAATCTCCGCGCTGGGGCAAACGCGGCTGAATGCTGCGTACTTTACCGTGCATGTGCAATTGCCCGCGGGCAGCGCGCCGCTGGGCGTATCCGCCAGCGTATACCTGCCGGAAAAATAGACGGGAAACACAACAGATACAGCAAACAGCATTGCGAAAGGAGGCGCCTGTATGGCCGTACGGTTTAGTGATCACGAGCGCGCAGGCATCGTAAAGGCATTGCGCAAGGCGGCGGAGCGGCGCGCGGCGCTCAAAGGCATGCGCAAAACCACCGTGGATGAGCTGGTGGAGGAAGCGGGCATCTCCAAGGGGGCGTTTTATAAATTCTACCCCAGCAAGGAGCACCTGTTTTTGGATATGCTGGAGCATTGGCAGCAGCGTATCTCCGACCAGATTACCGCCAAGCTGGCTGCGCAGCCCGGCCTGCGTGCGCCCCAGCGCGCCGCCCTGATGCTCAAGGCCGCGTGGCGCAGCATGCACGCGCAATCCATTTTAATTTTCGCTAACAACGAGTTGCCCTATCTGCTTCGCAAATTACCCGATGCGCTGGTCAAACAGCATTATCAGAGCAACGAGGAGTTTATTCACCGCCTGATGGGGCAGGCCGATATTCGCCTGCGCGTTCCGGAAGCCGAAGCCTATGCGACCATCCGCATTCTGCTGTTTTCCCTGCTGGCTGCCAAGAAAGTCGGCAGCGGGTATGCCGCCGCCATGGACGCGCTGATTGACGACGCGTGCGTACGGATGATTGAGGACGAGTGATGGGGGAGAAGCGCGGGGACGTGCAGGGAGGCGCAAGGGGTTCCACCCCCTGCACCCCTGGCAAGGGCACTGCCCTTGACCCGTCTATCCGCGTTTCACGCGGATAAAGGGGAAAGGTAGATGGTGAGTTGACATTGTTTTATGAAAGATCAATTTGAGAAACCAAATTAATAACAAATCAGGACCATTATATATCTTATATTCAAAGTGAATTTCATCTCTTGGAAAACCATGTCCGCTGGATTTTACTTCCCCGATTTTTATAGCAACAAAACAACCATAGTCATTTTGAAATATTACTAGATGACCAGTCTTTATCATTCGAACTTTACTAGAAAAATCAAATTGGCTTATATCTGAATAAGCTGGAAAATCACATATTTCAAAATTATATCCAATATTTCCATAAGCATGTATGCTATTATTACCTGCTCTACTCCAGCGCGTTTTAAAAGTATATTTTCCTGTTCCTAAAGAATAATAACCATTGTTATTATCAAAATAAAAATCGACAGAACCATTCATTTCGTAAGATGAATATCGAATAGTTTCATTGTCTGTTTTTTTCAGAATTTTTTGAGCCAGTAAACTAGAAGATGGATTATTATCCATTTTGTTTATTACTAAATCTGCACCTGTAATCCGATCAAGTAGTTTGCTAAAATTTTCTAAATATTTAACATCAGATGAAAAGTCAATATATAGTTTCGTTTGGAAAACTAAGGGAATTTTTTTATCTGGATTATTACGAAGTATAGGTATAATATTGTCTGTATTTGCATTTTTAAGTAATGGAGCAGTGATTATCATACCTTCATATCCTGCACCGCCAAAACCTTTTTCTACTTTATCAACATATGATTCTGAAAATATACATAAGATTATAGAAGATGATTTTAGTCCATTTTCAATAAAAAAACGAATATCAGAACCAAGTCTTAAGTCTACTTGATCAAAAAATACTTTGACGTTACGACTAAGTAAATCATTATACAATTTTTTCACCCATTTTTCATGCTCATCATTGTCATGTGAGTATGAAATGAACACAGTTGGCTGTTCGGTCATAGATATCATCACCTTTTTAAAATCAAATATGAATAATTAAAAATTTACAATGAAAAACCCCATAATATATTATAACTGTAAGTATATGTTTGCAACTATGAACTGAAATAGAGGTTGTATCCTACAGAAAATGTTAAGATATAGAAAATAGCTATTAAATAAAAAATGTACTATTCCCCTCCCTACCGGCCAAGCCAATATACTTTATTTAATCCCTATACCACCCATCCCTTATCCGCGTATTTACGCGGATAAAAACGGGTCAAGGGCAATGCCCTTGCCGGGGGCGTGGGGGTGGAACCCCCGCACGTCCCCCTTTCGACTCCCTCGCGTTCCCCCCTCCATGTCACTTTTTTGCAAAAGGGCGCCCGTTTGCCTTTACAGGTGTAGACGGGGTCGTGTATAATGCATATGATTTCATCGCAAAAGGGGTCTGGATATGGCAGGTTCAAAGCAGCGCGTGATTCTGAAGCTGAGCGGCGAGGTACTTGGCGCAAACGGTAAATTGTTTGACCATCAAGCGTTTGTAGCTGCGGCGCAAATGCTAGTGGAAATGCAAAAAACCGCGGGCGTAGAGCTGGCTGTAGTGATCGGCGGGGGCAACGTGTGGCGCGGCAGGCGCGGCGACGCGATGCAGATGGGCGCGGTTGCCGCCGACCAGATGGGCATGCTGGCGACGCTGCAAAACTGCCTGTATATGCAGGATACGCTTTTGGGTTTGGGTGCGAAAGCTACGGTGATGAGCGCGCTGGATATGCCGCGCTTTGCCCGCTCCTACCATGTAAACCAGGCAAAAGAGCTGCTCGCAGACGGGCACATCCTGCTGCTGGCCTGCGGTACCGGCAACCCGTTCTTTTCCACCGATAGCGCGGTTGTGCTGCGCGCGCTGGAGCTGAACTGCGATTTGATTTTAATGGCGAAAAACGTGGATGGCGTATACACTGCCGACCCGAATGTGCGATCCGACGCCGAGTTGATACCGGACGTATCGTACGAAGAGTGTGCTAAACGAAACCTGACGGTGATGGATCCGGGCGCGTTTATTATGCTGCGGGATAATCAATTCCCGAAAGTGCGCGTATTTGCGCTGGATCCGCCGGAGAACGTGCTCAAGGTGCTCACGGGAGACACAATGGGCACGGTGTTACACCCGTAACGCCCGGTATACACGTTGTAAAGGGGACGCAGAGCCATACTCAGCGTTCCCCTGTTGTTTGTTTGCGGCCTGTGCGGGAGGATGGCGCAGGCTGTGCGAGGAGAAGAGACGAGGAAGTAATTGATGGCTGCCATTGCAACGCGTATAAAGCGTTTTTTTTCCGCCAGGGATATGACCACCGGCAAACCCATGACGGAGCTG
The DNA here is from genome assembly GCA_963663285.2 of Candidatus Limiplasma sp. Lineage (GTDB taxonomy): Bacteria > Bacillota > Clostridia > Christensenellales > Aristaeellaceae > CAXXOK01. The sequence continues at coordinate 138 of CAXXNI010000004.1, read as the reverse complement.
ATCATGTTTTCCATTCCCCTGCTGATCGGCAATTTTGCCCAGCAGCTGTATAACACGGTAGACGCGATTATTGTAGGCAACTACATCGGGGATAATGCGCTGGGCGCGGTCGGGCTGACGGCGATGATCATCAATCTG
>CAXXNI010000003.1:0-114690 GCA_963663285.2 Candidatus Limiplasma sp. | reverse complement strand
CCTCAACAAAGCCATAAGGCGCTTTCATGAAGCGATCCTTAAGTGTTTTCATTGAGGTTTTCACATGGAGGCTGGTATTGCCGGCAATATACCGCAGCAACGTCGTCCAGACGCATGCACGTTCGGTGTAGCAGCATCGTCTAAATTCATGGTTACCTGGTTGGAGGTGCGCATCAGCTTTCGAATATCTTCCTCGCCCATAGGCGTATCGATATACAGCAGTTTATGGTATACTGCGGCGACCAGACGCCCGAGCGCATCGTTGATCCTGCTGGCAGTATCCTTCGCGCCGATTTGCACCTTATCGCCGTTTACATAAAATATCGGCGGCTTTCAGCGCTTCGGAAAGGTATAGCTTCGCATTTTCTCCGCGCTGCCGCATTTCTACGTTTTTGGCCGCCTTTATGCTTTCAAAGTTCGGCAGGCTGGAAGCAGCGCCAAGCCGCAGGAATTTCTCGATTTTCAGGTAGCTCTGCATTTCCTCCATAAACGCGCGGTCATCGGGAAGAACAACCAGTACCTCTTTGCTCTGTCCGGATATCATACGCAGGGTGTTTTCATCCGTGCCGTAATCGGACGCGGGCGTAAGCACGCGTACACCGATATCGTTGCTCTGGTTCGCCTTGTAGGGTCTGGCGTCTACTGCCTGATTGAACGGGAAGGAATACCGGCCGTTGAATTCGGGATAACGGTATTTATTGTCCTGAAGGATGTCCTCAAAAATAACCGAAGATACCCTGCTGATAATATCGGCCATTTCAACATTCTGGCATTCAATCTCCCGATTGATTTCCTGCTCTTCATCGGTCAGGAACACATAGATATCGCCGTTTTTCTGCACAAGCGTCTGACTGATCAGGACTTTCAGCGCGCTTTCTACCTCTACCCTGAGCGCTATACGGTCGTCATTGATATCAGAAACCATCAGGCTCGTAATATTGTCGATATTAGAGTTGCAATACTCGTTGCAATACTTGATCATAAACAGTGTTTTCAATACATTGATCGCAAATACGTCTTTTTCCTTTTTGTCGGGATTGATACGTCCGTTAGCATATGCCTTAACGATCACTCCACGGTGATTATGCCCCAAAAAATTTTCCAAAGCGTTGTAGAAAGCGTGGAAGGGAATGATCGTCCCTTCGTTTTGCCCCATATAGGCCACGGCTGCTTCTTTGAACATGGCAAGCATGGAGCGCTCGCCTTCGGAAAGGTGTATACCGGACGCGCCATGTGTGCGTATGGATGTCAGCACTTTTCCCAGCAGCTCAAACTGATAGGGTACAAAAGGATATACGAGTGAGAAATTATTTTCGTTTGAGTACAGTTTCTTTTCAACGCCGTCATTAAAAACGATCAGGTTTTTGATGATGGTTGATTTCTGGCCATAAAGCAGCCTGAGCGTCTGCGACGCCGTGTCTTTCTTTTCTAATATTCTCTTTTTAATAACCTCGTCCACGTTTGCGGAGGATAACGAAAGCCGCGTATCAAAACGCCCCTGAATTTTAGAAAAGTCGTTTCCTCTTACTTTCGTTACCTTATCAATATCCTGCTGGCTTGTAACGATGATCCACGCTTTGCCGTTACATTCCTTGCCAAGCTCTTCTGTCACCGTTTGCAGGTTAAGCATCAATTTACTATCGTCGCCAATATACTGCCCAACCTCATCTACGAGGAACACCACATGGTGGTTATTGCCTTTACCGTCTATATACGCCTTAACACGTTTGGCAAATTCCTCTATGCTGATACGATAGGGCTCAGCTGTCTTATCGCACCATATGCGCGCGGCTTGTTCGCTCATGAAGTCCATCGCGGCCAAAACGTGCGATAACGGTATCCTGAATAAAGGAGAAATCCTGCCGGGAGTCCTTCCATGCAGCACCATATTCAGCCTCGAATTTCTCCTGGAATTCAGCATATCGTCCGGCTTCTGTCAACCGGCGTTCCAGATCGGCAAGATAAGGCATGGAGCCACAATAGCCTTGCATTTCGTTGAAAACTTTTAAAAACACACTTACGATGGCGTCTTTATCTTGCTTTCCGTTGGAATCGCTTTTCGAGTCTATATTGAACAATATCGTGTCGGTCGGCGTCCGTGTTGCCAGCTGCATATCGGCAAGCACCATCGGATCGGAGATTTTATGGGCATCAATGGAAGTAATCAATAGCGTGCTTACCGCCGACAATGCGGTTTTCAAGCAAATAAGAAAGCATTTTAAGGAAGTGAGATTTACCGCTTCCAAAGAAGCCGGAGATCCATACGCCCATATGCGGAGTTGTTCCGTTAATGCCCTTTTTATATGCAGAGAAGAACGAGGAGAAATATCGCAGCAATTCTTTCGTTACAACGTATTCTTCCAGCTCTTGCTGCATATTGGCTTTTTCATCCTGCCCGACGATAATTACACCCTGTATTTCACGATCGATCGGTTTGATGAACATATCCTTGATAAGCATTGCGTATTCCTCCTTAGCGTACTATGCGGAAAGCTCTGTAATAATTGTCTTCTTTTAATTTATTGAAAATGATTAGTTCCTGTTCGGTATACGTGCCGGGATAAAAAAGCACCATCGGCACGTTGGCAAATTCCCGAGGCATGTTATAGAGCACCTTATTAAATACCTCGGCGGCTTGCAGCAGAGGATAGCATTTACCTATCCCAACAAGAAAAATTACTGCATCCTCCGGTGTATGCTCCGCAATATACTTAACCAAGAGGTTATCCTCGGCTGTGATCTTCAAAGACTGCTGCACCGCGGATGCCATACGGGAAAGGCCGCGTCTCTTTTCGATCTCCTCGCATTTCGCAAGGAAGCCTTTACTTTCAAGATGATCGATGATTATATCGTATAAATTATATACGACAAGCTCAAAACCATCCGTGCTTTTATTGTTCTTCCTTTTCAGAAAATCTATTCTTTCCCTTACCACGAGTTCCTCTTCAGGCGGGTAATCAAAAACCCAATAGCTTACCTCGTTAGCCTTGCCGACGTTTTGACGAAATGTCGGCTGTTTGACTACCGCTTCCAATTTGTTTAGCCTTTCTTCAAGGTTTGTCATTATCTCACTCCCATCAAGGCTTTCGCTATTGGCTCCATATCGTAGTCTGTGAGAAGGTGTTCAAGTTGCGGGTCGAGTATCGGCTTTACAATTCTTCGCGTGAACTTGCTTTTATCGGTCATGCCTGCTTCAAATAGCATCGTTTTATAACATCTGCTAAGCCTTTTGATGGTCGCTTCTGTCCATTTGGCGACTTTTTCGCTTTGAAGCTGCTTGCTATGAAAGAATCCCCGCAAATCATTATTCGAATACTCATTGCTTCCAATAATCATTTTCTCCCGGATAACTTCATATACGAAATCAAAAAAGAGGGTATCGGTTTCCATTACGGCCACTAATGCTATAAGCTTCTGCGTGGAAATGTCTCCAATTGAGAACAAGGAATAAAAATTTGTGCTAAGACATTGAACCCTGGCAGAAACCGTATTGAATATCTGCTCGGCACGTTGTTTTGTGGGTGCGCCAAAAATATTTTGAGCACGATTTATTTCTTGGATTTCACTTATGGATCTGCCTTCGTTCAGCAGACATACAACTTTTTTAAACTCCATAAACCAAAAAGAAAGTTTGACTGCGCCGGCACTGTACTCTTTCCTTGTCATCTAATCCACTTCCGCTGTAATTCTATCACTCTGGCTTTCCACATTATGCGAAGCCTTGAGGATATATTTGCCAATAATCGCATATTCCATGCATACGAATAATTATAGCATATAAGGGCGGTCGTAACCATTGTTAAGTTACGGACGGAACGGTGCCGAATTATTGCCGACATTAAACAAAGTATACTGTGAACTTATTATCGAATAAAATATACATATCGCAAGACACCCCCTCATTGTGTACCCCCGCGTAATATTTCCAGATAATCTGAATACACAAACGTCCTGTTGCGGCTTGCATCGTTGGCTTGAGCAAGTATGCCTGCCTGCGTAAGCCGAATGACGGCGCTGGAAACGGTGTTAAACGCCATACCCAGCGCTGTTGCTGTTTTTTGTATGTCGATAATGGGATTGGTTTCAAGATAAGTAAAAATACGCAGAGCAGTTTTTGCGCCACGACCAAACTTCTTAATGATTGTAGCATTCTTATCATGGAGAATGGTAAGTTTGTCGATCGTGTTTGTAGCATCCTCCGCAGATTCATAAATAGCGCTGAGGAAGAACTTGATCCACTGTTCATAGTTATCCTTGTTGCGGACTTCCGTCATACGGTCATAATACTCTACGCGGTTTCGTTTCAGAAAATAGGAAATGTACAAAGCCGGCGTTGTGAGAACCCCTTGCTGCATAAGATATAGAGTGATCAGCAGCCGCCCGATTCTGCCGTTGCCATCCAGAAACGGGTGGATCGTTTCAAATTGGTAATGAATGAGTGCAGTGCGAATGAGGACATCCAAATCATCGTTCGAATGGAGATACTTTTCCAGATCGGACATGGCTGTTTCCATATCCTGCGCTGTTGGCGGGATGTACCGGGCCGTTTTCAACGTGCTGCCGGTTCCACCGATCCAGTTTTGCGATGTACGAAACTCCCCAGGATTCTTATCCTGGCCTCTGACGCCCTGCATTAAAACAGCATGGGTTTCTCTCAACAGACGATTGCACAGCGGTAATTGGTTCAACCTAGCAATAGCATAATCAGTTGCTTTGATGTAATTAACAACGTCCGCGACATCCCGATTGGCATTCTCATTAAGCATTGGGTCGAGAACATCCTCCAGCGTTGCCTGCGTTCCTTCTATCTGCGAGGACATCAGCGCCTCCTTTCGCACATACATCGAAACGAAAAGATTGACGTTTGGTATTCGCGTGGCAAGGCCCTCTAAAAGCGCAAGCTGCTTATTCGCTTTCACCAACAGATTAACAGTTTCCGTATCAAGCTCAACGGGCGGAGTTGGTGGTAATGGCGCAGGCACAAAGGATTGATACGCAGCCTCGCCTGATAAGTTGGTTCTATAGTACCCCGCTCTTCTGTTCATATAATCCTCCCCCAAACATGAAATATACGTATACCATAGCATGTGCTATTTCATTTTGTCAAGTTATGTTGAAATAACAGCAGAATTTATTTATCTTATTTTCAACAAAGCGATACTACGGCTGATAATTGTGCTGTAACTAAAACCAAGTTTTTTCATTGCTAATACTGAACTTCTCGCTTAATCCAAACTCAGCAGAATAATCCAACGGGCATCCATGGAAAAATCCATAGGTGCCTTTTCATGACTTGCTTATTATCTTACGTATTATCTGCATAGCAGATTACTTGCGGATATATGTCTGGTTTCTGCTGGTCGGCTTGTCCGGAACGCCCATAACAATAAGCCCCATTTCCAATGCCGGGTTGATATAATGCTTCCGGAGCGTTTCCCTGGACTTCAGATGCAAGGCTGCCATGATTTGTGTGGCGGTATACGGCACATCATACTCCATAGCACCCAGCAGCCTTTGCACATATTCCGACAGATACGCATTATCCGAGGATGCCTGTGTCAGCGCTAAATCGAGAGTTTCATTGATTTTGTCCAGCATGAACTCGATAAAGCTGTCCGATTTCCCGACGCTGTGACACCCGGAAATCGCATCATAGTATGCTGATTGGTACTCATGAATACAGCTTTCGATCGGCAGGTATTGGAAAACGGGATTCCATTGCGAAAGCAGGCCGGTCTGCCACAACCTCGCCATGCGGCCATTGCCGTCCGAGAACGGATGGATGAACACGAATTCGTAATGAAACACCGAGGAAAGAATCAACGGATGAATTTCTCCAGCGGCATGGCGCATCCATGTGAAAAGCTGATCCATCAGATCCGGAACGAGCTTGGCAGGAGGTGCCATGAATATGCAGCGATCTCCATCGAAAACGCCTTCCCCGCCCTGTCGGAATGTGCCCGATTCCGCAACAGTCAGATAAGTCATGATCCCGTGGATTCGTTTTAGATCTTCAAGCGAATAGGGATCCAACGTACCGATCTCTTCATAGGCCCGATATGCGTTTTTGACTTCCTGAATCTCTTTCTGTTGGCCTATAACAGTTTTCCCATCAATAACGCCTTTTACTTCGTCCAGCGACAAGGAATTGGCTTCGATGGCAAGCGAGGAATGAATAGACCGGATACGATTATTTCGTCTCAGGTATGGTTTGGATTCAAATTCACGGTAGTTGCTGATATGCCCCAGCTTCTCGGCAATCTGTGAAATGACAGTAACCATGCGGTTTGTGATGGTAAAGGGCGGCGTGTAAACATCCATGGTAATCACCTCTATTCCTACACGGTATTATACCGGATTTCATGATTATTATCAATAACTTGCTTATTATCTTGCTTACTACCTTGCGTATCACTACAAGCAACTGATGCATATAACACAACGTGCTTTATTTTTCTTTGGAAACCTATATTGAAATAATGAAACGTTTTTATGTGCTGTTTTCAGCCAAACAATCCTCCTGCTGAAGATCAAGACTTCCTACAGTGGTTTTGATCTTTTATCATTTTGACCTTTTTTGAGGGAAAAGCCGCTTTTTGTGGTAAATGTTCCAAACAAGCGAAAATAACAACGATCAACGCTTTATTTTACAAGGGTTTGCGGCTGGTCTACATGTTCTTTCATTGTTCAATTTCGGGCATGTCCGCGCAGTCATTGCAGTAGAAACAATTACTGATCTTTTCAAAATTCTAGCTGAAATCATTATACTGTTTTCTGTCATTTCCCAGAAGCCAAAAGCTTGCATTAGTAGAGCTATTGCTATTGCTTCATAAACGCCGTCCAGTCTCTTCAAGTAAACTATCGGTCTTTCTCTAGACCTTTATTTCTCAAGCATTCATCGGCTTCAAGCCTATACTGTCAAGCACAGCTTGAGCGGTTCCCGAATCAAATACCAACACCAATACTTTCCGCACACAGACATAGCAATTTTAACGCGGAAAGTCGGAGAGCGCTCTTGAAACAGCACCCCTCAGCCACAGAAATTACATGCCATCTGCATATGTTATTTTCTCTAAAGTAGGAACTACGAATCAAAAGGTCGTGGGTTCGAATCCCGCCGGGCTCACCAGTAAAACCCCTTGAAACAGTTGGTTTCAAGGGGTTTTTGCTTTGTTCATTTTATGCAATATTATCCAATATGAGCCCTTATATTTACTATTGCGGGAGTCAAAATGGGGGTCAAAATTCTCTGTCAAGAACTGATCATTTGCTGGTTGTTCCATTTGCTTAAAAAGATTGGCAAGCATGGCATTTCATACCGAGTAGCGAAGAGAAAAGACATAATTATTTGATAAAACTGTACTGAGGAAAAAGCAATTTTGCAGTTAGAAAATGGTAGTATTGATAAGTAAATAATATTAGTTGTTCAGAGGATAAATTGAGGTAAATGTAAGCCATTTACATTTGGGAGAGAGCCTTTAACAGGTTGATTTCATCATTCTCGTAAGCGAGTATTTGGGATTCGTCGAGATTTAATGATATGAGGGATCATATTTTTTAGATGTATAATTCAGGTATATGCTTACAAACCATATATAAAGGATAAGCTTGGTTATGGCAATGATATAAATATTTTTGGACGTAACATTACTGCGTATACTGTGATGCTCGCTTGATAAAAATGTACGAAGTTCTCATTGCTCTTTCTTGCTTTTTTCGTTTTCAGCTCTGCATCGCTGAATAATAAGTTCTGTTTAGAAGACATTAATCATGCTATTTAGCATTGCACCGTAGCAATAAAACATAACATATTTAAAAACTTATTAGAAAATCTAGTGGTTATAAAATAAGGGCTTTTGATGGAAATGCAATATAAAAGGTTGCTACGATATGGATACGCGCGTTAAGTAAAATTTTTCGTATATTTAATTACCTTTGATGCTTATCACATTGTACAGGCCCTGATGTAAAACATTTAACGAATATCAAGAGTGCGATCAGTAATTTCGATTAAAATCAATCATCTAAATATAGTTCCACATTTTCTTATATTAACTATAACTATATAAGGTGCTTTTTTACTGGAATTTTCCTTGCTTTAGTTTGCGATACGCGCTAGGTGTTATCTGCATTTGGGCTTTAAAGAACTTGCTAAAATAGTGTGCATCATTAAATCCGATATATTCTGCGATTTCTGCAATGTTTTTCACACTATGGATTAGCATATTCTGTGCGATTTTCAACTTTTGATCTTTGATATATGCAGATATAGTTTGTCCTGTTTCTTTATGGAATAAAGAGGAAAGATACTGGGGAGAAAGCCGTACTAACGCTGCTAACTCTTCTAACCGAATATTACCGCAGTGCCGGCTGGATATGAAAGCCATACAATCACGTATTGCCTGCGAGTATTGCCTGCGAACAACCATTTCGATCTTTTCCATCAGATCAAGAATATTATCAGTGGCAACCTTTTGCAGATCTTCAATAGTGGCTGCACTGCTTTCGCGCGCAATATAGCTGTGGCGGAGATTTTCAGGATTGCCATATGGGGCTATCTCAGCATTGTAAGTCTGGAAAAGAAAATTAAGAAGGAATCTCGAAAATGTTCGCATTTCCCGGACGGGCAATACATTTGAAAAGGTGTTATAAAATTGATCGATATATTGCTTAGCACGAATTAAATCCAGCAATTCAAAGTAGTGAATGATTAACATTCGTAGATTATCCAATTGATGCTTCTGCTCTGGAAGCAGCTCCTTTTCGTTGATATCTTCGGCGTTGATGATGCGGCCTGAACCCATCTGACGCTTAGCCCAACGTGCGTCAAGTATTTCCTGTTTGGCTTCCGCAAGTTTGTAGAACTCACTGTACACCCTTCCGATAGCCATTGTGACTTCAATCCCTTTTAAGTTTAATTCTTGACGAAGGCCAAAGAAAACCTGGTCAATCAGCCTTGCAATATGGCCGCGTTTGCCGACAGAATAATTAAGCAAAATGGATATGCCGTTAGTGTGGCGGTTATACAGAATATCAAAGCAGTCTGTTAAAAGGATTTGGCTGCTCACATACAAAATCTTTTCTTGCAGTTCAGCATTGTCGATGATCTCTTCCTCGCGGCCGGGAGCGTTTAATTCTATAAACAACGCTCGGAATAATCCTTCTGCAAATCGTGTTCCATATTCCTTGTTTACCTGTGACATACTTAGATGTGTGGTATTTAGCCTGCGTATGTCGTTGCGCCAGAATAGGTAACGGCTCGCTTCATTGGATTCTGAGGGAATCCGGTTTTCGCCGGGGAAATGTATCCGATAGATACGAGAGAGGGCATCTGAAAATGCTTGAAAGGAAAGAGGATATAAAAAACAATCCACAACACCACAGCGAAGAGCAAACTGAAGCATATAAAAATCTGGTTTTTCTGTTACATAAATGCAATCGGACGCTGCACCAATGTGTTCTAATTTGTGTATGAAATTTTGATTTTCTTGCAGGATGGTATCATCTACGAAAATCAATCTGGGCGGCGTAATATCAGGGGGAAAGATGGCTTCCATGGCGTTTATGGAATTGCTGCAGACGGCTGTAATTGTTAGGTCGGGGAAATTGGAATTTAAAAAACTACAAATGCCTGCAGATAGTGACTCGTTACTGATAGCCAGAATAACATCACGTTTTAACGTCAATGGCATGGCGAACCTCCACCAGATGTGTTAATAATTAAGATTATAGCAAGTATAAAGAGTAAGGATGACACTGTCAATGTGTCCTAAAAAGCAATACTGAGAATAAAAATAGAATAATTTCTAAAATAGAAACGATAAAATCTTAAAATATTACACATATTGAGAAGCGGAGCTATTGTTGTGATTTTACCGTTGCCTTATAATGCAGACAACAGCCTGAGATATACAAACAGGCAATATTTTAATAAGGGTTAAGGAGGACAAACAATGAAGAAGTTTCTTTCTATCCTGATGGCCGTATGCATGTTCCTGGTTGGCATGGGCATCAGCGCCTCCGCAGAATCTGTTCAGGTACCCGAAGTGGTAGTCGGCATCGCTTATGATGTCGCGACACTCGCGCCTTGGGATTCTGCTTCTGCAGGTCGCTTGAATCTTATGCAAACCATTTACGAGTATATGGCTTACTATGACAGCACACAGGATTGCGGTATGAACGGCATACTGATGGAGAGCTATGAAAAAATCGACATCTACACATCACGTGTGAAGATTTTCGATAACATTTATGACTCTGCCGGAAACCATATGACCGCTGATGATGTGGTTTTTAGCTTTACTACATGGAGAGATAACGGCAAGTCCGTAAAGTGTAAGCTACTTGATAGTGTGTCTAAGGTGGATGAATATACTGTTGATATCAAACTGAATGCGGATACCGTCGGCGATGTTGAAAACATGCTGTGTGGCTTGGTTCCAATTGTGACACAGGCAGCCTATGAATCCTCTGACGACGGCATGTATGCGCATGTTGTATCCACTTCGCCTTATATTGTAACCGAATTTGTGGCTGGAGATCACATCACCGTTACCAAGAATGATAACTATTGGCAGACAAACGAGGCTGAGCGTGCCCCCGTATCCACTGCCAATGCTGATAAAATCGTCTTCAAGATCATCACTGAAACAGCCCAGACCGCCATTAACCTTGAAACAGATGTTATCGATGTTATGTGCGTAATGCCTAGCAGTGAAGTTAGTCGTTTTGAAGATAATGACGCCTACACTATCGAATCCTTCGGCGGTTCTAACTTTGGTTGGATTTCTTACAACCTGGATCCCGAGCAAGGGATGTTCTACAATAATCTGGAACTCCGTCAAGCGATTGCCTACGCCATTGACACCAGTGTAATCGCGACCGGTGCTTTGAGTGGCCGCGGGCAGATACCCCACGCCTTTGCGAATCCGGAATGCGTAGACTATAACACAGCTTGGGATGAGCAGGATTATTATGATTATGATATCACCAAGGCAAAAGAATTACTTGCTGAATCAGGCTTTGATACAAGTAAACCCATCCGCTTGATGTATACTGCAGGAAGCACCGCTAAAGCCAGCGCTACGATCGTTCAAGGTTTACTGCTCCAGCTGGGGTTGAAAGTGGAATTGCTTGGTTATGAAACCGCGCTGTTCCAAACCTATAAGACCGAACCTGCCGAGTGGGACATTGTATTGGACGAAATACAGTCCGTGGACTTCGTGACCAGCGCTGCCAGTAAGTTTGATAACCGCAATCCAGCTATTAATTTCATTCAGGATGATTATTTGCAGGACTTGATTCTCACTATCATGAGTAATGATGGCCATACTGCTGAGAACATTGAAGCCTACATGGGCTACCTGAAGGATAACTGCCTCATCTACTCTATTTATCGTGCTGATACCTGCTATGTGGCTGAAAAAGGGATCAGTTCAATCGCATATAACTTTAAAGGCTGGCCTGTACCAGGGGCCTTCGTATATGGCGAGGATTTTACCCGCTAATAAATCTCTGATTCGGAATAGGTAACAGTAAACGGGGCGCATGCCTGTTGGTCTGTATGGTCAGGGTATGCGCCCTTTGTCTACCTGATATCTACAGAAAGGGCCGTTATGACAAAATATGTTCTTAAACGTATCCTTTGGTTGATTCCTGTAGCCTTGGGCGTGGCGATCCTCATTTTCACTATCCTATATTTTACTCCCGGGGATCCGGCTGTTATGATTCTTGGCTCATCTGCTACTCTGGAAGACCGTTTGACGCTTCGAACGCAGATGGGTCTGCAGGACCCCTATTTTATCCAGTTATTTCGCTTCCTGAAGCAAACCTTTTTAGACTTCAACCTGGGCACTTCCTACTTTACCAATAAACCAGTAATGGAAGAAATTATTACCCGTTTCCCCAACACGTTTATTCTTGCCTTTGGAAGTATGCTATTCTCTTGTATAAGCGGAATCCCGCTTGGTATTGCAGCTGCCGTGAACCAGAATAAGCTGGGCGACCGTCTCTCCATGCTCATTGCTTTAGTTGGTATCTCTATGCCTGCATTCTGGGTTGGACTGCTGCTGGTTTTGGTTTTTTCATTAAACCTAGGTTGGCTGCCGCCGTCCGGTGTTGGCGACTGGACGCATTTTATGCTGCCGATTTTTGCCACATCTCTTGGCGGTATTGCAACGCTGGCGCGACTGGTTCGCTCCAGTATGCTGGATGTTATCCGCGCTGATTATGTAACAACCGCTCGCGCAAAGGGCGTAACTAAAAATAAATCAGTCTGGCTGCATGCCCTGCCCAACGCGTTGATCCCTGTTATTACACAGGTGGGTACGTCCTTCGGTAAAACGCTGGGCGGTACGATTGTGATTGAAACGGTCTTTGGTATTCCGGGCATCGGCAACTATATGCTGACCGCTGTTAATAACCGTGATTATCCGATCGTTCAGGGCTGCGTGGTCTTTCTGGCGCTCGCGTTCAGCGTTGTAGTTCTTTTGGTTGATATTATTTATGCCTATGTTGACCCGCGCATCAAGGCACAGTATGCCAAAAAGAATGGGGGGAAGGCATCGTGATGAAAAACAGCAAAAAACCGGAGAATCAAGCACTGGCTGTTATTAAGCGTATGTCTTCCAACGGCGCCGCCATGGTTGGGTTGATAGTCTTTATCATCTTGGTCATGATTGCTTTGCTGGCGCCTTTGATTGCTCCGTATGATTATGCCGCAATGGACTTTACCGCAATGTTTGCCTCGCCGGGTGCCACTCACTGGTTCGGCTGTGATGAATTGGGGCGGGATATTTTAAGCCGGGTGCTGATTGGAGCGCGTTATTCGCTGTTGATTGGTGTTGGCTCTGTGGGACTGTCTGTGGTTTTCGGATTGATACTCGGTTCGCTCGCTGGCTTTTTCGGTGGATGGATTGATAATATTGTTATGCGTTTTTTGGATATTTTCAGTTCGATTCCGGGAATGCTGATGGCGATTGTGATATCCGCAGTAATGGGATCTGGATTTTTTGTTTGTATACTCGCTATTTCTGTATCTACGATGCCCCAGTACGTACGCATCCTTCGCGCATCCATTATGAGTATCCGAAACATGGATTATCTAGAGGCGGCTTCTTCGCTTTATAACTGCAGCAAACCCCGTATTATTGTTAAGCACATCCTGCCTAACTCCTTGTCCTCATTAATTGTTACAGCCACTATGGGAGTTGCAAGTTCCATTTTAATGGCTGCGGGTCTTAGCTATGTCGGCCTTGGTGTTCAACCGCCTACACCTGAATGGGGAGCTTTGCTTTCCGGGGCGCGCAGCTATCTACGCGATTATCCGCATCTGGTAGTCTTTCCCGGTGTGGTGCTGGCTATTACATCCCTAAGCCTAAATATGCTGGGCGATGGTCTGCGTGATGCGCTTGACCCGAAACTGAAGAAGTGAGGAGGCGCTAGTAATGAGCGAAAACACGAAGTTCCTTGAAGTGAAAAACCTCGTTGTAGAATATGTTACCGGGGGAAAATGCGTTCATGCGGTTAATGGCATCTCCTTCCAATTGGAGTTGGGCCATTCCTTGGGCTTGGTAGGAGAAACCGGCGCTGGTAAAACAACCGTGGCCAAGTCAATACTACGCATTCTGCCGGAGTTGCAAGCCGTAATTCCTTCGGGCGAAATCTGGCTAGAGGGAGAAAATCTGCTGGCTTTGCATGAACGGGAAATGCTGAAAATACGCGGCAGTAAAATATCCATGATATTTCAGGACCCGATGACAGCATTGAACCCTGTGCAGAGTGTTGGCGACCAGATTACCGAAGCTGTGCGTCTGCATAGTAAATTATCCAAATCCCAAGCAAAGAAACGTGCCTGTGAAATGCTGGAGATGGTTGGTATACCTCGTATTCGTTTCAGCGAATACCCCCATCAATTCTCTGGCGGCATGAAACAGCGCGTCGTCATTGCTATGGCTTTGGCATGCAATCCTCAATTGCTTTTGGCTGATGAACCAACTACTGCTTTGGATGTTACCATTCAGGCGCAGGTGCTTGAGATGATTGCCGACCTGAAGAAGAAGCTAAATACTTCCATGATAATGATTACACATGATTTGGGTATTGTAGCCGAGGTTTGCGATGAGGTTGCCATTGTATATGCGGGGGAAATCGTTGAATACGGTTCCAAGGAAGAACTTTTCGATTATCCTACCCATCCTTACACAAAGGGCTTGTTTGGCGCCATTCCTAATCTGAACGATGATGTTGAGTGGCTAAGCCCTATACAAGGGCTTCCGCCGGACCCGACAAATCTTCCGCAGGGCTGCTATTTCAGCCCGCGCTGTGAACATAAATGCGAAATATGTATAGAGCATCCTCAGATGGTTGAAATACGCCCCGGCCACTGGTGCCGCTGCTGTGTTATGAAATGAGAGAGGAGAGAAATAGATGACACCTGTAATTGAAACGGTAAATTTGCAGAAGTATTTCTCCACTCCCCACGGCTTACTTCATGCTGTTGATGGTGTAACCCTTAAGATCGATGCAGGGAAAACCATGGGAGTGGTAGGCGAGAGCGGCTGTGGAAAATCGACTTTGGGTCGAACCATCATTCATCTGCAGGAGAGCACCAATGGAAAATTTTTTTTCAAGGGAAAGGATGCTACACATGCTAAAGGTGCTGAGCTTAACGAACTTCGCAGCGATATGCAGATTATTTTCCAAGATCCGTATTCATCGCTGAACCCCCGTATGACCATTGAGGAAACGTTGCGAGAACCGTTGATCTTGTCCAAACGCTATACCAAATCACAAATTGATGACGAGGTGGAGCAGTTAATGGCGCTGGTAGGCATTGACCAGCGCATGCGTACATCCTACCCACATGAACTGGATGGGGGACGGCGCCAGCGCGTCGGCATAGCGCGGGCGATTGCGCTCAATCCGGCTTTTGTTGTTTGTGACGAACCAGTATCAGCTTTGGATGTTTCTATACAAGCGCAGGTTCTAAACTTGCTGCGTGAACTGCAAATAAAACGCGGCATGACCTACATGTTCGTTACGCATGATCTGTCGGTTGTTCGCCATATATCCGATGACATTTGTGTTATGTATCTGGGTCAGCTGGTTGAAACCAGTCCGTCCAAGGAACTGTTTAGGAAGCCGTTGCATCCCTATACCAAAGCACTACTGTCAGCAATTCCCTCAACGGATATTCACCATCCGCACAAGCGTATTATGCTGAAGGGAGAGATTACCTCGCCCATCAATCCGCAGCCAGGCTGCCGCTTTATGGCTCGCTGCCCTTATGCCGGTGAAAATTGCAGTAAACCACAGGCTTTGGATGAGGTGCTTCCACAACATTATGTCTCCTGTTGCCGCTGTAGGGAACTGAATAACCTATAACGCTGGAGGAGAGTATGAGCGTATTTATCTGGTTTTTAATCACACTGGCAGTGGCTTTTATCGGAGGAACCATTGCCATTAAGCTGAAGATTCCGGCAGGCGGTATGATAGGCGGAATGCTGGCGGTTGCGATTTTAAATGTAATTACCAACAACTGCAATATGTACAGCGAAGTCAAGATAGCGGTTCAGGTTTGCCTCGGCGCTATGTCGGGCAGCCGTGTAGGACGCAAAGAACTTGGTGACATGAAACGGCTTATTATGCCAATCATCTTAATGTTTTTTGTTTGTATGCTATTGAATATCGTTTTCGGCATCGCTGTGCTCAAGACGACTTCGCTTGATACAAGCACAGCATTACTGTCCATCACACCCGGCGGCGCTACGGATATGGTTTTTGTCGCGGCGGATATTGGCGCGGATACCGGCATGGTTGGTGTAATGCAAAGTTTGCGTATGATTTTTGGGAACTGTATTCTGACAATTATATTTGTCGCAATGATTAATAGATATAACCATTCCAATGGTATTGAAGACAGGGTTGGCCGGGATAACCGGGATAATAGAACTAAGGTGAAACAGTCGGCAAATTATTGGCTGCGGGTTGCGGTTATGTATGCGGTTGCTACTTGCGGCGGTTTGCTGTTCCGGCGGATGGGTGTTCCAGGGGGAACACTAGTAGGAGCAATGGTGTTTACGGTTGTTCAAAACTGTATCTTCGGTAAAGCGGATTACCCAAACACGGTTAAAAAGTATCAGCAGGTAATAACAGGAGCCTATATTGGTGTAGGGATAACTGCTACTACACTCGCCATGATTCCATCTGTTGCAATTGGCATGGTGCTTAGCATTGTGGATATCATGGTTTATGTGTTGCTGATGTCGTTTATCTTGCGGAAAACAGCCAAAATGGATTATGGCACAAGTCTGTTGTGCAGCACTCCAGGCGGCATAGGTGAAGTATCTATTCTCTCGGAGGAACTGGGAACAGACACGGCTACGGTCGCCATTATGAATACTGCCCGTATGATTTTGGTTGTAGCTACTTTTCCGGCAATTCTGCGGCTGATTGCTACGATAATCGGCTGATAAAGGAGGAATTCTTATGGCGTCATTTACGCTTGAACTCTTTAGCAAATCTCTAATGTGCTCAACGCAGGTTAGTGTGCTGATGCCTTCTCTCACTATGGATGATAACCCGCAGGAATTCTATGGAAGTGGGAGAAAATATAAAGTGCTGTGGCTGTTGCACGGCGCAACTTGCAATCATAATGATTGGATCAAGTACACGAATATTGTATCTTACGCCGAAAACCGTGATTTGATTGTTGTCATGCCCAGCGTGCTCAATAGCGATTATTCAAATTACTTGACCTTTGCTGATAGTTTCAATGCATGGGACTATATCACCGGTGAATTGATGCCGATGGTCTACAACTGGCTGCCTGCTTCTTCCAAACGGGAGGATAATTTCATTGCGGGCATGTCCATGGGTGGAAACGGTGCGTTGATGTTTGCGGTTGGCCATCCGGAGTTATTCAGCGGCGTGGCTGTGCTCTCCAGCACGGCTCGTGAGATAGAGTACCTAAGGCCATTAGCGTCTCTCACGGCGGAACAGTTCCGCGATGCTGCAATTGATCCGGTTTGCTGCCCGGGCCCGAATGGAACAGGCATGCGGTTGAAAGAAATCAATCAGGTTGCGAAATATCCTACCGTTCAGGACTTTCTGGACTCCTACGAAAATATTTGGGATCGTCTACCTAAAGCTGTGGAGAAGGGTAACCTGCCTAAAATGTATATCTGCTGTGGTACGCGTGATAAAAACGTATTCCCTCGATATCTCCGCTTTAGGCAGTATATGGAGCATCTCGGTGCCGAGGTGACCTGGCAGGAGTTCGAGGGGTACCGGCATGAGTATTCTATGTGGGATATTGCCATACAGAAGGCGCTGGACTTTTTCGATATTCCCGTGGTTGGATCCAAGCATTAGAAAAGAGGGTATGTGTGATGCTCGATACTTATCCCTATAGCATCATTGGTAATGGTGTCTATGAGATCAACGAGTTTGATGGAGCATCAATGTTCCTTATAGTGGGGCGGGAGAAGGCGCTGCTGATTGATACGGGAGTGGGAATTGGCGATTTGAAGGGATTTATTGTCGGCTTAACGGATCTTCCGGTGGATGTACTTTTAACACATAATCATAGGGATCACGTCGGAAATGCTCCGCAGTTTAAAAAAGTTTATATAAGTCGGCTGGATACTCGTATGGGGCCGATGCTTCGACCGTTGACTACAAAAGAGAGCCGCTTGCAATTTGCGTATAATGCACGCAAAATCCATCCAGACCGCAATTATTTGTGGTCAGAAGCAGACTTTGATACTTTTACGCAGGAACCGGAGATTGATATAATCGAGGACGGATTTGAGTTTGATCTGGGTATGCGGAAAGTGAAATGCATCTGGACGCCTGGACATACGCCCGGTTCATTTTCAGCTATTGATGATGCAACGGGTATTCTATTTTGTGGTGATGCCTGCAATCGGATTTTGGGCCTTGGCATTCGTCCGATTGAGGGCATGAAACATGCGACGGTTGAAGAAGCGCTAATCGGGCTTTACAGACTGAACCGCATGGACTTTGATCACAAGCAGATATTCAATGGCCATTCTGATTCTAGAGAACAGGGAAAACCGCTGGACGAAGATGTTCTTGCAGCTGTAATAGAGGGCATGGAGATGATTGTAAACAGTAATTATATTTCACATCCCAAGCATATTGCAAGCATTAATGCAGATGTGGAGATTGTTACTTATAAAGGCGTTGAATTGCAATTCCATAGTGAACTGATCCATGGTATCCTGTATAAATCTGAGAGACGGAAACAATAAAACACTGGTCCAATCCATAAAGAATGCGCGGAAAAGACTGGGATTGGATTGAGGTTCTCCCATGGTATGGGAACAACCGCTTGAGAGGGACTTGAAAAGAGAATAGGATTGCCATACTTTTTAATGCATATAAAGCTGGGACCAGCAGTGTCGATTTGGAAGGCGCGAAGCCACTATCGGCTTGGCGGTAGTGTGCTTCCTTAGAGGTTTAGAAAGCAAACGATTTTCCATCGTACTGTAATCAAGCTGTTCTTAGACTATAGAAAACGATATGAAAAGCGATACTGTCTCGTGGCAGTAATCTATTCGATACTCTGCATTTATCGTAATGAAATTCGTGGTTTGGGAAAAAATCGTTTGCTACTCATTTGATATATTGTTGGAGCAGGATCTTACGAACATCCAAAAGCGGCTTGCTGCAAAGGACATCGGTACGGAACGAAGTCTTACGAGCGCAACCTTGCTAATTACATTCTCTACCAGCGGAATGATTTTCACCCCCGGGCATAGGGTGCATCGGGCGGGGCGATCCATCAAAAGGGAAATCCCCATGTTCTGGCTGATCATTCCCATAAGGTTTTCAATACGGTTGCTGGTGTATATGATTCGGGGTGCGTAGCCAAACGGTTTGCACAATTCCATATACAAATCCAGAAATTTTGTGCCCTTGCCCAGAGACAGGAAATCTTCATTTGACAGGTCTTTCAGCGAAAGACTTTCGTGCTCCGCCAGCGGATGCTTGTCATACAGCACAACGACCAGATGGTCTTTGACGATCGGGAGAATATGATATTTGAGCGGGTTTATCTGTTCGGAACGCAGAAAAGCCATAGCGAAGCGGCCATTCTCCATCTCGGTCAGCAATTCGCTGGTTTCCTTTTCTTCCACTTGCAAGGTAAATTCGGGGTTTTGTTTGCGATAGCTTGTAATCAATGTGGTGATGCCGTAATGAGCCATAACAGGGAAAGAGCCAACCGTTACTGACGTACTATCCTCTATGCGGAATTCCGCCAGTGCATCATGCATTTCATTATAAAGAGAAATACACCTTTCGGCATATGGAAGCAAAGCCCGTCCGCCTGCGGTAAGCTCTACCCTACGGTGCGCGCGGTTAAAAAGGCGTACGCCCATCTCTTTCTCCAGCGCGATGATATGCTTGGAAATCGTCGCCTGTGTAACATAAATCTTTTCTGCTGCCTCTGAAAAGCTGCCGGTGACAACAACAGCCATGAAACATCGAATCCAATCTAGACGCATTAAATCGCTCCTTGTGGATTGTATTCCATTTCCGAATAGATTATAGCTGTTTTTGAATTGATTGTAAACCGGCAGCTACATTATACTGATACCAGATGATTCGTTTGCATGTTCACAAAGAGAAAGGATGGTTTTGCATGAAAAAACTAATAGCGCTTGTTGTTGCAATGTTGATGATGGTATCTGTGGGTACAGCTTTCGCGGATACGGTGGATGTGGGGTATTGCCTTTCCGATACAACCAATGCGTTCATCGGCTGGCTTGGCTCCAGCGTACAGGCATTGGCGGATGCGGGCGGCGTGAATCTGCAGATTGCGGATGCGGGCGGAGATTCCACCCGGCAAATTGAACAGGTTGAAAACTTTATTGCCATGAATGTTAAGGTTATCGCCTTGATGCCGATTGATCCCGAAGGCATGGTAGACGTAATCCGCAAGGCGCATGATGCGGGCATTAAAACTATGATCGCCGGTGCTGACAGCGGTGCAGAAGAAGGCGTGTGGGATTGTATTATGAATACTGACCAGACCATTTGGGGTCAGAAGTGTGCAGACCTTGCTCTGGCGTGGGCAGGCGAGCAAGGACTTGAAAACCCCAAAGTCATCGTTGTGAAATTCACCGCGTCTCCTGAGGCTGCAAAACGTAGCCAAGGCATTGAGGACGAACTGGTTAACAGCGGCAAGGTCAATGTGGTGGTTGCCAGCGGCGAAACCCAGACAGCGGCTGAAGCCAAGACGATTATTGAAAACATGTGGCTGGAGCACGGCGATGCCAACATTATCTGTACTTATAACGCAGACGCGGCCGTTGGCATCAACGAATACCTGATGGGTCTCAATGATGTGGACCGCTCCAAGCTGGCAATCTTCAGTTGCGATACGTCCGACGAAGTCAAGGCGATGATCGATGCTTCCCTTACAGACGATTCCGTTTTCCGCGGAACAACCTCCATTGCCGGCCCGACCATTGCCGGTGAAGCCTATCCCCTGCCGGATGGTACCTTCCTGCTGATGAAGGCTTTTGTGGATGGAACGTATGATTATGGCATGCGGATTACCGATGCCATCGCAAATGTACTGCCTGAAGCCGCTGAATAACGATTAAAGCTCAGCAGCCGAAACGGCACAAGCCGTTTCGGCTGTTTTTCCAAACGGGAGGAATCTACATGAAGGATGAGACCGTTCTGTCGCTTCGTCATCTGACAAAGCGGTATCCCGGCGTGACTGCGCTGGACGATGTTTCCCTCGATTTTCGGGCAGGCGAGGTACACGCACTGCTGGGAGAGAACGGCGCGGGAAAGTCTACCCTGATCAAGGCGATTGCAGGCGCCTTGTCTCCGGATGAGGGAGAAATTATTTTTAGGGATAAAACCTATAAAAGCTTGACTCCATTGGAAGCTAAACATGAAAATGTGGAAGTTATTTATCAGGAGTTTAACTTGGTGGAATCGTTAAGTGTTGCGGAAAACGTCTGCTTCGGTGAAAAAACAGGCAGATTTGTGGATTATAAAGCCATGAAGCGGAAAACGCTGGAGATATTGGCTCGTATGGGCATTAACAACCTTTCGCCGGATATGCTGGTACGGGATTTGCCTCCATCGCATAAGCAGCTGGTGGAGATCGCGAAATCCGTATCGCGACAGGCGAAAATTTTGGTGATGGATGAACCCAGTGCGCCGCTTTCCGTTAACGAAGTGGAAAAGATGTTTGATATCGTGCGCAAACTCAAAAAGGATGGCGTAACGGTCATCTATATATCGCACCGCCTGGAAGAACTGTTTGAAATCAGTGACAGGGTCAGTGTAATGCGTGATGGACGCTATATTACCACAAAAAATACGAATGAAACTACGCCTAAAGAGCTGATCGCCTTGATGGTTGGGCGGGAGCTAACCAACAGCTATCCGGTTAAAAACTGCACTGCGGGGGAAGAACTACTGCGCCTTGAAAACGTATCTGGAAACGGGGATAAGGATATCAGTTTTTCTCTTTGCAGAGGAGAAATACTTGGACTGGCAGGGCTGGTTGGCGCAGGACGTACCGAATTGGCGCGTGTGCTGTTTGGCGCGGATTCGCTGGATAACGGAAATATCTATATGTTTGGCAGGAAGATTAAAAACCACTTGCCGGGAGATGCAATCCGTAACGGACTGGGGCTGATACCGGAAGACCGCAAAGAACAGGGCTGTTTTCTGCTCAAACCGGTTGATTGGAACTGCTCTATTGCCAGCTTGCGCCGGTTGAGCCGCAGGGGCATTGTGCAGCATGCACAGGAAAACAATCTGGCAGTGAAATATGTGGATATGCTCAGCATAAAAACTCCGACGCTTCAACAGTTGGTGAAGAACCTGTCCGGCGGCAACCAGCAAAAGGTTGTCATCGCCAAAACACTTGCCACACAAAGTGAAGTGCTAATTTTTGATGAACCTACACGCGGTATAGATGTAGGAGCCAAACAAGAAATTTATAAACTCATGTGCGAACTGGCGGAGCAGGGTAAGGCGATTTTGATGATCTCCTCCGATATGCAGGAACTGCTAGGTATGAGCGACAGGATTATTGTGCTGGCGGAAGGCCGCATGGCTGGAGAATTGCAGCGCAGCGAATTTTCACAACAACGGGTGCTGGAGCTGGCATCCGGTATGTGTTAAAGGGGAGACAGCAAGATGGACGAAAAGAGATTCTCGTTTTCCATGATCTTTAAGAAGTATGTCGTGTTCTTTATTCTCATTGTGATAATCATCCTTTTCAGCATCCTAAGCCCATACTTTCTAACCACGCGGAATTTAACGAATGTTTTTGTGCAGCAAAGCTATGTAATCATCGCAGCCGTTGGCCTGAGTTTCGTGATGATTAGCGGCGGAATGGATTTATCCATTGGCTATCAAATTAGCCTTGTTGGCGTAGTGACAGCCATTCTAATGAAGAATGTAGGCCTGCCGGTATGGCTCAGCCTGCTGATTGGCATACTGCTGGGCATACTGCTGGGTGCGTTTAATGGCGCTATGGCTGTTACACTCAAGGTGCATCCGCTGATTGTTACGTTAGGTACTATGACAGTTTTTCAAGGACTTTCCTACATGGCATCCAACTCAAAACAGATTATGAATCTGCCGCCAGTGTTTAAATCCATCGGGCAGGGCTACTTATTTGGCTGGCTTCCCATCAGCGTTATCCTCATGGCAGTGGTCGTGATTGCAGCAAGCTTTCTGCTCAACCGTACATACTTCGGCCGCTATGTATATGCCATAGGCAGCAACCAGGAGGCGGCCTATCTGGCAGGCGTCAGCGTTAAGAAAATCAAGATTATCGTATTCTCCATCTGTGGTTTTCTGGTGGCGCTGTCATCCATGGTATTGTTTTCGCGCACAGGTTCTGCCGCTTCCTCTACTGGCCCGGGTACCGAATTTAGCTGTATTACTGCGTCTATTCTTGGGGGAGTTTCGTTCATCGGCGGCGAGGGCAAAATGTGGGGCGTTGTAACGGGTGTTTTAATATTGGGGATTCTCACCAACGGCATGCAGTTGATAGGAATGAACACCTATGCGCAGTATGTGGTGAAAGGTGCGGTTTTGCTGGCAGCTGTGGGGTTTGATACCTATCAGAAAGCCAGTGCACAGAAAGTGAAAAAATCCTAATATCACGGAACGGGGCATAATCATGAATCAAAAGAAGTATGTTACGCCTTTCACTTGTCCAATAGACGAGTTTCCGGATTACCCGGAGTGTCCGGAAGGTGTCAAAACCCTGACCCTTAAAGATACATTTGGACCGGAAGTGGACTTTAAAACCGATATTGTTTATGCCATACGGGATGGAGAAGACCTACACATTCATTTACTCCAACCCGTTGAGGGTGGGCCGAGTGCGCTGCAAAGAGCATACCCCTGTGTTGTGTTTGTGCAGGGTTCGGCTTGGCACAGGCAGTATCTGTTTGGGCATCTGCCAGAAATGGTGAGATTGTGCCAGCACGGGTATACGGTTGCCATTGTGCAATACAGGCCCAGTGAAGTAGCGCCTTTCCCCGCGCAGGCGCAGGATGTGAAAACAGCAATCCGCTATCTGCGCAAGCATGCCGTGGAACTGCGCCTGCTGCCGCAGCGGCTGGCTATATGGGGGGATTCCAGCGGGGCGCATACGGCGCTGATGGTTGCGTTTACAGGCGATCAAGCGCCGGATACCGATCTGTACAATGAGGAATCTGCACAGGTAAGCTGTGTTGTGGAGTGGTATGGCCCAGTGGACATATCCAAAATGAACGAAGTACCCAGCGTGCAGGATCATGTACAGCCGGACAGTCCGGAAGGGTACCTGATCGGTAGGAAGAATGTGCTGGAAAATCCGCAATTGGCTGAAAAAACCATACCTATGCGTTACTTGAGCCGCGATAAGGCTTCGCCACCGTTGCTGATGATGCACGGCAGCCGGGATGAACTGGTTTCCTTTCAACAGGGATGCCTTTTGTACCAGGAAATGCGTGCTTTGGACAAGGATGTGGAAATGTACCGGCTGGAAGGCGCCTACCATGGATACGGCGGTTTTCATAGTGATGAAGCGCTTAATATTGTAATTGAATTTATCCGCCGCCATATCGGCTGATGCGATCTGCTGTTGCGGCTGGATGCTAATACCCTTGTTGGAGGGATGACCGTGCGAACTATAAAAAGTCTGCGTGACGCACTTTCGGTATTGCGTGGGCAGCACAATGAACTGATCGAAACCCGTGTGCCGGTGGACCCGGCAGCAGAACTGGCGGGTGTATACCGTTACATTGGCGCAGGCGGAACCGTGATGAGGCCAACGAAGGCAGGGCCAGCGATGCTTTTTCATAATGTGAAGGGGCACCCGGACACAAGTGTTTTAATCGGCTTGCTGGCCACCCGCGAGCGCAGCGCGCTACTGATGGGGCAGGAACCGCAAAAGCTCGGGCGTTGGCTGCTGGATTGTGTTAAAAAGCCGGTTGCGCCTGTTACCGTCAAGGAAGCGCCTTGCCAAGAGGTGCGCTATTTTGCGGATAACCCGGACTTTGATCTTCGCAGGCTGGTGCCTGCGCCTACCAACACACTGCTGGATGCCGGGCCGTATATTACTATGGGCATGTGTTATGCAACGCACCCGGATACAGGGGAAAGTGATGTAACAATCCATCGCTTATGCGTGCAGAGCAAGGACACCCTAAGCATATTCTTTACCCCGGGCGCGAGGCATATTGGCGCTATGGCACGCCGCGCAGAAGAACGGAACATACTGCTCCCCATTTCTATCAGTATTGGTGTGGACCCTGCTATTGAGATCGGCGCCTGCTTTGAACCGCCAACAACTCCGGCGGGCTTTAATGAGCTTTCCATTGCAGGCGCGATGCGGGGCGAATCTGTGGAAATGTGCGATTGCCTTACGATCAACGAACAGGCAATTGCCAATGCGGAATTTGTGATAGAGGGAGAAATTATCCCGGGAGCACGTGTGCAGGAAGACCAGAACAGCCAAACTGGCTATGCTATGCCCGAATTCCCCGGCTATGTAGGCCCGGCTTCTCCGGATTGTTCGCTGATCCGTGTCAAGGCGGTTACCCACCGCAAAAATCCGATACTGCAAACCTGTATTGGCCCTAGCGAAGAACACGTATCTATGGTGGGTATTCCCACAGAAGCCAGCATTTTAAGCATGGTTGAGAAAGCAATGCCTGGCAGGCTGAAAAATGTTTATGCCTGCAGCGCGGGCGGCGGAAAATTGATGGCGGTGCTGCAGTTTAAGAAGCGGGAAGAAAGCGACGAAGGTCGGCAGCGGCAAGCCGCTTTGCTGGCGTTCTCTGCGTTTTCCGAGCTTAAACATATCATTCTGGTGGATGAAGATGTGGATCTGTTTGATATGAACGATGTCCTCTGGGCAATGAACACGCGCTATCAGGGCGATGTAGATACGATTTTTCTGCCAGGTATCCGGTGCCATCCGCTGGAACCGAGTTCCTCGCCGGAATATTCACCGCACATTTCCCAAAAAGGGTTATCCTGCAAAACAATATTTGACTGTACTGTTCCCTATCACCTGAAAGACAGGTTTGTACGCGCGCCCTTTTTACAAACAGATTGGCAAAAATATCTGGAGGGGTGATTATGCCCAGAATTGTGATTGGGATCAGCGGTGCAAGCGGTGCCCCTGTTGCCATTGAAGTGCTCAAGACGTTGAAATGCTGCAAACCGGATTGGGAACGGCACCTTGTTATTACTAACGGAGCCATGGCAACGATCCGGCAGGAAACGGATATGACGCCAGAGCAGGTAATGGAACTGGCGGATGTTTGCTATGATAACTTGAATATTGGCGCGGCGTTGGCAAGCGGTTCCTTTAAAACAGAGGGAATGCTGATTGTGCCTTGCAGTATGAAGACTGTTGCTGGTATCACAAGCGGCTACAGTGACAATCTGCTGCTGCGTGCCGCGGATGTCACCCTGAAAGAACGCCGCAAATTGGTGATTGTCCCCCGAGAGTGCCCTATGAGTACGTTGCATCTGCGTAATTTGCATATGCTAAGCGAATATGGCGTTATCGTTGCTCCGCTGATGATGAGCTACTATAACCGGCCTGCCACCAAAGCGGATATGACCCGCCAAATGGCTGGAAAACTGCTGGATTGTTACGGAATTGAAAGCGAGGATTATGTAAGGTGGAAGGGCGGGAAGATCTGTTGATTACTGAACAGACTGATTGCTGCACCCTTTTAGCACAACTCCGGCAGGTTGGTAACGATTGGCTTGTGCTGCTGACTGGGGGCGAGGCGCATATCGGCAGTATATCGGCAGCGGATGTGGAAATTTGTGATACTATAATATTTCATGGCCATAGGGACGATGCTTTAAGCAGTTTTTTCGCTCGAGAAATGCAAATAGAATTACAGTGCCATATTGTTGTGATTTGCGGTATACATGTCAACGAGGCAGAATCGGAAGATATTGAAAAGATACTGGCAGCGGGTAAGACGTTGTTACAACGATGCATAACAGCTATGAAAGCTAAAAGATCATACAACTTCGCAAATATATAAAAAGAGAAAAGACTTACCCAAAAGACCTCCCGGAATTAAAACGGAAGATCCTTGCATATTTACTATTTGAACGCAGATATTCATTGATCGGGTTCTTTACCGGAATTGTTGGTTAGACTTGCTAAACTATTATGGTTAAACCAACGCCAACTGTTTTTTAAACAGCAGCCGGAATAGTTTTCGTACGAAAGGTCCGATATAGAAAACCTGAATGATCAGTGCAAATGGAAAATTGATAAGCAACTTAGGCAGCCATAAAAGGGGCAAGTCCCAAGATATACCACAGTGCAGCGCTGAAATGCACAATGTCATAATCGGAGCCATTATCATAACATTGCATCCGGCAGTCACGATGATACGAAACCGCATACTACCTTCTCCGCCAGGAAACATGTGCTGCATCATTTTTGAGATTACTGGTCTGGCAATGTAACGTTGCACAATGAAGGCGATGGCAGCTTCGACCCACATTCTGCGCAGCGCAAGTATGAAAGTGGTATAAGACAAGCCGCTTTCAAGCGCAGTATTATAGACGGTCATTGCGTAAACCATAGTAAGCACCATTATAGCTGAAAATACCAAGTCTTGAAATTTGGTTTTTGGCACGAGTGTAACCTCCAAATAAAATAAACGGGCAGTGCCGACAACTGGACTTATGTGTCGGCACTGCTCGTTACGGTACGATTATACAAGAAGATGGTGATTTTTACAACCCATAAAACATGGCCTGCAATCTAGCGATTGTTGATAAACTGTTGAAAAATAAAAGCAGACAGCGGAATGCCGACCGTTATGTGATGGCTTTCACCAGTTCCACAAACTGTTTGCAGCCATTACTCATAGTATGTGCCTTTGGATATGCCAAACTGATAGTCGTCGTAATATGCGGCACAATATCCAAAAGGACAATGTCATTTCCAATCAGGCGTAAAGTGGGCTGCTTTGTTAACAAGGCGATGCCCATACCCTTGCGGACGAGATCAACAATGTTTTCAGCGCGGTGTCCGGTAAAAACCACCTGTGGTATAAAACCCGCTTTACGACACTCCTGCACACACAGTGAATACATAAAGGTATCTTTCCCTAGCAGGATAAGTGGTTCTGTTTTTAATTGCTCCAAATGGATGACTTTCTCGCGTGTTAATGGATGCGTAGGCGGCAACAGCGCGGATAAAGTATCCGTTGTATATCGAACTTTGTTAAATTCGTTATCACGGTCATCCCATTCGCGGATAAAGGCAATATCGCACTGATTTGAGCGTAGCATTTTAGTCAGCTGATTGGAGTCGGCCTCCATAACATCCATTGTAAAACGAGGATTTTCCTGCCGGAAACGCATGATGACATCCGTAATGCCGTATTGTGCCATTACGGGTATAGAACCAATTCGAATACTGCCATGTTCCTGACTGATGGCATTGCCTACTGCAGTCGTGTAATCATACCGTATGGCTGCAATTTGCTTGGCATATGGAAGAAAGGTCTGCCCCAGACTGTTGAGCGTAACGCTTCGGGTCGTACGGTCGAAAAGCGGCGCACCCAAGTCTTCCTCCAAACTTTTCAGGTGGCGGGAGAGTGAGGACTGGGAAATAAATAGTTGATCGGCGGCTTCCATAAAATTGCATGTTTCCGCAAGAACTGCAAACTCGCAGATATAATTTATATCCATTATGCCCTCCGGTTTCTGCAATAATTAAATATGAATTTATGCAGAATACGAATAAATTGTACCTAAATGCGATTTGATTGTCAAGATTGCAGATGCTATGATTTGTTCGAAAAGAGAAATAAGCAACCAAATAAAACATCGGGAGGGTGCTTGTGAAGGCTGGTAGCGCAAAAAGCGAAATTAATTTTCCTGAAGGGTTTTTACCGACGGAAGGTTTTTCCAAGCAGATTGACCATTTGCATGTGCGTATCATACTCCTTGAGAACATTGTGCGCTATGCAATTGTATCTATAGAACTGACCTCTTTACCTCAAGATGAGATTGAAGCAATCCAAACCATTTTACGGTCAGGCATCAATGCCGATGAATGCTTTATCTGTGTAACCCATACGTTTTCAGCCCCGCATCTGTTGCCTGAACATTTACTGACAGACAGTAAATTGCGAAGCAAGAAAAAGATTTTACAGAAGGCTTTATACACAGCGGTAACAAACGCAGCCCAAGAGGCAGCCCTCAAACTCACGCAAGCCAGGCTTATGCTGGGTACGGTTGAATGCGGCGTAAATGCGACAAGGGATGTGGAAACGCCAAATGGCTGGTGGATTGATACGTGCGGTCTTGGTATGGTAGACAACCGTATGACAGTTTTACGGGTTGAGAATAGCGAAGGCGTACTCATGGGACAGCTAATCCATTATCCCATACAATCTTCGGTGCTGGATGGTTCCAAACTGAGCGGAGGCGGAAAAGCCGTTAGCGGAGACTTGGCTGGAGTAATGTGTGCTGAACTGGAGAGGAGGCACCCTGGCATGACGGCTCTTTTTCTGATAGGCGCAGCAGGCGATCAAGTACCGGTGGAAAAAGCAATCCGAAACACATGGGATCAAAACGGTAATTTGACCGTTAGCGATAAACAGGACAACGCAATTAAAATTTGCAGCAAACTGGGCCGGCAAATGGCAGATGCGGTTGAGGCTGCTGGCAGAAACAAACAGGAAATGCGGAAATGTAATCTGCGTGTCAGCCGTGCGATAGTAAGGTTACCCGCAAAGCTGATGGAACGAGATCTTCATAAACTCAAACCAACAAGAATACCACCATATCAGGAGAGCGGCGAATGCACCCAAACGGTAGAACTTCTGACTATTGGAGACTTGCAGCTGGTATGCGTTAAACCTGAATTGTGTTGTATTACATCCCGGCAAATTGATCAGGGGTATCCAAATGTTCGTGTAGCTACATTGGTAAACGGAGGCGCAAAGTATATGGCAGATGAATCCTCCTATGCACGAATTACTTATGAAGCCATGAACTCCCCATTTGGCAGAGGAGCGGCGGAAAAACTTGTGTATGCGGCACGGCAACTGTTGGAAGTGCAATAAAAATGGATCTGACGTTTCTGGTAAGGAACGTACATATCATAGAAATTGAAAGGTGGAAAAAAACATGCGCAACACTCGGTTTGCAAAACTCATTTCCCTTATGCTATGTCTGACGATGATACTCGGGTGTGTCAGCGTCTCCGCCACCGCGGAAGCTGATAAAGTTGTCGTTGGCTTGACTGGCGATCCCGGCAACATTGGTCCTTTCCAAGGCATGGGTCTGGGCCGCATCGGCATTCTGTTTACAACTTATGAGTTTTTGGTCACCAAGGTAAACGGCGAAATGCAGGGTGTTCTAATGAAGAACCTGACCCAGGTTGATGAACTCACATACGATGTTGAGATTTACGATTACATTACCGATCAGGCTGGCAATCCGCTTACGGCTTCGGACATTGCTTTCTGTTATACAACGGCTATGGCCTCCGGCAATCTGCCTAAGCTGGGTTCTATCGACAGCGTAACAGCAATCAGCGAATATGTGGCGGAATTTAAATTTAATACTCTTGCGGCTGGCGATTTGGAAGCACTGCTGATGGAATGCCCCATTGTAACACAGGCTGCTTATGAAGCAAGCTCCGACCAAATGGCTGTGGATCCGGTATCTACCAGCGCGTATTCTCTGGTGGATTTTGCTTCCGGTTCCAAACTGGTATACGAAGATAAGGGCACCTACTGGCAGACCGATGAAAGCCTCGTGCGCGAAACCTCCAAACACAATATTAAAACCATTGAGTTTGATGTTATCGTGGACGGTGCGCAGTTGACCAATGCACTGAAAACCAAAGCGGTGGACGTTTCCGTTTTCGTTTCGGATACGGACATTGACGATTTCAAAACCATGGATGGTTTTGCTGTCAGCCAGGTGCCTGACAACACTACTGAGATGCTTCTCTTCAACTGCAACACCGGAAGCATCTTTGCCGATAATCTTGCTCTCCGTCAAGCGATCGCTTATGCCATTGACGACAATATGCTGATCGCGGGTGCTTACGATGGCAACGGCGCCGCGGTAAAGACTTACGGCAACACCAAATATGCCGATTATGTTGAAAAGTGGAATGATGAAAGCTACTATGAATATGATGCCGAAAAAGCGGCCGCGCTGTTCTCTGAATCAGGCGTAGCCAGCGCCAGCCTGAAGCTCATGTACGTAACAGGAGATTCCTTCACCAAGATGGCTACCATCATTCAGGCGATGCTGATGCCTTATGGTATTAATGTTGAACTGTGCGGCTATGATTCCCAGCTGTTCAACGAATATAAATACCAACCTGAACAGTGGGATTTGATGTTGGATGAAGGCGCGTCCTCCAGCTACCTTGTAAATGTGTTCAAACTTGGCTGGGATAACACCGGTTATGTGCACGGCGGCGCGGAAAATTTCGTGAAGGATGATACGCTGCAAAGCCTGCTTGTAACCGCAATGAACGAGGAAACCCACAACGATGAAAGCATGGATGCCTTCCATCAGTACCTGAAGGAACAATGCTATGGTATCGGCCTTGTGCAGAAGCTTAGCAATGTAGCTCACACTAACGTGATCACGACTTTGGCTACCTGCTTCCGCGGTCAGGTACTGCCCGGCGCGTGCGAGTATTGATGAACTTCACCCCTGGATAACTGCTTACGCCTGCCAGCAGCGGATATTCTATCTGCTGCTGGCAGGGAGGAACGAGGTCGAGCGGCGTTGCGGCTCGCACATGAGCTGTTGCGCCGCTTCGGTATACCGAAGCAAACAGCATGAGCAGGAAACATTTCACTGTCTTCTAACTGTTAACAACACCATTTAGAGAGGACAAGATTCATGAGCCGATACATCATCAAAAGACTTCTGTGGATGATTCCGGTCATGCTTGGCATAGCAATTCTGATTTTTTCCATCATGTACATCTGCCCGGGTGATCCGGCACAGGCTATGCTTGGCGCGGGTGCGACACAGGTTCAGTTGGCGGCTAAGCGTGCGGAAATGGGACTAAATGACCCCTATATTGTCAGGTTGGGCAACTATCTGGTACAGGTATTTCTTCATTTTGATTTGGGCACATCCTACATGTATGGTACATCGGTTCTTGCAGGGCTTATGAGCCGCATGAGGTTTACACTCGTGATTGCATTGTTTTGTATGTTTTTACAAATCGTTGTCGGTACACCGCTTGGTATAGTTGCTGCAACACACCGTAATGGTCTTGCTGACCGTATATGTATGTTTATAGCTCTCTTTGGTGTCAGTATTCCGGCTTTCTGGCTGGCGCTTATGCTGGTTGTTATCTTTGCGGTTAACCTTGGCTGGCTGCCCACCTACGGTGTTGGAGGCATTGAGTATTTTATTTTACCGTGTTTGGCAAATTGCCTGGCAGGCATTGCTACTCAGGCGCGGCAGACACGATCCAGTATGCTGGAAGTCATCCGGTCTGATTATATTGCCACAGCCAAAGCGAAAGGGCTTAGCAGGAACGACATTCTTTTCAAACATGCACTGCCCAACGCGCTCATTCCGATCATTACCATTGTTGGCAATGGAATGGGGATGATGCTCGGTGGCACCGTAATTATTGAAAACGTATTTTCTATCCCTGGCGTAGGCAGCTACATGACCAGTGCCATCAATCAGCGTGATTATCCCATTGTTATGGGCGGCGTGCTGGTACTGGGTCTGATTTTCAGCTTGATTATGTTGCTGGTGGATATTGTTTATGCATATGTTGATCCGCGTATCAAGGCACAGTACGAGGGCAGGAAGAGGAGGAAGCTGCATGCTTAAGGAAAAGCGGGTTACGGATCGCAAACGCAAAGAAGGGCAGTTTTCACAAGTAATGCACCGTCTGCGTCGCAACAAGATCGCCATGCTGGGGCTGGTGGTTCTTCTCGTGCTGATCGTAGCAGCTATTCTCTCCCTGTGGATAACCCCGTATGACTATACCAAGATGGACATGACGAAAATGTATGCAACTCCAAGTTGGGAGCATATTTTCGGTTGTGATGAGCTGGGGCGGGATATTTTTTCCCGCGTATTATTTGGCGCCCGCGCATCTCTCAGTTTAGGTTTGCTGGCAACGCTATTGGCAACGGTGATCGGTATGCTACTTGGTTCGCTGGTAGGTTACTTTGGTGGCTGGGTTGATACGATCATCATGCGGTTTCTGGATATTTTACAGGCCATCCCCGGTATGCTGCTGTCTATCGCAATATCAGCGGCGCTGGGTTCGGGCTTTGGCAATACTATTATTGCCCTGTCCATCGGCGGTGTGCCTATGACTGTGAGGCTTCTCCGCGGTTCTATTCTCACTGTGCGCAAGCAAGAATACATAGAAGCGGCGGAAAAGATCAATTGCAGTAAACTACGCATCATCACCTCTCATATCCTACCTAATTCGATTGCTCCTCTAATCGTATCGGTCACGATGGGTATCGGCAATACGATTTTGGCCGCTGCGGGCCTTAGCTATATCGGTCTGGGCGTGCAACCGCCTACCCCGGAATGGGGTGCTATGCTTTCAGCTGGGAAATCGGTCATTACGCGTTATCCACATTTGTGCATTTTCCCGGGCTTGTGCATCATGGTTGTGGTGCTCTGCTTTAACATGCTGGGCGATGGCCTGCGGGATGCGATGGACCCAAAACTTAAGAATTAAGGAGGTTTAGCCATGGAGACGAATACTAAAGACAACTTACTATCAGTTCGTCACTTAACCGTGGAATACACCTCCGAAGGCGAGGTCATCCACGCAGTCAATGATGTATCTTTTGAGTTGGAACGCGGGAAAACCATTGGTCTGGTGGGTGAAACGGGCGCAGGGAAAACATCCATCGCAAAGGCGATTATTGGCATCCTGCCGGAACCGCCAGCCAGAATCCCTGCGGGTGAAATTTTCTTTGAGGGACGCGATTTGCGTACGCTCGACCACCATGATATGCGCAAAGTGCGCGGTAAAGCGGTATCTATGATCTTTCAAGATCCCATGACTGCGTTAAACCCCATCATGCGGATTGGCGATCAGATTGCCGAAGTTATAATCAAACATGAAAAATGCGACAAAGCCGAAGGTGTACGTAAAGCCAAAGTTATGCTAGAGATGGTTGGTATTCCGAGCGACCGTTATACCGAATATCCTCATCAGTTTTCTGGCGGCATGAAGCAGCGTGTGGTTATTGCCATGGCGTTGGCATGTAACCCGGAATTGCTGCTGGCTGATGAGCCTACAACCGCGCTGGATGTGACAATTCAGGCGCAGGTACTGGATATGATCAACGACCTGAAAGAGAAGTTCAATACATCAATGGTTATGATCACGCATGATCTGGGCGTTGTGGCGGAAGTATGCGATACCGTAGCTGTGGTCTATGCGGGCGAAATTATGGAATACGGCACAAAAGAGCAGATTTTCGATCATCCGCTTTACCCCTATACCAAGGGTTTGTTTGGTTCCTTGCCGGATCTCAATGCGGATGTGAAGCGGCTGTCACCCATTGACGGGTTGCCGCCCAACCCTGCGAAACTTCCGGCTGGCTGCGCGTTCCACCCTCGTTGTCCGCATGTTGCAGAGGAATGCCGGGGTGACCATATTCCGCTGATAGACGTTGGTGACGGCCATCTATGCCGTTGCTGCCGCCTTGCTCAGATCGCGAAGGAGGAATAGAACGATGGATTCACCTATGATTGAGGTGCGGCATCTTAAAAAATATTTTGATACGCCCAAAGGTAAACTTCACGCTGTGGATGACGTCAGCTTTTCCATTCGTAAAGGCAATACCATGGGCGTGGTTGGCGAAAGTGGATGCGGTAAATCTACACTGGGCCGTACGATTATCCATCTGCTGGAAAGCACGGATGGACAGATATTGATGAACGGCGAAGACATTACACATGTCAACCGCCGGAAGATGCATGAAATCAACGAAAAAATGCAAATTGTATTTCAGGATCCTTATTCGTCGCTGAACCCGCGCCAGACGGTAGAAGAAGTAATCAAAGAACCCTTAAAATTATCCGGGCATTATCACCGCTCCGAATTAGGCGAGAAGACCGAGGAATTGATGAAATTGGTTGGTATTGACCAGCGGCTCCGCCTGGCCTACCCGCATGAGCTGGATGGTGGACGGCGACAGCGTGTGGGAATAGCGCGCGCATTAGCACTGAACCCGGATTTTATTGTTTGTGATGAACCTGTATCGGCTTTGGATGTTTCCATACAGGCACAGGTTTTGAACCTGCTGCAAGATTTGCAGGAACAGCAGGGATTAACTTATATGTTCGTAACACACGATTTGTCGGTTGTGCGCCATATCTCCAACGATATTTGCGTAATGTATTTAGGGCAACTGGTGGAGACTTCCCCGTCAAAGGAGATGTTCATTTCTCCGCTTCACCCATATACAAAAGCGTTGCTTTCGGCTATTCCTTCAACCGATATACACCACAAGCGGGAACGTATTCGGCTGAAGGGGGAAATTACTTCGCCAGTCGAACCAAAACCCGGATGCCGCTTTGCGGCCCGCTGCCCGTATGTTTGTGACGCATGCTATCAACCGCAGCAGCTGGAAGAATTGATGCCCAACCATTTTGTGGCCTGCTGTCGGGCCAGAGAGTTGAATCATTGATAAGGGATAAAGGAGCATACCATGAAAGAACCGCAAGTGGTTGAAATAACAGCCGTATCCACAGGCTATTCTTTTGGACAAAAGCTTGTATCTGCGGTCATTGAATACAGTGATGCTATTGTTGGTGAAAAGCTAAGCTGTGAGGACTATCTGGTAGAAGGATATACCATCGTGGATGTTTGCGCGTCCGATAGTTTGCGTGGAGAGGTAGCCAGAACGGGGCGGTTTGTACAATTGCTGCTAGATCCAACCAGCTCCGCAGCGGCTTTATGCCGGCATGTTGGGAATGGGCCGCATGGATATATGGAGATTGATAACCCTGTTATCAAAGTTACCCAGCGCAACCCGGTTGCTACCGCGGGCGGCTTGCAGGTTGCTCCCTTCCAGTCCGTAGCGGCAACCAAACAGGACCGTGGAATGGTTGAACGGTTTTTAACGGCATCCTTTACCGCTAAAAATGGAAAAAAGCTGGAATACAACCTCTATGCTCCTGAGTATGTGATTCGAGGGCAAAAGTATCCTGTGGTGCTATTCATGCACGATGCAGGTTCCTGCTCGCCTAATGTGGAAGCACCCTTGATGCAGGGAACCGGGGCTACGGTATGGGCATTAGAATCAGACTATGGACGCAGGCCCTGTTTTGTTGTGGCTCCACATTATCCAACAGCATGTGCGAATGATGATTTTGAAGTCACATGGGAAGCAGACGCTACTACGGAACTGTTGGAGACGCTGTGTAATCAATATGCGATAGATCGTTCGCGAATCTATGCCACTGGGCAATCTATGGGTTGTATGATGATTTGCGAGCTTCTGCTGCGCAACCCTCACTTTTTTGCGGGATGTCTGTTGGTGGCAGGGCAGTGGGACCCAAACCGTATGGCTGCTGCCAAGGATGAAAATATTTGGGCGGTTGTATCCAACGGCGATCAGAAAGCATACCCCATCATGGGTGCTTGTATGCGCACCATGCGTGATGCTGGGGGAAAACTGAGCATCAACCATATGGATGCACAGGCGGATGCTGCGTGGCTGGATGCTTTGATCCGCAGCCAGAAAAGCAGCAATTGCAACCTGAACTTTACATGGTTTGAAGGCCGTAGCGTCATCCCTAATGGCATGGAAGAAAATCCGGGCACACATCACATATGCACTTGGGCGAAAGCCTATGATATCAAGGCGCTGCGCGAGTGGTTATTTGAGCAGCGCCTGTATGAAGGGAAATATGCTGATGATTGATTTCTCCTGCAAAAAGGACATACTTCTGGAAGATGAGGATGGGTTGCTGGTTCCGATGAGCGAACCTTATTTTCGCCATACGCAAATTGCTTCCGGCATCTGGCAAATCCTAAGCGATGGTGACTTTTCGTATCTGCTGGAAGGTGACGATGAAGCCCTGCTGATTGACTCCGGTTATGGCGCGGGCAACATCCGCGAATACTGCCAGATCCTTACCAGCAAGCCATTACGCGCAATTGCCAATACGCATGATCATTTTGACCATACCGCCAACAACAGCTATTTTGATTTGGCTTATATGTCTGCGGAAACCCAGCCGTTGGCAACAAGACCTTTCCCCAGTTTTGAAGGGATTGATTTCCCCAGAGATTATCCGGTGAAAATCGTGAACGATGGGGATGTTATACCGCTTAAGGGTCGTGAGCTGCTGGTTTTTAAGATTCCCGATCATGCGGTCGGCAGTCTGGCGTTTCTGGATAAGAAGTCTCGCATTCTTTTCTCCGGCGATGAGTTTATGGCACACGGCAAAAAGCTTAATGGCACCGTTGAACATTGGCTGGTTATGCTGCATAAGCTCGTGCCCTATCGAAGTGCGTTTGATTTCTTATATGGAGGCGGCGGAAAGCTTGATGCGGCGCTTTTTAACAGCCAGCTGGCATGTACGCGTAATATCCTCAGTGGCTGTGAAGGCGCTTTAGCACAGCCCTTCCCGTTCCCCAACTTTGAACGCATTGATGAGCAGGGCCGGAGAATATGGAAAAGGCGGCTGCCGCATCCGGGCGATGGACCGAAGAACTGGGATGACGGATTGGCTTATCAAAGAACGCTGAATTCTGACGGCACAAGCATCACCTATGATATCCGAAAAGTGCGGGACTAGCACAATTCAGGCAGTGTTTGAACCGGCTGAAGCAGGAAAGCCTATGTCAATGGGCTTATCTCTCTATGGTTTTATAGCAGAATTACCGATGTTAATTATTTCAAGGAGTGAATACTATGATCATCGACGCGAACGTATACTGGTTTCCCGAGGCGATTTTCGAAGACGAAGCGCTGCTGAGTCGTTTTTTGGCAGATACGCCTCGTGGTTACGGCACGAAAGTATATGTTAAGGATGCGGACGGACGTAAGCAAATAGTTGTAGAACGTCCGGTTGGATATCCCGGCGTGGATTATATACAGGGTGATTATGTCATGGAAAAGCAGATGGCTGCGCTCGAATCAGCAGGTGTTGAACATGCAGTATTGAAAGTACCCTGCTGCCATGAATGGATGAGCCTGGAGATGTGCCGGTTATTTAACGATGGAATGGCGGATTACGCAAAACGTAGCGGCGGCATGTTTGTCCCTCTTGCGGTAATCCCGCCTTGGGGGGATAGGGATGCTCTAGCAGAACTGCAACGCTGCTATGACGATCTTGGAATGAGAGGTATACAGTTAAGCGCGCATTATGGAGACATCTACCTTGATGACGAAGCCTTTGCGCCTCTGTTTAAACGGTTGAACACACTGGGTATGACGGTTTACGTTCACCATACGCCGGTGCCGGTACAGTACGACAGCCTGATCGCGTATAACAATCTGCGCCGTTCCTACGGCCGCTGCAATGACCAGTCTATCGCTGTAATGCGGGAGTTGTTCAGTGGTATGTTTTCAAAGTACACCAATGTGCGAATTGTTCATTCCATGCTGGGCGGCGGGTTTTTTGCATACAGCAGTTTATTAACGCCGGGGCAACCCAAGACCGCCGATGCAGCAAACCGTTTCGTGGACACAAACGAAGAACTCCGCAGAGCGTTGCGGGAGAATATCTTTTTTGAAATTTCACATGCGCAACCGTGGGGTAAGGCACAATTGGAATGCGCGGTTGCTGTGCTAGGCGCTGATCATATTTTGTACGGATCTTCTTATCCGGTTCGAGCAGAATGGATGACGGACGGCCCGGTGTTTATACAGGCACTCAATATCAGCGAATTTGACAAAACACAAATACTATATGGAAATGCAAAATCCCTCTACGCAATAGAATGACATTTTTATAATTGACGTGCATGGATGCTCTCCGGCGAGTGAAGGAGACTTAATACCATCTTACATTTATTTGATGGTGCAGGGAGCAATCCAAGCGATAAAGAGCGACGATGTTCGTGAGAAATTCATTTGCCAAAATGCGAAACAAATATAACTGTAAACCCTAAGCGCTTGATAACAGACTGACAGTTCAATATCATGCGAACGCTTATTATAAATGCATTGGCAAGCATATGTAAGACTTGTTTATATGATATTTATCGTGCTGATATGCTCTTCAAACAGTGCTGCGGGGAAAAGGAAGGAAAAAATGCTCCGGTATTTTAAAGATTATTTCGGTATGGTCATTAGTCTGGTAATGTCGTTAACGCTTTCGCTATGCATGTCTATTGTAGCGTTCCTCCGAACACCGGAAATGCAATTCACCGTCGAAACGCTGATTCGCAACTGGGGTGCGGCGTTCTTAAGTATTACAATTGTTTCGCTGCTATTCCCGGTTAAGGCGTGGGGCGATTGTCTGGCTGCTTTCTTTGGATTGAAGCAGGAGACGCTACCGTTTGGACTAATTGCTAACCTAGTGCCGACGCTGTTTTTTAACACGGCCATAACATTTATTGAAGTTGGGGTAAACATCCAAGGTGGTTTTGGCTCGCCGTTTTACTTGACAGCGGTGGCAGGAGATTATATTCCGATGTTTTTAATTAGCTATCTGCTGTCTTTGGGAGCAGAAAAGATTGGTCTATTAATAGCACGTAGTGTTTGCACAGGGCAAAAAAGGCTGCCGCATGTTTGATGATATTCGGCAGCCCTTTCAAGTATTATTGTTTCCGAAACACGACTGACATTTCAATAGGCGAGATAATACGTGTTTTGGATGAAGGTATGGAGAAATGAAAAACGCCTGGCTTGGTGATAGTAATCAGTCGCTGCTGTCTGCGTTAAACAACGCTGACAGCACTTCTGCATACTCCTCATTTTGCAAAATGTTGTTTACAAATACATCCCAATGACGAGCGTCCTGTTCTTCGTTGCCAAACACATAATCTTCCTGTCCGTAATCAACAACGTCAAACCCGGGCACAGCCTTGCTGGCGCCTGTGTTGCGGTAAGCAAGGACATCCGCTAAGCTAAATGAGATGTTTGATATATCTTCGTCATCAACCCAACTGCTTAAGTCGGTGCCTGTTGCTTCGACCGCAGTTCCATTTGCAGTCTGCGTTTCGGCATCCGCTTTCACAACCGGTACACTGTTTACGTATTTACCATACATCTCATCAACATACAGTGATAGAGAGCTTCCAAGAACCTCAGAGGGAACATGCCCACCATCCCATTGCCATTCAATTTCGGCATCCACACCAGCATTAAGCCATGCGATTTCAAGGTTCAAGGAGGCCATCATTGGCATATCACCTTCTACTGCGCCCATAACGATCCGCGTCCATGTGGGGTCTTCCGTGCCGTCGCTGCCAATATAGTTTAGAGGATTATACAGGGATACAATGTTATTGCTATACGCATCACCCGCTTCGATTTCGGCGATATCTGCGGTATATGCTTCTGCCATTTCATCATATGTTGCATAGTTGACAGAGTCTGATCCGCCGGTTGAAGAGGCCGTCGTACCCGCTGCAGGTCCTCCATCACGGACGCCTTCACCAAATTGTGCTTCAACGGAGTTGTCCGTTTCGGTTATTTGATCAGCGTAAGTGTTATTCATGCCATCCGGAGGTGTTCCTCCACCCATAGTAGCGCCATCCGGCATTGTTCCGCCTGGCCCACCCATGCTGTTAATAGATGATGATTTAGCATAGCAGCCTTCAATAAATGCCTGAGCTTTTTCCGCGGAGGTCATCGCAGCGACTTCTTCATCACTCAAGGCGTTACCGTCAGCGTCGAACCAGGTCCATCCTTCGGCATAATCCAGATTATCCAAATACCACTGCAGATTCTCTTCAAATTCAGCTAGATATAGATCCAGATAGGTGCCATAGTACCCGTTTGTATCAGGATAAGCTTCCAGATCGTAGGCAATGGTCAGCGCAATTGTATCCTCCTGATCCTCGTCTCCGTTAAGGTCAAAGCCTACATCCGCCTCGTTTACAGACAGATTTTGCGTATTGATATATTCCATATAGGCTTCCGATAAATATGTGGCCAGCTGTGCTTGAAAAGGAGTATTGAATTCATAGGTTGTATCCATGTAGTACTCAAAAGCCTGGGCGGCGTCACCTTCATAAAGTGGTGTAATAGCGCTGTAAGCAATGGTACCCCAAGCACCATCAGAAATTGATATCTCCTCACCGTCAATCGAAACGGTGGTCGAGTATGTGTCATCCGCGTTCTGATAAACACCAACCGCGCCTACAGCAATCTGATAATCGTAAAAACAGGGATTGTTAGAGGTTGCTGCAAACATAGCCGCGTGCGCCGCGCCGCCTGAACCACCGGTAGAGACAAAGTAGTCCACGCTGCCAGGCAGATTGCCAAGCAGAATGTTATACTTTACATATCGGGTGGCTGCTTTCTGATCGACAAGGCAAGATGGTGCATCACCTGTATAATATAGTATATTTCCATCTGTATCTGTTACAGTATCCTGCTTGCCTCGATTTCCGCAGGCAATGCTGATATAGCCATCCACGGCGTAGGATGTGGAAGCTTTGGAGTTGTTGGCAGAGCCATAGCCTGCTGCGCCTGTAGTGAGGATAACCGGCGCTGTTGATGCCGTGTAGGTTTGGCCATTCGTGCTGGTAACAGTAGCAGTATAGTCAATTACCAACGAACCTTTGACCGCACCTGTGTAGGATTGAGCGGTAACATCCGCTGTACTGTCACCATTTGTATCAATGCCGGTGACATAGGCGCCGGGGGTCGCAACGGACACCCCTTCCTGATCCGGAAGCTCAGGATAAGCAACTGCGGACACGACAGTCAACACCCATGCATCGTTAGTTGCATCGTAGCTCCATTCCTGGTCGGCGTTATTGGATAGGTCAAGTAAACTTTCAATGGTTTCTTTTTCACTCGTAGTACCCTCGGCAAATACAGTAATAGGTAACAGCGGCATGACGATAAGCAAGATGAGCAAGATTGATAGCGTTTTCCGAATAGACATCAGCTTTATACCTCCCAAGATTATTTTTCGTTGTGTTTAATAGGCGCTTCAAGTTAATAATGAATGTTCTTTTGGCATAAATGCAGGTGATTTGCCGGTCGTATGAGACAAAAGATAAACAGTATTATATTGATAACAAGAAATCGGAAATGTAGCCGCTACTCGATTACTATTATTTTATCATACTAAATTCATGCTGCATCATCACTGTGTTTATTGCTGGAACAGCCAATCCCGGAGACCTTCAATTGTGTATGCTACGCTCCAGGTATAACTATGATTGCCACCTTCGATGACCGTATAATTGATAGAGCAGTTCTGTGCTTCCATTACCTTAATATACTCTGCCATTTGTTCTTCGTTTGATTCGCCATCCAGCATTTCGGATGTTGCAATGCTTGCACCAAGGCTGATCCAATTTGCCGTAGCTTCATTCATACCAGGATATGCCTTGGTATCACCTTCGCATACAACGATCCATAAGCGATCATCTGCCATGGCAGACATTTCCTCAACATCCCACTGGCAGGCAATAAGCAATTGAGAAGCATAAAAATCGGGATATTTGTCGCTGATCGCAATGGCGGCCATACCGCCTTGTGATTGTCCTGTACCATAGATGCGAGATTCATCAACTGTATATGTTGAAATAATATAATCCATAAGGCTTTTCACGAGGAGGAGCCCTTCTGTCCAACGGTGGTCATCTTCCGTCATCATCCCGATTGAATCCACCAGTGTTTGGGTATATTGGGGAACTAGCACTATACAAGGGTGTTTTGCCTGTTCTTCCGCTGTTGCCCAGACTGCTGCACCATCCTGTGTGATGGCATCTGTTACCTCGTTGCTGTTAACACCGGCGTCCGGAATAAAAATCACAATAGGATATTCCGTGGTTCCGTCGTACCCTTCTGGAAGAAAAAGATTGTAGGGGATGGTTAACCCGCTGTCTGGATCTGTATATTCGAACTGTTCAAACAGCTCTTCCGCATCGCTGTAGTGGCCTTCTGCAGTGGTGCTACCCTGCCCGCTGGCACCGTTTCGACCATTCAAACTGCCAGTAGTAGTGGAAGAATCCTCGGCATAAGCCATACCCTGAAAAAGTTGAAGCGTTATTAGCAATCCACAAAGCCATCTTCTTTTCATGTATTTACCTCCTTTAAAAAAGGGCAGATCATGCGTCAGTGTTTGGACTTACGCATGATCTGCTACTCAACGATGTTATTATCCCATCGTATTGTGATAAGTATAAGAATGCCGGGTGAAACTTTTACATTCTTTCAATAGATGCTACACCGGTTCTGATTTTTAAGAGAACACTGGAAGCCTACATTCTCGGATATTATACTAATGGGTAAGTTGGTTTGTCGCAGGAGTTGCATAGAAAAGTGAACACGTTCGATTCTGATAAAGACCGTAAGCGTTTGCCCTGTTTCTCGATGAAATACTGTAGATAGGTATTCAGGATTGAAACCTACATGATTAGCAATGTCCATACGAGAGACATCTTGGGAAATGTTGTTGTAAATATAATCTTTTACTTGTTTGATAATGGGGTTATCAGGAACCTGATTCGTATCAGAAAAATTGTTATCCAGATTATTTATCATTTTCATTGCGTGTTTGATTGTTGCTTTCAGACGTGCATCATCAACAGGTTTAAGTAAATACTCCATAACACCAAGAGATATCGCTCGTTGTGCATACTCGAAATCAGGAAAACTACTTAAAATTGCATTGTGATTCCATTAACGAAGTGATATTATATGCTTTTGATACAAAGTTCTATTTTATTTTCTTTAACGAATCACAAAATACGGAGATGCGGCGCCATGAAAAGAATACGATGGGTGTTTTTTGCGGGGATTCTGGCACTTACACTATGTATTTCTCTATCTACAGCCCTGGCTGCGAACTCGACTAGTGTTATCTTAAATTGTGCGAAACTAACAGCCGCAAACCCGTATTGGGTAAATGGCACTGAAGTAGCGCTGGCTACGCCGCCTGCGAGTGGATGGAACGCATATTTCGATGTGGAATCAAACACACTGATGTTGAATAACGCAGATGTTAATTTGCCTTCGTCAGTTTCAGTATACCCAGGCGACCAAGTACTTGTGTATGCTGATGGGGATATTTCTCTTGAACTCACAGGCGACTCAACGGGTTCGTTTAGCAGCAGTTTGTATTCAAGAATAATAGGATTAGCAGCTGG
The DNA here is from genome assembly GCA_963663285.2 of Candidatus Limiplasma sp. Taxonomy (GTDB): domain Bacteria; phylum Bacillota; class Clostridia; order Christensenellales; family Aristaeellaceae; genus CAXXOK01. The sequence continues at coordinate 70,862 of CAXXNI010000003.1, read as the reverse complement.
AGGCAGCCTGTCTATTGGCGGTTCTGGAAACATTGACATTCAAGTCGAAAACATAAAAGATTCCTCTACGACCTTTGGGATCAAATCAGAAGGCGATTTATCGATTCTCTCCGGCAACGTAACGGTTGATTCCCAATCCAGTTATCTTGCCTTTGGTATTTCTACGCGATATGATACTTTATTTGCAGGTGGAAATGTACAAGTGAATACAGAAAGTAGCATAGCAAATAATGTCTATTGTTACATGGGTGATTTCCGAATGACAGGGGGAAGTCTTACTTTAGTTACTGAATCTAAAGGTTTACTCTCGGCTGGTATTAATGTTGTACAGGGCACCATATCACTGGAAGGCGGTACAGCCAATGTATTGGCGAATTATGGAAGCGATACTTATGCCCTCTTTTTTCAAAGCGATCACTTTTCCTATACGGGTGGTAACTATACATTCACCGGCATCAAATCGGCTATGCGCTATACCGGGCATCAGACTGCACCTGCTTATGCCATTGATGGAGGGACGGTGCATGTGTCGGAATATTTAAGCGGGGATTATCCAACGGTTTGGCGGTCAGGCGTTGATGGAATGCTGGCATCGAACAACACAGATACATCGCCATTTAAATTTGTACAGTTTGTGGAGAATGTATATGTACCACAAACTGGGGATGCGGACCGCCCGTTGCTGTGGCTGGGAATTTCGGCAAGCACTTTGCTTGGTATGTTTGGTTTTCTTGCCATGAATAAAAAGGTGCGCAAACGAAATATCAAATAGAGATATGCGGGTTACAATAGGAACGCTCTAGCATAATGGTTAGAGCGCTCTTTTATTTTACTTATAATCTACACTTCCACAAACCAAGGATTATAGCACTTAATATAATAACCACTAATAGGCTTTCAGCATTGGTTGGTCATCTTCTTTTATCTTATTATGGCTCTTACGATGTGTAATAAGAATTGCTTTTCACTCCATTCATCGTGTAAGCTTCTAATTTGTAGGATTATACTTGTCTTAATCTATTATAAGTTGTATCTTGACAGTGATAATATCCTGCCCTAATATAAAATTAAATTATTTGCAATACAACGTGGAGTGCGGTTCCCCCTATCCGTTTGCCCCCGAGGAGTAATTCATGAATAATGATATAAGCAAACGTCAAACCTATGCGGTTTCACCACTTGAACTACTTTTTGACCTTGTCATTGTTTTTGCCTGCTCGGAATTAACAAAGCATCTGCTTGAAAATTTCAGCTGGCTGGGTTTGGTGGAAATAATGATACTGCTTATTGCAGTATATAATCTTTGGACGTATACAAGTTTTGGAGCAACCCTGATTCAAAGTGGAAATGTTCATTCTCGCTGGCTGCTGATGATCGTCATGCTCCTGGGTATATTCATGAATACCGGTATTGATGAATCCTTTGGGGATCACGCTTGGATCTTCGTCTTGCCTTACCTCTCAAGCCAGCTGGGACAAGGCTTATTTATAATGATTTTCTCAAAAAATAAGGGACTTAGAAACCATTACCGGGTGCTGACAATTTGGAACCTTGTAACCGCCCCGCTTTGGATCGCCGGAATCATGGTTGGCTATCAATTGCGCATTATCATTTGGAGTGCCGCCGCGTTAGTGGATCTGATTGGATTATTATTGGCTCATCCTGCTCCCGGTAAGAGGCGTTCCACTGAAAATATTCAATTTGATGCAGTACACGTATTAGAAAGATGCCGTTTGTTTTTAATCATCGCGCTTGGCGAAGCTGTTTTCTCACTGATCGAAGCCATGATTGAAAGCCCGAAAAATCATATCACCCTGCTTTTAGGCATTGCATCATTTCTTACGATTATCTCCATGTGGGCAATTTACTTCTGGGGTTCAGACCATCTTGTTGTCCATCATATCGAAGAAACCCAAAACCCCATTCGTACGGCTCACTTGACAATGAACAGTCTGTTTGTAGCCCTTGCAGGACTTATTCTTTTTTCTGTAGGAACCCGCATGATTATAGAAAATCCAATCCGTTATCATTCCGCGATTCTCAATGGAATTTTCTTCGGTGGCCCGATTTTATATCTGGTTTCCCATGGATGGTATACTTGGTATGTTTTAAAACAAGTGCCTTTTGTCCGCATCACCTTCTGTATCCTGCTGGCTTTGGGTGGGGTGATAAGCCTTCATTGGCCTTCCTACGTTGCCTTGGTCATTATCATGGTATTCATGGTTACGTTAACATCTATCATCATTATTTTGAATAAAGACAAAACACAAGCGGTTGGTGAATCATAGGGCAGCCATACCGGTATATGATTCAGAATTCGCCAATGCGTAGCTGGTAAAACCCGGATCGGGCAGGAGGCCGCAGATATTGCCTCCTGGCAATTGGAGGCGCCGCTTCCGCCCCTGCCGCCATCCTTTCAACCCGGCCGGCTCCCGCAATGTTCTTTCCCCGTGCGGGTGATGCCCCATGGCAAAGATGCGCTTCGCGCTTACTGTCTCTCGCCGTTGCGGCATGCGCACATTGCGTGGAACGGACAGGTAGGCTTTTGTACGGATTTTACGGATTTCACCCTTGGCGATGTGCGGGAAACATCCTTGCCGCAGTTGTTTGCCAGCCCGCTTGCGCAACGCTTTGCCAGTGAAGTGCAAGCGGGAAATTGCGCCACGTGCGAGCATTGCTCGTGGCGCAATTCTGCTGATTTTTCATTGTAAAAGGCCGCCTTGGCAAAGGCTGACGGCAGCACAAAGCAGATGATCAAGTCAAAGGGCATTGCATCATCCGTGCTATCATATAGCTGTAAAAGCAGATGGTTCAGGCGGATGCTTTGCCGGAAAAATCACGCCGGGATGACAATAGAAGCCTGCGTTCATTGATTGGACGTTCAGGAGAGTAAGAATAGATATTGCTTTCAAAAAGATGCCGCTGCCTTTAAAGCGTGTTGCGAGGATGCTTTAAATGGTGGCGATCTTTTTAATAAACGGAAGCTGGGCATTGCATACATTCACAAATCTTCCTACCAGCAAGGCAGATACGACGGTTCCCAACCCAATGCCGTAGAAACCATGGAAAAAAACGAACGAAAGTGTGCCCGCTAATACGATTAAAGCAACATCAAAGATGACTTTTACAGTTCCAAATTGCTTCCGGCTTACCGTCGCCAGTGCTTTTACAACACCTTCGCCAGGCACCATAAGCACGTTGGGTGCGATTTCTATGCTGATGCCGATCGAGAGAACGATACAGCCAATGAAAAGGAAAACCAGCTTCATAACGATATTCTGTGGCTCCAAAAATCCGAGAAATCCCATGCTGATGTCGATAAACCAACTGAAAACCAGATTGACCGCAATCTGTAAAAACTGAACAGGCTGGAAATCCCGCCTTAAAAGAACAAACTGCGCCAGAATGAATAGCAGATTAAGAATGAACGTGAAACCGCCAAACGTCAGGTTGCAGTATTTTAAACTGAGCACGTAGGGAACGCTGGAAATCTGCGAAGTGCCAAGCGCCGACTTTGTAATAAAGGCAATGCCAAAGGAATTGATTATAATGCCGAGAACAAACCAAAAATAGCGGATGAACAGTTTTTTCATCAATCTTCGTCCTACTCTTTAAAATTGGTTAAAATCTTCTGAAACACAGCGGTGAATTGCGCTTTTTCATCATCCGAAATATGCATCCAGGCTTGCGTATCGACCTCTTTACAAATAGCCTTTACAAAAACGCCCTGTTGCTTTCCTGTTTCGGTTAAAAAAATATGGACCGTCCGCCCATCGCAGCCGTCACCCTCTTTGGTGATTAAAGCTTGTTCCTGCATTCTGGACAATAAGCTCGTTACAGTGGACTTATCCAGCACGTACCCTGACCCGATTTGTTTTTGTGTTGCGCCATTATGATCCAGCAGGAATTCAAGTATCTTTGGCTGACCGGGTTTTAGCCCGGATGCCAGTATTTTATAGACGATTGCCCTGTTGGAATAATGAAACCCTGCTGAAAGGAGAAAATGTAATTGGTCGTCTCTGGACCCCATAGCAACAACTCCGAAAATAGTTTTAATGAAAACTAAATTACTGTATCGTAATTTAAGGCAAGCGTCCATGTAAAAAATATGATTTTGCCGCAACGGACAGGACAAAATTAAGTTGAAAATGGAGAACAGGAGCAATCAAAAAGCCATTCGGGTTCCGGTAGAATGAATCGTTATACCCATTCGACCGGAGAAACCCTAATGGCAAAGACAAACGTATATTATTGCTGATGAAAGGATACTTGGAATGAAAGGGAAAACCTGCCGGCTGCCGGTTATGCTGAAATGGCCGTATGGATATGGCCGCGCGGATACGATGCGCTGAAAACAGCGGAGAGAAGCGGGAAACACCCCGTGTTGCGCCAAAGCAAATGCGCCCTAAAAGCCAATTCCGCTGTATTGTCTATGAGCATAGTGGTTTGCTATCCGGTTAAATACAGTCCGGCATCAACCGGATACGGCGCAACAGGTAATCTGTAATGAACCGGTACCCTTCATCCGCTAAATGCATACCATCGATACAGATCAGGGAACCATATTCCTTGTTCGCAAGCATAGTTTCGCGCAAGTCAAGCAAGGGAGTATTCGTTTTTTCCGCGACGCTGCGTACGGCATTTGCATAGCGCTCTTGCCAATGGTAAATGCTCTCCACTGCGCCGATTGCCTTTAAAATGGCTTCGCCGTTCAGGTTTTGCGATACCCAATTGAAGAATTTTTCCGCATGCAAAGGCAATGGCGTTACGAGCATGGGTTTCATGTTTTCTGATTGAATACGCGCGATAAACTCTTCCAGCTTCTTAGAAAACTCGGGAAGCTCCACAGTTGCGCGCGGGGGTTCTTCCGGATGATTGGCAACGTGCTCCCAATCCGTATTGCAATCGTTGCCGCCGTACTCGATTACACACAATGCGCCTTCTACAGACTTCGTGGCGGCAAAACGTTCCAGCCCATCCAGCACAGTTGCACCCATTTTGGAGTTGTTGACCACTTTGCATTGCAGCCCTTCTGAAATGCGTTTGGCGCAGCGCTCCTTGGAAATGATGTAGCGTTTTCTTTGCTCGTCGTAGGTGATGCCGACCGCGATGGAATCGCCCCAGATTTGAATTTCGGTGCTGAACATAGATACACTCCTTATCCTCAGGTATCTACTGGCAGATTACAGTATACAAAAACAGAAGTCAAGAGACAGCAATTGTTCGTTTTTTGTACATCCCCGGTTGCTGTGTTTCTGCAAGACGGAGAAGACGATGCTGATTTAAAATACATTGTCAAAAGCGAAGCGATCTTATTTGCCACGCGATTCACGAAAAACGTTTGGATGCCCGCTATGTGTGCAAATGTGAGGGCATCTGCCAAATGAGCAGGTGTTTATTTTTTATACAGGCACATAAAAAACGTCAAGTGAAACTGGAATGGAAAACAAAAGAAAAGAATGTCTGACATAAAGTAAGATCAAAAGCCACAATCGTGGCTTTTGATGATCATTATGTTGCTATCGGGCAAGTGGAAAAGGACTGTTTAGCTTCAAAAGGGCGGAACACCAAACCATACCTTACCGCCGTCCCTGCACGCTGCGCCAGGTTACCGCGCAATTCGCACGCGCATCAGCAGCATACCCGCGGCGGCCAGCAAGAGAAGAATGCCATAAAAAACCGGCGTGCCGGTATCGCCTGTCGCGGGCGGCTGATTGGGCAAGAGGGTAAAAATGATATGTCTGGCCGTTTTGTTCGCATTTTCGCCCATATATAACGCATCCGTAGTGCCTACGGTTTTACTGTATATGCTCGTTTTTGCCGCGTTATAAAAGACGGTTATGATTTTTGGATTGGCAATCTCGCTGGAATCAGCTTGCCAGGCTTGCATAGACGAACCGTTGATGGCAAATGTCGGATGAGCGCCCCGGGAAATGACGGAATCAAGTCCGGCACTTGTATCAATTTCGCCGCTCGGATTGTTTAGAATTAATGTGGAAGTACCAACACCATAATCATTATCATTATCGGAACTGACATGCACCCCGATGGCGCCTACGGAGCCGGTGTGCATGTTGAATACGCAATTATTATAGGTTGCACTGGACGACATGGCTAAATCCCGGCCGGTGTACCACCCACGTCTTGAAAAATCCGTAAGGTGAAAGGTACAACTGTTAAAAACAGCCTGAATGGAACTAAAGAGCGGACTTGCCCACATGCCGTAGGTTAAAGTGCCTCCGCTGCTATCACTGCTCATATCAAATACGGCGTTGTCCATTTGCATAGCAATACCAAGAATAGATGAATTGTTCACCGTTTGCGTAATGTTGATACCGAAAATATCGTAGGTAAATTTAAAACCGGGAAGCCATTCGTTCACCGTAACTTGCGATAGATCCAAAACCATGCTGATATCGCGGATCGAAAAGGGAATTGTGTTTGCGTTGGCAATGGTAACGTTGATGCCAGATATATCCGGGTCCATTGTGTTGACTATGTATGTACTGCGGGCGGTAAGCTTATCCGCCGCTGCATCGCTTCCGTACAGGTTCAGGCCTGTATCGGTGCCGTGTACATACAGCATATTCGGTGCGTCGGAGGTGATGATGTTTTCTCCAACAAGGTGAATATTCAGCACGCCGTCTACCGATTCGATCGCGCCGCCGTTATAGCCGTTCAGCGTCAGCTCACCCTGCCCGGCATTGGCAGAAGCTTGCCAGGTCCACCCGGCTCCTGCAAGGTCGCCTGCTAAAGCAGTGCTGTCATACGAACTGCCGTTTATATTGAGCGCGTTGATTGCGAAGGCTGCAGATGGAACCATCAACAACAGAGCGACCAGCAGGAATACAATGAAATACTTACGCTTCATAAAGGCACCGCCTTGTATAATGTCTTTATAGTATATCAGTTTTTGAAAATATATACAATTTTTATTTCTCGGGCTATGGCTTGCTAAAAATGCTCACGGCTCACGACATACCAATACCTGCGAAATAACAATAAGCGGATTCTCTGCCCCGGTAAAACCAAGCGCTGCCGGCGTACTTGCAACCGGTAAGCGGACGGGAAAATGGCGGCGCTTGCATGACCGTTATCAGCATTATGGCGATGATAATTCTCCCTTTCATATAGAGTGTTGTGCAGCAGCGAAGGGATACCGCGCGCCCGCCGCTGCAATTGGGGATCAAGCGGCAACAGTCGTATTCTTTTTCATTGATCGTGCGGCTGCATAGCCTTGTTGTACCAGTAGTTATTTGTTACAATAGAGCCATTGTAAGGCTCTGGTGGAAAATTGAATATCGTGGATAGGGGTGGTTTGATGGCAAAGAAGAATGGCGTGACCGTGATGGGTGCAATCGGCATCGGGATTGGGGGCATGGTGGGCGGCGGTATTTTTGCGGTGCTGGGGTTGGCGGTATCGCTGGCTAAAGGCGGTACGCCGCTGGCGTTTGCCATCGCGGGGGTAATCGCTCTGATGACCGCGTACAGCTATGCCAAACTGTCGCTCGCGTATCCCAGCAGCGGCGGCACGGTCAACTTTATCACCAAAGGCTTTGGGAAAAATGTGTTCAGCGGAGGGACAAACAACCTCCTTTGGGTTAGCTATCTTGTGATGCTGTCGCTGTATGCCAGCGCCTTTGGCTCGTACGCGGTCACGCTGTTTTCCATTACCGGAAGTCCCGGGGTGGACCGGCACATCTGCGCATCCGCCATCATCATCGTGGCGACAATCATCAACTATTACGGGGTCAAGATCGTCAGCGTGATTGAGACGTGGGCGGTCGGCATTAAAATGCTGATACTGGCGGCCTTTGTAGCGGTGGGAATATTCGGGCTGGCGTCATCCTCCCATCTATCCCAGCTGACGGTTACAAACTGGCCGCCCATCTGGAATCTGAGCATTGGCGGCATGGTTATTTTTGTGGCGTACGAAGGTATGGAGCTGATTGCCAATGTTTCGCCCAACATTGTAAACCCCAAACAAAACATGATGCGCGCCTACATGGCGTCCACCATCATTGTGGTGGTGCTCTATGTGGTGATCGCTGTGATTACGGTTGGAACCCTTACGTTCGAAAGCATCGACAAAGCGGAAGATTACGTGCTGGCGGAAGCAGCCAAACCGGTGCTGGGGCAGACGGGGTTTAACATCATCGCGATTGCGGCGCTAATCTCCACTTTCTCCGCCATTAACGCAACCATTTACGGCGGGTCCAAGGTGAACTACGAGCTGGCCGAGGATGATGAACTGCCCCACGAGTTTACAAAAATGTTCTGGAACAAGCCGGTCGGGCTCATTGTGACAACGGTGCTGACGCTTTTTATCGTCAACCTGTTCGACCTTTCCAGCATTTCTACTTCCGGCAGCGCAGGGTTTTTGCTGGTATTTATGCTGGTGAATCTGGCGGCGTATCGAAAAAGGAAGGATATCGGCACCCGGGGCGGATCCTCTCTGGCGGGAACGGCGCTATGCGGCATGGCGTTTGCCGGGCTGCTGTACCAGCAGTGGTCCGCAAACTTTGCCGGTGCGGTCTTTGCGCTGGGCATGATCGGGGTGAGTTATTTGATCGAGTGGATTTACAAAACAAGGGAGAAGCGAGGGATACGGCAAAAGGCGGGATAAAGATGGAAAAAGGTTTAGCCGTTCGCGGGTATGGGTATCTTTAGTTTGTACCGCATGACTTTTCCCTTTTTCGGCCGCTACCGGACAGTATGCGGCGGTACCGCTTGAACTTTTTACCGAACCCCCCCACAGTCAGGAGGCTGTTACGATGGAACGTATGCCGTTATTGTTTGTCGGCCATGGTTCGCCCATGAACGCCATAGAAGAAAATGAATTTTCCGCATCTTGGAAAGAACTGGGTCAAAAGCTACCCAAACCCAAAGCGATACTTTCAGTATCCGCCCACTGGTTTACGCGGGGTACGCTGGTTTCAGACGCGACCAAACCACGGATGATCTACGATATGTATGGCTTCCCGGAGGCGCTGTACAAAGTGGAATATCCTGCGCCCGGCGCACCGGAAACCGCGAGGAAAACGGCGGAGCTGCTTGGCGGCAAGGCAGGCATAGATACTTCTTGGGGGCTGGATCACGGCACGTGGTCGGTGCTGAAATGGCTGTACCCCAAGGCGGATATTCCTGTTTTTCAGTTGAGCGTGGACGCAAACGCATCCCCGGAAGAGCATTTTGTACTGGGGCAGAAAATACAAGCGCTCCGCGAGCAGGGTGTGTTGATTTTTGCCAGCGGAAATGTAGTGCACAATCTGGGCAGGGTCAACTGGCATGCGGAGGGCGGCTACCCGTGGGCGGAGGCGTTTGACGGCTATATTCGCAAGAGCATTTTGGAGCGGAAATACGAGAATGTGATTCACTATAAAAACGCGGGCGAACCGGCCGAGTACGCGTTTGTAACGCTGGATCACTTTGCGCCTTTGCTGTATGTGCTGGGCGCTTCCGATGAAAATGACCATATCACGGCGTTTAACGAAAAATGCGTGTTGGGATCGCTATCGATGACCAGCTACCTGTTTGCCGGAAGCAACAACTGACAGGGCTTTCGTTACCAAGGAGGGTTTACCCATGAAAAAACGTGAAGTAGTAAAAATCATTCGCGGGATGCGCGCCGTAGACGGTGCGGGCGTCCGGCTGGTACGGGTGCTGGGGCATCGGGATGTGATTGATTTTGATCCATTCCTGATGCTGGATTCCTTTGATTCGACCGACCCATCGGATTATATCGCCGGGTTTCCCATGCACCCGCACAGGGGCATTGAAACGATCACCTATTTATTGTCGGGCAAAATAGAGCATGAGGACAGCCTGGGTAATAAGGGCACGATCAACGCCGGGGAAAGCCAGTGGATGACCGCGGGAAGCGGCATCCTGCATCAGGAAATGCCAAAACCATCAGACCGGATGCTCGGGTTTCAGCTCTGGCTCAATTTGCCCAGAGACAAGAAAATGACCGAACCCACCTACATGAGCATTACGCAGGATGCGATTGCGCAAACAACCGCCGGTTCGGCTGTGATTAAGGTGCTGTCCGGTCGATATGGCGAGGTCAAAGGCGTAACGCCGCACCATATTCCCGCCTCTATTTTCGACATTCAGCTTTCCAAGGGGGGCGAGGTAGAGCTGCCCACCCCGCCGGAGGAAACCGTGTTTGTTTTTCTGATCGAAGGGGGAGCCGTTGTTGATGGCCGGGAAATTGCTGAAAAATCCGCCGTGCTGTTTGACCATGGCGATTCTATCACCATATCGGCACAGCCGGAGCGGGATTTGCGCTTTATCTTCTTCTCTGGAAAAGCGCTGCACGAGCCGATCGCCTGGGGCGGCCCGATTGTGATGAATACAAACGAAGAGCTGGAGTTCGCGTTCGATGAGCTGCGCAGGGGTACGTTTATCAAGCGCTGACCCTGTTTGCGCCTTATTAGCTTTTGCGCCCAGACCTTGTGCCAAGGCATGGGCGCTTTTTCTGTGTGCCCGGTTGGAGGCGCTGCTTGTAAAAAGCATAGCGCCGCAGTATGATCTAAGGGAAAATGTAAGCAAACGCAGGTGATCATGGTGCTGGAGAAAATGGAAGACTTTTTTCATGACCGGCTGGATGGTTATGACGAACATATGCTGACCTGTATTGACTCTGCGCAGGCGTTTTACGCCTATACCGCCGACCAACTGCCTAAAGAGGACGGGGCATGTGTGCTGGATTTGGGGTGCGGTACGGGGCTGGAGCTGGAACAATACTTTTTGCGGAATGCCGCTGCGAACGTAACGGGTATCGACTTGACGCCCGGAATGCTAAACGCGCTGAAGGAAAAGTTTCCAAAACAGTCGATTACGCTGGTGCAGGGTTCGTATTTTACGGTTCCCTTCGGCGAGGAAGCGTTTGACGCCGCCGTATCGGTGGAATCGCTGCACCATTTTACAAAAGAGGAAAAAATACCGCTGTATACCAAGCTGCAAAAGGCATTGCGTAAGCACGGATACTTTATACTGACGGACTATTTTGCGCTGTCGGAGGCGGAAGAACAGCAGTGCAGGCAGGAACTGCTGCGCCTGAAAGCGGAACAGGGCATTTTGGATGATGCGTTTTATCACTACGATACGCCGTTAACGGTGCGGCATGAAAAAGAAGCGTTGATGGCTGCCGGTTTTACTTGCGTGGAAGAACTGCAAAGATGGGGCGCAACGGTTACGCTGAAGGCAAGCAAGTGAACGCCTTATCTCTTCCGGCGCCACGCGGTAACGCAAGAGGGGCTTGCCAATTGCCCTGTTTGTGCGCGGCTGCGGCAGCGTACACCCCAAGAAACATTTGCATATGAGAATCCGCTGTAATAAACGGTGTATTCGATTGTGGTGATTGTGTATTCTCAACAACATCCATAGAAAGAGATGGAATTAATGGAATACAATAAGAAAAAAGGAAAATATATTGTAAAAACGCTTGCTAGTTTATACCAAATTCAATATAATTAATGTAACATATTTTTTAGAAGGTGTATATTATGAGCAATTATCTAGAAAATGATTACTTTAATTTTCCTAGCACTCATGAATTGGCATCGTGGAGCAGAGAGAACGGATATTCACATCTTAATGAAAAAGATCTGCAACAGTATTTTGATGAAAATATCATCCGTCTGGCTGAAGATAGTGACTCTCAGAATAATTGGCGTCATTCACAGCAAAAATATGGCGCATATATACCAGGGACTAAATATCATATTCATGTTTCAAAACTTACCTTATTACTCTTGCTTGAAATTATTAGCATTTGTACAATAAATCCTTCTCTTCATTTACCAGCAATAGGCTGTCTCACGATTATTAGTCTCACTACGAATCGCCTTTCCTTTATTTCAAAAATTGAGAATCATGAGTTTTGTGTCTATATTGCTGCATATAGTCGTTTTCTTCAGCAACCTTTTACATGTGAAGAAATGATACGTGACCGCGAAAGGGATTTTTGTGATACTAGAACGCAAAAGTGGAGGTGTCCTTTTAGACATGGTGAAGATGAAAGACAATGTGCAATAACTAAAGAAAACATCGAAAAAGCTATTGAGACACTTGAAAATAAAGAGTGTCTTATATATGCGAACGGTAAATATCATCTCTCATTTTAATTGGGAGTTGACGTATGACAGAAAATGTAGATCCGCAAGAAGGTTTATCAGATCCCTTCATTTTCTATATCGATGATGATGAAAGTCTATCTGAACTTATTGACAATCTGTTCCCGGATGAAGCGCAGAACGAGGATGATGAGTATTCAAATGATGCTCAAGAGTATACCTCTGGGAATGGGAGCGATATATTAAAACAATTATTTATGCATGTTAAAATGGGATTTTCAGTTATTTATGAAGAGTACCATGTTGACAGGGAGTATAGAGATAGCTATTATTTGTTTTTTGCTTCTCAGCATTCAGAGATAAATCGTTTTTGCGTTCGTATTTCACTTTTCATAGGGAAAGTAGATTTCAATATGTTTGCAGAACCATTATCTCATGCGGTATTACAAGATAAATATATCGGTTGTATTGTTTTACGGCCTCTTAGTTTTCGAGAAATTGGTAAAACGCTTATCGATCCTAATAAGTATTATTTTCGTGATGAGAGAATATTTGCCCGATTAACCTCATTTACAACAACAATTCTAGGCGTAAAACTGACGGTTAACGCTTTCCCGTATTCAATGCAGGACTCTGAAACAACAAAATGTGTTGATATTACACTTCTGAATCTGATTGATTATTTTTCAAATCATTATGCAGATTATCACCGCGCACTCCCAAGCGCCTTGGCAGAGATTAAAGAAAATCAAGGATATGAAAGAGTCCTTCCAGCACAAGGAATGAGTTATTTTTGTCTCACCAAAATATTAGCTGAATATGGTTTTTATCCACGCTATTATAATCAATCGGTGGAAAAACAAGGCAACTCACTTACTCTTCAAAAAATTCTATACTATTATATAGCATCGGGTATACCTGTTGCAGTAGGACTAAGCCGAAAGGATAAACCATCCACGGAAGGACATTCTATAATTTGTATAGGATATTCTGAACCAGAACACGATAAAGTAGTAAAAGAGCTCATCAAGCCTACTGCAACAAATCATTACCCAATAACAGACATTTCAGCTTCGTATAGTAGATTTATTGTTATGGATGATGGCCAAATTCCATACGCTGATCAATTGTTTCCCAATTTGGCAAAAGATGACTCACTTTATGTTACAGACGTGGCTGTCCCTTTGTATCGCAGAATGTTCATGGATGTTACTGATGCTATTGATATTTTTGATGAAGTCACTTCGCCACTTCGAAAAGATTACAAACCAAAACCTCAAATTATGTATCGTGCTGTTATTTTCCTTTCAAATAAGGAGTATAAGAACTATATTAAGCGCTATCATCATGGGAAAAACTTTAACCCATCTCCAACGCTTGAAGCGCACATGATTAAACATCAACCGGTTATCCGTAAAGTTTTTCTTACGTCGGGACGGAGTTATAAAGATTTTAAAATGTGTAGTCTCCCGGCTTCTGACTCCAAGTACAAAAAAATCCTAGCGCATGTACCTTTTCCCCATTTTATATGGGTTTGTGAGTTATATTTAAAATCTGATTATTTTGTTGATAACACAAAAAAGCAGTTGGTGTTTGGCGAATTGGTTCTTGATGCAACCTTTAAACTTATTAAGGGAAGATCTGGATTAATTTATTTGAGATATTTCAATGATGTTGCGTTCCGCTTTCCTGAAGAACCTGATGATATTATTTCAGAACTATTAAACCAAGGGAAAACGCGGCTATCAGGCATAAGTGAAAAACACCCTGCGTTTAATAAGAATTTATCTGTCATTAACTATGACATAAGAAATAATGAATAATCTTAATATTAATATATAGGAAATGAAAACCACTGTAAGAACAGTGGTTTTCATGATAAGTGAAGTGGTAATCAAAAATGATTTTCTCAAATATACGTTGCACCAGCAAGCTGAAGACAATCTTGTCTAACTCTTTCATTCTCGGTCAGTTTCTTAGCAATATCTCTGTCGATCTTTTGCAGATCTTTTTTTTCAATATTATATAAAGCATTCGGCCTTTTTTCAAGATACTCCCGTGTAGTGCTTTTTACATCAAAATGCGTAATCATAAATCCTCCGACTCTCTCTAACCATTAGTAATCAATTTAGACAGCCTATTAATTATACTGTACTACATAAATATTGTCAATATTTTTTACCGATGATCAATAAAAGTTGAAAATTTATAATAACTGCGATAAATGATCAAAGGCACCAAATGATTCATATATGTATTAATACTATAATAGGTTAAAAACACCTTCAATTGGTGTAATAAATTGTATTAAAACTTTCAGCTAACTAGTAAATGCTGGAGGTGAAAAACTGCTTTACAATAAAAATTGATAGATAATAATAATAAGTAGGCATTTGCACAAACAGAAAATCTAACGATATTTAAATCCCTTGCACAAGGCATCGAAAAAGGCGTATACTGTACGCATCGGAGTATTACTGTCCGCCAGCCAGAGGGGGTCTCCTTCGGTGACCGGGGTATACAATATAATAAACGGAGGCTGACCCATGGCAACGTATATTCCCGAACCTTTTAAAATCAAAATGGTGGAACCCCTGAAAACGACGACCCGCAAGCAGCGGGAACAGTACCTGAAGGCGGCAAATTATAACGAATTTGCGCTCAAAAGCGACGATGTGTACATCGACATGCTTACCGACAGCGGCACAGGCGCGATGAGCGACAGCCAATGGGCCGCAATCATGAAAGGCGACGAGGCCTACGCGGGCTGCCGCGGCTACTTCGCTCTGATGGAAGCGGTGAAGGACATTTTCGGCTACCGCTTTGCCCAGCCGGTGCATCAGGGGCGCGCGGCAGAAAAGGTGCTGATGCCCTGCCTGCTGCAAAAAGGCCAGTACAGCATCGCCAATATGCACTTTGATACGACCCGCGGCCACGTGGGGCTGACCGGGAGCACGCCTATCGACTGCGTGGTGAAAGAAGCTGCCGACACGGAAAATTATGCGCCCTTCAAGGGCAATATGGATGTGGAGCGGCTGGAAAGCCTGATACAGGAAAAAGGCCGCGAAAACATCGGGATGATCATTATGACCATCACCAACAATTCCGCGGGCGGGCAGCCCGTATCCATGCAGAACATCCGCCAAACCAGTATGGTTGCGAAAAAGTACGGCATTCCCTTTGTGATCGATGCGGCGCGTTTTGCTGAGAATGCCTTTTTCATCAAGAGCCGCGAGGAAGGCTATGCCGACCGTTCCATTATTGATATTACCCGCGAGACGTTCGGCTATGCAGACGCGTTTACGATGAGCGCTAAAAAGGACGCAATCGTCAACATGGGCGGGATGATCGGCATTAAAGAGGACGAGGAGCTGTACGAGAAGGTCAAAAGCCTGACGGTTCCCTTTGAGGGGTTTGTTACCTATGGCGGTCTGGCCGGAAGGGATTTGGAGGCCATGGCGGTTGGCCTGTACGAGGGGCTGGACTACCATTACCTGCGCTACCGCATCGGGCAGGTGCAGTATTTGGGCGAGCTGTTGCGGGAAAATAACGTGCCGTTTCAGTACCCTACGGGCGGCCACGCGATTTTTCTGGATGCAAGGCGCATCCTGCCGCACATCCCTTATTACGAATATCCGGCGCAGGCGCTGGCGCTGGAACTGTATTTGGAGGGCGGCATCCGCTGCTGCGATGTGGGCAGCTACATGCTGGACCCCGACCCCGAAACAGGCGTGCAGCCGCAGGCGGAAATGGAGTTTACCCGCCTTTGCATTCCCCGCCGGGTGCTGACGCAGGCGCATCTGGATGTGGTGGCCGAGACGATTATCCATACGATGCAAAACGCACAAAACGTGCATGGCTACCGTATTGTGTGGCAGCCCAAGGTGCTGCGGCACTTTACAGCCAAGCTGGAACCCATCGTGGAAGAATCCTGTAAAGTGGGGTAACCGGCAAACGGAAAGAATAAGGAAGAACCCGGCGCTACAATGAAAGTAACGCCGGGTCTTTTTTGTATTGCCGGGGAAACGAACAGGGAGCCGCCCGAACCGGCCGGGCGGCTCCCTGTTTGTATCGGCTTTTAGGCAAAGGGGCTTATCCGCGCACCTTTTGCAGCAAAGCTACAACCTCTTCCTGCTTCAGCACTTTGCCGAAAGAGACGACTTTTCCATCCACCACAAGCGCGGGGGTGGACATAACACCGTAGGCGGCAATATCCGCATAATCGGTCACGTGCTCGATGGTCGTATCCATGCCCAGCTGGGTCAGCGCGGCGACGGTGGCGGCCTCCAGCGTGTTGCACTTGGCACAGCCGCCGCCCAGTACCTTTACGGATTGGTCAGCCGCTTTGGGCTGCTCGTTCTGCGGTGCGTCCGGGGTGCAGCCGCCGCCACAGCAGCAGCAGGCCTTTTCTTCTGTGGGTTTCTTTTTACCGAATAAAGCCATAATCGTTTCCTCCTGATTCGTACATTCGTTTTATGGTAACAAGGCCATGCAGATGGCTTTGTTAACAGGTGAGTAGAGTTGTTGTTTTAGTAGCCGCAAGCCGCAGCAGCGGCGGGTAAACGGTGGGATTGCCGCTGTCTGGTAACGGCTATTGGCAGGTGCGCGGCAGCAGCGTAAGCTATGACGTTCTTACAGGTTCCCGATCTCCTCTTTTTTCTCGTTCGGTTCCACCACATGGTCGCGGATGAGCAGGAAGCTCAAAAGCAAGGTGGCGACCAGCGCGATACCGTAAATGAGAAACAGATTGCTGATCGACAGGGCGGTAATCAGCTTGCCGCCGATAGCCGTACCCACGCCGCCGCCGCCCATGAAGCAGAAGGCAACCAGCGACATTGCCGCGCCGCGTGCTTTTTGCGCAAACTCGGTTGCCCGCGTAAGCAGGGTGGAATGGGTGAAGATGAAACCAAGGCCAAGCAGGGCGACGCCGGGAATCAGCAGCCAAAGGGTGCCGCCGAAGAAATAGATGAGGATGTCAGCCAGCGCGGCGAGGGTCAGGCCGATGCTGAGGATTCTCCGCGCGCCGATTTTTTGCGCGATCTTTCCGCTCAGCCGCCCGCCGATCACCGTCATAATGCCAAAGGCGGTCATAATCAGGCCGATATAAAAGTAGTTAAAGCCGTAAGTCTGGGAGATATACGCGCCGGTGTAGGAAAAACTGCCGACAATCAGCAGCCCTTCCAGCAGCACAATGATGTAGGTAAACAGGCTTTTGGAGGTGCTGAGCAGTTTGATGTACGGCATGAAAATTTTGCTGTCCGGGTGCTTTTCCGATGGCAGCGACTTGTAATTTTTCATCAGTAAAAAGGTGGGGACGAGGGCGAACACCGCGTAGATGCCAAACACACCGCGCCAGTTTAAAAAGTAGGCGATTGTGCCGCCGATAGCCATGCTCAGCCCCTGCCCCAGAAAGGAAATGCCCATAAAGGTGCCGATTGCGCCCTGACGCTCTTTGATGGGGAACACATCGCCGATCAGCGCAAGGGAAATGGGCATGACGGATGCGGCAAAGATGCCGGTGAGCGCGCGGAAAACCGACAGGTTCGCAAGGCTGGAACCCAGCGCGCACAGGCCGGTCGCTACGGTAAATGCGGCTACGGAAAAGGTGATAACCTGTTTTTTGCCAAAGCGGTCCGCCAGCGGGCCGAATACGATTTGGAAAAAGCCGAAGGGAATCATGTACGCTGTAATGAGTAGCCCGGCCTGCGCAATATCAATGTTCAAATTCTGCGCAATGGCAGGCAGTATGGGGGAGATGACCCAGTTGTCCGCCATGACGATGAAGCCCGCAAGCCCCAATAGCATAACTACTTTATTCTTGTTCATCCATGGATTGCCTCGCATTCTTGTTATTTGCCGACGCTTTCGGCAGCTTTTATAATGGCTTCCTTTTCTTGTTTGGTTAAGAGTTTGGTTAAAAGATACGCGATCACGATAATGCCGGGAATGTCCACCAGCAGCCGCGTAAGGGCGAACTTTGCGCCCAGCGAGGCCATTTCAAACAGGAACATCGGTATTTTTGTGGTCGACCACGCGCCGATGAAGATGAGCACATTGCTGAACTTCGCGCCTTTTTTCATCAATACCGCCGCGACGGGGAAAGCGCCGTACAGCGGGCCTGCGGCGGCAGAGCCGATGAGAATCGCCAGCAGCACGCCCTTGACCCCGGACCCTTCGCCCATGTATTTCACCATGGTTTCGCGGGGCATCCATACATCCAGCAAACCCAGCAGGATAAAGATGGGCGGAATCACCAGCAGCATTTCCTTTACCTGAAATGCGGTCATTTGCACGGCTTTTACGCCGAGCTGATGGTTGAAGATCACCAACACTCCGATGGCAGCCGCGATGATGAGAAACGCGCGGTACTTTTTAAGGACTGCTTTCATGGCTACCTCCCGATCAGGCCGATGATATACGCAACGAAAAAGGAAAACACAAAGGCGAAAGCGTTGCGTAAAATCGTCAGCTTCTTGCCGAAATACTTCATTTCCACCGGCATGGTGATGATGCCGACCATCATCAGTGTGGAAACAAACGCGCCGATTTGCATGTACCCCGCGCCGCCCTGTAAAAGCAGCGCCGCCGTCGGGAAGGCGACAAAGCCCGGGATGAGGGTAACGGCGCCGATCACCGCAGACAGGAGAACGCCGACCCAGCCGGAACTGTCCCCGATGAGGGCGACGATCACGTCCGTATTCAGCAGCGCCAGCAACACGCCGACCAGCAAAATAACCACCAACAGCTGGGGAAGGATATTCTCAAACGCTTTCCACGCTTTTTTAAGCGCCATTTTTGTCTTTTTACGGTCCTTGAAAAAGGAGACCGCAAGCCCCGCAAGCGCCAGTAGATAGAGAACAATCGTAAACATTTTCGCGTGCTGCCCTTTCATAAAAAAATCAGAGAGGGTATCGTACAAGTCCGATTAAAGAAGGATTGCCCCTGCTGCGCATGAAAGCACCCGGTTTGGCGGTTGTTCCCTTTGGCCGGGTTTCCAAGGGGAAAGGGTTTGGCTGCTGTTAGCAGCAACCGCCTTTACAAGCGCAGGCTTTTTCCTGTTTGCCCCGGTAGAACGCCGCCAGATTTTCCGGCAGGGTGTAGGCTTCGTCCGTATATTCACCCGTAGAGGGTGCAAAGATGGCTGCAAGCACAGCGCCAGCCAGCATTTCCCTAGGCGGAACTTCGTAGGTTTGCCCGCCATAGGCAAACGTGCGGCAGGTTACGTCCGTACCGCTGATGTTGCTGCAACAACCGCAGTCGTTTTCCTGCAGTGCACCGCCAATATCCACGCCGTTGACCCGGATTGTCGGCGAAGCAAGAAAACGGTACTGCGCCGCGGCTTGCTCGTTAGCCACTTCGGTTTTACGGTACGTTACGGTAAACCCGGCCAGCTCCAAAGCGGGTGTTATCACCTGCATCACGCGGTCCAACACCTGCTCCGTACCCATACAGCGCTCGCAGGTGTTTAAATCCAAGTACAGGTATTCAATAACGGCTTGCTTTTTAGCAGTCGTACCGCAACCACAACCGCCTGCATCTGTTTCACATTCGCAATCACACTCGTCTGTAGCTGCATCGCAGCCGCAACGTTCCGAGCCTGTATCGCAGCCGCAGCCGCAACCGCACTCATCCGAATCGCAATCACATTCGTCCGAATCGGTTTCACAGCCGCAACCGCAAGGTTCCGCCGCTGCGCCGCCTTTGGCTGCCGAGGGCGTCCAGCCGGTATCGTCGCCCACATAGGTAATCGCGCCGGACGGGCAAATGTTGCCGCAGCCGTGGCAGTGGTCGATGCAGCTTGCCGGGCTTTTCACAACCGGCACCGGCGCTTTGGCCGGATCGTATACGCCGTGGGAGCACTTGGTTATACAACTGCCGCATTCGGCGCACTGGAGATAATCAATCACCGGATACCATGCTTTCGCCATCAAACGTATCCTCCTAGATCAGATAGGGCTGCAGGAAATTGAACACATAGCCGATCAGGATGATCCCGACCGTGCAAATGGCGATGAAGAGCGCCAGCAGCTTGGGTTTGACCGCTTTACGCAGCATAATCATGGAGGGCAGGGAAAGCGTGGTTACCGCCATCATGAACGCGAGAA
Organism: Candidatus Limiplasma sp.; assembly: GCA_963663285.2. GTDB lineage: Bacteria > Bacillota > Clostridia > Christensenellales > Aristaeellaceae > CAXXOK01. The sequence goes on along the minus strand of CAXXNI010000003.1, from coordinate 50,677 downwards.
TGGAACCCAGCAAAGCGCCTTTGCCCAGCAGCGCTTCCGCAATCGGGATAGAGCCGAAAATATCGGCATACATCGGCACGCCGATCAAAGTAGCCAGCACCACGCCGAAGGGGTTATCGCTGCCCAGCACCGCGGCTACCCACGACTGCGGAATCCAGTTGTGGATGACGGCGCCGATGCCGACACCCACCAGAATGTAGGGGAAAACCTTTTTAAAGGTGGCAACCATTTGCTCTTTGGCGTATTGCAAACGGTCTTTCACGGTTAAACTGGGCGATTCAATGTCCACCCCGCCTGCCGTAAAAATGAAGCTCTCCACGTACTTTTCCATATGCAGCTTTTCGATGATGGTACCGCCGACAACGGCAAGCACCAGCCCGATCACCACGTAGATGATCGCCACGTTCGCCCCAAAAATGCTCATGAGCAGGAGCAGCGACCCCAAATCCACCATCGGGGAGGAAATGAGGAAGGAGAACGTAACGCCCACGGGCAGCCCGGCGGAGGTAAAGCCGATAAACAGCGGTATGGACGAGCAGGAGCAAAACGGCGTGACCGTACCCAGCAGCGCCGCGACGATGTTCGCCCCCAGCCCGTGAAAACGACCGAGTATTTTTTTGCTCCGTTCCGGCGGGAAGTGGCTTTGTATATAGCTGATCAGGAAGATTAAAAAGCAAAGTAATATGGTGATTTTCACCACGTCGTACAGGAAAAATTGCAGGCTGCCGACCCAACGGTTGGCGGTATCCAGCCCAAGGGCGGATAAGCCGTCTTGCAGCAGCGCGTTTAACCATTTCATCCCCAGCACCTGGTTTTGGAAAAAGTCCCAAGCGGTTCTCAGTGTTCCCATGTATTTTTACCCCGTTCCGTATGGATTATGTGTCAGGCTTTTTCACACGCGCAACAGCATTCCGCCGCAGACGTTACATGCTGCTGCGTCATAGTGCGCAATAGCTCCTGCGCATACTGGCTCCCGGCTTCGCTGATGTGGTAATGCGTCCATTTTCCAACGACATTGCTTTCTACCACACCGGAATCCACAAGGATTTTCATGTGGTAGGATAATGCCGATTGTTTAATGCCCATTTTCTCAATCAACACACAGGCGCACTGGTCGCCCTCCTGCAACAGTTCAATAATGCGCAGGCGGTTTTCTTCGCAAAACGCCTTAAAAACCCGTGCCCGTTCTTCATATAAAGAAGACATGCGCTCACCTCACATCAAAATATTTTGATACTTCGAGAGTATATTCCTCATATCAAATTTTGTCAATATGTTTTTTCGCCCGCTGATGCCTTTTCAGCAGCCGTTTTTCTGCGGTGAAACCATCGAAACCGCCGCTGAGGGTTTCCCCCTGTGATGGACTTTATCGGGAACCGGCTTTATAATGCAGTTGGAGTATACACAGGCGCAAGCAGCTTGGCGGTGACATGCGTAAAACAATGCGCATGATAAACAGCCAAGCAGCGGGCCTGCGGCTGCAGAGGCCATAAAGGATGCCGAACGGTTTTTTGTGATTATTTACAAAAAATATAGAAAAGCAAGGCGCTGAAACCGGTATTCTAGTGGTTAAAACAACCTACATGATCAGGGGAGGGCGATGAACCGTGGATGCACCGGATACCTTTTACCCGGACCCGGCAGCCTATGTGTTTACACGCTTGCAGACTGCGCTTGCCGTGGAAAATATCATCAGCCTGCACTACTACGAATATGCCATGCACTACCGCGGCGTTGTGGAAAGCCACGATTTTTGGGAAATGGTGTACGCCGACAGCGGCAGTTTGATTTGCATGGCCGGAGAAAATGAAATTCATCTTACGCAGGGGCAGGCGGTGCTGCATCCGCCTAATGAGGTGCACCAGCTGCTGGCGATCGGCAAGGACAGCAGCGCGTGTATTTTCTCTTTTTCCTGCCCGCAATTGCCGACGGAGATGTTTCGCAACAACACGATCGATCTGAACCAGAACCAGAAAAATCTGGTGGGAATGCTGTACCAGGAAGGGCGCAAGATTTTTGAAGGCCCCTATAACCGGCTGTACCAGCCGAAACTGGAGCGGCGCATCGTCGTCCCCTTCGGTTCGGAACAGGTGTTTAGAAATACGCTGGAAACCTTGCTGCTGCTGATGGTGCGCGATCAGATGGCGCCGCCCGCCTCCATGCCGGAAGCGCCCAACCATGGCCGCGTCCGCAATGACCGCGCGATTGTGGAAAGCGTGATTGATTATTTAAACGCCAATTTATACCGCAAACTGCACATGTCCGATATCAGCACGGCGCTGTCGTTTTCCGAGGGGTACTTGCAGGATGTGTTTCAAAACCAGAAAAAGCAGAGCATTATGGAATACTTTAACGGCATGAAGATTTATCAGGCGAAGCGGTTTATCGGCGAGGGAAGTTATAACTTTACCCAGATTGCGGAATCGCTGGGCTTTTCCTCGGTGCACTATTTCTCGCGCGTGTTCCGGCGCTACGTGAAAATGTCGCCCACCGAATACGAAAAATCCGTTAAACTGACGGGCTTGTTATAAATGCGGCGTTTACAGCGCAAGCGCAAACGCCAGCCGGAAAGGGCGCTGGCGTTATCTTTACCCAAGAACCATACGCTTTTTTCACCGGCGGGTCTTTCCCTGCCGGTGATATTTTGTAAGTTTATTGTGAAAATTTCATCGAAGCATTATACAAAGTTTGATGAGGATAATGCAAATACAGTATACAAATCCGATCCTATAATAAAAACCGACAAAGACGTCAGTTCACTTCTCTCTTACAATTGAAAGGAGCAAATGCAATGAGTACCTGGAAGAAATTTATTTCCTTGGCGCTGTGTCTGGCAATGATGCTGACGGTAACAAGCGTGTCGGCGGAAGGCAATGCCGTTTCGCTGCAAGACTGGGGAGCCGGCATCAAAGCCCAGTATGACGGGCAGACGATCACCGTCGCGATGGCAGCGCATCCCTCCACGGAAGCGTTCAAAACCATGGCGGACGAATTTACCGCGCTCACCGGCATCAACGTCGTCTGGGACGTGGTGGAAGAAACCAACCTCAAGAGCAAACAGCTGCTGGACGTGCAGGGCAGCGGCGCTTACGATGTGTTCATGGTGGATGCGTTCTGGATGAGCGAGTATGCTTCCAAGAATGTGCTAATCCCCATTTCCGCCTATGCGGATGATCCGGAAAAAACACCGGACTGGTTTGACTATGAGGATATCATGGCCGCCTACCGCAACGGCATTGCGAGTGCGAACGGCGTAAACTACGGCATCCCCACTGCGGGCGAAACCCGTTTTATCGCCTACCGCACCGATTTGTTTGAAAAATACGGCAAAGAGCCGCCCACGACCATGGTTGAGTATTTGGAACTGGCGCAGTTCTTTACCGGTAAAGAAGACGGCCTCTACGGCGTAAGCATGCGCGCACAGCGCGGCATCCACTTCGCCTCCGGCTGGATGAGCCTGATGTACAACTTCGGCGGCGGCTTCCTGGATCAGGCGGCGCTGGCGCAGGGCGAGACGGTCGTTACCTGCACCACCCCCGAAACCATCGAATCCCTGCAGTTCTATGTGGATCTGCTCAAGTGCGCACCGCCCGACGTAGGCACCTACACGCACGAAGAGGCGCTGGGCGCTTTCATCGCGGGCAAAACCGCCATGTGGCTGGATGCGACCGCGCTGGCTAACCAGATTACCGACCCCGCAACCTCTACGGTAGCCGATAAAGTGGCCTTTGTGCCCACGCCTACCGGCCCCGCAGGTGACGGCGCGGCGCTGGCCGGCTGGAACCTTGCGATTCCGACCACCGCGAAAAATCCGGATGCGTCCTGGGCATTCATCTGCTTCATGGCGAGCCGTGAAAAATCCGTGGATTATGTAAAAGCGGGCGGCGTGGCAACGCGTGCCAGCGTGTTTGAAAACGAAGAACTGGCTGCGCTGAATCCTTCCTATCCCGCGCAGAAAGCAGCGCTCGTAGCTGCCAACGGGTTGGTAGAAAAAGGCTTGAGCTGGATTCCGCAGCATGACCAGATCAACCAGATTCTGGAGATTGCAGGCGCGTACGGCAGTGCCGCCCTTGCGGGTGACATTACGGTGGACGAAGCTTGCCAGCGGTCTCAGGAAGACATTGAGAGCTTGTTGGAATAATCCGTTCCTAAGGCCTTAATGCTGGGGCCGGCTCCGCGAAGAGCAACGCTTTGCGACCGGCCCCATTTTCCCGGTGAATCGATTTAGGGGAGGATGCCATGGCAATTTACCATAAGCCTGTTACACCACAAAGAGGCATACGCGGGTATCTGCAGCGGAATCCGCAAACGAAATATATCGCGCCTGCGATGGTAATTTTGTTTCTGCTATCCATTGTACCAACGATTTTTTTAGTGATTACCAGTTTCACCAATTATCAACTGGGATGGGATTTCTCCCGTGCAAAGTTCACAGGGCTTAGCAATTACATTCGTCTTTTCTCCGGCCGTGATCCGGATTTTTGGCATGCGGTGTTCATATCCCTGGAGTTTATGGCGCTGGCAACCGCAATAGAGATGTTTTTCGGTTTTTTAATTGCGCTTTTGCTGAATGCCTATGAGTTTAAGCTCAAGGCGTTGGTGATCGGCATTATGATTGTGCCGCTGGCGATAACGCCTACGATCGCCGGACAGATGTGGAAGCTGATGTTCAACGCGGAATATGGATTGATCAATTTCGTGCTGGACGGCCTTTTTGGCATCCGGATTACATGGCTGGATTCCAATATGGCATTCTGGTCGATTTTAATCGTGGATATATGGCAATTCGTCCCCTTTGTCGCGTTGATTTTATACGCGGGGCTAAGGTCGCTGCCGCGGGACCCCTATGAATCCGCCATGATAGACGGCGCAAGCCGCTTTCGCACCTTCGTTTCCATTACCCTGCCGATGATGCAGAAACTGATTTTTCTGGCGCTGCTGCTGCGCGCTGTAGATGCGCTGAAGCTGTTTGATACGGCGTTCGTACTTACGCAGGGCGGCCCCGGAAACGCGACGGAATTTTTAAGCCTGCATGTGTACCGGCTGGTCAACGCGCAAAACGGCCTGATCGGGCGCGGCGCAGCCGTGGCGATGGTGCTGCTGGTACTGGTGTCGGTCGTCAGCAATTTGCTGATCCGCCTGCAGAGAAGGGAGGATGACTGATATGGAGAAGCGTTCTCATTTGCGGCTTCGCAAACGGTGGACCATGGTATTGGTCGGGTTTGCCTTTGTAGCCCTGTGCCTGTATTTTCTGGCGCCTTTTTTATGGATGGTATCGGTCAGTTTCCGCAATAAAGCTGATATTTTCGATCCGGGCAACGTGTTTGCCAGCTTTACCCTGGCGAACTACCAGACAATTTTTAAGGATAATATCATGCGGCTGTTCCTCAACAGCGGCATCATCGCCGTGGCCAGCACATTTATTTCCCTGCTGTTTGGTTCGCTGGCAGCCTATGGGTTCGCGCGGTACAACTGGCGCCAGCGGGAGGGCCGCGCTTTCTGGGTATTAAGCCAGCGCTTTTTGCCTGCCATGGCGGTAATCGTGCCGTACTTTTTGCTGGCGTCGATGCTGCATATGATCGATACCCACCTGCTGCTGATTATTTGCTACACTACGTTCAACCTGCCGTTTGCCACATGGATGATGCGCGGCTTTATTGAGGATTTGCCGGTCGAACTGGAGGAAGCCGCCATGGTGGACGGCTGCCCGCAGTTTATGATTCTGCGCAAGATTATTCTGCCGCTGGTGCTGCCGGGCATGGTGGCTACGGCGATCTTCTGTATCATCAATTCGTGGAATGAGTTTATCTTTGCGAATTTCCTTACGACCATCCGGGCGAAAACCATGCCGACCAGCGTTATGTCCTACCTGTCGGTTTCGGGCGTCAAGTGGGGGGAGATGGCCGCAACCGGTACGCTGGCGGTGATGCCGGTGCTCATATTCGCCATCAGCGTACAAAAATACATGATTCGTGGCCTTACCTTTGGCTCGGTTAAAGGGTAAGCGGGAAGCTCAATGAAGAACGGAGGAACAGGGTATGGATAAAGTAAAAATGGCAATCGTAGGGGCTGGAATTTGGGGCGAAAACCACGCTCAGATTTTTCAGGCGCACCCTTTTGCCCAAACTGTGGCGATTTGCGATATGAACCGGGAAAAAGCGGAGGCGGTCGCCCGGCGGGTGGGGATTCCGCAGGTGTATACGGACTACCACGAAATGTTTGCCAAGTCCGGGTGCGATGCGGTGTCCGTGGTTACGCCGGATTTTCTGCATGCCGATATCGCTGTGGCGGCTGCGCAGAGCGGTAAACACATTCTGATTGAAAAACCGCTGGCGACGACCCGGGACGATGTGATGCGCATCCTCCGGGCGGTACGGGAAAATAACGTACGCGCCATGGTGGATTTGCACAACCGCTGGAGTCCGCCGTTTAACGCGACCAAGCAGGCGCTGGAAAAAGGCGAGCTGGGGCAGGTGTACAGCGGATACTTCCGCCTGAACGATACCAAGTGGGTCGCGACGGATATGCTGCCCTGGGCGGCGAAATCCTCCATTCTCTGGTTTTTGGGCAGCCACAGCGTTGATACCCTCAGCTGGATGATGGACAGCCCCGTAAAGCGTGTGTATGCCGTAAGCCGCGAAGGGCTTTTGCAGGGGATGGGCGTGGACACGGTAGATGAGTACATGACGACGCTGGAATTTGAAAACGGCTGCATTGCGCAAATGGAGAACGGCTGGATTACGCCCAACGCGAACCCCTGCGTGAACGATATTAAGTGCAACATTCTGGGCACCAAGGGCATGATGGCGATTGACGCCTCCAACCATGATATGGTGCAAATGTACACGGACGATAAAGTGACCGTGCCGGATACGATTGTGCAAAACAGCATTTTCGGCCAGCCCAAGGGCTTTGCCTTTGAGAGCATCCGCAGCTTTGTGGATTGCCTGATTGCGGAGGAACCCTTCCATGTGAGCATCGAGGATGCGGCGCGTGCCAGTCTTGTGATTTTAGCCATTATGGAATCTTCCAAAACGCGGATGCCGGTGGACGTGGATTACACCGGGATGTAAACGATCCGCTTGTGTTCCGCGCGGGCATATAAGGCGTCAATGCGCGGGGAATACGGACGGCGGGAAAGCGATCCTTATTAATAGGAACAGTTATGCCGGCGCGACTGCAAACCAATAACCGTGCGCGTGAAAACCGCGTAACCCAAAGCCCCCTTGAAACAGACGTTTCAAGGGGGCTTTTGGCATTTTACGCAACCTGGTAAACCCGTTGCCTGCTGCCTGTTTAGACGGCGCAATGAGCAGGCAAGGGGCGAGGCAAACAGCGCGCGTTTTCGCAGGGTAAGGCTGCCGCTTCCGGTGCGTATTGCCAAAATATCCAGAGGAATCATTTCCTTTAGAATAATTTACATTGTTGGATATTTATGATATAATCGCAATAATTACAAAACCGGATACAGAGGGAGCCCGTCATGAGACAGAAACGTCATCGGGCGCTGTTTACGATTATCACAACAAATAACGCTCGCAATGGTAGCACGAAACGCCAGGCGGTCTATACCGGCCCGTATTATATGCTGGCGGACAGGGATTCAATTGCATTTCATCCGTTACGCCGTGTTTTGCCTGCTTATATTGTATGCCTGGGCATTTTACTGGGGTATCTTTTTACCGATTTACCCAGCACGCGGTTTTTTCTTACTTTGCCGTTTGCATTAATCATGCTCTTCCCCCTGCTGTTTTGGGCAGTATCCCTTGTAAAAATGATTCGTTTACCGCGCCGCTTTACCGAAGTGCAGCGTGATCAGAGTTTTCTTTCCTGCATCCGCAGCGCTTACGGGCTGGCGGTTTTGTGCGTGCTTTTCATCGCCGGAGAGATAGGGCTGATCGCCTCCGGCGGGGCGGGTGCATGGTGGCCGGCGGAAACGGCGTGGGCGGCTGCTATGCTCGTGGCGGGTATCGCGGCGCTGCAAAGCGCAAAAACCGTAAAAAAATGGGACGGAAGCAGCGAAAAACAGGCGGATTGTACTGCGGCAACGCCGCACGGCAATAGAGAAAAATAGAATAGACAGCAAGGAGGAAATGTAATGGTCAACTTGAGGAAAATCGTATCGCTGGCACTAGCCGTATGTATGCTGCTGGGTCTGGCGGGCGCCGCTGTGGCGGAAGCGCAGCGGGATGCCGACACACTGGTTATCGGGTACACGGAGTTTAATGAAAAATTCAGCCCGTTCTTTTCGGAAAGCGGCTATGACTCCGATGTGGCGAATGTTTTCGTCGGCTCGCCCCTGATGGTTACCGACCGCGTGGGCGGCATCGTGTACAATGCCATCGAAGGGGAGACCATTCCCTACAACGGCACCGATTACACGTACTACGGCATTGCCGATCTCAGCGTGGAGCGGGATGAGACCACCGATACCACGGTTTACACCGCCAAGCTGCGTGACGACGTCAAGTTCTCCGACGGCGAAGCGATGACCGCGGACGATTTGATTTTTACCTATTATGTACTGCTTGATCCCTCCTATGTGGGCACGACCACGCTCAACAGCTACGACATCGTCGGGCTGAAAGCGTATCAAACCCAGACCCCGGAAGATATATACGATAAGTACGATGCGCTTGTGAAAGCCATCTACGCCGCGGGCGCCGACCATGAGTGGACGGCCGACGATGCGTGGACGATGGAACAGCAGGATGCCTTCTGGGCGGAGCTGAAAGCGGATTGGATGAGCGATATCCAGTCGATCATCGATTACGTGGTCGCCAATTACAATATTGACGATTATGCCGCGTTCATCGGCTCTACCCCGGATTTGATCGCCGCCGATCCCGGCCTTGGCACCTCGTTTGGCATGACGCTGTGGGGCTTTACCGGCTATGAAGACGGCGTGCTCTCCGGCCCGTATACCGGCATGAGCTGGAACATCGACGAGGGCGTATATCCCACGCTGGAAGAGTGCTACGACGAAGTGGCTGCCAAGTACAGCTACGACCCCGACGTTTTCTTTACCGTGGAAATGGAAGGCGTAGAGGGAACCTCTACCCTGGCAACGGCGGAGTCCGCCTTTGTAAAGGCGCAGGCCATGAGCGAGCCGGAAGCGGCCGCGGGCGTGCCCAGCATTACCGGCATCCAGAAGCTGGATGATTACACGGTTTCCGTAACGCTTAAAGGGTTCTCCGCTCCCGCCGTATACTCCGTGCTGGGAGTAACGGTTGCTCCGCTGCATTACTACGGCGATGAAGCGCAGTACGATTATGCCAACAACCAGTTCGGGTTCCCCTTCGGCGACCTGAGCATGATTGAGGCGAAAACCACCCAACCGCTGGGCGCAGGCCCCTATTCGTTCGTTAAATACGAAAATAAGATCGTTTACATGGAAGCCAATCCGTATTACTGGAAAGGCGAACCGAAAATTAAGTACATCCAGCTGAAGGAAACGCTGGACGCGGATAAGACCAGCGGTGTGCTCACCGGTACGCTGGACGTATCCGATCCTTCCTTCAATAAGGATACGATTGCAACCATTAAGGACGCCAACGGCGGCGAACTGAACGGCGATAAGCTGTACACCAGCACGGTCAACAACCTTGGCTACGGCTACATCGGACTGACCGCCACCAATGTGTGCGTTGGCGGAGAACCGGGTTCCGAAGCCTCCAAGGATTTGCGCAAAGCCCTGTTTACGGCGCTGGCGCTCTACCGTGATGTGGTTATCGACAGCTATTACGGCGAAATCGCATCCGTTATCAACTACCCCATCTCCAACACCTCCTGGGCTGCGCCGCAAAAGACGGACGCGGATTATAAAATTGCCTTCTCCACCGATGTGGACGGCAACGACATCTACACCGCTGATATGACCATGGAACAGCGGGAAGAAGCAGCGCTTGGCGCGATCGTCGGCTTCCTGAAGGCGGCCGGATATACCTACGACGAAGCGGCCGGCAAGTTCACCGCGGCGCCCGAAGGCGCGCTGATGGAGTATGAAGTGCTCATCGGCGGCGGCGGCACCGGCGACCATCCTTCCTTCGGTATTTTGACGGACGCCAAGGTACTGCTGGACAAGGTTGGCATTACCCTGACCATTGGTGATATTTCCGATTTCAGCACCTTGCTTGACAAGGTAAAGAGCGCTTCGGCACAGCTGTTCTGTATGGCGTGGTCGACCACCATCGACCCGGATATGTACCAGGTGTACCATTCCAGCAACGTCATCGGCGCAGGCGGCACCGACAGCAACCAGTACATGATTGCGGACCCGGAACTGGATCAGCTGATTATGGACGCCCGTAACAGCACGGATCAAACCTATCGTAAATCGGTCTACAAGGCGGCGCTCGATGTTATTATCGACTGGGCTGTGGAATTACCCGTATACCAGCGCCAGAACGCCACCATTTTCAGCGCCGAACGCGTGAATACCGATACACTTGCCGGCGACCTGACCACCTATTGGACTTTCGCGCTTGATATTGAAAAACTTGAGCTGAAGTAAGCGTAACGCTGAAACCGCTTAAGGCACAGTGCCAAAATCCCGCGGGCGGCGGCTTAGGCCGCCGCCCGCGCCAACCATGAAAACAAAGCATATACTATGCGCTATATATACAGTATTCTGCCGGCCGCCCGGCAATCGCGGGCGGCTGAAAAAAGTAAGGAAGTGTGCGCGTGAAACGCTACATCCTCAAACGCATACTGTTGAGCATCGTCATTCTGTTTTTTGTATCGATGCTGATTTACGGCATTATGCGTGTGATTCCCACCTCCTTTGTCGAAAAAAAGGCGATGGAGCGGGCGCAGCTGCCGGGCTCGAAAAGCTATACCGAGTGGCTGCAAATTCTAAACGATCAATACGGTATGGGCGGCAATGTAATCAAAGGATTTTTTACGTGGATCGGACGGGTCATACAAGGGGATTTCGGTGATTCGTGGAAATTCACTATTCCTGTCACCCAAAAATTCTCTCAGGTCATCTGGGATTCTTTCTGGCTGGCGTTTGTCACCATGATCCTGCGGGTCATCATCGGCATTCCGCTGGGCATTCTGTCTGCGCGAAAACAGTATAGCCATACCGATTATGCCATCACCGTCCTTGCGCTGATCGGCATATCGCTGCCGACCTTCTTTTTCGCTACCCTGCTCAAGCTGGTGTTCTCCGTACATTTGGGGTGGCTGGACCTGTTTGGCAAGGTGGGGCGCGACTACTTAACGCTCAGTTCATGGGGGCAGGCGTTGGATGTGGCCAAGCATTACATAATGCCGGTGCTGACGCTGACGATCGTAAGTGTCGGGGATTTGATGCGCTATACCCGCACCAACATGCTGGAAGTGCTCAACAGTGATTTTATCCGCACAGCCCGGGCCAAGGGCTTGCCGGAAAGAACCGTAATCAACAAGCACGCCTTCCGCAATACACTGATTCCTATCGTAACGCTGCTGGGCGGCACGCTGCCCAGCCTGTTCGGCGGCGCGATGATTACCGAAACGCTGTTCCAGATTCCCGGCATCGGCTACACATCCTATCTGGCGATGCTGGAAGGGGACATTCCCTTTACGATGTTCTTCTTAATGTTTATCGCGATTCTCACCCTCCTTGGCACGCTGATCGCCGACGTTTTGTATGCTGTGGTCGACCCGCGTGTACGCATAACCTGAGGAGGTGCAGACGATGAACGAAAAAGCTCCCTTATATCCGAAAGAGGATATGGATGCAAATGTGGACGAGCAGACGTTAGCGCTGGACGACGAGCGGCGGCTTAAGGTGTTCTCCCCCGGTATGCTGGTGCTCAAGCGCTTTATGCGCAACCGGCTGGCGATTACCGGCGCTTTCATCATCCTGTTTATGTTCCTGTTCAGTTTTTTAGGCGGCGCCGTTAGCCCCTATGGCGAAAGCCAGGTGTTTAAAGCCTACGAACCCATGCAAAAACTGTATGCCGCCGTGACGGAAAACGAAGAATACCGCTACGTTCCGGCAGAGGGCGCGCAGTTTAACAGCACGGCGAAAAGCAAAATGATACTCGCCATTACCAAAGGGGAAACCTCCTTTGAAAGCGGCGGGGAAGTATACGGGCTGGTGCAGGAGGGCGAGGATTTTTACCGCGTCACAACGGCGGCGGTAGTCGCATCCGGCAAGGGCATTAAAAACAATTTCAATTTACAGCCGGTAGCCGGGTTTACGCCGCCCGAGGATTTTACCAGCGGTTTTAACGCCGCGATCAGCGCGGGGGAAACCTCCTTTGCGACCGGAGACGGACAAACCTACCTGATTAAAGCCAATAAAATCGAGGCGCAGGTGCTGCTGCAAAAGGACCTTACGCTGGCTTCCAAGTGGGTGTTCACCGGAACGCGCAGCGAGGATTTTGCCTTCCGGCTGGAAGCGGAACGCGCCATGCAGGCAGGGGAAGACGCGGCCTTTACCGCGGACGGGCAAACCTACGTCCTGACCTATTCCCCCAAGGGTACGGTTGCCTTTACCGATGAAAACGGCAGCGCCGTTGCGGAAGCGTCCCGCTTTGCCATGAAGGCGGCGCAGGTGGGTACCGTATTCCCCGAGGGCTTTGCAGACGCGGTGCAGGATGTCATCCGCATGGGCGAAACCAGTTTCCTCCTTACGGACGAAACGGGTGCGGAGCGCCTGTACCTGCTGGAGCGTAACGCCCACGAATACATTGTGCGTACGGAGCTGGATACCTACCAGATCACCATGTACGCATCCCCCTCGCTTACACATCCGCTGGGCACGGACGGCAACGGCATGGACGTGGTAACCCGCCTGATGTACGGCGGCCGCGTTTCGCTGCTGATCGGCTTTGTGGTCGTGTTTCTGGAAACGCTGCTGGGGATCATCCTGGGCGGCATCGCGGGGTACTTCGGCAAATGGGTGGATAACCTGCTGATGCGTCTGGTGGATATACTCAACTGCCTGCCCGCACTCCCGATTTACGTGATTCTGGGCGCAATTATGGACGCAGAAAAGGTGGTGCCCGCCTACCGTATCTTCATCCTGATGGCGGCGATGGGTATGCTGGGCTGGCCATCCATCGCGCGTGTTGTGCGCGGACAGATTTTAAGCCTGCGCGAGCAGGAGTTTATGACCGCGGCGGAGGCTACGGGGCTTTCGGTTAAACGCCGTATATTCCGCCATTTGGTGCCAAACGTGATACCCCAATTGATCGTTATCGCCACGATGACGCTGGGCGGCGTAATCCTGACGGAAGCAACCCTCTCGTTTTTGGGGCTTGGGGTTAAATACCCGCTGGCGTCGTGGGGCTCCATTATCAACGCGGTCAGCAATATCTATGTAATGACGAACTATTGGTTTGTGTGGATTCCGGCCGGATTCTTGATTTTGCTAACCGTGCTGGGATTCAACTTCGTGGGCGATGGCCTGCGCGATGCTTTCGACCCCAAAATGAAACGGTAAGGAGGTATTTCCGTGATACGGAAGGCAAAAAGAAGCGGATATATCTCCGCGCGGGAAGCGCGCCGCATCAGTAAAAAGAACCGGCGGATCACCATGGCGATTGAAAAACAGCGCGAACGGAAGAACGTACCGCCTTCGGAATACGCCGCCAAGATGCGCGACCCGGACAACATTGTAGAGTTTGATAACCTGCACACATACTTTTTTACGGACATCGGCACCGTGAAGGCTGTCGATGGCGTAAGCTTTGACGTGCCCAGAGGCAAAACGGTCGGCGTGGTGGGCGAGAGCGGCTGCGGCAAAAGTGTGACCAGCCTGAGCCTGATGCAGCTGGTGCAGCGACCGCAGGGGCAAATCGTCGAAGGAAGCATCCGCTTTAACGGCGAGGGCGGCGTAATGGATATTGCCAAAACGCCGACGAATGTGATGCGTACCATCCGCGGCAAGCAGATTTCCATGATCTTTCAGGAACCGATGACCAGCCTGAACCCCGTTTTTCGTATCGGGATGCAGCTGGACGAAGTGATTTTACTGCACAACCATACCATGACCCACGAGCAGGTGAAAAACCACTCCATCGAAATGCTGCAAATGGTCGGGATTGCCGACTGCCAGAACGTATACCGCATGTACCCGCACGAATTGAGCGGCGGCATGCGCCAGCGTGTAATGATCGCCATGGCACTGGCGCTTTCTCCGCGCCTGATTATTGCGGACGAACCCACCACGGCGCTGGATGTGACCATACAGGCGCAGATACTGGAGCTGCTGCGCAACCTGAAGGATCAAATCAACTCTTCCATTATGCTCATCACGCACGATCTGGGCGTAATCGCGGAAATGGCGGATTACGTAGTGGTGATGTATTCCGGCCGTGTGGTGGAAAAAGGCACCGTGCATGAAGTGTTTAAAAACCCTTCGCACCCCTATACCATCGGGCTTTTGAACTCCAAACCGGTGGTTAACCGGCGGGTCGAAAGGCTGTATTCCATACCGGGCAAGGTGCCAAACCCGATCAATATGCCGGATTATTGCTACTTCCGCGACCGTTGCGGGTTATCCCTGCCAGCGTGCAGCGGCGCCTATCCCCCGGAAATCAAACTGACGGATACGCACGTGGTCAGCTGCTACCGCTGGACGCAGGAAGGAGGCGACAGCCATGAGTGATGCACACGCGGCAGAAAACCCGATTGTTGAAGTACGGAATTTAAAAAAATACTTCCCCATCAAAGGCGGGCTGCTGGGGCATGCCATTGGTGCGGTCAAAGCCGTGGATGGTATTTCGTTTTCCATCCGGCGCGGTACCACCATGGGGCTGGTAGGCGAGAGCGGATGCGGCAAAACCACCGTTGGGCGCGCCTTGCTGCGCCTGACGGAAAAAACGGACGGTACGGTGCTGTTTGAAGGGCAGGATGTACACACCCTGGACCGGCAGGAATTGCGCAAGCTGCGGCCAAAGATGCAAATTATCTTTCAAGACCCCTATTCCAGCCTGTCGCCGCGCCTGCCGGTGGGAGAAATCATCGGCGAAGCGGTGCGGGAGCACCATATCGTGCCGGAAAAGGAATACGAGAGCTATCTGGATCATATTATGGGGTCCTGCGGCCTGATGCCCTACCATAAGGACCGTTACCCGCATGAGTTTTCCGGCGGGCAGCGGCAGCGCATCTGCATTGCGCGGGCGCTGGCGCTCAACCCGGATTTTGTGGTCTGCGACGAGCCGGTTTCCGCACTGGATGTATCCATTCAAGCGCAGATTATTAACCTCCTCAAGGATTTGCAGGAGGAGTTTGGCCTTACGTACCTGTTTATATCGCATGATTTGAGCGTGGTGGAACACATCAGCGATACCATCGGGGTAATGTATCTGGGGAATCTGGTGGAGTTCGGCACGAAGGACCGCGTATTCGACCGGCCCCTGCACCCTTACACCGTTGCGCTTTTCAGCGCGATTCCCATGCCGGACCCCGATGAAAAGATGAACCGCGTGATTCTGGAGGGCAGCATCCCTTCGCCGGCCAACCCGCCCAAAGGCTGCAAGTTCCATACGCGCTGCAACCGTTGTATGGAGATTTGCAAAACGGAGCCGCCGAAAAAGCTGGAGGTGGAACCCGGCCATTTTGTGGTTTGCCACCTGTACGATAAGTGAGGCACACATGAAAAGGAAAAAGAATAAAGCCCCTTTGCCGCCGGAGGACGACGGACGTACGGTTGCGCCGATGAACGTAGAGGGAATGCCGTGGCATACGGTGCTCCCGCAGACGCAGCCGGGCATGCAGGCGGAACCCATGCAGGGGAAGGCGCTGCGCCGGTACCTGTTTTCCGCCGTATGGGCGGGGCTGCTGATAACGATGGTGTTTGGCGCGGCGGGCGCGCTGTTTATCCTGTTTTGCACCCAGGTCTGGTTCCGGTAGCCGTAAAGCATAACGGGAAAGCAAATAAAATAATGGGATAAGCCGATAGCAGGCGCGTATGAAGCGGTTACGCCTATGACGTTTGCAAAAAACAGGAGGCAGTTTGTGAAAATTCATATTCATCAAAACCGTGTGCTGGGGCAGCGCAGTATGATGATTTACGGCCATTTTATTGAGCATTTCCACCGCCAGATTTACGGCGGTATCTATGATCCCGCCTCGCCGTTTGCCGATGAGAGCGGCTTACGTACAGATGTTATGGATGCCATGCGGAAAATAAAAGTGCCGGTTCTGCGCTGGCCCGGCGGCTGCTTTGTGTCCTCCTACCATTGGGAGGAGGGAGTGGGGCCGGAGCGGATACCCTCTTTCGATAAGGCGTGGCGCGTGGAAGACCCCAATACGTTTGGTACGGACGAGTATGTAGACCTGTGCCGAAAACTGGGTTGCGCGCCTTACATCTGCACCAACGCGGGTACGGGAACCGCCGAGGAAATGAGCAACTGGGTAGAATACTGCAATTTGGAAAACGAGGGCCGGTATGCCCGCAAGCGTATTGCAAACGGGCACACAAGGCCGCACGGCGTGAAATACTGGAGTATCGGCAACGAAAATTACGGTTTTTGGGAGATTGGCGCCAAATCCGCGGATGAATGGGGCAAGCTGGTGAAAGAAGCGGCGAAGATGATCAAGCATGTAGACCCCACAGTGGAGCTTTCAGCCGCGGCGCTTTCGGACGTAAACTGGAATGTGAACCTGTTGCAGCATTGCGGCGAATTTTTGGACTGGATTTCCATACACGAATATTGGGACATGGTACCGCAGGTGAATGAATTGGCGGACTATGAACAGTGCATGGCCTATACGGGCGCCATTGACCACGCCGTGCGGGAAGTGCGCGGTTTGCTGGCGGCGATGCGCCTGGACAAGCAAATTAAAATCGCGTTTGACGAATGGAATTTGCGCAGCTGGCACCACCCCAATGTGCATACCGTACGCCAGGGCGTGGACAAAGCCGATTACGTTGAGCCGCGCGGTAAAAATGATGATAACAGCCAATATACCATGGCGGACGCTGTGTTTACAGCGTGTTTCCTCAACGCGATGAACCGCCATTGCGACATCGTCGGCATGGCCAACTTTGCGCCTGTGCTCAACACCCGCGGCTGCATTTTTACCCATACCGGAGGCATTGTGCTTAGAAGCACCTACCATGTGTTTGATTTGTACGTCAATTTTATGGGAGATACGGTGCTGGACAGCTGGGCGGAGGATATGCCCGCCTTGGAAACCATGCATAAAGATGGGCATGCCATGGAAATCGACACGCTGGATGTATTAGCCACCAAGTGGGCTGACCAGCTCGGAATTGCGCTGGCACTGGTGAATAAAGACTCGGAGCAGGTGCATACAGTAACGGTGTGTTTACCGGATGCGTGCGGCGATGTGGTGCTCTATTCGGTATGCGGCAGCAGCAAAGACGCTTATAACGATATAGACCGTAACGAAGTGTTCATCGACCGCAAAGCAATCGGCCCGTATCAAGAGGGCATGCAGATACCGCTTGCGCCGCATTCGGTGAACGTGGTGCATATAGGCGTATCCATGCCGGAAAGCCGCAGATAGTAGAACGTTGTATTTTACATGTGGGAAAGAAAATAGATACCCCTGAAACGGTAAGTTTTGGGGGCGTTTCTATGCCCGTATCTGCGAAAGGCAACCGCTTTGCGTTTCGGCGGCTGTGCCGTGAACGGAACTATTGATTTGAGGGGTATCCAGGGCCTTGTCAGTTGCTGCCTTAAATGCTACAATATAGGGCATGTTATCGGCGCACAAAGCGATAAAGGAGCATATACAGATGAAGCATGTTGTCATCATCGGAGGCGGGCCGGCAGGGTTGACCGCGGCGTACGAACTGCTGAAAAAACAGCAGGGGTATGCCGTAACGGTACTGGAAAAAACAGCAAGTATAGGCGGCATCAGCCAAACGGTACGCCACGGGGGCAACCGTATGGATATTGGCGGACACCGCTTCTTCAGTAAAGATCAGGCAGTCATGGACTGGTGGCAGGATGTGATGCCTCTGCAAGGCGCGCCCTCCATGGATGATAAAAAGCTGAACCGCAGCGTATCGCTGAGCGAGGGAGGCCCTGACCCGGAACAGACCGACCGTGTGATGCTTACCCGTAACCGCGTCAGCCGCATCTATTACCAGAAACATTTTTTTGATTACCCCATCAGCCTGAAATGGGCGACATTGAAAACCATGGGCTTTGGTACGACGATGCAGGTGGGGTTCAGCTATCTGCACTCCGTTTTCCATAAACTGCCGGAAACCTCGCTGGAGAACTTTTACATCAACAGCTTTGGACGTAAGCTGTACAGCATGTTCTTTGAAGGCTATACCGAAAAGCTGTGGGGCAGGCACCCGCGCGAAATTTCCGCGGAATGGGGCGCGCAGCGCACCAAGGGGCTTTCCATTCGCGGTATTTTACAGGATATGCTTTCTAAAATCTTCATGAGTCCGGAAGCGCGCCGTAAAAAGGTACAAACCTCGCTGATTGAGGAATTCCGCTATCCCAAGTTCGGCCCCGGGCAGCTATGGGAAACTGTGGCGGAGGATGTGCGTAATGCGGGCGGCGAGATTTGGATGAACTGCGAAGTTACCGGGGTAGAAACCCGGGACGGGCGGGTCGTCGCGCTTACCTGCTGCAAAGATGGCGCCGAGCAGCGCGTGGAGGGCGACGCGTTCTTCTCCTCCATGCCGGTGAAAGATTTGGTTGCGGCGATGAACGATGTACCCGAGGCGGTGCGCACCGTTGCGGAAGGGTTGCCATACCGCGATTTTGTGACGGTTGGCTTGCTGGTGGATAAGCTGAACCTGCAAAACCACACGCACCTGAAAACGCTGGGCAACATCATCCCGGATTGCTGGATTTATGTGCAGGATACCAATGTAAAGCTGGGCCGGATTCAGATTTTCAACAACTGGTCGCCGTATATGGTCGCCAACCCGGAGCATACGGTATGGATCGGGCTGGAATACTTCTGCTCGGAAAATGATGATTTCTGGAACCTTTCGGCGGAGGAGTGCGCGAATTTTGCCATGGACGAGTTGATTACCATGGGCGTGATTGACAGCCGCGACGATGTGCACGATTATCACCGCGAACGCGTGCAAAAAGCCTACCCCGCTTATTTTGACACCTATGACCGCATCGACGAGGCGACCGGTTACCTGGATGGGTTTGAGAATCTTTATTGCGTCGGCCGCAATGGACAGCACCGCTACAACAATATGGATCATTCCATGGCCACCAGCTTTGAGGCGGTCAGCAATCTGGTAAGCGGAAAAACGGACAAGGCAAACATTTGGAATGTAAATACGGAAAAAGCGTACCACGAGGAAAAAGAGAAAGCATAAAGGCGGCACGCGGCAGTATACTCCCTGCGCAAAGGCCGCATTTTGCACGACTATCACGCGGCAGCGAAAAACGGTCACTGATCAGGAGGGTATAAACCGGGAAAATCATATGTGATTTCGGAGAAGCTGGAATTGCGAATGCGTGCCGGAACGGTTTGCAATTCCAGCTTAACCATGATGAGCTGGCCTGTGTAACGGAAACATACGTACACAGCGCTTTGCGTATGAAACGGTATGGAAGCCGGTTTGGGGATAAGCAGTTTACGTGCTGTGTATGCGGTTTTGCATATTCTTGCTTCCACCTTTGGGGGCAAGTAAGGCGTTGGTATCGCGGTCCGGTGCATAACCACTGTCATTAAAAATCTGTTTGGAAAATTGCAGCAGAAATATTGTTTGGCTGAATACGAGGGAGGTTCTTTGCCTATGAGTAGGAAAACCAGCGTTTCCTATCGGATCACGGAAGGTTTATGTATGCTGTTCGCATTGGCTTTCGCTGTTTTTCTGTGTTATAGCAATAGCCCGCTGTTTTTGGACTACGGGTCGGATAATCCCATTTTCCTGACCATCGGGAAAGGAATCACCTTAGGGAAAGTACCTTATGTGGACTTGATTGAGAATAAAGGACCGCTTCTTTTTCTGTTAAACGGGCTGCCGCAGTATCTGGTTGCAGGTACGACCGGTGTATTTATTTTGGAAGCGTTAATGGCGTTGGGGGCGTGTTGGCTCATCCTGCGCAGCGCACGGTTGTTGCAGGATACGCGATACCAGATTGCTGTTGCGCTTGTTCCCGTTGCGGTATATTTCGGACATTTGGCCAGAACCCTGAGCGGCGGCAATTTTGGCGAAGAATACAATGTATTTCTGCTGGTGGTTGCTATTTGGGCGTTTCTCCGGGAAAGCCGTCAAACCAAACCAGCCAGAATTCCAAACGCGTTCTGGCTGGGCGTTGCGTTTTCCGGCGTGGCACTGATAAAGATTAGTGATATTCTTGGTGTTGCCGTAACGGTATTGTTTTATTTTCTATACTTTGTCAGGGGAAAGCGGGCGTTTTGGAGAGCCGTAGGCGCGTTTATCGGCGGCGCTGCAGTGCTGGCTGTGCCTGTGTTTGTCTATTTATGGGCTACGAATTCGGTTGTACCGATGTTCAAAGAATATATTTTAAGCAATTTTACGCACATTTCCGGCGAGTCGGAAAACAGTGCGCTGGCTGTACGCTGGCAAATGCTTACGCGTTGGGATCAATATGCTATTCTTTCGGTATGGCCGTTGGGGCTGGCGCTTGTTGCTGCGGTATGGAATGGGTTTACCGGACGGCGTAACCCTGATAAGGCTTTGCAAGGTGGTATGCGGCTTTCAAGCTATGCGATTGCCCTTGCATTAGCGGCGGGAGCATCCGTTTATGTTTCCATAACCGGGTACGGCCAACACCTGATTCCGCTTGCGGCACCGCTCATGCTTGCCGCGCTTCTCCTGTGCGCAGGTATCACCCGGTGGCTTGCAACGCGGGGCAGGCTCGTCCGGGCAATGTCGCTTGCGGCCGGGGTAGCAGCGGCGGCTATGATTGCGTTAAGTGCCATGCAAAACGCTTATTTTCCCCCATTTGTAAACAGCGAAGCCTATCGCGAAGATATGGCTTATCAAACGGAATTTGCCGAATATATCGGGGAGGACCCAGATGCGGTGTTCTGCCTTGGGGTGCCCAGAGAGTGGTACTGTATCAATGATATTATACCTGCGTATAAGTACATTAATTTAATCAGTTATATTGTCAACGGCGTTGGAACCGGCTGCGATGTGGATTTTGAGCAGTTTATTGAAGAAGATGAAATCGAGTGGCTTGTCGTGCAGGGCGATCTGGAGCGTTTCCGCGGCGTGCTGACCGATGAAACCATGGATTATATCTGGGAAAATTATGTGCTGGTAACGATGGATAGCAAAGACGAACGGGGTCTATGGGAATTGATCTAGATGTAGATACAACGGAAAGCAAAAGGACAGTCTGATGACTGTCCTTTTGCTTTTCGCTATGATACCAACCATGCGTTATGGAAACATATGCCACACCATCGGTATTCTACGAGCGATGAAATACAGTGCTACGGAAAGCCCGTACACGACAAACGGCCATAAAACCGAATGCAGACCGGTTTGCGCAATCCATTCCGGTTCGATATGAAAACGGGTGAGAAGGTCTATAATAAATTTTTGCGTAAAGTATACGGACAGGCTTGCCATGGATAGCCGTCGAATCGCTTTTTGCACGCGGGGACTGCTGATGCGTATTCTTTGAAAGGCAACAAACACGGCCAGCGCCTGTAAAACGCAGGGGAAATTGACATACGTCCCATAAGCATAATCCACCATGCCTGCGCGCCGGCTTAGCTGCCACGTCATCACGGTGCGCAGAATCAATGCGCCAATGCCCAACAGGTAGATGATGATACGCTGCGGCCGGCCAGGTGACCAATGCACCAGCAGGTAGCCCAGTAGCGGGTACAGCAGGTAGCCGCCGCTGATTACGGTGCTAAGCTCCCCATTCCACTTTGCACCTGTCCAAAGTGCAATCATGGGCATAACGCTGACGGTAACAAACGCTAGCCCAGCCATATAGCCATAGGTACGTATCCTCTTTTCCGGCGGGATTAATCCAAGTACGGGTATAGCAAGATAACAGGCAAACAAGGGTGGAAAGAACCAGTAAATGGAGTAGTACGATCCGTTCATCAGCCAGGTAAAAATATTAACGGCCGTTAGATCGCCCAGAGTCAGTACGCCTTTAAGCACATGAAACAGCATCGCCAGAAGACTCCACCCGATATAGGGGAGTACGACCTTCACCAACCGCTTGCGAAAATAGGTTTTTGTATCGTACCGTTTGCGGTAATCCATCAATGTCGCGCCGCTGAGCATAAAAAAGATCGCTACAGCAGGATAGAAAACGGATTCGATGATCAGGTTTTCTATCCAGCGCGCACTGTTTTCATAACTCCAAAACGCGCCGTTCACGTGCAGCACGATCACGGCAAAACAAGCCGCGACGTTCAGCCAATCGTAATAAGCCACCCGTTCTTTACCCTGCATGGTTTGCCACCTCCGCATTCGGGGGATAGTGCGTACACGCTAGCAATGGAATCGTCATGGCGATAATTGGCAAGAAATAGCGAAAATAATCGTCGACGGGGGATACCAGACACACGGCAAAGCTAAACAGCGCCGGTACAAACAACAGCAATTCCCGCCAGCGACGGCGGTGTGCCATCGCGATGGCCGCGCCGATCAGCAGCCACGTATAAAAGGCGCAGGTAAACAGCAGCTGGATGATGGGTAGGGTGCGGAATCCTTCTATAATTTTAGCTGCATAGATGCGCAGGCTGGTGAAAGCTTCCGGCTGCACAGTGTGCAGTTCGCCTTCCCCCTCAATGTCGAAGCTGGTATATACGAAACGTAAACCCGCCTGCTGGCTGTACGTAATCCCCGTATATTTGGGAATGAACGAGTAATAGCCCCGGTTGCCCGCCATAAAGGCCTGTAAATAGGTAACTGGGTATTTGAACATCATAGAGAACCACGTTTTCCTGTAACGGCGGAGCGCTGCCTTTTCCACAGCGGCGCCTTGGCCAAACTGCCGGAAGGTCATTTTCACGGGATCGGAAATCCAGGGTTCATAGAGATTGCCGATCGTTTCGATGTCGAGCACACGGTCAATCTCCGCGGTTTCATCAGGAGTCAGTTCGTCTTTATAGCTGCGTACAACTCTGGCGGTTTGCTGGAAGCAAACCGAATAGATACCGGAGGCGGTATTGTCGATGATGCCTAGTGCGGGTACAACGATATGATTCAACCCCATCACCAGCACCAGTACGCCTGTCAATACTCCGGTCAGCCGTTTGCGGATGGAGTTGTTTTTCGCCATAAAAAGGAAAGCAAGCAAGCTGGGTACAACAACGTACAGGCCGTTGTTGCGCCAAAGGCATACGAGCATTGAAAGTACCCCGTAGATGAGCCAATGCTTGGTACGGAATACACGTAGGCCTCGCATCCACTCAATGGTATTTATGAAAAACAGTAGGAGCGTAGCGGTGTATAGCGTATCTTTGCCAATCATCATGCTGTATCCGCCCCAAAAAGGGAGAATGGTAAAAAATGCGAGTACGCCGATTTGCCATTGCCATTGAATGTCCAGCTGGCGCACCAGCGATACTGTGCGCGCACAGGCATAGGCGAGTGCGAAGGTTTGCAGCAGCATATACAAAAGACAGCCGAGGTTATCCCCGCTGAGGAAGCGCCCCAGATAAATACAGCCGCCAAACACCCATGTGGTAAATACGGAGTGCCAGGTGGTCATCTGCGTAATGCCCTGCAACTGTTCAAACATCCAGGACATATCGCTGATGACGGTGCCGGGATAAAATATGATCAGGTAGGGAGACCAGCACAGTACGAAAAGGAGAACACAAACCAGCGTTGTGTGCCATGCGAAAAAGCTGCGCAGTCTGCCGTATTTATGCAGCGGGGTTTTGGGAAAAGGCTGCTTCTGCAGGCTGTTGCTAACAAGGGTCAATAGCGTAACCATGGTAAACCCCTGCCCGATACATTTTACCGCAACGGCTGTCCAGGATTGAAAAACGCCGATAAACGCCCATGAATCATAGGCGAATAAAGTGGTGCCAAAATAATTGAGTATGCCGAAAAGAAGGCCAAAGCCGATTTCCCCCGCCTTTGGGCGATAGCGCAGGCGCAGGTAGGTAACGTAGAACAGCCCCGCCAGCGTAAAGGCGACAAACGACCAAACCGTGTCTGTGGATTCTGCGGGAATGGATGCTTTCCCGGCAAACAACTGTGGATTGATTACGAAAGATTTTGCGCATAGTATTGCCGCTGCGATCAGCAGCAGGAGCAATACCGGACGGGGGACTTTTTTCAGATTTTGCGAAACTTGCATCCGGTCACTCCCTTATATGTTAGAATGCGCTGCCTGTGGAAAGCAGATAATACAGGTAATAAACGGCTGAATACACATTGTAAGCAAGCAGCGCCCAACCAATAACGTAGCCGCACGCGCGCGGTATGCTTTGCCTGTGGTTGGGCCAGAAAGTGATAAAATCCTGCCAATAGGTACGCAACGCAAGCCACCATAAAAGCAAGGCGCTGCTTCCGGTTGCCCAGGTAAAGTTACCATGGCTTTCCCGCATGCCGGTTTCATGGAAAAAGGCCGCTTCCAGTGCGCTAAACAGGAGCATCAGCAACGCTAGCTTTACCGCGCGGTCCATGGGCTGCCCTTTCCGGTGGCGTAGCCATAGCGCCAGCAGCGGGAAAGCGGTGAGCAGCAGTACACTTCTTGCGGCAATATATAACGTTTCCGCCGTGGCATACACTGTAACGCCGCTGGTGTATTCCACAACTACCCCGGTGTAGTACAGGTATTGCAGCAAAAAGTACGCAACGCCCGGCATAAACGCAAGAACAATCTGTATAAAGTAGCGCCATTGGCGGGGATTGTGAACCCACTCGGTTAAGAACAACACAACAGCAGCGGGTAGCAGCGCTTGCAGGAAGGTAGGCTTGGAAGAAGCTGTGAGCATTACGAGCACAGCCAGCCAGAAAACATTTTTCCAGGGCAGCATAACAGCATCGCTCCCTGTGGCAATCCGGCGTTCAAAAACACACCAGCAATGCACCAGATATGGAATGAGGATCAGGGAGAACATGGTAACTGTGATCTGTGTAGGGTTATGCCATACGGTCGGTGAACCGGCAGCTTGGTACACCAGCGGGTTAATCCATGGCAGGCGAAGTCCGGTAACAATCATCAACAGCAGGCACATCAGCCATAGTACGACCCGGCCGCTTTCTCCGCGCTTGGGCAGCATCAGGTGCTGCGCGATCAGGAAGGTGGCGGTTTTAGCCGTCGCGGTGATCGCAGCTGCACTTACCGCCAGCGGCAATCCCAGTTGGTACAGGCCACTTACCAGCAGGTGCCACAACGGATAAGCGATACGACAGGTGATGCTGTGCGGATCTGCAAAGTTAAATTCGCTGGCGATCCCGGCATGAATGGCCAGATCGGCCATGGGGTTTACTGCTTCCAGGTAGAAAATGTAGAAAACAGCCGCAAAAAAAAGCAGGTTGAATAACCAGGTAAGCGGGCTGCGCTTCCGGCTGGCTGATTTTTCCCGGGCAGCCTGCCAGTTATCATTGGTCATAGAGTTGTCTCCTTTAGTGGTGTCGTGTTTTTGCGGGTAGTGAATGTGTCAATCAGCCCGATGATGCTGAGCAGATACAGCGCACCGAAACTGACCAGCATATTCCACGAAAGCGTGGTGTGCGTATGTAGGGGAGAAGCAAAAGGCAGCATAATAAAGATGCCGCCAAACAGTGCTGCATACATTGGCTCCCAGTGTGTTTTTGTAACATGACTGTAGAACAATACAAAAGGAAGCACCATGTAGATGGCCATATATTCCGCGCTCCATCCCGGCACCAGCGTAAACAAGCTTACCATCAGCGTCACGCGTAGCCACGTTTGTTTTTGGAGGTAGATGCCTGCGACCAGCAAAACGCCGAACAGAGCAGCAAACACTTTTCCGGCGGTCAGCACAGCGCCGGCACTCCAACCGAACTCCGCTGCCAGATAGCTGGCGATGCTGGGAATGCTGGTAAAATAGTCGCTGCGCACGGATGCGTGTATTTCCGCCTGATTCTGCAGAAACTGAATAAATCCGCCCATACCGCCAAACCACAGAAAAGGCACAAAGAATAGTAAACCACCGTACACCAACAGCCGGAACGCTTCTTTATACCGCTTCTCAAACAGGTACAGCAACCCGAATATGCAGGGATAAATCTTGAAACCGGCCGCCGCCGCAATCAACAGCAGCGCAATTTCCCGATGCCATGCCTTTTCGCTGTCGCGCAGGTCGAAAGCCAACAGAAGCAGGGCCAATACATTGACGACGGAATTGCCACGCTCGATGGCGAAAACCATTACGCCCGAGCCAAGCAGGCACAGCGTAAGCAAGAGCGGCTCCGAAGAGGTGGCGCTTACCGCGCCGCGCTTATGTAAAATGCGCTGTATGGTATAGAAAATCAATACAAAAGTGTGCGCCGTTATTATGGTGTACGCCAATATTTCATAATTGGCGTTTGCGCGGGTGTAGCAAACGTTAACAAGGTAGTACAACGTATAGGCAAACGGGGGGAAAGTAGCCCAGCAACTGTCGTAGTACGGCCCGCCTTCATGCGTAGGGTAATGCAGGTTATTGATGAAATCGCCAAAAAGGCTTTGCCCACCATTGAAAAGAAAACCTTCGATACCCGCGCCGCGCCGTGCGGCCAGATACACGGCCGAGAGGATAAGGCTGAACAGGAAAATGCTATAAAAAATCCGCTTTTTGGTCCGCATTCGGTACCAGCCACCCTTCGCAAACGAACCATACGCCGCGCTGCGGCAAGGTTCAAGCTGATGAAAAACTCCAGCTTTGAAGCCTTATCCATTACAGGCGGCCGGAGAATTGTAAAATTGTTTCCCTGACAGCAGCTGCAGGGAAGCCAGTTTTTCTATGATACCATGCTATTATAATAAGCAGGAATTGGAAAGTCAACCAGCCGGAGGCGCCGCATACTTCTGCAGTAGGGGCTTGCGCCTGCATTGACATGCAAATTTTGGTTATGCTAGTATTTTTATATGTTGCATTAATAAAAAGAAGGAAGGCATACGCATATGGAGCAAATCGGCAAAGCTTCAACCCGGAAGAGAGATCTGATATGGCGTATTGCATTATTCTTGGTTACCCTTTACTGTTCTAAGGGTTTTGTCATCAGCCCGGATAAATACATTGGGAAAAGCGCTGTGCCTGCAGATACAACAGACTATTTGTGGGCGTTTTTTACGTTGGCACTGTGGCAGTTGATGGTTTACGCTTATGTGCGGCGGCGGATGCGCCCGCGTATAGGAGAGGTGGTTTTTGGGTTGCTGTTCGGCACTACGAATTTTTTAGGCACAGCTTTGTTTGCCTACGATTCGTGGCTGTTCATCGGGACTACGATGCCACTGTATAACGCGGTGGGTAAGTGCCTGGGGCAAGGGGTCGCGATGATGACTGCGCTGACGGTGTTTTCCAACCTGCTTTCCAGCGCACCTGCCAGCGAAAGTGACTTGCGAATGAAATACTTCCCGCGGCTGCGTACAATGTACCGCAGGTATACGGCGTTGGTATGTTCGCTGCTCTTTTTTCTTTCTTGGTTGCCTTATATGGTTGCCTTTTACCCGGGCACAGTCATCTACGATATGTGTGTAATGGTCCGCCAGTTCTTCAGGTTGGAGCCGATGGCAACCTGGCATTCGGTATACACTACCTGTATTTTCGGCAGTTGTATATGGCTTGGTCGCTTGCTGGGCAGCGATAACGCAGGTACGTTGATTTATATGCTTTTACAAAGCGTTGCGCTTGCTGCGGCGCTTGGGCAGAGTATACGGTGTTTGCGCGCCCTTAAAGTGGGGCGGGGCTGGCAGGCGGCTGTTTTTGTGTTTTACGCGCTGGCACCCATCTGGGGTTATTATTGCATGATGATCGGTAAGGATACGTTATATACAGCGATGATGATGCTGTTTTTACTGAAGACCATTGAGCTTAGCCGTCGCAAAACGGAGGTACCTCTGCGTACTGCGGAGATGGTTTTTTATGGTTTTGTGGCGCTGTCCGCCTGCCTGATTCGTAACAACGGCCTGTATGTGGTAGTGCCCTCTGCGCTGGTAATGTTGTTTATGCTGTTTCGTGGCAAGCGCCGCCGGAAAATCGCCATTCCGTTGCTATCGGCAGCTATGGCTGCAATCCTCTTTACGTTTGTAGCGATCCCTGCGCTGGGTGTGGTGAATAACAACTTTGCCGGGTTCCATTACGTACTTTTTCAGCAAACCGCGCGTACGCTGCGTGACCATGCCGACGAGGTGACGGAAGAGGAAAAAGCAGTGATTGATAAGGTGTTGGACGTAGATCAGATTGCAAACGCCTATGAACCGTGGATTGCGGATCCTGTGCGCAACACCTATCAGCTGGAGGATGCGGATCAGGCAACGCAGCAGGCGGCGCTTTCGGAATATCGGGCTGTGTGGCTGCAAATGCTTGCGAAATACCCGATGACGTATCTGCGGGCTTTCATCGCCAACAACAGCGGATATTATGCTTTTACCCCTTTTATCAGCGGGATTACCTACTTACAGCAGGCAGGGCTGCGCTTTGTGTTCCAGAATTATTGGGAGCCGGAATCGGGCGAGCTGCATACGACCCAACCCGACGGGCTGGAAACACCGCGGTCGTTTTTTATATCGCTGGCTACGCGCTGGCGTACGCTGCCAGTTCTCTCGCTGCTTTATGTGCTGCCGGTGTATACGTGGCTGCTGATCGCCGCGGGCATTTCTATGGCGCATCAGCGCCGCTGGCGGGAACTAGCGCTTTTTATACCCGCGTTGCTAAGCTTTGGGGTTTGTATCGTCTCGCCTGTGAATGACTACCTTCGTTATTTCCTGCCAATTATTGCAATGACGCCTGTGTTGCTGGCGCTGGCAAAAGCAAAGCGGGAGGATACTGAAGGTGAAATAGCAACGCCTATCCCCGGATAATCACGAGGAATGGGGCTTTGCGATGAGTTTATAAAATTGAATAACAAGTATAATTAATGAACGTTTATACAAATAACCCAGCCCTTCCCGTCTATGGGGGAGGGCTTTGCCCTGTTGTGACGTTCACAGGTGGAAGAGGATGATTTGATTCGACCGCTGCTTTATAGCCATTGTGTAAGCGTCCGCGTAGCGTATTGTTATATGAAAATAATAGATATGTCGCTTTGATACGAAAAATATCCGAGAGTATGTAAAGAAAGGTATACTTGCTGATTGAGTCTCCCAGCCAGATACAGAAAAGGAATATACAGCCGGTATGGCGCATAAACCTGCTGCGAGGTATAGCATTTGTGCGGGGGGACGTTATA
The DNA here is from genome assembly GCA_963663285.2 of Candidatus Limiplasma sp. Classification (GTDB taxonomy): domain Bacteria; phylum Bacillota; class Clostridia; order Christensenellales; family Aristaeellaceae; genus CAXXOK01. The sequence continues at coordinate 21,417 of CAXXNI010000003.1, read as the reverse complement.
CGACGGTATGAAGCGAAATCATGATTGAATTGGTTAATTACGTTAAAATATAAACGAGGATCCTCTCGTTTTTAAGCGTTTTGGAAAAATAATTCCCAGAAAAACCACATTTCCTCTTGACAAGGTGGAAAGGTGCCCGTATAATCGTCTCATAGGTTGTGCTACAAGTGACAAGTAACATATCGAGTAGCGCGGCTCGGAACAAACAATTGCATTTAAATCTTTCCGGCCATTCTTCGGGATTGGATGGGTTGTTTGTTTGTTGCATACGTTTATCTGCTTTGTAAAAAGCGAAAGGGCATACTCACAGGCAACTATTGGCTGGAACCGCAAGGTAAAAGAGCGCTCGTGTTGCAATGGCGCAGGCATATACCCCATAAGTGCGGTGTATTGCCGCCTGTGGGAACGTCCACTGGCCGGGCTGCATGGGATCACCATTGAACTTGGAGGTGTTTTTGATTCATGGCTGCTGAAAAGCTGTTGGAGTTCCGGCATGTATGCAAATACTTCCCGGGCGTGAAAGCGCTGGAAGATATTAATGTCGATCTGTATCCGGGCGAGGTGCACATCCTCGTAGGGGAGAACGGGGCGGGCAAATCCACCTTGATGAAGGTGCTTTCCGGCGCGTATACCGCTACCTCCGGTGAGCTGATTTACAGGGGGAAAACCGTCGCGCGCAATTCGCCGCAAATCAGCGCGGAACTGGGCATCAGCATGATCTATCAGGAGCTGAACCTGGTGCCGGAGCTGTCCATTGCCAGCAATATTTTTCTGGGGCACGAGCTGCGCAAGGGTGCGTTTGTGGATAAGAAGGCGCAGGAAAAACGCGCAAACGAGCTGCTGCGGGAAATCGGCGTAGATGTGGATTCCAAAACGATTGTCAAAAATTTGGGGATCGGCACGCAGCAAATGGTGGAGATTGCCAAAGCGCTTTCGCGCGATGCAAAAGTGCTCGTTTTTGACGAACCTACCAGCTCGCTAACCGATTCCGAAATCAGCGAATTATTCAAAATCATTCGTTTGCTGCGCAAGCGCAACGTGGGGATGTTCTACATCAGCCACCGGCTGGAAGAGCTTTTTGAAATCGGCGACCGTGTATCGGTGCTGCGCGATGGCCACCACATCCTCACCAACGGCATCGAAAACATGGATATGGCCATGGTGATTGAAAGCATCGCGGGCCGCAAGATCGAAAACCTCTTTCCGCATGTGCGCAAGCCCGCCGGAGAAGCCCTGCTTACGCTTTCGCACCTGACGGGGGATAAGTTTACCGACGTAAACCTGACCGTGCGCGCGGGGGAAATTGTCGGGGTGGCGGGGCTGGTAGGCGCTGGCCGTACCGAAACCGTGCGCGCGGCGTTTGGCATCGACCGCTATACAACAGGAGAAGTTTCGGTTAGCGGCCGCAAGCTGCGCAAAGGCAGCCCGGAAAAGGCGAACCGGCTGGGCATGTGCCTGCTGCCGGAGGACCGTAAAGCCGAAGGGCTTGCGCTGTCGCTGAGCATTCGGGAGAATATTTCCGTGGCTTCCCTGCGGTCGATGAATCCTTCCGGCGTGGTGCGGCAGGCCAAAGAGAGAAAGAGTGTGCAAGCCTTTATCGACCGGCTGGAAATTGCCACCTCTTCGATGGATAAACTGGTGCAGTTTTTAAGCGGCGGTACGCAGCAGAAGGTGGTTATCGCCAAATGGCTGGTCTCCCAATCCAGCGTGTTCATCTTTGACGAGCCGACCCGCGGCATTGACGTTGGCGCGAAAAGCAGCATTTATCAGCTGATGGACGAGCTGGTCGGGCAGGGTGCCGCCATCCTGATGATTTCCAGCGACTTAACGGAAATTCTCGGTATGAGCGACCGCATTTACGTTATGTCCGGCGGAGCGGTTATGGGAGAACTGGACCAAAGCGCCGCCACGCAAAAGGAAATTCTGCATCTGGCATTTTCCAATGTGTAACGTCCGTGTAATGGGCTTGCCGGGGGAGCAGTGCCGGGGAGGAAAAGGAGTATGCATATGCGTTTGAAGGGAGCCGCGCTGCGCGGCAAAGTACCGGGAGTTACCTACATTTTTCTGATTGTATTTATCATCGCGTCCCTGTCTGTACCGAGATTTTTCAGCGTCGGCAACCTTTCTACCATGCTGCTGCAGGCATGTACGCTGACGGCGCTTTCGGTTGGCATGGCGCTGTGCCTGATGATGGGCAGCATCGACCTTTCCATGGGCGGCGTAGTTTCCATGGCGGGGGTGCTGATGGCTTATGCCATGCGCGATGGGGTGAACGCGTGGTTTGCGGTGCCGCTGGGGCTTGCGGTGGGCGCGCTGTTCGGGCTGTTTAACGGCTGGATGGTGACCCGTTTGCGGATTCCCGCATTTATCGCCACCTTTGGCTCCATGGGCATCGCGCAAAGCATTGCCAATACCGTAAGCGAAGAACGCACGGTCTCCTGGGTAGCCGGGCCCAAAACGCACTTAATCGATTTTTTAGGCAACAAGGCATTTTCCATCGAAATGGGTTCCGAGGCTTCGCAGGTACTGTCGGTTTCCAATCTGCTCATCATCACGGCGGTGGTGGTGGCTATCGTGTGGCTGTTGTTTCGCAAAACCACGCTGGGAAGCAATATTTACGCGCTGGGCGCAAACGAAGAAACCGCGCGCCTGTCCGGCATTAACGTAACCAAATGGCGGCTGATTGTTTTCATGCTGTCGGGCATACTGGCCGCGCTGGGCGGCGTGATCGTGATGGTGCGCTCCAACAGCGTACAGCCGACCATTGGCGCCAACATGGAGTTTCAGGCCTGCGTAGCTGCGGTGCTGGGCGGAAATGTAATGGAAGGCGGAAAGGGTTCGGTGCCGGGCGCGATTCTGGGCGCGCTGACGCTGTATGTAATCCGCAGTGCGATGAGCTTGCTGGGGATTGACACCAGCTGGGTGCAGGTGGTTATCGGCTGTGTGCTGGTGCTGGGTATGCTGCTGAATAACGCCAATGCGCAAAGCGAAAAGCGTAACAGCCTCAAGGCGCTCAGCCGTGTAAAGGCGGACCGGTCCCAGCGCAAGGAGGTGCCCGCGCATGAATAAAACGCTGCAAAACAGGCTGCTTGCCAAGGTATACAGCCTGTCCACCGTGTTGATTGTCGTCGCCGTGTTTTTGGTGTTTACTGTTGCCGCGGCCTTTAACGGCATTAATTTTCTGAAGCTGTCCAATTTGGGCACGATCATGAATCAAGCCAGTTTTTTGGTGGTGCTGGGGGTCGGGCAGGCGCTGGTGATTCTCACCGGCGGCATCGACCTGAGCGTAGGCGCGCTGATGGCGTTTACCACCGTGTTCTGGGGGGAAGCGCTGCTGAAGAACAGCGAAACGCCGTTTATGGCTGCCGTCGTGGCGATCCTCGCAACCGGGGCGTTCATCGGCCTGCTCAATGGGTTGATGGTGACTAAGCTGCACATTCCGCCCTTTATTGCAACGTTTGCGACTATGTACGCCTGCCGCGGACTGGGCTGGGTTTACCTGCGCAACCGCGTGCTTTACCCGCTGGATGAGACGTTCCGGGCGCTGGCGACCTATAAATTTGCCAATCTGAACCGTTTCCTCATTAAAAGCCCGATGCTGATAGCGCTGCTGCTGCTCATCGGCGTATGGTTTGTGCTCAAGCGCACCAACATTGGCCGCAGAATATACTTTACCGGCGCAAACCCCGAGGCGGCCAAGTTTTCCAGTATCAATACGGACCGGGTAAAAACCGGCGTGTATGTGGCATCCGGGCTATTGGCGGCCTTTGCGGGGCTGATGTACGTGGCCAGACTCAACGCCTGCGAGCCCGGGCTGGGGGCGGACAGTAACTTCGAGGCGATTACCGTAGCGCTGATGGGCGGCTTTGCGCTGACCGGCGGCTACGGCAACATTTGGGGCGTGGCGGGCGGTGCGCTGGTGGTGTACACCATCCAATCCGGCATGAACAATTTGCAGATGCCCAGCCAATTGCAGGATTTAATCAGCGGGGCGCTTATCATCTTCGCTGTGTTTATGAACCAGACGCTGGCAAACCGGCGTATGCGGCTGGAGAACGACTTGCAGGACGCGAAAGCTGAGCGGGTGGCGGTAAATGCCGCTTACAAAGCATAGCGTTTCTACCTTACACAATCACAAAGCATACCTGTATGCGGGGGCGCTGCTGCACCTTGAACAGCGGCAGGCCTGTGCACTGGCTACACGTGCGCTAAGTGACGCTATGGAGAGCCGGTAACACGGATCAATCATCATTCGCTGGCAACATGCAAACGCGCCGGTGCTGCCGGCGTGCATTGGGGAGGGGTATATATGAAACCGACTGTGCTGTTTGTGGCAACATACGATACCAAGGGGGTTGAATCCGACTATATTAAGAGACGTGTGGAAGCCTACGGCGCAAAATGCCTGACGGTGGATGTGGGCGTTGGCGGTGAGCCGACGGCTACGCCGGATGTGTCGCTGGCCGATCTGTGCGCGGGAAGCGCGTATACGGTCGAGGCTATCCACGCGATGCCCCGCGGAGACGCGGTGGGCGTGGCGTCCGATCTGGTGCAGGCGTTTGTGCAAAATTGCTTTGTCAAAGGCGAGTGCGCGGCGATCATCGGCATCGGCGGTGCGGGCGGAACGCAAATTTGTACCCAAACCATGCGCAGCCTGCCGCTGGGCATTCCCAAGCTGATGCTCAGCACCCTTGCCGCCGGCAACATGCGCTGGTATGTAGAGGACAGCGATATCTCCATGTTTCCCTCCATTTCCGATGTGGCGGGTATTAACTGCATTACGCAGATGGTGTTTGACCGTTTTGCCGCGGAGGCGGCGCAAGCCGCGGTATGGTATGCGACCCGCTACCCGGAACACGCCGCCCGCATGGCGGACCGGAGTGTTCTGCGCGTAGGGCAGACCATGTACGGCACCACCACGAAGGGCGTTACCCGCGCGCGGAAAGCGCTGGAGAAAAAAGGATATGAAACGCTGGTGTTCCACGCTTCCGGCGCCGGCGGCAGAGCCATGGAGAGCCTGGTGCGCCGGGGCGTAATACACGGCGTGCTGGACATGACCATTGCGGAAATCGGCGCGCATCTGGTGGGCGGCCTGCACGATGCGGGGCCGGACCGCTTATCGGCTATGTGTGAAACGGGCGTGCCGCTGGTGCTGGTGCCGGGCGCGGCGGATACCATTGTGCTGCCCCCGATGCAGGATTTGCCGGATAAGTTCCGCCACGGACGGGTGCTGAACAAGCATAACCCCACCATGACCACCATGCGTACCAATGTGGAGGAAAACCGCAAAATCGGCGCGTTTATTGTGGAAAAACTACGCAAGGCCAAAGGGCCTGTGTGCATATTGATTCCCAAAGGAGGCCTGTCCTCCATTGATAAACCCGGAGCGGTATTTTACATGCCGGAGGCGAACGAAGCCTTGTTTGCAACGCTGCGCGACGGGTTTGCAGGCACGGCGGTGGAAGTGGTGGAAGATGATCGCCACCTGTACAATCCGGGCTTTGGCGAGGCGGCGGCGGCGCGGATGGACGAACTGATGAAACGTACCTATGGTTGACGGGAAAACAGCGGGCAAAAACCCGAAAGATTTTTAAGGAGGTAGATTTTCATGGCGAAGAAATATTCCAGAACCGAATTGTTGGCATACCTGCGGGCGATCCGCGCGAAAAAGGAACCGATCGTGGTGGCGGGCGCGGGCAGCGGCCTGACAGGCAAAGCGATTGAAGCGGGCGGCGCGGATATGCTGATGGTGTTTAACAGCGGTAAATACCGCATGGCCGGTCACGGCAGCCTGAGCGGCTGGCTGGCGTTTGGCAACGCCAACGAAGTGGCGTTTTCCATGGGCGCAAACGAGGTGCTCCCGGTGGTGAAAAACGTGCCGGTCATCTGCTCCTGCTTCGGGCAGGATGTGACCCGCGAAATTTCTACGCACCTGAACCGCGTGATGACGGAAAACTTCAGCGGTATCAACAATTTTCCCACCATCGGCATGGTGGACGGGGATTTTCGCGAGCAGCTGGAGCTGACGAACCTCGGTTTCCAGCGGGAAGTGGATATGGTGCGCATCGCGCGCGAAAAGGATATTTTCACCATTGTGTACGTGTTTAACGCGGAAGAATCCGCCGCCATGGCAAAGGCTGGTGCGGACGCGATTATCGCCCATGTGGGGCTTACGGTCGGCGGCATGATCGGCACGACGAAGAGCCTTTCCATTGAGGATTCGGCCAAGCTTACCCGCGAAATTATGGAAGCGGGCAAAAAAGAACGGGATGATGTGATCTATCTGGCGCACGGCGGGCCGCTCGCCACGCCGCAGGATTTTGCCGCCTTCCTAAAATATTTACCGGAAATCGACGGCTTTGTGGGCGCATCCAGCATGGAGCGCATCCCCACCGAGGACGCGATTGTAGATACCGTGAAAGCATTCAAGGCGGTGCGTTGACGCCCGCCCGGCGCAGTGGCTCAAACCCGGCAGACAAACACCCAGGGTAACCCAAACCACGGATTTCGTTGGATTCTTGTATGGCAAACCGGACGGCTCTATACAACATTAAGGAGGCTACTCATGAAAAAGTTACTATCCCTGTTGCTGGCTGTGCTCCTGTGTGTGGGTGTTGTGTTCTCCGCTTCTGCGGAAGCAGCCGCAACGGAAAAGCGGGACTATAACTTTGTTTTCATCGTTAAGTCCATGCAGTTCAGCTTTATGCTCAGCATGATTGACGGCGCCAATGCCGCCGCCGCACTGGTGGATAATATCAACATCGTATGCTCGGGCCCTGAAACGCCTTACAGCGTCAGCGAGCAGATCGAGCTGGTAGAGCAGGCTATTACCAACGGCGTGGACGCGATTATGATTACGCCCGCCGACTCCACCGGCATCATCCCCGCGATTGAAGCGGCTAACGCTGCCGGAATCCCCATTGCGACGCCTAACACCAAAGCCTATGGCGGCGATGTGCTCACGTGGGTTGGCGTGGATAACTACACCGTCGGCTATCAGCTGGGCAAGGCGACCTGTGAAGCGCTTGGCGGCGAAGGCGACGTGGTGCTGATTGAAGGCACGGCGGGCAACTCCACCTCCACCGAACGTGTGGATGGCTATAAAGATGCGTTTGCCGAGTATCCGGGTATCACCCTGCTGGATTCCCAGCCGGCGGATTTCAACCGTGAAAAAGGCATGACCGTTATGGAGAACTTCCTGGAGCGGTACGACCATATCGACGCGGTTGCGTCCGTCAATAAAGATATGACAATGGGCGCACTGGAAGCGGTGAAAAACGCCGACCGCGAAGGCGAAATGATCCAGATTACCTTTGATGTGGATAACGATTGTCTGGACGCGATCGAGGCGGGCGAAATCCTGCTGACGGGCGCACAGGAAGAGAAGAGCCAGGTTGCCAACTGCATTTATGCCTGCCTGCTGGCCTGCAACGGCTACAAGGTAGCGCCCTTGCAGGAGATTCCTATGACGCTGGTCAATAAGGACAATCTGGCGCTGTACCGCTGAGCGCACTGTTACGGCAGCGCGGCGTTCCCCGGGAAAGACGCCTGAACCCTTCCATTCCTATTTACCGGAGTCTCGGTTGCCGATGAATCCATCAAAATAAACGATTCCTGAACGGGCCATTTTTCACAAGCGGCGGTTCCGTCTCCCGGTGGTTGAGAGCCACGGCCGGACCGGGGACGGAACCGCCCTGTACCCTTTTGTTTGTAGCAGCCGGGGGCGGCTCCCTTTCGCGGCGTATACGCCGGAGGATACAGCCGTATACTAGTAACGTATCATAAAAGGAAGGAACATAAAAAAGCGCGCGCCTGTGAAGGCGCACGCAGGGAGAGGACAAAAGGGGAGTGCGCCGCGGCGGTTATACCCGCCTGCGCATGGTTTCCCAATAGACTTTTGCGTTTTCCTCCACAAGCTCCGCGTTATTTTCCGCATCCTTGACCGTTTTGGCAAAGGATACGACGCCGTGCTCTTCCAGCAGGAAGCAGCAAACGCCGGGGTGACTGTCCAGCATGGCGTGGATCTGCGCCATACCTTCCTGGGTAACGGTAAGGCTTTTGATTTTGCACACCGGTACGGGCGTGCGCATGATCTGCTTCATCTGCTTGGTTACCAGCGGCATTTCGTCAAAGTGGTTGGCGCAGAGCATGGCGTAGACGGGATGCACGTGCACCACGCCGCCGATGGCCGCATCGCGCCGGTACAGGCCGCCGTGCAGTATGGTTTCCTTGGTAGGCTTCAAATTCCCTTCCACAAGCGTGCCGAACAAATCGGTTACGATCAGGTTTTCTTCGCTGGCTTCCCCAAGCGTAATGCCGGATGGCTTGATAAGCAGGCGATCCGTGCCGGGGATACGAACGCTGATATTCCCGCCCGAAGCGGCTGCGAGGCTGCAGGCAAACGCCCTGCGCGACGCGGCGATATATTCGTTCTTCGCGGCGATAAAATCCAGATACATGCTGCCATTCCCCTTTTTGCTTCAATTGTAGGACAACACATATGATACCATGTTACAATAATACTGACAAGAAATACGGCGGATGCCGGGGAGGGATTGCCGATGAAGAAAACGCTTGCCATTTGCCTGTGCATGGGACTGCTGTTGTTTGCGCTCACCGGGTGCTCCGGCAAGGCAGCCGCGCTGGATGGAACATATGAAGCGGTGAATCCGCCGGTGGAAAGCGGAGACGTGGTGATTCAAACCCTTGTTTTCAGCGGGAAGAACGTCACCATGGGCGCGGACGGGATGGAGCAGACCGTTGCATACCAAATTGCGGGGGATACGTTCACCATCCTGACGGACTACGGCGATTTTGCCTATACATACGAATGCCGGGAGGATGGCACGCTGGTGATCGACAACGTTACCTACCGGCCGCTTTAAGCATTGGAAAGAAACGGGTTGCCGGTACGATGGCTGTCCTCATACGGAAGCGGAGTATCAGCCGGTGACCGCTGCTTTGGTGATGCTGATGGAAATGCACCGCTGCTAACGATGGAAGGATTTCGGCAAGGCGTAGGGCAGTTCGTTGCTTTTTTCATGCGGCGCGGGTAAGGAAATTTTATCCATTTTCCAACTTTGCTTGCATTTTATGTCAATAACAATTATCATGAAGCCGACCGGCGCGGATGCGCCTTTGTCGATAAGGAGGTTGGAGGTTTCTTTGCAGCCAATTAAAAAGAGTAATCTTGTCAATGAGGTGTATAACCAGCTGTTGCAAATGCTGGCGTCCGGCGAATACGGCGAGGGGAGCAAGCTGCCCTCGGAAACCCAGCTGTGCGAGGCGCTGGGGGTAAGCCGTAATACTGTGCGTACGGCCATCAGCAAGCTGATTGCGCTGGGCATCGTGGAAAACATACAGGGGTTTGGCAACCGTGTGCGCAGCATGAATGTGGGCATCTATGCCAACTCCATACTGCCGTGCCTGCTTACGCAGTCTTCCGATCTGGTCAGCGTAACGGAATTCCGCATCGGGGTGGAAAGTATGGCTGCGCGGCTGGCTGCGCTGCACGCCACCGAGGATGAAATACAGCGGATGAAAGAAGCCTGCGAAAACGCCACCCGGCATATGGATTCTTGGGATGTTTTTGCGAAATATGATATGGAGTTTCACCGGACGATTGCGGAAGCGTCGAAAAATCCGCTGTTTTTGCGGACGTCCGAAATGATCGAGTCCATGTACACCGTATGGCTGATTGGCTTTCAACGCAACCACGGCGTGGAACGCAGCAATGATTTTCACACCAACATTTACCGCGCGATTGCACGGCACGACGCCGAAGAAGCGGGCATGTATATGCGCAAGCATCTGGAGGATGTGCTGGACAAGGTAAAGCAGGATGTGCAATTGCGGGAGACGCAAGGCGCTGCTGCAGGTGGCGGAACCAAGGCTGCAAAAAGCGGACTGTAATGGCGTAGAACCGGCGCGGGGCTGCGCCTGCAGGGTGTTTTATATATCGTTCCCATTGCCGGCAACCGGGGCAGCCCCCGGGTTGCTGTTTTTTTTATGGCGCTTTACCGTACCGCAAGAAGTGGTTCACACCGTAAATGCGAGACGGTGAATTGCGCGGTGGAGCGGCTCGCTTTGCAAACGGAAGAGTGGAACGGTATGGGGGGTGATCACGCGGGTGGTACAGCTTTACCGTCAACCTTTTTGTTATGTGCGTTTCTATGATGGGAACATTCCATTGATCGGAAAAGAAGCGCAAGATGGTGCACCCTTGCGCCGGAAACAGCAGGACGAACCATGCAAGCTATCGCTGGATGGGAAATGAATTTATTTTTGTTCTGCGGAGCAATCCGCCGCCTGTGCAGAACGGCGTTGTGGAATAATACAGAAAGCAAGAGAAAAAGGGAGCTGGCGGCTCCCTTTTTTCAACGGCCGGGAAGTATAGGTAACGTTCGGTTTTTATGGCGGGCATTCCGGGGAAGATAGCAGTACGGTTGCTTTGGTAGGGGTAACGGACGCTTTTGTGGCTTTTGGGCAGGGTGAACAGAGAAAATAGAAATGGTATAGTACAAAACCAATGAAATTAAATTGTACTATACCAAATAATATTTAGTTCCGTAGAAAGAGAGAATCTATGATAAAAATTTACCAATATATTTACGAACATTATGCAAAAATGATGAAAAATAATCCGTAATTCATAGCGGAAAGCAGCAAAAATTTCAAGAGGAAAAAGCCAAAAAAACGAAAGAAGTACAATCCAAAACGTTAAATTTATGCGTATTTGTGCTACTATATAGCGGCAGAGTGCATTATTTAACAAGGATTTATGCATTTTGACGCCTGAAAGCTGCAATTTGTACATCTTTTGTATGTTGCGGCAAAGCGGAAAAAGACGAATGAATTTACATTCGTTTTTCGTAGCGAAAGAGTGCCGGACGATCCAATGCCATCATCTGTATGTTACAATAATGACTAAACCAATTATTCTTTTGCTATTCACCGAGAGGAGACGATGCTATGCAAGATGTGTTGCGGTTTGACCAATTCCGGCTGGATCTTCGGGATGACAACGGAAAACGGTATAACCTGCTGGATAACATCTCATTTTCGGTCCGGGAAGGGCGCGCACTGGGCATCGTGGGCGAGTCCGGATGCGGCAAGAGCATTACCAGTTTATCTGCGATGCGTCTGTTGCCGCCGCTGGCGCAGGTAGCGGGCGGCCGGATTTTGTTGGGCGGGGAAGACCTGCTGACCAAAACCGAGCAGGAAATGTACCAGGTGCGCGGCAAGGAGCTTTCCATGATCTTTCAGGAGCCCATGACTGCCTTAAACCCGGTGCTGACCATCGGCTTTCAAATTGAGGAAGTGCTTCGCCGCCATGAAAAAGGGCTGAGTAAAAAAGAATTGCAGGAGCGCACCATTGGCCTGCTGCAAAAGGTAGGCATCCCCAACCCGGAAAAACGGGTAAAAAACTACCCGCATCAGTTTTCGGGCGGGATGCGCCAGCGCACCATGATTGCCATGGCGATTGCCTGCAACCCCCGTGTGTTGATCGCCGACGAGGCTACCACCGCACTGGACGTGACCATACAGGCGCAGGTGCTGGATTTGATGAGTCGCCTGAAAACCGGCGGATCGCTGATGTTCATCACCCACAACCTCGGCGTTGTGGCGGAGGTTTGCGATGAGCTGGTGGTAATGTACGCCGGACAGATTATGGAAAAAGGCACCGTAGAGGAAGTGTTTTTGCATCCCGCGCACCCCTATACGCGCGGATTGCTCAAAGCCATTCCCACGCTGAGCACCACAGCCAAGCGGTTACACAGCATACCGGGCACCGTGCCGCTGGTGCAAAACTTTACCAAGGGGTGCCGGTATGCGCCGCGCTGCGAACACTGCATGGCGGCTTGTACCGAAAAAGCGCCGCAGCAGGTGCGCCTGAACGACCGGCATAGCGTTGCCTGTTATCTGGAAACGGGGGTGGAGGGCTAATGGAACATACCTCTACACTGCTGAAAGTGCAGGGCTTAACCAAGCATTTTAACATCAGCAATAACTGGTTTGGCAAACCCACCCTGCTGCACGCTGTGGACGATATGAATTTTGAAGTGCTCAAGGGGCAAACCCTCGGGGTCGTGGGCGAAAGCGGATCGGGCAAGTCCACGATGGCGCGGCTCTTGCTCAAGCTTATCGGCGCTACGTCCGGCAAAGTGGTGTATCACGGTCAGGACATTCTCGCGCTCAAAGAGAAGGACAGCGCCATGGTACGCCGCGAGCTGCAAATGATCTTTCAGGACCCGTATGCGTCACTGGACCCGCGCGTGAAAATCGGCGAGGCTATCGGCGAACCGCTCAAGGAGCATCACCTGTGCGCCAACAAGGCGGAAATCCATCAGCGCGTCGGCGATATGCTGGAGCATGTCGGCTTGCAGCGGGAAGTGGCTAACCGTTTCCCGCACGAGTTTTCCGGCGGGCAGCGCCAGCGCATCAACATCGCCCGCGCATTGGCGATGAACCCCAAGCTCATCATCTGCGATGAGGCCGTAAGCGCGCTGGACGTATCCGTACAGGCGCAGGTGCTCAACCTGTTTAACGATTTAAAAGAGGAATTCGACCTAACTTACATCTTCATCAGCCACGATTTATCGGTCGTCAAGTTTGTCAGCGATACGATTATCGTAATGTACCTGGGGGAGATGATGGAGATGGCTCCGGCGCAGGAACTGTTTGCCAACACCGCGCACCCCTACACCCGGGCGCTGATCTCCGCCATTCCCAACCCGGACCCCACCGTTAAAAAGAAACGGATTTTGCTGGAAGGGGACATCCCCAGCGCCGTTAACCTGCCGTCCGGATGCCGGTTTTGCTCCCGCTGTTATATGGCCAAGGAGTCCTGCAAGACCAACCACCCGGAAATGCAGCAAATTGCGCCAGGCCACTATGTGCGCTGCCCCTACTACGCACAGTAACCCAAATGGGCTTTGGAGGTGAAAGGGAATGGGAAAATACTTAATCCGGCGGGGCTTTCGCGGGCTTTTAACCGTGTTTGTCTCGGTATCCATTACGTTTTTTCTGCTGCGCCTGATTCCGGCGGACCCGGTATCCATGATGCTGGACCCCAAGATGAGCGCCGACACCGTTGCGCGCATGACCGCGCAGTTCGGGCTGGATAAGCCGCTATTGGTGCAGTATGTGATTTATCTTGGGCAGCTTTTACAAGGCAATCTGGGCGTTTCCTTTAAAACACGGGAGGCCGTAAGCGCGGTACTGCTGCAAAAATTGCCATGGACGCTGATACTGCTGTTTTTAAGCATCAGCTTCGCGCTGATCATCGGCATTCCGGTCGGGCTGAAAGCTGCCAAGAACCGCAACGGAATTTTCGATAAAATCATCAATGTCATCACCATGGTGGGTATCTCCATCTTTATTCCGTTTTTATCCTTTGCGCTGCTTTACATTTTCGGCTATAAGCTGCACTGGCTGCCGACCGGCGGCGCGTATACGCCGCCTCCCGCGCAGGGGCTCGCCTTTGTGGGGGATGTGCTGCGCCACGCGATACTGCCTACGTTTACGCTTTTTATCGGCAACTGTACTTCCATTATTCTATACACCCGCAACAGCATGATCGAGGTGCAAAAGGAGGATTACATCCGCACGGCGCTGGCCAAGGGTTGGGACGACCGCTACGTTACCCGCAAGCACGCCTTGAAAAACGCGATGATCCCCACCATTACCGCAACCGGCATTATGATTGCCATTATGGTCGGCGGCGCGATTATGACGGAGAGCATTTACTCCTGGCCGGGGGTGGGACGATTGATTTTCGACAGTGTTTCCACGCTGGATTACCCCGTTTTGCAGGGCGCGTTTCTGGTGCTCAGCGTAACGACGGTTATCATCAACATTCTGACGGACTTGGTACTGGCGTGGATTGATCCGCGCGTGAAGCTGGGAGGTGGCAAGGCATGAAACAGCGCACCTTTTTCCAGGCCTTCCGTAAAAACAAGCTGGGCATGATCGGCCTGTGCATTGTCGTGCTGATATTGCTGGTGGGCATTTTTGCCCCGTTGCTGGCGCCCTACCCCAAAGGCTACGGCAGGGAAATTGAGGTTGCCCCCAGCGCCGCCCACTGGATGGGCACGGACAATCTGGGGCTGGATGTGATGAGCGAGATCATTTGGGGCGCGCGCACCTCGGTGTACGTATCCCTGATGGCGGTGCTCTGCGCGGCCATGATCGGCGTTCCGCTGGGGCTGATCAGCGGATATTTTCAAGGCCGCATCGGCGGATTCATCGATGGCATCATTGAAATTTTCATGACGCTGCCCATGATGCCTCTGATGATCGTAATCGCCGCCGTAGCGGGCGCGTCCGTAACCAATGTGGCTATCGTCATCGGCATTTTATCCTGGCCCAGTCTGGCGCGCGTAACGCGCAACGCTACGCTGCGCACGTCGGAAATGCAATTTGTCGAGGTAGCGCGCTGTTTGGGCGTACCCAGCCGGAAAATTCTCGGCAAGCACATTTTGCTGAACGTGATCGGCCCGGTGATGGTGAACCTTACGCTGGTCATGGCGACCGCGGTGCTGAGCGAATCGGGCCTGAGCTTTCTGGGGCTGGGTGATCCCAACACGTGGAGCTGGGGGCTGATCCTCAAAAAAGCGTGGGATACCGGCGCATTGGTGAAAAACCCCAATCCCAGCTGGTGGTGGCTGTGGCCGAGTATCGCCATTATGGCATATGTGGTCAGCTTCAACACGCTGGGCAACGCCATTAACGATACCTTAAACCCCAAGACCCGCTAATCGGTGGGTACGCGCAAGCGGCTTACCATTTTGAACCTATTTGATAAGGAGTGCGACCAAACATGAAGCCTGCCTACAAAGGATACAAAGCATTCGATTACCTGACCCCCGGCGAGGATTACCCGGTTTATGAACTGGCTAAATGGAACTGGGCCGGCGAGTACCTCGTGCCGCTGGACAGCGAGGCGCAGGAGCAACGGGTGAAGGACCTCGTGGCGAAAAACGTCTTTATCGCCACCCACGAACACCCCTGCTATTTCCCCGCCAACATGAACGAGAGCAAACTGTACCACAATGCGGGCCGTGAGTTTTGCGCCTACGACGCGCTTGCGGAAAGCTATATGGACTGTGTGTTTGACAACATGATGGACGGCTCTTGCAACATCACCAGCAAAAGCGGGTGGAAATGGTCTGACGTGATTCACGATATCGGTATGCGGCTGTGCGATTTACACCATCAGGACTTTTTGATCCAGTGCAAAACCGTGGCGGATATTCACCGCGCCAAGGCGGAAGGCAAAATTGCGTGGGTTCCGGTGCTGGAATGCTCCACCCCCATTGAGAACGAGCTGGACCGCATCGACGTGCTGTACGGTTTCGGCATCCGGGTGATGGGCATTACGTACAGCGAGTCCAATCCGCTGGGCAACGGCCTGAAGGAAGATACGGACGGCGGCCTGACCAAGTTTGGCAAAGAAGCCGTGAAACGGATGAATAAGGTCGGCATGTTGATCGATGTATCCCACTGCGGTCATAAGACCGCTTTGGATACGGCTATGACCAGCGAAAAGCCGATTTTGATGACACACGTCGGCGCGCGCGCCCTGTGGAATGCCAAACGGCTGTTTGAAGATTACGTCATGAAGGCCGTAGCGGATAAAGGCGGCGTGGTCTGCGTGGAATCCGCGCCCCACACCACCATGACCAAGACCCACACCACCCACGATATCGATTCCGTGATGGAGCATTTTGAGTACATCGCCAAGCTGGTCGGCATCGACCATGTTTCCTTCGGCATTGATTCGCTCTATGGCGACCACGTAGGCCTGCACCACGCGTATGCGGCCAGCCTGTCCATTAAGGATACGGTTAACAACGAAGTGCCCTATGAAGAAGTGCCTTTCGTAAGAGGGTTAGAAAACCCCACCGAAGCCTCTATCAATATTGTGCGCTGGCTGGTGAAGCACAATTACAGCGACGAGGACATTGCCAAGGTTATCGGCGGCAATGTGCTGCGCGTGCTGGATCAGGTATGGGTAAAGTAAGCCTGTACCCTTGACACGGTAACCCTTTTACCATGGTATGCGGAAATATCGATTTACATACGCCGGTATTTCTCCATATAGATAGGACTAAAAAGGAGAGAGACACGATGAAAAGGTTCCTTGCCCTGCTTCTGGTAGCGACAATGGCTCTTTCGCTGGGCGCGGTCAGCGCTGTTGCGGAGGACGATGCAAGCCTCGTAGGCGGCCAATTGGTAATCGGCATGGTTGGCGATCCGTACGCCTTGAACGGCTGGGTCAGCAACGATCTTAACGCGGCTTTGGTTGCCAATCTGCTCTACCCCTCCCTGCTGGTGTTCGATGAGAACGCGGAAAAAGTACCCTATGTATTGCAGGGGTATGAAGTCAGCGATGATTTGAAAACCTTCACCGCCACCATCCATGATGGCCTGTACTGGCATGACGGGGTCAAGTTTACCGCGGAAGACCTCGCCTTTACCGCTAATTACTGCGCAACGCATGATGTGAACTTCGGTTCGGACTATTATGCCAACATCGAAAGCGCCGTAGCGCTGGATGAGCTGACCGTGCAGTACACCCTTAAAGAGCCGCAGGTCGATTTCATGACCATTATCGGCTTCTGGGTAGACGTAATGCCCAAGCACCTGATCGAAGGCATCGACGATTTTGCCAATGCCGAGATTCCCCCCATTGGGTATGGCCCCTTCAAACTGGAGGACTATTCCAAGGGTGAATACTACACCTTCTCCCGCGTGGAAAACTGGGCGCTGGCTAACGACGGCGTAGGCGCTTATGTGGAGGGCATTACCCTGCGCATCTACACCGACGCGAACGCGCTGATGCTAGCCATCAAATCCGGCGAAGTGGATTGCGGCAGCAACGCCCTGTCTGTGGCGGTGCAGCAGCAGTTGGAATCCGAGCCCGACATGTACGGCGTTGCGAAAGTCAACTCGCTGGGCTACGGCTATTTCGGCTTCAGCTACGCAAACCCGCTGCTGGCCGACGCTGCCGTGCGTACTGCTATTGCCCAGACCATCGACCGTGACGCGCTCATCAACATTGCCATCCAGGGCGGCGGCGTACCCATGTACACACCCATCTCCCCTGTGTACACCGATATGTCCACCGGCGCTGCGACCTTCCCGGCATTTGATATTGCGGGCGCGGAAGCGACGCTGGAAGCTGCCGGCTATGTGGACAGCGACGGCGACGGCATCCGCGAAAAGGACGGGCAGAAACTTGCTTTCACCCTGACCTGCCGCAACAACACCAATAACATCGATGCGATTGCCAACATCTTCAAATCCAACTGCGCCGAAGCGGGCATCGATATCACTATCAGCATCGTAGAACCCGCCACCTACACCGACGTTGTTACCAAGAGCAAGACTTTTGATATCAACTACATCGAGTGGGGCGTTATCGACGATGTGGATACCGGTTTGGACGCGATCTACCATTCCGCTTGCACCCTCAACTTTATGCAGTTCCACAACGCCGAAATGGACGCGCTGTTGGAAGGCGTTAAGCTGGAGGCGAGCTACGAAGCCCGCAAAGCGATGATGATGCAGTTCCAGGAGCTGTTTGTAAAAGAACTGCCCACCGTGAACGTGCTGGTTCGCGTAAACGCGTACGGCTACTCCAAGCAGAAGTATGAAGGCTGGAGCGCCACGCCGGGCCTGTATGGCGTATGTGACGTCAAAGACCTGGTAAAGGTACACCTGATCCAGCAGTAACCCCGTTTCAAAGGGCTGCTGTTTTCCCCGGCAATCCGCCTTTTGGGCGGGTTGCCGGGACACTGCGTTTTCCAAGAAGATTCTTGTATAACCGCTGCCAAAGCTGCCGGCTTTGGCGACCAAGGAGTAACATGGGCATTAAAACCGCGTATCAGGGCTATCACGCCTACGACTATTTGACCCCCGGGGAGGATTACCCCGTTTTTCCGCTGGCAAAGTGGGATTGGGCGGGCCGTTACCGCCTGCCGCTGACCCCGCAACAGGAGGAGCGGACGCTGCGTTTGGCGCGGGACTGTGTTTACATTGCCCTGCACGAACACCCGACGCTCACTCCGGCTGATATTACGCAAATGGCGGCGCTGGACCGGGCCGGGCGGGAGAGCTGCGAGTACGAAGCGCTTTCCCACAGCTATCTGGACTGCGTCTTTGATAATATGATGGATGGCACGTGCCATATTGTTTCTAAAAACGGCTGGAAGTTTGAAGATATTCTGGTGGATTTCGGCCACCGGCTGTGCGATTTGCACCACCAGCATTTTCTGTTTCAATGTAAAAGTGTGGATGATATTCTGCGCGCACACAAGGAAGGGCGCATCGCGTGGGTGCCGGTGCTGGAAGGCGCGGCTCCCATAGAAAACGAGCTGGACCGCATCGACGTGCTGTATGGGCTGGGGCATCCGCATGATGGGCATTACGTATTCCGAAAGCAACGCGCTTGGCTCGGGGTTGAAAGAAGATAACGATGGCGGATTGACCAAATTTGGCAGGCAGGCCGTGAAACGGATGAACAAAGTGGGGATGCTGATCGATTGTTCCCACGCCGGACCGCAAACCACGCTGGATACGATGGCGTACTCCGAAAAACCGCTGATCGTGAGCCACATCGGCGCACGTGCGCTGTGGGACAGCAAACGCCTCTGCGGGGACGATGTGATTCGCGCGGTGGCGGAAAAGGGCGGCGTACTGGGTATTGAAGCTGCGCCACACACCACCATGACCCATACGCATAACACGCATGATCTGGATTCCTTTATGGAGCATTTTGAATACATCGCAAATCTTGCGGGCATCGACCATGTATCCTTCGGCACTGATAACCTCTATGGCGATCACGTTGGCCTGCACCACCAGTTTGCGGGCAGTCTGGCAACGGGGGATACTCGCAACCAACAAACGGCGTATGAAGAGGTAGCCTATGTAAAGGGACTGGAAAACCCGACCGAAGCTTCCATCAACATTCTGCGCTGGCTGGTCGGGCACGGTTACAGCGATGCGGACATTGCCAAGGTGCTGGGCGGCAACGCCCTGCGCGTACTGCGCCAGGTGTGGGTCTGATTTTCGGCAGGCAGCAGTAGTTGTTTCCACCGCAAGCACCACAGGGACAAACAAGGAGGCATAACCATGGCGGATGTATTATTGCGCAACGGCTTTATTATCGACGGTACCGGCAAACCGGGTTTTACCGGGGATGTGGCGGTTCAGGATGGAAAGATTATCGCCATTGCGCCCCGGCTTACCATACAGGCGGATCAGGTGATCGATGCGGCCGGGAAAGTGGTTATTCCCGGGCTAATCGACCCGCATGTGCATGAAGAATACGTATGCCTGCTGGACGGCGGTATGGAGCTTTTTATGCGGCAGGGCGTAACCACCTGTTTAAGCGGCAACTGCGGACACGCCGTTTTTAACGTTCCCATGGAAAAAGCGGTGGACTATTATTGGAACAACGGTCTTTTCAGCGCGCAGCAGAGCGAAAAGTATAAAACGCTGTTCCCGCAATGGCAGGATTTTGCCGGCTATGCGGACTACTGGGAGCAGCAGGGCTGCAACATGAACATGGCGGTGCTGCAGGGGCACGGAACTATCCGCTGGTATGTAATGGGCGGCGCGCTGGACCGTAAGCCGACGCCGGAGGAAAAAGAAAAGATCGACGCGATTTTGCGTACCAATATGGAGCAGGGCGCGTGGGGCGTTTCCTTCGGGCTGAGCTATGTGCCCAGCCGCTACGCCGATACCGACGAGCTTTGCGACGTTGTTTCGGTCGTGAAGGAGTACGACGGCGTCGCGGCTGCGCACTTGCGCCACCACATCGGCATGCTTGCCTGCACGCAGGAGTTTATTGACGTGGGCCGCAGAACCGGCGCGCGTATCCAGATTTCGCACCTGAAATCCGTAAACCCGGAGTGCTTTGATGCGGTTAAGGAAGCAGCCGACGCAGGCATGCCGGTTTGTGTGGATACGATTCCTGTTTCCACTGGTCACCTGACCCGGAAAGACCGGATGCTGCAATTTATTATGGCTGTGTCCGACAGCCTCTTTACCGTGGGGATGGAAGGGGTCAAAGCCGCGCTGCATACGCCGGAGGGGCGCAAGACGGTGCTAAAGGACGCGTACATGTTCCCGGAAGACCGCAACCTGACGCTGATTGTTTGTTCCGAGGATCCGGCGCTGGAGAACCGCTCCATTGCGGATATCGCCAAAGAGCGCGGGCAGGATGCCGACGAGGTGCTGCTGGATTTACTGGGAGACGACCAACAATATACCTTCTACCTCGGCGGCCCGTCCCGGCCGGATTTCCCAACCGCCCGCACGCGCAAAGCATTATGCAAAACCCGTATGTCTGCGTCGGTTCGGATGAGATTATGGGCGATCCCGAGGATATGGGCGGCTGGTACGAGCTGCAGCGCCGCGGCGCGCAGCCCATCTTCTGGCAGATGTACCGCAAAGCGGGGGTGCCGCTGGAGGAGATTGTCCGCCGAAACACCAGTATGCTGGCCGACCATTTGGGCTTTACCGGGCGCGGCAGGCTGGCGGTGGGCAACTGGGCGGATATCGCCGTTATCGATGCGGATCATTTCCGTTATCCCGCGCCGGAAGAATTGGATTACCATAAGCCTGACACCATGCCAACCGGTGTGGATACCGTGCTGGTGAACGGCGTTGTGACCCTGCAGGGCGGTACGCTGCTGCGCCCTTATGCGGGTAAACTGCTGCGCCATGGCCGCGCTTGAGGAGACAGCAATGGACATTGTTATTCAAAACGGCTTATTGTGGATGGAACGGGTGAACCCGCATATACCGGCGATGTGCTTATTTCCGGCGACCGCATCGTGGCGGTGGGCACGGCGCTGCCCTGCTGCGAAGCGAAAGTGATCGACGCGCGGGGCAAAGTGGTCATTCCCGGGCTGATCGACCCACACGTGCATGAAGAGTGGATTTGCCTTGTGGATGGGACGTACGAGCTGTTTCTGCGGCAGGGTGTGACGACGGTAGTTAACGGCAACTGCGGCCATTCCATTGTGCCCGGCCCGACGCAAAAAAATATTGAATACTATTACGGCAACGGCTTGATGAGCGAGCGCCAGCGTGCGGAGTACAAAGCACGCTTTGCGCAGTGGCAGGATTTTAACGGGTATGCCACCGCGGTCGAAAATGCGGGCACCAACCTGAACCTGTGTACGCTGCTGGGGCATGGTACGATTCGCTGGTCGGTGATGGGTGGCGCGTTTGCGCGCGACCCAAGCCCTGAAGAACAGGCGGAAATGAATAAAATACTGGAAACCAATCTTTCGCAGGGGGCATTTGGGCTGTCCTTCGGGCTGGATTATGTGCCGGGGCGCTACGCAACCACGGACGAACTGGCCGGCTTTGCCAAAGTGGTAGCCGGGCACCGCGGCG